>JBKBII010000004.1:0-260625 GCA_046299415.1 Thioalkalivibrionaceae bacterium | reverse complement strand
CACCCAGCAGCTGCTCACCGCGCCGTTCGCCGATGGCGGCTGGGCCTCGCTCGAGACGAGCCGTCCGTCTTTGATGTTCAAGATCCAGAACGTCCCGACCGAGCTCGGCCGTCCGGTCACCTTCATCAACCCCGTTGAAGGCGTGGATTCCCGGCTGCCGCTGCCTCCTGTTACGGGTGGTTAATAAGGCTAGACAACCAACGAACAGTCGACCCGCCGCAAAGCCCGTCAGCCATCGCTTCGAGTCTTGGCCAAGCCTCATCAGCCAAGACTCGTCGACTGACCGGAACTGACAAAGACTGACCGGCTCGACAACCGTCGTTGGGTCCAAAGCCCGCCCATCCCCGTGTAGGGAGATGACGCGGGCTTTTTTGTGCCCGTCTTAGCGCCAAAGCCAACACACCCTCAACCGCCCCCTCCGTGCGCCCATCCGCCTCCGTACGCTCGTCGCGTTCTTGCGTTCTTGCGTTCTTGCGTCCGCGTCTTCGAGCCATCCCCATCGCTACGCAGCGCCACGCACCACATCCATACACCGAGGCAAACACTCGCAACGCGCTCGGCAGGAACCGCGCAAACCCGCACCTTCGCGAACAGCCCATCCGCCCCACATTCGGTACACGATCCACGAACCATCACGACCCATAAGGACAGCCCACGAGGACGACCGCCGACTCCGCGCAACACAGCCCTGCGTGATCGGGGCGACGCGACTGACGCCTGTATTGTCGTACGCCTAGCCTCACCCCCGACAAACCCGGTCCGCAAAACCCTCGCCTCAGATCCTATTCAATCTCAAATGCATACTGAGGCGTCTCGCCGTCGGCCAGAGCCACAAATCAAGAACTCGAGCAAACCATCATCATTAGCCCCTCTGGGTCCACCGCGACAGCCGAAAAGCCCAGGTTGTTGCAATCGCACGGCCGGCTCCGTCGCGATGTTGATGTCTGCGCATCGCGTGAAAACTCTGCCCCTGACCGCTCACATCGACCTATGCGAGAATGACAGCCATTCGGTGCGACAACCACCTGCAACAACGCGACCACCGCGCGCGGCATCGCAGGTATCGGATTCGAGCGAACCGCACCGCCGCGAAGTCCCTGCTGGATACAATCAGCGTATTCCAACCGGCGCGCAGGCAACCGCTGTTCAAATCCCCGACACGACGACCCATTTACAGGACCGCCTAATGTCAGTTGTGAACTTCTTCCTTCGTCAACCTTCCATCTGCATGGACAAAGTGACCGCATCGCATCCGCCTCGGATCGGCGCCGCTGCGCTGAACCCCGGCCGTTCAAGACTGCGATGCTTTGCACCAGCCGCGCTCATGGCCGGTGTAACGCTCGCCCTCCTGACGGGCTGTAACGCCCCCGACGCCGAAACCACCGACCCATCAAGCGCCGTGTCAGCGCCTGATGCACCGATCTCGACCTCGATCGAAGAGTCAGACGCCAATCCGCAGGGCGACGAGACGACAGCAGCCGAAACCATCGACACGCAGCCCAACGACAGCACGAACCTCACGGACTTGCCGCACTACCGGAGTGCCGATCGCCAGACCGAGCCGACTGTCGTGCGCACCGCCGATAACGAACTGTGGCTTCTGACCCGCGACGACGACAGTCAGCCGACCCTGCTGCGCCTCCGCGATGGTCACACTGCGACGCTGCCCGCGCTCCAATCGGCGTCCGAGTCAGCGCCCACGTCAGCCGAAGCGTCGGCAACATCGGATGCGGGAATCGCGACAGAAGCCGTCGAATCTGCCCCGACCCGCGATCAAATCCGCGTCCAGCGCGTCGGCGAACATGTCCTCGCAACCTGGCGTGAAGTCGACACACACACGACGGGAGGACAGCGCCCGGCTCGCCACTATCGTGTCGCCGTCCTCGATTTTGAACAACGACGATTCGCGGCCCCGGCAACACTCGCCTTCGGCGAGGCCGAGATCGTCGACTTCGCGCTGTTACCCCGTGCTGACGGCTTCTCGATCGCGGCCTCGACCGTCGACGCCGAAGGAAAACCGGCCATTCACTGGGCCGACTGGCGCGTCGCCTCCGATACCGGCGCGGTCGACATCGTAACCACAAGCACAATCTTTGAGGCCGCACCCGGCACGGCGCTGTTCGATCTCGGTGCAAGCCGTCGCGGAGATGATGTCGTTATCGCTTGGCGCGGCAACACGGCTGACGAGGCCACGATCGTGACATCGAGCGACCGTGGACAGCGTTTTGAAGATCCTGTCAAGGTAGAAGCGCCCGGTCTGCGCCAGCATCTGCGTGTCGTCAATGCGACTGATGGAACAGTGCTGTTTTGGCCCGATCGAAATCACAACGGGTTGCTCGCTCGCTGGGTCGCCGCCGATGGCAGCGCGGACGAGGTCATCCGTCTCGATCTTGAGACGGACGAACTCATCGCTGGATTTAGCACCCATCGATCGCCCGCCGGCGGCGCCTTGGTCATCGTCGGCATCCGAAAAGGCAGCGGCGCCGATGCCCTGTTCGCATCACGAATCACACACGAAGACGGCTTCGCCAGCCCTGTGCGCTTGAACAACGTCGAACCCCACGATACCGCGACAGCGCACTTCCCCGCGGTGGTATTCGATCCTGCGGGCGAAAAGGTCTGGGTCGCTTGGCACGACCTTCGTCACATCATCCCTGCGATTTACGGCAATCACAGCAGCGACGGTGGCTTGACCTGGCAAACCGAGGAGCAGTTGCTGTCGCCCGATCCCGGCAAACGTTTTGCAATGTTCCCTGCGCTCAACCTCTCGTCGACGGGATCGCCTATGGTTGCATGGACCGAGTATGACGACTCGCGTCGACGCAACGACGCAACGGTCATCACGGATTGGCCCGCAACCGGTCAATATGCGGCTCTTGCGCCTGATCTCGATGCCCTCGTCGAGCGCGTGCGCGAGTACTGGACGCTTCGCCTCAACGCCGAACATGACAAGACCTTCGATTTCTACGATCCGTTCTACACCAGTCGCCAGGGCCGTGAAGGGCACGTTCAGGCGCGCACGCAATATCGCATCGTGATCCACAGCTTCGATATCGGCGATATTGAGCAGCTCGGCCCCAATCGCTATCGCGTCAAAGTGCCCTACGAGCACGAGATCCCCCAATTCCAGCTGCCCGACGGGCGAATTGTCGAAATCCCGCGCGATCAGGTCGAGGCCATTCAGGATTGGGTGTGGATCGGTGATCAATGGCACATCGTCTATGTCGATGGCATGCGCCAGCCGATCGTCATGTACTGAGTCGAGGCGATCGCATCGATCCGCTCTCTCAGACATTTCGCTCGGTTTGATGTCACGGCCCGACAATGGTCCCAGCTTGATGTCGTGGCGAACGGAGGATCGCCACGGGCGACGACCGGGAAACGCTCAGGCGAAAGACGGACATCGGACACTGAGATGAGTTATGGCCGCAGCGGCGGCCTGGAGCATTCCACGCCCCGCTCAGCCGCTGGTCACGCGAGCAAGCTACCGGGACGCGCGCTGGCGCGTGTTGCCTCCGGTCTATCTCGGCCCGCTGAGTCGAAACGGGCTTTACGGGCACTGTCGCGTTCGCATCGCCTTCCGGGGTCGGCGCTCCACGGAGGGGGCGCCACTTCACTGGCCGGGTACCGACGGCGCTGACAATCGTCGCCACCAACGCCGCCACGCGCTCTCGAGAGACTCCCAGGCGTCGCGAGGTGGTGCCCTGGGCGTCGCAAGAAATACCGATGAAAGATTCCGTGGGCCTGTGTAGCGCCGACGCAGGTCAGCGCCGGGTAGGCGGGGCCAGGTAGCGGCCCTGATAGCGGCACAGCAAGCGCCTTTGATCTACTGTCGAACCACACCCGGGGATTCCGAGCCTGAGGCGGCTCCAGTCATTGGAGCGGTCCATACGTCGTTACAATGCTGCGAAACGGCTACACGAAAACCGCGTCATCCTCGCTCTCACCGCCACTTGCGCGCCGCAAATGCGACCTACCAAGCTCAACACCGACACCATCGGAATCGTCATCCCCGTCTACAACGAGGGCGAGCATCTCGCTGCACATCTGAAGGTTGTCTTCGATGTTCTGAACGGAATGGCGAACGTGTCGTGGCGGATGCTGATCGTCGACGATGGCTCAACCGACAACTCGGCGAATGTGCTCGCATCATTGCAGTCCCGCGAGCCACGCTTGACGTCACTATCGTTGACGCGAAACTTTGGTAAAGAGGCTGCCATTCTCGCGGGTCTCGACCACTTCGTGAGTCACCCACGAAGCCGCCCGCACAGCGAAAGGCTGGGGCACTCAACGAGCGTGACGCGAAATGACACGTCAGAGGCAAACAACGCGCCAGCACTTCGGCACCGCGGTTCAAATTACGATGAGGTGGCCGACTTCGATGCGGTGGGCGAGCGCGCGGCGAACGACGTCCCGCGAGCCGTTCAACCCGGCGACTCACCCGAGCGGCCGTCGAGCCGACAAGACTCGACGGTTGAACCGCCCAATCACTGCGCCCGGGCAGTCGTTGACGCGATCATCGTCATGGACTCCGACCTCCAGCATCCCCCAGAGCTTATCGCCCCGATGCTCGAACTCTGGCGCGGGGGTGCCGCCGTGGTCGACGCCTGCAAACAATGCCGCCAATCCGAATCGCTCATCCGACGCAGCGTGGCACGCGGGTTTTACAGGCTGTTTCGCAACCTGGTCGGACTCGATCTGAGTCAAGCGAGCGATTTCAAGCTGCTCGACATCAGCGTCGCCGAGGCCTACTGCGCCTTGCCAGAACGCGACCGCTTTTTTCGTGGCATCGTCGGCTGGATGGCCTACCCCAGCGCCACGATCCCATTCGACGTGCCGCAAGACACCGCGCGCGCCACGCGTTGGGGCTTCATCTCGTTGCTGCGCTACGCCACCAGGTCGATCACCTCATTCTCCTCGGCGCCTCTGCATTGGGTCAGTGTGCTCGGTGCACTCGTGTTCATCAGCAGCCTCGCAGTCCTGGCCAAGGCGCTGTACGACAAAGCCACGGGCACCGCCGTCGAAGGTTTTACCACGGTCATCATTCTGCTCCTGATGCTCGGCAGTGCGTTGATGCTCAGCCTCGGGCTTCTCGGCCTCTACGTCGCGCGAATCTACGAGCAGGTCAAAGGGCGGCCTCCTTATGTCGCGCACAACATCGACGTGCAACGCCCTTCACAATCTCCATTCATCGGCTGTCGCTCGGCCGTCGACCCTTCGCAGCCACCGACCGAACGCGACGCCATGTCCGACGACCATAAGGAAGCGAAGCCGGCTGCAACCGTTGACGCCAACGACGATAGCGATCGCACGGGGGCTCTGCCGCGCGGCGCGGGCCTCAACTCCGATGGGCCGAGCCGGCCCAGCCATACTGCACCCCCGATCAAGGACCGCTAACCGTGCTCGACACCGGATCCATCCGTAGTCTCCTGCTCAACGCCACCCTGCTCGCCGCGATGCTTGCAACCGCCCACGGCCTGCTGAAATGGGCCACCTCACGGGCTGATCTCAGTTATCAGGACATGCTGTTGACGATGTGGCCCGGCATCGGCGCGGCGCTTGCGTTGTACGGAGGCATTTTTTTCTACTACCTGTTCGTGCTGCGCCACCATGAGATTTCTGCGTTATATGGAGCCTACACCGGTCTATCGGTCGTTTTCGTGCTCGCGCTCGGGCATTGGCTGTTCGACGAAGCACTGACGCCGATCCAGATCGCCGGCGTCATACTGGTCGCTGCTGGCGTCTTACTGATCGGGAGCCCCATGCTGTTTGAGCGCAGCGGCACCTGAGGCCGTCATCCAGACGTCTCTCTGCATCACGAGATATGCGTCACGGGATCCGCCGCGTCAGGCCGCAGTCAAGGGCAACAGAGCCGCGTCAGGCCGTGGCCCAGCGCGAGTCAAAGAGCGCTTCACTGCTGCATCGTCACGAGCACGAGGCAAGTCACCAGGTCCGCCGACGCAACCCGGACCGACTCATGCCGGGATCGGTCGCGACCGGCCACACTCCGCCACACCATAGACGCGAGCCATGACCTTACCGCGCACTACCATCCAGCCATCAACATCCATACCACTGGCCTCGTCACCGATGTTGCGCTCGATTGCGCCCACGGCACTGGTCATGCTGCTCACCGCTCTGTTGTTGCACCGACCGCTGGGGCAAGGTTGGTGGCGATGGGATGATCCGACCCATCTGCTGAGCGTGCATGAGTTTTCGATATTCGAGCTGCTGTTCTCCCCGACCGCGTGGCAAACGGTTTCAACCGTCAATTTCACTCCGCTTCTGTCACTGAGTTTCGCCCTCGACGTGGCTCTGACAGGGCTGGACCCTGCTCTCGCCTACGCACGGCAAGTGCTCACGATCGCCGTGATCGGCGTTCTGTTCGCCGCCCTGGTGCGCCCACATTTTGAGGGCAACATACCCCCGAGTGTGGCGTGGCTGCTGTCCGTTCTTGCAGCGATCGTATTGCTGCTCGGCGCGCCGATGGTCTACCTGGGCCAGCAGTTGATGGCGCGACATTACCTCGAAGGTTTGCTTTTCGCTCTCGGCGCCATCCACGCTCTGCGCCAGGCTGGCATCGCCGCGCGGCGCGACAGGCGCCGACAGGCCAATTACTGGATTGGCGCTGGCGCCCTCGCGTTTGCCTTGGCCGCGATGTCGAAAGAAGTCTTTCTACCACTTGCGCTAATCGCACCATGGCTGGCAGCAGGCGTAGGACCCTCAACGCGCTGGCGAATCGCTGCCCTGTTTGGCGCCATCGTGGCCCTGTACATGGTCTGGCGAACGTGGATGCTGAGTGGCGAGGTCGGCGGCTACGCTGCGGAGCCTCAGCTTGCCACGCTCGCTGCTGCAGCGCTCGAGTTCGCCCTCTGGTTGCCGCTTGGCCTCGTCGGCTCCCCTGCTCTGTTGCTGACCCTGATCGCACTGATCGGCATCGCCTTAGCCGTGACGCGTTTCACGCACCCCAAGCTCGAAGGTTCGTGGCTGCGGCGCCATCGCGCTCGCCTGCTCTGGTCTGTCGTCATCGCCGGCTTGAGCATCGGCCCGTTGTTACCCCTACTGGTCTGGCCCGGCATTCACACAGCCGATCGCTACTTGACGGTCCCTTGGGTCGTTGGCGTGTTCGCTTTGTGGGTTTTCATTCTGGCGCCCCTCAGTCAGCGATGGGCGGGTCGATGCGCTCCGGCGGACCACCGCGATCCACGGATCGCAGACCCGGGGCCGGCACACCCGGGGCCTAACCCAGCGGGGCTCGCAGACCCACTGTATCGACATCGATCGGGTATCGCGGTGCTCGCGGCACTCGTCGTGTGTGGATTGTTCGTTCCCCAGTACCTCAGCACCCGCGCTGAGGTCCAACATCAGGTAATTGAGCAAGAGCAACAGCTTAAATTCTTTTTCACGGCCGACACCTCGACCATCTTTTGGCCCAGCGATAAGGTTGCTTTGGCGTTTTGGGATCACTTGCGCCCACTGTCATATTTACGCGACCGGACAATCCAGGCGCCAGCGGCAGAGCACCCAGGAGACCTCTTCGGCCTACCGATCCGCGCCGCACACCCAAGCCCCGTCGGCCCACGTTTGATTCTCGATGAAATCGATTTGGCGAGACTCACGGCCAATTGCCCGACCTCGCCGCGTTCTGCGCCGACATCAGCCGACGCACCAGCCGATCAAATTCACCCCGACGATTGTCCGATCCTCAAAGCGGTGTGGCACTACGACGCCGACTGCGGATGCATGCGCCACGATGCGCCGGGTCTCGCCGCCCGCATCAACGACTGGCGTTTGCGACTCGCCGAGTTTGCCGAGATCACCGTCTCCGCCTGCCATGCGGGTCGTTCGATCCGCTGGCGATTCGGTCCTTCCGATGAAGCACGCTATGTCGTTGTCGGCGCCAACGTGGGTCGCCTGCCCCTGCCCGCGGCCGGTCAATTGCACATTCCGGGCGGCTTCGAGCTCGGCGAGTTTTACGTCAGGTATGAGGCGCCCGACGGCCAGCTTCACTACTCTGACACGATGACCCTCGGTGACTGTTGATTCTGGGCATTTGCTGACCCTGAGTAACCGCTAACCCGGGGCCACTGCCGGCCCTGGGTAGCGATGAGTCGGGGGCGAGATGACTTCAGCGAGGGGCACCGTGAGTTAATCGAGAGACCGGCGCGGTTCACACCTCGACGTACACCGCCTGCGCTGGTGCACGCGGACCCGCCACTGCCAGAAAGTCTGGTCGGTTCGAAATCCGCGCCGGAACACACCGACGAACGACCGGAGCCTCGTAATCTCCGCAGTCGCCTGACTCCGCGATCGTTGGGGCGCTGTGCGCTCACCAGACACCAGAGACGGGAGCCCAGCACATCCGCCCGCACGCGTCGCCCGCTCGGCGTCTCACTCAACCGTAACGCGCAGGCGCATTCATCGAACGACGCGCCGCGGCATCGCTCAGCTCACTTCAGCCACTTGACGCAGCAACGATGCGAAATCGCGTGTGAAGCGTTCGATATCGCCGACAGGTCTCTGCCGCAAGTTGTGCCGCAGGGTCTCACGCAGTTCGATCAAGCCCGTGCGATCCGCACCTAGCGCAATACCACGGGCGACGAATTCGTCGCGATCGGCCGTCACTAACGTGTCGAGACCAAGCGCCTGCATCAGCGCCGCCGCCACCCGACCCGGCCAAGTGGCCCCCAGCCTGGTTAGAGTCGGCACGCCTGCCAGCGCGCCATCCACCGTCGTAGTGTGCCCACCATAGGGCGACGAGTCGAGCAATAGATCCGCCGCTACGAGACGCTCGAGATGCGCCCGTCGATCCGCCCGTTCCGCGAAGATCAGGCGCTCAGACGCCAGCCCCGCTGCGGCGCAACGCGCGGTCAATGTCTCGCGAACGGCGGCGGCTTCGCTCTTTTCGGACGGCAAACCCAGCCACAATCGGCTCTCAGGCACCGCAGCCATGATCCGCAGCCAGTCCTCGAAACCCTCCGGCGACCATTTGTACACCGCGTTGAAACTGGCCAGAACCACGTCCTGCGCAGTGAAACCAAGAGACGCCCGCAATCGCTCGCGCGCGACCGCATCAAGCATGATCGCTTCATTCCGGTCGAGCGGAAAGTAAGTCTCCGGTAGGTACAGCACCGATTCGGCGACGTGTTCTCGCAGCTCGGGCGGCAGCACGACATGATCCGCAATCAGGGCATCGATCCACGGCGCAGCCACACTTCCGGGAAAACCGAGATACATCACCTGAATGGGTGCGGGTCGACTCGCCAAAACCTCCGGCCGAACCTCGTTCGCCCACCCGTCGAGATCAACCAAAACATCCAGCGAGGCCTCACGAATGCGCTCGACGATGGCGGCATCGTCGTCGCCGGCACAACAGACCCATTGATCGACGGCACGGCGCAGACGTTCCCGCACTGGATCATGCGTGCCTTCAGGCCCAAAATCGAACACGCTCCAGTGCACATCCGGCGCGACGCGCTGCAACTGCTCGAACACCGGCGCCAACAGATAACCCGTCGCATGCTGCCTCAAGGCGCCGGAGAAAAAACCAACGCGCAACCGCTTGGACCGCGCGGTATCAGGCAACAGCGCCCCCGGACTCACGTCGATATCGCGTGCAATCGCCCGCGGCGCGCCGCCGCTGGCCCCGTTGACTCCCCGGTCGCCCTCGACGCCTTGCTGCGGCCGCGGCCAGGCGCCCTTGACACCCGCCGACTGCTGCCTCGCGAGGGCCAACAGGTCCTGAGCGCCCAGCCAAGGGTGTCCCAACGCCGTGAACACGCGAGCATCACCGTGGATCCCTCTCGCCTGAGCAGAGTGGTCGGTGCTCTTCGCCAAGCGCCGGAAAGCTTCTGCAGAGCGCTGAACGTCGCGTTCATACTGGCCCCAGTCGGCAATCTTCCGCGCGGCGTCGAATCGCTGAATCCAAACTTCATCCGGCAACCACTGACCTCGCAAGGCTGCCAGTTCAATCGCACGATCGAGGTACGCCAACGCCTGCGTTGCACTGCGCCGTTTCTGACTGGCGAAGCGCGCTCGCGCCAGAAAATAACCCGGCGTCACGGCTGGATGCTGATCCCAATGATCGAGCATCGTGTCCCACGAACGATCGTCAGGTGGTTGGCGAATGACCCGCAAGCCCGCCAACCGCGTCAACGCCGATGCGACCAATTCAATCGCTGTCTCGCGGTCGAAAAACAGTGCCCAAGCTTGCGTTTCTGCCTCAGCCTCATCGCCGCGGCCTGCTGCGAGCGACATCGAGAATTCACGTAACCGCGCCACATCTTGAAAGCCCGCCGCCTGCGCGTCTTTGCACGCGACCTCCGCTTCGTCGAATCGACCGGCCTTGAGCAGCGCGTCCGCTCGCAAAAACTCGAGCACCGGCTGCCGCGGAGCAATCCGCAATCCCGCTTGAGCGGCGTCGATCGCCGCGTCGAATTGGCCGTTGAGGATCTGTGCGATCGCCAAATTCCCCAGCGCCTCGGGCGTCTGACGATAGCGCTCAATCCAGCGCTGGAACGTCCTCGCCGCCGCGTCCCCGATCTGATCGGCCAATTGCCAAGCGCCCAATTGAAACAAACATTCCGGATGCGCCTTTGCCTGCGCCAGCAAACGACGCGCTGCGGAAGGTGACGCGGCCCGCAAGTGCCTCGCCACATTCAGCGCCAGAGAAGGCTCCAGCCAACCACCTTCGTCAACCTCGGCTGGATCCACCGAAGGCAATGCCTTGATCGCTCCGACGAGTGCCACCGTCGCCTGCGTTGCGGCATCAGCGCTTCCGTGAATCTGCGCATCAAACACTGCCAGCAAGGATTCGAACACGGCGACACGTGACGCCCCCACAGGCGTAACCCTGCCCATCGCCTGAATGGCCACTTGAAAACGAAGCGTCGCGGACTCCAGCGCAGCTCGATTGCGTTGCGTCATCGCGTCAAGCACCGCGGCCTGAAGATCAGGGAAAAACGGCTCACTCATGATCGATCCCGATATCTGAAGACAAATTCGATTCAGCGACTCGCGTCGGCCCTTCGTCGCCAACCCCGCCGCCATGACCACCGCCAGCACAGTCGACATCCAATGACGATGTCCACTACATCGATGGCGATACAGGCAACACGACGACGCCAACGCGTGTCGCTCGTCATTGACCCGGCGGCGTATCAATCCGGGCACGGCAATCGAAGCCGAACCCTCGCAAGAACAAGGCTTACCGCGTACACACCGAGTTTCGCGAAAGCCGGTCTCGCCAGCTCGATCGAGCCCCACGACACAACAGGTCATCTACGACTCGAAGCATCGTCCGAAACAAGACGATCACCCCGTTGGTGCATAAGCAACGCGACGGCGGCGCGTCCCCATCGCAGCCCCAATACGACGACGAGCTGGCCCCGAGATCAGCGAAAGTCAGTATCGCCCCCCGTCAACCACCAGCGCCCTCGCACCCGTTCCGGATACTGCGGTCGCGACCACACACTGATCGGGATCAATACATCCAGCGGCAAAACCTCGGGCGCACTCGCGGCCGCGTCAACCCCGGTGACTTGCGCCCCTTCACCTGAGCGATCCACGGGTGGACGCACTGTTAGCGCCTCGGCGCGCGGCGGCACTACGCAGGCTGACACGACAGCACCACTCGCCCACATGAACAACGATCGCACAGCCGTACTCTGATCACTAAACGATGATGTCAACGTCGCGTCGTCCCGAACACCCCTCGGCGCGGACTCGTCGGCCCGACAACAATGTTCCAGCAGAGCCTCTGCGGCACGTTTGATGTGCCCCGGCGAGCCGACATAATCGAGCCATTCGACTTCATCGCCGCGCCGCGTCCAAATCACGAGCGCAAGATCGCGTCGCGTCCAGCGGTGACGAATGAAAGTCGCCTGATAGCTGTAACCAGGTCGCCGGGCGTAGCGCCATAACAGATGCTCGATGTCACGCACACCACACACTGCTCCTCGTAGATCCCGGCGCATGAGTTGCCACAAACGATTGATGCGTCCACGCACACGCTCGTGCTCCGGATCCCAGCTCCAATCGACACACTGCCACATTCTCGAATCCCATGTGGTCCGTGACGGGCGCGTCTGCATTGATGGCGCAGACCAGCGCAATAGACTGATACGATCAACCGGCGCGTACAGGCCAAGGCGCTCGGCCACTTTCATCGCACGAGCGTTGGGAAAACCAAAACCGAGATCACAATGCAGCAGATACTGCTCCGCGAAGGTCTTGGCGCAACGCGCAAACGGCCCCTCACGCACCAAAACGCCACGACGATCCTGCGCCACCATCACGTCGCCGACCTGCACCGCCCAACCGGGCCGCCCCAGGCACTCGATGCGCCGCCACAGTCCACCGTAATGGGCGACGACTCGCCCCGCCTCCAATGCGACGATTCCCTGTCCACGGCCGGCGCCGTACTTCCATTCCCATTCAGCATCCGACATCGGCGCATGGAATACGCGCTTGAACAGGTCGTGCAGCCGATCGGGCGCGATGCGACGCGCATCGGCCACCTCCCAACGCTGCGGCGCACGGCGATAGACGCGTACCGTCAGCACGAATCCGACTGTCGACTCCCTTTCCTGTACTGCTCCGGCCGCGCCGATCTCGTCGTTGCAAGCTACGGCTTGCGGGCTAACCGACGAGGCCCTCCGCGTCCGGCCTCCCGTTCCGCCACGCACGTCGGCGTGTTGACGCGCGTCGAGAGCAGTGGTCGGCGCTGAAGCACGGTCGGCCATTTCCGCCGTCTCGCCGCGGTTGGCCATCCGGTTTGCGGCTGCAACCTCACTGTCGCTGTCCTGAGCCATGACCGCCAAGCGATCATTCGCCGGGGGCACTCGATTCATGGCGTCGCCAATTCTCAACGACGCGATGCGTTCGAAGCCTGCTCGCTCGGCAATACGATCGAGCACCTGGTCCACCGCACCATATCCTTGCGCCGCAACAAGTTCGGGGTCAGGGCACAGAAAATCTGCGACGACCCACAAAGTACCCGATGCGCAATCGCGCCGCGCCGCATCCGCCACCTCGACCATCGAACGCCCGCGATTCAACGAGCCATCGAACGCCAGCACATCGATCCGCCACTCCTCGCCGCGGAGGACTGATGCATCCGCCTGATCGACGCAAGATCCTTCGTCGCGCCAATCCCGAACCTCGACATGTACGCCTTCGCGGGCACGACATCGGACCCAGGCATCGAGCACAGTGGTGTGCTCGGAATCCAACCGCGCAACGTCACAATGCAAAACGACACCGGGACGAATCGCGTCACTCGCTTCGGCGTGGCGCTCGTCGTCACCCTCGACAGTGCGCCGCGCAGCGCGATCAACGACCGCCCAGAAATCATTCGTAAACAGTTCCCGCCACGCCCACTCCATGGCGGTTGCAGCACCGAGATCAAAACGCGAATCGGCGTCAGCTCGCTGCCCCGGCCCGGTCTCCGTCGGATCAGGCACCTCGGGAAAGCCGTCGTCAGACGCGTCCTGATCCGACATCGGGGCGCCAGACGACGCCCGCCACAACGCCCGAATCCGCAATGCGAGCACACGCAGTCGCCGTCCGATCATCATGAACCCGGAGTCGATGAGCACACCGTCATTGGGTCACGATTGTCGCCACCGCCATCCGGATCATTCGCACCGTCGTGCCATCGATGCGCCAGCCGTACGACACCCTGCTCGAGACTGGCCTGAAAGACCTCGAACTCGACCGCCCACTCGGCTTGATCGTAGACGTGGATGCCGCGCTCACACAGCAAGTAAACACTCACCGCATAACGGCCCTTGAGCAATTCGATCGCCGGAAACTCGATGCACAGCGACGCGACTCGACCCCCGCCCAGGCGCGGACGCCACGAGAGGTCATGCGCATCGTTCAAGGTTCCAGCACTCGACACCACCTGGCCGCTGCGCGTCATGATCAACAAACCCAGGCTCGGCGGCGGCAACTCGACCGAAAACTGCTCGATCTCGACACGAATCTCGATCCCGTCGTGGCCACTTTGCAAGCGCAGCACAGGCGGCGTCGCACCGTCAGCAGCGCGACGACCCTCACCCGCCTCCAAGCCCGTCGATAACGCTGTCGCTTGTCGTCCAGCGCCAGCAGAGGAATGTCGCGCATCGGCGTGATCTAAGCGCGCATACGGATCGGAATGGCTCGCGTAGCCGTTGCGCTTGGCCGCGCCACCTGCCGGCTGCAAACGCGCTGCGGTCACCCGTCGAATCCGGGCTGGACTGAGCTCGTCGGGTATCGCTTCACAGCTTTCGTCGTGCGTCGCAACAGTGTCAGGACCCCGTGCCTGAGCAACGCGACTGCGCTCGATCCGACGATCGCTGGCCGCCATCGACACCGGCGGAATCGGTGCAGGATCGCCCCCAACACCAACAACCAGTTCGGTCCGGCGTCGCGCGTCCGCTGTATCGTCAGCGTCGCTATCACCCACACCGAAACATGGCGACAGAGCATCGCCAGCCCCCGCGCCATGCTGCAGACCATTGAGATGGTCGGTGTAGGTCGAGACGACGTCCGCCGGCACACCATCCATGACAATACGGCCCTCGTCGAGCCACAACACTCGTGTGCAAATGGCCTCGACCTGGTACAACGAATGCGAACAAAACAGAATCGTCGCACCCGAATCGCGGAAATCCAGGATGCGTTCAAAGGACTTGCGCGCAAACCGACCATCGCCGACCGACAAGGTCTCGTCGATGATCAGCACATCCGGCCGGATCGCTGTTGCAATCGAGAACGCCAGACGTGCAAACATGCCCGAGGAGTAGCTTTTCACCGGTCGATCGAGCGCCGCCTCGAGACCGCTGAAACGCACGATATCGTCGAACACGGCCTCGATCTGATCGGCACTGTGACCCAGAATCGCGCCGTTGAGAAAAATATTGTCGCGACCGCTGAGATCAGGATGAAAACCCGTGCCCAGCTCGAGCAAAGCGACGATGCGGCCGTTGACGTGCAGCTGGCCCGCGCTTGGCGTCAACGTCCCGGCGATCAACTTGAGCAACGTGCTTTTGCCCGCGCCGTTCAAGCCGACCAGCCCTACCACCTCGCCCTGGGTCACGGTCAAAGATGCCGGGTGGAGCGCCTGATGCAGAGTACCGCGAGAACGCCGTAAACCCGTCACCGACAGCAGACGCGACAGCCCGCTGCCGTGCAGCTCATAGCGCTTTTCGACCCCATTCAAGACGATCGCAGGCTCACGAACGACCTGCGACGAGCTCGTCGAGAGAGGCTCCGCCTCGTAATCCCTCGCCACAGTCAAAGGGCCTCCCGCACGAAACCTTCTGTGCGATGAAACAGCACATAGGCTGGCGCAAGCGCAAGAACCCACCAAACCAGCAGCCGCCAGATTGAAGCCGACTCAAGCGGCAAACCCAGCAGGCTCGCGTGAATCACAGCCATCCAGTCGGCAACCGGATTGAACGACAACGTCCAGACAAGGCTCGCCGGCATCATCTCGGGCATATATAGAATCGGCGACAAAAACAGGCCGGCGGACAAGACCACCGGGATGATCTGCCGGACATCGCGCAAAAAGGCGCCGAGAATCGCGGTCAGATAAACGAACGGCAGCAACCACAACAAAAGGGCGACCCACAGGATCGGCACCCACCAGATCACCGCCAATCCGGCAACCATGGCGACGACGATCAGATACACGACGCCATAGAAAAAGCCCGCCGTCAGCAGAGGCACCAACGGCAACACCGTGAGAGGGAAGCGAGTTTTCTGAAAGACCGCCTCGTGCTCGGGCATGACGTTGGCCGAACGCGTCACGATTTCAACCCACATCAACCAGGGCAGGATCGCGATCAGAAAATAATCGACGAACGCGACGCGCCCGGGAAATCGAACCTGTAAAACGACGTCGATCAGAAACCAGAACGCCACAATCATCAACAGCGGCTGCACGAACAACCAGGCAAAGCCCAGCATCGTCTCAGCGCTGCGCGACGCCACATCACGCCGCAACAGCATCGTCAACAAATGCCGGTGATCGCGCGCGGCGCGCAATGGCACCGCCAATCCCCGCCAAGTGGCCCGCGCCCATCGTGATAGCGGATTCACGCGAACGACGATCGCCACAGCCCGTATGCAACCGGCCTCGGCGCCTGTGACGGCCCAGATGACGACACGTCGATCATCGTTCCACCTCAGGCTCGTCGTCCGCAATCGCCTGCGAGCGCTGCAATGGTTCGAGATTCAGCAAGCTTCGCGGCTTCCGGTCGATGTTGCGCAGGCGGCCACGCAACTCGCCGCTGATTGCGCGCAACTCGGCCTCATTCCCCAGCACCCGCGGCGTAATGACGACCAAAAGCTCGGTTCGCGTATTGTCGACGCTTGTGCGTCCGAATAACGGACTGACAACAGGCGCATTGCGCAGGCCCGGTATACCGCTGCGATCATCCGACCGGTTCTCCCGGATCAAGCCACCGAGCACCACCGACTCACCCGATCGTACCGCGACCCGCGACCGGATTTCGCGCTGTAAAAACGTGCGTTGTCCGGTAGCGTCATCGAGCGCCCCGACGTCGGTAACGGTCTGCACGACCCCCATCGTCACGAGGCCGCCGGCGTTTACAGACGGACGCACCTCCAGCAGAATCCCGGTGTCCTTGAACTCGATCGAGTCAGTCACGACACCGCCCTCAGTGATCGTGCGACCCGTCCGCACCGGCTGCTGATCGCCCACGCGGATGCTCGCGATATGATTATCAAGAACCAGCACCGTCGGATTAGACAGCACGCGCAGCAGCGAGTCATTCGCCAGCGCGTTGAACACGGCGCGCAGCTCGTCGGCCGGGTTGACGATCGAATACGAGAAGCCCGGCGACCGGGCACCGATTCCACCGCTCTGCGTCGAGTTTAATCGACCGAGCCCCCGGAAGCCGCTGCCGATCGCGTTGTTCAATGACCACTCGAGGCCAAACTCGAGGCCATCTCGCAGCGTCACCTCGATAATGTTGGCCTCAATCAGGACCTGCGTCGGTGAGCGATCGAGCTGGCGCAGCGCCTCCTCGATACGACGATAGTCATTCGCCGAGGCATAAATCAGCAGAGCGTTGTTGATCTCATCCGCCACCACGCGAATCGTGCGGCCCCGCTCATCAAGGCGCAGCTCGGTCGAGCTTGACCCAAGCGCTGCCGCGTCAGGTGCACTGGCACCACCCCCAGCTCCACTCGACGCCGAACCCGTACCGCCGCCGGTCGTGCCAACGCGCCGCTCTTGCAAGCCCGGCGCCACCCCTGACCCTGCAGACGAATCACGCGACGCTGCGACTCCGCCGCCGTAGACGGATGCCAAAAGATTGGCCAGATGAATCGCCGAGCCGTTTTGCACGTCATAAACGCGCAGTTGAGGCTCAAATCCGCTTTCGATCGGTCGATCGAAGCGATCGATCCAGGTCCGAATACGCTCGATGCGCGCCGCTGAAGTCGACACGACAAGCAGGCTGTTGAGGCGCTCGATCGGGATGATTCTCGCGCCACCGAGGTCGGCAGCATCGACCACAGCCGACTCACCGCCGTTATCGAGAACTCCACCACCCTGTCCGAGCAAGGTCCGAATCGACCGATAAACCTCGGATGCCGGGGCAAACTCCAGTGGGAAGAGGCCAACCGACATACCCGCCAGGGCATCCACGTCAAAGGTGTCGACGATCTCGTTCCAGCCTTCGATCTGTTCACGGCTGCCGCGCATCAGCAAGACGTTGCGCGCAACATCGACGCGCAGAATCGCGCCCTCCGGTGCAAGCGGCATGAGGATTTCGGCCATTTCGGACGCACCGATGTGGCGCAGTGGCATCACGACGGTCGAAAGTCCCGGACTCAAACGCCGACGATCGCCCAGTCCCGGAGATTCGCTGGCCAGCTCGAGCGGGCGCACACGGAAATCACCACTCGAAGTGCGCTGGATGGCCGCCCCATTTGCGCGCAAGAGAGAATCGAGCAGATCAGGAATGATCGATACCGCGACCGGCCGATTGGTTCGCAGGCTGACTTGCCCCTCGAGCGGGCGCTCGATCGTGTAGTTCGCCTCGAGAATCTCGCCCAGAAGCACATGCACGACCTCTTGCAGAGGCGCCTGCTCGAAATCGAGCGTGACAGTGTCTTCGTCGGGGTCTTGGGCGCGGCGCTCGGGCGTACCCAGCACACGATCGTCGCCACGAAAAATCACGTAAGGACGACGATCGAGTCGCACGTCCGACAAAGCCCGAGGATCATCGACGCCACGCTCGGGCGTCGAGAATCCCGCCAGATTGAAGCCGCGATCGAACGGCGACCCACTGTCGCGATCAGGAACTGCAGCGCAACCGCTCGCGAGAGCAATCGCAATCGCGATTATCGCCACACGAGTCGAACGCGTCACAGACCCGCGAAATCGTGCATCGGAGCGAGGCTTCGGTGCGCGCAGATTCGTCAAAAAACTCATTGTTCGACCTCGGAATCAATTATCGGCAAGCGCCCAGGCGCCGTAGTCACGCGAACAGTCTCGGTCTGATCAATTTTCAACGGTCGGTGGTGGCGTCTCCTCGACGCCGTTCTCGCGTGATCGGCTCCCGATCATTACCGGGCGCTGATTCTGCCAACGACAAGCGCGCCTCTCCCCGGTCGGGATGATCAAAGACGGCCACGCGGTCGTCCACTCCGACAAACACCCAGCCCGATACCGCCTCACCCTGCATAACTCGCGCCACGCGCCCGTCGACGGACACCAGGGCCAGCGGCCCGGCTTCCGTTCTCAAAACGCCGAGAAGACGATCGATCGGTGGCACCTCGACAGCACGTGCCTCCTCGACGATAGGCCGCGGCGCCCGATCGGGCCAAAACAACGGACGCTCAAGTGTCGCCGATAAACCCCGTTCGCCGAGCATCGGCTCCGGCGCGGGCGCGGTCCACTCAGATGCGGGCTGCACCGCAGCGGCAGGTAATTCGATTTCCTGCACACGCAGAGCCATCACGGTGTAAGCCGCAATACCTGAATAAACCAGCACAACGAGCAAAGCGAGGCGTCGCATCATCAACGCTCGGGATCACGCAGAACGGAAACCTGCAAAGCGATCGTCAGGTTGTGATCGCGAACCTGATCAACACGCATCGCGCTCTGTCGCGGCAAAACCCTGAAATGCTCGATAGCCACGATCGGGCGTATCTCTGCCAAGCGATTGAGCCAGTCGACCAATGCCTCGAGCGAGCCATTCGCGTCGATATGAACCGATAGGACCTCGAACGGTCCTGCCTCACGCACCGGGATCTGTCGCGTGCCAGTCACTGTAATGCCGGCGGCCTCGGCATCGCGCCGCACCTGATCCTGAAAAGCCCCAAGCGACGCTGTCACGCCGTCGCGAGCACCTCCCGACCACGTCGCTTGCACCGACCTGATTTCGTCGAGCCGACCACGAAATACATCCTGCTGCGTAACTGTCCCGAGCAATCGAGCATAGCGAGCCGAAAAATCGTCGCGAAACTTCTCGTATTGATTCAGCTTCACCAAGACCGCACCCGAGACCGCCGCGATACCCCCGAGCAAGACGAGCGATACGATCAGCGCGAGAGTGATCGCGGGGCGGGGCACGCGCCGCCACGAGCGAACCCGCGGCGGATTGGCATACGGTGCCGGGCTAGTCGGATCAAAACTCAACGCGCAACCTCGACTTGAAAGGAAAATCGATCGATACCCAAACTGGCATCGCGAGTGAAGGCACCGAGCGGACGCACACCTGCGACGAATGGCACCGCCTCGATCGCGCGTTGAACATCGGTTGCGTTTCGCGCCCATCCGTTGACGGTCATCGCGCCACTGCGAGTCTCGAGCAATTCCACCCAGGCCGAATCCGGCAGCTGCGCGGACAGCGCCTCCATCAACGACACCGCCGGCAGAGCCGCGCGATGAAAAGTCGCAGCCTCGTCGATCGCGGCCGACTGGCGATCGACCTCGTTGCGCAAATCGAGGACGGGACGCGCCTGCGACTGCACCAAGGCCAAGGCGTGCTCCATTTCTCGCACTGCCTCGCGCTCAATGATCCCCGGCGCGACGATTGCCGCCATGATTCCGACCCACAGCGCCAAAACCCATACTCCGAGGGACCAGAAAGAGGGTGTCAGCTCCGGACACGATTTACGATCC
This sequence comes from Thioalkalivibrionaceae bacterium, assembly GCA_046299415.1. GTDB lineage: Bacteria > Pseudomonadota > Gammaproteobacteria > Ectothiorhodospirales > Ectothiorhodospiraceae > JBKBII01. The sequence continues at coordinate 240,476 of JBKBII010000004.1, read as the reverse complement.
TGACTCATCGCGACAGGACACAAGCCGACCAAACGATCACCGTCTCTGGCTGGATGTCGCGCCCGCGCGACCCACCTCGATTTCGACTCCGCAGGCCGATCGGCATCAGCCTGAGCAGACGCTCGGTATGCAGCGCCGTGCCGGTCATGTTCGATCACTTCTCGCTCGCCGCCGCCCGGCGCAACCTTCATTGCAGGCGCAACACGGCCCCGCTGATCCCTAAGCCGTGCCAGCCGCGACTGCGACGCGATGACGACCTCAATCGTACGACGAGGCCTTGCGCAGGCCTCGTACGGATCGGGTGACTCGTCGACCCAGCCAAGCAGCGTGTCATCCAAAGAAAAAGGTGTCCACGCTGGCGCCTGAAGATGAACCGTTTTGGTGGTGGCGCGATCGTCTGCCCACGGCAGCGTCAATTTTCGGCGCAGACATTCGGAGTCGGGAACCAAGTGCAGTTGCAGAGCCCGCTGGCCAGTCTTCGCGCCCTCGCGAAACACACCCTGAACGATCACGCCGTAGCGAGACGACCCGCCCCATTCCTGCAGAGCATCGTCGTCACCCGACGGACCGTCACCTTCGGACCTAAGCCCATGAAGCCGGATCGCGCGGCGCGATGCCAAGGGGCGCAAAAACGCGGAGTACCGCCAAAACGCCCAGCCCCGCGCAAGATCAGCACGAAGCGACGACCAGAAACGTCTAAGCGCTTCGCTCTGCGCAACAGCCATTCAGACAACCTTTCTCAATCAAACAACAGACCTGCGGAAAATCACGCGGGGAGGCGATCGCTCCAGAGATATCCGCTCAACCGTCGGCACCCGGATGCGGAGCCAGAGTCTCGAGGGGGCTCACCACCCAATCGCGCCCACCCGGAAGCAGGCCGGCAGGTGACAACCAGCCGGACACAGCAGTCACGCCCCACGTATCACTCTTTGATCTTATCATGACCAACAGAATCGACGAGCTGGTCTCAGCCAGCCACGCCTCCGGTATACCCGACCGGTCGAGCTCATCATCCCCGCGATCTCGCGCTTCGATCAATGCTTCGGCCGCGGCCCGGTTGCCAGCAAACAGGATCTCGAGCACCTCGAGCGGAGCCGCCCGCAGACTAACTGTCTCGGCACCGCCCGGCCAAAGCGACAACACCCCAGCCAGCTGTAAGACTTGCTCACCGGTCAGTGGCGAGTCGCTCAGAAGAGCCATCAGATCCTCTTGAGTCAACGACTCCTCGCGCGCGCGCGCGCCAAATTCTGGCGCCAAGACATCAGCGAGATCGGGCGCAACCCCGCCACGATGCACCATGGCTGCCGCGACCAAGTCATCAGGCGCCAACCCCAGCGAAATCAAACCGCGAGTTGGCACGGTCTGAACTTCGAAGTCGCGGCCTTCCAAGAACCAGTATTGAACTCGATACCGATTGAGCAGTTCGCCGTCGACACGTGCCTCGGCAGCCAAGGCGCGCGCAACGCTCTCCATCAGCAAGTCGTCTCGAACCCGCTGCTCCGCCGCTTGAGTGCTACGCAGCTCGATCATCACGGTACGCGTGATCGCGCCGGTCAACAGCGCCATCGCGAGCATGACGCCGAGCACCGCGACCAAAGCTATCCCAACTTGGCGGCGCAGTGTCTGAAATACACCCACCGAACGCGGCAGTCCTGATCTCAACGGGGCTCGCTTGTTCATCACGACTCGAGTGACGGACTCCAAATACCGAAAACGCCGATTACAGCCCCGCGGTCGACCGACACGACCAGACCCGTCGACGCCGTCCGGCACGTCGCTGCGATCGGGCTCACAACGTGATCGCATACGAGGCATCGCGCGAGCACCTTTCAAAACCCAGACACGCGCAAAGGAATCAGAAACTCGAACGCACCGAGGCCGTTCGCACCGGAAAGCCGAACCATGTCCGGCAGCACGTCGCGACGTGACCACTCACCCGACCACTCCCGAGATAGAGCCTCGCGGTACTCGATGCGAAAGTCACTCAAGGCCTCAGCCACCACCCAATTGGACGCCTGCTGCCAACGATCGCCCTCGCCACCCAGAACACCGGGTGTCAAAGGCGACATGACCCGTTCACCGTCTTCTTCGAGCAGAGTCATTTCGAGCACCAGCGTCGTGCGTCCCTCGACAGCGCCCCCCGACGGCTGCAGCGTGAACGCGACCAATCCCGCTACACCATGCCAGGTTTGCAGGCGAGCGACCCATGACAGGCGCTGGTCCGAACCGCGCAATCCGCCAGCCAGCGAATCCTCCAAACCAAGTTCGGTCATCTCGACGGGCCGGTGCTCGGCAGCCGCCAGCTGACGCTGCAAGAACGCGAAGGCGTTGCGCTGCTCACTCAACAGAACGCGGCGTTCGATCACCGCATCGCCATTGCGACTCACCGACCACATCGCAGCCGTCAACGCCGCCGCGATCAACGCCACGATCACGAGGCTCACCAACATCTCGACCAATGTCAGACCGCGAGCACAGCGGCACCGTCGGAAATCAACCGGCACGACAACGCACCGGGACCCACCCGCAGGCAAGCGACTGCGCCCGTGATTGCGCGCAAACTCAGCGCGACGCGGCCCGCTAAAGCCCACAACCTTGGCGGCCGATTCAACGATCAATGGGTTCATCTGACCGCGCCATCAACTCGTCATCTAATTGCTTCATTCGCTGGGCTCGTAGCGCACAAACTCGCTCCCGATCAAGTGGTTACCCCGCGCACCCGACCAACTGACCTCGACACGAAAAGCGCGACTCTCACCGGCCTGAGCCACGCGCTGATCGACTGCAGGCACCTGTTCACGCTGAACATCAACCGGGATGATCTGCCAACGGAAACCGTTGGTCTGACCCGAAAGCGACACTTCATCGGCCCGGCCGTAGATGAATTGCCGCGCAACGACCACCGCGACCTGCCAGGCCTGATCGCGCTCCTGCAAATGACGCATTGATCGCGTCGATTCGGCCATCGTCTGATAGATCGCTGCCAGCGAGAAACTCAGGATCACAATCGCGACCAAAACCTCGAGCAACGCAAACCCAGCTCCAGCTCGGCGACAAGTGCTAAGAACGCGAGAGCCGCCGCCACCTTCTGCGCCGCTATCGGTCATTCCCACGCACCTCGATACGTCCGAACAACCAGTCGACGCGAATACCCGACCACGAAGCACCATCGCGATCGACATCGATTCGTCCACCTGACGAAGACCCATCGGGATAAAACCGGATGACGCCCTCCTCGTCGCTGGAAAAATCATCCGCAAACACCCCCCCGAGCGACATGCGCTGCGGCGCGGTCAGCACGCGATCAGACGATGTGAAACGTACTCGACCTGACGCTGTATTCACCACCACATCAACGATTTCGCGTCGATCGTGGGCGATGTTTCGCGCAGCCACCACGCCTGTCGCAAGATCGCGCATGAAGCTACGAGCCTCGGCAGCCTCGATCATCGGCCGCACGACGCCCACCAACGCGCTCGATATCAGCGCCAACAAGACCATTGCGACGACGATCTCGATCAACGTGAACCCGCCGACCGGACGAGGCCCCGAGAGCCCCTTGGACGGTCGATATCGACGACAGGCTGACGAGACGGTTCGGTTCATGTTGGCGGTATCAGTTGGCTCGCAGGGCGAAAGCGAATCGAGAAACCATCACGCAAGCCAAGCCGCCCTACCAGTTGCCGATTTCTGCGTTCTCACCACTACCACCCGGCTGTCCGTCGGCGCCGAGCGACCAGATATCGACGACCCCGTGCTGTCCCGGAAAGCGATACTGAAACGGACGACCCCAGGGATCCTGAGGAACCTGAGCACGACGCAGGTACGGACCATTCCAGCGATTGACACCAGCTGGCGCCCGCACCAACGCCTCGAGACCTTCCTCAGTCGTCGGGTAGCGTCCGACATCGAGCACGAACAGCTCAAGGGCTCGCTCGAGATCCTCGATCTGAACGGCTGCGGTATCGGTTTTTGCACCACCGACGCGATCAAGCACACGCGGCCCGACCAATCCAGCCAACAGACCCAGAATGACAAGCACGACCAACAGCTCGATCAAAGTAAAACCGCGATTTCTTCGCACCACAGACAACCCCTTAAATAACAACTCCGAGTGACCCGTCCGATCTCGCCGGGCGACCAGCCGGCACCAGTACCGTCCTGCACGCTAGCCGACCATCTCGTTGACTGAAAGAATGCCCAACAAAATCCCCATGATGATCATCGAGATGAACGCACCCAGAACGAGAATCGAAACCGGCTCGATCAATGAAACCGCTCGCTTGAGCGCCGCTCGCGAACGCTGTTCCAGATAGCGGCTCGCTTTCAACACCATCGGCGGCAAGCGCCCGGTCTCTTCACCGATCCTCACCATTTGCACCGCTACCTTCGGAATCGCTCCGAAGTCGTCGAGCGCCTGCGCGAATCGCTCGCCGCGCTTGATACGCGGCGACACGCCGCCCAGTCCCTCGCGAAACACCACATTACGCGGCGCGCCGACTGCAATCTTCACCGCCGGCGCCAGGTTGACGCCAGAATCGAGCAGCACACCCAGCGTCTTGAGGAAGCGGGCAGCATCGGAACCACGCACCCAATCACCAATCCACGGTGTTCGCAGCCACCACCCATGGCGACGACGCACGCCGTCGGCACTGAACCACCACGGCCACAACGCCGCCAGCGCAAGGCTTAACCCCAGTACCAACCAGATCGCCCACTGCGCGGTGAAATCGCCGACTGAAATCACGATCTGCGTCAACAACGGCAGCGCATCACCGGCATCATCGAACAGGTCACGAAACTGTGGCACAACAAAGCCGAGCAAGATTCCCAGCGCCAAAATCGACACGACGACCAAGATGATCGGATAAGCCAGAGCTGCCCGCACCTCCGCCTCCAGCGCCGCCCGCTCCTCGGCCTCCTGCGTCAAACGTCGGAACGCACTGTCAATCGACCCCGTCGCTTCGCCCGCTCGCACCACCGCCACGTCAAAGCCGTCAAACCACTCGGGCCGCGCTTCGATCGCCGTACTGATCGCGCGACCGCGCTTGACCTCTCGCCGCAGTTCATCGGCAATCGTCTTGATCGACCCATCGGGCACCGTGCCCACCACCATGTGAAACGCCCGCTCTGCCGGCACACCGGCCTCGAGCATCGTGGCAACGCCATCAAGAAACACGCGTTTTTCGTCACGCTTCCACGGATTTTTTCGCCGCCCCGTACGCAGCCCCGGGCCCCGCACCCGCGACCCATCTCGCTTCGACTCGCGCAGATCGAGAAGGATCTCCCCACGCTGGGCCAATCTCTCGACCAGCTCCGCCGGAGACTCGGCACTCTCGACCCGCACCTCTTCCCGACCCGAGGCATTGACCACACGACAGCGGTAATCAGACATCGTTGGACTCATTGGCCACTCGCAGCACCTCGGCTCGCGATGTCATTCCCGCAGCGACCGCGCGCAATCCATCGTCGTACAACATCTTCATGCCAGCGGCGCGAGCGTGTTTCTCCAACGCCTCTGAAGGCGCCCCACCGGTGATCAACTGACGCAGATCGTCATCGATCTCGAGCACCTCATGAATCGCAAAGCGCCCGGAGTATCCGCTGCCGCCGCAGGCCTCGCACCCGACCGGCACACACTCCTTACTGGCCTCGTTCAACGGCCGTTTGCAGTGATCACACAACCGCCGCACCAGCCGCTGCGCGACCACACAAATCAGCGAAGAAGCGATCAGGAATCGCTCAACGCCCATATCCGCCAATCGCGCGATCGCCCCGATCGACGTATTCGTGTGCAACGTCGACAACACCAAATGGCCGGTCAACGCCGCCTGAACGGCGATCTTCGCTGTCTCGGTATCGCGCATCTCACCAATCATCACAATGTCGGGATCCTGGCGCAGGATCGACCGCAACGCCTGGGGAAAATCCAAACCAATCTGAGGATGCACAGCGATCTGATTGATGCCCGCCAACTGATACTCGACCGGATCTTCAACCGTCAGAATCTTCTTGCCCGGATCGGACACCTCGGTCAGGCTCGCGTACTGCGTAGTGGTTTTACCCGATCCCGTGGGCCCGGTCAGAAGCACCAGACCAAAAGGCCGATGGATCGCGCGCCGAAAACGAACCAGATTCGTATCGGAAAAGCCCATTCGATCGAGCCCCATGCGCGCGGCATTGCGATCGAGAACACGCATCACGACGCTCTCACCATGCATCGTTGGAACGGTCGAGACGCGCAGATCCAGATCCCGCCCCTTCGACCGCATGCGGATACGGCCGTCCTGAGGTAACCGCTGTTCCGAAATATCGAGCCCGGCCAACAGCTTGATTCGCGATATCACGGCTCGCACGAGATTCAGCGACGGGCCCTCGCTCAGCGTCAGAACGCCGTCGACCCGATAACGCACCTGACACTCGCCATCAAACGGCTCGACGTGAATATCCGACGCACCCAAATCGACTGCCCCAGCCACGACCTCATTGACCCAACGGATGACAGGCGCGTCCGACGCCAAATCCCGTAGATTTTCGACGAATTCGATTTCGTCCTCTACGCCATCGGCTTCATCATCAGAATCCTCGTCGGATGTCGCGCCGTCGTGATACTTGCGAAGCCCCAGCTCGATATCGGCAGCCGACGCGAAATGTGGCCTCACGCGCAAGTGCGTCGCAAGCTCCAGCGAGGTCGAAATGAATGAATCCAGGGGGTCTGCTGCTGCGTAAAAAAGGACGCCGTCACTCACCGCAAACGGCACCACGCGATGCGCATCGATGAACGCCTCACGCAATCCCTCGACGATCAAAGGCAGACACTCTTCCCAATCACTACTGATCGCGATTGGAATCCCAGTTTGCTCTGATAACGCCTGCAGAACGTCGCTCTCGGAACACAAGCCCAACTTGATCAGTACCGACCCGAGGCGCTCCCCGATCTCCCCTTGAGCGGCCAAAGCACGCTCGAGGTCTCGCGGCGACAACCGACCCTTGGCCACCAAACGCTCACCCAAACGCGCGCGCCCATCATTCATCGTCCAACCTCGCTAGACTTGATCGAATTCGTCTCCGATGATCGCCTCGATCCGGTTCGGTCAAGGCGCAACCCAACGGATACGCCACCCCCAAAGTCTGACGACTCGATTCGGTATCACGACCCAGTATGAAATTTGCACCACGACACATCCTGAAGAAGCGTTCGGCCTTGATGTCGTGGCTCATGCACGTCGTCGACTGGGCAATCGTCGGCCTACCCGCTTACTTCATTTTCCGCTCGAACGTCGCATCTGATGTCGACACGCGCACGCTGGTCATCGTAATCCTGACCGCGGTGATGTTAAGCGAAATATTATTCGAAAATCTGAGACTGTACCGTCCGCGACGCGGTGAATCTATCAAGGGTGAGCTCAGAGAAATCACCTTTGCATGGTCGGCGGCAGCAGCTCTCGTTACGCTATTCTACTTTCTTGTGATCGGCAGTGAGTGGCCACTGCGTAGTTTTTTAACATGGTTTTTCGTCACACTGTTTTTTTTGTTTTTATCTCGGCTCACCATACGATCAACACTCAACCGACTGCGTACGCATGGCCTCAACATTCGACACATCGCACTGATCGGCAATCGTGATGCCGTCGCCGCCGCACTCGAAAAACTGCAGCATAACCCGCAAGCCGGCTTCGTCGTTCACTGCTGGGTCGATTTTGAATCCCCCAACAAGACGCACGACGAACAAAAAAGTCTCGCCGGTATTACTTTTCCGCGGAGATGCAACAAACACCAACTGCGTAAAGCCGTAAAACAACAAATGATTGATCAAGCGTGGATCGTGACACCAGGCTGCAATCGCGGTTATTTAACGGAAATCTTGCAAGAACTCGAAAAAACCACGATCGACATTCGCCTGATCCCAGAACTCCCCGGCTACAACACCCAACGCCTGACACTCACAACAGTCGCCGACTTGCCGGTCATCGACCTCTCGGTTTCACCTCTCAAGCATCAGGCGGTTTATCTGGTCAAGGAAATCGAAGACCGCGTGCTCGCAGCACTCGGACTCGTTTTCTTGATGCCATTTCTGTTGGCAATCGCGGCGGCGATCGGCCTGACCTCGCGCGGGCCAATCCTATTCAAGCAAAAACGCCTCGGTTGGGATGAACGAATCATTCGGGTTTATAAGTTTCGAACGATGGTCCTGCACCAGGAAGAACCCGGCCAGATCACCCAGGCAAAAAACGACGACCCGCGCGTCACCCGTGTCGGGCGATTCCTGCGCAAGTACAGCCTTGATGAACTACCTCAGCTGTACAACGTCCTGCAGGGGCGCATGTCATTAGTCGGCCCAAGACCTTTCGCCATCGAGCACGATTCCGCCTTCCGCGAGCGGGTCGCAGGTTACATGCGGCGCTACATGGTAAAGCCCGGGATGACGGGCTGGGCCCAGATCCATGGGCTGCGAGGCGAGATTCGCCATCAGGAGGATCTTGAAAAACGCATCGAATATGACCGCTACTACATCGAGAACTGGTCGCTTTGGCTCGATATACGAATTTTATTTATGACCGCCATCAGGATTTTTCGCGACCCAAAAGCCTATTAGGAACTCATTCAGACGGCCGACTAAAAAACGCTAGAAAACAAACTCTTCAGTCCCGGGTCATTGCATCCATCGCGATAGACGCCCAAGGCCATCTAACACTAGATTCGCTCCAAAATTAGACTCTCAGGCGTCATTCATCTCGATACAAGCCCACATTATTCGAGCAATAGCGCCTTTCGAGTCCGATGCGCGCTCGTATCAACCGATCAAGCCGACACTCAGGATTTCAGCGCGAGCCCGCCACAGTCATCGACCCATTCGACGCGATTACGCCCGCCCATTTTGGCGCGGTACAACGCATCATCGCCACAGACATACGCCATATCGAAGTCGAGGCCGGGCTCATTCGACCACAACGCTCCGGCAGATGTCGTAATGCGCAGGCCCGGCTCCTCCGCAATGCGAATGGCGCGAACCCCCTCCAACAAACGATCGACCGCAGCATAGGCCTGCGGCTGCGTAATGGGGCCGAGAATGATGCCGAACTCCTCGCCACCCAGACGACCGAGAGCCACCTCAAGACCCTGATGTCTGATGTCCGACGGGCCACTGACCGATGCTGGCAATCCGGCGTCGTCCGTCGCAATCAGGCCATTCAACGGAGGATCCGCCTCAGCGACCGCTTCGGACGTGTCCGGCGGAGGTTTACCGGCTGAGGACTCGAAGACCGGCATCGGATCATTATTGCGAGACATTTCGCCACCAGATTGCCATCCACGCACCCAATCGCGCAGCGTTTGCGCAAAGGCGCGCAAAACGGCGTCGCCAACGGGATGACCGTACCGATCATTGACGTTCTTGAAGAAATCGATATCCAAAAGGATCAACGCACAAGCACCGCGTTCCAGAGCGGCCTCGGCGCATTCCAAGAACGCCACACGATTGAACAAACCCGTCAACCCGTCATGGCGACTCTGAAACTCGAGCTTGGCGGAGAGCTCAAGCAGACGCTGATTGGTTTCTCTCAATCGGGCTTCCGATCGATCGGCATGGCGAACCAGCCGCCGACTCATGGTCAAGAGCCGTTCGAGATGCTCGATTGCGGTCAAGGCCACCTGCCGCGTTGACTCATCGTCCTGGGCATCGAAGTCGCTTTTGATCTCGGCCAGTCGCGCCCGACTTTGCCTCAAAAAGCGCGCCTCGGCTTGAAACAGGTCATCGTCGCTCATCAGAAGAAGGCTCTTGGTGGCCACGGGCCTATCGCCCACCTTCATCATCGCCGTTCACGCCGCCCGCGGCAAACGCGCTGAGCGACACAACCCAATATGCCTCGATAAAGCACCCCATCCGCCACAACAATTGCTCGCCATCAACATCGCGCGCCGGCCCATCAACCATCGGATAGGGTTCTAATCCCTGGGTCAAATGCCTTGCAGACAGAGTCAGTTCGGGGCACCCAGCATCTGACCCAGCGCGGCCAGCAACGCATCGTTTTCCGCTGGCGTGCCCACAGTTATTCGCAGGTGATCAGCGAGCAGCGGATGGGCACGGCTCACGTTCTTGATCAGGACACCGCGCGCCTTCAATCCCACGAATACTGCATCGGCGGACCCTTTTCGGACACGAATCAGCACGAAGTTGCACGCCGACTCCACGACACCGACCACGCCCGGCAGGGTCGCCAGCGAGGCCTGCACACGCGCACGTTCCGCTTTCAGTGTCGACGCCTGTGCGGTCAAAATGTCGAAATGCTGCAGAGCAAAGGTCACGGTCGTCTGTGTCAGACGATTGATGTTGTAAGGCAACCGCAGACGATCGAGCGCAGCAATCCACTCTTCGGGCCCGACAAGATACCCGAGCCGCAGGCCAGCGAGCCCCAGTTTCGAAAGCGTACGCAGCACCACCAAGCCCGGGATCGCAGGGACCTCGTTCAGCAAAGAGTCTTCGGCAAAGGCGCCGTAGGCTTCATCGACGACAAGCAAACCGGGACGAGCGAGCGCATTCAGCGCCTCCAGCACGGCTAACACATCTTCCCGCGGCCACGGCCGTCCCGTTGGATTATTCGGCCACGCGAGAAAAACCAACGCCGGCTGGCTGCGCGCGATCGCCGCGCGCATCGACTCGACATCGAGCGTAAAGTCCGCGTGCAAATCAACGCCCTCGAAAGCGACACCGAGGGCACGTGCCAAAACCTCGTACATCACAAAAGTCGGCTGCGGCGCGAGAATCGGGCGCCCACTCGGAACAACCGCTTGGATCAGGATTTGAATCAGCTCGTCCGAACCGTTACCGAACATCACGCGTGCATCGGGTGCAATCAGCTCGACAGCACGCAGCGCTGACTCCAGCTCACGAGGTTGGGGATCCGGATAGCGGTTAAGCGCTTCACCAGCAAGACGATGAGCCAGGGCAGCTCGCAGCTCATCGGGCAAACTCGCAGGAAAATCAAAGGGATTCTCCATCGCATCGAGCTTGATCAGCCCACTCGCATTTGCGACGGCGTACGCCGGTTGCGCGAGGACGGATTGCGACATCAAAGCCTCGGGGCGAGCGCCCGCGCCGTGCAACTCGCTGGCCGATGCCAGCGTGTCAGATTGCAAGCCCTGCGCCTGTCGCGCGTCGTAGGTCATAGGACGGTCCGCGTCGTGATGCTCATGGGTGTCTGCTCATCATTGTGCTGCTCAATGTCGCCTGTTCATACCGCGCCAAGGCAGGAAGAACCGAAGCAGGGCGAGCCTCGTGCGAGCCAAGGAACGACCCACCCAAGCACGGCCCATACGGGCAACGCCCACCGAGACACAGACCACTGATCGCAGCAGTTAACGATCGGAGTCGATCGCCTCGACTCGAAGCTCTGCAGAGCGAGCGTGTGCGTCGAGCCCCTCGCCGTGCGCAAGTGTCGCCGCGATTCGGCCGAGGCGACGCGCCCCATCGCGGGAAACACGGATTAAGCTCGAGCGTTTCTGAAAATCATACACACCGAGTGGCGACGAGAATCTTGCCGTGCGCGAAGTCGGCAAGACGTGGTTCGGCCCCGCGCAGTAGTCACCAAGCGACTCCGACGTGTACGGCCCCATGAAGATCGCCCCGGCGTGGCGCAAGCCAGCATCGAGCGCCGCCTGCGGCTCGCTCATCGACAACTCGAGGTGTTCGGGCGCGATGCGATTAGCGAGGCCTACGGCCTCACTCAAATCGCGCACGAGGATGAGCGCACCACGCGCACGCAGACTCGTTTCGATGATGTCGCGGCGCGGCATCGCGCCGAGGCTCCTCTCGATCGCCGCTTCCACAGCATCGAGATAATTCGCGTCCCAGGCGACGAGGATGGACTGAGCGTTTTCGTCGTGCTCAGCCTGCGAGAACAGATCCATCGCGATCCAATCGGGGTCGGTCTTGCCGTCGGCGACAATCAGAATCTCGGAGGGTCCCGCAATCATGTCGATTCCAACGGTGCCGAACACCTCCCGCTTCGCAGCGGCAACGTAGATATTGCCGGGACCGACGATTTTGTCGACCGCCGGCACCGTCGCCGTACCATAGGCGAGAGCTGCAACGGCTTGTGCGCCGCCCACGGTGAAAACCCGATCAACACCCGCGACGTGCGCTGCCGCCAACACCAACTCGTTAACGACACCGTCGGGAGTCGGCACGACCATGATCAGGCGCGCAACGCCGGCGACCTTGGCCGGAATCGCATTCATCAGCACCGACGATGGATAAGCCGCCTTGCCGCCCGGCACGTACAGACCAACGGCATCGAGCGGAGTCACCCGTTGGCCGAGGAAACTGCCGTCCTCGTCTTCGAAGCCGAAGTCGGGAATTTTCTGATGCTCAGCGTAAGCCCGGATACGCGCGGCTGCGTGCTCGAGCGCCTCACGTTGTCCGTCCGACAAATTCTTGAAAGCCTGCCGCAAACGGTCTTGCGACAACTCAAGCTCAGCCGCTGATTCGATCGTAAGGCGGTCGAAGCGGCGGCTATAGCGCACAAGCGCTTCGTCACCCTCGGTCCGTACAGCGCGCAGAATCTCATCAACGATCGCTCGCACGGACGTGTCGGCCACCGACTCCCACGCCAGAAGGGCCTCGAGACGACTATCGAAATCCGGCGAGGACGCGTCGATACGCGAGATTCGCGAAGCCGATACACCTTGGACAGCGTTATTCATAGCGACCTTCTCGCTGGCTCGGCCAGCACCGCAGCGAATCAGAAAACGTGGCCGTTGATCAGCCAATCCCTTGCCGCGCCCCTGCTACCGGCGCTCGCAGCACCTTGTCGGGTGATTGTCCAACTGCCTGAGCAATCTTCCGCGTAACCCTTACGCCCTTTACGGGATGAAACTCACGCCCAGTCCTCAAGTATCGAACAGACGAGGCGCAGACGCAGTAGCCGAACATTCACAGACAGGCGCCCCCGGTCGCGCCACCGAAGAACCCTCACAACGACGCCGAATCGGAGCGGTCGCTGCCGGACACAGCCTTTAGCCTGGAGCGCGAAACGTTAAACACGGGTGACCTTCGGCCGTCAGACCCGAGAGCCTCACACCGTGACGCTCACGGTAACTCCAGCTGGCAATGCGCCAACATTAACGCTCGCCGGTGGAGCGACAGGTACTCGCGCGACAGCGAAATCAGCGCCGCTGGCGACGCAGGATCATCGACTGACCGGCGTGTAACCCGAAGCGCTCGGCCACGCTTCAGCCGAGCTTGTGCGCGAGGCCTAAATCCTCGGAGGACTCTGCAGGGTCGGCGCCTGCATGGTACCCGACCACTTTTCGACGCGTGCGGACGGCCTCAGCCAATACGTTCAGAGCCGCGACCGAATCATCCCACCCCATGCAGGCATCGGTGATGCTCTGCCCGTAGATCAACGGCCGGTCGGGATGATGATCCTGCCGCCCGCCGATCAGGTGACTCTCGAGCATCGCGCCAATGATTCGCGTATCACCCCCGGCGATCTGCTCAGCCAACGTATCGACAACCTCACGTTGCCGCGCAGGATCCTTGCGTGAATTGGCGTGCGAACAATCGACCATGACCATGGGTCGCAACCCTGACGCTTCGAGCTGGGCGTAAGCCTGATGGATGCTGGCCGCGTCGTAATTTGGCTGCCGCCCGCCGCGCAGGATGATATGCCCATCCTCGTTACCGGTCGTCGAAAAAATCGCCGACCTTCCAGCCTTTGTGACCGACAAAAAATGGTGCGGACGCGCCGCCGAGCGCACTGCGTCGATGGCAACCTGAAGACTGCCATCGGTCGAGTTCTTGAAGCCAACCGGACACGACAGGCCCGACGCCAATTCGCGGTGAACTTGACTCTCGGTGGTGCGCGCCCCGATCGCGCCCCAGGCGACGAGATCAGCGATGTACTGCGGACTGATGAGATCGAGGTACTCGGTCGCCGCCGGCATTCCAGAATCTGCCAGGTCGCGCAGCAGACGCCGTGCGATCCGAAGACCACGATTGATCTGAAAACTGCCGTCGAGATCCGGGTCGTTGATCAAACCCTTCCAGCCGACAGTCGTCCGCGGTTTTTCGAAATACACGCGCATGATGATGTGCAGTGCATCGCCAAGTCGCTCACGCACATCGGCGAGCCGGCCTGCGTACTCGAGCGCAGCGTCGACATCGTGGATCGAACACGGTCCGACGACGACGATCAGACGATCGTCGTCGCCATGCAGAATCCGGTGCGCTTCGCGACGCGCACGCGCAACGGTCGCAGCGGAGGCGTCGGTGATCGGGATTTCGACACGCAATGAGTCCGGAGAGGACACCTCTTGAATGCCGGTGATGCGCAAGTCGTCGGTCGGTTCGGTCATCGCGTGGATCAAAGCCTCGGTTATCACAGCATCGCGCAGTTCAAAATGGCAGCGGCCCGTTTATGCCGCCAAGTCGGGCTGATATTCAGGTTCAAGCGGCTGTCTCAAGCTGAATGAGCCGCCGCGACAGCCGCGCTCAAATCTGCGATCAATGTCGATATGCGTTCGTGTTTCATTTTCAACGCGGCCTGATTCACGATCAACCGCGAACTGATTGTGGCGATATGCTCGAGTGGCTCGAGACCATTGGCGCGCAGAGTATTGCCCGTATCGACGAGATCGACGATCGCATCGGCCAGCCCGACCAGAGGCGCTAATTCCATCGAGCCATACAACTTGACGATCTCAACCTGACGTCCTTTACGCGCGTAGAACTGCTCGGTGACACGCACGAACTTGGTCGCGATACGCAAACCATCGCGCTGCAGGTCGGTCCCAGCGGCTCCAGCCACCATCAGCTTGCAGCGAGCGATATTCAGATCGAGGGGCTCGTACAGACCGGCGCCGCCGTGCTCCATCAACACGTCCTTGCCGGCGACACCCAGATCAGCGGCACCGTACTGAACGTAGGTTGGAACATCGGTGGCCCGCACGATCACCAGTTTTACATCATCTCGCGAAGTATCGAGGATCAGTTTGCGGGTTCGCTCGGGATCATCGGCAGGTTCAATCCCAGCCGCTGCGAGCAAAGGCAGCGTCTGCTCCAGAATTCGGCCTTTGGAAAGCGCCAGAACGAGGGTGTCCTGCTGCGGAACAGAGGGCATGGAGACAATCATGCGGGCTCCCGGTGAATGCTGGCACCGAGCTGCGAGAGCTTCTCCTCGATGCACTCGTAGCCACGGTCGATGTGATAGATGCGGTCGACGGTGGTTTGCCCCTCAGCGACCAGACCGGCCAGAATCAGGCTCGCCGAAGCGCGCAAATCGGTCGCCATGACGGGCGCCCCGACCAGACGATCCACGCCCGTCACGATCGCAGTATTGCCCTCGATCGCGATCCGGGCACCGAGGCGCTGGAGCTCCTGCGCGTGCATGAAGCGATTCTCAAACACCGTCTCGACGACGGTCGCGACGCCCTCTGCGACCGTATTCAGCGTCATCAATTGAGCCTGCATATCGGTAGGAAACGCGGGGTAAGGCGCTGTTCGAATATCCACCGCACGCAGGCGCCGGCCTCTCTGGTCGAGCTCAATCCAATCGGAGCCGGTCGCGATGCGCGCGCCCGCCTCGGCGAGTTTCGCCAATACCGCATCCAGAGGTCGCGGATCCGTATTGCGCAGGCGCACTCGCCCGCGCGTGATGGCGGCCGCCACCAGATAGGTGCCGGTCTCGATGCGATCGGGCATGACACGGTGGCGCGCCCCCGACAACCGCGACATCCCCTCGATCACGATTCGATCAGTGCCGTCGCCACTGATCTTTGCGCCCATCGCGCGCAAACAGTCCGCCAAGTCGACGACTTCTGGCTCGCGCGCGGCGTTTTCAAGCACCGTCGTACCTTCGGCAAGAGTCGCCGCCATCAACACGTTCTCGGTGCCCGTGACGGTCACCTGATCAAAAACCACCCGCGCACCCTTCAGGCGACCCGCCCGGGCGCGGATGAAACCACCCTCAACCTCAATCTCAGCACCGAGCTCTGCGAGACCTTTCAAATGCAGATTCACGGGGCGAGAACCAATTGCACATCCGCCCGGCAATGACACATCGGCCGCGCCGAAACGGGCCAATAAAGGCCCGAGCACGAGAATCGATGCGCGCATCGTCTTCACCAGCTCATAGGGCGCGACATGATTGTCGACCGTCGTCGGATCCACCTCGATGCCCATGCGCTCGTCGATGGTCAACGATGCCCCCATCCGGCCCAATAGCTCGAGCGTCGTGGTGACGTCCTGCAAATGAGGCACGTTCTCGATACGCGTCGGCGACTGCCCGAGCAAAGTCGCGCATAAAATCGGCAAAACCGCGTTCTTTGCGCCCGAGATGGCGATCGAACCGTCCAAGGGCCGCCCACCGGCGACGATCAATTTATCCATGCGGAGGGCTTATCCATGCGTGGGATCGTTCGAACAAACGACTCGAATGATGAGAGGGTGAACTGCCGGCCGCCTACTGTAACGGCAAACGCGCCCGAATTCGCGCCAAACGGCACCCGAGCCCACCGCAAAGACCCAACGACCCCGAACGTAACCGGCGCGAATCAGGTCTCGCACGTGACGAAAATCCGGCGCCACCGATTGGTTGTCGGAAACCGATTGGACTTCGGCTGCGACAGCGTAGCGAAAGCGCCTCTAACCGAATGGCTTGAAACATCGAGGAGACGCTGGCTTCGCGACGGCGTGAAGCGCGCCAGAGGCGCGACGACAAAAGCCAAAAGTCCTTACCCGAAGCAGCAAGGACCGTGCAGCAGTTGATTCAGCGTTTTATCGCTTACACGCGACGGCGGCGGCCAGCGCATCGGTTCACAACGGCGATCTCGCTCGCAGGCCGAAAGCCTTGAATCACGCCACCGTTGAGTCAGCGAACGCGTCTTCTAGCCGGTACAAACGCAGAAGGCCTGAAAATTCTTCAGGCACCCGGCTGACCTGCACGCCTCGCGTACCGGACATCACCACCATCAGCGCCAAGCCCGCACTGTCGAGTTCATCAAGGCCGGCGACATCGACGAACTCAGGCAGGCGTTTCGCGACCAGCCGAGTCCAAGCATCGAAAGCCTCAGAAACCGTGTCACGAACCAGTGCGCCGTGCAGACAGACACCGTCTGGCGTGGTTTCGAATTTGAACGATACGGGTTTCTCTGTCTCGAACGCTGACCGCTTCGCAAACATAATGCCTCCAGACCTTTCGCTCAACCTGCTCGGCTCAACGTGACTCCACCGCGTCATCAACGACTTGATCAACGAGCTCAGCGTCTCCTGCCTCGAGCCTTTCAATCAAGCGTTCCAGACCATCGCGTGCAACTTGCTCGTTGAAACTGGTGCGGAAGTTGGCGACAAAACCCAGGCCTTCGGCCTCGACATCGAACACGCGCCACTCGCCGCCCACCGGGCGCAGCCGATAGTTGACGACCAGGTTGTTTTGCCCCGGCAAGACGACTTCGGTCGCGACCGCCGCCTGCCGATCGTCTTGACGTGAACGCCGACTGATCAATTCGACGTCGGCATCGATATGCTCACCGAGCTGTCCTCCGTAGGTCCGCATCAGGGTGTTGGCAAAGCTCGCGACGAAGCGCTCGCGCTGTTCTCGGCTTGCCTCCCGCCAGTGCCGACCAAGAATCAACGCGCCCATGCCCTGCACATCGATCACCGGTAAAATGTGACGCTCCAAAACGTCCACAACGAAATCCGGATCGTTGCGTGCGCGATCGCGGTCCTCACGAAGCGCCGCGAGGGTCGCGTTGATCGCGCCCATGACCACATCATTGGCCGACTGCGTTTGCGCCACTGCGAGCGAGCCCGCGAACCCCCCTGCAGCCAGCAAAACCAAACCCGCAACAAGACCTCGTGTCACGCGCGTCCATAGACCGACGCGTACCTTGCGCGAGGGATGATCAATCGCCGCTGTGAACCTCGCGCCGGACGGACGCGCATCTGTTGCCGGCGAATCAACAGCCCGCAAAGTCGTCTGCACATTGGCCTGCATATTGAATCTCCTCACGTCGTAACAACCTAAAAGGCGGCAACGGGACGACCCGGATCGCTTACGTACCTGCAACCCGCAGTCGAAAGAGTCGCCGCGCTGATCGATTCACCCCACCAGCAGAGAAGTCGGTCGCGCACGATGATGGCTTGCGCCATCGACGACCGCGAGTGGTGACTGTCTTTTTTGCCCCAACCACCCAAACCCATGATGAAACTATCGCGCGAGAATCGGCTCGAGATCGTGCAGCGCAGCGTGCGCCGAACAGAACCGATCACCGCCGGCAACCCATCTACGGCCCATCGCGCGAAAAAGAGAGGTCGGATTCGCACACCAAAGACCCACTATCGCCGCTGGGGCCCAGCCACCCGCCGGAGTCGTCGCGACAATCGTGTCACTGACTGCCCATGTTCGACAGGAAGCGACCGATCAGGTTTTCGAGCACCACAGCCGATTGGGTGATCAAGAGCTCGTCACCGTCGCGCAACGTTTCCGTGTCACCGCCGGGCTCAAGACCGACGTACTGCTCGCCCAACAGCCCAGAGGTCAGGATCATCGCGGCGGTATCAGCCGGCAGTTCGTTGTAACGCGACTGGATGGCAAGCGTCACACGAGCCGAAAAGCGTTCCGGGTCATACTCGATCGACGTCACACGGCCGACGCGAACACCCGACAGCGTCACTGGTGAGCGGATTTTCAGGCCGCCGATATTGTCGAAGTATCCGACAACCTCGTAGGTCCCGCCGTCGCGCCCCGCACTGACGTTGCTGACTGCGATGGCAAGATAAAACAGAGCGGCGATGCCACCGAGCACAAACAGGCCTACCAAGATTTCCATCACACGTTTCATCGCAACAACTCCCTGCGCGAAGCCGCAACCTGACGCGGCTTGAAGGCTCAAGCACCGAACAAAATAGCGGTCAAGATAAAGTCGACGGCCAAGACCGCCAGAGCGGACAACACAACCGTTTCGGTCGTTGCGCGCGAGATCCCCGCCGCGGTCGGAGCGGCGTCCAACCCCTTGAATACCGCGATCCACGCTACAATGCCGCCAAACGCAATCGATTTGATCACACCGGACATCACATCATCCGACCAGCTCGTAACCGCTTGCATCTGCGAGAAATACGCTCCCGCATCGACGCCGAGGAAACCCACCCCGACGAGGTAACCGCCCATAACACCGACGGCGGAGAACATCGCAGCCAACAGGGGCAGCGATAGGAATGCAGCAAAGAAACGCGGTGCCAACACCCGGCGGTACGGATCAACCGCCATCATTTCCATCGCCGAAAGCTGTTCTGTCGTCTTCATCAGAGCGATTTCGGCAGTCAGCGCCGAGCCCGCCCGTCCAGCGAATAGCAAAGCCGTCACGACGGGCCCTAGCTCACGCACCAGCGAGAGCGCAACGACACCGCCTAGCGCCTCAGCAGCGCCGAAGTTCACCAGCGTGATATAGCCCTGATACGCGAGCACCATCCCGACAAACAGACCTGAGACCAGAATGATCACCAGCGATCGGACCCCGACCGAATAGAGCTCCGCAATCAGAAGGCCCGTGCGCCGAAACACCACGTCGAAAGCAACAAGCATGCGCAGCAAGCACAGGCCAGCGCGACCCAGCTCGGCGAGCTTGTCGATGGCCCAACGGCCGAGACGCGCGACGCCGCCCGCCAACGATTGCAATCCATTGCCGATCATGAGCGCCCCTCCCGTGCGGCATCTCGCTCTGACGATCCGACTTGATCACCCTTCGAGCTTTTTTCGATGAGGGGTTCTGGAACCTCCGGCAAGTCGAGCGATGCCGATTCAGCTGATCGTGCATGCGAGACCTGCGCCTCAGACTGGTCGACAGCCTCGACCAGCATCGATTCCGCCTTCGCATTCTGCGCCTCGCCGCCGGTCTGTAACGAGTCAGCGCCCGGTCCCGAATCGTCTCCCGCCACAGGCGAATCATCAGCGACGGCTTTGCGATCCGCAGCGGCAGCGACAGATCGCAGTCCGAGGCCCAAGCCCAGCTCATCGTAGTAAGCCGGCGCCGGATAATGGAATGGCACCGGCCCGTCGGCTTCACCGGCGAGAAACTGCGTCGTCCAGTCGTTGGCCCGCGCCTGAACATCAGCCACCGAACCCTGATCGATCACGCGACCCTCTGCCATTACAATCAAGTGATCCGCGATCGACAGCGCCTCGGGCACATCGTGCGTCACCAGCACCGACGTCATACTGAGCGCCTCGTGCGTCTCCCGGATCAGGCGCACGATCTGCCCCATCGTGATCGGGTCGAGCCCGGTAAACGGCTCGTCGTACAACATCAACTCGGGGTCGAAAGCCAAAGACCGCGCCAGTGCAACGCGCCGCGCCATTCCTCCAGACAGCTCGCTGGGTCGCAGACGCGCTGCGCCGCGCAACCCCACTGCCTCAAGCTTCATCAACACCAACGTCTCGAGGACGGGCTCGGGCAGGCGCATGTTTTCGCGTAACGGGAAGGCGACGTTCTCGAACACATCGAGATCAGTCAGCAACGCCCCGCTCTGGAACAACAGGCTCATTCGCGCCCGCAAGCGGTACAGGCGACGGCGCGATAATCGATCGACACGTTCACCATCGACCCAAATCGCCCCCGAATCGGGCTTGATCTGGCCGCCAATCAGCTTCAACAGCGTGGTCTTACCCGTACCCGATGGGCCCATCACGGCCGTGATCTTGCCTCGCGGGATCACGGCATCAAAGCCGTTGAAAACCGAGTGAGACCCACGGCGAAAGTGCAGCTTTTCGATCCGCACCATCGCATCGTCAGTGCCAACCGTGGTTCGATCGTCTTCCATTTTGGGGCTACTCAAAATCTCGTTCATGTCCGCCCTTCGTTGCCCAAGCTCAGGAGTGATTCCAATTGCGGCGACATCGCGCACGCGAGCCGCTCCGACACAGGAAGCAACCGCTTGCGGGCGCGACACGTAGAGATCCGACTGCGCCTTGATCGACGCGCCCCAACAACCCTATCGGTCGCCCCTGTCAGCCGAACGTCACGGTCGACGACAGAGACGTAACCGACCAGATGCCCGATAACGCATCATCGCCGCCGGTGAGATCGCACCTGAGAGTAATACGGCTTTACGCGACATGAGTTGCCCTGAGGCTCGCTGAATTAGATGAACACGGCGTGAGGCACCCACAGTTGATCGGAGCGTCCAGCGACATCGTCACGCCTGCCCGACAAAGACGGACCGCCATCATCCGAGAACCGGGCCGAACAACAGACGCACCAGAGGACCTCACGCCCACCTGGCCACCGTGAAGCTCGTCATCGAGTGACACGTCGCGACACGACAGCCGGCGAAAATCGAACAACACACACCGCCCAAATGATCTGTATGCGGCGTTCGTCGCAACCTCCGCTGGCAGCCGGTCTCCGTTCGATAGCTCTATCCGATCGACACCCGCTTTTGGCTCGATACTTTTCGATCGGTCGCGGGCGTGATCGATAACAATGGAGGGCGAACCGCGAAGCGAACGCGCACAGGCGGATCGCGAACAGTCATCCGTTTGAGACGTCAACTGAGGATCGCGACGACCGACCGCAGCCCAGATCTTCGATCGCCCTTTGAAAAGGGGCCTGATCAGCGCGCAGCGCCGGGCTCGATCGTGCAACCGAATTAAAGCTCGAGTGAAACGCCTCGCCGTCAGCAGATGGTCGAGACGCCACGAACTCTTGCGGGAGGTCAATCGAACGACAGCGCCGACCCATGCCCGATGGATCGTCCCGCATCAGCACAGCGGACGTATCGGCACGCACGGCTCATTCAGCGAGCCACAAAGCCAACCGGTTAGAGCTTCACCTACGCTCAGGCGAGAGCAATAGGGGCAGAAGGCTTTGGATTGAAGATGGTGGGCCGTGTAGGAATCGAACCTACAACCAATGGATTAAGAGTCCACTGCTCTACCAATTGAGCTAACGGCCCGCTTGTCCCCCAATGCACGGCTGCATTGGCTGGATTGGATCCAGCAAACACGACCATCACACTGCGGGTCATGCGTTCAAAGTGGGGTGACCGATGGGGCTCGAACCCACGACCACTGGAGTCACAATCCAGTGCTCTACCAACTGAGCTACGGCCACCACAAAACTGCTTCCAAAGCGCGACATACTACAGACGTCACGTCTAAGAGTATTCAACTACTCTAACCGGACCAACTCGCCTCCTAAGGCACCGGCGCCGATTGTTCGGACCGCCGGATACTCAAATGTAGGACGCCGTTCGCACCAATAACCGTTACAACTCTACAAGGTCGTCATCGCTGGGCAGGCACTGGCGCGCCTGGCAGGACTCGAACCTGCAACCGTCGGCTTAGAAGGCCGATGCTCTATCCGGTTGAGCTACAGGCGCCTTTCAGTTTTTGTGCCTACGGGCCGCAAACCTCGCGGACCAACGCATTCGCGACGGAAGTCCACGCGAGATACGAACTCTTCGACTTTGGCCGCCCGTCGGATCGACGCACGCCTGGCTACACAACCCGAGCTCCGCACGACGACTTCAAACCGATCGTCTGACCAACCTCGCCATCCGCCGCGAGCATCGAGATTTCTCGCAAGAATGCTCACAGCCGAATCCGATAACTCGCCTTTCCTGTCCAGCTCGCCAACATCAGCGAGGCGAAACCCAGAGGGTCACGACACTGGTCGGGGTAGAGGGATTCGAACCCCCGACATCCTGCTCCCAAAGCAGGCGCGCTACCAGACTGCGCTATACCCCGGAGCTACTTTCCGCAAACCCTAGCTAACTCAACCGGCAGGACGAAAAGACCCGCCACCGCTCTCGCTTGGCTCCGCGAAAAACCGATCGGAAACGCTTCCATGTTGCGACCGGGCGGCTACTATACGAAATAAGCCTCGTCTTGCACAAGTACCGCGGCCTCGACTGCGATCATCGTCCGCATCCACCGACGCGACGAACGCCCGCTCAACAAGGACGACCGTCATTGGTGCAAACTTCGATTCTCGTCGCCAGACGCTTTCGCTCCGAATCCGCGTTCACGGCCGTCGGTGCCGATTGGTCCCGCGGTCATCCAAGCTTCCGTCGCCGCCGCGCGTCACCGAAAAGCCGCAGCCAAGACGAGCACAGACACCATCGCCTCCGAACAACCGAACAGCCCTCGCGCGTGGTTTAGTGCCCGCAACGATCGACTCTGACCCCGAGTAGCCCACTGCAATGCCAACCAAAATCTCAGTCGCGGACGGAAACGAACTAGCCACCAACTGGAGTATTGAGCCGGCGGTCCTATCGAGCTCCCCGGTCGGCAACGCGTCGCCGGACCTATGGATCACGATTGCCGCCGTCGCGTTAGTCACAATCGGACTATTGGGCCTGATTCATGCGATCGGCACCTTCCGCAAAATCCTGCAGGATCTGCCGGATACGCCAATCAAACGGCGCTGGCGCACCGTATTTGTCATTCTGCCGATGTTCGTGCTCGGCTATCTCGCGTTCGGATTCAATCTCCTTCTCGCCACCACTACCACGCCATCAGATGTGATCGTGGCTTTAGTGTTTGGATTCGGTGCGTTGTTTGTCGCCTTGACCGGCCGCCTGTCGCTCGACGCCGTCCACGACATCCGACGAGTCGTGCGGCTCGAGCATGAAAGCCTGACCGACGCGCTGACCGGCCTACCCAACCGGCGTAAATTCGATCAATGCTTTCATCGTGAACTTGAACGTGCCCGGCGATACAGCACACCGCTATCACTTCTAATTATCGACGTCGATCACTTCAAGGCGGTCAACGACACCTACGGCCACTCCGTCGGCGACGCGGTGCTCAAGACCCTGGCCGAACGCCTGCAGTCCCGTATTCGAAGCTCCGACGATATTGCGCGCCTCGGCGGCGAAGAGCTCGTCATCGTCGCACCAGAGACCAGTCTTTCCAATGCGGCCTCGCTGGGCGAAAAAATCCGCTGCATCATTGCCGATACGCCCTTCACGATCCCCGCCGACGTCCAGCCCTTGCAACCGACCCCAAAAGAAGGATTGAAGATCACCGTCAGCGTCGGCGTAGCCTCACATCGCGAAAATCACCCCGATTTCGAGACCTTCGTACACGAAGCGGATGCCGCCTTGTATCGAGCAAAATCAGACGGTCGCAACTGCGTCGCACTAGCCGAGACCTGCTCAACAGCGACTTCCTGACTCCAGAAATTCTGATTACAAGAATCATTGAGTCGGATATCTTCGGCAATCGTGCGCAAGCCACCCGGAGAAACGCGGCCAGAGCGATGTCAATTTAAGGCCAACGGGCGACTAGCGTGGCCAATGATTCGGGCTCCTCGGCAGAATAGCGCTTCAGAAAACCGCACAGCCTTCGATTGCCCCCGGGTGACCCACGTCAGCGGCTCACAACATCCGCGCCCCGGTTTGAGCCGTCATCAAGCGCATGAAACAATCCGCCTTGTCGGCCTCATCAAAACGATCACCACCGATGTCGCCTGAGTCGGCCGATTCAGGGACTTCGTGCATCGGAATCGCAGACAAATAAATCGGCACTACCCACTCGAAGATCGACATCACAGGGCGTCAGGCATGACAGCACACATCATCGACGGCAAGCGCATCGCAATCGAGCATCGCGAGCGCATTCGCGAGCGCGTCGCTGCGTTGATCTCGAGCGGGCGACGCGCACCCGGCCTCGCTGTCGTCTTAGTCGGTCAAGATCCCGCTTCAGCCGTTTATGTGCGTAACAAACGCATCGCCTGCGAAGCCGCCGGCGTCATCTCGCACGCCTTCGACCTCCCCGCGCAAACACCACAAGCCGACCTGCTCGCACTGGTTGATCGCCTCAACCGTGATCGCACGATTGATGGCATCCTCGTGCAGTTACCGCTACCACCTCACATCGACCCCGAAACCGTGGTCGAACGAATTGATCCGCTCAAAGACGTCGACGGCTTCCACCCGTACAACATCGGACGCCTCGCCGCGCGCATGCCGCGACTACGCCCGTGCACCCCGTGGGGTGTCATCCAACTGCTCAATGCGATCGATGAACCCTTCAAGGGTCGCGACGCCGTCGTTATTGGTGCGTCCAATATCGTCGGGCGGCCCATGAGCCTGGAGCTGTTGCTCGCCGGCGCCACCGTCACCGTCTGCCACCGCTTCACCCGCGATCTAGCGAACCACATCAAACGCGCAGACATCCTGATCGCAGCCGCGGGCAAACCCGGACTGATTCATGGTGACTGGATCAAGGCGGGCGCAACGGTCATCGACGTCGGCATCAATCGGCGCGACGACGGCTCGCTGTGCGGCGATGTCGAGTTCGCCAAGGCCGCCGAACGGGCAGACTGGATCACGCCAGTCCCCGGCGGCGTCGGCCCGATGACCGTCGCGATGTTACTCGACAACACGCTCAAAGCCTACGAGATGGGCGAACATTGACCGTTGCAAATCGCTTCGCCCGATGCGTCAACGAGTTCATCCCTGATCACAGCCTGCGCCACGACGATCGTGTAGCGACAGGCGTCAGACATCGCAAAAAAGCTGTATAGCGCCTGCGCCACGGTGACGCTTGAGCACTGCCGCTAGCACCTCAGATTGGATCTGGTACACACTCACGCACTGGCTCGCGGTCAGGCAGACTGGACGCAGCCTGGCGCCGCTCGACGATCAAAGTTCACGCAAAACCCGAAACCCGATGTTGGTGTCCATCTCGTCGATGTGGCGACGACGACGGGCCGCCGAACGGGTCGCGACTGCAGGGTCGAACCACGACCCGCCCTTGCAGACCCACCATTCCTCCTCATCCTCGCGCGGCAATGTCCCATCGCTGCGGAGCTCCGAGTGCGAATCTCGCCACGGTGTGTCGGTCCACTCCTGCAAGTTGCCGTGCATGTCGTACAGACCCCAAACGTTGGCCGGAAACAATCCAACCTCGAGCGGCTTGCCCGTTGGGATGCACAGCGGCAAATACCATTTACGACGTTCGCGCCGCTCGTCGTAGGGGAAAAGCGAATTGAAATGCACATCGCGACACGAAACCGTGTCGCCGAATGCGAATGCCGTCTGCGTTCCGGCCCGCGCGGCATATTCCCACTCGGCTTCAGTCGGCAAACGATAACGCTGGCCGGTGCGGTCACTCAGCCAGGCTAGATAATCTAGGACATCGACACGGCGCACGTTGAACACCGGAGTCCTCGGCGTTTTGGGCCACAGCAACTCGCGCGAAGCCGACCAACCGGTGTCCTCGCGGAAGCGATCCCACTCCTCACGCATCACCAGATAGCGACCTAACGCAAAGGCTTGGTCGATTTCGACACCGCGCACCGGACGTTCGTGGTCCTCAGATCCAAATTCACTCACGGGCGCTCCCATTCTGAACCGTCCGGGCGGGATCACCTGTAGCGCTGGACCCTCGATCGTCCTGCCATCGCTCGACGGCTCCAGAAACCGATCCGCAAACGACACGCCCACACCGGCTTCGCGCGCCGCCTTTTCGGCAGCCGCAACGCAGCCGGCCTGATCCCAGGCCTGATCAACCTCATCAGATGCACTCATGAATTCTCCTCATGAATTCTCCTTCGAGCTCGAATCGTTCGATCTGCGGAAGCCGCGTCAACGACCCAGACCATAACAAAGTGTCTCTGCGACAAAGACTCGCCTACATCGTTCGATGAACTATCGTCCCGCCAATACTTTCGGGAATCGAGCAGACCTTGCCGTCATCGTCAATCCGACGAGAAGATCCAATCGGCGAGGGGATGGCCAGCAAAAACGAGGGGCGCGCAAAGCATACTTCGCACCGATCATTCACTGGACGTTTTCCCTGTCGCCTGACACAGTTTCGTTCGATGCGTTCACGGACGCCCCCGAGCCAATCGTTGCTCGAGGCCAAACATTGGGCCGCACCGTCACCGGGTTCGCCGCCGGCTCCGCGGTAGCATTCGTCAAAGACAAACGCCAACAGCATCAGCGGCCATTTCCGATTGCTGACTGTGGTCGATCTTCGGTTCGACATGCTCTGGCGCCGCCCAGACCCGAACCTTGTCACTGCCGACCCGCACGCGAGGGCCCGCCCAACGCGATGCAACGAGGAGCCACAAGGTTCGGATCAACAGGCTCGATGTAACGTCATCGAAAGCGACTCGGCCATCGCGTGGCGGAGCGGCAGCCCACAGGGGCGGCACACAAACCGCAAAACCGAACAGTTACCGCAAAACACGAGCCTGCAATCTCACTCTCGCTCAAGAGACGCTGAAAAAAACCGCGAGCCAAGTGGCGAGCAAGACGGCCAACGCGCAGCGATCGAATCCGGCTACCATTCAGACGTCGGGCGAGTAACGCGCAAGCTAATGATGCTCGTGCGTAACCATCGTTTCGTGTTCGCCCAAAATCAATTGAACGTCGAGCCAATAGGTGCGTCGAAAGCTTATGCGCTACCCACCGATGCCACGAGATCGCGAACCTCCTATGGCCGTGGTCGCACCACGTCTGATCATTGCCACGCTCACGGCGCTTCTGGCCGGCGCCCTGATCGTCGCCGCGATTGGAGCCGGCGATGCGCCTGGCGCCCGCAGCCCCGGTGGCGCGCCCACAATCGGGGTCGTCGCTTTCGGGGCCTTGGCTGCGTGGATCGCCTTCGGATACGGCTGGGCTCGCGCCGCCGGTGCAATCACTTGGTGGCAACCCATCGCGGTAATGTTAGTGCCAGCTGCAGCCATTGCCGCACTCGCCGCAAGTGCATGGCTGTCTCTAGCAACACTCATGGCTGGTGCCGCGGGCCTCCTGTGGGTTGCGAGTCGCTTCTTCAAACGCGACGTGCTGGCGGCCGTCATGACGCTCCCGATGCTCAGCCTGTTCGGAACTGGCGCACTACTGGCATTGACCCTCGGTGTGTTGCCAGCCCGCTAATGACGCTCCCAACCGATCGCGCAGCGCGGACCTATCGCCGCGCTGCACGGCACTCGTTCTCGCGCTTGACAGTCTTCTTGGTTTCTCGGTCACCCACCTCCGCGCACCCTGCCTCACGCCCACCTGCGGCTGTTCTCCAGGTCTCCATTGACCCAAAAACCAACAGCAGCGCCAGCCGACTCGCCTAAATGGTGACTGGATCCAAGAGACCAAACCGCTCCGACTCCCGTCCAACCGAGAACCGGATCAAAGCCAGACCAAGGCCGAATCGACAGGCTGACCCCGAAGCAAAGTCGCAGGATCACAAGGTTGCGAGCACAGACGTATCGAAAGCGACCAACGGCAAGTCAAGTCACTCGAGCATCGGATGCTCGACGCCCGTGACCGCAGGTCTCCGCATGAAGGGCGAGTCGCAGTTTGTTCACCCGCCACTAACAAAAACGGCCGCGTCGAGCACACCCGACGCGGCCGCACGACTCCGTTACAAGAGCCGCCCACGAAACCGACCACCAGGGCGACCCACGGAGCCTTGATGAAACCCGACCATCAAGGCCAAATTTCGGGCTCGTCCCTCTCGTACCTTGGGCTCGTCCCTTGAGACAAACGATCAAAAAACGAAAGGGACGCCCTCGCGCATCGGTAGCGATCTAAAACGACACTGATCGCCGGCTTACCCGTCTCGCCTCAGCCCGGCTCGTTGACGGCCTTCATCGACAAACGGATTCGACCCTGTTTGTCGACCTCGAGCACCTTGACCGAAATTTCATCGCCTTCCTTGACGAAATCGATCACTTTCTCGACCCTCTCGTCAGAAATCTGGGAGATATGCACGAGACCATCGCGCCCCGGCAAGATCGATACGAAGGCGCCAAAGTCCATGATTTTAGCCACTCGGCCTTTGTAAACCTTGCCGATCTCGACGTCCGCCGTCAGCTCTTCGATTCGCCGACGTGCCTCTTCTCCGGCCGCACGATCCGCCGATGCAATTCGCACGGATCCGTCGTCCTGTATATCGATCGTGGTACCCGTTTCCTCCGTCAGCATTCGAATCGTCGCACCACCCTTGCCGATCACGTCGCGGATCTTGTCCGGATTGATACGCAACGTCGTGAAGCGCGGCGCAAAGGCCGATAGCTCGGTCCTCGCCGTCGCCAGCTCAGCATTCATCTTCTCGAGAATATGAAGCCGCCCCTCCTGCGCCTGAGACAAGGCCTTCGACATAATGTCGCGGGTGATGCCATCGATTTTGATGTCCATCTGCAGCGCAGTGATACCGTTCGTGGTACCTGCCACCTTGAAGTCCATGTCGCCGAGATGATCCTCGTCGCCCAAGATGTCGGAGAGCACGGCGAACCGATCGCCTTCCTTGATCAGGCCCATCGCGATACCAGCGACTGGCGCCCTCAACGGCACCCCTGCATCCATCAACGCCAGTGATGCGCCACACACCGAAGCCATCGAACTCGAACCGTTCGATTCTGTGATTTCGGATACGACACGCACGACGTAGGGGAAGTCGGACTCTGCCGGCATCACCGCCTGCACGCCACGCTTGGCCAAGCGCCCATGTCCAATTTCGCGACGCTTGGGTGTACCGACCATGCCGGTCTCACCGGTGCAGTAGGGCGGAAAGTTGTAATGCAGCATGAAGCGGTCACGGCGCTCGCCCTCGATCGCGTCGATGATCTGGGCATCACGGTCGGTGCCGAGCGTCGCCACCACCAAAGCCTGCGTCTCACCGCGAGTGAACAGCGCCGAGCCGTGAGTGCGCGGCAGCACGCCGGTGCGAACCGTAATCGGACGTACGGTCCGTGCATCACGGCCGTCAATCCGCGGCTGACCATCGAGCACTCGGTCACGCACCACACGATACTCAAGATCGTGAAATGCGTTCTTGACATCCGCGACTGACGGAGCCGATTCATCGCCGTCAACACAAAGCTCTGCAACCAGCGCATCGCGCACGGCGGCGATTGCAGCCTGACGATCCTGCTTTTCGGCAATCTGATACGCCTGTGCCAGGGCGCCGCCAGCTTGCTCCCGCACGCGGTCAAACAGCGCACTGTCGTTCTCGGGCGGCGTCCATTCGAACGTATTGCCTACTTGTGCTGCCAACTCGCGGATGGCCTGAATCGCGACTTGCATCTGCTCATGACCAAAGGTCACCGCACCGAGCATCACGTCCTCGGAGAGTTCCTGCGCCTCGGACTCCACCATAATTACGGCGTTTTCAGTGCCCGCGACGACCAAATCGAGCGCTGAAGTTTTCAGCGCCGTCTGCGACGGATTCAACAAATAAGCCCCGTCGCGATAGCCCACTCGCGCACACCCGATCGGTCCCGCGAACGGCAAACCCGCGCAAGTCACCGCTGCCGACGCACCGATCATGGCGACGATATCGGGATCCACTTCGGGATTCACCGACATCACTGTCGCAATCACCTGAACTTCGTTCTTGAACCCATCAGCAAAAAGTGGTCGCAACGGGCGATCGATCAAGCGCGAAGTCAGCGTCTCCTTCTCGCTCGGGCGTCCCTCGCGCTTAAAAAAACCCCCGGGAATCTTGCCAGCTGCGTAGCTGCGCTCTTGGTAATTGACCGTCAGGGGGAAGAAGTCCTTCGTCGGATCAGCCTGCTGGCGCGCAACACAGGTCACGAGCACCACGGTGTCGGCCATATTGACCATTACGGCCGCCGAGGATTGACGCGCAATCTCGCCGATTTCGAGGGTGACGGTATGCTCGCCGAAGGGAAAACGCTGAATGATTGCCACGAATATGCCTCTCTTGCCGTAGGACTCAATTGCGATTGCTTCGCGCCGCCCGACGCCCGCCACACCGGCATGGACCCCGAGCGCCTGGGCTTTGGAACCGGATCAACTCAGCCGCAGTGGATCGGACTCAAATTATCCTCGGCCCGAGCATGACCCGAGGTCGGATCGAAATTGCCGAACCCGTTTGAGCCCAATCAGACCTGAGCCGCGCTGATCAACCCGAACGATGGACGCGCCGCGACCGAGAAGAACCAGAAAAAGTACCGTGACATTCTGGCATCAGTTCGTCACAAACACACTCACCCGAGCCTCGGGCGCTGATTCCCAGATCTCTTTGCGACCCACCTCCGCCGGATCCGTCTCGGTACATTCCACGCTCCTTATCAGAAGAGTTTTGGCCTCACTACAACCCAACACACTTCAATCCTACGCCTCGCTCTTCAGAGCCGCCTAAGAGCAGCTGTGAGGGCAGCCTGACTCGATGATGCCAAAAACGGCTCCCAGGCCGCCCACACAGGCGGCCGAGAGTCAGGCCAGGACGAGCCGTGACCGACGCAAGACGACGCAAGACCGTCAGCTGAAAAACCAATGGTCACGCGGCCAGCACCATTCAAGAGCGCGACCCGCGCGGCGACTGCTACCATCGGCGCGGAGGGAAACCTTCATCATACCCGCAGTCACCCGCGTCAAAAATTGATTAACCTCCGCGCGAAACCCTAGTGGACGACACACAGACGCCACTCTAGCGCCCGGCGCAATACACTGGACAGGTCCAAACAGCCTCGACCCGCCCACGACCGCGGAGCCCGCCCCGAAGCCCATGTCAAGCACACCATCAACGAAATCCGCCGTCTCGAACGCCGCGCCCGGCACACAGGCATCGTCAGCCGACACCATTCGCCCCGTTGACGGTCTCGCGCCGCGTCGAGTCACGCCGTCGGTAAAGGTCGGCTCCGTCAGCATCGGCAGTGCCCATCCGGTTATGGTGCAATCGATGACCAACACCGACACCGCTGACGTCGTCCGCACCACGGTCCAAGTCGCGGAATTGGCCCGCGCCGGGTCCGAGGTCGTCCGCATCACCGTCAACGATCTCGACGCCGCCCGCGCCGTCCCCGAAATTCGCGAGCGCCTTGAGCAAATGGGGCTCGACGTTCCTCTCGTCGGCGACTTCCACTTCAACGGTCACCGCCTGTTGGCAGAAGTCCCAGCCTGCGCCGAAGCTCTGGCCAAACTGCGCATCAATCCGGGCAACGTCGGTAGAGGGGCAAAAAAGGATGCGCAGTTTGCTGCGATGATCGAGGCCGCCTGTCGCTATCAGAAAGCCGTTCGCATCGGCGTCAACTGGGGCTCGCTCGACCAGGCCATGATGGCGAAGATGCTCGACGCAAACGCCCGCCGAACACGACCCGAACCGCTAGAGTCGGTCATGCAAGAGGCGCTGATTCGGTCCGCGCTCGAGTCTGCACAACAGGCCGAATCACTCGGCCTCGGCCACGATCAGATCGTTCTTTCGGCCAAAGTCTCGGGCGTGCAACCCCTGATCAGCGTTTATCGAGAACTCGCTCGTCGCTGCGATTATCCGCTGCATCTCGGTCTCACCGAAGCCGGCATGGGGATCAAAGGCATCGTCGCCTCGAGCAGCGCCCTCGCGATCCTTCTGCAACAAGGTATCGGCGACACCATTCGCATCTCGCTGACGCCCGAACCTGGCGGCGACCGCTGTCAAGAGGTGTACGTTGCACAAGAGATTCTGCAATCGCTCGGCTTACGAAGCTTTCTCCCGGCTGTGATCGCCTGCCCGGGCTGCGGCCGCACTTCGAGCGACGTCTTCCAACATCTCGCGCGTGACATCCAGAGCCACATCCGCAACCGCATGGCGGAATGGAAACTTCATCATCCCGGCGTCGAAAATATGACCGTCGCCGTCATGGGCTGCGTCGTCAATGGTCCCGGCGAAAGCCGCCACGCCAATATCGGCATCTCCCTGCCCGGCACCGGCGAGCAACCCGTCGCCCCGGTCTATGAAGATGGCGAAAAAACCGTCACGCTGAAAGGCGAACGCATCGCCGAAGAGTTCCAGGCGCTGCTCGACGACTACGTCGCGAGACGCTTTCCGGCAGTGCACTGACGCGCTCTGCCTGAACTCGGCCAATCCACAAATGTTCTGCGCAAGCTCGCCACTCCGAATCACATCGAACCGTCCTCATCGGACGCGGATTCCCACCGCCTAGGCACCGCGCCGCAACAGGCTCGCAAGTCTCACGCAGCGGGCCAGACCTGACGCCATCGAACCGGCAACGCCGCGAAGACCATTCGACGCAATCGCCAGCACAACCCTCGAAGCACCGCGCGACCCCACACGCGCCCCAAGGTTGTGGCCGCAAACCCGCCTCGCAACACTCAAAGGCCCACGACATGAACGACTCACATCGCGACGATCAAACCGACGATCTCGTCGATCCCGCGCGCGAAGACGCCTACCAAGAAGCCGCCACACACTTGATCGAACTCGCCAACCGTTTGACTGCAACCGACAACGACGAGCACGTCGACGACACGGCCGACGGTCTACTCGCTGGTGCGATCCATTTCTGGCTGTACGCACGCCAACCCTGCGACGACCCAAGCTGCGAAACTTGCGCACCGTATACCCATCCGGAAGCTCGCCTCAGTGAACTGCTGAAACTCACCGAGCACCTCGCGCGAGAGAGCGAATATTTTGACGACGTCGGATCGCAAGGGCATTTCGGCCACGCCTGACCACCACGGCTTTTCCAAAGCGAATTCGGGATTCTGTCGAACTTTGCGCCCTTCGCCTCAGAAGCCTAGTCAAACCGAGCCGTCGAGTTTGCTGAGGTCTGGCCATCCGAATCGACCAGAATTCGATCAATGAAGAACCCACTGAACTGACAAGGACGCTGGCCTTGCGCCCACCGGCGCTGGTGCTTTGTCGTCGTTCGTTCGCCAGCGAACCAAAATCAGCCCGACAAGCCCAGCCAAAAATCAGGAACAGCCATGACCACCGACACCACTGCGACCCAACGCCCCCAGTCTCGAGCCCTGTTCGAACGCGCGCAAAGAACCATTCCCGGCGGCGTGAACTCCCCGGTGCGCGCGTTCAAGGGCGTCGGCGGGCATCCGGTCTTCGTCGAGCGCGCCGAAGGCGCCTACCTATACGGTGCGGACGGCGAACGCTACATCGACTACATCGGCTCGTGGGGGCCGATGGTCGCCGGGCACGCCCACCCCGAGATTCTTGAAGCGGTGCGTCAAGCCTGCGGCGGCGGGCTGTCCTTCGGCTGCCCGACCGCGCTCGAAATCGACATGGCCGAACGCGTTCGCCAGATGCTGCCGTCGATTGAACAGATCCGCATGACGAGCTCGGGCACCGAAGCGACGATGAGCGCCATCCGTCTCGCGCGCGGGTTCACCGGTCGCGATCGCATCGTCAAGTTCGAAGGCAACTACCACGGCCACGGCGACGCGCTGTTGGTCAAGGCCGGGTCCGGCGCCCTGACGCTCGGCCAGCCATCCAGCCCCGGCGTGCCCGCCGCCCTCGCCGGGCTCACCACCACGCTCGACTACAACGACGCCGATGGCGTACGGGAGTTTTTCGCCGCGCACGGCGACGAAGTGGCTTGCATCATCGTCGAACCGATCGCCGGCAACATGAACTGCATCCCGCCGGTACCGGGATTCCTCGAGACGCTGCGCGAGGTCTGCGACACCTCGGGGGCCGTGCTGATCTTCGACGAAGTCATGACCGGCTTTCGCGTCCATCCCGGCTCGGCACAGGGCCTCTACGGCGTGCGGCCCGATCTGACGACGCTCGGCAAAATCATCGGCGGCGGCATGCCGGTGGGCGCCTTCGGCGGACGCGCCGACATCATGGGCCACCTGGCGCCTGTCGGGCCGGTCTACCAGGCCGGCACGCTCTCCGGCAACCCGATCGCCATGACCGCCGGCCTGAAAACGCTGGAGATCATCGCACGCCCTGGCTTCTACGAACGCCTCGACAGCCTGACTCACCGCCTGATCGCGGGGCTCGAAGACGCCGCCCGCGAGGCCGGGGTACCCCTGTCGAGCAACCGCGTCGCCGGCATGTTCGGGATCTTCTTCAATCCCGAACCGGTCACCAACTACAGCCAGGCGACTCACTGTGACCTCGTTGCATTCAAGGCCTTCTTCCACGCCATGCTCGACCGCGGCGTCTACCTCGCGCCGAGTGCTTTCGAAGCCGGCTTTCTCTCCACGGCCCACAGTGAAGCCGACATCGACACCACCATCGACTGTGCCCGCGAGGCCTTTCGCATTGCCGCACAGCGGTAAGCCGCAGGAGCGCGAATCAGGCGCGCGAATCGTCCGGACAGCCGCGCTCGTCCGCATCCTTTGCGAAAACCAGAGGCCACCAAGCCCGGCGCCGAAATCCCTGGCGCACGCTAGCCGGCGTGCGCGATGGCGTCCCGATCGGTCACCGGTTCGAGGGTGACCCGCCCGAGTGGGCGCGTGCAACAGACGAGCACTTCACCCGATGCAGCGCTGCTTTGCGCCTCGGGTACCAGCCAGTGCACCTGTCCGGTCGCTAAACGTACGCGACAGACACCGCAGTCTCCGACTCGGCAGTCCGCCTCCAGCGTGCAGCCCGCCGCCTCCAGCGCACTCAGCAACGTCCCGTGCTCGGGCTCAAAATCGAACACCTGCGATCCAAAGCGGCAATCCTGAATACGCGTGCCACCTTCGACATCCAGGCTGAACGCCTCGTAGTGCAGGCGAGCCTCCTCGACGCCACGGGCTCGCAGTCCATCCATCAACGCCGCCATGAACGCGTTGGAGCCACAGAAGAAATAGTGCGCATGGCCGTTCGTGTCCGTTTCCAGCAGGTCCTCCACGGTCACTCGCCGGCGCTCCCAGAGCCCCGCGTCGTGAATCGGACACTCCGCGGCCGGCGATGCGCGCCCTGTCAGGAAGAGACGATACGTCAACCACGGCGTTCGACTCGCGAGTCGGCTCAGCCGATCCCGATCCACGGCCAAGGCCGGATCGCGCACCGAGTGAATCAGCACCACCGCATGACCATGCCCGCCGGCTTTTGCAACCCGCTCGACGATTGCGAGCATCGGCGTGATCCCAACGCCCCCCGCAACCAGCACCAACGGCGCCGCATGGTGCTCCGGACGCCACCCGAACGACCCTCTGGGCGGATCGGCCTGAAGCCGCCGCCCGAATCTTGCATGCTGGTCGATCCACGGCGAGGTGCGCCCGTCGGGCTCGATCTGGACGATCAAACGATAGGCCCATGGCCAGCGTGGCCCATTGGCAATGGAATAGGCTCGTTTCGGCGTTCCCGGCGGCGGTCGCACTGTCAGGTACTGACCGGCGGCAAAAGACGGCAACGGCGCGGGCGATAGCCGCACCAGCCAGAGATCGATCCAACGTTGCCCAGGCGAGTCAGCGGCCTTGCTCGACCCGGGCGCGGTGGCCCCGGGTTCAGTGGCGTAGCTGCGCCGCGCCACCACCCACAGGCGCAACACCCGGCTCCGGTTGCGCCACGACCACCACAGCCCCTGCAGCGTCGCGTAGGTGATCCAGATCGTCAGCCCAGCGGTCGCCGCGATGACCAGAGCCGCCAGCCAGGACATTCCCCACCCGCCTTCAGGACGCCAAACTCGCGCCTGCCGCGTGCGCTGCTTGTTGCGGCGCCCGCCGGGCCCGATCGAGCTGAGCAGTGGCCTGCTGCTGGGCGACCTGCGCCTGACGACGGCGGGCGCGCAGCCACATCCAGACGCCGGTCAGCGACAACAGCGCGAGGATTAACCCCATGAGATCGATGAAGGCCCACTCCCAGGTCTTGCCGACGAAGGCCTTCCCGGTATGGATATCCTTGACCAGCTTCGCGAGCGTCACTTCGCCCACCGATTCGACCGGCAACGCCGCCAGAGGCCGTTCAAAGAGGGCCACCGGCTCGGCCCGGGCCTGCGCGGCATCCGCGGCATAAAAACGACCGTGTTTGTCGACGGCGACCACGGTGTCACCGTTCCGGCCGACACCGTGAAAATCACCCCGAGCCAGCTCGATCCAGCGATCCTCAACGGGTTCATGGCGCAAGAACCCAGACTTCGTCGCCGCGTAGAGCGTACCCCGGTCCTCGAGCAGCCCGCGTACATCGGTGGTTGGGCCGCCTATCGGCTGCAGTGTCTCACCGACGACCCGGTAAATCCCCGACTTTGTCCCCAGAACGGTACTTCCGTCGCTCAGATTCAAAAGACTTCGGGGCGCATGCTGCTCCATGCGCATCTGGGTCTCGGAATAGGCCGGCAGCCACGTCACATCGATCGTGGTGTCCTTCAACCCCCATTCGTTTTCATGCGCCAGCAAGATGGCGGTCACGGCAATCAGGAACATCGGCACCGCGAGCAAGACGCTGGCCCAAGCGTGTAAAGATCGGATAGTCATGCTGGAACTCCTCTTGACAAGGTTGAGACCGGGATTCCACCGGGATCGACTCGCCGGACGACGCCGCTCGACAGCCCTGCTGCTGCAGCGCGCCCGCCGTCAGACACAAAAGCCACAGGGGTCGAGACGGAGGTTGAAAACGCAAGGGGGGTTCAGAATCGGCCCTCCAGCGTCAGAAAGAACACGCGGTCCTGGCGTTCGTCGCGCTCTTCGCGCTGCAAGAGCTGACCTTGCGGGTCAAAACGGGACTCACGGCGGGATTTGACGTCGTTGAGAAGATTCGAACCGGTCAACTGCAGCTGCCAGGTGTCGTTGATTCGGAAGCGAACGTAGGCATCCAACAATCGCTTGGCGGCCTCGCGCTTGGAGCGAAACTGGTTGTCAGGGGCCGCCGCCTCAACCGTCGCTGACAGGTGGTTATAACTCGCGCCGAACGCCAGACGTGGCGTGGCGGCGTAATCGAAGCCGACGTTGCTGGTGAAAAGCGGCTGATCCTTGACCCGGCGGGTCTGACCGGACGCACCGTCGCGCACCCGCGAGTTGAGCCGCGCGTAGTTTCCGGACACGGTAAGGCCTTCGACCGCAAACGCGTCGACCCAACGCAATTCGAGTTCGGCACCGTAGAAACGCGCGCGACCCACGTTCTCCGGTCGTTCGATGAAGCGTTCGCGATCGGCGTCGAAACGCACGACCTTCTCGATTAGATCGCGGACGCGACGGTCGAACAGATTGAAGCCCACCAAACCGCCGCGCCCCAGGCGGTACTCGACGCCCAGTTCGGTTCCCAGCGCGCTTTCCTCACGCAGTTTCGGGTTGCCGACCTTGTCGGGCTTGAAGACATCGCCGTCCTTCTCGTCGACGATCGGGCTGATATCGCCGAGCTTTGGCGGACGAATCGAACGCGCCACACTGGCGCGCAGAACCCAGCGATCCAGGGGGCTGAAACGGTAGTGCAACGACGGATTGATCGCCGTGAAGTCGTTTCGAGCGCCTTCGATCTCGCGGACTTCCTGGACGAGGTTTTCGATTCGCAGACCCGGGGTCAGCGCGTGCCGCCCGGCCTCCCACGACAGATCGGAAAACACCGCTGCGTAGCGTTCCCGCTGCGCAGAACGCTCGGGCCCCGTCGGGTCGTTCTTCGGCGCCGGGACAATCTGGCGTTTCGCGGTTGTCTGGTCCCGCGACCGCCAGCGCCCCTCCAAACCGCTGCGCCAGACCAGATCATCCCGCAGGACCCGGTCGTGCAGCAGTCGCGTGCCCCATTCGCGTTCGGCGGTGCGGGCATTTTCGGTCTCCTGCTTGCGCAAACCACCGTCGGCATTGCGCTCGAGAGTGGAGCTGTCCTTGTCCTCGACGCCATCCTGAAACGATAACCGCAAGCGCGTCTGGTGGCCTTCGGCTGTGGTGTGCGTGATGCCCGAGCGAACCCGCGCAAGGCGGCGCAGCTTCTTCTCTTCGTCCTCCGTCAGGCGGTTGAATTCGCCACTGGCGGCGAACAGACGCGCCTGCTTCGACTTGACTTCGCGCGTTTGCGAAAAGAATGGATCCAGCTCGAAACGCCACGGACCGTCCGGCATCCAGGTCAAACGCGGCGCCAACGTGAACTCGTCGATGTCGGCCGGTTTGTCTTCGGTCTGACGTTGCCGCAGCGCGCCATCCGCGCCGAAGGTTCGACGTTCGTCGGCGAGACGCTCGACCCGGCGCTGCGCCTGAACGCTGAGCAGCCAGGCGACGTCGCCTTGACGGTCACCGGCGGTCAACCCGACTTCGCCCAGCGAGCCACCACCCTGACGCCCGACACCCAGTCGCAGATTGCGCACCCGTTCGCGCGGGGCGCGGCGCAAAATGATGTTGATGGTGCCACCGATTCCGGCCAGTTCGACGTCTGCCGTAGGGTTGCGGAGGATCTCGATGCGTTCGATGGCATCGGCCGGCAGGCGATCGAGCTGCAACTGCTCGTTGCCCGCCACACCGAGCACCGGTTCGCCGTCGATCAGAATTTGTGTGAAACCCTTGTCCAGGCCACGTACACGGATATCCTTGACGACGCCGGGCGGGCCCGAGAACGACAGCCCGACGACGCGGCGCAGAATCTGGCCCACCGTCTGGTCCTGATAGCGATCAATCTCGTCGCGGTCGAGAACGATCACCGCGAACGGCGACTGCAGGCGCTCATCGATCGCGCTCGCGCCTTCCGCCTCGACCACCACGCGGCCGAGCTGAACGTCCTGCGCGAAAACAACACCCGACAGCGCCGCAGCCGAGGCCAGCGCGATCGCGCCAAACGCAGATCGCGGAGCACCACACGAACTCTCTGGAACCATGCCAACCATTCCTCATCAGCGACGATCGGGGGACGCGGGGACTCCCGCGTTCCACCAAGCTTGGCTGGCGACATGGCTGGCTAAGGTTCACAAAACCTAAACGAGAAGTATTTTCATTGTCAACACCATTGACTCTCACTCCTGCAAAAAGCGGTCGATTCCGCGACCGCCCCCGGATCATTCACTGGATGACACTCACGACGACGACCCACATGAAGACCAATGGAAACCGCAAGACCGACCGCGACGATCGCTCCTCAATCGAGCCACAGAATCTCGACTCGGCGGGCGTCTTCGAGCGCAACGCCTGTGAGCTCGCCGCGCCCTTCACTTTGGATCTCGGCTCTAGGCAGTCGGCGACGCAAGAAAGCCGCCGCAGCTTCGGCACGGGCGCGAGCGAGTGCTTCGTTGCGTGTCGTCGCGCCACGAGGATCGGCGTAGCCGAGCACGCGTAAGCGCGGGTTCGGAGCTTGCAACAGGCCGAAGTTTTGCAGCCAATCATCTAAAACGCGCTCAGCCCCGGCGTCGAGCGCGGTCTGCGCGGTGGCAAAACGGAGCTGAACACGAGCCCGGGCCGGCGTTTGCAGCGCCGCGTCGCCGCTGAGCCGCTCGATTTGCGCTTCCCGGCATTCAGCCCAGCCGGACACGGCCACGGCAAATCGAAGCCCACGAAAAATGGCCCAGTCGAGATCCTCGTCGCGACGCGGTGCGAGGCCGCTGCGCGCGATTCCGACCCAGACGTCGTCTCCCGCGAGCAAAGCCTCGAACAGCTGATCGCCGATCGATGCCGGCCAAGCGACAAGCCCTGCGCCGCGACTGAACTCGATATGTCGCAATTCGCGATCGGGACGTTCGGGCCAAGGGTCAGGATCCGGCGCCAAATTCGACGCTGCGATCGCGCTGTCGCCAGCGATTTGGGCCGTAACACGGCCGACCGATGGCGACGATCCAGTGCGGCTTGCACTTGAAGAGTCCGCAAGGTTGCGCGTAGCGCTCCAGCGCGCCAAGGGCTCCGTCTGCACCTCGCGGCTGCCTGGCTCCACCGAAACCGTGGACGACGAAGCGCCAAACGCTGAAGGCACGCTCGTCACCGGCGAAGGTGCAACGATTCGCACGACAATCGGTGTTGCTGAAGACATCGGGCGCGCCGCCACAAAGCCGGCTTGCGTGAACTGCGCGGGGGGCGCAATGAATCGCAGCGTGCCGAACACTGGTAGCGTCTGCTCGATCCGACAACCACCCTCTTCAACCACAGTCCAACGCGCGTCCTCAAGCGGCAGGCTGCGCGCCATGATTGGATCGACCGGCCATGGCGCCATCGCAAGATCGCTCGGTAATCGACCCGAACGCGAGGTGTCGCGATCATTGCCTGGCATAGCACCTGCATCGGCCATCATGTCCGCGCCGCGCGGCAAAACGTGTTGCGTCGGGTATTCCAAAGCGGCGGCCGCCGTCGATCGATCGGGTTCCGGCCCGCGATTCACCTCGATCGGATGCTCGATCGCGGTGTGACCCTCGTCCAACTCGACGGCGCTAACGTCCCATGACTCGAGCCCCGAAGCCTGCGAATCGGCCATAACCGGATTCAAGGCAATCCCAGCCAAAATCCACATCCAATCGAGCGTCAGCGACACCGTGACCTCCTCTCGTGACTTTTGCGCGGCAGGCTCTCGCAGCAACCGACCGCTGAGCGGCCGCGCCGTGGAAGACTCGATACCCCCCCGAGCAGCAGCACGACGGCAACGGACAATGCGCACAAAGCGGCCCTAGCACACCGCCAGTGGAATGCCATTACCGACGACAAATGCGCGCACCGGGCCGCCCCACAGCGCGTTGCTTGAACCGTTTAGGGATCGCCTGGATGCGCCTAGAACCCACACCACGCGATGGACCAGCACTGCGACCAAACAAACTTTCGGTCAGCGGCGCCACGGCATGTTTAGCTGCGCTGCAGCTGACTGATGTCGCGCACCGCGCCGCGTGCCGCCGAGGTGGTCATCAAGGCGTACGCCTTGAGTGCCTGAGAAACAACGCGCTCGCGGCCGACGGGTTTCCAGGCGTCGGCACCGCGGGCTTCCATCGCCGCGCGACGGGCGGCCAGTGTTGCGTCATCGATCGCAACCCGAATCGAACGCTGCGGAATATCGATCTCGATCGTATCGCCTTCTTCGATCAACGCGATGGCACCGCCTTCTGCGGCCTCCGGCGAGGCGTGACCGATCGAAAGCCCCGAAGTGCCGCCCGAGAAACGCCCATCGGTGACCAGTGCGCAAACCTTGCCGAGACCCTTGGACTTCAGGTAGCTCGTGGGATAGAGCATCTCCTGCATGCCCGGCCCACCGCGCGGCCCCTCGTAGCGAATGATCAACACGTCGCCGGGCACGATGCGGTCGCCCAGGATCGCCTCGACGGCGGCATCCTGACTTTCAAAGATTCGCGCCGGCCCGGAGAACGTCAGAATCGACTCGTCGACGCCGGCCGTCTTGACGATGCAGCCGTCCTCGGCCAAGTTGCCGTACAGCACCGCCAGTCCGCCGTCCTTCGAGTAGGCGTGCTCGACATCGCGGATGCAGCCGTTCTCGCGGTCGAGATCGAGTGAATCCCAGCTTTCAGCCTGCGAGAACGCCACCTGCGTCGGAACGCCACCTGGCGCCGCGAGATAACGGGCCTTAGACACCTCGTTGTCGGCCTGCATGACGTCCCATTGCGCGATCGCCTCTGCCATCGTCGCGGCATGAACCGTGCGGCATTCTCCATGCAGCAAACCACCGCGATGCAATTCGGCAAGAATCCCGACCACACCACCGGCGCGATGCACATCCTCCATGTGGTACTTCTGAGTGGCGGGCGCGACCTTGCACAGATTCGGTACCCGACGCGACAGGCGATCGATGTCGGCCATCGTGAAATCGACCCCGCCCTCCGCCGCTGCTGCCAGCAAGTGCAGCACGGTGTTGGTCGATCCCCCCATCGCGATATCGAGGCTCATCGCGTTTTCGAACGCCTCGAAAGTGGCGATGGAACGCGGCAGCACACGGTCGTCGTCCTGCTCGTAGTATCGTTTGGCCAGTGCGACGATGCGCCGGCCGGCTTCGAGAAACAGCTCGCGCCGACCGGCGTGGGTGGCCAGCAAGGAGCCGTTGCCCGGCAACGACAGCCCGAGCGCCTCCGTCAGGCAGTTCATCGAGTTGGCGGTGAACATGCCCGAGCACGAGCCGCAGGTCGGACAGGCCGAGCGCTCGTACTCGGCGACCTCTTCGTCCGAGACACTCGGGTTGGCCGCCTGCACCATGGCGTCGACCAGATCGAGATGGATCACCTTCTGGCCGGTCGGCTCGACGCGCACCACCTTGCCGGCCTCCATCGGCCCACCGGAGACGAAAATCGCCGGAATATTCAGACGCATTGCGGCATTGAGCATCCCCGGGGTGATTTTGTCGCAGTTGGAGATGCACACGAGCGCGTCGGCGCAATGCGCGTTGCACATGTATTCGACCGCATCGGCGATGACCTCGCGCGAGGGCAGCGAGTACAGCATCCCGCCATGCCCCATCGCGATGCCATCGTCGACCGCGATGGTATTGAATTCCTTGGCCACGCCACCGGCCGCCTCGATCTCGCGCGCCACCAACTGGCCGAGATCCTTCAAGTGCACGTGGCCAGGCACGAACTGGGTGAACGAGTTCGCCACAGCGATGATCGGCTTGTCGAAATCGCCATCCTTCATGCCGGTGGCACGCCACAGCGCGCGGGCACCGGCCATGTTGCGGCCGTGGGTCGTGGTTCGGGAACGATAAGTCGGCATAGGGCTACACTCATGATTGGGTCAAATCAAAACCGGAGCATATAACGGCGCGACAGGCGACGTCCCGGTTGCTATTGGCGCGGCCAGGCCTGAACTGTTCAGCGGGCTCGCACTCTCAAACGTGTGAAACTCGGTGTCTCGAAATCGCTACCGAATGGACTCGGCGCCAGCGGTTGCCGAACCACAACACCGCTCCTAAGGAGGATTAGCCAATGCGTATCGAAGTCGAGAACATCAAATGCGGCGGCTGCGCCGCGTCCATCCGCAAGGGCCTTCTCGAGATCGACGGCGTACAGGACGCTCAGGTCGACGTCGAGGCCGGCGCGGTCGAAATTCAGGCCGACGACACTGCTCGTCCAGCGATCACCGAAAAACTGG
Organism: Thioalkalivibrionaceae bacterium; assembly: GCA_046299415.1. GTDB lineage: Bacteria > Pseudomonadota > Gammaproteobacteria > Ectothiorhodospirales > Ectothiorhodospiraceae > JBKBII01. Next base: position 196,852 of record JBKBII010000004.1, on the reverse strand, counting down.
CCAAGATGGGCTATCCCGAAACCGGCAGCGTTCACGGCATCAAGTCAGCATCGGCCAAGGCAAAGTCGTTCGTCTCGTGCGCCGTCGGGCGGATGCAAAAAGACTGAAAAATACGGCTCGCGATCCGCGGCGGCATTTTGCACCCCACGGTTCAGCCGAGGACGATCGCCTCCGGCCGGCATCGCCGCCGCATTAAAGCGGCGGGCACAAACCGTGAGTGTTTTTGGACTCACGACGGCAAACAGTCGAGGCACCGTATTCAAACCGAGGTGGCCGCCGTCCTCGCTCGGGCATCATGCCGATCGGGGCCAGGTAAGACCCCCGGGACCCGCAGCGTGGTCTTCGCCGCTTCCTTCACCAGCATCGTCGAATCGACTTCCCCCGCCGGATACAGGTTCGATGGCCGAGTGGCACCGCTGACGCCACGCGAGCTCTCACGAGTGCTCCGACCCTCGGTCTGGCAGGCCGACGGTCGGAGCAGACGTTACGCCCCCCTCTCCACGATGGATCGGCCCATCGGAGCCCGGCGTTATCAACAGTCCATCGTCGCGTTGTCAGCCAAATCGACGCTCAGCTTGATGCCAGGCGTCGGCGCGCTGCTGAAAATTCAACCGCCTCAAGAAATCGGGCCCAAAATCTGACAGAAGCCCAAATGTGAGAGAGGACCTCATGAAGCCGATCCGTATTGGACATCCCGCGATGTGGGCCCTGGCCGCCGCTGTATGGCTCGGTGTGCTCGTCGTCTGGTTTAGCGGGCGCGAAGCCGGCGACGATCACGCCGCCGGCTCGGCCGCGACACAGTCATCAACCGCCAGCGTACCGATGGCGATACGCACAGCGAGCGAGTCCATACCGGGTGCCGAACGGCCCGTCGTCAGTGTTGTGCTCCACGACATCGAAATAACGGTTGAAATCGCCGATGATCCGGCCGCGATGCAGCGCGGCCTGATGTTTCGCGAAACGATGCCAGAAAATCACGGCATGTTGTTCATCTGGCCCGACGAACAACCGCGCGCCATGTGGATGCGCGACACACCTCTGCCCTTGAGCGTCGCGTTCATTGATGGCCAGGGCAAGATCCTCAACATCGCCGACATGACGCCGTTCTCCGAGGATATTCACGCCAGCCGGGGCGCCGCGCGATTCGCGCTGGAGATGCATCAGGGATGGTTCGAACGTCATGGAATCGCGAGTGGCGACCGGATCGACTTTCTTTCTCCCGCCTCGCCGCTGTCGGAGCCGCATTGAATGCCGCGTCCGCACGCTGAATACCGCCAGTGACATCGTGGTTTCGATCGTGCGCCTCCGGCACAGCCACGATGACGGCACGATGACCATCACGACCCCAAACAGCGGCGCGAAGACGCTGCTCTGACCGGCTCGCCACAAACCTGCGGCAAGTCGATCAGCGAACCCGCGTCAGCCATCCCGAGGTAATGGCCATCCTCACCGACTCGACCCGATCAGACCTATCGCAGACTCGGCGCCCTGGCCGACTCGGCGCCCTGAGTTGGACACGACATGACTTTATCTCGCAGTGGACGGGCTGCGCCACCGAAACACGCCAATCAAACAGTGTGGTGGTCGACTGGTTTTAGGACCCGTCGCCTCCATCCTTGTTGGATCATGGCGTTGTTCGTCTTTACGGCACAGCCCAGTGCCGCGAGCACTCGAAGCGGATGCAGAGCTCCACTTGATCAGCGATGATGCGGTCATGAACAGAACAGAAGCGCACACATTCGCCCACGCGTCGAGTGCCCATGCGGCGAACGAAATCGCCCCAGTGGCGACCTCGAAGACAGAATCAAGCGCCATCGATCTGCGCAGTGCGATCCCCTACATCGCCGCCCATCGCGATCGCACCATCGTGCTGGCGCTAGGTGGCGAGGCCGCCGAAGGCCCCCTTTTTGAGTCCCTTCTGACTGAAATCGTCGAACTCTCAGCGCTCGGTCTGCACATCGTTCTCGTTCACGGCGCTCGTCCACAAATCAGCACGCGACTTGCGGAACGCGGGTTGCCCGAACGCTTTCATCGCGGGCTACGCGTCACTGACGCACCCGCTCTCGATGCCGTCTGCGACGCCATCGGACGCTTGCGGCTCGATATCGAAAGCGGCCTGTCACGCTCGATTGGTTCTCAGCGCGGTTTGCGCCATCGCGTCCGCGTCGCAGGCGGAAATTTTGTCACCGCGCAGCCCATTGGCGTGCGCGACGGCGTCGATTTCGGCTACACCGGCATCGTCCGCCGCGTCGATGTCGACGGCCTGCGGCGACTCCTCGACGACGATCGCATCGTCGTCGCATCATCATTGGGTTTCTCGCCCACCGGTGAGCGCTTCAACCTTTCGGCCGAATCCGTCGCGACACGCATCGCAATCGAACTCTGCGCCGACAAGCTGATCTTCCTCACCACCACGCGGGCCCTCGCCGCGGTTCCCTTCGACGAGTTGGGTGACGATTTGATCTCGGCATCACGCCATTCGGCCGCGTCCTCTGGTGCCACGCGCTCTGCGCCGTCTCCGACCCAATCACCCGCGTCAACCGTCCAGTCGGGGCGGCGTCCCAGTCAACTGACCGTCGCTCAAGTACAACGCCTGCTCGCGAGTAGCCGCAGTCGGCAGCCTTCCGACGACCTTCCCGAGCCACGTGCCGCCAGCGCTTCACCGCAGGCCAGCGATGCCGAGACCCATGACGCTGACGCCATCACAACATCCGACCGTCCGCCGGGCTGCGCCCTGCCGGAAGAACTCGTCGCGCACCTTGACAGCGCCCTCGACGCACTGGCCGAACGCGACATGCGTGTGCACCTGGTCGACCGTGAAATACCCAACGCTCTGCTGCGGGAACTGTTCACCCGCGAGGGCGCCGGTACCCTCATTTCACGTGAAGCCATCGAAAGACTGCGCCCAGCGACAATCGAAGACGTCCCCGGAATCGCCGCGCTGATCGCCCCACTCGAAGCCGAAGGCGTTCTCGTGCCGCGCTCGCGAGAACGCATCGAGCTGGAAATCGAACACTACCGCGTTCTCGAGCTCGACGGGTTGATTGTCGGCACCGCCGCTCTTTTTCCGTTTCCCGAGTCATCGACGGCTGAACTGGCCTGTCTCGCCCTGCACCGCGACTATCGTGGCGCCGGTCGTGGCGACCGCCTGCTCGAAGCACTTTCGACAGAAGCGCGCACCGCTGGCTGCGACGCCTTGTTCGTACTGACGACGCATACGGGTCACTGGTTTCAGGAACGCGGATTCCGCATCGCCGACGCCTGCGACCTACCACCATCCCGGCGCGAACGTCTCAATCTCGCACGCAACTCGCGAATCCTCGTCTTGCCTCTGATCAGCAGCTGATTCGCACAGTCAAGGTTGCGACGACGCCGCGAGCCTGACGCAGGCGCCAAAAGGACTCACAGCCAGAGCGAGTTCGTGGCGCAAAGCCAAGGCGAGATTCAGCCCATCGCTTGCGCCCGTTTCAGCGACGTGCCGGATCTGGCGCGTCACCCGCTCAGCTCGCTGCGTCTCGAGACACCGATCACTGACGTCGCGCGCGAACCGACCAGTAGTCGTCGCCTGCCGCCAAGGTGATCAGGCGATCGATGTTGGGATGCCGACCCACAGTCTGACGCGCCTCGACCACGGCTTCGGGCGCGTGATGCTCGAACAGCTCCAGTCCACGCGCCGCTGCCTTGGCATTGATGCCGCCAAAATCCACTGCGATTCTGAAATAGATCGCCGCCGACAACTTGCTGCCATCGACGTTTTCGATCACGGCCACGGGCTCGATGCCATCGGCGTACAGCTCAAGGCGTGCCAGGTCAGCGGTCTCCGGCAACGCGAAAGGATCGACGTCTTCGTGCTTATGCTTCATAGGAATCCTCGCCCAAAACTAAATTAACGCGCGCTCTGGCCATCCACGCCAGCACGATAACCGCGCGCGTCCCGGTCACCGATCCGCCCAAGCCGCAAACGAATCGACGACAACAGTACGGTCGTCGGGACAGGCGTATGAACCGTCACTGAGAACATGATCGCAGCGACCAGCGCCCGGAACGCCCAGACCGATCATGCCAGCCTACCCGTAACGCGGCCGTCGCCGTTAGACTGGCGCCCGACCAATTGAACCATCGCCACGCGACCCGCCCACGCGGCCACCCGCATTCTCGCATGCCCGCGCGCCAACGGGGCTGTGCTCACAACTCACCCGTCGGAGCGGTCCGACGCCGGAAACCCGACATGCCAATCGCTACGATTCCCGAATCCCTGCGCCACCACGCCCTCGCTCGAGAGTTGGCCACCGCAATCGACGCTGCGGAACAGGCCGCTCAGATCATCCGCCACTACTATGCCGCGGGCGTCGCGGTCGAGACCAAGGCCGACGACACACCAGTGACCCGCGCCGACGTCGAATCCGAACAGGCCATCCGCAAAGTGCTCGAAACGGCGTTCCCGGACGATGGTTTCCATGGTGAGGAGACCGGCGAGGCTCGACGCGAGGCACAACGCACCTGGCTGATCGATCCCATCGACGGCACCAAGAGCTTCGTGCGGCGCTATCCGTTTTTCTCCACCCAGATTGCGCTCGAACAAAATGGCGAGCTGGTGCTCGGCCTGTCCAACGCGCCATGCTTTGGTGCCGACGGCGAGCACTCATTCGCCATCAAGGGCGGCGGAGCCTACTGGCAACAGGAGCATGCAAGTGTTTCCGACACCCGTAGCCTAGCGCGCGCAACGCTCTCTCTCGGTAACTTGGCGAGCCTGTCGCGCCACCCGGCCTGGACGCGTCTGGCCGACGTCGTCAACCAGGTTCACCGCGTAAGGGGTTACGGCGATTTTTATCACTACCATTTGCTGGCGCGCGGCGCGATCGATCTGGTCATCGAATCGGATCTCAACATTCTCGACATCGCCGCGCTAACAGTCATCGTGCGCGAGGCCGGCGGCGTGATGACGGCGCTCGATGGTGGCCCGATCACCCGCGACACCCGCGACGTTCTGGCCGCCGCAACACCTGAGTTGCACCACGAGATCTGCGAAGCGCTTGCCTGGACACGCTCGACCCGCTGACGCCAACGCATTGTCTACCCTCCGTCATAGAGCACCGTCTGGCGAGTACCGTACCAACGGCGCTCAAGAGGGCCACGACGCTCGCAAGGCACAGCCAGTACCGCGCACCAACGCCATCTCGAATCAACCGTTGCGCAAAGTCGAGAGGATGAGAACTCGATCAATGCCGCACCGAATGCCGCAGGCCCGGCACCAATCGGCGTCGGCGAAAACGCTCGCCAACATGAGCAAAAACGTAAGCCAACAGGGGCGCGCGGGAGAGGCTCAAAATGGCAACCGACACACGGCAAACCACCCCTCGCTCAAGCAGCGCGTATCCCGGCGCGACTCACGGTCATGTGGGGTCAGCGATGCCCTCTGCTAGGCTGTTTAGATGCGCGTAGCACACACCGACACCCCCTTGCTCGACCAGATCGACAGCCCCGCCGACTTGCGGTGTCTGCCGCTCGCCGACCTGCCCCGACTTGCCGACGAACTGCGGCGATTCCTGCTCGCGTCCGTCGCACGCACCGGCGGACACCTCGCCGCCAATCTCGGTACGATCGAGCTGACCATCGCGTTGCACTACGTGTTCAACACCCCCGATGATCGCCTCGTGTGGGATGTGGGCCATCAGGCCTACGCACACAAAATTCTCACAGGGCGCCGCGAGCGCATGACGACGCTCCGCCAGCGCGGCGGCCTTGCCGGTTTCCCGAAACGCGACGAAAGCCACTTCGATGCCTTCGGTGTGGGGCATTCGAGCACCTCGATCAGCGCCGCCCTCGGCATGGCGCTGGCGGCGCGTCTCGCGGGACTGTCGCGCAAACACATCGCCGTGATCGGCGATGGCGCGATGACTGCCGGAATGGCCTTCGAGGCGCTCAACCACGCTGGCGCGCTTCCGGAGAATCAGCGCCCCGATTTGCTCGTCGTGCTCAACGACAACGAAATGTCGATCTCGCCGAACGTCGGGGCCCTGCATCAATACTTGATGCGTGTGATCTCCGGATCGCTCTACGGTCAGCTGCGCGCTGGCGGCAAACGAGTCCTCGGTTTGCTGCCACCGGTGCATGATTTCGCCGCCCGCGCGGAGGAACACGTCAAAGGCATGATCGTGTCTGGCACGCTTTTTGAGGAGCTCGGCTTTCGCAGCTTCGGCCCCGTCGACGGCCACGACGTGCGCAGCTTGGTCGCGCTACTGCGCAATCTGCGCGCGCATGATGGCCCCCGCCTGCTGCACGTCGTCACACGCAAAGGCCATGGGTTTCCGCCCGCTGAGGCCGACCCCTGCGGCTTTCACGGCGTCAGCGCATTCGCCCTCGACGGCGCCGACAAGATCGCGCCCGAAAGCACGCCAAACCAAGCCGCCGACGCGACAGCGCTCACCCAACATCGCGCCATCCAAAAGCCAGCCGACGAAACCCCGAAAAAGTCAGCGACGTCGCTCAAATCGCGTAGCTGGACCGAAGGCTTTTCAAAATGGATCGAAACGACGGCCGCGCAAGACGAGCATCTCGTGGCCATCACACCAGCAATGCGCGAAGGCTCGGGACTAACAGGCTTCGCCAAGCGCTTCCCTGATCGTTATCACGACGTCGGAATCGCCGAGCAGCATGCCGTCACCCTCGCTGCGGGCCTGGCTTGCGAAGGACTCAAGCCCGTCGTCGCCATCTACTCGACCTTCCTGCAGCGCGCCATGGATCAGCTTATCCACGACGTTGCGCTACAGGATCTCGACGTCACCTTCGCGGTTGATCGCGCCGGCGTCGTCGGTCCCGACGGCCCCACCCACGCCGGCAGCTTTGATATTGCACTGTTACGCAGCATTCCCCGGATTCGCATCGCAGCCCCCGGCGACGCCCAAGATCTCGAACGCTTGCTCAGCGCCGCCTACCACCACCCCGGACCCGCAGCTGTGCGATGGCCACGTGGCGCCATGCCGGTACTCGCTGATTTATCCGAGCCCGCCACCGAAAGCTCTGCCCGCGTCCTGCGTCGCGGCCAAAGCGGGACCGCCTTGCTCAATTTTGGCGCCCTCCTCCCTCAAGCACTCGAAGCGGCCTCATCGCTCGACCTCACGCTCGTCGACATGCGCTGGGTCAAGCCGCTCGACTCCGGCACGCTGAACGAAATCGCCGTCGACCACAGCGTGTTCGTCACCCTCGAAGACCACGCCGTATGCGGCGGTGCAGGCAGCGCAGTACTCGAGTGGACAGCCGAACGCAGCATCAAGGGTCAACCCGCTCCACGAACGCTGACGCTCGGACTCCCTGATTGCTTTATCGAACACGGCAGTCGCGAGGACCTGCTAGCCAACGCCGGACTTGACCCCGCGTCGATCTGCGCCAGAATTACGGCGGTTTCGTCGGCCAACTCGGTACCGAACGCACCCATCGATCGCGAAAGCGAGCGCGCGAAAACTGCGATCACCGTCAAGGCTTCTTGCGACCCGTCGGCCTGAATCGTAAATTTCCGAGCACATTACTCAGGAAAGGCCATGACCGGCATCTACAACCTTCGCGTCGTCACCGATTTTGCCAGCGCGCACACGCTCGCGGGCTATCCAGGCGCCTGCGCTCGAATGCACGGCCACAACTGGAAAGTCGAGGCCGAAGTGGAAGCCACAACCCTCGACGACATCGGCATGGCGATCGACTTCAAGGAGATCAAGCGCGTTGCGCGTGAAATCGCCGGCGAGCTCGACCACCGCTATCTCAATGAACTGCCGGCCTTCGCCGATCGCAACCCGACGGCGGAGCACATTGCGCGCTGGTTTTTCGAGGAGATGGAACGACGACTCGCGCGCCCAGGCGTTCGCATGGCGGCGCTCACCCTGTGGGAAACGGAACGCGCCTGTGTGCGCTACAGCCGCCGCGCGGGGGCGAGCGATATCGAGCCAGATGTCGAAAACAAAAACTAATGGCTCGGGACGGCGCTCAAAGCGACGAGACTACTGATCGAGGCTTAGGCGGACAGATCGCGCCGCCCTCAGCAGCAAGGTAGTCAGTGGCACCGAGTAAGCACAAATCCACGGCGCGCACTCCGATCGCCAACCAAACATCATTGCTGGACTGCTTGACCGTCCGGCAAACAGGGAACCGACATGAATGCACCGCACAGCCCCCAAGCCGTTGCCTGCCCGATCGAAGACGTACAAAGCCACCACGACGACCGTCAAATTGCGATCAAGAAAGTCGGCATACGGCGCATTCGCCACCCTCTACGCTGGGCTGACGGTGACTCACCCGCGACCGTCGCAGAGTTTGATCTTTATGTCTCGCTGCCGGCCGATCAAAAAGGCACGCATATGTCGCGCTTTGTCGCGCTGCTCAACGAGCAGGTCGACACACTCGACCTTGCGCGTTTCCGTGCCTTGCTGCATGCCATGCGCGCCCGACTCGAGGCCGACGCCGCTCACCTGCACGCGCGGATGGCACACTTCGTGCTTAAAACAGCCCCTGTCTCCGGTATCGCAAGCCTGCTCGATTACGAACTCGCCTTGCACGGCTCGCTGACCCGCGAATCTGAGCAAGACCTCTGCCGTGTCGATATCGAAGTTCTCGTACCCGTGACCAGCCTGTGCCCCTGCTCAAAGCAAATCTCCGAATACGGCGCCCACAACCAGCGGTCTCACGTCACGGCACGAGTCGAAGTGCTCGACGACGACGGGCTGACGGTGCAATCGCTGATCGACGCAATCGAATCGCAGGCATCCTCACAGCTTTACGGACTTCTCAAGCGTACGGACGAAAAATTCGTCACTGAGCATGCCTACGATCACCCGAAATTCGTCGAAGACCTCGTTCGTGACGTCGCCACAGCCGTCGCGGCGCTGCCCGGGATCGGGCAATACGTCATCACCGCGGAAAACTTCGAATCGATTCACAACCACTCGGCCTACGCCGAGGTACACGGGCACGCCGATCACAGCGACGACGCCAGCCCAGAATGAATGTCGCCCCACTCGAAGGCTCCGCCGATTCGCCTCGATCAAGGCGACTTGATGCCGTGCCCAAGGCTCAACCTGATCTCGAAAATCTAACCGCGGCCACGTTTGCAGCGCCGGTCAAAAAGTTGGCCGAGGACTCGACTCGCAATCAGGACGACTTCCCGGGCGCGGCCCCGATCGCGGCCCAGGCTACCGCTTATCGCGCATCACCATCGTCCGCGGACACCTCGCCCATGCTCAGCGAAACTCTCAATCTCGATCTTTCGCGACGCGCCGTGATCGAGACGGCACAGATCGCGTGGCAAGGCAGCCGCGCCGACAACGTCCTACGCAAACCACTCGAACGCGCAGCGGCCGAAAGCGGCCGCGCCACATCGATCGTGCAATTTCTCCCGGGGGCCTCTTTTCCCGAACACGTGCACCAACAAGGCGAGGAGATCTTTGTCCTCGACGGCGTCTTTTCCGACGCCACTGGCGATTACCTAGCCGGAAGCTACTTACGCAATCCTCCGGGTTCGCGGCACGCGCCACACTCGCGACCAGGCTGCACGCTACTCGTCAAGCTCGAACAATTCGCAGACGACGATCAGCAACGAATCGCTCGACAAACCCACCCTCATGAACCCTACGCCGCCCCCTGGGTGGCGGGCCACGGCGGTCTACGCGTGCAATCGCTCCACGAACATCACGGGGTACACTCCGCCCTCGTATTCTGGCCAGCAGGCGAGCGGTTCGTCCCGCACCGCCACTGGGGCGGTGAAGAAATCTTCGTCATCCACGGCGAATTTTGCGACGAACACGGCCGCTACCCAGCCAGCACCTGGCTGCGCAATCCTCATGGCAGCGTGCACCACCCTTTCGTCGATCAGGACACGTTGATCTACGTCAAAACGGGGCACCTTTAGACGCTCACCTGAATGCTTTGGCTGTGGTGAGACTCGAAATCGTTGGCCCGAAAGTGGTGCGACACCAGTCGCAGTCGACGGCGCGATCAGCGCTACGAACCGTGCGTATCATTCCAAAGCAACGTCTTGACCCGTTCCCTCAGCCGATCGCGCTCGGATCGCAAATCTCGGTTGGAGTCGTTCTGCCGGGCCTGCCACGAGGCGAGAAAACACGCGGCCAGAACCTCTGGATCAGCAGCAGCGGGCGTGATACCCATCGCGATGGCATCCGCCAAACCAGCCGTCGCGGGCGCATCGATAAGCCCGGGGCCCACCAAACATTGTGGTCGGTAACCCTCACCCTCTGCGCCACCCCCCGCGGCATTGACAGGCCTCGACGGGCCCTCGACGAGCGCGAGAATCGCTGCCATCCGCTCGGCACGATCGTCGCTCGTCAGTGACGATCGGGCGACCAACGTCGGCGACAGGAACACCGCGTCCGCGCAGGCCACCGCCGACTCTGCCGTCGCGTCGTCCTCAATGTAATACAGCCGATTCTTGCGTGGCACGAACGACGTCATCAGGCGGTTGTGGCGAATGATCGGAAGGCGGTACTTGATCAAGTCGCGATAGACCGGTTCATGTCGTTCGGTGCCGCGAGGCGCCAGCAGCAGCAAGGCCGATGTTTGCCGCAACAACGCGAACAACGTTGCCACGGCAAAGGCCTCTTCACCGGACTCAGTGAAAGGCGCATACAGGATCGGCCAGCCTTTTTCGTGGTACTCGCGAAAACGCTCACAGAATCCGTTCTCGCGGCGACGACTCGCCGGCAGCCACTGCGCGACCCGAGCCAACGTCGCGTCGCTCGCGAATGCGGAACCGACATCCGCTGGATCGACGCCATCATGAGGCCTCGAAGGCTGAAACACGTGAGCACGCGTCCGCCACTCGGCGTCACGCGACGCCTGCATATTCGGCGCGCCTGAATCAACTGAAGCATCGCCGCTCACCAGTCTCGCCGCGAGCCAATCGAAGCGCACGGCGTCCGGCCACATCGCAACGGACATGGCTGGCGATGCGCCGAGCCAAATCACGCGGCCAGGTGCGGCGGGCTCTGTCAGCCAAAAACTCAACACCGCTGGCGACACCTTGAGCACCACTGGCCCGGCAGAACGCCCCGGAAGCGGCTCAAAAGTCTCTGCGGGCAGTGTTGGCTCAACCATCATGATCGACGGTAGAGGCCGAGGCCACCACGACCAGTCCAGCGCATCCGGATCGAGTCCAGGGTCGATCGCGATCCAATCCTCGCCAGCCGAAGCGATCAAATTACTCGCCTGCGCCTCGATCAAAGCACGCTTGAAACGTCGGCGAGCAAAGAACCCGAGTCGAGGCATCCTCTCTCGTTGCATGAACGCTCCTCTATGCACTTGCACTGATCGATCGGCTCACGGCACAAACGGCCGGCCAAAACTGACTTGATGAATTCCGCAACCCGGAAAGCGTGCGGTTTCAGGATAAACCGCGACGACACGATGAACTCACCGCTCTCCGCACACATTCACCCTCCCCGCCTTCCTGCGAACCGCCCTCTCTTGGCGCACATCAACCTCGGTGCGCAGCCGATTCATGTCAGAGTGATCAAACCATGATCGACACATCGTTTTTTCAAACCGCTCGCGTTCCAAATCCACCCGGATCGAGACTTGTTCTGACAGCGTTGACGCTCCAACCATCGCCTCATGATGCGATATCCGGGCTCGCCGCGTGAAGCCTCGTATACTCGAAGCTGTGAAGCGCCAACGTCGAGTGGCGTCGAGATTTCGCCCGAAGCACGGCGTTCACCGCAAACGCCGGACTACACGCAAAACGGATAACGCTCTGACCCGATGGCGCAAACCTGGAACGACCCGACTCACGAGACCGCTCTTGCAATGTCCATGTCGGCCAAACCACCTAGTGAGCCCTTCAATGTGCCCGACCGCGCGACCAGACCAACATCATGACACCTGCCATCGACACACTGATCGATCGCGTATAAACCCATCAGCGACAGGTCGACCTTTCGCTCACGATCAATACGGCCAAAAACGTCTCCAAACCGGTCGCATCGCCCACGCGGCGCGCTGGTTCGCTGTCCTGATCGCACTGGCCAGCCTGATGGCCCTGGGCCTGTACGTCCAGACCAAAACGGGCGTTCAGCAACGCCAATTCACTGACCTACCGTGGCAAATCGAACGCGTCGAGGACAATCGCCTCGACGTACTCGGCTTTCGCCTGGGAGTCTCAAAGCCGGCAGATTTTGTCGGTCGGTTGCCGGTACCCGACATCCGCTTGTTCGTCCAGCCCGATGGTGAGGCCATTCTCGAAGCCTTTTACGTCAACGCTCGCATCGAACCCTTCGAGGCCAATCTCGTTGCGCGTCTCGAATGGCCGGACGACCAATTCGAATGGCTTCTATCGCAACGTGTGTCCGAACGTCCGATGCCGTCAGGGGCCCGCCGCTATGGCCTCAGTGACGCGGCGCTCTCGCGCATGGGTGATCGCCCTATTATTGAGTTGTCCTACGTTCCGCGGGCGCGCTGGACAGCCGATCAACTGCTTAGCTTTTTTGGCCCACCCAGTGAACGACTCGACCTCGATCGCGACCAGGCCTATTGGCTCTACCCCGAAAAATCGACCGCGATCATGGTGCCAAGACGCGGTCGCGTAATGATGCACTACACGTCGCCAGATCGATTCGACGACGCAGTCGACCGCCTTGCGGCGTTGGCCGAATCACGACTTGAAGCCGGCCAACTATCCGACGATCGACCCGCCGTGGACGCAGACCCACTGACTGACGCTGCGTCGAACCCAGCAGCTGGATCCCATTCACAATCCAGCCCGAGGTCTGGCGAATGAATCACGACACGCTTTCCAAAAAAGGCCACACTCGCCCCGGGCCCTGTCACACGGCGACGCAAAACGGTTCATCGGCGCGACCCGATGCTGACCTCCCGAACGACAAGAACCCAACATCGAGCCCCGACACCGCATCGACCAGTGGCCTTCGCCCACGTTTTTGGGAAGCGCCGCTGGACAGCTACTCAGAAGCCGAATGGGAAGCCTTGTGCGACGGCTGCGGTCGTTGCTGCCTACACAAATACGAGGACGAGGACAGCGGTCGCATTGTCTGGAGTTGCGTCGCCTGCCATCTGCTTGACACGAAAACGGGACGCTGCGGCGACTATGAGCACCGCCGCCGCCAAGTACCCGACTGCCTCGCGGTCGACTTGGCCCTTGTGCAAAACGTGTCATGGCTGCCGCCGACCTGCGCCTATCGGCTCCGCGCAGAAGACCGTCCTCTCCCCGAATGGCACCCGCTACTCACCGGAGACCCCGAGTCGGTCAGGCGCGCCGGCGTCTCGGTTGCTGGCCGCGCGATCAGCGAGCTGGAGGCCCTCGACGTCCCAGCTGTACATTACGTCGTGGCTTGGCCTGGGCAATGGCCGCAAGACGAAAAGCACCACGAGTACGGTGAATAGCCGATACGGCGGATCACCTCGGGCAAAACACGAAACAGCCATCCACGACGAGTCTTCGAGGTCGGTGCAAGCCGGGCGCTTTGCGTCTGTTCGAGCAGTTGTCGCAAGACGCCGCGGGTCTTCACCGAATCGGCCAATCTTGATTCACGATCGATCCATGCTCATGTCGAGGCCAAACAACCACGATCGACCCGGTGCTCTGGGCAGCGGCACTTCATCGCAGCCTCGCGCGACGATCGCATGGCCTCGGAGCGCGTAGCTCCAGCAATCGGAGCGAGCCTCCCGACGGCGACTCTGTGCGAACGAGGCTGATGACCCAAGCGCTGACGCGCCGTTCTCATCGACCGCCGCTCAATCAATTACACCTGTGCCGCGTCCGGGCCGTCGCACGAGAAGCGACCCGTTCCGCCTTCTGGTGTCATTTACGACCGAGCGCAATCGGGGCCCCTCGCGTCGGCTCAGACGTCAGACCGAAAAACTCGATCCACAGCCACAGGTCGTCGTTGCATTGGGGTTGCGAATGACGAACTGCGCACCCTCCAAGCCTTCGCTGTAGTCGATCTCAGCACCCGCGAGATACTGGAAGCTCATCGGATCGATCAGCAACGTGACACCGCCGTTGTCGACCACGGTGTCGCCGTCACCGACGTGTTCATCAAACGTGAAACCGTACTGAAATCCCGAGCAACCGCCGCCGCTGACGAATACGCGCAGCTTCAGGCTGTCGTTGTTTTCCTCTTCGATCAGCGAGCGCACCTTGCTCGCCGCGGCATCGGTAAAGACCAACGGGCTGGGCATCGTGGCATCGTTCATGGGTCGCTTCTCCTCGTGCTGTGGACACGCGATTGGTTCTGTGCAAACGGTCGTTCGGATCGGTCGTGGCGCGCTATTCTGCGCCTTTACTTCGTTCCGCACACCCTTAAAGGCTCGCGACATCTGGCGAGCGCGTCAAGAACTGCCCTTAGCCATACGCCATCAACTTGCCGAACGCAGCTCAAGCTGCGCCAACAAATCCTTTGGCGGGAACACTGAATACACGGCTACACGCGCCCATCGCCGCTTTACGCGCTGCTCGCCACGCCTTAACCACCCATTCGGTCTCGCGGCTCGCTCGGCCTGCTCGTTTGATAGGGGACTAATCGACGGAAAAAGCGAGAAGCGGCGGGACATGGTCGGGCATGACGGTATCAGGCATTGAAAAGAAAGTGAGCCGGCCGCGATTTGCACGATATACGTTGGATCACGTGCGATGCGACAAGAGGCGGCGCGGCAACGATTGCAGTGGAATTTTAGGCGGAACTCTCGAGGCGCTCGACCTCGGCGCGGAAGTGGGCCAACGCTGTTGGCGTTTTGATGCTTCCGCTTTTTCAGAAGCGCTCGCGAACGCCCCGTACGTCGGGCTGAGCACATGAGGCCGTGTTCAAATACGTTCGGAAAGCCCAGACGTCGAAGCCTCCCCGCTTGAACGAAAGCGGGGCACGTGAAAGCGCGGAATTTCGCCGGTTCCTCATCGCGGCTCGCCGCTTTTCCAACGCGTCCATCGCGACACGCTCAACCGCAACGCGGACACTTGGCCCGAGGTCACGAAGCCTTTGATCAGGAACGCGCATGCGCAGCCACGCCACCCATCATGGGAAAAGCGCCGATGCGTCCAAGGCCGTCGTCTCGGGCCAACCGGTCATTAAATTGAAGTTCTGCACGGCTTGGCCGGCTGCACCTTTGACAAGATTGTCGATAACGCTGAAAACCGTAACCCTTGACGAGTGAGGCGGTTGCGCCACGCCGATGTGAACGCCATTGCTACCGCGGACCGAAGCAGTCTGTGGGCTTTGCCCGATCGGCAACACATGAACAAAGGGCTCATCACGATAATGCTTATCGAGCACCTCATACACCTGCGCGGCCGCGTCCTCACCCGCAACGAAATCCGATGGCCGCAGATACAAACTGACCTGAATCCCACGAATCATCGGCACAAGATGAGGCTGGAATACGAGCCCAACTGGACCGCCCGCCGCTTCATCGAGCGTTTGACGAATCTCCGGCCAGTGACGATGCCCACCCACCGCGTAGGCTTGGAAGTTCTCGCCAACCTCTGCCGCCAAAACCCCCACGACAGCTTTACGCCCGGCGCCACTCACGCCTGATTTCGCATCCGCGATGATATCGCTGGCGTCGATCAATCCGCGCTCGAGCAACGGAATCAGTGGCAGCGAAGTCGCCGTCGGGTAGCAACCCGGCACCGCGATCAGCCGCGCGTCGGGGATTGCAGCCCGCCGCCATTCGACAAGCCCATACACCGCATCGGCAACGCACTCGGGTGCGCCATGGGGTTGCCCGTACCATTGCGCCCACGTTGTCGTATCGCGCAGCCGAAAATCGGCCGATAAATCGATCACCCGAACCCCAGCGCGTAGCAACGCGCTCGTCTGGGCGTGAGCAACTCCATGCGGCGTCGCGAAGAACACGACATCGCAGGTCTCGAGTGCAGCCGTTTCTGGCGCCACAAACGTCAGATCGACACGCCCGGTCAAACTCGGAAACATCGCATCGACTCGCGTACCCGCATCACCACGTGAAGTCACCGCAGCAATGCTCGCACCGGGGTGCGCTGAAAGAAGCCTCAACAGCTCGACGCCAGTGTAACCGGTGGCCCCGACGATGCCGACGCGTAACCTCGTGCCGCCGGCGAGCCGATTGGCATGAGGCGCTCGACTCATGGCGGGTGCGACATCGCTTCCGATCTGCCTCAAAGTCTCGCTCATTGCGTCCAGTCTCTCCGATGAATTTCAATCAAATCTCAATATCTATGCGTCGCGCTCATTGGGCCTCACGTCCATCCGCACGCAACGACGGGGGCTGGCTCGCAACGCTTCAAATCGGTATCGACGACGTCACGAACGCCACAGGACCGTTGGAGCCCATCAATCCCGAGCCGAAACGTTGAACACACGCGTCATCGGCGCAGCGCAGCGTTGCGCGGTGCCCGTTGCCTCGCCCAACGACCCTCGAGGGCCCGCGCTCCGGGCGCTTTGCGCTGACCCCTCTCGCGGGCTCAACCAGCGTTTACCGCATAGAGCCCGGTCGTCACAAGCCCCATACCGCGGCTCGATGCCAATCAGCCGATCGCCTGTCGCACCTCGTTTCTATATCGAGCCGAGCATTTGCAGATTGGTGATCCAAACTCTTGTAGACCAGCCCAGATTACCCGACTCCGCAAATCGGCCCGACACCCGCCGGCGCATCACAGCGCAAGCGTTGAATCTGTCCGAGCGCTGCACGGATCGCGTCACAGCGCAAGCTCGTCCCAATGAACCGGAACCCCGGCGAACGGGTAAAGTCTTCACGATTATGATACGAGTCCGTCGCGCAGGCGCGGATCACAACCTCAGGCCAAAAGCTCGGGCGAATCAGCGACCCGACCCCACCCTCGACGCCAAGCACGAGGTTGCCGAGAATCCGACGTCAGCGTTTACAGAACCCAACGAGTCGCGTTGAACCAATGATGGAGTCATGACGATGGCAGTCGACCGCAAAGCACTCTTCGGAGGCGTCTTCCTCGTAATACTGATCGCCTTCGGCGCACTCGTCAGTTGGAAGATGCTCGCGGGAGACGGCGCGAGAGCAGCACCCGATTTCGCCATCACGACTCTCGACGGCGAGACTATTCAGCTCGCTGACTTTGCTGGCCGCCCGGTAATGCTCTCGTTCTGGGCCACGTCCTGCGTCTCCTGCGTGCGCGAGATCCCAGACCTCGTCGCGCTTCACGAGCGATTCTCCCCCCAAGGTTTCGAAATCATTGCCGTCGCGCTTTCATACGATAACGAGCGGCATGTGCGCGCCCTGCGCGACAATCGCAACATCCCGTATATCGTGGCCTTCGACACCGACGACGTTGCCTCGAACGCCTACGGCCGAGTGCGGCTGACGCCGACGACGTTCCTGATTTCACCCGAGGGGCGCATCGCCTACCAGAAACTCGGCGATCCTGACTTCGACCGAATCCGCGGCCTGCTCGATCGCTGGACCTCGTGACGGCAGAGAATGACCACGGGCCGTCACTCTGGACCTGAAACGTCGACACGTGGCATTGCCCCGGAAACCAAGAGACCGAAGCACAGCCGCTGAGGGCCTCATTTCGAAGAAGCGAGGCCGAGGCCCTTCTCGCGGCTGGATTGCCCATATCTCTTGACTTTGAAATCACTCAGTCGCGTGGACCATCGTCGCCAGCGTCAACCCCGCCTTTGCAACACGACATACCGTCGGGTGCTCAACCGTCGCCCGCAAGACGCCGATGCGATGGCGCGAAACGGGTGACGGCCGCTTGTACGGGCCGCCACCAAAGACGCACAAAAGCGTTGTCGCCGCGGCCTCTCGCCTCCGAACAAACCTTTCGCAGCCGTAAACCAGGAGAATCTCCGTGACGCTCTACCTTTGGCTACAGGCCTTGCATCTGATCTTCATGGTCACGTGGTTCGCCGGCCTCTTTTATTTGCCACGTCTTTTCGTCTACCACGCCGACACACGAGACGCCGCAGGACATACACGCTTCTGCGTGATGGAACGCAAGCTGTTCTACGGCATCATGACACCGGGCGCCGTACTGACCGTTGCATTCGGCGTCGGGATGCTCGCGCTTGCGCCCCATTGGCTCGCGCAGCCCTGGATGCATGTCAAGCTGTTTCTGATCGCCGTGCTGATCGGCTACCACATCTGGTGCGGCGTCCTCGTGGCGCGCTTCGCACGCAGCGCCAATCGACACACGCACCGGTGGTACCGGGTCTTCAATGAACTGCCCGTATTCGCGCTCGTCGGGATCGTGCCCATGGCGATCGGCAAAGCGACCCAACCCGGCTGGATCGCGATGGGCGTAATCGCATTGATCTTCATCGCCTTTGTCGTCATTGCCCGAGCCCGGCGTCGCGACACAACCGCTTGACGCTTGGATGTAGATTTCATCTTGCCACACCGGCAAATTGCGCTTGACCGATGAGACGGACGAAAATCCTAGCTGCGCCAAGCCGGTGCAAAAAACAAGCCCTCGGCGCTTCGAGGCGACCCGCCGATCGAATGGCACATCGTGACTTCGATGGGGTCGCTCTCCTGGTCGGACACACCCGCGACACCAAGTCGCGCAGCGCCGCGCGAATCGAGGACGACGTCAACGCTTGCCAGCCCGCACCAAGCCGCCAAGCCCCTCTTGGACCAGCGCGTTGTTCAGCAAAGAGCGAATCTGCTCGCCCGTCTCGAGTGTTCGGCACTGCTCGAGCAATGCCCGCGACCGCGTCGTACTAAACGCTCGCACAACCGCCTTGATGCGCGGAATCGCAGACACCGACACCGACAACGAGTCGATCCCCATACCGATCAACAGGATCGCAGCCGCGGGGTCGCCCGCCATCTCGCCGCACACCGATACGGGCTTCCCCTCCTTGTGGGCGCCGCTGGCAATGAGGTCGAGGGCTTGCACCGAGGCCGGATGCAACGTGCTGTACAGCGACGCTACGCGGGCATTGTTGCGATCGACCGCGAGCAAATACTGCACCAGATCGTTGGTCCCGACCGACACGAAATCACAGCGTCGCGCCAGAGCCTCGACTTGAAAAACTGCCGCCGGCACTTCGATCATCACGCCGATCTTCGGTGCCGGAATCGCCATCCCTTCGTCGAGCAACTCCTCGCGCGCCCGATTGATCAGTGTCGAAGCCTCTTTCAGCTCCTCCAAGGTCGAGATCATCGGCAACAGGATCGAGAGATTGCGATGCTCGAGCGAGGCCCTAAGCATCGCCCGCACCTGGGTCAGGAAAATTTCTGGATGATCGAGTGAAATCCGGATCCCGCGCCAGCCAAGGAAAGGATTCTCTTCGTTGACAGGAAAATATGGCAAAGCCTTATCGCCGCCGATATCGAGCGTACGCAACGTGACTGGGCGAGGGTCGAAAGACTTGAGCACCTGCCGATACAACGCGACCTGGTCGTCCTCGGAAGGAAACCGGTCCCGAATCATGAACGGTACCTCGGTGCGATACAGCCCCACGCCCTCGGCGCCGCACTCGAGCGAGGGCTGAATGTCAGCCAGCAACCCCGAATTGGCCATTACAGGGATAGGCACGCCATCAGCGGTCATCGCTGGCTCTTGCGAGCGCGCTTTCAGCCCCTCGGCCAACTCACGCTCCTCCTCGACCAGGCGCGCGAACTCGGCGCGAACCTCAGGCGACGGATTCAGCAACAAGCGGCCCCGATAGCCGTCGACGAGCAATTCGCGACCCTCGAGACGACCGACGGGCAGATCCGAGACCCCCATCACTGCGGGAATCCCAAGTGCTCGCGCCAGAATCGCGATATGCGATGAGCCGGTTCCGCGCGTCGAAACGATCGCGCCAAGACGTTCGATCGGAACTTCGGACAGGTGGGAAGCCGTCAGATCCTCACCAATGAGTATGCCACCGCTGGGGAAATCCCCCGATTCAGGCGCACTCGCCAGCAGATGCGACAGCACACGACGCCCCAGATCACGGATGTCCGCTGCGCGTTCGCGTAAATAGGCATCCTCCATCTCCTCGAAGACCCGCACACTCTCGCGCACCGTGTCTCGCAACGCCGCCGCGGCCCACTGCCCCTGTTCGATCCGAGCCACCGTTCGCGACACCAGCGAATCGGAGCCGAGCAACATCAAGTAGGCATCGAACAGCGCCTGTTCCTCGTTCGGCAGCACCTCGCGCATGCGCTGCTTGAGGCCCTCGATCTCGGCGCGCGTCTGCTTGACCGCCTCATCCAGCGCGGCGCGTTCGATTTCCACCTCTCGTGGCTCACGGTCCGGCACGGAATCCAGATCCGCCATCCGAAAGGCCACCACCGCATGCCCGACGGCTACGCCCGGAGAGCCCGCGATGCCCGCGATCTCAACGTTCTTACGACCGTGCACCGCGCGATGACGTGAAATCTCATCATTGAACAGCGCAAAGGCGATCGCGCCGGCCAACTGCGCCGCCAGAGTGACGAGGAAGGACACATGCTCCTCATCGAACTTGCGTGCGGCCTGTTGCTGCACCACAAGTACCCCGAGAAGCTTGCGCTGGTGGATGATCGGCACACCAAGAAACGCGTTGAACTCCTCTTCACCGGTTTCCGGAAAATACCGATAACGCGGATGATCCGGCGCACTTTGCAGATTGACAGGCTCGGCACGCGTTGCCACCAGCCCCACCAAGCCTTCATGAAACGCCATCTCAATTCGTCCGACCGCCTCGGAACGCAGGCCATCGGACGCCATCAACACCAAGCGTTCAGCCTCGGGAGACCTCAGATAGATCGAACAAACATCGATATCGAGCGCCGCACGCACTCGCCCAACGATGATCGTCAGCGCATCGAAAAAATCCTCGGCGCCGTTGACTTCCTGGACGATGCGACGCAACAACTCGAGTGATGGCAGCTCTGGGGTGTCAACCAGCTCAACCGGCGAGTCCGTTGGTGACTCGGTTCCGGCGTCGCTGGCGGCTTGAGCTGCCGGAGCCTTGTCGCCGTGAGCCTTGCCCTCAATATCGACTGGATTCATCGCCGCGCCCCGCATCCTGAATCGTGACCTGAGTTCCGGTACCCCGCGTGCCGCCTGCCTGCGTTCCGGCCGCCTGTGTTTCAGCGTCCTGGCTCACGGCGCTTTGAGTGCCCGCATTGGAAACGCCCCCACCCGCGCAAGCCTGGTCACGGCTCTGACGATGACGCGCCAGAGCTTCGACCGCATCGGGAAACATCAAAGGCGCCAATTCACGTAAAGCACGGCGGTACACCTCTCGTTTGAAATAGACGACCTCGCGAGTCGGTCGCCAGTATTCGATCCACCGCCATTCATCGAACTCGGGCGTGGCGTTGGCGTCGAGTCTGACCGCCTCATCGCCCGCCAACAGCTCGAGAAGATACCAACGTTGTTTCTGACCGATACACAGGGGCCGCTGATCGCGGCGCACAAAATGTGCCGGCAGACGGTAGCGATACCAACGCGTCGTGGCACCCAGCAACCGCACATCGCGCGGCAGCAGACCCGTTTCCTCAGCCAGCTCTCGGTATAACGCCTGATCGGGCGTCTCGCCCTGCTGAATGCCACCCTGCGGAAACTGCCATGCGTTCTGCCCGATGCGTTTACCCCAAAATACGCGGCGCTCCCGATTGCACAGGACGATTCCCACGTTGGGCCGAAAGCCGTCGCAATCGATCACGGTTGTAACCTTGTCATGCTCATGCCGGCATTGTTCCACAACCGCCTGCGAGCGACCAAAGCGCCCAGGGAAACGCTGAAGAAAGCTGTAAGTGGGATGCAGTGTAAGTCGCCGGGCGCGCAGCGACCGCGCCTGATGAGCCGTCAGGCGACGGAACAAGCACCGCACACAGCAACCGATCCCGCGTCTGCGCAAGACTTACACAGGCCGAGGCTTTTCCGCGCAACGTCAGCCACTGGGTCGATCTGTCACCAAATGCGACACGCGATGCTGCTAGCCTTGGCGACGCTACGCGATCGCGCTCATCAACGCAGATCCAACCACCGTTGCATTCGACCCCATCGAGGCCCACGACATGAAACTCGCCCTCTTCGATCTCGACAACACCCTGTTGGCCGGAGACTCTGACCATGCCTGGGGCCAATTTCTCTGCGACGTCGGCGCCGTCGACAGCGAACGTTTTAGGGCGGAACACGATCGCTTCTACGCCGACTACTGCGCCGGTACACTCGACATCCGGGCATTTTGCCGCATGGCCTTCGAACCTCTAGCGCGCCATGATCCCGCCAAGCTCGCTGCGTGGCATGCCCAGTTCATGCAAGAACGCATCGAGCCGATGATTGCGCCAGCGGCTGCCGCGCTACTCGAGCACCATCGCGCACGCGGTGAACAGCTCGTCATCATCACCGCGACGAACCGATTCGTCACCGCACCGATCGCCGCCCTGCTCGACATCGAACACTTGATCGCCACCGACCCTGAGGTCATCGACGGTCGTTACACCGGAGAGCTCGCCGGAATTCCTTGTTTTCAGCAAGGCAAGATTGCGCGTCTGGAAATTTGGTGTGGCGAGCACGGGTTGGATCCTAAACAGACACGAGCCGCGATCGCGGGCGCGACGTTTTACTCCGACTCGCGCAACGATTTGCCGCTACTCGAACGCGTCGCCACACCCGTCGCGGTCGATCCCGACGAACGACTGAAGGAGGTCGCCGGTGAACGCGGCTGGTCGTGCCTGACACTGCGCGCCGGCCCAACGCCCGCACCCTGCCCCGGCGCATCTTCGCCACAACGACCGGCATAAAACCATTCAGCGCCGTTGAATGCGAATCGACGACAACCGACAGACTGGCCCATTCGGATCCGCACATCAGAAGCCAATCACCCAGCAAGTCGTACATCCCTCGCCCGAACGCTCACGGGCGTCGACGTTCAGGATCTCGCGTCATTTCTGACGAGACCGGATGGCGTCCGCAGCGGCTGGGCGACCCTACACCGACCGACTTGATTCAGCGCGAATTGCGATCTCTCGCAGCCCCGCCGGCAACGCAAAGCGGATTGTCTCCTCGATACCCGCGTACTCCTGCACGACCGCGGCGTAATCAGTTCGAAGACGCTCGACAACTGCTTCGACCAGCAACTCCGGCGCCGACGCCCCGGCGCTGACCGCTACCTGCAAGCCCTTGCGCAACCAGGCTGGATCGAGGTCATCTGGGCCATCGATCAGGAAAGCCGGGATGCCAGCGCGCTCACCGAGTTCACGCAACCGATTCGAATTCGACGAATTTTTTGACCCCACGACCAGCAGCAAATCGGCGTCGCTCACCAGTGCGCGTACCGCGTCTTGGCGATTCTGTGTCGCGTAGCAGATGTCGGTTCTGCGGGGTCCGGTGATTGCCGGAAAACGCTGCCGTAACGCATCGATGATCGCGGCCGTGTCATCGAGCGAAAGCGTCGTCTGACTAACGAAAGCTAGACGTTCAGGATTCCGAATGTCGAGTTTTTCGACGTCGTCGACGGTCTCGACCAGCAGCATTCGCCCCCCGGCTGACGAATCAAACTGGCCCATCGTGCCCTCGACCTCGGGATGCCCGGCATGACCGATCAACACCACCTCCCGGCCCTCTGCCGCATAACGACGAACTTCGACGTGAACCTTGGTCACGAGAGGACAGGTCGCATCGAAGACAGTCAGCCCGCGCGATTCGGCCTCGCGCTGCACCGATGCAGGTACGCCATGTGCCGAGAACACCAGCACAGAGCCATCCGGCACATCATCCAGTGACTCGATAAAGATCACACCGCGACGCTGCAGGCCATCGACGACGTGCCGGTTATGGACGACCTCATGGCGCACATACAAGGGCGCACCAAACCGCACCAGGGCGCGCTCGACAATCTCAATCGCACGCTCAACACCCGCACAAAAACCACGTGGATTCGCTAACGCGACCTGCATCGCACACCTCGATCATCACGCCAATGCTCATCAACCCGACCACATCGCGTCAACTCCAAACACCACGGGGCCGCGCCATGCACCACCACAAACTCAATCGCGAACGACTGCGCAGGGGATTGCATCCGCGAACGGACATCGACCAACCGCGGCGACATTGCCCGATACCGCGCACGAATATCCGTCGTGACGAGGACCAACATCGTGCCCACGCCCCACGAATCGATTGGGGCTCGCCGCGACTCCAGCGATCGTCCGCATGCTTCAAACGCATCAATCGCGTCGAATCCGACGCGATCGCGCGCCACGCCCAACCGTTCAGCCCGCATGTCTAGCGCAGATTCGGGCCAAACGCTCCCGCCGCCGCGCCCGCCGGCGCGATTGACAACACGTCGACCTCGAGCGTGAACGCACGCCCTGCCAGCGGATGATTAAAGTCAACGATCACCTGATCGCCCTGAACCCGTTCGACCCGACCCGGAATCGCTTCACCCGTCGGCAAATCGAACTGCACGATCGCATTGGGCATCAACGCCAACCCCGGCGGAAAGTGCGCCCGCGGCAGCACCTGAATCGCCGCCGGATCCGGCCAACCAAACACGGCACCCGGCTCGAAATCAAAACGTGATCGACCGAGACCGACGCCGATCAAGCGACTTTCGAACGCGGGATCGAGCGTGCCATCGCCCAAGATCAGCGAAAGAGTCTCATCGGGATCGGTCGCATCCGCCACAAATCCGTTTGCCAACGTCAAAGCGTAGCGCAGCTCGAGGCGAGACCCTGCAGCGATCACAGCCGCCCCGTCTAGCGACCCAGAGGTGGCAGCCTCTGCGCGAACACGATCGCCAGCGACAGCGCCAACCGCAGTCGGATTCTCCGGCTCTTGCCTGTCCTGCGCCATACCTGCGACTCCCGTCAAGTCATTTGCACGAGTGAGCCCGGCTCGACCCACCGTCTGCGTAAGGATTATCTACAGTCCGGTACCGTTCGGCCGATCACCAAGTCAGCCATCACGCCCACCAGCCGACTGACGCGCACGCTCGAAAACACCAAAGTGCCGCCACGTTCAAGCAATCACGTGACGCAAAACGTCAGCAGCGCCGTTCATCCTCCGCGATCGCACTGACAAGGTCTCGAGCGTTCGTCCCGGCACACTCAACAGACACGCAACGGGTGCGCTACGCGACTACATCGGAGCGTTGCGCGGTGCTCACACCGCACGCCCTGCGCGGTATCGAACGCGCGACTCGCTTCAACCTTTCCCGGACCCGGCCGACCGACGTTCCGAATCGATGTCTTGCGATTCGGTAAACGCCGCGACGATGATCAACGCCGCGCCCACTGTAATCGCCGAGTCCGCCAGATTGAACGCTGGCCAATGCATGCCCGCCCAATGAAAATCGAGAAAATCTACCACCATGCCGATGCGCAGACGGTCGATGACGTTACCAATCGCACCGCCCAGCAACAGCGCCAGACCCAAGGCCGTCCAGCGGCGTGACGCATCGAGGCGCGCCAGCCACACGACCAGCACGACGCTGACTGCCAGTGCGAAGATCGTGAACATCCAGCGCGCCCAATCGCCGGCACCACCCAAAAACGAAAACGCTGCGCCCGGGTTGTAGACCAACGTGAAATTAAAAAACGATGTGACTTCGACCGGCGCGTACAGCACCAACTGGTGTTCAGCCAACCACTTGGTCAGCTGATCGAGCATCACGACGACAAACGCGACAGCGTAGGCAAAAAGGGCCAATCGGGGCGCACGTAGCACACGGCGGCGGGGCACCACGGAGGACGACGATTCACGCATGCCAAAACCCTGATTGATCTGTCCACGCCGTCATATCCAAACACTCGATCAGCAAAACAACCGGCGCTCACCGGGGCCGGAAATATTTTCTATGCAGCGCCCACAGAGCTCCGGATGCTCGACGTTGGCGCCGACATCCGCGCGGCGGTGCCAACAGCGCACACACTTGGCATACGCACTTCTGACGATTCGCAAGGCAACCGCCTCGCCGCTCTCGAGCGCATCCTGGACAAAATCTTCGCCCATCTGATCGGGCGCGCCCTGGACACACACCGCCTCTGAGGTAATCAAGAAGAACCGCAGCTCATCACCCACTCGTTTGAGCAAATCAGCCAGCGAACCCTCGACCGCCAATGTCACCTCGGCATTCAGCGGCCCACCAATGCCCTGCTCATTCTTGGCCTGTTCCAGATGACGCTGGACCACCTCGCGCAGACCCAACAAACGAGCAAAATCGGCCTCGCTGAATGGAGCGTCGTCGGCGAGAGGCGTCAGGGCCTCGTACCAGGTCGCAAACAACACACTGTCTTCGCGCGCCCCGCCCACCGGTGTGGGCAGCAGCGGCCAAACCTCGTCTGCGGTGAACGTCAGAATCGGTGCAATACATCGCGTCAGCGCTTCGGCCACGTGATACATCGCCGTCTGCGCCGAGCGGCGTGCGTGAGAGTTTTTCGGGCAGGTGTACTGACGGTCCTTAATCACGTCGAGATAGACCGCGCCGAGATCGACCGCGCAAAAATTGTGGATCAACTGATAGATACGGTGGAACCGATAGTCGCGATAAGCCTCAACGATTTGTGCCTGTAGCGCATGCGCCCGGGATACGATCCAGGCATCGAACGGCACCAAAGCGAAGGTCGCCACCGCATGCTCAGCGGGCTCGAAACCCGCCAGATTCGCGAGCAAAAAGCGCAACGTGTTTCGAATGCGACGATAGGCGTCCGCCGTACGATCGAGAATCGCCTCCGAGATCGCCATCTCGCCAGAGAAATCTGTCGCCGCCACCCACAAGCGCAGAATATCAGCGCCGAGCCGATCGACGACCTCTTGAGGCGCCACGACGTTGCCGCGCGACTTCGACATCTTCTCGCCGCGTTCGTCAACGGTAAAACCATGCGTCAACACAGCGCGATACGGCGCCTCGCCACGCATCGCCACCGCCGTCAACAAACTCGACTGAAACCAGCCACGATGCTGGTCCGACCCTTCGAGGTAAAGATCCGCCGGCAACCCGAGTTCCTCGCGCCGCTCAGTCACCGAGGCGTGTGTCACACCCGAATCAAACCACACATCCAACGTATCGGTGAGCTTGATGTACGCATCCGCGTCGTCACCGATCCAGTCTTCGGCCCGGCTCGAAAACCACGCCTCAATACCCTCGCGTTCGACACGCTCAGCCACAGACTCGATTAGCTCAGACGTCCGCGGATGCAGGCGCCCACTTTCTCGATGCACGAAAAACGGGATCGGCACGCCCCAGGTTCTCTGGCGCGAAATGCACCAGTCGGGGCGATTTTCGATCATGCCGCGGATACGCGCTTCGCCCCACCCCGGAACCCAGCGCGTTTGCGAGATCGCCGCGAGAGCCTTCTCGCGCAGGCCGGCACGCTCCATCGAAATAAACCACTGCGGCGTCGCGCGAAAAATCGTCGGCGTCTTGTGGCGCCAGCAGTGCGGATAAGAATGCGAAAATTTGCGTGCCAACACCAAGGCGCCGTGCTCGCGCAACACCTCGAGCACATGACCATTGGCCTGATGCACGTTTTCGCCTTCAAAAAACGGCGTCCCCGGCAAAAAACAACCGTCCGGACCCACTGGCGACGCCAACGGCAAGCCATAGCGCAGCCCGACGGCATGATCGTCAAGACCATGGCCGGGCGCGGTGTGCACACAGCCCGTGCCTGCCTCGAGCGTCACATGCTCACCGAGCACCACCGGCACGTCGCGATCGAGAAAGGGGTGGCGCAGCGTCAACCCCTCGAGCGCCTCGCCGGGCGCCACAGCCAACACCCGCCCACCTTCGAAGCCGTAGCGCGAGAGGGCATCGTCGACCAGATCACGCGCCACAATCAACCATTCATCCGTCAGCGCCACGACCGCGTATTCGATTGAAGGATGCAAGGCAACGGCCTGATTGGCCGGCAGTGTCCATGGTGTCGTCGTCCAGATCACGACCGATGTCGGCGGAGCGGTATCGCACAATCCCGCCATATCAGCGTCGGCCGACGCGTTCATCCGACGCAGCAAATCCACTTCGTCAAGGACGCGAAAGCGTACATCGATCGCCGTCGAGATCTTGTCTTCGTACTCGACCTCAGCTTCAGCCAAGGCCGAACCGCAATCGATACACCAGTGCACCGGCTTTTCGCCGATTTGCACATGATCCTGCTCAAAAATCCGCCCCAAGGCCCGAATCGTATCGGCCTCGACCTTGAAGTCCATCGTCCGATACGGATTCGACCAGTCAGCGAGCACACCGAGGCGCTGAAAATCCTTTGCCTGTCCCGCAACCTGAGTCTGCGCATACGCCCGGCACGCTCTACGAAACGTTGCCGCATCGACGTCTCGTCCCGCCTTGCCCAGCGTTTGCTCAACCTTCAACTCGATCGGCAAACCATGACAATCCCAGCCCGGCACGAAAGGTGTATCGAAGCCATCCAACGTGCGGCTTTTGTTGATGATGTCTTTGAGAATCTTGTTGACCGCGTGGCCGACATGGATCGAGCCGTTCGCATACGGCGGGCCATCGGCCAAAACAAAACGCGGCCGACCCGCACAATGTTCACGCAGGCGCTGATAACGCTCCGTTTTCTGCCATTGCTCCAGCCACAATGGCTCTCGTTCGGCCAGATTGGCGCGCATCGGAAACGCCGTTTCCGGCAGATTCAGCGTGTCCTTGTAAGGGTTGGCCGGGGCCTCTTTACGTGGCATGCGTCCGATGCTCCTTCATTTCGATCAAGCATTTCGCTCAAGAAAACTGCGCCTACCGAAGCTCAAGAGTGCATCTGAGAGCTCCACCTGAATCTGGGGCTTTCGCAACCCAAAGAGGGGTCGCCGCATTTCAACGTCGATCGATCCCAAAAATCCAAAATCCATCAACCATATCGTTGCGTTTGATGTGATCTGACGTGGGCAAAACGGACATCTCAGACCCTCTCAGGGTCTTTCCGCGATTTCAACACCACGCCACAACCCGGGCACCGCGTCTCACGGTCGAGTCGCCAAATCTGGACGAGGCCGGGCCACGCGCCGCAAACACCGGGCGGCTCGACGGCAATATTTCTGGGCCGCACGGTCTGCTTAGTTGAGCATCGCTCTCGGGTCACTCACCCCGGGTCATCACGGAACCTGTCACCGCCGGCCCACAGTGCGTGAGCGGCCGCAACGTCGCGGCCGATCTGGGCGCGCAAAGCGGCAAGCCCATCGAAGCGTTGCTCATTACGAATCTTCGCAACAGGCACGAAGGCCAACCGTCGCCCGTAGGCGTCGAACGCCATCTGCCCGCCCGAATCCATCGAGCCACCCGCGACGGCATTGTCGTCGAATCCGCGTCTGTCGCCGACGTTTCGGTCGCCAGCGTCGCCACGGCCCGCAACAAAGCCCTCGGCTTGATTCCCGGCCACTCCCTCAACCGTGGCACCACCTTTCGCAACCACCAGATCGGACGCCGACATCGACCCACCGAGCACGTGAGCCTCAAGCCGTTGCTCACGACCATCGACCGTCGGCCGCACCCCGATGTTTGCGATGGCCGGATGGCTCATCGACGGCGCATCACAAAATCGGACTTCACCCGCATAGACCCCCCGCAACACCATCGGCACCGAGCCCAGACGGACATTCAACGTCGGAAAGCCGATCGTGCGACCGCGCCGCTCACCGTGTGCCACGCGTCCGTGCAGCGCGTAGCGCCGTCCGAGAAGCGCCGCAGCTGAATCGAAATCAGCTCGCTCCAGTGCATCCCTTACCCGAGTCGAGCTGATCCGCCCACACTCATCGACCACGGTCGGTGTGCGCCGCACGACAAACCCGGCCGCCGCGCCCGAGCGCTCCAACAATGCGGCATCGCCCGAGCGATCGCGACCGAACCGAAAATCATCACCCACCCACACCTCGGTCGGTGCGATCGCCGCGACGAGCCGATAGATGAAATCTTCCGGCCGCATGTGGGCCATCGCCGAATCGAAGCGTTGCAACCAAACCGCATCGACACAGATCCGTTCAGCCCGTAACGCGTCAAGAACCGACGCCCGATCACGCCACCGCGTCAGGCGCATCGCCGCGTCACCGGCGAAAAACTCGCGTGGCGTCGGGTTGAAACCGACCAGCACCAAAGGGCGCCCCTCAGCCGCTGCCCCCATACGACGCAGAATTTCAAGGTGACCGCGATGCAAGCCATCGTAATTTCCGATGGTCACACACGCGCCGCGCATCGCCGCACGGTCAGCGGGCGTTCCCGGACAGGCACCATGCAACCAACGCGTCGAATCAAAACTCATCGCGAATCAAAACCAAGCGAGGCTCAACAAAGGCGTGCAGTATACGCAACGAAGTCGAGTCGATCTCCGGCCGCTCGCTTGAGCCCTCGGCGCATCGACTCTCGGCCACTCGCGACAAGCCGCCTGCCGGCGAGCGGCACACACAAGGCTGCTCGCCCAGGCTCACCACTAGAGGTGTAAGGATTAAATGAGACAAAGATCATGCGACGGAAAAGCGGGAAGCGGCGGGATTTGGCGGGAAATAACGCGATAAGTCATTGAAAAAAGACGCGAAGCGTGCCGCGTAGCGGCTATGACGGCGGCAAGCGCCGTTTGCACGGATTGCGTGCGACAAGAAACTGGCTTCGTGGGCCGTGCTAGGCGGTTTTTTTTGAGGCGCTCAACCTCGGCGCGCAGGTCGGTCAGCGCCCGGCGGAGCTGTGATGCTTCTGCTTTATCAGAAGCGCGCGCGAACATCTCATCGAGGAAGGCGGCGGCCTCCTGTTCGGTCATTCCGGCCAGCAGGAGGCCGATTTTTTCGAGGCGGCGGGCGTAGGGGGCGGCCGAAAAGTCTTCGTCTGGCAATGGCTTAGCGGATTCGCGCCGCATCGAGCCGCGCCCGGTGCCCAGCCACTCCAGGGAGACGCCTGCAGCATCCGCGATGCGGGCGTAATTCTTAGCAGAAGGCTCTGCACCGGACAAATACTTGCGGAGCAGACTCTCTCCGAATCCGCAGCGTCTAGCGAAGGTTGCGACTGGCTCTTCTCCGATAGATAAGCGTATGCGGTCTTTCATGATCAAGCAGGCCTGTTCCGATTCTGCGTGAGAATCGGAACAGCGAATCGGACATAAAAAACCTCGCAACATGGTGTTCACATCGCGACACCTTGCGCCACACCGTATCCATGCGATACGACAAGGATAGCACCATGAACAAGGGGCTAGAGAACATGAGGCAGGTGAAGGCCGCGCTGCTGTTGCGCGGGTGGGATTCGGTGGCAGCGTGGGCGCTGGCGAACGGCTTTCTGTCGGTGACGGCGCGGCGCGCCATCTACGACTGGTGGCATCGGAAAGACCGCGAGCCGCTGGGGGCATCAACCGAGAGATCATCTCAACACTACGCGCCGAGGTCGCCAAGCCGAAGCAAGGGAGGGCAGCGTGAGCATCTGGCTCACCCCGCAAAAGATCGCCAGCCTGCGGCTGGCTGGAATGCCGACGACTGATCGTCGTGTTCGCACATGGGCGAAAAAAATTTGGCCGCCATTCGCAACGTGTTGCGAGGCAAGGGCATCGAGATCAGCCTCGACAGCCTGCCGATCGAGGCGCAGCGCGATTACTACGCGCGGAATGCGCAGGGTGCCGCCTCTGGCGGCGAGTCCATCCCGGCGGGTTTGCCCTTCCCCGTCGATACCAGCCCGGCGGCCACCGGTGCGGGCGGGCTCGCCGGCGGTAGCGGAGCTGGATGCTCCTTCGTGCCGGGCGGCTGGCGCAGCGGCGGCACGATGGCGGGGGCTGATTGACGCCGCGCGCGACAAGCTCGCAGGCTACACGGCAGACCTTGGCGTGCGGGTGGCGGACGATCTCGCGCCGCTCGTCGAGCGCGAATGGCGAGGCTGGGTCGAAGCCGCGCTCGCCGGAAAGGAGCGCAACCGGCTGGGCTGGCTCGGCGCGATCACCGCGCGCGATCTGGCGCACCTCCAAGCCGCTGGCATCGCGCCGCAGACCGCCGAGTTGATGGTCAGGCCGGGGCTGCTCTATGGCCCCAAGGCCAAGCGTCATCTAGATGATGGCAACGCCATCACGCCAGAACAGTGGCGCGGCCTGCCTGCCCTATGGCGCAAGGCGGTGGCGCTGCTGCTGGACATGGAGAGCGGCAAACCGCTATGGCTACTGCCGGGTGCGGATGGCCGCACGCCTCAACTGGCGGTGGAGGTGGACTTCGCGGACAAAACGCAGAAGCCAGCGCTAACGACAGACGCGGTCAAATCGGCCTTCATCCAGCGCGCGGACGTGCTCGATGGCAAGCTGCGCGGCGGGAAGATCAGGATTCTGTGGGGAGGCTGGTGATGCGCGGTGGGACTCGAACCCACACACAACCCGCTTGCGCGGACCCGTTACCTGTCAGGGCGCAGCGCATCACCACCCGTTGCCAGTATACCTACCCCCCACGTGCGTCAAACCGGGCGCCCTCGCGTGCCGAGGCGATCTGTCCGCGCACCAGCTCCAGCATCGCCGCGAGCGCCTCGCCCGGAATCTCTGCGGCGTGCGCATCGGCGGCGCAAAGCGCGTGCGTGATGGCCTGCAACGCGAGGTCGGCGCGCCACAGGGCGGTCTCGGCTTCTTCGGAAATCAGATAGGCGGCCATGATTCAGCCCTCCAGCGCCGGGGCGCACACCGCTTCGATGGCCGACAGCATGCGCTGTCTCACCTCCTCCAGCTTCTCCTGCAAGCGCACATTGGCCGCACTGGCGATGAAGCGCTCGGTGATGCGCTGCTGCTCGCGCCGCAGGTGTTCGGCGGCCACTGCTGCGAGCAGCTCCGGCGTCGTCTCGTCACGACCCGCGTAGGGGCCGAAGCGGTACTTGCCGTGCAGCAGCATGCTTGCCGCAGCCTTGCTGATGCCCAGGTGCCGCGCAATGCTGGGCAGCCCCAGCCCGGCCACCCACAGCTCCATCGCCTGCCGCTCCACCGCGCGCGAGATGCGCGCCGTCGGCACGCGCCACCCATCGTCGGCCTGAGGCGCAGCCGCGACCTCCAGCGCAACCTCGCCCGCCAGTGCCCGCTTCGCCCAGGCGCGGAAGTCTTTGGCGCGCGGCGTGGCCGCGAACATCGCCAGCAGGATGCAGCCGGTCTGGGAGAAGATGCGGGTGTTCGGGTTGCCGCCTTCTGGGTTCGTCATCAATTTGATGATGAAGGTATCGTCCGGCCCGAACTCGTCGGCATGGCGGTTGTAAAGGTTGTTGATGGCGCTGCCGGCGCGATCTTCGGCATAGCCCAGGCAGCGGCCCACGTCGCGGGCGGTCAGCTAGCGGCGGCCTTGATGGTCGATGATGGATACGGGGGTGCCGAGGAACTCGGCGCGGACGAGGGTTTGCATGGTTGAACGCCTGTACACAAGGCTTTTCAAAGCCCGCGCCCCGACGCCAAACGGGGTGGGCGGGCACCGTGCGGGCTGGCGTACCGGGTACAGGAACCGGCGAGCCTTTCGGCTCCCCGCACGGGCCGCCCATGAACAGGGCAACACCATGCGCAGACGCAAAAAAGCCGCCCTCGCGCTTTTGCTCGTGGCGGCTTCTCGTCCGCCTGTACTCCGGGACGCCAATCCCGCGCCCCCGACGGCCATCGGGGACGGTGCCACTGAATCATGTCGCATCGAATCCGTGCAATAGAGGGCAGGCCATGATCGACATCCAGATCGACGACCGCGAAGTGCGCGCCGCGCTGGATCGCCTCCAGCGGCGGCTGGCGGACATGACGCCGGTGATGCGGGCGATTGCCAGCGAGCTGGAGGCGCGGGTGGAGGCGCGCTTCGAGACCGCCACCGACCCGGCGCGCCGCCCCTGGGCACCGCTCAAGCCCTCCACGCTGGCCGCGTATCTCAACCGAGGCAAGGGCAACCGCAAGAAGGACGGCAGCCTCACCAAAAAGGGCGCGCAGCGCCTTTCCAGCCGCCGCCCGCTCTACGACACCGGCGACCTGCTGGGCAGCCTGACCAGCAGCGCCACCCGCAGCGAGGCGCGCGTTGGCTTCGGTCAGCCCTACGCGGCCTTCCACGAGTACGGCACCAAAAAGATGCCCAGGCGCGGCCTGCTGATGGCCGACCCCAACGCCGGCACGCTGGGCGATGCCGACCGCGCCGCCGTGCTCGACATCCTGCGCGAGGCCATCGAGAGGGCCGCCAGCGGCCAATGACGCGCTGATGAGCTGCTGGCGCCCGGCGGCCAAGCAGCCGTCATCGCACAACAGCCCCTGTGGTCCGCGTAAAGCACGCGAGGCTACTCAGTATCACCCAGGACCAAAAAACCGCTCCACGGGCCGAGTGAACCCCTGTAAACGTGGGTTTTGCGCGCCGCAGCCGGTCGCCATGCCGGGCCGTTGGTCGTCTGAACCGTTTCGGCCTGTCCGAATGGCCGCGTTGCGGCCACCATGCGATGCATGCAGCTTGCCATCGCACGCCACGCCGTGACCATCGAAATCCCGCCGGATTGGGCGCTCGACGGCGCGCCCCTTGCGCCCGACTGGGTGCAGCTGGTTCCGGCGGGGTCTTTTTCCGGCCGCGACGGGCGCGGCCCCTACCAGCTCGACATCGAGGCGGTGCTGGCCGCCTTCGCCGCGGGCGGCATCGACCTGCCCATTGACTACGACCACCAGACCCTGGCGGCGGATGAGAAAGCAGGGCCGGTGCCCGCAGCCGGCTGGATCAAGGAATTGCAGGCGCGCGAGGGCGCGCTGTGGGGCCGCGTGGAATGGACGCCGCGCGCGGCCGGCCTCATCGCCGCGAAGGAATACCGCTTCCTCTCCCCCGTGGTCCGCCACGACAAGAGCGGCACCGTGCTGGCGCTGGAAGGCGCGGGGCTGACGCACTATCCAAATCTCGACCTGGAACCAGTTGCGCATACGAAAGGAGATGACATGGCCGATGTGAAAACAATCGCCGAGGCGCTGGGCGTTGAGGGCGAGGCCGACGTGGCCACGCTCGCCGCCCATGCCGCCCGGCTGAAAGAAGCCGCTACCAGGGCGCCCGACCCCGCCGAGTGGGTGCCAATGGCGCAGCACAAGCTGGTGGCCGACGAGCTGGCGAAGCTGCAGGCCGAAGTCGCCGCGCAGAAGGCCGAAGGGCTGGTGCGCGAGGCCATGCGCGCCGGCAAGCTCGCCCCGGCGCTCAAGGATTGGGCGCTGGACTACGCCAGCCGCGACGCGCAAGGCTTTTCCGCCTGGGCCGAGAAGGCCCCCGTCATCCTGCCCGCCGAAGGCGAGACGGCCGCGCACCGCGTCGCACCGAATGCGGACACGCTCACCGAGGAAGACCGCATCGCCTGCGCCCTGCTCGGCATGAGCGAGGCCGACTTCGCCGCCCACAAAAAGGCGCTCGAGGTGCAGCATGGATGATCTGCGCGCCTACGCCGCGCGCCAGCAGGAGGTCCGTCTGCTTTCCTTGGCTGAGCTGTACCGGATGCGCATCGCATCGCGGCTCAAGAGCGCGCACCACAAGCGCATCGCCGAAGCATCCGGCCTCGATGCCGACGAGGTGTTGTTCGCCCTCGAAGTGATGGCCGAAGCCTCCTGGGTCGTCCAGGAGAGGTTCCACTGGCGCATCAGCCCTGCCGGATGCGCCGAATTCGAGCGGTCGCTGCACGATGGAGCCCACCATGCGTGAGCTGCTCGCCGACAACGCCGCCGCGCGCCGTCTGGTGCTGGAGCGACTCTATGTCGTGCGGCTTGGCGAAGGCCAGCAAGACGTGGGCGGCTTCGTGTCGCGCCGCCGTCTGGCCGATCTGACGCCGTACATCGACTTTCTGCTGCACACGCTGGCCGAGCAGGGCCTGCTCAAGGCGCGCGGCCTGTGAGCAGGCGGTATAGCCAGCCCGTGACGCGCCGCGCCAGCTCGACGAGCGGCCACAGCAGCAGCGTGAGCAGCCCGACAGCAGCGGCGGTCTGCCCATCTATGCCAAGAGCGTAGAGCGGCACGATGGACGCCAGCAGCGCAACGGCAAAAGCGATACCAAGCGAGGACATGCGATGAGTCTTGCAGGCATGACGGTCGGCGTGGTCATCTCCGCGATCGACCGCGCCAGCGCGCCGATCAGGCAGATACAGGGTGCCACAGGCAGGCTCGGCGAGGCGCTGGAGCGCATCTCGACCAAGGCCGCGCTGGCCGGCGCGGCGCTGCACGGCATGGCGCTGGCGACCTCCGGCCCGTCATCGCGCATGCAGCAGGTCGGGATGCAGTCGCTGCAAGCGTTCGCCGCTTTTGACGACGCGCGCGCGGTCATCGCCTCGATGCCTGGCGTGACCCAAGAGTCGCTCGACCAGATGCAGGCGGCGGCCTTCGCCTTCACGCGGCAAAACAAGGCCACGCTCACCGACTACTACAACACCGCCTACAACATCCTTTCGGCTGGCATCCCAGAGGCCCTTGCCACCTACGCCACCGAGGTGGCGATCAAGGTCGGCCAGGCCCCGCGCGGCAGCGCCGACGAGGCCGGCGAGGCGGTGGCGATACTTTTCAACAACATGCGCGACGGCAGCCTCGAGGCCGGCGGCGAGTTCGCGCGCACGGGCGACATCATCACCGCCACGCAGCAGCGCTTCCAGCTACGCAACCTCTCGCAGCTCACCGAGGGGCTTAAATACGCCACGCCCGCGGCCAAGACCGCCAAGCTCGCCGTGGACGACGTGGCCGCCGCAGTGGGCCGGCTCAATAGCGCGGGCCTGCAGGGGAGCATGGCTGGGACGGCTCTTGCGAGCATGCTCGCCAATCGATTCAAAGCGGCGAGGGAGATCGGGTTCGAAGTAGCGGTGAATAGAGGCTCTGGCGAGCTCGACCTGGCCCGCACGCTGGACAACCTCAAGGCTCGCATCGGCGACATCAACCAGCTCACGCCGGAGATGGAGGCCAAGCTGCGCAGGGGCTTCAGCGACGAGGGCTTCCGCGCCGTGATGCTGCTGCTCACGCAGACCGAGACGCTCTAGGACGACCTCGCCGCCATCCGCGACAGCGCTGGGTCTTTTGAGCGGGCCAGCAAGATCATCAACGACTCCGCCGGCGCCAAGTGGCAGCAGATGACGAACCGCATCGGACAGACCTGGATCCGCCTAGGCGAGGCGCTCATGCCCATCAAGGACGCCATCGCCAGCGTGGTGCTGCGCGTGGTGGACGCCATCGACGTCCTGATCGAGCGCTTTCCGAAGGTGACGGCGGCCGCCGTGGCTGGTCTGGCTGGGCTGTCCACGGCGCTGGCCGGCCTGGGCACGGCGCTCATCGTCGTCGGCGCGCTGGGCAAGCTGAGCGGCAGAATCGGCCTGCTGCGGGGCGGCAAGCGCGGCGTCATCGGCGGCGCCGTCGATGCCGTCACGGGCGGCGTGCAAAAGGTCTGGGTCGTCAACATGCTCGGCGGCGGCCTAGCGGGCGGTCTCCCCGATCGGGGCGGCAAGGGCCGCGCGGCAGGCAGGGCGGGCAAAGCAGCCCGCCCACTCGGCGCGCGCCTGCGCTCGCTGGTGGCTGGTGTGACCATGCAAGCGAGCCTCGCCTGGCGGACCGTGGTGGCCTGGGGCGGCAAGGTGACGGCCGTCGCCTCCAGAGCCTGGGGCGCGCTGGTCTCCGGCGCAGGCGCTGCCGCGCGCGCCATTGCACTTGTTGGGCGCGTGCTGCTGCTCAACCCCATCGGGCTCACGCTTAGCGCCATCGCCGGTGCGGCCTATCTCGTCTGGCGACACTGGGATGTGGTCGACCCCAAGCTCGCCGCCGTCTGGGAGACGTTCAAAAGCGCTTTTGAGACGGCATGGGAGTGGATCGGCACGCTGCCTGCGCGCATGCTGGAGGCCGGCCGCGCCATCATCGACGGGCTGATCGGCGGCATCCGCGAGCGCTGGCAGGAGCTCAAGGGGACTGTCTCCGGCGTCGCCTCGGGCATCGCCGACACGGTCAAGGGCGCGCTGGCCGATGCCGCTCTCACCCGAGGCTCTGGCGCGCGACCGCCGCCGCCGGAGCTACGAGTCAGAGCTCGCTGGCAACCAGCTCCCGAGCGCCTATCGTGAGCACATTCTGTGAGACGTTCAACGTCGCATGTAATGTGATCATTCGTCGCATTTAATTTGTGCGCGCCTACCGCGCTGCCTGACGACCTCGCTCATTGCTCATCCACATGATTTCACAGTCCCCACTCCCGGCGCCGTCGCCACGGCGGCAAAAACGTCGATTGCGTGCCAAACCAAATGGCGACCGTCATGTATCGAAGCCAAGCCCAGCCGTACGACCACGATTTCAGCAGTCGCGAACCCGGAAACACGGCAAAGCAGCGCCGCTTAGCCAAGCAATCACAAGCCTTCCTCAAGGCCCGAAATCATGTCGATCGCATCCGCGCACACTCGAACTCAAGCGCCCTCTGACACCTCGTCCCGGGTCCATTAGGCCTACGAATCTGGGCGCATCAAACGCCGCAAACGACCACCCAAAGCCGCAAACACACCGAAATACACGCCCCCGCCCAGCGCGACGAGCCCAAGGAGCGTCGCGATCCGCCGGCCCGCCGACCACGCATACCAAGCCCCCCAATCAGGCTGCGCGAGCCACAACGCCACGATCATCGCGGTCGAAGCCAGCATCACCATGACCTGCCATGGCAAACCCAGAACGCCGCGCAAACCCTCGCGACTCGTCTCGTCGCGAGCGACGTCCTGAGCTCGGGTCGCCGGCCAAATTCCGCGCTTGCGCAACCCCCGCGCCAACAATGCAGCGTTCAGATAAGCGGAAGCCACCGTCGCCGCAGCCAAACCGCCGTGAGCACCGTCCAGCCCCGACCACAGCCACGGCAGCACGAACGCGACATTCAGCAGCATATTCGCCAGCATCGCGATCACCGCAATACGCACCGGTGTACGCGTATCTTGATGCGCGAAAAACCCCGGCGCCAACACCTTGATCGCGACAAACGCTGGCAAACCCGCCGCATAAATGGCCAGCGCGATGGCAGCCATCTGCACATCAAACGCACTAAACGCGTTGTAAGCCAGCAATGCCGCCAAAATCGGCACCGCAAGAACGATCAACCCAACGGTCGACGGGACAGCGAAGATCAACGCCACGCGCAAAGCCCACGCCAGAGACACCTGAAAGCCGGCGGCGTCCGCGCGCGCCCGCTGGCTCGAAAGCCGTGGCAGCAACACCGTCGACAGTGCGATCCCAATCACCGCCAGCGGCAACTCGACAAAGCGATCGCCGAAATACAACCACGAGATCGAACCCGCGACCAGAAACGACGCCACCAACGTATCGAATAGCAAATTGATCTGCACCACCGACGAGCCAAAGATCGCCGGCAACATCAAGCGCCACACGCGTCGCACGCCCACGTGAGCGCGCTTCCAGCGCGGCCTTGGCAAAAGCTTTTCGCGCCACAAGAACGGCAGCTGGAACAACAGCTGCACGACGCCTGCCACGAACACCCCGATCGCCAACGCCAACACCGGCTCATCGAGATAACCTGCGCCCGCAAAAGCGGCCGCAATCAACACCAGATTCAAGAACAACGGCGTCAGTGCCGGCACCGCAAAACGTCCGACGGCGTTCAGCATCGCGCCCGCCATCGCGGTCAGCGAAATAAACAGCAAATAGGGAAACGTAATCGCGAGCATCTGCCCGGCCAACGCCCCGTCCGGCGTGCCAGCAAGCCCCGGCGCAAACACAAAAATCAACCACGGCGCCGCCACCACGCCGATCGCGGTCACGACGAACAACGCCAGCATCAACGCCCCGGCGACGTGATCGATGAAATCGCGCAACGCCGCCGCATCGCGACGCTCACGCCATTCCGAAAACACGGGGATGAAACCCTGTGAAAACGCGCCCTCGGCAAACAGCCGGCGAAAAAAATTGGGGATACGAAACGCCACCAAAAACGCGTCGAGCGCACTCGAGGCACCGAACAGCATCGCCCAAACCATGTCGCGCGCATACCCAAACAGGCGAGAAATCATCGTCATCCCGCCGACGGTCGCCACCGAACCCAACAACCTCGCCATGCTTGCTCCGCGCGCAATCGATAACCCGGCCGACAGCAGCGGCGGGCTGATTCCGAAAGTCTACGCCCGGAGCAGGCGCTACGACGGCCCCCACACCCGTGCAACACCGCAAACGGACAGGTTTGTCTCAGTGAGGCAGGGGCAAACAAGCCAGGCAAGGCTGCGAGGATCGACGGCGCCATGTCCACTCGGGCGCACGAACGGCGCCACGGAGTCGCACACCCCGAGCCCTGCGCGCAGCCGTGATTTGTGACCGTGCTTCACGGTCGATGGGCCGACTCGATGCGCCACACAAGGGGACCGTGTGTGTGTGTGCCCAAAAACGGCCAGCCGCACGACGTGGGCCAGACCGCTTTGTCACTAGCGGAGCGGTGCTCGAGGCAGTCCGAGGAGTGCTTGGTTTTCGATTCACTCGCGGGCGCGACACCTTGCCAGCGTTAACGCACGGCAGCGAAACCCTCGCACCGCAAGTGCTCCGAAGCTCATCAGCGCGTCGTTAGCCGCGCACCGACCGAGGCAACGGTCCGCGATCGAGGCAACACGACCGAGCCCGGAAAAGCGCACACTCACCCGTTGAGCAAGCTTCACTCGTCCTCTTAAAGGGACTTGCGTGCGTGCGATCCGCTCAAAGCACACACCACGCTCCATGTCCACCTCAAGCCGTGTCTCGGTACATTTCAGGCCCATGTCTCCGGCCACATCTGGATTCACTCGATCTTCAAATACGCAAAACCGTAATCGTTTTGAAGCTCGGCAATTCGAACCACGCCCGAGGGCACCAATGTGACGAACTCGGCCAGCTCGTCTTCCGGCAGATTGACGAAAGCGCGAGTGATGTCACATAACTCGAACTGCACGCCATTGAGTTCAGCCATCGAACGCATACGCCCCAGCAGAGTCGGACGGGCCTCGAGCAGCACATCGTCAGCCGCGAATGGCGTGTCCGCCAAGTCGTTCTCCGTCATGAAACGAATCGCATGCGACACGACGACGACACGAACATCGGCGTCCATGAACTCGTTCTCATAATGCGCGACAAGGTTTCCGAGGCTCGAAAGCATCGCCGAAAATCGCCGCGGATCAGAAAAATCAGCATGAAAGACGACTCGCGCATCCGCCTCCGATGACACCGAGGCAGGGGCGCGATCACCGGCCACGGCAGTGCTCATCA
The DNA here is from genome assembly GCA_046299415.1 of Thioalkalivibrionaceae bacterium. GTDB lineage: Bacteria > Pseudomonadota > Gammaproteobacteria > Ectothiorhodospirales > Ectothiorhodospiraceae > JBKBII01. The sequence goes on along the minus strand of JBKBII010000004.1, from coordinate 155,796 downwards.
ACACGCCAACCACCAGTCCGATCATGATACCGAGCACCAGCCTCCAGACACCCGACCCTCGCGGCAAGCGCGACGTGTCACCCAACGACCGGTTGCTCGATCCTACGATCTGGCTCCCCTTCTGCATCGCTTCGGCCCTCCCCGATTGCCAATCTCTCCCTCATCCGGACGCGACAGCTCCGCCCGCATTCCCCCAGTTCGTGCATTCCCCCAGTTCGTGCCCCCCCCGGTTAGTGCATTCGCTGAGCAGCAAATCCACGTCGGGCACGAACGCGTGAAAACAGCCAACAGGCCACACATCGCATGACAGCCACGGACCCAGCTGTCGAAGACCAAGATTCGTTCGGCTTTGACAAGCCCGTCCTTTTAAAGCAGAATCGCGCCCCTTCTGGTTTTCTCCATCTTCAGGGCCGCCTGCGATGACTGCGTCGCGGCACGGAGACAGGAGATGACCACCAAGTGAAGTTACAAAAAGCCCTCACGGTGCATTCGAGATCATCCGAACACGCCGTTTCCCAGCCCGCTTTTTGCACTTCTTTTCATCTTTCGAGCTTTTTGAGGAATTCCAGTGGCGAACATTGCCTCCGCACGCAAGCGCGCCCGTCAGGCCGTCAAGGGCCGCGCCCATAACATGGCGCTACGGTCACGCTTCCGGACTGCTGTCAAAAAAGTACTGCGCGCCGTACGCGACAGCGACATTGATGCCGCACGTCAGGCCTACCAGTCAGCCGTGCCGATTATCGATTCGACCGCGACCAAAGGACTAATCCATCGCAACAAGGCCGCCCGCCATAAGAGCCGCCTGCACGCTCGCATCCGCTCGCTGGAAGCTTGATTGCCGAGACAAGGGCGAGCTAGAGCTCAAACGCCGTGCTCAGGTAGAAACGGCTTAAATCCGTGTGCGCTTGAGACGAGCTCTAGTCAGTCGTCACTCGGCCGCTCGCAAAGCGGCTCCTCAACACCCACGCCGTTCGCATCCCCGAACGCTGCGCTTCATATTCGAAAGGGCTCTGATGCCAAGGTCTCGAACAGCGGCCTGGGTGTCGGGGCCCTGTCGGTTTCGACCGAATCGATCGTGTTTGAGCGTAACTTCCAGCGACAGCCAGAAGAAAGGCATCGCTCAGTGACTGCGATTGGCCTGTCGACGCTTCTTTCGTCTGATCGTAGGACGATCATTAGCACGGCACCGATGTTCACAGCAGCCTTGGCTCTTGCCGAATGGGGCCCGCAACACCCAGACCAAACCACCGCTTCCCAGTCGAAATCAATAGTCGAAATCAATCAACAGCGACAAGCTGCGGCTCACTGACTCACGGCCGATGGGTCAGAAAGGGGTACGGGGTCAGAGGGCATGGGGGCTCGGCAACCGCGAGAGTCAAAGCGGCGACTTCTCCTGCGCCGCCGCTCGCAAACTCGTCGTGCTGACAGGGCGCCGCGACAAGCGGTAAGCCGCGACCAAGACGCATGACAGCACGCGCAGTGCTGTCGATCTCAGCGGACGTCCGGCCCCGTCCTGAGCCCGCTTTCCAAGCGCTGCGTGGCGGTTCCCGAGGCCACGGAATCGCGGCACACGGACTGCAGTCGATCATCAATCTAACGCAGCCAACGGCCACCCACTGGGCGAAGGCCTCGATGCCGATCGCGCGCTGATATGCCGGCAAGATCTTCGGCGCCGTGCGATGCGCGGACTACCACCGAACGGCATCCACACTCAAGACGTACACGTCGGTGACGCAGAACGGTCTCGTTGCTTAGATCCCGGCGGCAACGCCCCGGGCGGCCCCAGGCAGCCCATTGAGCACCAGCCGGCGATCTCGAAGCAAAACCGCACCGGAGCGCAGCGCAATCATCCGACTCACGAGATGCAATCAGCCGGCGATCTCCGAATCAGCAGCCCCCACACTCGCCAGTACCAGATTATCGCGATGAATCAACTCGGGCTCTGCGATATAGCCGAGGCGCTCAAAAAACGCCTTGGCGCGCACCCCGACGATTCGAGCAACATCATCGCTCGGATAATTCACAAGCCCGCGCGCAACCTCAGACCCGGAGAGGTCGACACAACGCACCAAATCGCCCCGCCGAAACACTCCGCGACACTCTATAACCCCAACCGCCAGCAAACTTCGTCCGCGATCTTTCAGACTCGCAACGGCGCCATCATCAAGCACGAGTTCACCACGAGCGTGCAACTGATCCGCAAGCCAGCGCTTGCGCGCCGACCACTTGTTTTGAGTGGCGCGCAACCAAGTTCCGAGCGGCTCCCCCTTGAGCACACGATCAATCACGCGATCGAGCCGCCCATAGGCGATCACAGTATGCGTACCTGATCGCGCCGCACGTTCGGCCGCAGTGAGCTTTGTCGCCATGCCCCCGCGCCCGAGGCGCCCAGGCGCCGCTCCGACATAGGCCATCAACGCGCCATCACCGGCCTGCGCCTGAGAAATCAGCCGCGCTTCTGGATTGACTCGCGGATCCGCATCAAACAAACCCTGCTGATCGGTCAATATCAGCAAAAGATCAGCATTCACTAGATTGGCGACCATCGCACTCAACGTATCGTTGTCGCCGAGTCGAATCTCATCGTGCGAGACCGTGTCATTTTCATTCACGATGGGCACCATACCCAATTTGAGCAAGGTCTCTACGGTCGAACGTGCATTGAGATATCGAGCGCGGTCGGCCAGATCTTCGTGCGTCAACAGGATCTGTGCAGCGTGCACACCGCGATGGCTGAAAATCCGCTCGTACGCCTCGATCAAACCCGCCTGCCCCACGGCCGCCGCCGCCTGCAACAAATGAAGTGCAGCCGGCCGCTCCCGCAACCCCAAACGGCACATGCCCTCGGCGACGGCCCCTGATGACACCAGCACGACCTCTAGCCCAAGCGAGCGCAATGCCGCGAGTTCTGCAGCCCAGCGTTCAAGCGCAGGCAGATCGAGGCCCTGGCCGTCTGCGGTCAACAGAGCCGAACCGATCTTGACGACGAGCCGTCGGACCACTGGAAAGCCGCTATCGAGACGGGTGTCGGATATCGCTTCGTTGAAAGCGTCCAAGTTAGTGGCTTCTATGGGGCTATTCATTCAGCAATCGTCCTAGCAGCCACGACGGCAATCCCATCGCCCGCCGCCACACTCATTGCGCATCCTTGAACGCTGGCGCCGATCACCGATCACCAAAATCGATACAGCGCCGACGGGTCTCAAAAATGTCGTCGACACCGATGGCGATGCGCGCCGACCCGATCATCGCCAGCATCCGTCACTGACGATCGCCGGGCTCGGAATACCGCTCATCGAACGGCGCTTTCTCATCGGCGAGTGGCGCACCAACCGCTGCCGATGGGTTGAGGTTGAGCAGCAGCGAATCGTCCCGACGAGGATCGCCTACGCCGAAATCCGCGTGATCGACGGAGCGCTCACGTGTTTTCTCGACCCAGGCCATAACCGACTGCGCCAACGCCTCGACACCCCGTCGGGTCGCTGCCGATATCTGATGGACTGGCATTTCATTCCCGACAGCAGCACGAACGCGTTCAAGGACAGCTCGTGCATCGTCGTCGTCGAGTAGATCGATCTTGTTCAACACCACCCATCGTGGGCGAGCAGCAAGCTCGGGTGAAAACCTTTCCAGTTCCGTGTACGCAATCTGCATCGCCGCCACCGGATCAGGGTCCGACTCATAGGGTGCGACGTCCACCAAGTGGATCAGCAACCGGGTACGGGACAAGTGCTTCAAAAATCGGATCCCGAGCCCGGCGCCCTCGGCGGCGCCTTCGATCAGCCCGGGGATATCCGCCATGATGAAACTTTGCAATGGCCCGACGCGTACCACACCTAGTTGCGGAACGAGAGTCGTGAACGGGTAGTCGGCGATCTTCGGCTCGGCGTTGGACAGCGCCTTCAATAACGTCGATTTACCCGCATTGGGCAAACCCAGCAGACCGATATCAGCGAGAACATTCATTTCGAGCCGTAGATCGCGCCGATCGCCCTCGGTACCCGGCTTACTCTGGCGCGGCGCACGATTGATCGAGCTTTTGTAGCGCGTATTGCCCAGGCCATGAAACCCACCCCGAGCAACCAACAGGCGATCCCCATCGCTCAGTATCTCGCCGATCAGCTCACCCGTGGCAGCATCCTCGACACGCGTACCCAAAGGCACTGGAACTTCGATGTCCTGACCCGACCGACCCGTGCAGTTTCGGCTTGAACCATTCTCACCACGCTCGGCTTCAAAGAATCTTTGGAAACGAAAGTCTGCGAGTGTATTCAGACCAGAATCGCCGACCAGGAAGACGCTACCGCCATCGCCGCCATCGCCGCCGTCTGGCCCGCCAAAGGGAATGTATTTCTCGCGACGAAAGCTGACGCAGCCGTTTCCGCCGTCGCCCGCCTTGACTGTAATTCGCGCTTCATCGACAAATTTCATGGCGGATTCTCTCGCGACTTACGTCGAATCGCTAGCGGCTCACTCCTGCAGCCTCGAGCCCGCGTCGAGTGAAGGAGGCAGCGGTCACCGTGGTCTCGCTGCGCGATCCAAGTTACAGGAGGTATTACGGTAGCTCTTCTCTCCATACGCAAGCGCCCCGCCGAAGCAGGGTGCTCAATGGAACCGGTTCAGACTGCTGATTTGCGCTGGCGTCATAACATCCTTGACGCGCAACCAATGGAGAAGGTTAGGCCTTTCGTTTTGCTCACACGAGCGGCGCGCAAACACTTAGCCGAACAGAGCCCCAACGAGACGTTGGCGCGAAGCGCTGGCCTGTACGGAGCCATCCACGAGCCGAGGGTACCGCTCGAAGTCAAACAGTCTGGCTTTGATGTCGACAGCCGATTGAATCGGCTCGGAGTGAGCCCGGGGAAGGCGCGCGGACGACCCACTCCGCACTTGCGTCGCCCAAAACCGGACGATACCCAAATGGTCCGATACGGTTACATCTGCTCGCCCGCGAGTGGTCTCTGAACCGTAGAAACCGACCGCAGATGATTCGCTCCGGCGAGCGAAGACGACTGATCGAATCGACAAATACTGGTGCGGAAACAGGTCCGCACCCGCAGCGATCCGATCAAGACGCCGGCTGAATGCTGACCGTACGACGATTCTTCGGCCCCCGAATCGAGAACACGACAACGCCGTCCGACTTGGCAAACAGCGTGTGGTCCTTACCGCAGCCCACATTGTCGCCTGGGTGGTATTGCGTGCCACGCTGACGAACGATGATGTTGCCAGCCAGAACCTGTTGACCGCCAAAACGCTTGACGCCAAGGCGCTTGCTTTCTGAATCGCGACCGTTGCGAGTACTACCGCCAGCTTTTTTATGTGCCATTTCTTTCCACCTCGCGACCGATGAGCCGCACTTTTTTGTTCATCTTAGGCGCCGCGATCGCGCGAGCGAACGACGAACCAAAAACGTCAAATCTCAGATCAGAGACAACGATTCCACCACCGCATAGCGTTACGTCTGCGTCACGGCGACCTGACTGTGAAACCCAAAAAAACCCGGAGGGTCTGACGAAGCCGGTCGGTTGCGTTCTCGCATCTGAACGGTGACGTTTCGATCACTCTGACGGTCACCCATCCTGTGAACGCTTACCGACTCTACGCCGTCCGCGAGACAGCGACCGCCGCCCTATGCATTACGTTGCGACTGCCTTGCCCAAACCTGCCTTGCCCAAACATTGAGTTCCCTGCGAATTACGAGGCTTGCCGAAACAGCAGAGCTGGAGCGATCCGGGTGGCGCAAGCGACAGATTGCCATGGCGATCGCCTTATCTACCGCAGAATCTGTCGAACCGACCCTCGCTCAAATCAGCCCAACCGTCCACCCTAAATGCCCAGCGCCGGCGACTCGTCGAGTCTCAAGGCGCACATCCAAGACTCAAGGCGCACATCTCTCGGATTTTACGCCATTGAAGCCAGGACTCAGGCGCTGATACCCGTGATACGAATGGCGGTGAAGTACTGACGATGGCCCATGCGCTTCATATGATGTTTGCGTCGGCGAAACTTGATGATGCGGATCTTTTCGCCCCGGCCTTGGGCTTCGATCGAACCCGAGACTCGCGCCCCTTCAACCCGCGGCGTACCCACGGTGACTGACTCGCCACCCCCCACCAAGCGAACGTCATCAAAGGACACTTCGCTGCCGATTTCGCCATCGATAAGCTCGACGCGAACGAGGTCGCCCTCGGAAACGCGGTATTGCTTGCCGCCGGTCGCGATGATCGCGTACATGCCAAACACTCCTAAATGCGGGCCTCGAAACAGGCCTGAAAAACTAGATGGAGACTGCATCTTCCCGGCGAACAGAGCCTAATGACTGTGCACCGTTTACAGCCTGCCTGTCATTTTCTGCGCTACAGCATCGCTCGCCGCGCTAACCATTCGCCCGGCCTTCTTTAGTCAAGACCGAAGAGACCCACCGCGCAACCGATGATCGACGCCGTACTCTGCAGGCAACACGACGACAGCCGCCACCCCGAGTCAACGCGCAGCGGGATCGCGACACGCCGCTCTCGCCAAGGCCAGCCTCGGGGGCGATCACCTCGTCAGAAGGCGCGAGAGTTTAGCAAGCGGCAGCGCAGCGGGTCAATTCCGCGAGCGCGCTTGTAGACGAGCCGTCGACCATCGCGAAACCCTGCATCCGCAGTCACCAGCTTATTCTCGCCCAAACCGCCTTCGACGAAACCGCACTCGCACACTCCGACCTGAATCAACCGCGCGCCCGGACCGCATCGCCCAGAAAGCCATGGTCGAGCTGCAGCGCCCGAACGACCTCCCGACCGTCCTGGCGCAAACGCTACAAAGCCACAGGTTCAGGTCGAGAACGGCTCAACGGATTAACCCCGAAGACAACCTCTGGCTCCATACTTCGCGGCAACTATCCAAGACATTCCGAGCGTCATTCTCGTGTCGACTGCGCCTACGTCGTTACACTGTGCGCATTCGCGGCGTACTCGATCGACCAACCCTCCATCAAGCCCGTATGGGACGATGAGGCGTTATGACTCGACATCGATACCCGCCGACCCAGCGAACGCGCGGCCGAGTGACGCCCGAGCCCCCTCACAAAATCATGGTCCGAGTCCCATCACATGTCGCCTGAACACATTCAACAACTCGCCAGCGTCGACATGTCGGCTGTGGACGCCACGATCCGGGAACGCCTGACCTCGGACGTCGCGCTGGTCAATCAATTGGGTCACTACATCATCGCGGCCGGCGGCAAACGTATTCGACCCATGCTCACGACGCTGGCGGCTCGCGCCTGCGGAAGCAAGGGCGTCGCCAGCCCACGGACAGACCTGATACTCGCCGCGGTCGTCGTCGAATTCATCCACACAGCGACCCTGCTGCACGACGACGTCGTCGATGCCTCTGAGCTAAGGCGCGGCCAGCCTACCGCCAATCAAACCTTCGGTAACGAAGCGGCGGTTCTGGTCGGCGACTTCCTCTACTCACGCGCATTCGAGCTTATGGTCGAGATCGACCGCATGGAGGTGCTTCGCGTACTCGCCCACGCGACCAACGTGATCGCCGAAGGCGAAGTGCAGCAGCTCATGAACGTGCATGATCCAGACGTCGACGAGGCGCGTTACCTCGGCGTAATCGAGTCCAAGACAGCCAAGCTATTCGAGGCAGCCTGCGAGATCGGCGCCATCCTCAACGACCGCCCCCCTAGTGAACGCGAGGCGCTTGCCTGCTTCGGACGGCATCTAGGTACCGCGTTTCAGCTCATCGACGATCTGCTCGACTACGCTGCCGATCCCACTGAAACCGGCAAAAATCTCGGCGACGATCTCGCTGAGGGCAAGCCCACCCTACCGCTGATTCTCGCCATGGCCCGCGGCACCGACGCCGAGCGCGATGCCATTCGGCGGGCCATCGAAGAAGGTGGCCGCGAACATACCGCGACCGTTCTCGCCGCCGTCAAGCGCACCGAAACGCTTGATCTCGTTCGTGAACGCGCGATCGAACAGTCACGCCTCGCCTGCGAAGCGCTGGAAGAGTACATCACGCCTAGCCCGCAGCGCGATGCGTTGATCGCTCTCGCGACTCACGCTGCGCACCGGCGCGCGTGATCACATGCGTTTCCGCGCACACCACGTATCCCGCTACGTCGTAGTTCCCGCGACATCGACGATAGCGTTGATTCCTTGCATCTCTATCGCGCCGGACCTTGCCGGCACGGGTGGAATGTTCAGCCAACGCCACAGCGAAACTTTTTTGGCCTTGCGTCGCCGCGATCATGGACAACCGTGCCGCTTGCTGTCATAGTTTGGAGATCGTCGGAGTGTAGCTCAGCTTGGTAGAGCACCGTCTTCGGGAGGCGGGGGTCGAAGGTTCGAATCCTTTCACTCCGACCATTCAATAGGTTTGCGGAAACGCGGCAGCAGGCGACACCAAGTCGAGCGCAAAAACCGATCGGTCTGCGCCGGATGACTTGAGAGCATTTGACTCTGTAACAAACACATATCAAATAAGACGAAGTTCAAAGTCCCTCAGCCTGGATCCCAGCAAAACGCCTTGGAGCGAGACTTCTGCCGCTGCATTTTTCTACGCCCTCCGCAAAGACCTATCGAAAATCATCCGAGCGACCCGCAAAGCTCGATCGCCCCGCGAACGACTGGGCCGCTTTCAGTTTGCGCAGCCTCGACGCACCGCAGCGCAACGCCTTCTAATCCCGGTCGAAAAGACGCCGATTTAAACGCTCGACTTGCGTTCAGACGCACGAGCCGGTTCGTTCACGCAGTCGGGCGAACGGAAAGCAGGCGCCGAATCGCCACACCAATCGTTAAACTACCGGCACCGCAAGCCTAGAGACCGGCGCCATGACTCATCCCCATCACATTCAGACGCCAGACAGCGCCACCAGCGTGCAACGTCGAAACAGCGGCATCGTGGCGCTCGACACCCACCGACCCAACACTGCACGCGGCCAGCTGTATATCATCTCGGCGCCTTCCGGGGCCGGCAAAACCAGCCTCGTTGCGAAATTGATCGAACGATTCGAAGGCGTCCGCCTGTCGGTATCGCATACGACGCGAAAACCGCGACCGGGGGAAATCGATGGCCAACATTACCATTTCGTGTCTGCCGAACGCTTTCTCGATCTGATCGAAGAACGCGCCTTCCTCGAACACGCCAAAGTGTTCGATCATTTCTACGGCACCGCGCGAGCATCCGTCGAAGCGCAACGGACCGCCGGCGACGACATCATTCTCGAAATCGACTGGCAAGGGGCTCGTCAAGTGCGCGCCGCCATTCCCGACGCACGATCGATTTTCATCCTGCCGCCGTCTCGCGCCGAGCTTGAACGACGCCTGCGCGGCCGCGGCCAAGACGACGAGGTCGTCATTCAACGCCGCTTGCGTGACGCGGAAAGCGACGCCACGCACTTCGTAGAATTCGATTACACCGTCGTCAACGACGACTTCGACGCCGCGCTGGACGCGCTCGGCGCCATCTTCATCGCCAATCGACAACGCACCACACAGCAATTCGAACGCCACCAAAAGCTACTTCGGCAGCTGCTCGGCGAGCGCCTTGACACGCTGGAGCCCCACGACTCAGGCCGATGACGACGCGCTCGAGACGGCGAAAAACCGGACACACACCAAAAACATCCGATCAGGCCTTTAGCGAACCCTGCAACTCAGACAGCGTTCTGGGCGATTCCTACTCCGCTAAAACGGATTGACCTTCGTGGGGACAGGTCGCAACGACCCCCGCCCGCAGCGCCCCGTGTCCGACCATGGCTGCGAACCATCGGCGCCTGTCGTCTTCAAGTGCCCGAGGCATCGGCCACGCCAAGGGTCCTTGTCACGACCGGTGACGAAACCACCAGCAGTGATGAATCCGCCGGTTGCGCTCAAAATCATCAGGAATCGATGGCAAACCGCGATCCTCAACATCGAAGCGCGATCCGAGACCAGGATCGAGCTTGAATCGGCGCAAATTGTTCGAAAAAATCAGGCAACCACCGCCGCGCAGGAGCCGCATAGCTGAGTCGATCAACGCCACGTGGTCGCGCTGAACATCGAACGCATGGTCCATCCGTTTTGACGTTGAAAATGATGGTGGGTCCAGCAAGATTACATCGAACGCATCCGCGTCATTGACCTCCGCTGAGGCCTGAATGTCGAGCCACGCAACCACGTCGGCGCGCACGAGCCGATGCACGGGCATCACTGGTGCCGCATTGACCGTCACCGAACGGGATCGCGAAAACACCCGCGGTCCCGTTATACCATCAGCCGGCATTCGCGATCGGACTCCTTCCCGCCCACGAACGCCTTCAATCGGAGCAGCCACGAATCCGTTCGCCGCAAGATTCTCGCTTGCCCATCCGAGATACACCGGCGACAGATCAACGCTGACTGTCGACGCCCCGACAAGCGCGGCATGCACAGACGCCGTAGCCGTGTAGGCGAACAGATTCAGAAAACGCGGCACACGATGGGGCGCCTGATCGTGCGCCGAAACGGCACGAGGCTTCGCCGCAGGGCTCGGCGCGCGCTCCGCCAAGAGATCGCCGATCCACCCCCGCACGATGCGATGATCAAGAAACAATCCGGAATCCAGATACTTAGCGAGATCGATCTTCAATCGCGCCCGGCCCTCACGAATCCAGAATACGGCCTCCGGACCGGCGACCTCGGCGTGGCGCTGATACTGCTGACGACCACGCTGGCGCTCGCGAGTCTTTAAAAACACCCGCTCTCGCGGCACGTTGAGCGCCAACCGCAATGCGCGCAAAAAGTCGCGTCGACGACGACCTGACAGGCCAAAATCGATGTCCGCAGGTGGCGCGTACTCGGCCACAACGACCCGGCGCCGCTCATCGGCCAAGCACGCGTCGACTGACAGCCGATCAGCATCACCGGATGACGCCGCACCAGAATCCGTATCGCCGTCATCAGCGTGATAAACGTCAACGGCAAACGCGAACTCGGGCAAATCAGAATCATAGATCCTGAAAGCGCACCAGCCTTGTCGCCGCGCCTGTTTGACACGGCGCGCCCACATCTTCCGCAACCGGTTGTAAACCTCTCGCGCCGAATCCGACAGCGAATCGACATCATCGTGACGCGAAGCATCCTGCCCCGCCGGCATCGGATCAAAACACCACAGAGTTGCGTCCAGTGCGCCGACCCTCAACGCATACCGCTTTGACCACGAGCAGCCGACAGCGACCGCGGCCTCTGGCCATGCCGACAACAACGCACCCGACCACCCGGCAAACGCACCGCGCAACGCTTGGCCGAACGATCGGTAGGACGACGCGAGTCCTGACGACGGATCCGCCGACGAATCCGAGCGCTTCGTCATCAACGCCCGCCCAGCCTCCTGTGCCGCATCGCCATCGAGGCGCAGGCCCCAAGGCGGATTGGTCACCAACAGCGCCGTCGGCGTTGCCCTTCGCGCAATCGCCTCGCGCGATGACGCTCCGGAATCGGTCGTCCCGGCCCCCGCCGCTGAGGCTGCAAAAGCCGTCGCCGGCCAATTCGGCTGCGAATGCGCATTGGCATCGATAGCCGGCCTCATATTCGCCGGCGGGGCCAACGACTCCAGCGACGCCTGTCGAAACACGACCGATGCCAGCCACGCATCGACTGCATAGCGTCGCGCATATCCCGCTCCCACGACCGCCGAAGGAGCCCTCTCGTCGCTGGTGTCGGGCAGCGGTACGGTAGCGCTTGAACGATCATGAAGCGCCACATCGCCGTCAGTCGACACAGCGCTGACAAGTGCCGCGGCGCCGTCGTCCAACATCTCGCGCGAACATGATTGCGAATCTGGACTCGACATCGACAACACCGCGGCCACCGCCTCACGTAGGGCCTGCCATCGCGCACGTACCGCGGCAATCGCGACTGCATCAAGATCGGCGCCCAGCAGCGCAGGCCACACCCCGCGGGCACGACACGCATCGATGCGGCGATCAAGACGCACACGAGCCTCGCCCCGCGCCATCTGTTCGGCACGCGCCCACACGCCTTCCTCGCCGCGCAAACCCTGTGCTGCGATCCACCGCGACTTGACGCGCAACAGACCTGGCGCGAGATCCAGCGCCATCAAAGCCGCCTCGGACAAAAATGTCCCCGAGCCGCACATCGGATCGCACAGCGCCGCATGTTCGTCGGGCCAACCGGCTCGCATCAACACCGCGGCCGCTACATCCTCGCGCAGAGGCGCCTCGGTTTCGACCACACGCAACGCCCTTCGGAACAGCGCCTCGCCCGTCAAATCCTGCGAAACGACGATTTCCGGCCCATCGACGACAACGACCAAAGGCACATCCGGCGCCTGACGATCGACATCAGGCCGGACATGCCCCGTTGCGCGCAAACGATCGACAATCGCATCCTTGACACGCTGCGCTGCAAATCCGGTATGCGTGATGTCCGCACGCCGCGGCACCACAGAAACCGCGAGTGACGCGCCGTCGGCCAGCAGTGCCTCCCATGGCACCTCAAGCGACAGTTGATAGACATCATCGGACTGCAGACGCGCCACCGTTCCTCGCACTCGCGCCCGCTCGACCAGAACCCGACTCGCCAAACGTGAGCCCAGAACGATTCGAGCGGCAACGACCGGCGGCCCGGCCCAGAACACACCACCGCGAGTCTCTCGAACCTCGCCGCGAGCCTCATCCCGAGCGTCACTCAAGACCTGATCCTGCAGCGTCGACTCATCATCGCTCGCCGATTCAAGCGGCGCGCCAACGCCCGGCATCCGCTCGAGTTCCTCAAATAGCAACGGCTCCAAAAGCCGTGCGCAAGCGACGAAGCCTTGCACTGGCGTCGACGCCGTCAGCGCCTGCGTGATCGTCACTTGAGGCGGGGCCGCATCGCGATTCGCACCGATCTTCGAACCCTGTTCCTGACCGATGCAATCGTCCGAGGAATCACTCGAACGCCGCACATGGCCGCTCCCCGGCAGGGCCAGTCGACGGCGCGAAGAAGACGAGGCAGGACGGGAGGGCGGCTTGAGAGGCGTCATTGTTGGATTGTAACCGCAGGCGGGCGCGAAGCCCCCTGCCACAGCCGTGCCCGCGGGTCGACGATACCACCTCACATCACCACATCGCGCCTGCACGACACGACCGCGACACCGCCCCCAAGTGGGCTTCGAAATAAAAATTCTGCAATAGATGACGCGTCCGAAGGGACAACCGCTTCGTAACCCCGACACCGGCCGCGCGCGGATACGCAATCGCGCCATCACAGGCCCCGATCGTCCCGGCACTTCAAAAATGTCGGCCAACACTCACGCAGGACAGCCCGGCTCGCTGCGCCCCATCGGACTCGCCCACAGCCAACGAAGGCTTGCAAAGACAAACTTGGTAGGGAAACACCAACAAAATTTCCGGCCATCGTCTGGCCTCGCGCATCTCGCTCGCGGAGTCGCTATGATGATGAGTCGTATTTTTGATTTATCGGAGGCTTCATGGCCCGCATCACCGTCGAGGACTGCCTCGAACACGTCGACAACCGTTTTGAGCTCGTGCTGATCGCCGCACGGCGCGCGCGTCATCTGTCGCACGGTAAGGAGCCTCGCGTTCCCGAAGAAGACGACAAGCCGACGGTCGTCGCTCTGCGCGAAATCGCCGCTGGGCTCGTTGGCCGCGAAGTATTCGACGAAGCCGACGTCCGCCCCAAGCAGACTCTGCTGGACTTCTCGACCCTCAAACAGCTCGAGCAGCTCGACGCGGACGAGCGCTGAGCCCCGTGCTCAGCGGCCTGAGCCAGCTGGAGTTCGAGTGTGACGCGAGCGTCTGATCCTCCAGTGAAGCGTCGCCGTCGCGCGGATTCAGCTCCATCAGCGACGGCAGTCGCACGCGCATCCGGTCATGCAGAGCGGCGCCCTGCCACTGCGGGCGCGACGGCGCCTACCGCTTCCGTTGGTGCGCCAGCCGGATCAACAGAAATCTGCCCACAGCCCGCCACAGCCCAACAGGCCAGCGCGCATCACGAAGGGGCCACCGGGTCGATGCGATTTCTGATCAGCGACCTGTGTCGCGAACTCGAGCGCTACCTTGAGCCCGACCAGGTGCGCATGGTCTACAAGGCCTACCTGTTCGGCGCCGAAGCGCACGAAGGCCAGACACGCAAGACTGGCGAGCCCTACATCTACCACCCGATCGCCGTTGCGCGCACGATGGCCGAGATGCGTCTCGACGCGCCGGCAATCGCCGCCGCCATCCTCCACGACGTCATCGAAGACACCGGCACTCCGAAAGAGATCGTCGACGCCGAGTTCGGTCCCGACGTCGCCGAGCTCGTTGATGGCGTATCCAAGCTCACCCATCTGCAGTTTGAAAGTCGCGCCGAAGCGCAGGCCGAAAACTTCCGCAAGATGATGCTCGCGATCACCCGCGACATCCGCGTCATCCTGATCAAACTCGCCGACCGGCTGCACAACATGCGCACGCTCGGCGTCATGCGCCCCGACAAACGCCGCCGCATCGCACGCGAGACGCTCGAAATCTACGCCCCAATCGCGCAGCGCCTCGGCATCGACCGCATCCGCCGCGAGCTCGAACAACTCGGCTTTCTCGCAATGCATCCCTGGCGCTATCGCGTCCTCGAAAACGCCGTCCGCAAAAGCGTTGGCAGCCGGCGTGAACCCATCGAACAGATCGAAACCGCCATCGTCACGCGCTTCGAGGAAGCGGGTCTCGTCGCGCGCATCTCAGGACGCGAAAAGAGCCTCTACAGCTTGTATCTGAAAATGCGCCAAAAAGGTCGGCGCTTTCGCGAAGTTCGCGATATCTTCGCAGTACGCGTCGTTGCCGAGACACTCGACGACGTCTACCGCGCCCTTGGCCTCGTGCACAACCTCTACAAACCACTGCCCGGGCGCTTCAAGGACTACATCGCGATCCCAAAATCGAACGGCTACCAATCGTTGCACACCACGCTGTTCGGCCCACATGGCATCACGGTTGAAGTCCAAATCCGCACCCGCGAAATGGACCGCATCGCCGAGTCCGGTATTGCCGCTCACTGGCAATACAAGGCCGGGAGTGAAGCCGCAACAGCTCAGACACGCGCCCGCGAGTGGCTGCGCGACGTACTTGATCTGCAAAACTCGGTCGGCAACTCGATCGAGTTTCTCGAAAATGTCAAAAACGATCTTTTTCCTGACGAAGTCTATGTTTTCACACCGAAAGGCGACATCGTCGTGTTGCCGCGCAATGCGACACCAGTGGACTTCGCTTACGCCGTTCACTCAGACGTCGGCAATCGCTGCGTCGCCGCCAAAATTGATCTTCGCCTGGCGCCGCTCTCCGCCCACCTGACCAGTGGCCAGACGATCGAAATCGTCACCAGTCCACACGCACGACCCAATCCGGCATGGCTCGACTTCGTCGTCACTGGCAAAGCAAGGACCGCAATACGGCACGCGCTCAAAACACTGCAACGCTCGGAAGCAGCGGCGCTAGGACGGCGTCTGCTCGAACGATCACTGTCGGCCATCGGCACGCGCCTATCCGACCTCTCGCCCGCACGCATCGACGCGCTGCTCGAAGGACTGCAGCTTGCCGACCTCGACGACCTGATGGTCGAAATCGGCCTCGGCAATCGTCTCGCAGCACTGACCGCGCGGCAGCTTTCCGGCCCCGAGGAGCCGCGCATCGAAACCGGAGACTCACCGCTTCTGATCCGCGGCACCGAGGGCCTGGTCATCACCATGGCCCGCTGCTGCTATCCGATCCCCGGCGACGCCATCATTGGCGTCATCAGCGCCGGCCGCGGACTCGTGGTTCATCGAGAAGCCTGTCGCAACATCGCCGAGGCGCGCGCGCGCAGCGACCGCACCACCCCACTCGCGTGGGAGCGCAACGTCGAGCAGGATTTCTCGGTTGCGATTCGCGCCATCACGGCCAACCGTCGGGGCGCGCTGGCGACGCTCGCGACCACCATCGCCGACCACGGATCCAACATCGAACACGTCTCGTTTCACGAGCGCGACGGACACTCGACGTCGATTGAATTCCTGATTGCCGTTCGCCATCGCGATCACCTGGCGCAAGTGTTGCGAGCGATCAAGCGCCTGCCCGACGTATTGCGCGTCCAACGCGCCAAGCGTTGACTCGGCCTGACGCGGCTAGCGATCGCCAACACATTGATGACGCTCTTTCTCGCGCACGCTCGGCACCGTATCCTGTAACGCTCGAGTCAAAACCCGACCCCACTCGGCGAGCGTCCTCGCCCGAACCATTGTCCCAACGTCAACAAATTTGGAGAGCCTGCATGCCGTCGAAAAAGGTCGTCCTCGCCTACTCAGGCGGACTCGACACATCGGTCATCGTCCGCTGGCTGCAAGACCGCCACGACGCCGAAGTCGTGACCTTCACCGCCGACATCGGTCAGGGCGAAGAAGTCGAACCGGCGCGAGCCAAAGCCCAAGCCATGGGCGTGCGCGAGATTTTTATCGAAGACCTGCGTGAAGACTTCGTCGCGAACTACGTCTTTCCGATGTTTCGCGCCAATACGGTCTACGAGGGCGAATACTTGCTCGGGACGTCGATCGCGCGGCCGTTGATCGCCAAACGTTTGGTCGAAATCGCCGAGCAGACCGGTGCCGACGCCATCGCCCACGGCGCCACCGGAAAAGGCAACGACCAGGTCCGCTTCGAGCTCGGCGCCTATGCGCTCAAGCCCGGGATCAAGGTCATCGCACCGTGGCGCGAATGGGATCTGACCTCTCGTGAAAAACTCATGGCCTACGCGCAGGCCCGTGATATTCCGATCGATTTCACCAAAGCTGGCAAAAAATCGCCCTATTCGATGGACGCCAACCTGCTACATATTTCCTATGAGGGCGACATTCTCGAAGACCCCTGGGTCGCGCCCGAAGAAGACATGTGGCGCTGGAGTGTTGCACCAGAGAACGCGCCAGACCAAGCCACCGAAATCGTCATCGGATTCCAGCACGGCGATCCAGTCTCGATCGATGGACGCGAGTGCTCGCCGGCCACCTTGCTCACTGAACTCAACCGAATTGGCGGCGAGAACGGCATTGGCCGCCTCGACATCGTCGAAAACCGCTACGTCGGCATGAAATCACGCGGCTGCTACGAAACCCCCGGCGGCACAATCCTGCTACGAGCCCGTCGGGCGCTCGAATCGATCAGCCTCGACCGCGAAGTCGCCCATCTCAAGGATGAACTGATGCCGCGCTATGCCGCGATGATTTACAACGGCTACTGGTGGTCACCCGAACGGCGCATGCTACAGACCGCGATCGACGACGCTGCGCGCATGGTCAACGGCGAAGTCCGAGTGCGCCTGTACAAGGGCAACGTGACCGTCGCCGGGCGCCGCTCCGACGACAGCTTGTTCGACGCCGGGATCGCAACCTTTGAAGACGACGCCGGCCGCTATGACCAACGCGACGCCGCCGGCTTCATTCAACTCAACGCCTTGCGCATGCGAATCGCCGCCGCGCGTGGGCGTCGAGTCGACTGAGCCGCATCGCTGCGAGCAACGTCGCGGGCGGCGCCCGGATGCCGATAACGACTGATGATCATCGGAACCCGCCTCGGGTGGGCGGCTCGAACCCATAACGGACGGCATATCGTTGAGAACGGTTTGATCATGCGAGCGACGGCGGGCACTCGCCTCGGGTTGCGCCGGGCACGCGGACGAACCCACTGTCCAGCTCAGTCGAAGGATCCGGATACTCGGCTCCGAAGAGGTGGCCGGAACCTACGGGCGATCTGGCCGATGAACCAGTCGATGAATCGGGGCGTTTTTATTGATCCAACCGAAGACGTTAAACCGGCCCGCGCCGCGCCCACGCAGGGCCGGGCTGATGCCAGACATGACCCCGAGCTCTAGCACCCTTCGCTCAAGATGCCGAACTGATATCGAATCACCTTCGGGGACGCGCACCGCCACGTATCGCCGGCCATACCGCCCTAATTGCACTTGATAGCCGGTATTGAACCCAGTCGCGTAGTCTTGGCTGGCATCTCTGGCAACAATCAACCGGGGCCACACCCCAGCAAGGAACTCTCGATGACCGTCGATTCAGCCGCTGATTTGAGTCGTGACGCGCGCCGGCAAACGCCCAAGCCTGATACATGGGCGTCGCTCGCCGCGAATCGTCGGATCGGCCCGTTTCTGGTTTTAGCCGCGAGCCTCATCGCGATCGGTGGCTGCGCGACGATCCCCAGCGAAGACCGAGTGCCACACGACCCCTACGAAAGCTTCAATCGCCAAATATTCGCCTTCAACGAGGCCGCAGATCGTGCCGTGGTCAAGCCGGCCGCCAAGGGCTACAGCGCCCTGCCGAGCCCTATTCGGACCGGTGCCGGCAATTTCCTCAATAATCTGCGCGACGTCACCACGCTCGGCAACAACCTGCTTCAGCTCAAGCCGATGGACGCCGTCAGCGACATCCTGCGCATCTCGTTCAATACGGTGTTCGGCCTTGGCGGACTCATCGATATCGCTTCCGAAATGGGCATTGAGCGCAATGACGAAGACTTCGGACAAACCCTGGGCGTTTACGGCGTTGGCCCGGGACCTTACTTGATGCTGCCGTTGGTCGGGCCTTCGAGTCCGCGTGAGTTCACCGGTTTTCTGGTCGACTCTGAGTTCCTCGATCCACGCTTTCGTCTGACGAGAGGTCGGGAACCTCTCCGATACGGCCTGCTTGCGTTGTCGATCGTCGACACGCGAGCGCGACTTCTGTCGACCGACGACCTGCTGAGATCGATCTCTGATGACCGCTACGTCGCGATTCGCGAAGCCTACCGTCAGCGACGAGAATTTCTCGTCAGCGATGGCACACTTGACCTCGACGACGGCCTGCTCGATGAACTCGACGACCTGGATGCCTTAGATGACCTCGATGGATCGGATGATCTGGATGGTCTCGGCGACACGACCAATATCGACGACGCCAGCTGACCTGGCATCCGGATCGGATGGAGCGCCCGCTCAATAAAAAACCGATCAACCTGACCACACTGTGCGCGCCAAATTCAGCGCGACAGGTCGTACGCACCGGGGATTCGCTCGCAAAGAAGGGAACGATCGCCGCGGGGGCTGCGGCTGCCGCCCCCGATCTGCAACCCGCTCAGATCGAGGAAACTGAGACAAGATCACGAGTGTCAAGCAACACAGGAGACCCGAAGCGACGACCTCACAAAAAAACAGATCGTGAGGCCGCCGAGCCCGCAACGCACGATAAACAGACACGCCCGCACAACCACGCGTACGGCGTCGGGACAAACGCGCCGTTCATGGGCGAACACCATCGCCACCGCGTGTTCGTCGGATCCGATGTGCGGCAGACGGGCTCCGGACGACCGCGAACGCCAGCACTTATTCGCCCACCGATCGAGTCGATAAGATCAATTCAAGCTGATCAGCTCGCTACACCCCGACGCTGAGCTTTCGGCCTTGGCAGATCACGACGAATATCGGCCAACCACGATTTGCGGCTCGGCCATCCCAAGTTACGCTGGCCTCGCCGAAGCCGTAGCCCGGTCAGCCCGCTCGGGGCGGGACACGCCTCCGGTCGCCTATGAGCCGTCGCGTCGCCAACGCCTGATGTCGAGGTGCCGCTTCTTGCCCGCCGCTGACCCGTCCAAACCCTGCCGCAGGTTGTTTTCATTACCGTTCAATCAGGCTCAATCCATCGCCAACCGAGGTAGACCATCGCCGTGAATCAGCCCTCTGATCAAAACACCGAAGGCCCGAACGCTCAGGACCCGAGACCCAATGGGCTTCCGCTTGCCTTCGATACCGTGGCCGGGATATTGCTTTTGCGCGCCGGCCCACAAGACCTTCCTGCAGACCCCCGCTTGTTGATCGCCTGGATCATCGTATCGATGATCGCGGCCCTCGGTTATCTTGATCTTGGGCCCGGCGGTGTCGGACTAACTCTGGCGACCAACGCACTCGACCTTGCTGCACTCTACCTAGTGACGCTTGGCCTGCTCGCGATGCGCGATCT
Organism: Thioalkalivibrionaceae bacterium; assembly: GCA_046299415.1. GTDB lineage: Bacteria > Pseudomonadota > Gammaproteobacteria > Ectothiorhodospirales > Ectothiorhodospiraceae > JBKBII01. The sequence goes on along the minus strand of JBKBII010000004.1, from coordinate 135,813 downwards.
CGGTTCACGTCTATTACAAACCTTCACGTCTCTGGTCGCATCCAGCAGCGTGCTCGCCGCCGCACTCGTGCCCATATTTCTCATCTGGGAACCGTTCCCTGATGCCGAGACTGTTGCCATCGTGCCCCTGCTTGCCATGCTGTTCATGCTCGGCTGGGTATTGATCGTGTTCGGACACATCTATCGCGAATCGCTTGGTCTAAGAGGCCATGCTTCGGGCTTCATGCTCGCGCTGGCGGTCGTACTCGTAACCGCGATCGTGTCTCAAGTCGCAGTCGGGCTTGCCCTCGGTCTTGGCCAATCTACCGAGAGCGCAGCGCTGCGGCTCGAAACACAGCCGGTTTTTTTCACGGGTGATCCCGCTTGAAGACGGCGGAATCCCGATCGATGACACGCTCAAATGCTGCGGCGGGTGGCCCGGCTGCTGCCCCGATTAAGGCACCGATCGAGACACCTGAACATGGCGACGTGATCGCTTCTTCCGGCGAGGCCAACGGCGAGCGGCGTCGACACATTCATATCCTTGGTATTGGCGGCACCTTCATGGCCGGCATCGCGCAGCTCGCGCGCGCGAGTGGATGGCACGTCACTGGTCGCGATGGACCGCTCTGGCCACCGATGTCCGATCAGCTCGAGCGCGCAGGCATCGAGTGGGCCGAAGATCTTCGCGCACAGCATCCCGAACCATTTCCCGAGGACGCCGACATCGTCGTCGGCAACGTGTGCACGCGCGGGATGCCGATCATCGAAAAACTGCTCGACAGCGGTCGACCTTATCAATCGGGCCCTGAATGGCTCGCGCGCAACGTGCTGGTTGATCGTTGGGTCGTCGCGATTGCCGGCACCCACGGCAAAACCACGACGGCAAGCCTCGTGGCTCATATTCTCGATCGCGCGGGACTCGCCCCCGGCTTTTTGATCGGAGGGGTACCGAAAACATTCGGCTGCTCCGCCCGACTCGGCAGCTCGCCGTTCTTTGTCGTCGAAGCCGACGAATACGACAGCGCATTTTTCGACAAACGCGCCAAATTCGTGCACTACCGCCCGCGAACTCTGATCATCAACAACCTCGAACACGACCACGCCGACATCTACCCCGATCTGGCCTCGATTCAACGGCAGTTTCACCATCTCATCCGCACCGTACCCGCAGCCGGCGCCATCATCGTGCCGCACGGCGATCACGCGGTGGAGGCGGTGCTGCAACAGGGCTGCTGGACGCCGGTCGTCCGCGTCGCCATCGACGAGACGCACCGCGACGACCAGCGCCCGCGCGATACCCTCGTGTCCGGCGGCGTGAACACCGTCGAGGGCCGCATCGATACCCGCGCATCGATGACGCCAGCACCTGCGATTTCTCTCGTCAATCGATCCGGTGGCCGCGTCGACGTCGTCAGCCACGATTCGGACCGCGCCGAAAGCACCGTGACCGGGACATGGCCGTTGGCGGGCCGCCACAACCGCGCCAATCTCGTTGCGGCCCTCGCCGCTGCACGGCACGCCGGTGTGCCACTCGAAGCCGGGCTTGCTGCGGCCTCGGATTTCACCAGCGTTGCACGGCGCCTGGACGTTCTCGGCGAAGTCCGAGGCATTGTCATCGTCGACGACTTTGCGCATCACCCCACTGCAGTCACCGAAACCCTCGCCGCGGCACGCGAGCGCTGGCCCGACCACCGTGTCGTCGCCATCGTCGAACCTCGATCGAACACGATGCGCATGGGTGCGCATGCCGACGCCCTTGCCGATGCCTTGGCGAAGGCCGATTCCGCTTGGCTGCTGCGCGAACCCAGCTTGGCATGGGACACCTCGGATCTGGAACGCCGCCTTGGTGACAAACTCCATGTGTGCAACGCGATCAGCGCCCTGCTGAACGATCTCTGCACGGCAGCAGAACCTCGCGATGTTCTGCTGGTCATGAGTAACGGTTCCTTCGGAGGATTGCATCGCGCCCTGCTTGAATGCTTGACGACACGCAGCACGACCGATCAGGCCGTGCTGTGGACATCCGACGAACATCAAGACCATCCGACTGCATCGACGAACATCCAGCCGGATCCATCCAGCCTCTTCGATTCAATGAACGACTCAACCCCGGGACGGCCTTCATCGTGACAGCCAGCGACGCGGTCCGCTCCAATCCACTCGATGGCGACCCATCGAGCGCGGGGATCGTACGCCCGCCGGGCCTGAGCGACTATGACGCCCCTCGAGTCGCCCGCGTCACTCAGCCACGACGTCTCGCGCTCGCCATGACCGGAGCGTCAGGCGCGCCCTACGGCCTGCGGCTACTGGAGTGTCTGCTCGCTGCCGGTGTTTCCGTCGATTTGATGCTATCCAATCCGGGGCGTGTCGTCCTCGGTATGGAGACCCCGCTTCGCGTCCCCGCCAACCCTAGCGCGGCGACACGACAACTCAGCGAACAGTTCGCGGCAGGCCCCGAACAACTCCGCGTCTGGGGAGCCGAGCAATGGACAGCCCCGGTCGCTTCCGGCTCTGGCTTTGCCGACGCCATGGTTGTGTGTCCGTGCTCGATGGCGTCGGTTTCTGCAATCGCGGTCGGCGCCTCTCGCGGGCTGATCGAGCGCGCGGCAGACGTCGCACTAAAGGAGCGCCGCGACCTTATTCTGGTGGTGCGGGAGACGCCGTTCTCGGCCATTCACCTTGAAAACCTACTGAAGCTCGCCCGCCTCGGCGTCTGTGTGATGCCCGCAAATCCAGCGTTCTATCACGCCCCTACGAACATCGCCGAGCTCGTCGATTTCATTGTCGCGCGCGTGCTCGACCAGCTTGATCTCAAGCACGAACTCACCGCACGCTGGGGTCGCGACGACTCACCACAGGAATCCGCGTCAACACCCGTCGACGCTTTGCGCGAAGCCGGCAGCCACAATCCTAACGAACACGAATATGCTTCTCCAAGCGACAGGTCCGACCGCGACGATGACAGCGCCGCGCACCACGAACGTAGGCTTCACAACGCCGAGAATCCGCCATGACGACGCCTCCAGACACGACGACGTCGAGCTCGGCAACGGGCACGACAACGGTCGATACCAGACCGTCTCCAACGCGGCTGCCGCTGTTCCCGTTGAACACCGTCGTCTTTCCTGATGGCCTGCTCGCATTGCGCCTGTTCGAGACTCGCTACGTCGACATGGCCCGACGCTGCCTGCGCGAAGATACCGGCTTCGTCGTCGTCGCAACCGCGCTCGCCTCGCCAAACGACCGCAGTTCATCCAAACAGATCAGCGAACACGAGCGGACCGAAGGCGACACACGCAAAGGTTCGGACACAGATCTCGACGCGCAGCCGGCGGACATTCCACGTCGCCCGAATCAACCTTCGGCCGACGCAGGGATTACGACGCCTTACGATCGCAGCCTAGGTTTCGCGGCGGTCGGCACCCGCGTTCGCATCATCGAAGCCGATCTGCGCCCCGACGGCCTGCTTGGAATCGAATGCGAAGGCATCGAACGCGTCTCCATTGAACGCGTCGCACGCCAGCGGGACGGGCTCTGGATCGGTGACGTTCACGATCTCCCCTCGGCGGCTGATTGCGAAAGCGACCTCGATACCCTGACCGCTCTAGCGGATCATCTCGCCAAACGACTCGCGGCCACCGGGGAAGGCGACCTCATCCGCCGCGGTGAGCGTCTCGCCGATGCATCGCGAACTCGCTCGGCCCACAACCTTGTCGGGCGGCTCGCCGAGCTGCTGCCTCTCGACCTCGTCGATCGCCAGACACTGCTCGAGCTCAATGATCCCCGCGAACGCTGCACCCTGTTGGCCGCGTTATTGCTACCCGACGAGACGCGACCGTCCTGAGGCTTGTGCCTCTGCGCGACCGGCGATCGGAGTCTCAGCGCCTTGGATCAACCAATCCGCACATGGCACGACAATAGCAGCGGCCTGAGCCGTCTGTCGGGCATTTGTGTTGGACCGACGGAGCCAGCGTCAGGGCGCGTTCGTCCCATCGCATGCGTCCGATCGCGCACGGCCGGTTTTCGCTTCAAGCCGGCCATCGCTCGGAGTGGCCTTCAGCCTGTGTCAGCGGGCAACGACAAACGGCCCCCAAGTTCAGCGGGTTCGGCGCTGGCGAGGCAAGAAACTGATACCGTTAACGCAGCCTCATACCTTGCGACCGCCGCGAGGCGAATGAACAACACATCCAACCCGGAGCTTGCACCATGGCCGTCACAGAACTCAACGAGCAGAACTTCGAGTCCACCGTTGTCGACAACGATATCGTCGTCGTGGATTTCTGGGCCCCATGGTGCGGCCCCTGTCGCGCCTTCGCACCGACCTTTGAGGAAGCCGCAGAACACCACAAAGGGATCGTCTTCGCCAAAGTCAACACCGAAGAAGAACAAGGCATCGCTGCCGCCTTCCAGATCCGCTCGATTCCGACGCTGATGATTTTCCGCGAAAAAGTCATCGTCTTCGCCCAGCCCGGGATGCTCTCGGCAAGTCAGCTCGACCAGGTCATCGAACAAACGAAAGCGCTCGACATGGAGAAGGTCCACAAGGACGTCGCCAACCAGCAGGAAAACAACGCCTGATTTCCGTTCGGTGGCGCGCGCATGACGCCTCGCGCGGCGACTCAGCAGACGATCAGCGTCCTTTGTGTCGCTCGCTCAAAGCTGATGAGCAGACAGAAACGCAGCCGATAAACGCTGATTTATCTTGAACCACGCCTAAGGGCGTGGACGAGAATTCCGCCAGATGCCGATGTAGGCCGACTCCGGGAGCGCCGAGAGTCGACGCGGCAAGTATTTTCGGCTTGGGCTGGACCTCATCCGCATCGCAGGCATCAGCACGACGTCGCCCTCCCACGATCCTCGGTTGGCACTGGATCTTGGCGCTGGATCAAGGACCAAACGCTCGCGCCGACCATCGCGATTACGGAAAAAAACACCGAACAATCGGCAACCCAAGCCGCCCTGACAAAGATTTTCAACTTTCCGAACACAGGGCTGAGCTCAATGCCGAATCGAGCCGAATACGCCCCGTTGCCGCTCCGACTCACCCCATTTTCAGGCACAGATCCGCAATGGTTAGCGTCGTCGCACAGATGGCCGTTTTGATCGCCGCAGGCATCGGCTGGCGGTGGTTTTCTCCGGGTGAGATCGACCCACAAACCCTACGACGCGCACTTACCACGCTGGTTTACTACCTGCTTCTGCCCGCGCTCGTGCTCAAGACAATCTGGCTGGCGCCCCTTGGCGCAGATTCGCTAAGAATTGCACTCGTTGCCGCCTTGACCGTGCTCGGCTCACTCGCTATCGCATTGGCGGTCTGTCGCCTCTGCCGTCTCGACGCCGCCGGCGTCGGCGCCCTACTGATGGCAGCCGCCTGGCCCAATGCAACGTATTTGGGCCTGCCCGTACTCGACGCCCTGTTCGGACTCGAAGGACGAGCCGTCGCGATCCAATACGATCTTTTCGCCTGCTTGCCTTTGCTGTTGATCTTGTCGGTCTGGATCGGGCGGCGCTACGGCGTCGTCACCGACGCCGATGCCCGCCTGCGGCTTCCCATCTCCGTCGTTCGCGGCCTGCTGCGCGTACCGGCCTTGTGGGCGGCTCTCGGGGGCGTCGCGCTCAATCTCGGCGGCGTACCGCTTCCCGATGGCCCCGCCGAAGTGCTCGGCTTCCTCGGACACTCGGTCGCCCCGCTGATGTTGTTTGCGCTGGGCCTCGCGTTGACCTTCGAAGTCTTTCGACGCCCTGAAACCACGACGCTGACTCGGCCTCTGGTGATGGTCGTCATGATCCAGCTCGCCGCCGCGCCCTTGATTGCCTGGCTGCTGACACGCAGCATCGGGCTAGAGGGCGTCCCCGCTGCTGGGTCAGTGCTCGAAGCCGCGATGCCGGCCATGGTCCTCGGTCTGGTATTTTGTGACCGTTACCGTCTCGATGCCTCGCTTTATGCCGCGGCGGTCACCACCACAACGTTGGCGGCCTTCCTGACGCTTCCGGCTTGGTTCTGGCTGATCACCGAAGGGCCACTCGCGCTGGCTTGAAGCCGATACCAGGCCCGACCCGATTTCTCGGCCGCAACGATGCCGGTGGATCGTCGATGTCGATTCAGCGCATGTTTTGGCCGACGTGTGCGCGTCTTGGGGCTAAGTGCCTGCGTGAGGCGTCATTCGATCACGCGTTTCGATTGGCGCAATCTGTAAAGCCGGGCGCGTTCGCTCCAAACCTCATTCGACGACCGAACAGCCAGCGTTGCGCATGCCGTAAGGCAGCAGGTTCATCGCACATCCAGGGTGTCAGACCTAACCACGATCAGACCTAACCACCATTTGGGTATCGAACAGCTTCCATTTGAATTGACGGCTGTAGCCAACGCCGAACCGGCCCCCTCATCGACGTCGTCGCGGTGATTCGTGGGCCCATCAAAGCCTACTAACGTAGCTCTGGCTGCAAACGCTCCAAAACGAAACGCGCGTCGCGTTCGTCAATGGCCCCACCATCGATAGCCTGCGCACTCACCAGCAGGTCCGTGCCCTCAGCATCGAAGACGACGCGGTAGCGTTCGTTCGCGCGTCGATCCGCTCGCTCACCGCGACCCAGAAGGCGGCCAAAGAACCCCGGTCTTTCAGTGTTCACGATATCGGGCCGATACGTCACCTCATAAAAGCCCGCTCGTCGATCCTGAGCGTCTACGACGAGTCCGACACGATCGAGCGCGAGCCCCAACCGCCGCCAAAGATTATCGGGGTTACCGCGTAGCACCAGCACCAGGCGGCCCTCTCGCTCGACGAGATCCACCTCGCCACTCGTCTCGAAATCCTCATCGAGCGCTGCCGCGCGGAAACTATCCGATACTTCGCCGGTGATCAGGTAACCCGCCAGGCGATTGAGCATCACCGCTTCCAGTTCGGGATCGGGTTCGCGCATCACCCAGCGAAACTCCGCGCCTCCCTGTTGGCGCTGCTCCGCCCCGCGGTGTGCGACGTAGATATTGGTCCCACCCGACTCATTGCGCTCAACACGCATGCGGTACTGATCGCGTGTGTCGGCGTCGTAAAGCGTTCCCAAAGCCCGCGCAAGCAAGCTTTGAGAGCGACTCAGCGGAATCCCGGCGCGATTCTCGGCCCACTGCGTCACCATCACGCCGTTGCGAGGATCGTCCGTCTCGAGAGGCAAACGCTCAGCGCGCCAGAACGCCCGCAACAGTTCCCACAGCGCTTCGGGCGGCTGATCGACGACCAGCCACCGCGTCTGCGCGTCGCGTTCGATGCGCACCTCGTCCGAGGTCGGCAGCACCGTCACCCGCCCCGCTCCACCACGCGCGGGTGATGCCTGCGCGTTGGTATCGCCGATGGCTCGTGCACTGATGCGCTCACCGCTTTCACGCACCTGAAATGCGGGATCGACGTTTGCCAGAAGGTTGGGTGGGATCTCGAGGTTATCGCGGACTTCCGCTCCCTGATACACGGGCCCTTGAACCGGCCCGCTGCTGCTGCAGCCCGACAAGGCAATCGCAAGTGTCATCACGGCGACCGGTGTGACAAGCATCGACAGTGTCGACGAAGATCGACGATTAGCGACGAGTTTTCGATTCATTGCGTAGATCCTTCGACCGGCTTGGGACGGTAGCGATCGTGGCGGACGGGACAAGCAGACAATACGCGAGAACTTCAAGACTGACGGCACCGGGTGGGCAACGTGCATCGCGGCGACGTGTTCGAGCCGAGGCTTTATCGATCCATTCAGGATGCGCGTTTGAGACGGCGGCTCGACCGAGACCATCCGTTCTAGCGAACATGGATGCAAGCTCAGAACGCAATCTTTTGCCGCGAGACAGTTTGTCTCAAGAAAACGGCCTTCCTCAACACCCGTCGTACGCGACAAGCATTGCCCTGAAACTTCGGTCCTGCAAACGACTTTCGCATCGGTCGCCGTGCAACGCCTCCGTCTCGCCGCAGCGCGCTCAGACCGACTGACCGTTCTCGAGGATGAAGCGGTCCTCTGAATTCGGCAACGTATTGGCTGCCACACTTCACGGCAGTTGGCTTACGGCATCTCTGGCTGCCGTCACCCGACACAACACGATCAGGCGGTGAGTTCGATCCCCGCCCGCATCAGTGCTTTCTCGACCCGAGCATGATACTGCGACGATAAAGGCGTCAACGGCAAACGCAATGTCGGCTCGATCCGACCCATACGCGCGAGAGCCCACTTCACGGGAATCGGATTGGCCTCGACGAACAGATCACGATGCAACGCACTCAGGCGAGCCTCGAGCTCATCCGCAACGCCTCGATCACCGGTCCGAGCCGCAAGACTCAGCCGATGCATCTCGGCTGGTACTACGTTGGCCGTCACCGAGATGACCCCGTGACCGCCGGCCATTTGATACGCCGTCGCGGTCGCATCGTCGCCACTGATCAAGGCAAAACCGTCGACCGACCCCAACGTCTCCGCGATTACCGCGCGCATTTCGTCGAGCCGCGGAAGCTGGCCCGTCGCATCCTTGACGCCAACGATGTTCGGATGATTGCACAGGCGACCGACCGTCTCCGACAGCAAATCGACTGCCGTCCGGCCCGGCACGTTGTAGAGGATCTGCGGCACATCGACCGCATCGGCGACCGCCCGATAGTGCCGATACAAGCCCTCCTGCGTCGGCTTGTTGTAGTAAGGCGTGACCAACAGGGCGGCGTCCGCACCCAAGGCGGCGGCCTCTCGCGTCAGAACGATCGCCTCGCGGGTCGCGTTGGCGCCCGTTCCGGCGATTACGGGAATACGACGCGCAACGCGCTCAATCACGCGAGCGATCACCGCCAAGTGTTCGCCGACATCGAGCGTGGCCGATTCGCCGGTCGTGCCGACCGCAACGATCGCGTCTGTCCCCGACGCCAGATGCCAATCGACAAGCGCATCAATCGCCGCGTCGTCAATCGTTTCGTCATCGCGCATCGGGGTAACCAACGCGACCATGCTGCCCTGAAACATAATGTCCTCCGGGACCCAAGTCCTGCAGTCTACTGCTTGCCCGCAAGCCGCTTCAACACAGCGACGGCGCCATCCGACTCAGCCCCATCACGGACGCGTCATCGACGAAGTGATCAACGATACGGCAACCCAGGCGCAGGTCGGTTACGCTGAATGCGCGCGCCAGGATTCAGGCCCCGACACACGGTCGACAACGCAACACCGCAGCTGCCATCATCATCCGTGCGCACGCCCACACGAAGAACGCCAGCAGGACACCTCTTTGAAATCCGATAATCACCCCACCGCCCGTCACCTTCGCCTCGTGCAGTCGACCGTGACGAGCCATCGAGTCACCCTTGAAGTCGACCCTGGCAACGATCCTCCGTCGACAATTCGCGGCAGCGATTCAACAAGAATCGGTGATCGAGTTCTCCATTCCAAACCTTTGCCGACTACGCCCTCTGCGAGCGGCGGCAGAGATTCGGAACAGCCGGCTGGTGATTGCCGGGATACGTCGTCACAGGATGACGGCGTGATCGTGCAGTCAATCGAGCAACGCCTCGCTTCTACGTATCGCGCCGCCAAAGGGCGCACCGGCGACGACCATCCGGCGCCGTCATCGGCGCCAGCAGCCAGCCGCGCCCGAGCACGCAAGCCGCCGGGGGGCGGTGATGATCAAGCACCACGCGTCACCACACACCTGATCCTGACTCTGGTCGGCCCGCGGCACGAAGGGTTGCTTGCTGAACTCGCGCAACGCATCTTCGAAGCCGGGGGCAACGTCGAAGAAAGTCGTGGCACCCAGCTCGCCGGAGCACAGGTCGCCTACCTTGCAATCACCGGCAACTGGCGCACACTGGACAAGCTCGAAAAGCAGCTCCCGGATTTTGCCGCCACTCATCAACTCGACTGTACCGTGACCCGCATGCGCGCCGACGAAGACGACGACAGCGCCGCAATGCCTTACAGCGTCGATGTCGTCGCCTTGGATCAACCGGGCGTACTGCGCGCCTTGGCGGATTTTTTCCACGCTCACGGAGTTGTCGTCCGTGAATGGCAGACCCGCGTATACCGAGCCGGCTCCAACGCGACACGTATGCTGTCGGCCAATCTCCTGATCGACATTCCGGCTGATCGACACCTCGCAAGTCTGAGGGCCGACTTCATGGACTTCTGCGACGACCTCAACCTCGACGGCGTACTCGACCCCGTCAAGGCATGACCACGTGATCGCTCGCCACCCACTCGAGCAACACGCAGCCCGCAACGCCGTATCGCCTGTCTGATCCAATCATTCGACCGCACTCCGGAGAACCGAATGTCTGAGAATCCGTCCAGCAACGAACCCCTCGACCTCAACTCGACCGTTCCTGCCACGCTCGAGCTCGATCTCGTACCGGGCGGTAAGCAAAGTTTCGGGGCCCTGCGTGGCCAATGGATCGTGCTGTACTTCTATCCTAAAGACGCCACGCCCGGCTGCACCACTGAAGCCAATGACTTCAACGCGAATCTTGACCGCTTCGCAGACAGTGGCGCCCGCGTGATCGGAGTCTCCCGCGATTCCATCTCGAGTCACGAAAAATTCCGTGCCAAGCAAGGCCTGAACTTCGCGCTGGCCAGCGATTCCGACGAGACCCTTTGTCAGGTTTTCGATGTGATTCACATGAAAAACATGTACGGCAAGCAGGTTCGCGGCATCGAGCGCTCGACCTTTCTGATCGACCCTGACGGTGTGATTCGGCACGTCTGGAGGAAGGTCAAGGTTCCTGAACACGTCGATCGCGTGCTGGTGCAGCTCGGAGAATATCGGGAACAAGCCGGCTGAGCGGGCCAGAAGTCGCCCCTTACAGCGTGAAACAACCCCAGCCGTTCGCACCCGAGGCGCATCGTCGACCCTGCCCACGGCCAGGTTTGTGGCCGCGGTTGAGGCTCGCGTCGCGGGCCTGCCCGAGACTCGGCCCACGCGTCGGTCGCACCGGCGATTCAGCACTCGGCATAGGCCCGCGGCTATGCCGCTCGCCAATGGCTCGGTCCCTGCGAACTTCCGCGGATCCGATGGCGCGCCGCTCCCCAGCGTTCAACCGAGTAGCGCCGCCCTCGTCGGCGCCGCAGGGCTTCGCGTTGTTGATCAACTCGAATCCTTCGGTGGCGCAGCCCACATCATCTGAAATCGCCCACCCGAGCCTTCTGCTTTGCGGGCCGTTCCTGCGATCGCCAACGTACAGCACCATCCGAAACCCGGCAGCCAAACCGCCCACGAACCGGAGCCACCCGTGAAATCACCCGAGCGCAAGTCCGATCGAAGCGCCACGCGTAAAGCTGGCAAACGGCTGTTCGTACTCGACACCAACGTTCTGATGCACGATCCGGCGGCCCTGTTCCGCTTTCACGAGCACGACATCTTCCTGCCGATGGTCGTACTCGAAGAACTCGATCGCGGCAAGAAAGGCACCTCTGAAGTCGCGCGAAATGTTCGCCAAGTATCTCGTTTCCTCGATGAACTCGCGGGCCAAGCCTCCCATGAGGCAATCGTCAAGGGCCTGCCGCTCGCCGCCCCTGGCGCCGACGGCGGCCGCGTCGATGTCTCCGGCCGGCTGTATTTCCAGACACGCACGATGCTCGGCGCCCTGCCCGATTCGATGCCCGGCTCGAGTCCGGACAACAACATTCTCTCGACCGCGTTGGCCCTGCAAAAAGAAAAGCCCGACGCACACATCACCGTTGTGTCCAAGGACATCAACCTGCGCATCAAGGCCTCAGTCATCGGGCTTCACGCCGAGGATTACTTCAACGACCAGGTGCTCGACGACGTCGATCTGCTCTATCCGGGCATTGCCAAACTTCCCGAAAACTTCTGGGAGACACACGGCGGCGCAATGGAATCGTGGCAGGAGGCCGGCAGCACTTACTACAGGGTGCGTGGACCGCTCGTCGAACAATGGCTACCCAACCAATTTTTGTATCTCGAGAGCGACCAACCGCTCGAGGCCATCGTCCTTGAAGCGGACGCCGCGCGCCAAGCCGCTGTCCTTGAGCTGGTCGACGACTACGCGAGTCCGCGCAACACTGTCTGGGGCATCAACGCGCGCAATCGGGAGCAGAACTACGCACTGAACCTCCTGATGGATCCGGATATCGATTTCGTGTCGCTCGTAGGCGCTGCGGGCACCGGCAAAACCCTGCTGACGTTGGCCGCAGGTCTCGCACAAACGCTCGAAGAAAACATCTACAAAGAGATCATCATGACCCGCGTGACCGTACCGGTCGGCGAAGACATTGGATTCTTGCCCGGCACCGAAGAAGAAAAAATGGCACCGTGGATGGGCGCACTGATGGACAACCTCGAAGTCCTCACCCGCACAGAAGGCGCCGGAGAATGGGGGCGGGCCGCAACCCAGGACATGTTGTCGAACCGCATCAAGATCCGCTCGCTGAACTTCATGCGGGGGCGGACGTTCCTCAACCGCTTCGTGATCATCGACGAAGCCCAAAACCTCACCTCGAAACAGATGAAAACGCTCGTCACGCGCGCCGGCCCCGGCACAAAAGTGATTGCTCTCGGCAACGTCTCGCAGATCGACACACCGTACCTGACCGAAACGACGTCCGGACTCACCTACGTCGTCGATCGCTTCAAAGGTTGGGCGCACTCCGGGCACGTCACGCTAGCCCGCGGCGAGCGTTCACGCCTCGCTCATTTCGCATCGGATCATCTGTAACCCGACGATCAGGCCATCGCTGACGTCAGTCAACGTTCGCCACGACGCGACGGCGCTGTCCAGCGAGGGGCTCAGGGGCGCCAGCCCGGTACACGAGGCGCCTCACAGGATCTGGCCCGTAGCACCTCGCCTCAGCGCCGAGTCGGGACTCGTTCGACGCCAATACGGATCGAAGCCAGCCGACCCCACCGCGGTCATCGCGAGTTGCGCATGAACCCGAACGACTCGTAGCTTGCGATCATGCGCCGCCGTTGGCTCGACAGCCCGGGACAGCCCGCACCGATTCGGAGGCCCGGACCGCGGAGCGGCAAAACCCTCACGTTTTTCTCCCGGACCGCCCAAACACGGATGCAAACGGTTAGTATTCTCACATGCGCCACGCAGACCCCAACGCCATCGAGCCTCGCCGGCAACCACATCGGCATCCGGTCACGGGGGTAAGCCGTTGGATGCGTGGCTCGCTCACGCGCCTCCGAATACCGACTCGCTGGACCGTTCTCCCACTGCTGATCGCGGCCCTACTGTCGATCCCCGTCATCGTCGTATTCGCACACGTCTTCATGCCATCCGGAGAGGTCTGGGCCCACCTGCGCGCAACCGTCCTCTCCGAATACATTCGCAACTCTTTGCTGATTCTTTTCGGCGTTGGTGCCGGTGTATTGCTGATCGGCGTGCCGACTGCGTGGCTGGTGGCCGTGCATGACTTTCCCGGTCGGCGCATTTTTCAATGGGCGCTGATGCTGCCACTGGCCATGCCGGCCTACATCATCGCCTACACCTACTCCGGCCTGCTCGGCTTTTCCGGCCCCTTACAGAGCTTCATCCGCGAGCTGACGGGACTGGGCTTCGGTCAATACTGGTTTCCCGAGATTCACTCCATCGGCGGTGTCATCGTCCTGATGTCGCTGGTGTTATACCCCTACGTCTACCTGCTGGCCCGCGCCGCCTTCATCGAGCAATCGGTGTGCGTCCTGGAAGTGTCGCGTACGCTCGGCCATGGCCCATTCGGGTCATTCCGGCGCGTTGCGTTGCCCTTGGCACGCCCCGCCATCATTGCCGGGCTGACGCTGGCACTAATGGAAGCTTTGGCCGATTACGGCGCCGTTGCGTACCTTGGCGTTTCGACGTTCACGACGGGCATCTTCCGCACCTGGTTCGGCCTCGGCGATCCAGCCGCCGCCGCGCAGCTCGCGGCCTTGCTGCTGAGCTTCGTTTTCATCCTGATCGTCCTTGAGCGCTATTCCCGCTTGCGGGCGCGTTTCCATCACACGTCGACCAAATATTCCGAACTGCCGCGCCGCCGCTTGCGCGGGCTCGCTGCCTTGGGTGCGTTCGCCTTGTGCTTTGTGCCCATCGCCGCCGGCTTTCTGATTCCGGCGACTCAGCTCACCGTTTGGACGTGGCAGACGCCCGATCAATGGTGGAACGCCAACTTCGCGCGATTGGTATGGAACAGCGCAAGCCTCGCCGGCATCACGGCGCTGGTCGCCGTCGCCCTCGCACTCGTGCTGGCCTACGCCAAGCGCTTGCAACCGCGTCCATCAACGATCACAGCCGTGCGCGTTGCCAGCATGGGCTACGCCGTGCCCGGTATCGTCATCGCGGTGGGAGTCATGCTGCCGTTCGCGTGGCTCGATCACCGCATCGACGATTTGATGCTCGCGACCTTCGGTCTCTCAACGGGCTTGTTGCTGTCTGGCACACTAGTGGCGCTCGTTTTCGGCCTGACCGTACGCTTTCTGGCCGTCTCGTTGAACACCGTCGAAGCCGGGCTGGGCAAGATCAAACCCTCTATGGATGACGCCGCACGCTCCCTCGGTCGCACTCCGGGCCGTACCCTCGCCGAGGTCCACCTGCCACTCATGCGCGGGACACTGCTGACGGCGCTTCTCCTCGTATTCGTCGACGTCCTCAAGGAACTGCCCGCGACGATGATCCTGCGTCCATTCGACTTCAACACACTCGCCGTGCGTGCATTCGAACTGGCATCCGACGAACGACTCGCCGCCGCGTCGAGTGCCGCGCTTGCGATCGTGATCGTCGGATTGCTTCCCGTTATTTTGCTGTCAGTCTCGATCGGGCGCTCGCGCGCCGGCGAACGCCAAGCCCGCCAGCACGCCGACATACGATCTGCAAGCCCTGGAATTGCGGCTGCAGGCGTCGCAGCCGGTGTCGCAGCCGACAGGCCCTTCGCGGCGGGTGGAGCCGCACCACATCGCTCCCCAAATCTCGAGCGAAAGGTCTCGATATGACGGCGACCGAACCACAATTGGCTCTCGAGCAGGTCGACATCGCCTACGGCTCACAAACGGTCGTTTTCGATGCGAACCTGACCCTGCCATCAGCCGGCACCGCGTCGTTTCTTGGTCCATCGGGCTGCGGCAAGACAACCTTGCTCCGCGCCATCGCCGGGTTCCAGCCGATCGCCCGCGGCACAATCTGCATCGCCGGTGAAATCGTCGCCACCGCCAACATGACCCAACCGCCCGAAACTCGCGCCGTCGGGATGGTGTTTCAGGACTTCGCGTTATTTCCACATTTATCGGTCGCCGACAACATCGCCTTCGGCATGCGCGGCGCTAGCCGGGCCGCACGCCGAGCCCGCGTCAGTGAGCTCTTGCGCCTGGTCGGTCTCGATGGAATCGAACGCGCTTACCCCCATGCCCTGTCGGGTGGCCAACAGCAACGCGTCGCATTGGCCCGCGCGCTCGCTCCACGCCCCAGACTTTTATTACTTGACGAGCCTTTTTCGAGCCTCGATGTCGAGTTGCGAACGCAGCTCGCGGGAGAAGTCCGCGATATCCTACGACGCGAAGGCATCGCGTCGATACTGGTCACCCATGATCAACACGAAGCCTTCGCCTACGCCGACCGCATTGCTCTGCTCAACGCCGGACACATTGCGCAATGGGATGCGCCCTATCGCCTGTACCACGAACCCGCCGATCGATTCGTTGCCAGCTTCATCGGCGAGGGGCGTTTCTTGCCCGGCGAGATTCAGCCCGACGGAACCGTCGCGACGCCGCTCGGACGCTTCCCGCTTACGGCCGATCATCGTGCCGAAGGGCCGAATCGGGGGACGAGCGTCGATGTACTGATCCGCCCCGACGATCTTCGCATCGCAGGTGTCCAACACCGCCCGGGCGGCACCGTCGCCGAAGTCGTCGACAAGATCTTTCGCGGCTCAGAGTTTTACTACACGCTCAAGTTGTTGGACGATGGCGCCATCGTTCATGCTGCCGCCCCATCACACGATCACTACGTCATTGGTGAACAGGTCTGTGTAGAGCTCAATCTTGCCCATGTCGTCGCCTTCGCCCGCCAAGCCAACTCCTGACTCAAGCGCCAACGCACCGGACGTCCCGCGCCGCGCTGCTGACCCTCGCGCGATATCGCCCGAGCGCTGGATCGGCTGGCGCGAGTGGGTTGCTCTACCACAGCTGGGCATCCGCCGCCTTGCTGCGAAAACCGACACAGGGGCGCGTACGTCCAGCCTTCACGCCATGGATTTATCACCATCGACCGATGACGCGGGCGAACGCTGGCTTGATTTCCGCCTGTTTCCGCTTCATGGTGATGAGCGTTTCTCGATCGCCTGCCGAGCGCCCATCGTCGACGAACGCGTTGTCCGTTCATCCAATGGTCAGCGCAGCCGCCGCTACGTCATCCGCACCGAAATCGTCCTCGGAGAACAGCAGCAAGTCATCGATTTAACCCTCGCCGACCGCGGCCCGATGAACTACGGCATGCTGCTTGGCCGAGTCGCCATCGCCGACGGCCACTGGGGCGTCGACTGCCGGCGCGGGAACATTCAGGGGCGACCGCGGCTCTGAGGGCTGGAAGCGACCCGAGACGATCAAAAAGTGTTTCCGGCCGGCACGCGACACGATCCATCGACGCACCCCCGCTGAAATACCGCAAAGCGTCGGGTGTGCTCGACACGCACTCATTGCCACGAGGTTGCCACCATTGACCCACTTGTACTTTTGAGCCGCCCACCAAGCAGCGACTCACATCGGTGTCGACGCCCATCACGTACCGTTCACCGCGCTCAGTCAAGCTCCGAAGGATGGCATGGTCAGGGTTCGTTGCGAGGAGCCGTTCGTCGCAAGGACTTGAGTCGATGGCAACTTTAGCGCGACGTCCAGGCGAACTTTGCGCGATATTCGGGCCGGTCAAAACACTGTCAACACAACATCGGCACGTCAACAGCCCTCATACCGCACTCCGGTCGCACTCAACACGGGCCGCGGCTCGAAGCGAGCGCACTGGCGACAACGACGATCGCCCTTTGATATACCTCGCGAAGGATCACGTTCAACCCAGTCGACCGAGGCCGTGACTCGCCCATACGGCCTGTAACGCGCCCAGCGCACCGTGCCGCCGCTCAACCGGAAACCTGCATGGACGCCAGACAACGTATCATCAGCTGTACACAAACGCGCACACGTGGCGGCCATCGCCGGGCTGGCGTGCTCTTTGGGCCGTCTCACGCGTTGTCTCGGCTGAATCACGATTGCCTGCGTGCGCATGTGTCATCAGCAGCTCACGACCTCATCGGGCCGACTCTGGCCGCAGAAGCAGACGCAAAAATGGCCCCATACGGCAACGTCGAAACCTCGCTCTTGGATCGTAATAGCGACAACGCGTCCGGCGAGAACCGCTCCGGCGCGGGCCTGGGCGTGTCGACGATCGCGGGATTCATCGTCAGCCTGATCGTGGGTGTCTTCCCATTGACGGCGTCAGCCGCCGATCTAGTCCCTCAACTCGTCATCACCGGCGGCAACACCGAGCAACAGAACAACATTCGCGCACAAGCGAATCTCGATCGTCGCAGCTGCGAGCTGCCGGAGTTCCGCGAGCAGGCGCTGCAACGCAACGTTACAGACCGCGCCGAGCGCGCGCTTCGCGCGCTCGGCCACTACAACCCGACGATCACGACCGAAATCGTCCGCATCCCGGGCAACGGCTCCGCACCGCGACGAGATTTGGACACGTCGAGCGTCCCGGCTTCAGGTGATGCCGCGCGCAGCGACGGTACGCCGAGCGACGACACCACCAGCGGTTCAGACGGCTGCTACCGCGTCGAACTCGAATTCGATCCGGGCCCGGTCACGCGCATCGCCGAGATCGAATTGACCTTCCAGTCCTCGCCTGCAACGACTCGATCAGCGCCCGCGACGTCCGACGACGGCGATCCTCCTGCCGACTCTGGGAACGCCAATCCTGCCTCTCAGGCGGGCTTCGTCGCCGATCCCGCGCGTGAAGTTCCGGCGCTCGCAGCATTTCTCGCTGACCCCGGCATCGCCACTGGCGACGCTTTGCGCCACGACGCCTACGACGCGTTGCGATCGCGAATGCAGCGCGTCGCTCAGGAACAAGGGTTTCTCAGTGGACGCTGGATCACACGCCGCCTTCTCGTCGATCCAGAAGTCAATGAAGCGCGCGTCGAGTTGGTCTACGACGTGGGACCGCGCTACCGCTTCGGCGCAGTCGACATCCAGCAAGACATCCTGCGCGAATCGTTCGTCGACCGTTTCATTCCTTTCGAGCCGGGCGAAATTTACGCCACGCGCGGATTGCTGCGTCTGCAACGCAACCTCGATGCGTCGGGCTATTTCGCCTCCGCGCGCGTCCGTCCGAATCTCGACGCCGCCGACGATGAGTTTCAGGTTCCGATCGACGTCGAAGTCGTCCCGCGCAAACGCTGGGCATTCGAAGCGGGCGTCGGCTTCTCGACCGATGTCGGTCCGCGTCTGCGGGGGAGCGTCGAAAACCGCTACGTCAACCGCCGCGGCCATCGTGCCCAGGCCGATCTCGAACTGTCCCAGCGACGCTCGGGCGTATCGACCCGCTATCTGATTCCGCTCGCCGATCCACTCACCGAACGCCTCGAGTTCAACGCCTCGCTGCGCCGTGAAGATACCGATACGCAGACTTCCGACCGTGCACAGCTTGGCGCCTCGCGGATCCGCACCCGCTCATCTGGGTGGACCGTCTCCGAGGGACTGCGCTACGAACGTGAGCGTTTCACGATCGCCGGTGAAACACGTACCACCAACTTCCTGATCCCGTCCTATCAGCTCAACCGCACGCAAGCCGACGACGACCTGTTTCCACAACGCGGCCATCGTATCAATCTGCTCGCTCAGGGTGCGGCCAAATCAATCGGCTCGTCCGCCGACTTCGTGCAGGGTGTCGCACGCGGAAAAATGATCGCCCCGCTAGGCTCCGGGCGCTTGATCGCACGCACTGATCTCGCACTGACCTTCACCGATCGGGTCGAAGACCTGCCCAGTTCACTGCGATTCTTCGCCGGCGGAGACACGTCGATCCGCGGTTTTGGCTTCGAGCGTCTCGGCCCCACCAATGCGGACGGGCGCGTCATCGGCGGCCGGCATCTGATCGTCGGCTCGGCTGAGTACGAACATCCCGTGGGCCGGGCGTTCGGCGCTGCCGTGTTTACCGACGTCGGCAACGCATTCAATGAGTTCGACGATGTCGATCCCCGCGTGGGCATCGGCGTTGGAGCACGGTGGCGATCGCCGGTCGGTCCGATCCGCTTCGACGTCGCTCACGGCATCGACGGCTCCGAACCTTTCCGAATTCATTTCACGATGGGGCCGGACCTCTAGACGCCGGCACGACGCCACCTCGGCCCCTGAACATCCGGAGACCGCCATGCAGGTCCTAATCGTGATGTCGCGTCTTCTCGCTCGCCTGTTGATCGGGCTCATCGGCCTTGTTTTTGCGACGTTGATACTGGCCATCCTTCTCGTCGCGATACTGCTAGGCAGCGAACGCGGTACGGGCTGGACGCTGAGCTTGCTTGACACACAGCTCGACCGTATTGACGGCGTGGACACACGGTGGACGCACACCCGTGGCAGTCTCTTCTCCGGACTTGAGCTGCAAAGCGTTGATCTTGTCTTCGGCGACACCCAGATCAGAGCCGACGCGATCAACTTGGGCATTGCCCCTGGTGCGTTGCTGAGCGCCACACTCCGGCTCGAACCTGTGGCCGCGCGCGGCCTAATCGTCGCACTCCCGAAAAGCGACCCACCGCCAGAGGCGGACAGCCCAGCCCTGGTTCTCGAAGGCCTGCCGCTACCCGAGCAGCTGCCACTGCCTCTGGCCATTGAAATTCCGGCCTTCACGCTCGATGGCTTCGACCTGGTCATCGACAGTGCCACCGTCTACACCCTTGATCGATTACGATTTTTCGCTCGCGCCGACCGCAACGGCGTCACAATCGAAAACCTCGCGCTGCGCTCGCTGCTCGCCGATGCCGACGCGCACGTTCGGCTACTCGACCGCGATGGCCGCTGGCAGCTCGATGCACAGGTCGACGCCCGCGCCGATCTTCCGGGCTCGCAAAAGTCAACCTCAGGCGCATCGTCGGGCACCGAGACAATCCCCGAATTCATCATCGCCGGGCACCCGCTTGCGTCAGGCACGCCATTGAGCGTCCAGCTCCGCATCGCGGGTGCTTTTGACGACGTGATCGAGCTCTCTGCACGCGCGCACAACGCCGCAACGCCTGACGAACCAATTCAACTCAACCTCCAACTGCGCGATCTCGCGCTGAGACCGCACATCGACCTCAAGGTCACTTGGCCTGATCTCGAAGTGGTCGACCTCGATGCGAAGCGTTACGAAGCTGTGGCACAACAGCCTGCACCGCCATCACGCGACGACGCTGCAAATGGCACTCACCACGCCGACGACATCGAAACCGCCGAACGTTCCGAATCGTCCTCAAGCGCCACGCTTCGAGGCATTAGTCTCAACGCAGGCGAGCTGTCGCTGACTTCGGCGATCGAGTGGCACCCCGAAGGCACTGCCGATGCTGTGGCAGAAGGTCGCGCCGCAGCTCCACTCCTGCCCGTAGCCACCATCGCATTCACACTGGCGAGCGAACCCCGTGGCACCCTACAGATGGTCGACCTCGGCACCACCGGGCTCGCGAACGACGCACAGGAAACCAAACGATCGGAATGGACGCGCGACTGGTCGCTCGATGCGGCACTTGGGGCCACAGCCAACAGCATTGATCTAACGGCGCTACGATTGACGCTCGATGACGCCACCGCACAGATCAGCGGCAAAGCACAGCGATTACAACCGCTCGCCGGCGACGACCGCTCCGCGTCCGTCTCGAATGACCTCTGGCATTTCACACTTGACCTCGCTGCGGACCGCTGGACGCCATCGCTGCTGGGCGACCCTGCCGCTTCTGAATCCGTTGACGATCCTCGACCCGCCGCGCTCGAACGACTTCGCGCCGACCTCTCGGGCCACGTCGATCCTGCACGCCTGATCGCATCGCTCGACGCGACATCCGCCGCTGATAACGAACCGACGTCCCAAGCCGGCACAGCGCCATCCCCGAGAGCCGCAGGCGCAACAACCGACCAGACGAACAGTCCCCGCACCGATCGCGATACCGACACGGAAGTCGCTACCGAGGCCAATTTCATCGCTGCGCTGGACGGCCTACTCGACACCCTTCAAACCTTCAATATCCACCTGAAAATCGACGAGCTCGACGCCCATGCCCAGGCGACTCGCTTGCGTATCGCAGGCGACCTCGACGTCGGCAGCCTGACCGCCGACCCGATCGCCCAACGGGCCAATCCATCGCGATCCGACCGAGACGAATCGAGCGCGAGGTTCCCCGATGCCAAGCGCGACGCCGCCGGTATTGACCTCACCGCGGAATTATTCGAGAGCGATCGCAGGCTCGGCGGTGCCCGCCTGAACGGACAGCTGCACCACCGCGCGAACGGCGATCTGACCATGCGCGCATCCGAGATCGACCCTGACGATGTTCGGTTAGAGCGTGAAAACAGCGCCACGGCCACTCGCTCCGGCAGCGAGCCGTTTTCCGTGAGCGCCGGCCGTGGAAAAATCGAAGCCGACTTGCAGCTGAGCGCACAGGACTTCGACCTGCGCGCCTTCCTGCCCGCGGAATGGGCACTGGCAATCCCCCGAGCCTATCTCGACCTTTCCGCCAGCCTACCGCTCGATCACCCGGAGCAGGCCACCGCGCGCAGCGTGATTCGCGACACCGAGATCGTCCTGAATGACGCCAAACTCATACTGAGCGCCGCAGCGGATGTCACGCACGACGCCGCCACAAACAGCCTGCGTGCTCGCCTCGAGCGACTGCGGATCAATACGCCCGGCGATGGGCGCCTCGAACTCGCCGCGACGGCCCTACTCGACGAGACCTTGCCGTGGTCGTTCGAACTCGAAGGCGAGCGACTGATCGCCGCTCGCATCGTGCCGGGGATCGAGGCGATCGAAACCCTTCGAGTCGACGAGATTGCCCTCACTGGTGAGGGACGATTCAAGACAGCACCAACGACCACGACGTCGGGCGCAACATCCAACGAAGCATCGAGCGCTTCCTCGACGGCCGACGTCGCCGAGGAGCGGCTGGCGTCAGGGCCCTCGGGCAGCGCGCCGACGCCGGATTCAGCCTTGCAGCGTCTTGAGGCGACCATCGACATTCAGCGTTTGAGCGGTCAGTTCCGCGGCGAACCGCTGACCGCCCGAGGGCGTTTTCGACTCGACGGCGAAACGATCGAAATCGAACCTCTCGAGGCTGCATTTGCCGATAACCGTCTACGCGTCGCGGGACGAATCGACCAGGCCCTCGCACTCGACGCCGAACTGAATGCCTCACGACTCGGGGCGATCGACCCCCAATTGAGCGGTGACGTACGCGTGACGGCCGCCCTACGCGGCCCTCGCGACGCCCCGCAAATGCGACTCAATGCGCGCGTCAACCAACTCAAAGCGCCGGGCGATGTTCGCCTCGAAGCCCTCACGCTCGACGCGAACATCGGACTCAGCCCGAGAGATCCCTTCAATCTCAATCTCGAAATGCGCGATCTCGAAGTGGCCGATCAGACCGTTCCTCGGTTGAGCATCATTGGCGAAGGGCGTGGCGACGCGCATCGCATCCGCGTCGATTTCGCGGGTCCAGAAGACATCCAACTGGCACTCGCTCTGGCCGGAGGCTGGTCGATCGACTCGGCCCGCTGGCGTGGTGAAGTTTCAAACGTGACGTTGTCACAACCACAGGCGGGCACCTGGCAACTCGCCGACGGCGCGCCCCTGTTGATTTCCGCCGAACGCCAACGCCTGCAACGATTCTGCCTGTCCCAGGCGACAGCCAGTCTCTGTCTCGACGCCGATCGGCAAGACGACGGCAGGCTCGACGCCACAGTCGATCTCAGCGACTTTTCCTTCGCACAAATCGCCGATCTGCTGCCCGCTGATGTGCAGTTCGAGCGCGGTAACGAAGGCGGCCTCGATGCCCGAGTCGAAGCTCGAATCGGCGCCCAGGGCCAGCTCGGTCTCGATGCGAATCTGCGCGGCCGACCCGGCCAGCTACGCGTTCTTGATGCTCGTGACCAGGTTCAGCGCCTGAGCTTTGGTGCCCTCGACGCCACAGCCCGCCTGCGCGGCGATAATGCTGAATTACGCGCCAGCCTCGAGCTATTCGATCAAGGCCGGATCAATACCGACCTCGTCGCGACACTCGGCAACGTCCCACGAATTCGCGGCGCCGTGACCGCGAGTCTCCCTGATCTGTCGCAATTCGAGGGCCTGATTCCGCAAGTGCGATCCCTCGCCGGGCGATTTCAAGCCGACCTGCGCCTCGACGGCGCACTCTCAAGCCCTCTCGCCGGCGGCAACATTGAGCTAACCGACCTCGCTGCAACAATTCCCGAGGCCGGTCTCGACCTGCGCGCCCCGGCGCTCACGGTCGCCGTAGAATCGCCCTCGCTCGCGCGGCTGAGCGGCCGCCTCGAGTCCGGGCGTGGCGCGCTCGACCTTGGTGGTGAATTACGCTTTGGTGAGGACGGCGCCTTCAGTGCCGACGCCACCGTCGATGGCCAACGCTTCCTGGCCGTCGCCCGTCCCGACGTCGAAGCTGAAATTAGCCCGGCGTTACGCCTTACATTCGCGCCTGCCACCGGGCTGCGGCTACGCGGGACGCTGACCATCCCGCACGCGCGAATCTTCCCGCCCGATCTCCCACCGGGATCAGTCGGAGTCTCGGCAGATGAGATCATCGTCGGGCAAGAGGAGGACCGTGACCTTGGCAGTGGCTTACCGATCGACGCGCGTATCCGAGTGATTCTGGGTGACGATGTTCGCTTCGAGGGCTTCGGCCTGGAGGCGCGCTTCGCCGGCGACCTCGAAGTCATCGAAGCACCCGGACGCGGTCTGGGGCTATTCGGTGAAATCTCGATCCCGGAAGGCGCTTACCGCGCCTACGGTCAAGACCTCCGCATCCAGCGCGGAACGATTCTGTTTCAAGGGCCCGCAGACACGCCAGATCTTGACATCTACGCGGCACGAACGGTGCGCCGATTCGACGTGACCGTTGGTGTTGAAGTCGGTGGCACCCCCACCGATCTGCGCTCACGCGTCGTTTCGCAACCGCCGATGGACGACACCGAAGCGATGTCGTTCCTGATCACGGGCCGCCCCCTTTCGGGCGCGTCCGCCGAAGAAGGCAACATCATAGCCGGCGCCGCTGCGACCTTCGGACTCGAACAAGCCGCCGGCGTCACCAATCGGATTGGCGAAGAGCTTGGATTCGACGAATTCGGCGTCAGCGGGGAAAACGGCCTCGATCAAGCTGCCTTTTCCATCGGGAAGTATCTGTCGCCGTCGCTGCTGCTGCGCTACTCGGCAGGCCTCTTCGATCAGTCGCAACTCGTCCTGTTGCGCTACGAGCTCACACGATCGCTGGCGATCGAGACCAGCTCCGGCACTCGCGGCCAAGGCATCGAGTTTCTTTATCGCTTCGAACGCTGAGACGCTTGCGGAGACCCTTTATGAGCTCGGTGCGATGTCCAACATTCGCGTTTGCGGGGGCGCGGCGCGCCACATCGAGACACCCGAATGGGCTGATGCGATCGTCGAACCGCGTCAGGCTTCCTCATACAGTCAGGCGACTCGGACATCACGCCGCCGACCGCAGGCGATCGACGGACAAGACCCTCGGCCCTACACAACGCAGTTGATCGGTCGGCGTCTGAACCAGATGGCGATCGAATATCGATCACGTAAGGCGGGGCGCACCTCGTGGCGTATCAAATCGGAGCGGAACATTACGAGCCGTCCGGCGCGGGGCGCCACATCGAGACACAGGGCGTCTGGGGGATCGCCAACGCCCTCGGCATCGATTCCACCCCCATCAACCCACGCAACGGACGCGTCATCGAACGCTGTCACGGGGATCGCATGAGCCGCCGAAATTCGATCCGATCGCGCCGTTGCAGAATCCGGGCCACGCGCATGCGAGGCCTGTTCGGCGGTCAAGTGCAAGCGCAGGGCGCCCCCATCACGCGCCACATGCCAATCGTCATTCAAATAGATCAAGGCGGAGATCATCCGTCGATCGTCGTGACGTAAGCGATCGACATGAGGCTCGTAGCGCGCGCCCGGCGGATACCACGCGTAATGCGCCTCGAAATCGAATAATCCAAGCCACAACTCGGCATTCAAGGCCGTGCGCAGCGCCTCGATACGCGTCCACAACACGCGATCAACGCACCGTGGGGGTGGCACCGAATCATCAGCTGTCCACACGACATCCCCAGTAGGCGGCGATGAAATCAGCCACGACGCGTCGACAGCACCTGCGTGTTCACCGGCGTCGGCGGCGTCGCCGGACGGCTGCAGCCACATGATGACATCGCCGCGGCGCTTCGAGTCTGTCCGTGCACCCGCTCGGCCTAGACCCGCAGGCAGCAGCTGACCAGCCTCCTGATGCGCGTGCAGCGCCGTTCGCGCAGCCGAACACAGCGGCGCATCGAGCCAATCATCAAGCACCACAAAACCCGTCAGCTGCAGTCCAGTACACGCTGCTGCTAGATTCATACTGTGGCCACCTCTATTCGACACCAGAGCACAGGCGATTGTCGCTGCGCGACCCAGACACGCTGCGCTCAGAAATCCACTGCTCAGGACTCCGCCGGGCAACCCCGCGGCCGTCGCTTCGTTGTTCGGCCTGAACACCGACACTACGCAGCGCGAGTGAACTCACGCGTCGTTGCCGTCCGGGGGCCCGCCACTGCCAATTAATCCCGCATCGGCTTCGAATGACATCTTCACATCCAGCGCGGTGAGGGCTTTACACAGAGCGTCGAAAGCAGCTGCAACAGACGATTCCGTGCCTCGAACGCCAAGCTCAACCGTCGGTTCACCGTGGCGGTGAGTCGGAAGACTCGACAACCGAATGTCGGGATGATGCGTGTCGATCACCTCGAGGGCGGGCACCAACAGGCTCTCCGGAACTCGCACCCACAAACGTCGTTCGACCATTCGCTGAGGTCGCAGGCGGGGATCGACCGCGGCCAGACGCTGGTCGAGCACCCATGCACACATCGGTTGCGCCATGTTCGGGAAGCCCGGCACCAGGAAATGATCCCGATACGCCACACCGGGCACCTGATTGACGGGGTTCGGCACGATTGACGCGCCCAGCGGCATTTCAGCCATGCGGATTCGAACGGGATACGCATCCGCACCAAAGCGTATTTCCAGAAGCCGCACGGCTTCGGGCTGACGCTCGAGCGCTACACCACCAGCCGCAGCCAGCGCCGGACGCGTCCGGTCATCAGGCGTTGCACCGATCCCACCGAACGACAACACCGTCGGAACCGCACCCGATGCCCGTGCTCGCTCTACCCACGATAAAGTCTCGCGAAAGGTCTGTGTGAGCTCATCGAAGTCGTCGCCAACGTAACGGACGAAATCGATTCCCAGATTGCGCTCGACGCAGAGCTCGAGCAGGGCCGCGAAGTGCCGGTCGCGCCGCTTGCCCGAAAGAATCTCATCGCCGATGACGACCAGACCGATGGGCAACCGCAACGCCTTCGCTTGCATTTTGTTGCCGTGCTCACAACACGACGCCGATGAACCTCGATCGTCGCCAACGCTTGCCCGGTATCCATTACCCATCCCGGCTGTCCTTCGCTTGTTATGCGCCTCGTCCACGAGCGTCATTCACGATAGGCGATCCTCATCGGTTTGCCTCAAATTCACCAACCTGTGCTCCGACCCAAACGATCGTTCATCAGAACGTCGAGCCAAGGCACTCGACCCGAAAACCATCGAAGCCCACAAATCAGGCGCCGGCGGTCGGCGGCAACGGATAATCGCGTTCCGCCGCAACGACGCGGGCGCGCTCGGCTGAAACCGAGGCCGCTGCGACTGCAGCCGCCTCCGCACCACGCCAGCCATCAAAGACTCTCTGCACGATACCCGCAAGCGCGTCGAGGTGCGCAGGACGATCATTGAGCGCCGGGATGTACGCGTAGCGTTCGCCACCTGCCTCCATGAAATACTCGCGATTTTCCTCTCCGATTTCCTCAATTGTCTCCAAACAATCGGCCGAAAACCCCGGGCAGACCACGTCGACAGAGCGGATCCCGTCGCCCGGCATCGCCTTGAGCGTCTCGTCAGTGTAGGGCTTGATCCATTCCTCGCGTCCAAAGCGAGACTGAAAACTCACGCGATAACGCTCGGGAGACAGACCCAGCCGCTCAGCGACCAAACGCGCCGTGCGGTGGCACTGGCAATGATAAGGATCGCCCGCGAGCAAATAACGCTTCGGTACGCCATGAAACGAGAACAACAAGCATTCACCCGGCGGATGCTCGGCCCAATACTCACGGATCGAGCCCGCAACCGCGTCGATGTAGTCCTCTTCGAGGTCATAACCCGAGACGAAATGCAGCTCGGGCACCCAGCGCTCCCGTCGCAAGGCCTCTGCAACCGAATCAAATGTCGAGCCAACGGTGGCCGCTGAATACTGCGGATACAGCGGCAAGACGACGACGCGTTCGGCCCCGGCCTGGCGCAGCGCACGCAGTCCGCGAGCGATCGACGGCCGGCCGTACCGCATCCCCAACGCACCCACCACCGGAGCATCGCCCGCAAGGCTCCCCACATCGGTCGAGCTCGACGGCGATTCTTCGCCGCGAGGCACGTCACAACGCACACCACCGAGGCGCTGAAGCACGCCCTCGAGCTGGCGCTCACTGATCACCATCAACGGTGAGCCCTCGTCGGTCCATACTGAAGCATAGGCCGCGGCGCTTCTCGCCGGTCGAGTGTTCAAGATGATGCCGTTCAGGATCAACCACCAAATCGGGCGAGGCACCTCGACGACGCGAGGATCCCAGAGGAACTCCGCCAAATAGCGCCGCAACGCCGATTTGGTTGGCGCATCTGGTGTACCCAGATTGGTCAGCAATAAGCCCAAGCGAGGGCGGCGTCCGTGCGCGTAATGGAGCTGACCGGCGTAGTCCATGCATCACCTCGAATCTTGGGGATGAAAAAAAAGAAACACTGCCCGTTGCTGGCCGTTTTAAGCACCGCTGAGTCATACGGTCAGGTCATGAAGCCCGATCATGCGACGCGATTGCGTGCAGCCACCGGCCCACAACCAAGCGTCCTGCTTCAGGCAACCGGTCTCGGCCTCCTCGCAGACCCCTAGGCGAGCGTCGATCGCGGCAAACACGATCGCCACCGGTTCTGGCGTCGACGCGTTGTTTGCGCCGACGACATCGTAGGACCCTCACGACTTGAACGCATGATCGACCGGGTCGATCGGACAGCGCATTTCTGATGCAAGAAAGAGCACCTGTGAACCGCTACAGCCTGTAAGGTTCCCGCCACCGACTCACCCGCAAACCTCACGGACAGAAACCGCCACGCGGATGCACCCGCGTGGCATCCCTGCGAGCAAGCAAAAGTCGGCACAACGAGCACAGAGCGATGCCGGACGAGCATCAACGGGGACTCACCGAAGACGCGATCGTGCAAGCCCAAACACGTCACCTCCCGATTGCGTCGAGCCCTCGAAAGATTGATCCACGCTCCGGGTCGCCGAGCCGCAGGTCCCAGCGAGGATCGGCAAACATCGACAAGAGCGAGAAACTCAGGCGCACGAACCGCCGGACGTCAACGCAGCAAACGGTTGCAAATTCATTGGCGCGGGTCACCTTTCGACGTCCCGAGGTCGTGATTGAGGGTCGTGATTAAAGTAAGGAGGCGTCGGAGCGAACGTCGCGGCGCCATCGGTGGATGGCTTCGCATTCCACCCCGGCCACTCCCGACCGTATCGTCACGACCAACCCGTTTAAAGCGCATCAAGCCGTAGACTCCGCGCGAACACGGACCGACAGAAGAACGAGCTCGATGCAGCCGACATTGCGAATCGGGCCCCGCCATCCAACATTGGAGGTACTTCGAAACGCCCCACTGGACACAACCCCAATGGACGCAATCGCCCAGCCCAAACCTACGCGGCTCAATTCGCGCTCGCAGCGCACTCCGCGTGGACGCGATCGAGTGCGCGAAGGTCAACACGAGCGCCACATGAGGCGAACGAGACAAACGCGCCGAAGCCATCAAACGAACACGTTGAGCTCACGTCTCGCTGGCTCAAACGGATTGGCCAACTGCACGGCGAAGTCGATACGACGCTGCAGAGCCTCGACACCCGCCGAACGGAAGGCCTGGTCCTCGACCTGTCGAGCACGCTCCTCACGCGCCGCATCGACCCTCGCCTGGTTTTCGCGCAGTTCATCGGCAGCCGTCGAATCTCGCGCAACAGCCGAGTCACGTGCAGCCACTGGGCTCTGCGCCGTTGTCGTCGGAGGCTCATCCAAGCGGCTGCCCGCGATCGAGGCCGATGGTCCCTGTTGTGGCGATGGCGACTCCACTGCGGACTCAACCTCACCATCGGCCAGGCGAGCGACCTGGCCGTCCGACTCCCGATCACTCGGGCCGTCGATAACGACCGCTGCGCGAGCGCTGTCGCGCCTTGCGTTCAAGCCATCGCCGACGCCATCGTTGAATGACGAACCGAAGCTCGCGACAGGTGCCGAGTCGGTCTCTCCGGAAGTGGACGGCGCCACCAGCGAAGCGACGCGAGCGGTGTCAATACGGAGCCGCGCCGCCAGCGTTTGTGCATCGACGTCACCAGTCGGTTGACCACGACTGGAATCGGCACTGCCCCTCGTCGGTGCGGCCGACGCATCCCGCTCGCCTCGTTGCGCATCACGCGCATCGAAAGCGCGGCGCTCAGCGCTTTCATCAGCAGGGCGCACGGGACGAGAGCTTTCGGGAACCACACTTGGGCGCGACTCCCCCTCGACCACAAACCCCAAGCGCTCCGACGATGACGGTCGGAGCGGTGTGCCGGAGCTCGGGTTTAGCGTAGTCGTACCCAGCGCAAGATCAATCGCCACAGGAGCACCTTGTCATCCTTGAAGCTAGCCGATCAGGCTAGCCTCCAATATCACCATGTTTTCGCCGGTCTCGACTCATGACTGATTTGCTCATTGACGAGCGTTTTTCGCCACCGCATCGAGCCTCGCACTGCCTGCAACTCTACGCCGATGAACGGCGTCCTACGAAAGAGACCGAACACGCCCGCGGGATGCGCCTTGATTACGCCCCACCAATCGCAACACTCTCAAAACCAGTTCACCGCGCCCACTCTTCAGCTCGGGCCATGCTCGCGACAACTCATGCTCGTGTATCGAGCAAGAATCCGAGCATGTCATCGGCCGTCTTGATTACGCGAGCATTAGTAGCGGCCATGTTTTCGATTTCGCCGAGACTGACCAGTGCGCGAAGCGTCTCTCCGCTCCCGATGATCTGCCCTTCCCGCTGCTGATTGCCTGCGACGCCCGCGGAGGCAATCGTCTGCGCGGCTTCGCCCAGACGATTCTGGCTCTTGCCAAGCCCCGCCACACCATTCTGAAACGCGTTAATCTCCATGCCACGAGTATAGACCGTCGCCCGCAATCGGCCAGATCAGCTCGCGCAGGATCATGCCTTCTCCGATGGGATGCCACGGCGACGACGGCTTGCGCCGCGAACGATGGGATCGCGTCTGAGCCCCGCCGCGGAACAGTCGCATCATCTGGATCGACTCGACTCAATCCGAGTCGAGCCGTTGCGAACCAAATCGAAGCTGATTCAGGAGATATTGAGAAGAAACGTCACCGGCCCATCGTTGATCAGCTCGACCTGCATATCCGCCCCGAAGCGCCCGGCGGCAACCACTCCCGCGTGGCGTTCACGGGCCGTATCAAGCAGGCTGCCAAACAGTGCCCGTGCATGCTCGGGAGGCGCTGCCGGCGTAAAATCAGGTCGCAAGCCCCTGCGAGTGTCGGCGGCCAAGGTGAACTGCGGAACCAGCAACAGCCCCCCGCCGGTATCGATCAGCGCACGGCCCATTCGCCCGCGCTGGTCGGTAAACACCCGATAGCGCAACAAGCGCTCGGCGGCGCGTCCGGTCGTAGCTTCCACATCCGTCTGCTCGATCGCAACCAGCGCCAACAGCCCGGCGCCGATCGAGCCCACCGTTTCGCCCTCGACACGGACGGCAGCGCGGGTCACGCGCTGGATCAGCACGATCACGACGACCCTCCCGAAGGCCGTGATGCCGTCGACGGATCGCCGCTCGGGTCCGAGGCACAGCTGATCAGCGAGCCGGATCGCGGGCCCGGCATCGCTCCAGACATCTGGCTAACCCCCGGCCCCGAGAACCATTCGGACCATCGCAGCAGGCGCCGCAGACATCGTCGGAGCGCGGATCAGCGCTTCGGCGGAAGAATATCGGTGATCGCACCAATCGCCACCTCCGCCGCCATCCCGACCGATTCGCCCAGCGTCGGGTGCGGGTGCACGGTCAACGCGATGTCGTGCGCATCAGCCCCCATTTCCAGCGCCAACCCGATCTCACCAATCAGATCACCGGCCGCCGGGCCAACGATACCGCCACCGATCACCCGCCCATCGGCACCAAAAAGAATCTTCGTGAAGCCGTCGTCGGCGCCCAGCGCAATCGCGCGGCCGGAAGCCGCCCAAGGGAACACCCCTTTCTCAAACTTGATGCCGTCGCGTTTGGCCTCGGTCTCGGTCACGCCGACCCAAGCCACCTCCGGATGGGTGTAGGCCACGGAAGGAATCGCTCGGGCATCGAAATGCACCTTGTGGCCGGCGATCACCTCGGCAGCAACCTTGGCCTCATGCGTCGCCTTGTGCGCCAGCATCGGCTGACCGACGATGTCACCAATCGCGAAAACGTGCGCGACGTTGGTGCGCATTTGACTATCGACTTCGATGAAACCCCGCTCGGTCACCGCCACGCCCGCCGCTTCGGCATTGAGATTGCGGCCGTTCGGGCTGCGGCCAACCGCAACCAGCACACGCTCGAAGGTATCACTTTCGGGAAGTCCCTTGGCGTCGCCCTCGAAGCGGCAAACGATCCCCGCCTCGGTGGCCTCGGCACCTGTCACCTTCGAGTTGAGGAAAATATTCTCGGTGTGTCTTTTCAGACGCTTTTCCAGCGGTCGCACCAGATCGCGATCCGCGCCCGGCATCAGCTCGCCTGACAATTCGACGATGGTCACGCGACTGCCGAGCGCCGCGTACACCGACGCCATCTCCAGCCCGATGATGCCGCCACCGACGACCAGCAAGCGCTCGGGGATGTCCGCCAAAGCCAGCGCATCGGTCGAATCCATGATGCGGGCATCCTCCCAGGGGAATCCCGGCAACTTCACGGCCTGGCTACCGGCCGCAATGATCGCGTATTCGAAGCCGATCGTCTGCGTCGCGCCGTCTTCCGCCTCGACCGTCAGCCGATGGGCGTCGGCAAACCGACCGACCCCGGTCAGCACGCGCACCCGGCGCTGCTTGGCCAACTGTTTCAAACCACCGGTCAGACGTCCAACGATTTTTTCTTTGTAGCCACGCAAGGCGTCGAGCTCGATCTGCGGCGCACCGAAAACGACGCCAAAATCGGCAAAGCGCGCCGCCTCCTCCTTGACTTCGGCGGCGTGTAGCAGCGCCTTCGACGGGATACACCCGACGTTCAGGCACACCCCACCGAGCGATGCGTAGCGCTCAACCAGCACGACATCGAGCCCGAGATCGGCGGCACGAAACGCCGCTGTGTAGCCGCCGGGGCCGGCGCCGAGCACCAGAACCTGACACTGCACATCCGCGTCGGATGCCGACCGAGTTGCACCCGGCTCTGGCTGCGGCGTCGGCGGGGACGTCGTTTGCGCGGACGCGGCCAAACCCAACGATGGCGAAGTCGCGGACGCCGCTTGACCCGATGCCGAATCGCCTGCGCCACCCGATTCGGCCGTAACGCTCAGCTCAAGAATCGGATCGCCCTGATTCACTCGATCACCGACCTTGACCAACAACCTCTCGACCGTTCCCGCCTCCGGCGCAGGAATATCGATCGACGCCTTATCTGACTCCAGCGTGATCAGCGGATCCTCAGGCGCGATCGCATCGCCCGGTGCAACCAACACGTCGATGATCTCAACATCCTTGAAATCACCAATATCGGGAACCTTGATCGTCTTGCTCATGCACCATCCTCTTGGCCGGTCACCAATACGCCGGCTTCTTACCCGGTCTTACCGTGATCGACTGAAGTGATCGACCCAAATCGCGTTTAACAAAGATTCGCCCAACCGTTGGGCAGGTCCGCTATCGTATCGCGACCGCCCCGAAAATCACCGGCGCACAACCGCCGAAGGTCAACGACGGCGGGGCACGCACCCTTCGCCACCGCTCAACCGCCCGCAGCAGGATTCAACCAGAGCCAAGGCTCAGCGAGCCAACGGCCATCGGCGCATTAAAGACCGCCGACAGGCCCGTACCAAGGAAAACGCCGCTTGATCGGCCCACCGTCTCGACCGCGCCGCACACCCCACCACGACGCGACCACCGCGGCCGGTTCGAGGCCCCACCTCCGCCGCACCTCTTTCATCGTGCCGATCCGTGATGCGCGAGGGGCTCACATCGAGGTGCCAACACAAATACCGCCCCGGAACTGCATTTTGCCGCTCATCACGCCAGTCACACGCCGTCCCCTGCACCCGCTCCCAGGGCTAGTTTCGCCATACCCTGCTGAAAATCCGAGCCGATACCGTAACCTAGTCGCCGCGCATTCGCTCATTGCGCTCATGGCGCTCCTGAGCCGCAATCGATAACGTCGCGATCGGTCGTGCCTCGAGCCGCCCAACTCCGATCGGCTCCCCCGTGTCCTCGCAATAACCGTACTCGCCACGCTCGATGCGGACCAACGCCTGATCGATCTTGCTGATCAATTTGCGATAGCGCTCCCGGGTACGCAGCTCAACCGTGCTATCCGACTCATGACTGGCTCGATCGTTGGGGTCGGGCTCCCGCCACTCGCCCTGTTTGAGCTGCTCGACGGTCGTCTCCGAATCGCGCACCAACGCCTCACGCCAGTCGAGGAGCTTGAGCCGAAAGTATTCGAGCTGGCGCGGATTCATGTACGGCTCGTCCGCTTGCGGACGATACCTGTCGTCGATGGCGCCAAAATCAGGCGATTGGCCGTCGGTCATGCTGAGTCTCCCGGTCTAGCGTTGAGGATATCTACCGAAATCCGCGCCCAAGTCCGTCTGAGCAGCCGGCTGCATACCGTCGCTGCAAACCAGCCGCCATGATCACCACGGTCGTTACTCAGCCCCCAAGTATAGGGGGCATGAACGTTCCGACCCAAACGCGACTCGGCTAGGCCTCAAACCGATCCAGCCCCGATTCTCTCAACCAGAACCAGTCAGAAGCAGCGAGCTCGATCCAGCTGGCCGACAACGCTCAAACAGCGGCCCCAAACAACGGCGGAAAACGAACCACGCCCGACCCCATTAAAATCGACGTTTTCAACTTTAGGTGCTTTTTACTGATCGAGCGACGAGCCACCCCAGAACGGCCCCGCCGCGATGGTATCCGGCCACGACCGCACCCAACGAACGACAATCCGACCCGAAAACCGAAACGCTAAAAAAGTGTCGAGTGGAAAGTAACCCAAGATGCCCGGAACGGGGCGACCATGCATCACCAACCATTAACCAGGAATCAAACGCCGCGCATCGCCACGATGTACCCGGGCAGCGAATTCTTCGACGCTTCGATGGACATAACACCGACGCAAAAAAACCTGCGGACAGAGCACACGAGGCCCGTCATGGCGATTCTGATTCAGATCTCGGATATTCACCTACCTGATCATCTCGGCGGCCAACGCCCAGGCCTCACATGTCCCGACACGACCCTGCGCGAAGTGCTCGCGGCGATCGCCAATCGGTATCCCGTGATCGACGCACTGATTCTGACCGGTGATCTGGCCGACAACGGTAGCGCCGAAGCCTACGACCGACTTGCGAACGCCATCATCGAAGCCCCGTGGCAAGCCCGCCCACCCGTTCTCGCGATTTCCGGCAATCACGACACCCCCGACGGCCTGAACGCTGCCGGGCAACGCCACGGTTGGATGACTCGCGGCGTCTGGGCTCCGGGCATCAGCGATCCAGCCGAGGGTGCCCTGTGGCGAGTCGCTCTGCTCGACTCGCACGTTCCCGGGCAAGTCCATGGCGACATCAACGACGACACAATCGACGGAGTCGAATCGATACTGCTCGACTCCCTGCCCGAAGCCGACCGCGATCGGGCGCGTTGCATCGCCTTCATTCACCATCCTCCGGTCGCGATCGACAGCCCGTGGATGGATCGCATCAGCCTAAAAAACGCTGACCGACTGCGCCGGCGTCTGGAACGGTGGCCAGGGTTCTCCGCCTGTGGTTTTGGCCACGCCCATCAAGCCTTTGCCGACCCACGCGGTCAATACTTCGGCACGCCATCGACCTGGGTCCAATTCATGCCCGGAGCCGACCAGTTCCAACTCGACGACACATCGGCGCCCGGCTGGCGAGTGTGGACCCTCCAATCAGACGGACGCTTCACGACCGACGTCGAGCGACTCGACGCCACCGAAAACGCACCGCACAACCACTAACCGCGGAGTTGCATCCCGAGCTCAATCGACGAGACGTCCGCTAACGACTACGCCCCCAACTCGCTCAAACCGGCGATACCATCGGCCGTCGCGCGCGCAAAACCGCAAAACCGAGCAGGCCCAGACCAAGCGTCATGGCCGACGCAGCCCTCCACAGGTCTGCGAGCCACCAGATGTCGATCAAAAACACCTTGAGCGCCGTCGCCCCCAACACGACCACAGCGACGCGCCCAAGCATCGCCGAACCGCCTCGCAACCACGTCAGTCCGATCGCCAGCGCGACACCTGCCGCGGTATAACTCCACAACTCGCCATCGACGAAGCCCGTGCTAATGTGCACGCTCGCGCCGACGCCCTGCCAGATCACACGAATGACGATCACGACAGCGCTGGCCATCAGCGCATACGCCGCCAAACGCTGGCCAAGTGGCAACTGCGCAAGTACCCAGTTCAAACCCGATCTCAGCGCCTGATCCAGCCCCGAGGTTGACCCTCGGTCAAGCCCAGCGCTCGGTCGCGAGCTTCGTTTTGTCGGCGATGAATGAGCGGTGCCCTCTCGGTCATCCGGTCGACCGGCCGCAAACACGCTGACGCCAGACCCCTCGCGGTCGACAACATCGCTGGCGGTACCCTCCCCAGCGTCATTCCGACGACCACCCCCAGCAACGCTCAAGGCTTGGCGATCGACACCATTCGCACCATCGGCTGCGCGTACGCCGGGGTCACGGGCCACCGAATCCCCGCCGCGAGCATCAAGGGGCGTCAACGAAAACGCCGCGACCCGCCGCGCCAAAATGAGCATCAGCCCTGCTGCCAGTCCAGCCGGCAACCCCCAAGCCGCGATCACGGCGACCACACTGCTGGCGTATCCCTCCGCCAGCGCCATGGCCGAGCCAAAATCAAACAGCGGATTGCGCGGCACGAGCGCCCACACCACCCACGTCAGCGCGCCGACGGAAAACACCGCCACCCACAACCGTCGCAAGCCCGACCCCTCGCCTCGACCGACCGCACCTCGCTCAAGCGTGACTGCATAGGCCAAGGCAAGGCCCGCCCATAACGCCGCCGCCCACAACGCCGCAACCGGCTCGTCGGGCCAAGCCGAAGCATCGATTTCGGGGCGCGCCAACCGCAAAGCGAGATGCGCCATCCAAACCGTCGCCACCAGTGCTGCGCCCTCGAGCGCGGCCGCCAATGATCGCGACGCCACCGAGCGGGATTCGATGTCGCTCGTTTCGGTCGAAGACACCGACTCACGAAAACCCAGTCGAGCCCACCACACTGCCACCCACAACATCGCCGCAGTCGTCACGTAAGGCCAGAGCTCGAGAGCGGTCTCTGGCCACTCACCGCTCGGCAAAAGCGGCGTCAACCCCAGCCGCAGAACAATCGCCCAAGCCAACACGCGCACCAAGGGAGCGAGCGGCGTCAACGCATAGCGCCGCCACAAACTCACCGCCGATAGCACCAACACCGCAAGCGCGACGGTCAGCGACCCACCCGCCAGCCAACCCAAAGCACTGAGCGCATAAGCCAAATGCGCCGCCAACACCGCAAAAATCACCCAGACACCGCTGCCATCACGCCACAGCCGATGCCAGGCACCACCCGCAATGGCCAGCGCCAAGGCCAGCAGACCTGCCGACACCCACCACGGCCACGACTCCGCCGGCGTCACCGCCCACGCTACCCCCAAGGCCGCGAGCGGTGCCAACCAGATCATCGCCGCGGCCTCTGCGCGCCGACCCTTGAGCGCCAGCAAAAAACCGATAACCAGCATCGAAACCGCCAGCGCAGTCAACGTCTGGTAGAGCGTGCCCAGTCCATCCGCAAGCACAGACACGGCATCAATAAAGCGGCCATCCAGCGGACCGCCATCGGGTACCGGCAACCCTGCCACCGCCATCACCCGCACCGGCAGCACCACGCCACCCCACCACCACAACACGCCGAGCAGCACCACGAACGCCACACCCGGCGCCCAGCGCAGCGCCGCGTGCCCCAGGGCCCACCAAGCGGCGACCACCAAAGGCAGGCACAGCGTGACGACCGACCCAGCGGATACGGGTGCCTGCCAACCCGAGTCGATACCCACCACACCGCTCAACGCAACGACGGCGAGCCAAACGACAATCGCCAAATGCGCATAGCGATGCGTCCACAAACTGGAGCGCAACGCTGCGAGCACTCCCGACCGCGCGTCCCCCGCCGAACCGGTAGCGACTCTCGAACGATGCTCGTCGTCCCGATCAACGCACCAGAACGCAAACAGTCCCGGCGTGCCACGCGCCAGCGCGGCGCGAGTCCACAACAACCCGCCCGGGACGCCAAACAACGAAACGCCGAGCACCGCTGAATACAGCAGCACGATTCGGGCGTCGATCCCGGCCAACAACGCAACCATGGCCCAGAACCCTGCGCCGACCAACACCAGCACCCAAAGCGAAACGACAAAACGTCCGCGCAGAGCCAGCAGTCCCACCACGGTCAACACCATGGCATACAGCAAAATTAGCGCCGAGCCATCGTCACTACTCAACCAAAACGGAGCGGCGTGCCCGCCAATCAGGCCAAGGATGATCAACCACAGTCGCGTCGCAGGCGCATGTCGTCCGGCGACCACGACGGTCGCCACCGCGACGATACCCAGCCACAACAGCGTCATGCTCGGTGGAACGAGCGCGTGCAAATGCAGCGCCACCAGCCCCATGCCATACAACAGGGCACTCGCCGCCCCCGCCAAAACCGCCCACGCGACCGACGCCTCCGGAATACGCGCACGCCCGCGCAGCGCCACGACGTGCAGCGCAAAACCCACCACCGATCCGATCACGACCTGCGTTACCGGCCCGATCCACTGTTGCTCGAGCGCAAGCCGCGCCGACCACAACGCAGCCAGCAACAAACTCGCTGCCGCCAACGCCTCGACCCATCGCCTGCGCAACGCCGACCACCAGCCACCTTGCAAAGTCGCATCGACTCGACGACGGGATACGGCGCGCGAACGAGTCGCCGCGCTGGGCATGACCAGAGCCGGAGCGCCCGGATGCGAATCGACCGACTCAACCGCGCCCGCCTCAGACGCATCGACTTTTGCCGCTGTCGAAGCCGTTGTCGAGGACTCGGGCGGTAGGCCGGTTGATACACCGGTCGCGACTGAAGACGCGGAACGCTGCCCAACGGGCGACTCATCAGCGACGGCGTCACCCTGCCCGCCGGAACGCCGATCACCGGCTCCTCGCGCCTCGTACCCGCTCGTGGAAACCGTCGGCACCACAACGCCGAGGCGCAGTCGATGCCATTCGTGCTCGAGCGCCGCGAGGCGCCGCCGTGCGCCCAGCACCAGCCCAAACGCCACCCAACCCAACACCGCGCCCAGCGTCAGCAACAGCGCGATGAAGCCCAACACCATCCACCTGTCCATCGCCGCCCCCGCATTACCGCAATCAACGCCCAATCAGGCACCGCATCGGCCCATCGCGCAAGCCCAACACATCCGGGAAAACGCTGAATACGGCACGGACTTGCGCAGTGCGCACTCTGCTGCCTAACGGCTCGTAAAGTCCCGACCGTTGCCTGCCAAACGCCTTGCGCATCATCCCACTGGCGGCGCCTTCGCGTTTCGCCCACTCCTGAGAGCCACAATCCAGCGATCACTGCCGGCTGATTCGACGGTGCTTGATCAGGCGCTCCGGCAACGAGAGACCCAAGATCACAGGCTCGGCATCACAAACCGTCACGGCGGGCTCAGGCCGATGACGACCACCAGTGACGTCGACACCGAATCAGCGGCGACACACACAGTCACGACACAAAGACGGTGACCGGGCCTGTATCGGCCATGACTTTTGATCGCCAGCTTCAGTCAAACATCCGACGCCGCCCATCAGACACCCAAGGCGAATGCCGCATTAAAAAAGCCCGGATGACAACATCCGGGCTTTCATTCAGCGCTCGCAGCCACCAGGCCGCGACAAGACGAGCGAATCAGCCGAGCGACTTGACCGCCGAAATCAGCTCAGCCACCGCCTTCTGTCCATCGCCGTACAACATCCGCGTGTTGTCGGCGTAGAACAGATGATTCTCGATACCCGAGAAGCCCGCGCCACGGCCGCGCTTGATCACGATCACGTTCTTGGACTCATCAGCGTTGAGAATCGGCATGCCATAGATCGGACTGTCGGGGTTTGTCCGCGCCACCGGATTGACGACGTCGTTCGCGCCGATGACCACCGCCACATCCGCAGTCTTGAACTCCGAATTGATCTCATCAAGGTCATAGATGATGTCGTAGGGCACGCCGGCCTCGGCCAACAACACGTTCATATGGCCCGGCATCCGCCCCGCGACCGGATGAATCGCAAACTTCACCGTCACACCACGCTCATGCAGCAACTGCGTCAACTCCCACACCTTATGCTGCGCCTGAGCCACGGCCATGCCATAGCCCGGAACAACGATTACCTTGGACGCGAAAGCCATCAGAATGCCGGCGTCGTTGGCCTCGATCTCCTTCATTGAGCCCGTGACCTCATCGCCATCACCCGCCCCACTCGACGCGCCAAACTGACTGAACAGCACACCCGAGATCGGCCGATTCATCGCCTTCGCCATCAACTGCGTCAGCAGCATACCGGCGGCACCGACGACGACACCCGCGATCATCAACGCCGGGTTATCGAGCACGACCCCCTTCAGGCCCACGGCCAAGCCCGTAAACGCGTTGTACAGCGAAATCACGACCGGCATGTCGGCACCGCCGAT
Source organism: Thioalkalivibrionaceae bacterium (assembly GCA_046299415.1). Lineage (GTDB taxonomy): Bacteria > Pseudomonadota > Gammaproteobacteria > Ectothiorhodospirales > Ectothiorhodospiraceae > JBKBII01. The sequence continues at coordinate 95,487 of JBKBII010000004.1, read as the reverse complement.
CGGGAGTGTCATCATCACCCCAAACAGCAGCGCGAGCAGGAAAAATACGATCAACGCCCAGGCCGGGAAGCCGCCACCCGACAACGCAATCCAGGCACCGAGCAACACAGTCACCGCAAACACGGCCAGATTCGCAAACTGCTGCCCGGGGAACGTCAGTGTCTTTTTCATCAAGCCCTGCAGCTTGGCGAACGCAACCAGCGACCCGGAAAACGCGACCGTACCGATCAGCGTCCCCACCACCGCGATGATCGTCGACGTGCGATCCGCGTTGGCGAGTTCGACGCCAAGCTGTTCCGCAAGATCTCGGGCGGCCGCCATCGCCTCGTAACCGGCACCCATCTGCAGCAGATAGATCAACCCGATGCCGGCCGCCGCGCCGCCACCCATACCGTTGTACAACGCGATCATCTGCGGCATATCGGTCATCGCGACCTTCTTGCCGCTCCACCACGCCAACGCGCCACCAATGCCGATACCCAGAATGATCAAAACGTAGTTGACCGCACCCGAGACTTCTGGATGAACGAAGGTCACTAACGTCGCGACCACCATGCCAATGCCCGCCCAAACGATCCCGCGCCGAGCGGTCGTCGGTGACGTCATCTGCTTGAGGCCGACGATGAACAAGATCGCCGCAGCCAAATACGCCGTATTGATCAACAGGCCGATTCCCGGGGCCATTTCGTAACTCGCCATTATTTCGCCCCCTGACTCGACTTGAACATCTCGAGCATGCGCTCAGTGACCACATAGCCGCCCACCGCGTTACCCGCGGCCAGTACCACAGCGACAAAGCCGATGAACTGCTCCAGCGGCGTCTGCGCGTGACCGAGTGCCACCATCGTCCCGACCAGCACGATGCCGTGGACGAAATTCGAACCCGACATCAGCGGCGTATGCAGAATCACCGGCACCTTCGAAATGATTTCGTAGCCGGTAAACGCAGCGAGCATGAAGATGTACAACGCGACAAATCCTTCGATCTCGATCATGGAATGCTCCTTATGCGCTCGCCGCGGTCGAGCCGATCTGTTCACGAGTCGGCCCGTGAACCGTCTCGCCGTCACGAGTCAGGCAACTTTTGGCAACGACCTCGTCATCAAAATCGAACACCAGTTCTCCGTCCTTGATCCAAGGCTGCAGGAAGTTCAACAAGTTCTTCGCGTACATCTCGGACGCATGCAAAGCGACCTGTGACGGCACGTTCAACGGGCCGTGAATCACCACGTCGTGAGCGACGACCGTCTCCCCTGCGCGCGTCAATTCACAGTTGCCACCGCCCTCAGCCGCCAAATCAATGATCACCGCGCCCGGTTTCATGCCGCGAACCATCGACTCCGGAACCAACTTCGGACTCGGGCGCCCAGGGATCGCAGCCGTCGTGATCAACACATCGGCCTTGGCGATAAAACCCGCAAGTGCCTCCTGCTGACGCTCGCGCTCATCGGCCGTCAACTCCCGTGCGTAACCGCCCTCACCTTCGGCCGAAACCCCCAAATCGAGGAACTTGGCCCCCAGAGACTCCACCTGCTCCTTGGTCGCCGAGCGCACGTCGTAGGCCTCGACCACGGCGCCGAGACGGCGCGCCGTCGCGATCGCCTGCAAACCCGCAACTCCGGCCCCCAACACGATCACCTTGCTGGGGCGAATCGTCCCCGCGGCGGTCGTCAACATCGGGAAAAACCGGCACGCCAGATCAGCGCCCATGATGGCAGCCTTATAGCCCGCCACGGCGGCCTGCGACGACAGCGCATCCATGCTTTGTGCCCGCGAGATCCGCGGCACCAACTCCATGGCAAAACTGGTGATCCGCCGCGCGTTCAGCGCTTGAACGAGTGCCGGATTTCGGTGCGCGTGGAAAAAGCCTATGACCGTCGCGCCCTCAGGCAGGCGCTCGACGTCGCCCACCCCGGGTGGAGCCACCGTCAGCAACAGATCCGTCGCGACCAGCAGCGCATCACGATCAAAAAACGAAACCCCTTCATACGCCGCATCCGGAAAACGGGCCTCAAGACCCGCACCGTGTTCCATCTGCACACGAGCACCGAGCGCAGCGAGCTTCGTCGCGACCACTGGATCCAGTGCGACCCGTTTTTCTCCATCGGCGCGTTCACACGCAACCGAAATTCGTACGGTCATAGGTCCCGCTCCTAATTGATTCATCAGGCCACTCATCGGGCCATCCATCAGGCCAGAGACAACACCTGGCCGGTTTATCGATTCATGAGCCGCTCGATCGCGCCGGAACGGCGCCACTCAGGCGGGCCCGCGGCAAGTCGAGGTCGTCACTCGCCGAGCTTGGGCCGCGGTTCCTGCGTAATCCCGAGGCCCGCATGCGCCGCGCATCCGACAGCGGTCGGCGCACCCTCGGCGGTCGACTCCGGCCCATCCCGATACGCTCGACGTTCTGCCGACGCACACGAACGTATCGACCACAGCGCCTCATCTCGACAAGGCAGCAACACCGACTCGGCCACTTCGCTCGATCCCAGTTTCTAGTGAGCCGCCCATCCAAACGCCGATCAACCCGACTCCATCACCGCGTCCTTCAAGCCCGCGCTGATCACGTCTCACTGCGACCGTCTACACGACGACAACACAGCCAGACAACACCCGATGACCGCACAAATCTCGCCAACAGGCATCGCCAACAGCGCTCGGACAAGACGTGTAACCGAAAATCATAGCGACGTTGGCCATCGCTGCCACCCGGCACCCCATCAGCTGACCCGATTGAGCCTCGCAAAACGGTCGCCGAGTGTAGCGGATTCAACGGTCTGACCAAACCTCCGGGGCAAACGGCAAGGAAACCGCCGCCTGTGTCGCAAAACCACGTGCAAGCGACGCGCGCAAATCCTGAGCAACACAAATTGACTTTCAGCGCGCAGGCCTCGGCCCGCCGCGGAACATTCGCTCACCCACCTAACGGATGGTTATAACCCGGTCGCCACGCGGCAAGCACCTTGCGCCGTCGCTCAATCGCAGCCTCCTTGCAGCGTGCCCCCCCTCTTCAGCAACCCTCCGACGTCAAAGACACCTCAGCGCGATGATTCTCGCAACGAGTGATTCCGCATTGGCACACGCGAAAGCATCCAGCGCCTCGCAGTCCTCACGCATCACACAGCCGCAAAGACCCGCTTCACCGAGCGGGAAACCCGAGAACGTCGGCGCATCTGAATCAACGCCACCACGACAGCCGCAGGCCAGCGACCATCAAGCGAGACAGGAACGGTCAACGCAGCGCGTCAAAGAAAGGCGCGATCGCGCTCTTTGGATCAATGGCGCTCCAATCGGCCCAGCTCGCCGAGCAAGGCGAGCATCAACGACTCACCCTCCGCCGACATCCCGCGGCACAGCACGTCAGGATCACGCACTCCATCGACCAGGCGCTTCATCTGACCGCCGAGCCGCCGCATATCACCACCCGCGCGCTGCATCTGCTCCGCCATCTGACTGACCCAAAACAGCGCCTGCGCATCACCTCGTGCGGCTGCATGGATCATTTGCGCGAGTCCCGGCGCCGCCTGAGACGCATCGGCCGGCGCATCCGGGTCGGGTAAGGTCGCTGGATTCTGCAAACCGGCGAGAATCGACTCAACGATCACCGTGTCCTCCTCATCAAGACCAGACAACAGCGTCTCCGAACGCTCACCTGCCACAATGCGTCGCAAAACAGGGACCAAAGCCGACCAACCGGCCGTCAGCGCCTGATCCAGAATCGGATCGAGCTCGGCGCGCACCGTCGCATCAGTGGTCGCCTGCACCACCATGTGCATCAAACTCGCGTGCGCCCGCCGAATCTGATCACGACGATCAAAATGGCCCATCCCCGCACCGGTCATCAATGGATCGATCATCGCCATCGTCGCGCCCTCCTTCATCACTACGAATCACCAAAAACCCGATCAAGACCTCGAGTACCGCGCTCGGCCGCGGCACACGCAGCTCGACGAAAACCGCCACCGGCCCGGGCGCGCCCCAGCGGTCAGTCTTTAACAACCACGCCATCATGGTCAGCGCATCACGCGCCCAGCATCAGGGCCATCCACGCGTTCGACAAACCCCCACCCGCGCCGGACTCGAGTGAACGGTGACGCTGCCACCGTAATGCGCATCGTCTCGAAACCCAGGCAGAACGCCCAGGTAGAACACCCGGGTCAGGCCGTCGCCCCTCCCGCGCCCGCACTTGCGCGACGCCTCCGAATGGCACAGCCCCGATCGTCCTTCGCAACTCGCCTCGATCAGCATCGCCCACAAGCCTCAAGGCCGACCCCATTCCCAACCAAAGCGCCCGCGCCTCGTACCCACCCAATGCAATCTCGCTAGGCTCGAGTTCAGATTGCGTGTCTAAACACAGCCGCCTTCACATACCCAGTCGCCAACGAAATCGATCGCAGGCATCCCGTCTCGGTGCGTCATCGGGCTCGGTGCGTCGCCGATCGATTCCCCGGACTCTCCGTCAGGCGACGTCCACCGGCGCCACCGCCATGTTCAGCGGACACAGTGCCATCGCGGCCAATGAATTCATCGCGCCAGAATGAGCGGACCTCGAACCGAATCAACCACGCTCGCTGCTCGGATGACAAGTCGAGCATCAACAGAGTGCGCCCGCAATACGCGAGCGAAATACTCGAGCGAAGCGCGCGACAGAGCGTCAGGCATGCTAGAAGCGGGCACACCACCAAACTCCCCCCAACTCCGCCCAACTCTGGGCCGAGCGATCCGACGACGGCACGCGCACGACGCCATACGCGCCAAGGCCCGTGCGACGATGGACTCGGCGCTTTCCGGTCTCAGTGCCCGCTCACGCGAGTCGACCGGTTGCCCCAAGCAAGACCCACGCATACTCTGGTCAACCGGAACGCGCTGTCTCGCTCGCGCCGTCTGGTGCCGATCGCAATCACTCGCCCGGCCTTGCAGGGCTCTAGCTTGCACTCGGCTACCCGCCGCCAGCCGTTTTCAGCCTACTCAACCGAATCGACTGCGAATCAATTGGAAGACGCCTGTGGAAGATGCAACCTTACTCTGGATCGCGCTCACGATACTCGCGGTGGTCCTCGCCGGAATCGGCGGTTTTTGGGTCGGTCGCAGCACTTCCGAGGATCGAAAACTGATCGAAGAGCTCGAATCAGAGCTCTCGCGACGCATGGCCGAACTCAATCACTACAAGCAATCGGTCCACCAACACTTCGACCGCAGTTCACAGCTATTTGCCAACATGGCGGGAGCCTACCGCGATCTCTATCACCACCTCGCCGACGGCTGCCAAGCGCTTGCCGACGAACCCACGCTCGCGCGCCTCGAAGATCACGCAGGCCGCCTGCTCGCACACGTGCCTCGGCGCGACGCCCTGCCTGATCGAGAACCGCAAAATGCGCGCGACGACACCCGTCAACGCGTCACCACAAGCGCCAGCGAAACAGACTCCGGCGCAAGGACGCGCCACGTCCCACCGACCGACTACGACCCGCGGCCCGATCACAACGAAACTGAGATCCCGCGCCAACCCCGCGCCGATTGACTCGTCGGCTCACTCAACGGATCGATCGTCGCAGCAATTGCTGCAACAATGGCTGCGACGATAGTAAACGTACCAAACCGCGATGGCCTGAGACACGATCGACCACTGTCGAAACCCGATACCAACCAGCAGAATCACCCATCACGCCATGCCCAATTACTCAGCACTACACGCCTGCTTCGGACGTGCTCAGCGCTCCGGCCAACTCACGGATCGCTTCTATCAACGCCTATTCTCGGCCGATCCCCGCATACCACCACTATTTGAAGGCGTTGACATGACGCGTCAGCGTCGCGCCCTCGGCCAAGCGATTGGTACAGCTCTCAGCTACGCTGAAGGCGAGAGCTTCGTGACATCGACAATGGCTCGCATGGCCGACGTTCACAGCCGCCACGGCCGCGTACCCGTCGCTGGCGAGTTCTACGACATTTGGCTCGACTGCTGGATCGCCACACTCGCCGAATGCGACCCCCAATGGAATCCCGCGCTCGAAACCACTTGGCGCACCGCGCTCACACCCGCGATTGCCCTGTTCAAAGCGCACTACTGAAAGCACGCCCGGAGCGACGCTCACCGCATTCCGCACGCCCCCGCGCAGCCAGACGCTGAACCAGCCGGCCCCGCCGCACACCCGCCGACGGACCCTGCAACGCATGGACTCGGCAGGCGATCACGCTGCGCCCACAAACCCGATTCGTGGCCAACCGCGCGAACCGCCGGCGATCATCGCGACACCTCCCGGAACGGCGCCTAGCCCGACTGGGTCCAGCCCGAGTGGATCATCCATCACCGTGTTCGCGCGTCCGCGAGCATCAGGCGCGCCGCGCGAGGCCCAAACAGAAAACCACGCCCACAGACATCACGCCCCGGGGACACGCGCCCTCGAATGAAGTCACGATGATCAAAGGCGCACAGCTTCAGCAACGACTAGCGAAACGGCAGACCACCGCCAGGCATCCCTCCCGGGCCACCGAAACCACCGCCCGGAAACTTGCCCGCCAAACCGCGCATCATATTGGCCATGCCGCCGCCCTTGCCGACTTTCTTCATCGTCTTGGCCATCATCGTGTGCTGCTTCAGCAATCGATTCACGTCCTGAATCTGCACCCCCGAGCCCGCCGCAATACGGCGCTTACGAGACCCATTGATCAACTCGGGCTTCGCGCGCTCGGCCGGCGTCATCGAGCGAATGATCGCAACCATGCGGCGCATTTCCCGCTGTCCCGCGTCGGCCTGCTGGGCGTTCAACTTCGACGCCATATTACCGGGCAGCTTGTCGATCAGATTTGAAAGTCCGCCCATCTTCTCCATCTGACTCAGTTGATCGTGCAAGTCATTCATGTCAAACAGCCGGCCCTTTCTGATCTTGGTCGCCAGCTTGCGCGCTTTCTGCTCGTCGACCTGCCGCGTCGCCTCCTCAACCAGAGACAGCACATCGCCCATCCCGAGCATCCGCGAAACGATGCGCTCAGGATGGAACGCCTCGAGCGCATCATTCTTCTCGCCGACACCGAGAAACTTGATCGGCGCACCCGTCACGTGCCGCACTGACAACGCCGCGCCACCGCGCGCATCGCCATCTGTCTTGGTCAACACCACGCCGGTCAACGGCAGCGCCTCATGAAACGCCTTCGCCGTGTTGGCCGCGTCCTGACCGGTCATCGCATCAACGACAAACAGGGTCTCGACCGGAGAAATCGCCGCGTGTACGGCCTTGATCTCGGTCATCATCGCTTCGTCGATCGCCAAGCGACCCGCGCTGTCGACCAACAACACATCGATCCCCTCGCGCCGCGCGCGCGCCACCGCCGCCTCGGCCAGCGCCACCGGCGCCTGCGCCGGATCAGTATCAAAAAACGCCACATCGACCTGCTGCGCAAGCGTCTCCAACTGCCGAATCGCCGCCGGGCGGTACACGTCGACCGACACCACAGCGACACGCTTCTTCTCCTGCTCGCGCAATCGCCGTGCAAGCTTCGCCACCGTCGTCGTCTTGCCCGCACCCTGCAGACCAGCCACCAACATCACCACTGGAGGCTTGGCGCGCAAATTCAGCGTGGCCGTGCCACCGCCCATCACACGCGTGAGCTCATCGTGCACGACCTTGATCAGCGCCTGCCCCGGCGTCAGCGATCCGATGACCTCCTGACCCCTGGCGCGCTCGCGCACCTGCGCAATGAATTCGCGCACCACCGGCAACGCCACATCCGCCTCGAGCAGCGCCATTCGCACGTCGCGCAATGCGTCGGCGACGTTCTCATCCGTCAGTCGCGCCTGCCCTTTCAATCGCTTGACGGCACCCTGCAAACGTTCTGACAACTGATCGAACATATTGACCTCTTTGACAAAAACCGATCACAAACAGACTCATCGTGCACGCATCACTGACCCACTCAGCCTGTGCACGCCCGATCCGCATACGCCCGCACATCACTCGCGCACCCATGATGGCCGTCGCAGCCGTGAGATCGAGTCCCATCAGCCGCAGCCGATCACGGCGCAGAAACCTTGGCCAGCCCTCTCAACCCCCAAACTCAAGCGTTCAGCTTCGTCAAACCCGGGCCACTGAATCCAGTCTCGCAACGCCCTGCGTGAAGCGCATACGAACCCGCCCGTCCCGAGATCCAACGGATCCCACCTCAACGTTGCAGTTGCAATGACAACGCCGAATAGTCGTCATCGCCGTGTCCAGCCGCGATAACACGCTTGATGTGCGCAGCCACCGGCGCCAGACAGTCTGCATCGACCCCGGTCTCACTGGCCGCTTGCTCGAACAGGCGAACATCTTTCAGCAAATGTTTGAGTGGAAAATTGGGCCGGCTGAAATCGCGCTGCTGCATCCGCTCAAGTTTTTTGTCGAAAGTCGGCGCATACAACGCCGATGCGCGGAGCAGGGGCATGAAATCGTCGAGTGGGACCGACTCTGCCTCGAGATACGCCCGCGACAACGCAAACGCCTGCGTCAACGATGCGATCAGTTGATTGAAAGCGAGCTTCATCGCCGCCGCCTGCCCAATCGCCCCCGCCCAGGTCGGATCCTCACCGAAACACCTCAACAGAGGCTGTACCCGCTCAAAGGGCGCCTCATCATCAGCACCGACCATCACAATCAATCGACCGCTGCGAGCCTCGGGAATCGACCCTAGCACGGGCGCCTCGACATAGTCGCCGCCGGCCGCTCGTACCCGCGCCGCCAAAGCCCGACTCTCGGATGGCGCGATCGTGCCCATCTGCACGCAGACTTTGCCATCGAACACCTGCGCGCCCGTCCGCGATCCAGAGCCGCAACTCGCAAAAATCTGATCCAGCACATCATTCAGGGCTACTGCATCGGCGAGCATGCACAGCACGATTTCAGCATCCGCAATCGCCTCGGCCGGCGTCGCCGCGCACACGGCGCCCATTCCGACCAGCCCCTCGGCGCGCTCGGGCGTCCGGTTCCACACCGCCACCGCGAGACCAGCCGCCAAAGCCCGTTGCGCGAGCGGCGCCCCCATCAAACCCGTACCCAGCACGGCCACCCGCATCATGATCGCCCTCGAATTCTGCGAATAACCGCCATCGTTTCAGCGCTCGGAGAATCACCCGAGGCGTCCATCTACGCGGCCTGTTCGAACAAGTCGCTGCGCGCGCCCGACACACCGTCACCGACACGGTCTCGAATCGTGCACATCCTCGATTCAGCGTTGACTCGGACTCCGCACAGCCCGCGGGTGACCCTATCCACGTTCGTCAAGCCCCGCTTCGCCCGAACCCCACACCCACAGCAACGCGGCCATCGCACTCCACGTCAGCAAAAACGCGACGACCGTCGCAAAGAAAAATTGATTCGGTAAAATCCACCACGACACGTCCGCACGGGTGTTCTTCCACCAATCGTTATCAAACATCAACGCGTGGAAAACCTCATCCCACACATAGCCGAACGCCGGCAAAAGCGCCGCCGCCGCCAGTGTCAACGCCGCAACGGTCACCGCCACGGCCCGGGCGCGCGCTCGGCGCAGGGTCACAAGCATCAACACCACAACCAGGGGCCAAGCCAAAAACAGCACATCGTAGAAACCGCGAACCTCACTCAAATGTGCGATTTCCTTGGCTGTCCAGCGCCCGTCGAGCGTGCCCTGATGGCGAAAAAACGCCGCGAGCTCAAAAATGTGCTCGCGCGCCTCGTCTCGACCGAACGCCTCGCAGCGGCCATGAAAGCCGCAAGCCGCATCCATCCACAGCGGGGTGTACACCATGACGGCCAACACGACACCCGACACACTCGCGGTCCCGGCCACGGCAGCCAACACGACGGAAGCCCATTTCGAAAACGGAGCCAAAACCGCCCCCAAATCAGCTGATCAGTGACCAGCGTACCAGCCACCAATCTCCATCGATACCAATGCGACAAGCGGACTGATCGACGCTTTAACGATAGCGCCCCACATCCGATGGCCTAAAGCAGCTAACGACGGCCTGAAGCCGCGAGGCCGCAGCGTCACCCGGCCAAGGATTGACGTAACCACTGCTCGAACTGCGCACCCGGCAAAGCGCCAGCAACCCGCGCCACCTCACGCCCACCACGAAACACGGCCAACGTCGGGATCGAACGGATCGAAAAGCGTTGCGCCGCATCCTGCGCAGCCTCGGTATTCAGTTTTAAGAATCGCGCAGAGGCCTCGAAGCGCGCTGCCGCCTGCGCAAAAGTCGGCGCGAACGTCCGGCATGGCCCACACCAGGGCGCCCAAAAATCCACCACCACAGGTCCCTCGTGCTTCTCGATGAATCGCGCCAAACCCGCACCATCGACCTCGATCGGCCGTCCAACCAGCAGCGGCTGCTTGCACTGGCCGCATTTTGCAGCGTCCAGCTGCCGACCTTCGGGCACCCGATTCAAGCTTAGGCAATGTGGACACACATGAATCATCATCAACCCCCATCAAACACAGACGGCGACGCGCTCCGACATTCGGGCTACGCGAGTGCATCGACTACCCCGGAAACAATCCGCGCAAGATCGCGGGCGTGCGGCGTCGCGTGGCCCTCTCACGACGATCAAGTTCCGGATATGAGGTGTCGCGCCCGAAAACACAACCCACCGCAGCCGCGACCTCTGGCACACTATCGCGTCCCGGGCCCATAGCTCAGTTGGTCAGAGCTGCCGACTCATAATCGGTAGGTCGCAGGTTCAAGTCCTGCTGGGCCCACCACATCGCGGTACCGCAGGCTGCACCAAGCCCCTCAATGCCGGCCCGAGCCGAGCCCGTTCGGCGCGAGCCCACTCGAGTCCGGCGCAGCCTCGCGGCCAATCAAAAGGATCATCACCGCCTCGCGAGTGCGCAAATAACGTCCGCTCGAGAGCCACCCGCGCGCCTGCAGCCCCAGTTCAGATCCGCCGCGACAACACAGAATCGAGAAACGCAGCGCCAAGCGGCGGCGGCAGAAGCGGATAAAGCGGATAAAACCGTTGGGCGCCCGAACCGACGCTCGGTCAGACCGCGCCACACAGAAGCCGGATACCCATTCCAAACTGACGCGCATCAACGCGCATCAAAACGTCACAGCGCCCGCAAACGCGATACCTGCAGCGTCTTTCGCAGACACCTGAATCTCGCTCGGGTCGGCGATCGGCCACTCGATACCGATCTCGGCATCGTCCCAGCGGATCGTGTGCTCATCCTCCGGATGATAAAAGTCGGTGCACTTGTAAACGAAATCGGCCGTTTCGCTTAGCGTCAAAAAACCATGCGCAAAGCCCGGCGGCACCCACAACTGGCGGCACTGCTCGTCATCCAGCACCACGCCGACCCAGCGACCGAAGGTTGGCGACGAACGGCGCATATCGACCGCCACATCGAACACCGCCCCCCGCACCACACGCACCAGCTTGCCCTGCGGATACTGGTGCTGATAGTGCAAACCACGCAGCGTGTGACGACCCGAGCGAGAATGATTGTCCTGCACAAAGACCAGATCAAGGCCAATCGCGGCAAAGCGCTCGACATTCCAGTTCTCGTGAAAAAAACCGCGCGCATCACGAAACACACGCGGCTCAATGATTTTTACGTCTGTAATCGCCGTCTCGATGATCTGCATGAGCCCTCCTCAATCAACACACCCCACCGCCCGACCACGCGCCTGATTCAAGTCAGAAAGACATCCAGTCGGATCGCGTGTGTGCAACGACGTCATCGACTCGAATCACCGCCGAGCCAAAGGCGGCAATCACCCAGTGATATCGTCGAACGTCGGGCGATCCAGAAGCTGGCGCAAATAGGTGCCGTAGCCGGTCTTGCTCAAAGCCGCCGCCATCTCGGCCAACTGTGCATCGTCGATCCAACCACTGCGCCAGGCGATTTCCTCTGGGCAGGCCACCTTCAATCCCTGACGGCGCTCGATCGTCTCGATGAATGTCCCGGCCTCGAGTAGCGACTCGTGAGTCCCGGTGTCCAGCCACGCCATCCCGCGTCCGAACCGCTCGACCGACAAACGGCCACGCTCGAGATAGACACGATTGACGTCCGTGATCTCGAGTTCACCGCGATTCGATGGCGATATCGACGCCGCAATCTCAACGACATCGGCGTCAAAAAAATAGAGCCCTGTAACGGCGTAGCGCGACGTAGGATTTTGCGGCTTTTCCACGATGTCCAGCGCGCGGCCCTCGGCATCAAAGCTGACCACGCCATAGCGCTCGGGATCGTGCACCGGATAAGCAAACACCGTGGCCCCATCGCGTGACGCCGCCCGCTTGAGCTGCCGCGACAAGTCATGGCCGTAGAACAGGTTATCGCCCAGCACCAGCGCACTCGCGCGGCCATCGACAAACCCAGCGCCCACACGGTACGCATCGGCCAAACCGCGCGGCTCGGTTTGCACGGCGTACTCAAGCTGCAGCCCCCACTGGCTGCCATCACCCAAAAGTCGCTCGAACCGCGGCATGTCATCCGGCGTCGCGATGATCAACACCTCGCGAATCCCCGCAAGCATCAACGTCGACAGTGGGTAATAGATCATCGGCTTGTCGTAGACCGGCAATAACTGTTTGCAGGTCGCCAATGTCACCGGATAGAGCCGTGTCCCGGAGCCGCCCGCCAAAATCAAGCCGCAACGATCAAAAGCGCTCGAGCCGGTTTCGCCTGCAGCGGACATCTCGTCACCCATCATCCTTCACCCTAAACACCCAATCCATCGGAGAGACTGACGTGCGTTTGCTAAACAAACCGCACCGAGTTGCGCTACGACGACGCCGATAGGCCGAGCCCCAAGCCTACACAACGCGCCTGAACTCGAACGCCCAGCGCGCTCGACGAGCCGAACCCGCGAATGACTGGCACCGGAACGGCGAACACCACGCACGCAATCCCAACGCGACCCGGTTCACAATCGACGCTCGCAAACACCGGCAACACCGCGCGACGCCATTCCCAAACGAAACCGAGTTCCAAACGAAGCCTGAGCCTACACGGCGTCGACTCCGGGCCCTCGATTCAGGCGCGCTCCGGCGGACTCAGTTCGTGCACCGCTCGCCGCACGCCGTCGCGCCAGTCAGGCAAAACGAGTGACAAACGCGCCTGTAAACGTGACGTATCGAGGCGCGAATTCAAAGGTCGCCGAGCAGGCGTTGGGTACTCAGCAGTAGTGAGCGCGCGAAGGCCCTCGGGCCGCACTTTGAGCGCCCAACCCTCGGCCAGGGCGGCCCGAAGAACTTCGTTGGCCAGACCATGCCAGGATGTCTCGCCCGCAGCGACGCAATGCAACAGCTCCATGCCCTGCGGCTCAGTCTCATTCAACAGGCGAGCCGTGATCTCCGCGAGCAACTCCGCACTGGTCGGCGCCCCGATCTGATCGGCGACGATGCCGAGATCCTCGCGACTCGTCGCCAACCGCAATACCGTCCGCACAAAGTTCTGACCAAACGAAGAAAACACCCAGCTCGTGCGCAAGATCCAGCCTTCGGCACCGCTCGCGCGCGCGCCCTGCTCACCCAAAAGCTTGGTCCGGCCGTAGACATTCAACGGCGCACAGGGGTCACCCTCGCGACGCGGGGCATCGCCGCTGCCATCAAACACATAATCCGTCGAGTAATGCACAAATCGCGCGCCCCGCCCGGCGCACCACTCGGCCAGTTGCGACGGAATTTGTGCATTGATGATTTCTGCTCGTTCCGGCTCGGACTCGGCCCGATCGACGGCCGTGTAAGCCGCAGCGTTGATCACCCAATGCGGATCAAGCGCATCGACTGCACGCATAAGACGCTCGGCATCGAGAAAGTCGGCCTCGGCGTGCGTCGTCACATCCCAAGCGTGCAACGCTCCATGGGTTGCCAACGTCCTACCGAGCGCCCAACCGACCTGGCCGCGCGCACCCAAGACTAAGATACGCCGCGTGGATGCGCTTGGCTCTGCGTTCGTCATGCGTTTCGATCCTCGCATTCACTGGCCACGCCTTGTTCGGCCTGACACTGATCGGCCGTATGGATATCGGCCACAAACCGGTCACCGGCGCCTCGAATCATGACACACCCGCCCCGGCGGGAATTCGTCAAAGCCAATGAGACGCCCATCGATTTCAGACTCATGGCGTCCGCCTGCACGTGCGACACACGTCAGCTCGACACGATACGACCGGCCTTGTCGATGCGGCGCACCGTCAATCCGTCGACTCACCGTACTGCCGATCGATCCACTCGCGGTAGGCGCCCGAGCGTACGCCCTCGATCCATGCTTCATTAGCGAGATACCACTCGATCGTTTTTTTAAGCCCCGACTCGAACGTCTCCTGCGGACGCCAACCGAGACGGGCCTCGATGAACCGAGCATCGATGGCATAGCGGCGATCATGGCCCGGCCGATCCTTGACAAACCCGATCAGCGTCCGACGCGGCTGACCCGACGGCAGCAGCCCGAGGCGGCGATCGAGGTGATCACAAATCGTTGTGACCACGGCGAGGTTGTCGCGCTCGTTATGTCCACCCACGAGGTAGGTCTCCCCGACATGGCCCCGCTCGAGCACGGTCAACAGCGCCCGCGCATGATCGTCGACGAACAACCAGTCCCGGATCTGCCGACCATCGCCGTACACAGGCAGGGGCTCGCCCGCAGCGGCCCGCAAAATCATGAGCGGGATCAATTTTTCCGGAAACTGATACGGCCCATAGTTGTTGGAGCAGTTCGATACCACAACTGGCAAGCCATACGTTCGCGCCCATGCCCTGACCAAATGATCCGACGCCGCCTTGCTCGCAGCATAGGGCGAGCTTGGCGCATACGACGTCGACTCATTGAACGGCGGCGCATCGGCGTCGAGATCGCCAAACACCTCGTCCGTCGAGACATGATGAAAGCGAAACGTCTGCTGACGACTCTCGGGTAAGTCCGCCCAATATCGACGCGTCGCCTCCAGCAAATTCGACGTGCCGAGAACGTTGGTCTCAATAAAAACCGTCGCCGCAGCGATCGAGCGATCGACGTGAGACTCCGCGGCCAAATGCATCAAGGCATCAGGTGCGTGACGCCCGAACACCTCGTCCAGGGCGTCGCGGTCGCGCAAATCGACCTGCTCGAAAGCATATCGCGAGCTGGGCAAGACCTCGTCGAGTGACGCGAGATTGCCGGCATAGGTCAGCGCATCGAGATTGACCACCTCGTGATCGGTACTGCGCAAAAGCATACGCACCACGGCCGACCCGATAAAACCTGCCCCGCCCGTCACCAAAATCTTCACCACAGCTCCTCATCGAAAATATCAACAGACCCTCGCCGGGAACGCGAAAACCGAAATCGCATCCGCCATCACGTCGCGCCGTTCTCGTCGCCGTTCTGCTGCGCTGAGTACGGCGCAGCCTTCGACCTTCGCGTCGACAACTCAAGCGAAGATCGACCAAAAATCAATCACCAAGGGTTACAAACTCGACGACACCCAACCAACCATGAAACGACCCTGAGACGGCCCGTGCGAGCCTAAACGCGTCGCCTGAGTCTCCGAGACCACCATCGCCGCGACACCCCGCATACCAGGCCCCGCATCCCAGACCCCGGACCCCGAGCCACCATCATCCACGACACCAGACACATCCGAGTCGGTCCGGCGCGCCGCTTGGGCCATCCGCGATCACCGATGCCCGTCTCCACCACCCGCGCAAAAGCCCGCCGCGTCACGATTCACGGCTCCACTCGAGCAAACCTCGCGTCGAAGGTCGCACATCGCAAATCGTTCGACGTTTGCGCCCTCGCTCTCCAGATTCGAGCGTTTGGATCGCCTCAAACCAGTCTCACCCGCTCTGCAGGCGTAGCATCCGACCTAAGAGGCGCCAACGCAACGCGGTTCGATGGTCAGCTGCGACATCCGGCGCGCGATCTCCGTCAGCCCACCTCTTGCGGGATCGTTTCGGCGGCTGGTCGATGCGTGGTCGGAGCCGCCAAATCCATGCTCGACGCCGCGCCAGCCTCGGCGTCGTCGCAGCACATCCAGTCGACCACGCGCCCCGGGCTGAACTCCGGCACACCGAGCCGCAGAGCCGCCAGAACCTGCATCGCGTCCTGTGCCTTGATGCCCTTTTGCAATCGATCGAGCACCTCGCGAATGTGATCCGGCGTCGGCAGCGGCTCGGTCGCACAGAAAATGGCCGGATGCGCGGTCGGGCGAGATTGCCCGTCGATCAACAGCTCTTCGAACAACTTCTCGCCCGGGCGTAAACCGGTAAAGCGGATCTCTACACCGTGCTCGGAACCCGGAGCACGCACGTCCTTGCCATGTAGCCGAATCATTTGCCTGGCCAGGTCAAGAATCTTGATCGGCTCGCCCATATCGAGCAGAAAAACCTCGCCGCCCTTGGCCGTCGCGCCCGCCTGAATCACCAAAGCCGCCGCCTCCCGTATCGACATGAAGAAGCGCGTAATCTCGGGATGCGTCACCGTCACCGGACCACCCGCGGCGATCTGGGCATCAAAACGCGGCACCACCGAGCCCGAACTCCCCAAGACATTGCCAAAGCGAACCATGGTGACGACCAGGCGCGGCGCCTCTGGCTCGCGGCCGCCCCGGGACCCTTCGATATCCAGCGCTGACGCGCCCCGCGCCGTCGCGAACACCTGCAGCAGCATCTCCGCCAAGCGCTTGGTCGCACCCATGACATTCGTCGGCCGGACCGCCTTATCCGTGCTGATCAGCACCAAACGCGTCACACCCGTACGAGCGCCCGCACGCAACACCGCAAGTGTGCCCAGCACATTGTTGCGCGCACCCTCGACGATGTTGCTTTCGACCAGCGGCACGTGCTTATACGCGGCGGCGTGGTAGAGGGTCTCGATCCCGTAGCGCAGACAAACTGCCGCCAAACGGCGCTCGTCCGTCACCGAGCCGAGCATCGAGATGACCTCCGCCTTCAGTGTTCCAGCGGCCTGCATGGATTCCAGCGACTGGCTCACGCGATAGAGTGCAAACTCATTTCTCTCGTACAACACGATGACGCGTGGCGACTGCTCGGCCACGACACGCACCATCTCAGAACCAATGGAGCCGCCCGCGCCGGTGATCAAAACGCCCTTGCCCTGAATATCGCGAGCCAACAAAACAGGATCAGCGGGTACAGACTCACGACCGAGCAACTCATCGAGAGTCAAATCGCGTACATCTGCGACGCGCGCGCGTCCGGCTGCTAGGTCATCGATGCTCGGTATCGTTTGAACATAGATCGGCAGCGCCTCGACACGATCGAGGATGCGTCGTCGAGCCGACTTCGTCGCGGAAGGCACTGCCAGGATCATCCGTCGGATCGCGTAACGCTCGATCTTACCGGCCAAATTCTCCAGCGACCAAACAGGCAAGCCCAAGATCGAAGTGCCCTGTTTACCCGGATCGTCGTCAATAAATGCGACGACGCGAAAAGCTTGACTCGAATCGAGAGCTGACGCCAACTGAACACCCGCTGCGCCCGCACCAAAAATCACCACAGCCTCACGACCCGACCGCCGACGCCCCTGATTACGAATCCAGCTGCGTACGATGAAACGCGTACCCGCGACGTAAACAAACGCAACCAGCGCAAAAATCACGGGCACGGTGCGTGGCAACCATAGGTCCAGCACGTGGGCCGTTGCCATCAAAACCAGCGCGAGCGCGACGACGCCAGTCGCCACGGTCCAGATCACCCGCGCCCCCATGAAGCGGACGACGGCACGATAGAGCCCTAAACGCGCAAACAGAAAAACCCCAGTCAAAGCAACGACCGGGGCCAACCAAATCAGTATGTCACCGATTGACGCCGACCAGAGTGTCGACAAGCGCAGCGCAAAGGCACTCCAAAGAGCGAAGGGAAGCGCGACGAGATCGGCGCCGACCATCATCCAGCGCTTGTGAGATCGCTCAAGTTTGAGAAGCCGCTCGAGTCTATTTATTATCGACTTCAAAGCACGAATTCCTGTTTCGTCGCGATGGCAAGAGCGTCTGCAAATTCAGGGCCGTAGGGCATCTCGGTACCACAGCGCGCGCATCTGCTCATCAATTAATAACGGCCCGGCGGCACTCAACGGCGCGGGCACACCACTCCAAGCGACGGCACCGAGCAGGACGGCCAAAAGCGTCACGCCGAGACAAAGATTCCCTCGCAACGACCGCACCGCGTCACAACGCTGCGGCTGGCATTCGCTGTCGCGCAAGCCCTCGCAGACGCGACTGAAATCGTCACGGGCCTTCGAGTTCAGTCGAGATTATCAGATCAACAGATAATTCCGGGCGAGCGTAATTCGACCGCGCGCCTGACGATCACGCCGCGACGGCGGCCTGCATGACCTGCTCGACCGCCTGCGCCACCGCGCGCATGTCCGACTCGCTCAGGGTGTGGTCCACCAACAACATCACACTGGTATCGCCCAGTTTACGCGCCACCGGCAAACGCGACGCCGGTCGAAAATCCGTGGCATCGAATGCCTTTTCCCGATACACCTCGCTACAGCCGCCGTGCAGGCAAGGCACGCCCTTCGCCTGGATCGCGGCGACCACCGCATCGCGATCCCAACCCTCAGCCAGCGCCTCCGGCTCGACATACGCATAAAACTTATAGAACGCGTGCTCAATGTTTCCCGGCGGCATGGGAACCCGCAGACCCTCGAGCCCGGACAATCGCTTGAGCAGCACCTGCGCATTGGCGCGTCGCTGCGCAAGCCACCGCGGCAGCTTGCGCAACTGGGCCCGACCAATGGCTGACTGCATCTCGGTCAGCCGCCAGTTGGTCCCAAATGACTCATGCAACCAGCGAAAGCCCGGCGCGTGGTCACGGTGATACACCGCATCCCAATCCTTGCCGTGATCCTTGAAGCTCCACGCGCGACGCCACACCGCCTCGTCACGCACCAGCAACAGGCCGCCCTCGCCACCGGTGGACATGATCTTATCGGTACAAAAGGAAAACGCCGCCGCATCCCCAAACGACCCCACCAGCTGCCCATCCAGCGTGGCCCCGTGCGCCTGCGCGCAGTCCTCGATCAGGAACACCCCCCGCTCATCCGCCAGCGCCCGCAGCCCGCGCATATCGCAGGGCCAGCCGGCCAAATGCACCGCGATCACCGCACGCGTTCGCGGCGTCAGCACTGCGCGCACCGTCTCGGGCGTGATGTTGCCCGAGTCGCGGTCCACCTCCGCAAATACCGGCCGCGCCCCGCGCATCACAATGGCCGACGCCGAGGCCAGGAACGTCCGCGGCGTCACCACCACATCGTCCCCCTCGCCCACACCCAGCGCCAGCAACGCCAGCTCGAGCGCCAGTGTGCCATTCGCTACGGCAATTCCGTTCGCCAACCCATGAAACGCCGCGAACTCGCGCTCGAACTCACGCCCTTCCGAGCCATTCCAATAGTTCACGCGGCCGGCCTTCAGCACCGCCTGCACCGCCTGCAGCTCGTCCTCCTCGTGTTGCGGCCAGGCACTTCTCACCACGATGCGCTCCTTTACCCTCTGTCGAGCGAATCCCATCGAGCCAGACTCGTCGAGCCAGACTCGTCGAGCGATGCATCGCGACCCAGGGGCTTCACATTGATCCGCCACAATGGCCTCGCCTGCGGCCCGCGACTGAACCGCTTACGCGTGCGAACTGCAACAAAACTGATGAATGATCGCCTTGGCTCACCACGGCACGCGGAGCGAAGCCGCCCAGACGCCGCGGTGCGCCAGCAGAATCCAACCTCGACCCTACCGAAATACCGTACGCCAGATATACCCAAGATCCTTCCGTAACGACCACTGCTGCACATACTCGCGATTGATCCGCACCTTATCGGGGAAGATCACCTCGCGGTTGTAGCGCTCCGGGTCATCCACCCCCGCCAGCAGCGTCTCCTCGTCGCGGTATTTCAGCGTGGCCGGCCCGGTAATCCCCGGGCGCACCGTCAAGATCACCCGATCCTCCCCCTCCA
This sequence comes from Thioalkalivibrionaceae bacterium, assembly GCA_046299415.1. Taxonomy (GTDB): domain Bacteria; phylum Pseudomonadota; class Gammaproteobacteria; order Ectothiorhodospirales; family Ectothiorhodospiraceae; genus JBKBII01. Next base: position 75,567 of record JBKBII010000004.1, on the reverse strand, counting down.
GCGCATCCGCATACCCCGGCACATCCGGCCGCGGCCCCACAAAGCTCATCTGCCCCAACAGCACATTGATCAGCTGCGGTAGCTCGTCGATCTTCGCCCGACGGAAGAACCGCCCCAGCGGCGTAATGCGCGGATCGTTGCGCGTCGTGACCATCGTATCGCGCCCGGTGCCCACCCGCATCGTGCGAATCTTGATCACCCGGAACACTCGGCCATGGCGCCCCACACGCTGCTGAATAAAGAATCCGTTCGCGCGCGTGTCGATCGTCGCCGCCAACCACGCCAGCGCAATCAACCAGAACATCAGCGCCAGGCCAACGACTGCCCCTAGGATGTCAAAGCCGCGCTTGAGCGCGGCCTCAGTGGTGGTCAAACCGTCTGGCATGCTGCACTCAGCCTTTCGCGTCCATTCCGGCCACAATCCTGACCGACAGGACTCATGACCCCGCAAGGTCCACAGCCAACACCGGTTTTTCAGGCCGCGCTGGCGGGAACTCGATCAGCAGATAGTCGTTCGGCAGCTCCGCCACGATCTTGAATTTCGCCACCGCCTCATGCGAACGCAGCGATGCCGGGTTGTGGCGGCTGATCGTCGACCGCGCGCGCAGGCCCGCCTTCGAGGCCTGCCAATACAGGTAACCAACCGCGAAGCGCCCAAGGCCCAGGCCGGTGTACGCTCGATCCACCAGTAGCCCGATGAACGCCGAGCCGGTTGGCGCCACCTTCAACAAGGCATATGCCGCGAGCCGATCGCCCACGAACAAGCCATAGGTCAGGAACGCCCCCGAACCCAGCACGGCCCGCAGCGCCGCCCGGTCAAACCCATGCGGTCGAAAGTAGCGCAGGTGTTCCTCCGGTTGCGCCGCCAGAAACTCGTACAACGCGTCAAGATCCTCGAGCCCCAGTGGCCGCATCACCGCCGCCTCCCCGCGCACGGTGCCTCGCACCACGGCCTCGGCGCTGGCGCGCCGGAGCCGACGGCCGTAACGCAACACCGTCACCCCACGGGCCGCCGCCTCGATCCAACGAAACGCCCCCGGAAAACGCCCCTTCAACCTGTACGCAAGGAACTCGATCACTATGTTGGCTCGCTATTCAATGCACCGCCCAACCGCCGGCCATCCACCGGGATCTTTTGAAATCGGGGGCTCATCCAGTCAACTTGCACCTTTTACTTCATCCCAAAGCCCAACAAACTCCAGACCGACCGGCAACTGATCTGCTCTCCGCTCAACGACACCACGCAACACCGTCTCCAAAGCAACCGCCAAGCGGTCGCGAGAAAACCACTCAGTCGCCAAGCCAACTGCGTTCACCCTCGCACGATCCATCGCCACCCTATCTGAAAGATAATCCACAAGCGTCGCCGCAGCCCCTTCAAGATCTTGCCGTGGCAATATTATCCCTGCACCATAAGCCTTAGCGGTCATGGTTGAAAACCCTTCAAAATTCGATACCACAGGGCAACCACATGCGATTGAGTCAAAAAACTTGTTCGAAACTGAGTCACGATAGAGAACCTCAGGGCCATCATAAGTCATGATCGTGACGTCCGATTGCTGGAGCCATTCAAAAACCTGACGCTTACTAACTGCCCCGAGAAATTTAACTTTGGACCCAAGAACGCCGAGCTTTTCTGCTTCCATTTCAACTTCTTTTCTACACTTCCCATCTCCGATGACGAGGAATTCCGTCTCATCCTCCGGAAACTGTCTCTTTATCGATTCAGCCAGGCGACAAATATAGCCCACTCCGTTCGCTGGACCGATCGTTCCACAGTAAACAACCAAACCCGCGCGCCTTTCCGAATACGATTCATTATTTTTATATTGCGGCTCAAAAGCCGGCTCAAGGCTGTCGAGATCCGCCCCATTTGGGATCACTGAAACCTTATTCCCATCGTATCCTGTATTACATACTCCGTCGCGCATTCCAGGGGCCAATGCGACAACATGTGCCGATTTGTTATAGGCAAATCGCTCAAGCAACCTCCCCGCTTTCTGGGCGATCGGATTATTCAGAACGCCAAGCGCTATAGGGACTTCGGGCCAGAGATCCCGCACCTCAAACACCATCGGCACCTTCTGCTTTCGCGCCGCATAGGCGCCCGGTAACGCGATCGTCAGTGGCGTACTCGTGGCAAACACCACGTCCGCCGGGATCGAGGCCGCCTTGCGCGCCGCCTGCCACGCAAAGCGTACGAAAGCACGCATCCGCTCGGAGTAACTCATGTGGTTGGAATACGGGACCGGCAACCAGTGCACCCGAATGCCCGCCTCTTCCGTCTCGTACCAGTCACGCTCGCCGCCTTCCTCCCGCCACGAGGTGACCATGTTCACTTCGTGCCCCATGGCCACCAAGCGCCGCGCCATCTCGTACGAGCGTGTGCCGCCGGACATCTCCGGAGTGTTGAAGTACTGGTGCAGGTAGGTGATGCGCATTCAGGCTGGATCCAGTCGGATGGATACTTTCGCGGCGGTCTGTTGGTTACCGGTTCTTCGCGGTAGGCACGCTAGCAATCGCCCGCGCGATGTGTTCGGCGGCATGGCCGTCGCCATAGGGGCGGCCGTCGCGGCCGGTGGTGCCAAGGGCCGCGCGGATCTCGGACGCGATATCGCCACGAGTGGGCGGAGCCAGGCGGTTCCAGCCGAGGTCGACCAGCTCGGTCCATTCGGTCTCGTCGCGCAGGGTGACGCAGGGGACGCCGTGGAAATAGGCCTCCTTCTGCACGCCGCCGGAGTCGGTGGCAATGAGGGCCGCGTGGCGCTCCAGGGCGACCATGTCCAGGTAGCCCACGGGGTCAATGGCTCGTACCCTTGCAAGCGCGATCCCGTGGCGCCGCAAAGCCGCGCGAGTACGCGGGTGTAGCGGCAAGATGACCGGGTGCCCCCCGGCCACGGCCTCCAGACCATCCACGATCGCGCGCAGGCGCTCGGGGTCGTCGGTATTGTCGGCGCGGTGGACAGTCGCCAGGATGTAGGCGCCTGCCTCCAGTTCATGCTGTACGAGTACTGTGCTGTGCTCGGCGGCGCGGTCCGCAAAGTAGAGTGCGGCGTCGAACATCACGTCCCCTACCTGCACAATGCGCGCGTCAGGGATGCCCTCCTCCCGCAGCCGCTGGGTCGCCCCATCCGTTGGCGTCAACAACAGGTCGGAAAGGTGATCCGTGACAATCCGGTTCTGTTCCTCGGGCATCCGCCGGTTGAACGAGCGAAGCCCGGCCTCCACGTGCGCCACGGGGATGTGCAGCTTGCTCGCGGCCAGGGCACCCGCCAAGGTGGAGTTCGTATCACCGTAGACCAGCACCCAATCGGGCGCCTCGCGCTCCATCAGCGGTTCGAGCGCCTGAAGCATCGCGCCGGTCATCGCCCCATGGCCGCCACCGGACACACCCAGATGATGGGCTGGCGCAGGGATGCCGAGCTCGTCAAAGAACACATCGGACATCCCGACATCGAAGTGCTGGCCGGTGTGCACGATCTGCTCGCGCATACCCGCAGCGGCCAACGCGCGCGAGACCGGCGCCGCCTTGATGAACTGGGGCCGCGCCCCGACGATGGTAAACACTTCGGTCATGAATCATTCGCTTGATGGATTAATGGGCCACGGAAAAACACAAAACGACACGGACAAGGCGCTGAGATGAAAACACTCGCCTCCTTCAGTCTTCGCCATGTGCAACTTTCCGTGTTCTTCTGTGGGTTCCGTGGCTGAAAACCAAGGGGCCACGGATTGGCACGGATGAACACGGGTTATTTCGCGGCGGCTCGAGCAACCACCAACACGCCGGGGCGCATTGGGTTGCTACAACACACCCACGAGAGGAAAAAGTCACTCAATCTGGCCTGCGGCATTCCGGGCTGCACATGGCCTCCCGCGAACACTTTGCAACCATCCGTGTTCATCTAAGTCCATCCGTGGAAACAAACTAGCGCAGCAGGCGCTCGTACAAGGCCAGGAGCTTCTCCGCCTCTGGGGCCCAGTTGTACAGGCGCTCCACTGCCTCGCGGCCGCGGTGGCCCATAGCTTCGGCCTCTTCCGGGTGGGCCAACAGCCACTCCATTGCCTGGGCAATCGCGGCCGAATCCTGCGGGTCGACCAGCAGGCCGCAACCGGCGCCGTCCACGATCTCCCGCCACAGGGGGAAGTCCGAGGCGATCACCGGCAGGCCCGCCGCCATGTATTCGAACATCTTCACGGGGTAGGCATCCGGGTAGTTTTTGGTGGGATGCAGCACCACCAGACCTGCCCTCACGTTCCCCAGGATCGATGCGACCTCTGGGCGCGACGCCCAGCCATGAAACGCCACGCGTTCCCAGCCCGGCAAACCTGCGAGTTCATCGCCGTGCGTTGCGGGCGAGAAGCCACCGGCCAGTTGCAGCCGACACTCTGGCTCGGCCACTTGGCCAATGGCCTCCACCATCTCCCGCGAGCCACGGATGTCCGTGATCCCACCGACATAGGCAAAATGCGGCGGCCGCTGCCCATACGGCACCGGGTCCGGCGCCACCAGCTCGCCCAGGATTGGGAAGTTCTGCACCGTGACGGTCTTGTGATCAGGAAAGCGCCGCGCGATGGTCGGTGTGGCGGCAACGATACCATCGAACGCCCGCCCCGCCAGCCACTCGAACGCCTCCGTCGCCCAGGCGACCGGCCGACGCAACCATGGCGAAATCCAGTGTTTGCCCAGGATCTGCCGGGGCACGTCCTCGTGCACGTCGTACACCACCTTGATGCCCGACGCCTTCAGCGCCAGCCCCACCGGTATCAGCTCCGGATCATGAAAATGCGCAACCTGCGGCCGCGCCGAACGCACCGCGCGGTACATCCGCCAAGCGCCCAGCACCATTCGGCTCGCACGCCCCCTGGGCGGCGCCCCCGTATCCACGACCGCGACACCCGACACCCCATCACGCTCGGACCCTTTGCCGTCCTGGACGTAAAGGGCTACGCCCGCGCCTAGACCTTCCGCCAGCGACGCCGTCTCCTTCACCCGGATCCGCGTGTCGCTCCGCGTATGAACCGTAGTGAAGTGCACAGCTGACACCCCGTCTTTCCCATACTCAACCATGAACCAATCCTTTGTCGCGGGACGAAGCTGATACATTCCCGGTCCGCGGCTTATTACTTGACCTAAGTAAGAGAAGTATCAGCACCCCCACCCCAATTCCGTGCGTAAGCAAAGCCGTCGGAAGGTCCGCGCTTAGCAGAAGTGACTGGCTTGGGACAATGAGTACGGCGATTGCGACCCAGATCGGCACACCCGACGCACTTACACTATCCACAAGCCGAAAGATAAATCCCGCCAGGATTCCGTAGAAAACAATGCCCCAAACACCGGCGTGCATGTACCCGGTCGACAGAAACGTATTGTTGACATGGCTCTCCGTGCCCCGAGACTCCCCGATCAACCGGGCCGGGTTCAAATCGTAAGGATATTCCAAGACCCCCGAGAGAACCGAGTTCGACCAGTACACCAGCTCGTTGTCCGAAAAGAAATCGTAGTAATAGAAAGTGTTGTTTGCAATGACGAAAAACACGCGACGTATGAACATGCTAGCTGGGAGCCCATAATCGGCTACCAAGTACACCAGTAGCACAGTAATCACGACTCCAGCCATCGCGAATGGGACGACACTCAAGGCCCTCGTACGCCGAAACCAGACCCATAGGAAGAGCACCAGGAACGGAAAGAATAAAACGGATTTGTGCGAGCTGACTCCAAACCAGTAAACATGGAGGACAAACACCAACCCGGCCAGCCAGAAATGTCGCTTCCACAATGCGATGGCCAACAAAGCCGGGCCGAAGACTTTATAGGCCCAAGTATTCAAATATCCCATCAAGCCTTCATTAATTACCCCCCCTACCTCGCGTCGATAGTCATAGACTGCCGTTAGATCGAGATTGAAGAAGTCCACCCCGCCGGACCAGAAGAGCCAGAACGAAACACCCATGGCTCCGAGCACGATCGCCCATATCGCCAAAAACGGACCTTCGCGCAGAACGGGAAGCCGGAGCACAGGGCCGCGCCTAAAAATATCCACCAACGCATAGCCCAGGAGCACGATATACAGGTGCTCCCTCGGCTGGTCCGAAAACCCATAGAAAAGCAGCAATGGCGTCACCAACCCAAAGAGAAGGAAGTTGATGAAGTAATCGGAAGGCCTTTGCAACTGTGCAGGCGCCCAGAATAAAAGGAAGATATAGATCAACCATGCTTCGACATACTTTAGGACGCTCAGATCGAGAACGAATCCCGAATAGCCATGAACTGGCGATACATACAATCGATAGCCCAGCTCTAGGGCGAGCCACAGCGCCATCCCACCGAGCACAAACCACCTTCGATGCTCTAACCTCTGCAACGTACGCGTCAGGGTCATAATGAGCACCTAGCACCCGAGGCGGCAGAAACCGCTTCCGCGTAGATCGCGCGGCTTTGGGCATCAACAAGCTTCGAGTTGTGCCACAGGAGATTGAAGGCGCCATTGAACTGGTGGCAGCGGGAACGCAAAGCACTCAGGTGCCTCCGAAGAGCACGCTGCAGTAATCGGGTTTCAGTATACAAAATCGGTTCCGTCAACATCCGCTTAAGCCGAGGAACACCATACAAGCGCGCACGGGCCATTTATGACAAACCTTCCCTTGTCACCTCGTTAATAAAGCAATATGCCTCCACGCCGTTCACCCTGATCCCAATGTTTGGGCTCGCTGTGGGTGAACCGGTACCAGCGATGGGTGGCAAGTTCGGGCTCTTCCCCAGCCACGATATGAAGCAGCTCGCCGACCTGGAGTCGCTTCACGTTGGGATAGAGCGTATCCGAACCGGTCACGTAACCCGCCAACTGAAATTCTTCCCGCGCGACGGGTTGCAATTCGGTGTCCTCAACGCTCTGGCGAACCCACTCAGCGTCGTCGCTGACGAAGACCGTACCGCCTTGCTGGCCATAGAACACGGGGATGCTACGGACGCGGTCCACCGCCACCAGGGTGGCCGTAGGGGTGTGGCGGGCGATGGCGAAAAAGCCGTTGCAGTGGCTTAGTATGTCCTGCCAGGTTTCGGAGTGGAGGCCCACCTCGCTGAACACAGTGGCGAGCTGGCACCCCCGCAAGAGCTGGCCATCATAGAACGCCGAGACTTGAACCATCATTTTCTCGGCGGGATCACGCTCCCAACCCCGGTTGCTCCAATGCGTTACGACACTGTTCATTACCAGGCTTTCCGTAACATTTGGCCGTAATGGACAGCAGAAGCCAAAACGGTGACCAATAGCGCGAGCAAACCATAGCCCCAGGCCGCATCAAGCCAGTAATACACCGCCAGCGGCGCGATGAGCAGTGCCGCGACCAACGCAGCCGTCGCGGTCGGCCGCCATGCATCTACGAGGCGATTATCCGAAGCCAGGATGAGCCAGACGAGAAATCCTGCATAACACAAGGCACTGACGCCCGACAACAACGCGACGGCAAAAATCAGATCGCCGTGTAGGCCGCCGATGACCAGTGCGCCGATGCGGGCCGCGAGTAGTACGCCCTGGAATATAAGGAATTGGGCTTGTTTCTCCAGCACCGAAACAACCTGACTCAGCGGCGATGTTACGAATACCAGATAGATCCAGGGCGCCATCCATTGCGCAATTTCACCAGCTTGGCGCCACTCCGCGCCGAATACCAGTGCGAAAAGATCAGGCCCCGCTATCAGCAAGACGAAGGTGGGCGGCATGGCGATATGAGCGAGTTTGTGGTGGATGCTCGAAACGAGAGGCGCCAGATCTCCGTTTCTCTGCGCCTCAGAGGCCGAAGAGAAGAAAACATCGGCAACAGCCTTGCCGAGCAACTGCATCGGCATTGCTAGTACACGGTGCGCCAGCATGTATAGGCCGGCGGCCGCGGGGCTGAACAGACCGGCGAACAAGATTAGCGGCAGTTCAGTCCCGATTTTGTGGAGCACCCCCGCCCACGAGTGATAAACGGGGAATCGCCGATAACGGACAGCCGCCCATCGGACGTCCGCAAGTCTCACCTTGCGAAAGACCAACCACCTGCGGCGCATGGCAAGGCCCGCGAGGCTCGATGCGCCTGCGGCATGCCCGGTGGCTTGCCCCAGTAAAAGCGCGAAGGGCCCTAGTGCGTACCCGCCGAGTTGCACCCCCACCATGCCGATCGCTTGGGTCAGCTTGGTGCGGGCGATCGCAGGGAAGGCCTTGACCCGAATAGCCCAATAGCTGAATACCTGATAAATACCAATCAGCAGCAGCCCGATCGGGAGCAGCCAAAAATAGGGCTCCAGAGCCGGGGTGTTCAGTACCGTTGTGATGGACTCACCCCACGCCCACACGATACCCGCACTGATAGCCGTCATTCCCAGCACCACGAGCAAGCTGAGAATGACCACGCTGGCGGCTTCCTCGTCGCTCTCAGGGATCGGGATCGCGAACTCGTAGCGCAGACTTACGGCGACTGCAAAGATTCCAAGCAAGCCCGCGTAGACGGCCAGTAGCCCAAAGTCCTCCGGGCTGTACAGCCGCGTGAGGATTGGCGAGGCCGCCACCACGATGATCTGCCCGGCCGCCGTGCCGCCGGCTAGCACCGAGACACTGCGCGCAAACCGATTCTTCGGCAGCAGGCGCTTGATGCGTTCCATCATGACGCGGCTACGGGAAGGCGGCGGCAAGGGATTTCAGTCGCGGAGGTTTGCGGATATGCACGGATTAGGGTGATCAAGATTGAGGGTGTCCGGCATAGGCATTGGGCAAAAACCATAGGCACCACGGAGGGGAATAAAAAAGCTGCCGACGGAGGATCGCGCGACAGCGCCAGAGCTTTTTTCCGATCCACGAGAGTCGTTAAAGGCCCACAAAGCTGACATCCAGAGCCATACGCACCAACCCATTCATCCAAGTGTGAAGTGTCGTTTACCCAAACGCTTTTCTTTGTTGACTTCAACGGTTCCGGCGATCACGGTTGGCGTGACCGCGCGCCGTGAGTGGTGACGCTGCCGAGCCGATACGAACACGATCACTCACGGTAGAGGTCGTTGCCGCGAAGGATATAGCCAACACCAGTGGCAGGGCATTGAGCGCCGGCCTCCCCTCGAAGCGGCAAATCCAGTCGCTCACCGTATTCACTCACCCAGCCGATCTGTCTGGCGGGGACGCCGACCATTAGGGCGAAGGGTCGGACATTTCTATTGACCACGGCCCCGGCGCCGATGAAGGCGTGCTCACCGATGGTGACGCCACAGACAATGGTGCAGTTGGCGCCAAGCGTGGCCCCACGCTTGACGTAGGTATTTCGATACTCATCCTTGCGCGGCACAGCGGAGCGCGGGTTATAGACGTTGGTGAACACCACACTGGGGCCACAGAAGACGTCGTCTTCGAGGGTGACGTTGTCGTAGACGGAGACGTTGTTCTGCACCTTGACATTGTTGCCGATGACGACCCGGTTACCGACAAAGACGTTCTGCCCAAAGGAACACCGCTCACCAATGCGAGCTCCGCCGCAGATATGCACCCAGTGCCAGACGCGGGTGCCAGCACCGAGTTGCGCGCCATCATCGACGATAGCGGTGGGATGAATGGTTGTTGTCATTGAATTCGTCACCGATATTCATGAGCGCACTCAAACGCCCCGGACTGAGTTTTTGACTTGCGACGCAGGTCTTGGGGGCTTTGTCGTCAATAGTCCAGCGGCAGAGACACCCGCCGACCATCGCGGGCGGACAGATACGTGGCGATGAGGATCTCCAGAGAGCGCAGGCCCTCGCGGCCGTCGGTTTCCGGGTCCGCGACGCCACGCAGGCTGTCAATGACGTTTTGATAATACGCCGGGTGACCAAAGCCGTAGACCGAGGTGGTCTCGTAATTGGCCTGTTTGACCTTGGCGTCTTCGGGGTGATCGTCCGCGAACTCCCAGTGCTGGATCTCATTGACCGCCACACCACCAACGCGCACCGTGCCGTTCTCGCCAAGAATGGTGATCGAGCCCTCAAGGTTTTTGGGATAGGTGAGCATGGTGACCGCCATGCTACCGAGAGCACCGTTTCGCCAACGGACATTCAGCACGCCAGAGTCTTCAACCTCGATCAGACGGTCCAACGTGGCGGTGTAGGCCTGCACGCTTTCCACCGGGCCGATCAGCCAGTCGAGCAGATCCACATAGTGGCTTGCCTGGTTCATAAAGGCTCCACCGTCGAACTCCCAAGTGCCGCGCCACTTCGCGCTGTCGTAGTACTCCTGCGGGCGCGTCCAGAAGACGTTGATGTGGACCATAAAAATGCGACCAAAGCGGCGCTGCTCCACCGCGCGCTTGAGCAACTGCAGCGTGGCATTGCGTCGGTTTTGCTTGACGACGAACAGCCGCACATTGGCACGGTCGCAGGCATCGACCATGGCTTTGGCATCCGACCAACGCGTGGCCATGGGTTTTTCGGTGATCACGTGCTTGCCGGCTTCGGCAGCCTGAATGACCTGGCGGGCGTGCAAACCACTGGGGGTGCAAAAGATCACGCCATCGAGTTCCCTCGTGTGCTCGAGAAGATCACTCAGATGACAATATCCGGGGGTACCGGTACGCGCTTCGGCCTGAGACAACGCAACCGGATCAATGTCGCAAACGGCCGCCAGCTCGACATTCTCGGCGTGCTTTTCCAAGGCGTCGAAATGCTTCTGAGCAATACGGCCACAGCCCACCAAGGCCAAGCGAATGCGTCGTTCGGTAATTGGGGTGAACTGATGAATCATCGAGCCTCCTGTGCTGAATGGATTCAGACGCGGACGATCTTCGGGTCAGCACGCCCCCGACAGACACAACCGGCGTTAAGCATCAACGATGCGCCTGTGAATAGGGTCACCATCTGCGGCTACACGACTGGTGCGACGAACACGCAGATCGGTGCCGCGTTTTCCCGCTGATCGGCCCTGTTTTAAGTTCGAGTGTGATATCTGCGGTTGCGGGCAACACGTTTAGCCATGGTCGAGCGAAACACATCCGACCGGCTACCCGCCTGCGCACGGGTTCCGTCGTCTCGACCGCGGCGAATGTCTGCAAATCACAAGCAGTCCCTGGCATGAGATGCCGGCGAACAGGATGCAGCGATTATAACGGTCCTCCTGCGCGCAATGAGCGCGCGGCGGACGCAGTGCGGAAGCCGATCCGTCATCGTTCAAGGCCCTGCCGCCCCGCCCGCTTTGGTGATGCGGTTGCGGGCTTTTGATTCGCTCATATATCGGTTAAAACACCGCAATCCCTGACAAGCACAACGTGCGAAGACAATGGACCCATGAGCCCACAAAACCCAGGTCTGCACGGGCAGGACGTCGTTCGCTCAAGACAAATCCAAACGAACGAGCCCCTTGGCCCATCGATGCCGATCAGGCTCCGTGCGCGCGATCCTCGCTTTTGCTGACGGCCGCACCACGGCGGCGTCGAGCGTTACTGACGAACTCCCACACCAACACCGCAAACAATCCCAACGCGCCGCCGAGCACAACGGATAGCGCAACGATGAGAGCGCGACTCTTTCCGACGGGTTCGGTCGACCGTACGGCAACGAAAGTTCGCTCGATGTCTTGACTCAGGCTTTGGGTGTTCTCAATGCTGGATGCGATATCGACACGTGTAGTCCTGAGGCTAGACAGTTGACGCAGCAAGTCTCCGATTTGCTGGGCAAGAATCAGGCTGGTAAACCCGTCGCCCTGACCCAAACTCGCGTAAAGAATGTTGAGGTCCCCCTGCAACTGCTCAATCTGAGCGTCGAGCGCTTCTGCGCGGTTTATCAATGGCCGCAGCTTAGCCGCCAGGGCTTGCTCATACCGTGGCGCTAGCCAACCGCTCAGCGCCTCGATCACCCCCTCGTGAAGCTGTGCCACACGACCGACTTCATCGCGTGTACCGGTCGACATGAGCACGAGGCTCGAGTCACTGCCACGCGCTCTCGCTACAACTCGGGGCACCGGTGCCTCGTCGTCACCCAGGCGCTGCTCACGTTGCTGCGGGATCAATACGTCTTCGAGCCGAGCGATGGCCCTTTCCTGCGTCACGACATTCGCGAACTCGCCGCCCGAGAATATCTGCGGCAGCTCAACACCCGAGCGATACTCATACTTGACCGGTGCGGACACCGCATAGCCGACACCGAGCATCAGCGTGCCCAACGAGACACTGATGAGGACAGCGATCCGACGCTCGATGACATCCCACAGGTCGTATAGGCTGATTTCATCGTCGTACAAGTCTGTTCGCGGGCCGTCCGAAGCGCTCATAGGCTCTATCCTTCCCTCTCAGAAAACCACGAAAACGCAGACGCCGTGACCGCTCAAGCGACATCGCTGCGGCGCGTGATGGCCAACTCGAGCACCTCACGCCGCACACTGCCAGAAGCTTTGAAGCGTGCCCCCGGTTGCCACAGCCGGATGACGTGCATCATCATCTCGGCACGACTGAAACGCGGCTGAAACCACCTAGAAACATTGCGCTCGGTCGAGCAAGCCGCCTCAGACCGTGCAGGCCGCTGCAGTTTATCATTTCGACTCGAATAAAGCGGTTCAAGAGAATGGCGGCAACCTCGTCTGCTGCCCCTCCTCTTGGTCGGCCTCGCGCACGGGCATGATTCACCTCGCCTGATAGGGCGCTCACTTCTCTACACCCCAATCTGCAACCGTCGGGGGCTTAACGATTTGGACGGTGATCGGCCGATGAGATGCTGACTCAACACCAAGACTCTGAAGCCGAGTCGATCGACCTTGTCGACCGAGTCAAAAACACGACTGCGACGGCTTGCGCTGCACGACCCACGCGACGATCAGATCAGTGATCGCACGCCTGGACGTTGGTACCGGATATCGGTGTGCCGCAGCACGGCCGAACGACCTTCGTTCGCTGGTACTCGCGGCTCCAGCGCCCCGCGCCAACCCTGCAACTCTTCGGGAATCCTTTCAGGTCAGCCCGCTAACATCGCGCCACCGCCGGCCCATGCCGCAAGCAAGCACCCCGCGCGCTTGGGCACCCAGCCGCTGCATCGATGCCTTCAGCACCGTTTGTCTTAGGCTCGACAGGGTGCCTATACTCGGCGCACGGCTCCACCAGAACCGATCGTTGAATACTTCTCCAAGCACTCCAAAAAAATATGCTCCACGGCCCGAGCGATAAAGGACACACGGCCGAGGACAGACGCCCATCGCACATCGGCGCAACCGCCCGATGGCGCGCGGGCTCGTTCAGGTGGGTCTTGTTCACCGTCACTGCGGCTGCGGTCTTTTTCGTGGCAATGGACCTCTTCGCGCGCAGCGGCGCGGAGCGTGCCGAAGTCGACCTGTCCGTCCATAACTGGCAGGTCGAACTCGGCACTGCGGATCGCGATCTAGACGGCTGGACCATCACCGCGCTCAGTCGCGGCCGCTGGCTGCTCGCCGCGACACTCGCGCGGCCTCTTGCAAGCGAGCACCTGACGGCTCTCCGTGTTGAGGGGTCGGCAGCTGCAAACGCACGGATAGTCTGGCGGAACGATCACGCACCCGCAGCCGCTTTCAGCGCCGAACTCGATGACCAGGGCACCGCTCGGTTAAGCAGTATCCGTGGCTGGCAAGGCAACATCGTCGCGATCGGACTCGAAATTCGTGACCCCGAAAGAGTCGGCCAACGAATCGACGCGGCTTTTTTGCAACCCGAAAAACCCGGGCTGCTCGGCGCGATGTCACAAGCCGCCGGCTCGCTGACGGCGACCACTGGTGTCTCTCAGCAAACGATCAACTTTTACGCGCCATCGGTGAGTCACACGGTGACATTCGCTCAGTTCATTCTCGCGCTCACGATTGCGCTCATCACGGCGACGCTGTGGTGGATCCCTGTACGGCGCGGGCGATCACTCTTTGCATCGAAAACTGACGAGAAGCCGACCGACCGCGCCCAATCGACCGCGCCACTCAAGCGGCTCGTTCTCGTGGTGCTCGCGGTTCTGGTCGCATCCTGGCTGATTCTCGACGGGCGCTGGCAATGGAACCTGTTTGCGGTCCATCACGAGAGCTTGAACCGCTACGCCGGCCTACCCGGCGATCGACGGGCTTATGGGAGCGAAGACGGCGAGCTGGCTCGATGGATCGACATCACGAAAACACAGATCCCGGAAACAGCGCGGGTCTTCGTGATATCTGACTCGGATTACGGTCGTCTCCGCGCCCAGTACCTCCTCGCTCCATTCAACGCCTCAGGCATCAGCTCGCCAGCACAGGTGGCACGGATGCTAAAATCCGGTGATTACGTCCTGCAGATTGCTCCGTCGTCGAGCGCGGGCGTGCTGCAGGACCGCGAAACGCTGCGTTTCTTGCCTCAAGCAGAGGGCGCTGCCCCGACCGACTTCGATATCGAGCTACTCAGCACCTCGACAGGCGCTTTACTCCTCCGCGTCGAGAACCGCCGCACAACGCAGGCCGTAGCCCCATGATGCTCGAAGCCTTTACAACGGCTTGGCTTTTGGCCGCACCGTGGCTCGTCGGCACCGGCATCGTCCTGCTGTTACTAGTGAGCACCGCCGGCCCCGCCACGGGCAGACGAGCCGCCGACGGGCGTCGGCGCTGGATCAGCGCAGATCAAGCAGCTCACCAAAGTGGTTTACGCCTCCTATCCGTGGAGCAAACTGGCGACCGACCTTGGCGTTTGGTGCTGCTCGCACTGGGCTACGGCGCACCGCTGGGCTGGGGCATCACGATTGGACTGATGGCACTCGGCGCTACCGCAGGTTTTGGATTTCAAGCTTTGCCCATCGCGAGCCTGCTCGGGGCAATCGGTATCGCCCTGATCGCAGGGGCTTGGCGTCACTCGGGCCGCCAGAATAACGCCGAGCCTTGCGGCGGCGCTCTCGATGAATCCGGGCCTTGCAGCCCAGTGACTGTGCGCGCCGCCCCGAGCCAGCGGTCCGAAGGCCCACCGCAGACCGTCGGGTCGACACTGCTCAAAAGCCTGTTGTGGCTGCTACTCGCTCTGATCATATTGCGGGTGTCTGGCCTTGCGGTCGAGGTCTCGCTGCGCCCAGTGTTCGCCTGGGATGCCTGGTACGCGTGGTCGATCAAGGCCAAGCATTTGTTTTATGCCGATCAGTTCGTCATCTTTTCGCCTCTGGGAAATTGGCTCAGAGCGGCACCCGATGAGCTGATCTACCAGACCGGCGCGCCTCAGTACCCGCTGTTCGTCTCCCTGCTGCAAACCTACATGGCCGCCGGGCTGGGTTTGTGGCACGACGCCTACGTCAACCTACCGTGGCTGACGATGTTGATTGCCGCAGCGACCGCGCTCTACGCCCAGGCCCGTCTCGCGGGCGCCACGCCGCTGACTGCGGTCGTCGCGGCGTATCTGCTGGTCAGCCTGCCGATGGTGGGCATCCACACCATGCTTGGCGGCTATGCCGACCTCTGGCTCGGCCTGGTATTCGGGTTATTTCTGACCGCCTTGATTCTGGCTTGGGTGCAGCGCGACTGGCGGCAAGCGGCCTTGGCGATTCTGCTTTTGCCGCTGCTTGTTTCGATCAAGAAAACCGAGCCCACGGCCCTTGTGCTGATCAGCCTGATTCCGGCGGTGATTTGGGCACTACGGCCGGCCTTGGGCCGAGCCTTTTGGCCGCTGATCGCCGTTGCCGCAGTCGTTGGTGGGTTTCTCGTTTTCACAGACGCGGGGCAGGCATGGCTCGCTCAAGTTGTCTCGCCCCGGATTCTGCCGTCGCTCGAAAACATTGCGGGCGTCATCGCCGTGTTTTGGGTTGCAACCATGGCCCACGCCAGCTGGCATCTCGCTTTGCCCTTCATCCTGGCTGCAATCGCGGCACTCGCGATCCCGGCCGTCCGGCGTGATTCGATCATTCAGCTGCTCGCGATCTTCACGATCGGGGCCTTACTACTGTTCACGATGGCGTATAGCGGTGATCGGTTGTTTGGCAATATCGAGAACTTCACCGTCGCCAACAGAGGACTGTTGTACATCGCCGTCCCGATGAGCCTGTGGTTTGCGCTCACCCTACAGCGAGTGATCGAGTGGGCCCTAACCCCTCGACCCAGCATCGGGGCTCACCCGGCGACTGGGCCCACGCACCGAGTAGAGACCGATTCAAACCCGGGCATCGTGAGAGCAAGCGACATCCGCCAACGCTGACTCAACAACGCCGCGCGACGATGTTTCGCGCCCGCGCGTCCTTCACAAGACGCTCGCGCGGCAATACGACTCGCCTTGTGAGGTCGGCCTGCGCATCATCGATGGGTAGTTTTGCCCGGCGACGAGTCGGCTGCGTATCCTCGTCGCGTCTCGGGGGGGCGGAATCAGTCCGCGTCAAATCCGAACCTTTCACGCGCCAAAGGTTGCAGGCCAGCCCAACTGACAATTGTCAATCCGGGCGTCATCGACGCCTAAATATCGATGCACCGATGACCTGACCGAACGGCCGGCGCCGACCGTCTCTCAGAGCTGGTCGTCTGTGGGGGCTGTCGGATCGATGCGACTCGCCAAAACCTGCGTGATCCGAAAATGATCAACCGCCACGACCTCGAACCGGTAGCCCGCGTATTCGACGGTATCCGCGCGACGCGGGATTTTGCGCAGCCGCCAAGTCAAAAATCCCGCCAGCGTCTCAAAGTTCTCGTCCTGTTCGAACCGCTCGATTCCGAGCACCGAGCACACTTCGTCGACCGGGGTCAGGCCATCGATCAACCATGAATGATCGTCGCGCGCGACGATCATTCGCTCCTCCAGTGCCCAGTTGCCGGCGGCCATGACGGTATCCATGACGTCCTGCAACGTCATCAACCCCACTACTATCGAATACTCGTTGATGATCAGGGCAAAATCCTGCCCCTTGACCTGAAAAGCCTCCAGCGCTTCGAGCAACGTCAGCGTGTCCGGAAAGACAAGGAGATCCCGCTGAATCGTATCCGGTGTCAGCGCAACGGGCTCGCCGCCAAGCAAGCGCGAAAACAGATCGTGCGTGTCGACATAGCCCACAGGCCGATCGAGCTGCCCATCACAAACGGGGAAGCGCCGCCTCGGATTCTGGCGCACGACCTCGGCGAGGCGCTCCGGAGTCGCCTGACGATCGAGCCAGATGATTTCCTCCCGTCCGGTCATCGACGAGGTCACGCTACGCTGATCGAGAGCGAACACCTTGGAAATCAGCGTTTGTTCCTCGACCAGGACCTCGCCAGACTTCGCGGCTGCAGCCGTCATCGCAAGAATTTCGTCGGCGGTGACGACCTCCTGCTGCGACAGCTTGATCCCAACGCGCTGAATGATCAGTGTCGCGAAAGCATCAAACGCCCAGGCAATGGGTCGCAACAGGCTGATAAGCATCTGCATCGGCCATGCCGTGCGGGACGCAACGACTTCAGGCGCCGCCAGCGCAATCCGCTTGGGAATCAGGTCAGAAAACAACACGAACGCGACGGTGACCAGCACGAACGCCATCACTGAAGCCGTGACCGTAGCCTGAAGTTCGAACCCGCCCGGCAGCGGAATCGATTCCGAGCCCCCCATCAAAGCGAAGAACCACGGCGCCAACACCGCCTCCGCAAGCATGCCGCCGAGAACACCCAAAACGTTGACGCCGATCAAGATCACCGTGAAAAAACGCCCCGGCTGTTCGCGCAGTTGCAGCGCGAGACGGGCGCGCCAATTGCCCTCCCTCGCCTGCGAGTCGAGCCGCGTGCGCCGCGCTGCGGCAAACGCGATTTCGGAAAACGACAAAAACGCACCCGCTACCACAAGCACGACCAGCCACAACACACCATCCATATCGGCTGCCTCATGAAGCCTGCGAGAATCGACGCCCCAGTCTTGGTCCGGCGGCTTAATCCAGCCAGACGAACGGACACACTCGGCGTGACTTGGTTTTGCCTTTTGATCGAGCAACTGCCGCGGATCACGCACTGTGCGACCAAGCCGCCACCATGGCGCCGGCCCAAGCAAAAATCGCCACACAAGCGGTCGGCCTTGGAGAGTCAGAAAATGGTTCCGATCAGCGCTTGATCGATACTCCGCAACTCAGCGGGATCGCGACGCCATGCGGGGCGCTCGAGTCTTTCATTCGTCGCCCCGATCGTCAGGCTTACGGCGATCCCCTCGCACCGGGAGACCACACCACGCGCACGGACGCAGTGGGCTTTGCATCGATCTCCGCCTCGCGCCGATGTCACCCCGGCTTCGCTGATACCCGCCGAACCTCACCCAACGTCAGACACCCGTGCTACAGCAGCATCCGACGCATGTCGGAGAGAAGACCCGATAGCGTGGTGATGAACCGCGCGCCGCCGGCGCCATCGATGACGCGGTGGTCGTACGACAACGCCAGCGGCAAAATCAGACGCGGCTCGAAGTCCTTGCCGTTCCAGACCGGCTTCATCGCCGAACGTGAGACACCCAGAATGGCGACTTCGGGCGCATTGACGATCGGAGTGAACTGCGTACCGCCGATCCCCCCGAGACTGGAGATCGTAATCGATCCCCCCTGCATATCGGCGGGTTTAAGTTTCTTGTCACGCGCCCGCTTGGACAGATCCATCAGCTCAGCGGCGAGATCAACGAGGCTTTTGCGATCGACGTCGCGAACCACCGGCACGACGAGGCCATCTGGCGTGTCGACGGCGACGCCGATATTGAAATAACGCTTGATGATCAGGTTTTCACTCGTTGCGTCGAGCGAGGCGTTGAAGCGCGGGTGCTTTTTCAATGCGGAGACCAGCGCCTTCATCAAGAACGGCAAGAACGTCAACTTCACGCCCTGTTGTTCGTACTCGTCCTTGAGCGATTTGCGGAACGCTTCTAGCTCGGTGATATCGGCTTCGTCGAACTGCGTGACGTGCGGAATCGTGACCCAGTTACGGTGAAGAAACTTGCCCGTGAGCTTGTTGATCTTGGTCAGCGGCTGAGACTCCACCGGGCCAAACTGGGAATAATCGATTTCTGGCATCGGCTCGACACCCAGCCCCGTGCCTGCTACGCCGCCCTGAGCCAGGGCGCGCTTGACGAACCCCTGCACATCGTCTTTCAGAATTCTGTTTTTGCGTCCGGATCCTGCGACACGCCCGAGATCGACGCCCAGTTCACGCGCGAGCTTGCGCACCGACGGACTGGCATGTGCGCCGCGAAAGCGCTTTTCATCCTTGATCGGAGCGGTCGATGCCGCCCTCTGAGCCGGCGCTGAATCCTTTGTCGCGCCATCGTGTGCGCGCTGTGAATCGCCGCGACCGCTCACGGGGTTCACCTCATCCTGCGCGGCCGCAGCGCGGCCTTCAGTCGCCGCTGGAGCTGGGCTTGTGGCTGGGCTTGTCGAGTCAGAACGTGCCGGGGCGACGCTATCGCGCCCCGGGTCCGCATCGCGGGCCCCGTCGCCAGCCTCGGGTTCGAGCTCAAGAATCGCATCGCCCTCAGACACACGATCACCGACCTTGACCTTGAGCCCCTTCACCGTACCCGTCCGAGGTGCAGGAATTTCGATCGAAGCTTTGTCCGATTCGAGCGTGATCATCGGATCTTCAGGCGCGAGACGATCACCGACCTTGACCAAAACCTCGATGATCTCGACGTCTGTGAAATCCCCGATGTCGGGAACGCGGACAGTGACGACTTCACTCATGCTTTCCAACCTCGCTAAGGCCGCACAGCGCGCGGCACCTGACTTCAGCGTCAATCGGGCCGATCTCCGCTCGATTCATCTACTGAAACTGATCAAGACTCACGGTGGACCAGGCCAACTCCAGAGTACCAGGGCACCGTCAGCGCAGGCACGGTGCGAATTGCCTCCGGGTCGAAGCCGCAGCGCAGCGACTGAGCCGCCGGACCACCGCACGCGGTAGCCGCTCCGGAGACAATCCCGACGCCCGTGCCTCGAGCGTTCGCCCTCGAGCGCAAATATCGGGCTACCAACATCAAGCACTGAGAGGATCGGGGCGCGACGTATCGAGGCCCAACTTGACGATCGCAGCCTTCACGTCCGCCGCAGTGACCTGACCAGAATCCTGCAGTGAACGCAACGCAGCGACGACGATATGCGGTGCGTCAACCTCGAAGTGACGACGCAACGCCGCACGTGCATCGGAACGACCGAAGCCATCGGTGCCCAGCACGCGATACGGCGCTGGAACCCAGGCGCGGATTTGATCGGCGTAGGACTTGACGTAGTCCGTCGCGGCGATCACCGGCGCATCCGAGCCGCCGAGCTGCGCCGTCACCCATGGCGTACGCGGCTCGGCCTCGGGGTTCAGCATCGCGTCGCGTTCGGCCGCGCGGCCATCGCGCGCGAGTTCGTTGAAGCTGGTCGCAGACCAGACCTCGGCCGCCACACCGTAGTCGGTCTCGAGGATTTCGGCGGCCTGAATGACCTCGCGCAAGATCGTCCCGGAACCGAGCAGACGCACTTTCTTCTGTTTCTTCGAGCCCGCCGAAAAGCGGTACAGACCGCGCACGATGCCCTCTTCGACACCCTCGGGCATGGCCGGCTGTACGTAGTTCTCGTTCATCGCCGTGAGGTAGTAGAAGACATTCTCCTGACGCACGTACATGCGCTCCATGCCGGCGTGCACGATCACGGCAAACTCGTAGGCAAAGGTCGGATCGTAGGAGATGCAGTTGGGTACGTTGGCCGCCATCGACAGCGAGTGGCCGTCCTGATGCTGCAGACCCTCGCCCGCCAGCGTGGTGCGCCCGGCGGTTCCGCCGATGAGAAAACCGCGCGCCTGCATGTCGCCGGCCGCCCAGATCAGGTCGCCAACGCGCTGGAATCCGAACATCGAGTAGTAGATGTAGAACGGGATCATCGCGACGCCATGCGTCGAGTACGAGGTCGCCGCGGCAATCCACGAACTCATCGCTCCGGCCTCGTTGATGCCCTCTTCGAGGATCTGCCCGGCCTTGTCCTCCTTGTAGAACATGACCTGTTCGCGATCCTGCGGCTCATAGAGCTGCCCCACCGAGGAGTAGATTCCGAGCTGGCGGAACATGCCCTCCATGCCGAAGGTACGCGCCTCATCCGGCACGATCGGCACGACGTTCTTGCCGATCTTCTTGTCGCGCGCCAGCGTCGTCAGTAAACGGACAAAGCCCATGGTGGTCGACATCTCGCGCTCGCCCGATCCGTCGAGCAGTGGCTTGAAGGCGTCGAGACCGGGGATCGGCAACGGCGCCGCCAGCGGCTTGCGCACCGGAAGAAACCCGCCGAGCGCCTTGCGCCGCGCGTGCATGTACTGCATTTCAGGGGTGTCGTCGGCGGGCTTGATGTACTCGGCGGCTTCCACCTGAGCGTCGGTCAGCGGGATATTGAAGCGGTTGCGAAACTGCTTCATTTCGTCCGCATCGAGCTTTTTCTGGCTGTGTGTGCGGTTCTGTGCTTCGCCGGCACCGCCCATGCCGTAACCCTTGACGGTATGCGCCAAAATCACCGTCGGCTGGCCCTTGTGCTCGACCGCTGCCTTGTAGGCGGCGTAGACCTTGACTGGATCGTGGCCACCGCGGTTCAGGCGCCAGATATCCTCGTCGGACATGTTGGCGACGCGCGCCTTCAGCTCCGGATACTTGCCGAAGAAGTGCTCGCGGACGTACGCGCCATCGCGCGACTTGTAGTTCTGGTAGTCGCCGTCGACGGCTTCCATCATGCGCTTTTGCAACAAGCCATCGGTGTCCTTGGCGAGCAGCGGATCCCAATAGCGACCCCACATCACCTTGATGACATTCCAGCCGGCACCGCGGAAGATCGCCTCCAGCTCCTGCACGATCTTGCCATTACCGCGCACCGGCCCGTCGAGTCGCTGCAGATTGCAGTTGACGACCCAGGTCAGATTGTCGAGCCGCTCGCGCGAGGCCAGCGTGATCGCGCCGAGCGTTTCCGGTTCATCGACTTCGCCGTCACCCACAAAGCTCCACACCCGGCGGTTTTCGGTTTTCGCCAACCCGCGGTCCTGCAGGTACTTCATGAAGCGGGCCTGATAGATGCTCATCAACGGCCCGAGGCCCATCGATACGGTCGGGAACTGCCAGAAATCGGGCATCAGCCACGGGTGCGGGTAGCTCGACAATCCCTTGCCATCGACCTCGCGCCGGAAGTGATCGAGCTGTTCGGCGCTGAGCCTACCCTCGAGAAAGGCCCGAGCATAGATCCCCGGTGCCGAATGCCCCTGAGCGAACAACAGATCACCGCCGTGCTCGTGATCTGGCGCATGCCAGAAGTGGTTGAAGCCAACGTCGTACAGCGTCGCAGCCGAGGCGAAGGTGGCAATGTGCCCGCCCAATTCGGTCGAGATGCGGTTCGCTTTGACGACCATGGCCATGGCGTTCCAGCGAATATACGAGCGGATGCGGTGTTCCAGCGCGGAGTCGCCGGGATACGCCGGCTCGAGATGCGGCGGGATCGTGTTCACATAGGCGGTATTCGCCGAATACGGCAGATAGGCGCCGCTGCGACGAGCCTTGTCGATCAGCTTCTCAAGCAGCTGGTGGGCGCGTTCCGGCCCATCGGCCTCCAAAACGGCAGCCATCGCATCCAGCCATTCCTGAGTTTCTTGCGGGTCGATGTCCTGCTTGGCAATGTCATTCATAAATCAGACCTGGCTCCTTGCGATCGTCCGCGCCGAGTTCCCGGCGGCACAACCCACCGACCGGACGACACAGACGCCATCGTTCCGGCTGTTGATAATCTACCTAATGCGCGCAGGATCGCGCCGGATTCAGGTCGCCGCGAGCGACCCAACGAGGTCCAGCATTCGCTCGGCGGCGCGGCCACTGAATCCACTATTTCGCTCACCGCTGCGCCGTCGCGAATGTCCCAGCCCACCGCAACGCACGCTTGAAGGACGACTTATCGTGATGGTGCCTCGCGGATCACGTCGAAACAGCGGTGCAGTATCCCGAGGTGCGAACGAAACGGTCAAGCCGCACCCCTGAATACCCACAATGCGGCAGGACAACGGATCAGTGAACGCCTAGCGTTTCCCCCGCCTTCATCGCTCACGATCGCGCCATCGAACACCCTCAGGCCACGTCGTTTCCGTCATCCACAGACGAGCGTCTGCGCATGCTCGCGTCTAAAGTTCACTCGGTCACCGAACACACCCCTGAAGCACGCCCGGGCGCCTATTCACGATGCTGGGCCGACTCTGACGACACGGGGCCAGACCAGGCCAGCTGCGAGGCTAAGCCGCAGCCAGCCAACCAAGTTCACGCGCCTTGTCACGCGCCAATCGCGGAATGTCCGTCGCTATAAAATGCCGGTGCAATACTTGCACGCCGATCATATGGTTGATCACCGCATCGAGCTGGACCTGAGTCGTCGAATCGGCGTCGGGCGACTGATGAAGATCGAAAATCGCCTGCACCCCGGCCTGATCGAGCAGGCCGGCATCTCGGATTGCGTCTGGCGACAGGTATTCGCGCGCCAAGCCCTCGACTTTCGCCCATTTCGCCGCGTCGGTGTGAGCCGGTGGCGCCATGAAGGCAAATTTCTCGCGCTCGTACAGCACCTTTGGCAACAGCCCCTTCATCGCCTCGCGCAGAACATACTTCTCGGTGCGGCCCTTGATACGCAGGCTCGGCGGCAAATTGACCGCGAACTCGGCCAAATGATGATCGAGAAACGGCGGCCGCGCCTCCATCGAATTGGCCATATCGACACGGTCACCGCCCCAGGTCAGGATCTGGCCTTCGAGCTGGGTTTTAGTCCAGACGTACTGCGCACGATCGAGCGGGTGGCGCCCTTCGAGCATCTGTTTATCAAAGGTCTCGGCAATTGCGGCACCGGGATCGTAGCCCGACAAGGCCGCGCGGCGATCCGCCTGCAACAACGCGGGCACGCGCTGACCCGCGGCAAGCCATGGCTGCAAACAGGCTGGCGTAAAGCCGATCGCCGCTGTCAACGCCGGATTATCGACCTCGTCCTCGGCGATCATCGCGCCACGGAACAACTTGTTCGACTCGGCGAGCATGTGCTCCCAGCTCGCTCGTTCGGCCGGCGGCATGTGATCGAGACCATGGCGGAACAGATCGAGCCGGAACGCCGGATAACCCGCAAACAACTCGTCGGAGCCTTCACCGGTAACGACGACCTTGTAGCCCGATTCATGAACGTGGCGGCTCATCAACATCTTGGCCACGCCCAGTGTGTTGTAGATCGTACGCTCGGTGTGCCACAGCGTTTCGACGAAATGATCGTAGAGGTGCGTGGCCTCGAGTCGCAGAATGTCCTGATCCGCGCCCACCGATTCGGCCATTTCGCGTGCGATGGCGGACTCGTCATACTCCTTTGAGTCAAAGCCAATCGTAAACGCCTTGACCGGCGACTGCTGCTGCGCGGCCGACAAGCCCAGCGTGATGCATGAATCAATCCCACCGGAGAGATAACAGGCGACCGGCACGTCGGCTTCGAGCCGCAGGGCGACCGCCTCCATCAAATGCTCGCGCACGCCTTCGATCCACGGGGTCTCGTCTGCAGCCGCGTCCGGATCGCGCTCGGATTCGAGCGGAAAGTCCATATCCCAGTATTTTTCGGCGCGGACGCTGAGTCGGCCATGGGCGCGTTCGACGATCACGACCTGACCCGGCGCAACTTGATGGATACCCTCGAATGCCGTTGTTCCCGGCACGATCGTCTGCATCAATTGATGAAACAAGCCGCTGTTCGAGAAGCGTCGCGGAACATCGGGGTGAGCAAACAGGACTTTGAGTTCCGATCCAAAAATGAACTGGCCATTGACCTCAGTGAAGTACAGCGGCTTCACACCGAAGCGATCCCGGATCAGCATTAGCCGGTCCTTGGCCCGATCGTAAATCGCGATCGCGAACTCGCCGCGCAGATGCGGCAACGTGTCCTCCAATCCATGACGACGGTACAAATGCATCACCATTTCTGAGTCCGACTTCGAACGAAATTGGACGCCACGAGACGTGAGATCGGTGCGGATACGCTTGTAATCGTACAACTCGCCGTTGGTCGCCGTCATGATCGAGCCATCGCTCATACAAAACGGCTGACGACCACGTTCCGAATCGAGATCAATGATCGACAGCCGAGCATGGGAAAAACCGATGCCGCGGTCATCCTGCGTCAAGACGCCAAAGCCATCGGGGCCGCGGTGATACTGAATAGCAGCCATCGCGACCAGAGTCTCGCGATCAACCGGTCGATCGGCCTCGGCGTGAAAGACGCCAGCGATACCACACATAGAAACCTCCCAGAACAGCGAAACGAAGACGGCGCAAAGCATTGAACGACGAGCACACTGGGTCGATGCGACAAGTCTGCGCGCGGACCACCATCGAGAACAACGCGACCGCAAGGCCGCTTGATCGCGCAAGACGGTCGGCCGTCGCAAAAAGTTTTCGGCCCTCGCTTTCTTGCGCGGTCAAGAGACAGTATTTGGTGTCATTGCGCGCCGACGAATTGCGTGGAATCGCCAGCCCGATCACAGTCTCATGGGCTCCACAGCCGTGTTAATGCAAACCGCGTACCCGGTGGCGCCTCAATTTATGACGGGGTCGGGCGTATCCATAACGCTCGAAATGCGCCTGACGACACTCGTCAGCAACGCCATGCGGACGTACACCGCCCCGCGCGCCTGCGCGAAATACCAATTGTGCGGCGTGGCGTCGAGATCGGTCGCCAACTCCGCACCGCGCGCCAACGGGTGCAGTACGATCGCACCCGGTTTCAGTGGCGATGCAGCGGAAAGACGCAGTCCCTCCCCAAGCTCTTCATAGGTGTCACCCACCCAGGCAATTGCGTTGATGTAAACCACATCGAGGTCGTGCAAAACCTCGGCCAGTTGGTCATGGATCGAGATCTTCAAGCCATCCGCCTCGAGCGCCTCGCGCTGGCCGGGATCGAAATGCACATCAGCGTTGGAGACGATAACAACCTCACTGATCGCGTTCGCAAAACGTGACAGCAAGATCAGCAGCGATCGCACTGTGCGCATGCGTGCGGGCACCCCGATCACGCCGATTCGGATACGCCGCTCGGGCGACGACGACAGAAAACTCGGCCACCACTTGGCGATGGCGTAGAGATCGGCCATTGCCTGCGTCGGGTGCTCATCGACGCCGTTACCAGCATTGACGATCGGGATCCGCAAGCTGTCGAGCATGTCGTAGACCGCGTCACGCTCGGATGCGCGCAACACCATGACATCGCCGTAGTTGTTGAACATCTCGGCGATATCCTCGAGCGACTCGCCTTTTGCCATACCCGTGGACTTGGGATCGGTGATCGACATGACGGCGCCGCCGAGTCTATGCCAAGCACTCTCAAACGAGATCCGCGTGCGCGTCGACGGCTCGTAGAACGCGCTGATCATGATCTTGCCGGTCAGCGGTGAGTGCATCAGCTGGGGGGTCGATTCGAACTGCGCCGCAAGCCGGAACAGCTGGATCAGCAATGCGGCATCAAACTGCTCACCCGAGACAACGTGGCGATGGGCCAACTTGAGCAGGGGTTCTGGGTCCTCCGGCAGAACCGAGACCAAGGCCCGCGGGCGCTCGATCCCCGCCGCGCCGTCCTTCGGTCGAATCGGCTGCGTGAGTCGCGCGCGTTTTTCGGCCGACGTCCACGCGATCTCGCTCGGCGCACCCTGCGCCTTCTGATCTGTAGGATGGCCCGCCACGACGTCATCGCCCGGACGCGGAGCGGGATTCGCGTTGTCCTCAACCGGTGTGGTCACCACAGACATCCTCGTTTGACGTCACGCACGAACAGCGCGATCAGCAGAATTGGCGTGAGCGTCGCGACGACGGTCGCGGCAATCACGAGCGCACTCAACACGGCGGCAGACATCATCATGCTCGACCTCCATCAGCGGACTCGGCTTCCGCCAATTGCTTCCAATCGAAGTGCTCAGCCGGACGAATCAGCGTAAACACGACCAACACGACCAGAGACACCGTGGCACCCACCAGCGCCGCAACGTACCAGCCGATAGCGAAGTAACTCCACAACCCCACCCCTGCACCGAGGATCATCGACCAAGCGGCACCGTCGGCGTTGGCGCGTCGCCAGAACAATCCCGCTACCACCGGCCAGATCGCAGCGGCGACGAACGCGCCCGTGAAATACAACAGCTCGGCGAGCGACCCGACGATCGGCACACTACCGCGATAACTCGCCGCCAACCAAGTCAGCAGACCGAGCCCGACGACGATCCACTTCGTCGCGCGGAACTGCTCGCGCTCCGAGGCCCGAGTGCGCAGGTGACCACGATAAATATCGCGGGTGACCAGATCGGACGTCGCCGCGAGTAGCGAGTCAAGGCTCGACGCCAGCGCCGCAAACACCACGATGAACACGACGATGGCGCCAGTCAGACCGAGCACTTCGGCGGCCACTAACGGTCCCACCATATCGGCTGCGGGCACGTTGATGCCGAGCGCGGGAACGGCAAGGGCAACAAAGCCGGCCACGATCGGAATCGGCAGCCATAGCAGCCCGGCCGTCAGATAAGCTCGAAAACCCACCTTGCTGCCAAAAGCGAACGCCCGCGACCACCACACGTTGGAATGAAAAATCTCCCCAACGCCGAATAGCAGGTTGTTGAACAGGTACATGATCGCCGCCGGTAACAACAGCGACAGCAGCTCGGGGCGCTCACCCAACAGATCGAAATGGATCTGCTCGAACCCGACCTCACCGATCACCAGCCAGGCGATGAATGAAACGCCAGCGATGATGATCACGGTCTGGATGAAGTCCGTGCCGATCACCGCCTTCATCCCGCCCAGCAGTGTGTAGATCACGCACACCGTCAGAATGACGCTCATGCCGATGCGGTAATCGATTCCCGACAGGGCATTGATCAGCACACCTCCGGCCATCGCCAGCGACACCAGCCAGCCGAAGGCATAGATCAACGACACCACCAAAAACACGCGCCAGGTGAACGTCCCGAAGCGCAGGCGCATGAAGTCGCCCGAGGTGTAGCCATTCGGCATCAGCGTCCGGATACGCCGCGCCAGAGGCGCAAACAGAATCAGCCCCAGCGCACCGAGCGAGTAGCCGATCATGCCCCAAACACCCAGCTGCAACGCCAGCTGCGGCGCCGTCATCGTGGTGTTTGCGGTAACCCAGGTCGCCATCGCCGTGGCCGTCGCCAGCGCCATACCGACGTTGCGCCCCGCCAACATGTGATCGGCAGCGGTCTTGTTGTTGCGCCCGAGATACCAGCCCAGCGCGACCCAAAATACGCTGAAAGCGGCCAGCAGGCCCCAGGCCCAGGCTGCGGGGAGGATGGGTGCGTCCATCGGTCCTTCTCCCTTGGTCGAGATTCGAGCAAGCCGTCGTGGCCGACTCATGGCACGCAACGCATTTGATGTCTCGTTGCGCAGACGAATTGCGGCAACGACCGTCCGAGGTCACCGCAAGCGAAGTCGCGTCAAACTGAATTTCTGACGCGAGCAAGCCAAACAAACCCGACTCTTTTTGAGCGAAAGCCACGTTTTCGCGTGATCCGCAAAGGGCACGGACTCGGGTCGACCGACCTCATGCGGCGTCACAGACCGCCAGCACCTCGCTAATGGCCTCATCGGTGCGCATCACCCGGGCGTAGCGATCCTTGATCGTGGTAATCGTCGCCGCCTGCATTTCCGGCGTGACGGTCGCCGTCGCGTCCTCGATCAACGTGACGTAGAACCCCAGGTCACAAGCATCGCGAACAGCCGTCGACACGCATTCATTCGAATACACGCCGACGATGAACAACGAGCTGATCTCGAGGTTACGCAGGATGTAGTGAAGGTTCGTCGAGGTGAAAACGCCCGATGCGGTTTTGTTCAGGATGATCTCATCGTCCTGTGGAGCCACCAGCTCGATGAACTCGGCATCCTTGCTGCCCGGCGCTGCGTGCAGATGCAATCGTTTGTGGCCCGGCGACCGATCGCGACCGTCGCGAGTCAGAGACTGGATCCGCGTGTGAATCACCTCGAGACCCGCCTCGCGAAACGCATCCTGTAGACGGCGCACGTTTGGAAGCACCAGCGTCTCAAGGCGATCGAAGTAATACGCCTGCGCCTCTGGAGCCACGCCCGAAGCGGAAGCATCGGCAAACACGCCGTGACCCCGTGCCGCATCGAGGTACTGCAGATCGATGCACAACAGCGCAACCGAGTGATTCTTGAGTTCACGCCTCAGCACCGGCTTGGTGATCAATGTCTCGGCGTACTGTTCGCGCAGCGGGTCGATCGTGTTGAAACCGGTGACATTAGAAGTATCGGATGCCGTCATGTGTGCGCTCCGCCTTTGCAAATGATGCATATCAGTGGTGTCAATCGGCTGACCGCGACCCTCTCAGGCGGCGAGCCGAATCATCGTCTCGAGCAACACGTTGGCGCCGCATTCGAGATCCTCGGCATTCGTCCACTCGGCCGATGAGTGACTTCGACCCTGCAGGCTCGGCACGAAAATCATCGCAGTGGGCACGATCGACGCCATGATTTGGGCGTCGTGCGCCGCCCCCGACGGCATCCGGTGGCCCTTGATCCCACGAGCCTCAGCCGCCGCTGCGATCGTCTCGATCACATGAGCATCACAGGCGACCGGCGTAATCTCGGACAACACGTCAAACTCAAACATCAGGTCACGCCGGCGAGCGATACTCGACAGCGTGCGACGCATGGCGCGCGCCAGATCCTCAAGAATCCGCGGCGAGGTATCGCGTGCCTCGAGCGAGAAAATCGCCAGGCCCGGAACGGTATTTGCGGCGCCGGGTTTCAACTCAACCCGACCGATCGTGGTGCGCGAATTGGGGCCGCCATGCTCCTCGAGCAAACGGTCGATTTCACCGGCGAACTCCGCGAGTCCCTGGAACGCATCCCGGCGCAGGTTCATCGGCGTCGTTCCGGCGTGATTGGCCTGTCCGATCAGGCGCACCTCCCATTTGAACAAGCCGGTAATGGCCTCGACAACACCGATCGACTGTCGCGACTGGTCGAGGACCGGTCCCTGTTCGATATGCAGTTCGACGAAGGCCCGAATACTCTTCGGATCGCGCCGCGCGGTCAAAGCGCGCTCCGGGTCGAGACCCCACTCGCGCATCGCGTCTTCGAGCCGCACACCCTCAAGATCTCGAGCGCTATGAATGCGCTCCGGCGTCATTTGTCCGGCCAGCGCCTGCGAACCAAAAAGCCCTCCGAAGCGACCCTCTTCGTCGGTGAAATCAACCACCTCGAGGCTACGAGGCAAGGTCACGCCGCGATCTTTCAACACGCGTAGCGCTTCGAGCCCGGCCAGCACGCCGTACGCACCGTCGAGCGGCCCACCCCCGGGCACCGTATCGAGATGCGACCCGACAAGAACCCGCGGCGCACCCGGATCGGCTCCCGGCAAAAGCGCCGATAGATTCGCAGCGCCATCCTCGTACACCTCAAGCCCGGCGCTCTCGGCTCGCTGACGAAACCAGTCGCGGCCAGCGCGGTCGGCGTCCGTAAACGCCCGTCGCGTAATCCCACGGTCATCGTCTCGCCCGATACGGGCCAAGGCTGATAAATCATCGTGCAAACGCTGCGCATCGATCGACAGGTCCGACGGAACATTCGCCGGGCGAGACGTCTGCGTCGGCGTCGCACCAGCGGATCTTTCGGACTCGTTCGTCGATTCGAAATTCATGAGCACTCCTTACGTTCGGTTGTTGCCGTGGACCGCGTCAGCAACATCTCGGGGAAGCCTGGCCGACTTTCACGGCCCGATCCACACGAGGCAACCTTTCCGCGCCGGGCCAATACGCGCCGACCTGCTCATACGCCGCCTTGCGCGGCCTCATTCACACAAAGGGCCTGTCGGCTGCAAGCGTCATGGGCGACCTTAGATGCCGGAACGCAGCGGCGGTCGTTTGCAACAAAGCAGCTGTGCATCGACCCACTTGCGCGACGACTGTGTTCAGCGAGCGGCTTGTCGGGCGCCCCTCATGTCACCATTCAGCCATTTTGCGAATCGAATTTCAGTCGACCGTGTGATGGAGCCTCGAAGAACCAGCTCGTTTCCAGGGCATCCTTCGCTCATGAAACGGGTTCAAAAACGGTAATCGGATCATAGATCGGCACAAAGAATGGATTGCCTCACTCCGCCACGGTCCGACGAGCACCATCGCGTTCTGACTGCTTTTGAGAGCCGTCCGTGGCAGTACGCAGGCTGCTTTTCCGGTCAAGTCGCATTGGGATCAGACGAGCGACGTATCCCGACAGCAATCGAGACGATCAACACGACAAACACCGACGCCCCCACCACGAAAAACCCGAAGGCCCGTGCAAGGCTGTGGTGCTCGACCGTGACCACAGCCTCGTCGCTCCAAACATCGGAGCCCTGGGCCCGCAACCGGAAGCGATACTCACCATTGACCAGGCCCGACAAAGTCGTCGCCTCATCGCCGCCGCGGTACAGCAAAACGAACGCCGCATCGCGATTTTCGGCAGCACTGACCGAGCGGTAGCCAGCGTCGCCCGCAACCCGGTCGCTCAAGCCTTCGATCGGCTCGTGAGCAGCGGCAGGCGGAGGGGTCCACTCAACCTCGACCGCGCCGTCGGCAACCCACCCGACGGTGAAGAACCCGCCTTGGTCGCGCTCAGGTAAGCCAGAAAACCGGGGCAGATTCGACGCCAACACGTCAGTCCGATCATCGTCGGCCTGTGCCGCGTTTGCCGAGGGCGCGAGCACCGAAAGTGGCGACCAAGCCAACGCCAGGAAAAACATCAAAGCCCAGAACACCTTCCTCGCGGGCGGGCTCCCATCAGCGCGCCACAACGTTGAGCTTACAGCCGCCAGCGATGCCCGACTCCATGTGCCATCGAGGCCGCTCCGAAGAATGTTTCGAGCTTCAGCGTATCCAGCTAACCACCGGCCAAGCGAATGCGCGGGTGAATTGCTGCGTTGTGCGGTAATCGGTTCGGATGCTTCGCGCTGCGCGCGACTCGCGGCTATCTCCAACGCACCTTCAGAGTCAGCCCGCAGGCTCGCGTCGCGGCGCGTCCTGTCCGCGTATTGCGCCTTTTTCGTCGCCCAGGCTTGACCATCACTCAGAGGTCTATCGAACATCGCTTCCGCTCCCTGGTGGGGTTGACGATCACTCAATCCCTTGCTCGGTTCCTTGCGCATTTGATGCCGAGCCAGGTCCCGAGGCCGTTCGCCGGCTCAACCGCGTGCGTCATCTCTCACGCAAACGTGAGCGCATCATTGAGCGGGCTGGCACGGTGCCGTGGCTCGCGGCTCATCCCGCCACCACCTGTCGAGCGTAGCTGTCGCTCCCGTCCTGATCCCCGCACAAATCCAGCTCGCGTGTCGTGCGTCCATCCTCTTGACACCACAGCGTCCGCAGCCTTCAGCGCGCCTCTCGATCGTCCCCGATGTGGCACCAACCGCTGTGTCAGGCGGACAGCCCCGACGCTCGACCCCGCTCTCAAGCCACTCGCAGCAAGATCGCTGCATCACAACACTCGCGGGCCGACCCATTGATCGCTAATCACCCTCGTGGCTCGCTCTTTGGTCTCCATCAGCCCTTGACTCTCAGTCATCGACTCCTGCAAGCCGTCAGAAAATCTCAACCAGCGTCGGCGTCGACGAGTTGATCGTTGCCGCAGCGTCGCACCTTGTTTTGTCGCCGATCCGCCGCGCTGTTTGCCCCTCCGCGCTGAATCACGTGTTGTTCGTTGAACAGCTGACGCGAATCATCGACAGCAGTCGGCGGCAGCCTCCCAATCAACTCATCCAAAGAAGCCAGCAACGCTTCTCGCTGACCTTCGTTGAGGCGATTGATTGCCGCCAACAAGAGCCCCTGTGGCTCACCTGGCGCCTTCGCCAGAAGCTCACGCCCGGTATCAGTCGCCTCGACACACACCACACGCTGATCGTTTCGGCCGCGGGATCGCCGGATGCAGTCCACTGATTCGAGGCGATCGAGGAGATTTGACACGGTCGACGGGTGCACGGCCAAGCGCCGCGCGAGGTCGTTCGCCCGCAAGCCTCCGGCGCGGTCGATTTCCCACAGAGCCCACAGCGCCGTAGCGCTGACACCACAAGCCTGCTCGACCGCCCGTGAATGCCCCTGCAGCGCTCGCATCACAACGCGCAACCGGCGTATAACGCTCGTCGCGGTCGCCTCCGCGCCTTCCGGCCCATCCTCAGCGATCGAATCCGCTTTCCGAGCCGCGACGCGACGGTCCGCCGGGGTCGGCACAGACAGCCCGTCGATCCGACGCGCTTCACGCCGCACATTGCCTGATGTCGCTCCGGCCGGGTTCGCTGCGACAGGCGCCGGCAGGATGTCGGCGGGCCCGGCGGGCTGCCTGGCAATGGAGGTCGTAGAGCCCGTTGAGATGTGTCGCGGCTTAGTCATCGCAGCCTTTTGTAGCAAAAAGTTTTATAGAAAACAAATTAGCTGGGCCTATGCGCTCAACCACCGAGGTCGCCAACGGGCGCTCATCGAGTGCACGATCGAGCGTATGCCGCGCCCCGAACCGGCAAGGCGTAGGCGCTCTCCAATACGTGCCTGAGTGTTGGTAGGGGCCATCAAAATTTGAGTGATGGTCGACCTGTACTTCAGCGCTGCGGTCGAGGTCGAGTCATTTCCCAAATCGCCTGATCGCACCGCAGCAGGATGCGGATGATCGTCGCCAGCGACTCGCGATAAATCAACGCGCTCGAGGATCAAACAAGTGGCCGCAACAGTCCTTTCGGATTAGTCTTTATCGACCTTGGGTGCCTCATCGATCAAACATCACAGCACTCGACAGGTCGCCGATCCGATCAACGCCCATGCGTTGCATTCGCCGGTCGTTTCTGCAAAGGCGCGGCCTTGGGGTTTCCAGTTACCACAGCACACAAACGGCAAGTCAACGATGCGCCAACTATCTCCGCGGGCTCTCGAACGATGGAACAGCGGGCATCCGCCTTCCGAGGCAATCGATGATTGTCCGGCCGTTCTCGACGTTCGGGAGTCTTGGGAGCTCGATCTCGCCAGACTCGATCCCGGGGCCTTTCGCGTCACGCATTGGCCCATGAGCGACATTGCCACCCGCCTAACCGAGCTGGCGGACGTCTTGCCGCCGCATCACGACGTCGTCGTGCTCTGTCACCACGGCGTGCGTTCCCGCGCGGTCGCCGGTTTTCTCGAACGCAACGGCTACGGTCGCGTGTGGAATCTAGACGGGGGAATCGACGCCATCGCTCGCGATCTCGACCCTCGCATGCCAGTGTACTAGGGTGACGATGAGCGCCTCTTCAACGCCCGTGGTGGCGTCGACCGAATCAGCCCACAACCACCTCTCTCGCGACGCCCAGCCGATAGCTTTACCAATCGCGGCCTCAGCCGACGGCGGGCACGATGAGACCTCCATTGGCTCACCAGCGGCACCCTGCAACGCAGACGTCGCATCAACCGCGGCGCAGACCGACCCATCGAACCAGCGCCCCAGTAAACCGCTTAGCGACCCCGACCGATCGCGCGGACTCGTGGCCAGCGTCTTGCCGTTTTTTCTCGGGCTTGCCATCTCAGCGCTGATCACACAAGCCCATGTCGAGAACGCGAAACAGGACAGCCTCGATCAACTCAGCGACGTGCGCGCGGCGCTCGAATCCGCTCTCAACAGCTCACTCAATCTCACCATCGCCTTGGTCGCCGAGCTCGAAGCAGCCGACCACATCAACCTCGACGCATTCCATCGGGTCGCAGACCGTCTGTTACGCCAAACCTCGCTGATTCGTGTCGTCGCCATCACCCAATACAGCACAGTGATCGCGGCACATCCCATCGAGGGCAACGAAGCCGTTCTCGGTGTCGATTTGCTGTCCATCCACGATCAGCGAGGCTCCGTACAGCGGGTGCTTGAAGGCGGACAGGCGGTTCTTGCCGGGCCGGTGCCCTTGATTCAGGGTGGCACGGGCCTGATTCATCGCGTCCCGATCTGGCGAAAAAGCGCCCCGTCAATCGTTCTCGGCACCGATTCACCCTGGCCACGTCAGGACGCGCCGCCCCCAACCGCCCCGTCGTCCACATCGACGCGACACGCCATCGTGACCGCCAGCGACGCGGCCATCGACGATCTCGATCGCAGCTCAGCGGCAGGCGACGCACCGATCCACGACGGCCAAACCCACCAAGATTCCGTTCCTTACGTCTGGGGAATGGTCTCGACACCGTTTTACTACGACCGCCTGCTCGCACAACCCACCGTTGCCGATTGGTTGGCGCAAAAGCGGACCGCCATGCGCGGCGTGGATGGACTCGGTGCCGACGGCGCCGTCTTTCAGGGCGACGCCGCGACCTTTGATCATTCATGGGCTCAAACGACCACCGTCGACTTACCCGACGGCAGCTGGCAGCTCGCCGCC
This sequence comes from Thioalkalivibrionaceae bacterium, assembly GCA_046299415.1. GTDB lineage: Bacteria > Pseudomonadota > Gammaproteobacteria > Ectothiorhodospirales > Ectothiorhodospiraceae > JBKBII01. The sequence continues at coordinate 40,244 of JBKBII010000004.1, read as the reverse complement.
GTGCCCGGACTATGGCCCAAGCCACTGACGGCGGTCGCGATTTTGTCACCGACGCTGCTCGGGGGCGCACTGACCCTGCTGGCCTGGGTGCGCGCTCGCGCCGCGGCGCGTTACCAGCAGGCGCTGATCGAATCGGAGACACGTTATCGACGCCTGGCTGAAACGATCCCCGAAATCATTTTTCTGACCGACGGAAGGGGAAACATCCAGTACCTCAACTCGGCGTGGACCCGGCGCGCGGGCTGCCCAAGCGAGCAATGGATCGGCAGATCGTGGCTCCACCTCATTGATCAGTGTGATCGTGAACGAACCTGGCAGGCGTTTATCACCGCCGTCACGCCACACGACGCAGATGAGCCTTTCGAATGCGAGGTACGAGTGCCTTCGCGAGAAGCCGCTGAGGCAAAGCCGTCGTGGCCTAAGACGTCAACGCCCGGAGCGGCCACGTCCGATCCCGCAGCTGAGCCTGCCGTTTCATCAGCGCCCACGAGTTCGAATACCTCGAACGAGCTCGATAACGGAGCCTATTCTTTACGGACCACCTCAAGCCTTCTTCGACTGGTTCGCGCCAACCCCGATTGTCCAGCCCACCGTCCGGCGACACAACGGGCCATGCGAATACGCAGCACCGACCCAGCCTCGCCTCCGGCTCAGGAAATGATCGGCGTCATCGTTGAAATCACCGCGCAAAGTCGCCGTCGTCAAGAAGCCGAGTACGCCGCACAGCATGACGCTCTGACCGGCCTAGGCAATCGCACACGGCTCGAACGCGGCTTCCGCGAGATCAGCGCGCGGGGTACCAAAAGCATCGCGCTCGTCTACATCGACCTCGACCATTTCAAACCGATCAACGATCGCCTCGGCCATGAGATCGGTGACGAAGTACTGCGCATCGTCGCTGAGCGGGTTCAACAACATCTGCGTCCCGGCGACATCGCCGTTCGCATCGGGGGCGATGAATTTGCCATCCTGCTGCCGTTCCCAGACGATGATGCACCACGCCAGGCTCATCTGACCGCCATTACCCGGCGCGTCATCGACTCGCTCGAAACCGTGATGACGGTTGATACCGAGACGCTTACCGTCGGCGCATCGCATGGGGCCGCTTGGTACCCGACCGATGCCGAGGATCTAACCCAACTGTTACGGATCGCTGACCGAGACACGTACGCTGACAAACTCGCACGCCGCGCGCCTGACACTCCCCACATCGCTCACACGGCCCCTTAGCGCTCCCCAAACCTGAGGCCGATCACCGGCACGCGCACGGGCGCGACCCCTGCGGCGGGCGTTGAACACCGATCATCAACCGTGCGACGGCGTCCCACGCGACTCGAATCGCGGTGGCGAGCAACGAATGCATGGCGGAAGCGCCGCGCCATCGCGCGGCCACCCTTCTGGAGCCCGACTCAACGACCGACTCGCTCCTCACGCTCCACCCTCGCTCGCGTCGTCACGATCACCGACGGGCTCAACGCTTCTTCGAGCCTCGCTCCAAGCATCGAAACAACGGAAAACGTATCGCGGCGTTCTTCCGGATTGAAAGTCTTGTGCCTGATGTGGCCGGCCGACGGATCCTCGTCGAACTCGACGCCGTCGTGCAGCAACTGACGCAGACCCCCGATCAACACGCAGCCGCACTCGCGCTGACCGGTGTTTATCACAACTGCTGCGGCGCTGGACGCGGCGAGAACCTGAGCCGAGCAATCGGCTTCATCTCGGCACCATGATGATGTGAGCCCGCACGGCACCGAGTTACGGATCCACACGGCCCGGCTGGGGTAGTCGATCCGGATGCGCGTAGCGTCCGAGCAACAGCACCAGGAGAATCGTTGGCACACCGATCGCGGCCGACGAGACAAAGAACCAGAACCAGCCGACAAACTCGGCATAAACGCCCGTAAAACCCGCCAAAAACTGCCCCGGCAACGTCATCAGCGACGAAAACAACGCGTACTGCGTCGCCGTGTAAGCCGAATGCGTCAAGCTCGAGAGCCAGGCAATGAACACCGCGATGGCCAGCCCACCGCTCAAATTATCGGCGGCGATCGCAAGCATCAGCATGCCACGATCAGGCCCCGTCAGCGCCAATGCCGAAAACGCGAGATTCGTCAGCGGCGCCAGCAGTGCAGCCGCGACCATCAAGCGCCACAAACCGAAGCGGGCGACCAGCAGCCCGCCCAACGCGGCACCGGTCAAGGTCATCGCCAAGCCGAACATCGCCGCAATGTTGGCGATCTCCTGCTTGGTGAAGCCGAGGTCGAGATAGAACGGGTTCGCCATCACACCCATGAAGATATCGGCGATACGAAACACGCCGATTACCGCGAGGACCAGCAATGCGACACGCCCGAACCGAGCGAAAAACTCGACAAAGGGCGCAACGATCGCACCCGCAACGAAAGCCCGTAATCGCAACCACAGTGATGCTCCGGCGAGCACCTCCGACGGCTGTGCCGGGGTATCGTCTGACGCCGGCGCCGCAGTCGGCAGTCCCGCCAACTTTGCCTCGATACGCTGACTCGAGGCATCGGCCGATCTCACCTCAGGCTCACGCACGATCAGCGTCGTGATGATTCCAATCGCCATCAGTGCCGCCATGACCGCATACGCGGCCGACCAACCAGAGAGCTCAGGATCGCTGCCAGTCACGCCCGCCAGAAAAGAAAACGGACCAGCGGCCAATCCAGCGAACAAGCCGCTGAAATCGAGCGCCGCGATGTGCAAAGCACCAGCACCCGCGGCCAACAGCGCCACGCGGTAACCCGTCACATAAGTCGCCGCCATCGCGGCCTGTTTCTCTTTTGTCACCGCCTCGATGCGGTAAGCATCGATCGCAATATCCTGAGTCGCCGCGGCGAACGCCGTGAGTACGGCAAACACCGCGATCCACCACAGCTGCTCGCGCGGATCGAGCAACGCAATCGCCAGCAACGCCGCCGCGATCACGACTTGAGCCGCCAGCATCCAGGCACGCCGGCGGCCAAGCCAAGCGCTCAAGAAAGGCAATCGTACGCGATCGACGATGGGCGCCCACAGCACCTTGAAGCTGTACGCCATGCCGACCCACGACAAAAACCCAATCGCCGCCAGTTCGACTCCGAGATCACGCAGATAAGCGCTGAACGTCCCGCCGGTCAGCAACAGCGGCAAACCGGCGGCAAATCCGAGAGACAACATGCCGAGCACGCGCGGATGCCCGTAGACCCGCCAGCCATCGGCGCGAGCACCGACCGGATCGATCGTCACATCATGACTCGCGAAGTCGCCCCTCGGGTGCGACTCCTCCTGCGGCCGCTGATCCGGCTCATCGCGAGAGCGTTTGTCGCGAGTAGATTCGGGTCCCTTGCGCGAGCCGGGCGACGTCATCGCGGCCACCCCAGCGCCTGCAACACTGCACGATCGTAATCGACGACCAACGGTGCATGATCCGAGAGCAGTGGCTCGGCGTGGATCGCGGTGGCCCGCGCCGCCGCCGCCAGCCCCGGTGTCGCGACGTGGTAATCGATCCGCCACCCCACGTTATTCGTCCGCGCCTGACCGCGCTGTGACCACCAGGTATAACGCTCGGGCCGAGGATCGAGCTGTCGAAACACATCGCACCAGCCCTGCTGCTCAAAAATACGATCGAGAAACGCGCGCTCCTCCGGCAGAAAGCCCGAATTCTTCTGATTGGATTTCCAGTTCTTCAAATCGATCTCGCGATGCGCGATGTTCCAGTCGCCGCAGATCAACCACTCGCGGTCATCGACTCTCCGTTCGGCCAACCACGGCTCAAAGAACTCGAGAAAACGCCACTTCGAGTCTTGGCGATGTTCGCCCGACGATCCCGACGGCAGATACAGGCTCACGACCGACACCTGCCCGAAGCGAAACTCCAGATAGCGCCCTTCGGCATCGGCCTCGGCAAACCCAACAGAATCGATCACCGCATCGGGCGGCACGCGCGAATAAATCGCCACGCCCGAGTAGCCTTTCTTCTCGGCATCGGCAAACGCCACCTCATAACCCGCCGGACGAAACACCTCGTCAGCCAGCTGAACGGCCTGCGCCTTCGTCTCCTGCACGCAGATCACGTCGGCATCCGCGCCGCGTAGCCAATCGAAAAAGCCCTTGCGCGCTGCGGCACGCAAACCATTGGCGTTGAAGCTCATCACGCGCACCGACGACGACATCACACCCCCTAAATGATCACAAAACCGGTCCTCGCGGCCTCTCTGGCGCCTGCGCACCACCGGCAAATTTCGACCCCACGAGCGTTCAGCTTCACGGGCGACCCCACGCTGTGATGTTTCACAGTGACACCGCCGACACGTCGTTCAACGTCGTCGACAACCGATGTCTCGCGCCGACAACATCCCCCCACTGCGCCGAACATCGAACTCGTCTCTCAAGGTTCTACCCGCTGAGGGCGCGCGCCCGCGCGCGCGCAGGCGACACGGATCCACTCAAGGTCACGGGCGGGCTCCCGTCATCGGAACCCCGAGGCCGTCTTCCCACTCCCGTCACCCCACAGCCGATGGCACGCAATCGAAGCACCCGATCCAGCCTTTGAGTCTGGGGGCTTCGGGGGTGTCGGGCTCAAGGCTGCTGATTCACAACGAATCGCCAGACGCGATCACCGATCCGCGAGGGTGCAGCGAGCGCATCGAGCGCCTGACCCACTTGCCGACCCGCCACGGAGTCATCGACCCGCGCCTCGACGTCCGCGGCATAACGCCAATCACCAGCTGGTCCCGCGAGATACAACGAGCCGCTAAGCGCAAGCGTCGCATCGGGTCCTGAATCAAACGTCAACACCAACTGCCCATCGCGTTCACTCAACGTAACCCGTTGATCGCCGAGCGAAACCGGACGCGGCAATCCGGCCCCCGCCCCCTGCCAGAACAGCCGCCCGGTCGATGCGCCAAAACGACCATCGCGGCGCAGGGCGACATCGACAGCATCGGCCGTGAGCCTGCCGTCGAGCAGCAGCGGCCACCCCGACCACACGCGCATCGCACCTTCGGCTGACAGCACGCCATCGAGACCGTGCAACGCAACGCCACCGAGGCCCGCCTCGACCCGACCCTCGATCCGGCTGCTGGCGACTGTCATCGTCAAATCGAACGCAACTGCACCACGCAGTAACGCCATCGGCCGCCACCGCCAGACCGCGGCCTCGAGAGCACCCGACTCTTCCGCACCATTCGGGGACGACTGCGCCCGCCATGCGAGCCCAACGATTTCGCCCGCCCACCAAGGCCCTGCGATCGACTCCGTGCTCAGCGTCACACCCTGATCACCAGCCGCCGCGAAAACGCGGTCCAGCACCACACCCGCCGGCATGCGCAACAGCAAAGCGCCGACAAACAAAACAAGGCCCAAGATCACCCAAGCCGCCCAAACCCGGGCTGCCCGCATCCGGGCCACAACCGCGTTACGGCCAGTCGTTCGCGTCACGACACTGGATTCGATCGACGCCCTGGACTGGCTACGCCTCATGCCGCGCGCTCACGGACGACAAACGTCAACTCAGCGTCGACCCGGCCCGCCTCGTCGCGAGCGCGCAGCTCGAACCGCTCAACATCGAGCCCCCCGCGGATCAACAATGCATCCAGCCACGCCAACAACGCCGCGTACTCAACCGCCTCGAGTCGCAAACGCAAACGCTCACCGTCTGGCGAAACATCTCGGATCGCCGAGGCCAACCCGGCACGACGCAGATCTGCATCGATCAGAGCCGGCAAACTTCGTCGGTCGATCGCCGCGCTCGAGCGTGCGACACCGCCGGCGCTTTGGCCTGCGCCGAGGCCCATCAATATTGGAGCGCGCTGCTCCAGCTCGGCGCGCTCGGCCCGCGTCGCGTCCAAATCACTCAGGAGACTCGCCCGTTTTTCGGCCAAAGGCGAAAACACCACCACCCACAGCACCAACACCGTGATTGCCGCACCCCCGAGCCCTAAGATTCTTTGCTCACGTGGCTGTCGCGCTCGCAACCAATCCATCAGCACCCTCACATCGAGCACTCCGCGCATTCCTCTCGGTCCGCCGCCCACCTGTCCACGCTTCATTCTCACCCCCCGGGTACCGTTCCACGGCTTACCGTAAGCGGATCGTCGATACGCAGGGTCACGCGAACCCCACCGGCTTCACGGGGCGATGTCGATAGTAGGCGTGCGTCCGAAAAACGGCGGCGAAGATCTTCGACGAGCGACAGATTTGCCGCGATCAACTCGATCTCGACGTGTTGCCTATCAAACCGCAGAGCCTCGATCTGCACCCGTTCCGCCGACAAGGCCGAACCCACGACATCGTCGAGTGTCTGCACCAACTCGACATAGCGACCGGCGAAGTCCTGGCCTCGCTCGGCGCCGCCGGCCCCTCCGCCGAGCGCTGCGATGCGCGCATCGAGCTGGCCAACGGGGTCGATCATCGGCTCACCGGGCAACAACTCGGCAAAACGCGCCTCGAGAGCCGTGTCTGCGTCGCGCAAGGTCTGTTCCAACGTGCGCAGCTCCGTCACCTGAGCAAAAACCCACAGAGACAACGCAATCACCGCCAGTGCCGCCGCCGGCCGCCACGCACGCAGCGCCTGCCAAGGCAAGGCGGTGGCCGTTGGCGCGCTGTTGCGAAACAATCGCTCCCACACCGCGGGCAAGGGCCGCAAAGGCATCGGACTTGCCGCCGTACCTGACGGCGCAACCGGCGAACGATCATTGCCGGCCGGCCAAACGCACCGTGCTGTCGGTTCGAGCCAGACCACGAACGCCAGCAACGCCGCAGCGGCCACATCACGCTGCGCCGTTTCAACCAGGCGCTCAAACGCGGCGGCCTGACCCTGACCCGTAGCCCGCCCTCGGGCCGGCACGGTCGAACTGACTTCGCTGTCGACAGCAGACCGGGGCCTCTCGCGCCCTTCGAGCGCCCCCCACCACAACACCACATCGCTGCGCGACAAAGTCGCTCGAATCGATTCCGGCGGGCCCCAGCCCATGCCACTCGAACGGCCCAACTCAGCATCACCCGGGGCAGCGGTCTGGTCGGGAGGCTCGCGAGCCTCAATCCACGCCACTCCCGCCAAACCGCGGAGCTGCAAAGGTGGGCGCGCCGAACGATCGCCATCACCACGATCACTCGAGGGAGCGGCTGAGGGCGCCTCGCCACCATGAGCGCGCAACGCGGTCGACAAGAAAATCTCGAGCAGAGCCGCAGGCACGAACGTCGGTGCTTCCTGCGGCCAATCAACCCACGCCCCTGTCTCGACCCGAAAAACCCTAGCCCAGCCATCGTCGACATGCAGCAACAAGCCCGCTGCGGGCAGGGCCGTCCCATCGGTTTCCGCCGTGCGATCCGCACCTCCACCGGCCGCCGGGCTCGACGCTGAGGCCTTTGCACCCTGCCCCGAAGAAAAGGCCTCGTCTTCCGCTTCGTCTCCCGATTCAGCGCCAGAGTCGATCAACGTCCAATACGCCGCGCCATTGGTATCAGTCTGATTCAGACCACCCACTGCAGCACCGGCTCCGCTCGCGCCCGCCCTCGGAGCCTCCGGCCCTTGCACATCCTCGCGCTCGTTGCGCGCCCAGCTCAGATAACCCTGCAAAGCCCGCGATCGCGGCTTTGGAACCTCAGCGAACGCCAAACGCTCGACCGCCTCGATATCACCGATCCACTGATCCTCGAGCGCGTACAACATTGCCTGCTCCCGCAGCCGCGCCGAGCGACCAGGCACCCACACCCGCAGCAATCGCCGTCCATCGTGATCGGGGGGCACGATGTGCCAGATCGATCGAGACGGCGGCGCGGCGCGAGCTACCCGCGCGCCCTGTACGGGCGACGCCATCAGCGAAGACTGACCTTCGACGACCTCGGCATACCAGCGACCTTGCCGAAACTCGAGCAACACCACATGACTCGCGCAGGCCAGCACCGCGGCGGTCTGGCCCCGATTACCACCGGGCCCAGGCCGCCCCACCCAACCGACAACCCCGCGATCACGCCGACCGAAGCCCATCCCACCGCGAACGCGGACCCATGGCCTACCCGCGCAATGAGCGTCCAACGCAGGATCGCCGAGGGGTCGAGCGCGACGGTATGCATCACAGGCGTCGTCGCGCCGCTCGAGCTCATTGTCTCGCTGCATCGTGACGTCCGCTGCGTCATCACATTCGAGACGGCCGTCGTCTAACTCAGAGGTACATCGGCCAACATCAGACATCGTCTGCAAGACGCCGGACGACAAGGACAGCGCAGCCGCGCTCGCCCGCGGAACAGGCTGTGCGACGGGTGGCAAGGCCACGGCTCGGGGCGTCGACGTCATACGCAAAAATTCCCAACTCCCTGACAGATAACTTCCAACTCGGACAGGTTCGACCATACATGACGAAGATCCTGAGCCGAAAGGCGCGAAATCGCACGCTCACAGCCCGATATCACCGGCCCAGAACCGCGGCCCGACGACGCGCACGACCGAGTCGCTCGCGCAAAAACGGCTCGCACCCAGGCTCTCACGCGCTGGTGCACGTCGACCAACCCGCTCACCGCGACGCCGACCACAACCCCTCCGCTCGTCCAATCGAAGCGCAGCCTAGCAGCCTGCCAAACAACGGTCAGCGTTCACACGGACCCGCCACGCGCAACACGCGACGCCCGTTCGGGCCATCCAACACCGCACAAAAACGAAACTCACGATCGTAGACATTGATCCGCTGCTCGAGCCGCAAGTAGCGCACTCGCCCCTCTCCAGCAGCGCCGCCTCCAGCGTCAACCGCGCGCAAGACAATATCTGGCGCCCAGTCGCGATCGATATAAAAGTCACCTCCGGGTCGCGCGGTGACATAGGGCGCCAAACGCTCCAGCAATTCAGGACCGAAACCTTCGACCCGATTGAGCTCTGCCGCCAGCACCATCCGTCGATTTCCGGACCGTCGAGGCGGATCGTCGAGACGATAACGCGGATCATCCGTCTCGGGATTCATCCAATCGACCACCGCATTCGCCAGCAACCGACCGTTGACGCCAGCGAGAACGCCTCCATCATCGCGAGCCGGCCCAGTCACCCGAAGACTCGGCCGGCCGGTCTGCGGGCCTCCTGCGGCGCTGGCCGCACTGGCCGCACGATTTGGCGCCTCCCTCGCGGCCGCCTCGATCAACTCAGCAAACACCGCAACGGCACGCTCCCGCTGCTCATCATTCGTCGCCGACAACGCGTTGACGTTGAAGCGACAGTGCAGGTTCTCCAGACGCGCCGCCACCATCAAGCCATCGACCTCGAACGGAATCCATGGCGTCCGGCATTGGTCGTTCCACGGCAACTCACTCAAATCCCGGGTACGCTCCAGCAAGCGCAGGGTCAGAGACTCGCCCGCCCGCGCCAGCGATTCTGCCTGCGTCTGCGCCTGCAACAACTCGGCACGATAAATTTCGACACGGTCGCGCAATGCGAAGGCCACCGCCGTCGCCGTCGCGATCGCTACCACGAGCAACGCCGTTAACAGCGCGATACCGCGCTCATGCCACAGCCGAGCGACTCGCCCTGCCGTCGGCAAACGCCTCATCGTGCCGGTTGCCGACTGCGAAAATCATCGCGCAGGGGGCCCTCGATCCCGCCCTCGCCCGGCGCCAGCGCATCGTCACCGACAGCGGATGAATCGTCATCGGAGGCCTGCTCATTCGTGCCGGAGTCCGTCTCCGCGGGACTCAAAGCGTCGGCGTCCTGTGCCGCGGGCGACACCCGCTCGGGCCACGCAAAACGCCGCTCGATCACACCAAAACGCTCACTCGGCCATCGCAGCACCAACTGCGCCGGCCAATCCTCTCGCGACCACTCGGTCAATCGCGCCCCATCGCGACCGACGACCTGCAACTCGGCGTTTGAGCGCTCTCGTGCTTCTCGAGTCCCACCCGAAGGACTCCCGCCCTCCGCATCCGCATGACGCAACAAGACGCGCACCCGAGGCGCGCCCAGATCGGCGCCATCGACAACCGCAAATCTCAGCCGCGCAAGCCCCTCATCATCCAGCCGCCATCCGACGTACTCGAGTCCGTCGACCCCCGCACCCGTTCGGACCCAACGTGCCTCAAAGCCGTCACGCGTGCGCTCCAACACAAACTCCGGCTGCCGGTCGCCGAGACTGTCCCGCGGCGGCAAGGCTACGATCTGCGCCACATCTCGCGCCACAAGCGCAAAAGCCACGTCGAGCGCCGCCAACTCGCGCTGCGCCGCCGCGCTAGCCTCATCGACCCGGAGCACCTGATTGAGCCCACCAAAGGCCAACACCGACACCAGCGCGAAGATCGCCACCGCCAGCATCATTTCCAGCAATGTAAAGCCCCGCAGATTCGCCATCCGCCCCCGGGCAGGCCGAACCCAAACACGCCCCGAGGGCAGCGACGACACGGCGCCACGTCCACGGCCACCACAAATCAACGGCTGCCCCCGCGCCCTGTGCTGCATCCCGCTCGCCGCTCGCATCAGCATTGCTCTGGCGCGATGGCCCGCGCTCCCATCCCAAGACGCTCGGCCGCCGCCAATATCCTCCCTGACACCCGTAAAACGAACCTCGGGCAACCCGTCCGAACGATGTCGCCCGCACCGAAGCCCGAGCCCGCGGGCCGACGCACCGCGGTCAGAACGCATAGCTCACGCCCCGGTGCAGCACGCGCCCACTCGGATCGCTCACGACGATTTCGACGCGCTGAATCCTGGGCAGCGGCAACGGTGCGTCGACCTCGAGCGGCGTCGCCTGCCACTCGACAACCCACTCGCGCTCGGCGCTGACACGAGTCGTTCGGCTTCGCGTGGCTGACGCGCGAACCTGCCCCGCGGCCAGATCAGCGGCCAGATCGGCCGCAATCCAGCCAGCGATCGCGCGCTCACTGAGTACTGCCGCGTTGCGCGCATGCGCGCCCGCAGCCTGGATGACCGCCGCTAGCGCCGTCGCAAGAATAGCGAGCGCCACCAGAACCTCGAGTAACGTAAAACCGGCCGGTACCGCAGACCTCACTCGCGCTGCAGGTCGGCGGCCGGAATCCGTCATCGACGAACGGTCCCTCGCGCCACTCACCGTCGCGCCTCGGACGCTACAGTCGCGCGCTGCAAGCGATCGGCCTCGTCGCTCACGCTCACGACGACGACGTGGCGTCCGTCTCGACGCGCGAACCGCAGCTCGAAAGGCTCGAACTCACCCGTTCCCGATATCTGTACCAGCTGGCGATCGAAACCTCGATCGGCCGGCTCGAGGCGCACACGCCGATTCCCCACGCTCGCCGACATCTGCACATCCGACTGTGTGAACGTCTGCGCAGCGAGCACACCGGCCTCATCGATCACCGATTCCAGCGGTGCCCAGCTACGTTGCCCTTCGTCCATCTCGACCATCACCAACACCGCATAGCCATCGAGCGCCAGACCAATCGCTCGCGGCTGTCCCAGCAACATCGCCTCGTCGCGCACCAGCATGGCCACCTGCTCGAACCGGTTGGCCGCCTGATCCACCTCACGGCCCGCGGTCGCAGACAACGACAACGTCGCCATCCCGGCCAACAAACCAACGATCGCCACCACGATCATAACCTCGAGCAGCGTAAAGCCCATCGCTCGCGCCCGCGGCCGCATGACCGCCGCGTCACGGCACGCGATCCCATTCGCCCCATTCACTTCAGGCGCCCATCCCGGAGCCGCTGATCAGCGAGACTCGAGATTCCAATGACCAATTTCGGCATCCATACCCTGCCCGCCACGACGCCCATTCGCGCCAAAGCTGAAGACGTCGTAAGCGCGATTATCACGGCCCGGCGACAAATACTGATAAGGATTGCCCCAAGGGTCGACCGGCACGCGATCGATATACCCCCCGTCGCGCCAATTGCGTGGCTCCGGTGCCGATCGCGGTCGCTCGACCAGCGCCTGCAACCCCTGAGCCGTCGTCGGGTATTGAAAATTGTCGAGGCGATAAAGATCGAGCGCCGAACTCAGCGAACGCAAATCCTGCTGGACCTTGGCCAGCCGAGCATCATCGGGGCGATCCATGACTCTTGGCACCACAATAGCCGCCAAAATGCCCAGGATCACGACCACGACCATGATCTCGATCAATGTAAAGCCGCGCAGGCGAGCGGCTGAACAACGACCACCCGACCGCGTCCGCCGTGCAGCGAAATGCCCCGAGTTCGCCATACATGAATTCGCCACGATTGAATCCGACATAAAAACCCCAGAACTCTAAACCCACCTGTTAAAGCAAAAGTCGCTGGACGAACAGGCATCAAACGACAGCCGCACCACACCGACTTCATTCCGACCAACGCATGCCGTCGCCCGATCTCGGCTCTCGCGACCGCGCCCGAGGTACCGCCGAGGGGCCTCCGCCGATCCAGCGCGGCGCCGCGGCGATCCCGCCTTGGCCGACATCATCGAGGCGATGCAGCCGTACCGCCAACTCAAGTGGTACAACCGAGCCCTGACACACGGCCAACAGCCTCGTCAATCGATCCCGTCAGATTCGAACGACATCGCTCGAATCGCAACGACGACCCGGTTCCGCCTCGATTCAGCCCTCGAAATCGCTGCCGCTGCAGCCCCAGCTCAGCATCAGTGCGCTGCAATCACCACTTCACCGAATGCGATGACCCTGAAGGTTTACGACTATCAAGGCATCTTGGATGGCGTGACGGTTCAAGCGCTCACACGTTAGCAAGAGTCATGTGACGTTCCCATGGCAACCCCAGCGAACCCGTGTCAGACAAGCGCCTACGTGATCAGCTGATTCAGCTCGAAGATCGGCAGCAAAATCGCCAGCACGATCGCCAGCACCACAGCCCCCATCGTCACGATCAACAATGGCTCAAACAACCCCATCGCCACCGCGATACGCGCCTCGAGTTCACGCTCCTGCGCCTCAGCGGCCCGCTCGAGCATCTCCGGCAAGCGCCCCGAGGCCTCACCACTCTTGATTAAATGCACCGTCATCGGCGTGAAATGGCCGGAGGCTTCGAGCGCCCGCCCGATTCCAGAGCCTTCGCGAATGCGCTGGGCAGCATCCTCGACGGCCTCGCGCATCGGCAACAATCCGATCACCGCAGTCCCGCTGCGCAAACCCTCGAGCAAAGGCACACCCGACGCCGCGAAGATGGCCAGTGTCCGCGCAAAGCGGGCGGTCTCGATACCCCGTAACAAGCGCCCCAGCACAGGTGTCGCCAACGCCGCGGCCTGCAACCGACGTCGCCAGGCCGCGTGGCGCCAGATCCATCGCAAGACAACCAACATCACCACCAAGCCCGCGAGCAGCGCCAGCCCATAGGCCTGCAAAAAACCCGAGAGGGCCAACAACACCCGCGTGATCATCGGCAACGTCTGATCGGTGCCCGAAAACACCTGCACGACCTGCGGTACGACGTACACCAGCAGCGCCACCGTGACCGCAATCGCAATCACGGTCAGCAAGACCGGATACACGAGGGCCAGCGAAATCTTCTGGCGCAGCGCGTGACGCCGCTCCAGATAATCCGCCAACCGTTCGAGAACCGCCTCGAGTCGCCCGGCAGCCTCGCCAGCCGCGACCGTCGTGCGGTAGATATCAGGAAATATCCGTGGGAAGCCGCCCAGCGCCGCCGCCAAAGACTGACCCTCGAGAACACGCGCCCGTACGCCGAGAAGCACCCGTTTCATACCGGCGTGTTCGACCTGACGAGCGACCGTTCCGAGCGCCTCCTCGACGGGCAGGCTCGCGCGAGCCAAAGTCGCCAACTGCCGCGTCGTCAACGCCAACACCAGCGGTGGCACGCCTCGGCTAGAACGCCGAGGACGCCCGGCCGTCACACGCGCGTCTCGAGCCCCCGCGGCCGCATCGTCAAGCGCCTCGACCACGACCGGCACCAAGCCCGCGGCACGCAGTTGCGCGCGCACGGCCCGCGCCGTCTCCCCCTCCTCGACGCCACGGCGGCGCTGGCCTGAAGCGTCGAGCGCCTGATACTCGAATGCCGGCACGAACCCTCCCTCGACCCTAAAACCAAGAACGACGCGAACCACCACGACGGATCCGACGACGAACGCAGCGATGTGCGAAGTGACGAGCCAGAAGGGCTGAAAAGACTCGCGCCGGCTCCCGGCCTGCCATCAGGCTTCAGGCGGCCCGATGAGGCCACGGCTCGCGACGAGCCACAAAACATCATGAGCAGTTGTGCGAGCACCGAGCACCACTGACCTGCACCCGCGTAAAGAATCTCCAGCCCGTCGCTACAGCCGCTCGGCCACGTCGTCCTGCGTCACTCTGATCATTTCCTCCAACGTCGTCTCGCCCGAGAGCACACGCCGTGCGCAGTCGACACGCAAACCATCCGAGTGACGGCGCGCCGCCTCGATCAGCTCCGCTTCTCCCGCACCGTTATGAGTCAATTCGCGCAGCCGATCATCAAACGGCACCCACTCATACACAGCGAGTCGCCCGCGATACCCTTGGCCATTGCAGGCCGGACAGCCGACGGCACGAAAAATCGGCTCGACGACGTCGCCCGCATCGCGCCCCAAAAGCGCGCACTCAGTGGCGTCGGGTTGATGCGCTTCACGACACGTCGGGCATAAACGCCGCACGAGCCGCTGAGCGAGAACACCGTTCAGCGTCGACGAGAGCAAAAATGGCTCGACCCCCATATCGCGCAAGCGCGTGATCGCGCCGATCGCGGAATTCGTGTGCAAAGTCGAAAACACGGTATGCCCGGTCAGCGACGCCTGGATCGCAATCTGCACGGTCTCAAGATCGCGAATCTCGCCGACCATCACGACATCGGGATCCTGACGCAGGATCGCTCGCAGGCCGCGAGCGAAGCTCATGTCAATGCGCGCATTGACCTGCGTCTGCCCGATCCCATCGATGAAATACTCGATCGGATCCTCGACCGTCAGAATGTTCCGGCTCGAATCGTTCAACTCCGACAGCGCGGCATACAACGTCGTGGTCTTGCCCGAGCCCGTCGGCCCCGTCACCAGAACGATGCCGTGCGGACGCGAGATCGTTCGACGGAAGCTCGATAACGTCGCGGGCGGCATACCGATCTGATCGAGGCGCAACCGACCCGCAGCCTTGTCGAGCAGACGCAGCACCACGCGCTCACCGTGTCCAGACGGCAGCGTCGAGACGCGCACATCGACGGCCCGTCCTGCGACGCGCAGCGAAATTCGTCCGTCCTGCGGCAAACGTTTCTCGGCGATATCGAGGCGCGCCATGACCTTCACCCGTGACACGACCAACGGCGCCAGAGTCACGGGCGGATTGAGCACATCGCGCATCACGCCATCGACGCGCATACGGATCGACAATCGCCGCTCGAACGGTTCGATGTGGATATCCGAGGCGTCCTCGCGCACCGCCTGGGTCAGCAAGGCATTGATCAAACGAATGATCGGGGCATCGTCCTCAGCATCGAGCAAGTCCTGCGGCTCGCTCAGCTCCTCGGCCAGATGCGCCAGGTCGATACGTTCGTCCAACGCATCGACCCACTCCTGCTCAGCGTCCCCTTGGCCGTGCAAACGCCCGAGCAGTGCGTCGAAGGCCGCCGCATCGAGGCGCTCGACCGTCGGCGCGGCAACCGCAAACGCCGTCATTAGACGGGCCAGCTCACGCAGACCCGTTGGCGTCGCGCGCTCAGAGACGCTGGCCTCGACGCAAATGCCAATCGATGGATCATCCCCCCTCGATGGCTCACCAGGCGATCGTTTACCGCCCTCAATGGAGCGTTTCTCGATCAGCATGACGCCATGACGACGCGCAAAACCAAACGGGATTCGCGCCACGGTCGCGACGCTCGCCGCCCCGATCGAAGCGACCGACGCACTCTCGGCATCCCTTCCTTGAGCCCCCGCGGAAGCGCTCAGCGCAGTCATCGCATCGATCAGGCCTTCATCGCCAACCGACCCAACGATCGCAACGGGACGTACTGCAGCCATTTCAACGCCCCAGGCCATTCGACGACGCCCGCAACTCCTCGAAGCTCGGCGGCAAATCGGCCAGCAGCGGGTACTCGGGCAACAAATTACCAACGGCGCCCCGTCCCACGCGGCCCTGGTCTCGAAGTTGCTCGCGCCGGATGAACGAATACTTCTCGGCCGCCAGCGCCGTGCCCTCGCCGCTCGATCGCACGATTCGCGGGTTCAGAAAAATCATCAGATTGCGTTTCTCAGAACGCTGCGAGTCAAAACGAAACAACGCGCCGATTCCAGGAATGCTGCCGAGCCCCGGTACCTGATCACGGGTATCACTACGAGAATCTTCGATCAATCCGCCCAGCACCAGGATATCGCCGTCATCGACGATCACATGGGTACGCAATGTGCGGGTATTGGTAATCAAATCGGCCGCGGCCGCGGCCCCCTGGGCGATCTGCGACACCTCCTGGACGATCTCGAGACGAATCGCATCGCCCTCGTTGATCTGGGGTCGCACGCGCAGCTTCACGCCCACATCCTCGCGCCGAATCGTGTCGAACGCCTGTCCAGAATCCTCGATCGATCGCCCGACGATGAAGGGGACATTCTGGCCGACGACGATCTCCGCCTCCTCGTTATCGAGCGTCAGCACCGAAGGCGTCGACAGAATATTGCTCGACGAATCGCCCTGAAGCGCCGAGACCAGGGCCGCGATCCGCGTCGAACCCGTCTGCCCGACGCCACCGAGCGAGAGACCATCACCCGGATTCGGCGGCGCCGCCACCGCCCCCCCGAGAAACGCCTCGACCCCAGCTGCAAGCTGCAACAGCCCACGCCCCTGACGGTCAAAGTTCAAAAGGCCCGCCGCTCGATTACCAATCGCGCCCCATTGCACGCCGAGCTCGCGCGCACGCTCCGACGACACCTCGGCGATCACCGCCTCGACCAACACCTGCGCGCGACGAATATCCAGTCGCTCGATAACATCTTCGAGATCGCCGAGCACGTCGCCCGGACCGAACAGCACGATCGAGTTCGTGCTCTCATGCGCCCGCACGCGCACACTGCCACCGCCGGTCGGCGCCCCGTCGGCTTCCTGCACGCGTTGTTCGGCCAGTTCGCGCAGAATCTCGGCCACGTCCTCGGCACGGGCATAGCGCAGGTAATGCACCCGCGTGTTGCCCTGAGTCGTCGGTCGATCGAGCTGCGCAACCAGACCACGCATCGCCAGGCGCGCATCGAGCGGCCCCGAAAGGATCAACGCGTTGGCGCGCGGATCGGAGGCCACCTGCACGCGCGCCCGCGCGGCGACCTCGCCACTACCGACCAGACTCGACAAACGCTCGGCCAGCGCCTCCGCCCGCGCATGACGCAATTCGACCACTTCAAACTCTGGCGTCAACGGCAGATCCATACGCGCGACGAGTTCACGTATCCGGCGGGCGTTCGCCGCGGTATCGGCGATCAGCAATGTGTTGGAGTCGACACCAGCCGCCAAATGTCCGCCCTGTGGCACCAGCGGGCGCAGAATCGGTACGAGCTGCGCCGCATTGACGTGCGACAGAACGATCACGTCGGTCACCACCGCATCGGCGGGCGGCTCAACGCCGCGTCCCGGCTCGGGCAACGTCTCGATCTCGTTTTGTTTCGCCTGCACATCGGGCACGATCCGCATCGCCCCGGCGCCAGGCACCGCCGAAAAGCCATAGATTTTCAGCGCGCCCAAAAACAGATCCATCAACTCATCACGCGTCACCGGTCGCCCCGAGATCAGGCTCACGCGGCCGCGCACGCGCGGATCAACGATGAAATTGGTCTCGGTTTCCTGCGCAATCAGATCAATCAGCGTACCGATTTCGGTCTCGCGCAAGTTCAGCACGACGCGATCGTCGTCGGTGATCTCGATCTGCGGCACACCCGCGGCCGCCGACTGAGCCTGAACGACCGCCGGAGCCACCCCGGCCACCAACACGAGAGCCGCAAAAAAAGGCCTGATCTCCGCGCTGCGACGTCGCAACGCACGAGCTGCGGGAGCAGCCTGTCCGACACCATCAGCCCACGAGCCATTGGCGCAGAGCTCATCGGCCAGTCGTCGCACGAGCCCACGAATCGACCGCCGGATCAGCCACGAGAGCGTCGGCTCGCAGCGCCTTCGGGTTGCGACACCCGAAAACTCCGGTGCCTCCCCCGAGATCAGACGCGGCGCCAAACGATCGCCGCGCGCAGCCGTCGATTCAATCTCGTCAACACGAATCTGCCGCTTTGCAATCCGCTCGAGCGGACCCAAACCGTCGGGAGCCCGCAGTAGCATGGCGGAAAGCGAAGCAACCGAATCAGTGTTCGAGTGTCTGTAGATCGCGAAACGCGTCATGGAATGGTCACAAAATCCAAGGCTTATGAGTGGACACGATACTGAACCGCGAGCGTTCTGTCGCGGCGAGCCGACCACCCGCGCCAGCCAACCCGCCACGCGGCCGCGTGAACTCGCCGCCAGTCACGCCTCACGTCTACGTCAGCTGCGGCCATGACGGACTCATCACCGTCGCCTGCCTTCACCTCAGACTCACTCAAGATTCACCGACAACTCGATGGCCGCACCATCGCGCTCGATCGACAACCCCACCTGCGACGCCGTTGACAGCCGCGAGAGCAACGCCCCCGGATCGTCGATCGTCGCCACGGGCATCCCATCGATCGCTGTGACGATATCGCCCGGGCGTAAACCAGCCGCAGCGAATTCGCGCTGATTGCGCAGTGGCCGTAGCGACACCCCGACAAACTGGCCCTGACGCGTCACCGGGCGCAGCTGCACGGCCTCGGTCAAACGTTCGGGCGAAGTCAGCCACTCATCGCGACGTACCGATGGTGCACCGTCAGCCGAGCCAAGCTCCAGCCCCGCCGCAGCGGAGGCGCCGGGCGCTGCCGACGCCGGGCGAATTTGCGCCTCGGGCGTTCGGCCGTCGAGTCGTGGTAGCCGAATCTGCTCGGTGCGACCATCCCGATCGATAACCAGTCGGTCAGATTCGATCGCGACAACCCGTGCGTTGCCGACACCCAGCGCGTCACCGGGCCGCACCAAGCGCTCGGCACGGCCTTCGACGCGCACGAACGCCGCGCCGCGCGAACCGATCGACGCGATGCCCGTAAGCTCGACTCGCAGCTGACTATCGGGTGCCACCACTGCAATCGCAGGCACAGACGGCGCATTCGCCGTCCCGAACAGCGATCGATCCGCAATCATCGCGAGGCGTGGCGACTCATGATCCAGATCAGACACCACCGGCAGCGTCCCGGCACTATCGCCATCGATATTCGCGAACCCCATCGACATCGCAGCGTCAGGACTGGCGATCTGCCAGACGAGCCCCGCGCTCATCCAAGCGACGACCGCGAGAGCCACCACCGAGGCGAGACGCGCAGCGATTGCGTTGAGTCGACCCGATGGATCGTCTGTTGAAAATTCAGTCGTCATCGGCCATCAACCCGTCCCGGATGAAACCGGATCGTTCAGCTCGTCGGGTGTCACGACTCGATTCACATCGATCTCGTTCGCGATCATCTTTCGGATCCGCATGTTCAGGGCAACCTTCAAACAGGCCGCTAATCGGCGGCCCACTAACGGACGGTGCACGAAATTACTCGTCACCCGCCTCCGGGGCGACGTAACCGTCGGGCTTCTTCACCTCGCCCTTGAATAAAAACTTCTCCATCTCTTCTTCGAGATACTTGCGAGCCTTCGGATCGACCGGCGTCAAACGATACTCATTGATCAGCATCGTCTGATGCTTGAGCCAAGCCGCCCACGCCTCTTTGGAGACCCCTTCATAAATCCGCTTGCCGAGATCCCCGGGATACGGCGGGAAGTCCATCCCCTCGGCTTCCTTACCCAAAACGACACATTGCACGGTACGCGGCATGAATCACTCCAGCGGTTGTGTTGATCAGAGAACTTCAGGATACCCGAGCCGACTCAGCGGCTCGCTGTCCCCGCACTGAGTGTTTTCTTATCGATCGCATTTTGCCTCGGCCAACGCTGTTCGCATGGCCCGACCCTCGCGCGACTCACATTGAATCGAGCGCTCGCAAGCGGGTCGTCGCGCAGCGCCCTTCAGAGCACGACGCTCGCCGAAGTGACTCGACGATCCGTCCACTCGCGTGATACGCACCTTCAATGGCGCGACCGCATGACGAGATCGGCGAACGTCAAGGGCCCCCTGTGGCATCTCCAGCCTCGGCGACGACGACATCCACCGCTCTTTGCGCCCACCAAATCGCAAGAGGCCGAGGCAACCCCGGCGTCACGTCACCGGGCGTCAGCCACAGCCCGGGCCGATCGAAAACAAGGCTGTCAAGCGATATCGCAGGCGCGGCCGACGACGCCAGCAAGGCGTCACCCGCGTCATTCCCCACGTTTTGATCAGACTCGTCTCGCCTGAAAGTCTGACCCAAATCTTTGTTCGGAACCGAGCCAAGCGACACAGTGCGGCGTTCTGCGGGCCCAGCTGGGCCTCTCGCATTTGCCGCGAGGGCATCGCCAGCTGGCATCATTCGACGCCAACCCTTCAATTCGAGGCGCAGGCGTCGATGCGTGAGGTCGTGCTCGATGACAGCATCAAGGTCCGGCGCGCGCCGCCACTCAGAGGGCACCACCACGAACGGTGCCGCGCGTTCGCCGACGTGATCGACAACGGACTCTGCGAACCCTTCAGGGGCCTCCCAAAGCCCTAGCGCGGCGACGTCAATCTCGGGCAACGCATACAACCCGCCCCAAACACCGTCCTCCGAGCGCCGCTCAAACCAGACCCGACCACCCTCATCACACAACACCGCAAACGCCATCGCGACAAGCGGTCGCACCCGCGCCGGACGGGGTGCCGGAATTGACCCCACGCGATCGGATGACAGCGCCGCGCAATCCTCATTGACCGGGCACTCGACGCAACGCGGGCGGCGACGCAGGCATAACGTCGCGCCCACGTCCATCACCGCTTGCGTGTAGTCGGGCATGCGCGCGGCGTTGCCACAGTTCTCAGCCGGTAACCGCGCCTCGGCCGCCTCCCATAACTTACGCGCCACCGCCGGGGTCCCGGGCCAGCCAGGGATCCCGGCGTGTCGAGCGAACAGCCGCTTGGCGTTGCCATCGAGAATCGCCTCCCGTTGACCATAGGCCTGTGCACAGATCGCAGCCGCGGTCGAACGACCAATACCGGGCAACGCCTCGAGGCCCTCACGATCGAGCGGGAAACCGCCGGCCTCGACCACAGTCTGGGCCGCACGATGCAGGTTGCGTGCGCGCGCGTAGTACCCGAGGCCCGCCCACTGCGTGAGCACTTCATCGAGCGACGCCGCCGCCAACGTCTCGAGGGTCGAAAAACGTAAAACGAAGCGTTGAAACGCGTCTCTGACCGTTTCAACCTGCGTCTGCTGCAGCATCACCTCGGAGAGCCACACGCGATAGATCGAACGCGGCCGTTGCCAGGGCAAATCATGCCGTCCATGCTCGTCAAACCACTTCAGCAAACGCCCGGCGAAGCACACCTCCGAATCCGTTGCACTCGACTGCGGCTCTGTTTGAGGCATCACGCCCGACACAACACAAGGGCTCGTCGGCCCGGACAGTTGTCTGTTCATAGCGGCCACCTCAGGGCGGCGACGGCTACGACGTCGGCGATCCCGCCAGTGATCGTTCCAGAATTCTCAGGCACGATGGGCGCGTTCCCGTTCGATCTGTCGATTCAGCGGCTCATTCATGCGCCCAGTGGCCCGGCGGTCGAAAAGCCGACTCGATGGCTTATTCAGATGCAACATCCGCTCGCCAAAGCCCCGACCGACCTCCGGATTTTTCCAGCAACCGCACGGCCTCGATCGTCATACCACGGTCAACCGCTTTACACATGTCGTAGATCGTCAACAACGCCGCCGAAACCGCCGTCATCGCCTCCATCTCGACGCCCGTCGGCCCCGTGACCTCGCACACCGCCCGCGCAACGACGCTGTCATCGCTCACGTCGAACTCGATCGCGACATGCGACAGGCCCAGCGGATGACACAACGGAATCCATTCGCCCGTGCGTTTCGCCGCCATGATCGCTGCGATGCGTGCGACGCCCAGCACGTCGCCCTTGGCGGCCGCTCCGGCGCGAATCAACGACGCGGTCGCCGGCCGCATCCGAATCCGCCCGCTGGCGATCGCACGGCGTCGCGTCGCGGGCTTATCGCCCACGTCGACCATGTGCGCCCCGCCGTCAGCGTCAAAGTGCGTCAGATTTGCCGGCGCGCGATCGGCACCGTGATCGCCAGCCGTCAAGGTCACGTCTGCGTGATCACAAACCTCTAAATCCTCTTGCCGAACACCGCCCAAGCCTGGCTTTTGAAGATCCGCGCGCGTCTGCGCCCCGATCTCCGCCGAAGGCTCCGTCTGCCGCGATACTGTTTCCTGCATGGCGCACTCCTCACAACATGGTCACGATCCAGACCACCCGCTCCTCGGCTGCGTCAAACGCACACAACCATTCGGGCCGGCTGACGCTTCTGCAAGACTCAGATCCCTAAACAGAGTCCAACGCTCCATCATCATCCGCGGTCCGCGCCCTCGCAAAACAGAACCTTACGAGGACCATCGTCAGTACGAAACTCGGGCAAATCGAACTGCCCACACTCGGGCGCCGAATCTGCCACGACGCCAAACACCAATGCAGCAGGCCTGTCTCTACCGCCAACCGCCGTGCAAGGCGACAAATGCGCTAGGCTTCGCACGCAGTGCGAGAACGCTGGCGCACGGTATCGCAGCACGCTCACGACGTGCGAAACCTTTACGTTAAACAGCCAACGCGCTGCGCGCCAACACCGGTTCATCCCGCCGCCGCATCTCCGCATTCGGATGTCCAGACATGATCACGATTGAAATTCGCTATTTCGCCGCATTACGCGAGCAATTTGGGCGCTCACAAACTCAGCTACGCATCGCAGCCGGCTGCACCCCGCGAGACGTGTGGGCCGCGCTGCACGACGAACCACCCGCCCAAGGCGTCATCGTCGCGATCGATCAGACCCAAAGTGACTGGGACCGTATCATCGAGCATGACGCCGAGCTGGCTTTCTTCCCGCCGATGACTGGCGGTTAAAGCGCGCCGGGCATCTCGCCCCCGTCGACGCCGGATTCCCACAGCTCTGCACGCCACGACACAAGGCCTGCAGCCTATTCGCCTAGGCATCCGACTCGCGGCCATCGGTGTTGCGCACGACCCACTCCGTAGTCCCATCAGCCAGCGTTTCGCGCTTCCACAACGGGACATCCGACTTGACGCGCTCAAGCAGCGCACGTGCCGCATCCTGCGCAGCCTTGCGGTGCCCCGACCATGCCGCAACGACAACCAGCGTGTCTGTGGGCTGCACGCACCCGACACGATGAACGACCGCCAGCGCCCCAACCGGATGCGCGGCGGCGATCTCATCCGCCACCGTGCGCAAACACCGTTCCGTCATGCCAGGATAGTGCTCGAGCCACATTTCGCGCACTGCGCGTCCCGCATGGGAATCCCGCATCCGTCCCAAAAACACGGCCGTCGCGCCCAAACGCGCCAGCGGCAAATCCGCCTCGACCGCAGCGACCCATTCCCACGGCTGGATCGGCTGCGAAGTCAAGCTGACGATCGGCGCACAGAGCAGCCGAGATTCGGGGTGGGCGCGAGCGGCGGTCATCCGAAGAACCACGACAAGCGTTGCCGACCGCGCTGAATCTCGACCTGAAGCGTCCGGGTCGACTGGGCCGCAGCCGTCAGCCCGTCGAGATCGCTGATTGCACGACCGTTCAACGCCAACACGCGATCCCCCGCACGCAATCCAAGGCGTGCAGCCGGTGAACCCGTCTCCACCACCGCAACGACCACACCGTCTCGATCGAGCGCAAACGCCGCACCCGCGAGACGTGGGTGATCGAGCGTCACGCGCCGTGCAGAGGCATCACCTTGCGTGGCCGGCGCCCCGATCCGCAAAGACAAAACCGCCTCTTGCCCATCACGAATCACCACGAGACTCAAAGCTCGCCCGATCGGATACAAGCCCAGACGCCGCTTGAGCTGCACCGCCGACGTAATCTCGCGGCCATCCAGCGCCGTCACCACGTCGCCCTCGACAAGGCCCGCACGATCCGCCTCGGATCCCCGCACGACGCCCACCACCACAGCGCCACGCGTCCCCGCTGGCACGCCGAGCGCAGCCGCCAGATCGCCGGTCAGATCCTGCAATTCGAGCCCGACGACACCGCGACGCAGCGCCCCGCCGCTCGCCAGCTGCTCGGCAACCAGCAAGGCCGTATCGATCGGTATCGCAAAACCGATTCCGATATTGCTCCCCGTGCGACTCAAAATCGCCGTATTGATCCCGACCAAATGCCCACGCAGATCGACCAGCGCCCCACCTGAATTCCCCGGATTGATCGACGCATCGGTCTGAATGAAGCCATCGATCGCATCGGACACCAGGCCCGATCGTCCCAATGCACTGACGATTCCCGACGTGACAGTCTGTCCCAGCCCAAACGGGTTTCCGATCGCGACAACGAAATCACCGACCCGAAGCCGCTCCGGATCGCCAATCTCAATGGCCTGCAAATCCTTAGCGTCGATTTCCAGAAGCGCAACGTCGGTACGCTCGTCACCACCCACGACCCTCGCATCGAACTCGCGCCCGTCCGCAAGGGTCACCGCAACGCTCTCGGCCCGCGCGATCACATGAAAATTCGTCAGCACCCGGCCTCGCTCAGCGTCGACGATCACACCCGAGCCCAGTCCCCGGGTGATGCGCTCACGGCGCGTGTCCGGAACATCAAAAAAACGTCGAAAAAACGGATCGTCAAACAGCGGATTGCCGGCGAACGGTGACGACTCGACCACCCGTGCCCGGGTCGAAATACTGACGACCGCGGGCAAGACCTGTTCAATCATCGGCGCAAGAGTGGGCAACGGCGCCGCCGGATCGAATGGCAGGGCGGGCGCCACCGATGTGGCACTGGCCCCCGTGAGCGGCATCGCGCCGTCATGCGAAACAACGGCAGAGATCGCAGGCGAGGCGACCGGCGCCTGCTCGGCAGCCCAAGCTGGCGTCGAGGCCCAAGCCGCGCCATGAATCGCCAACACCAGTACAGCTGCCATCGCTCGCGACACGGAGCGGCACCGACGAACGCGGACCCTCGCCTTCGACCCCGATTTCAGACCGCTGTGCAAAAGCACCCAGCGGCGCAGCCTCTCAGGCCACCGCCGCCGTTGGGGCGAGGTGTGCAGTCCCATCAAAAAGCCCGTCGGCATCGATAAACCTCCTCAACGCGCAGCGTTTTCCAGCAAACGAACTCGACGATCGAACCTGCAACCCGCAGGCCCCAGCCGGTACGACAGGGCAATCGGACACCGAGCCGATCAGACCACGTCAACCGATACAGCGATCCTGCCCCGTGCTTATCTAAAGCGATCCGCGGCATTGATCGAGCCCGTCGGGCTTTCGCATCAGCCCGCGACTTTGCCATCGTCGGCATCTTTCAGGCGATCACGAGGCCGAAAGTCACTGCTCGCCGCCATTTTGCGGTACCAATCTCCCGCCTCTTCAACCGACGGCACGTGGATCATCAGCTCGAGATATAGATCGCCCGGATTCTTCCCGGGAAAACCCTTGCCCGGCACACGCAGCCGCTTACCAGACTGACTGCCGGGCGGCACTTTCACACGCAACGTACCAAACGGCGTCGCCACCTCGATCGGCCCACCCAATGCGGCCTCCCAAGGCGTAATCGGTACCTGCCGAATCAAATCAGAGCCATCGATCCGAAACACATCCTGCGGCGCGATGTCGATCGTCAACAGCAGGTCACCTGCAGGCGCCTCTCCGAGCCCTGGTTCCCCGCGTCCGCGCAAGCGCAGTCGGCCGCCCGGGCGTGCGCCCGCGGGGATGCGAACCTTTTGCGCACCGCGACCCGGTAGTTGCAGAACCACCTCATCGCCCTTCAGGGCCTGCTCGAGCGTAATGGTCAGGCGCGCCTCGATATCGCCGCCGCGGGCAAAGCCGCGCCGCCCCGCCTGACGCAGAATATCGGCAAAATCATGGGCCCCAAACCCACCAAACCCTGCGCCAGTCGCGCCCTGCGCCCCCGTCCAATCAAACCCGCCAGCACGCGAGCCGCGTCCCGCGCGAGAGCCACCGGATGCTCCGGCAGCACCGAAACGAGCCCCCAACGCGCGCAACTCGTCGTACTCACGACGACGCTCGGGATTGCTCAGCACCTCGTAGGCCTCGTTAATCGCTTTGACACGCGCTTCGGCGTCCGGCTCCTTGCTGACATCCGGATGATATTTGCGCACTAGGCGGCGATACGCCTTTTTCACATCGGCCGGCGTGGCCTGACGCGAAATCTCAAGCTCACGGTAGTAATCCTTGCTTGGATCCATGTTCTATCACCTTCCAACGTGTACCCGGCGCATCAATCAACGACCGCCTTCGCAAAGACCGCCCTCGGCTCACCCCTTGGAGGTCACCCACCCCCGTATACACCCGATGATCTCATCATCAGCCCACCACCAGTCGGGGCCACCCCGGTACCACCCAACGAGCCCCAGATGCGGTGCCAGATGCTAGTTCAGACACAACGTCAGAGTCGGAGCCAAATGGTTCACATCAGTCAACTCGTAAACACCACCCTCGGACGAAGCTCGACGTCGAAGACTCATCGACCCGCGATACAGACCGGCCGACGATAACGGCGCTCCACCACCACGACCTTTAGCGCCCCCCGTTGACGCCAATCGACCGACCAGCCAGCGAGCGAGGGACGCATGGCGGACCACCCGTCTCGCACGACCCGACTCAAAACACTCAGCTCGACTGATCCGCTTCCAAACTCCGAGCCAAGCGACTCGATCCGAGCAACGGCGACGCCGCCCTGCTGGGACAGAACCGTCGCGACAGCGATGATACGGCCCAATCGACACAGCCCCGACGACACGGCCCCAAGCCATAGCCAGTCGCGCGATGATTGCGATCGCAAACGCCTGTCGAGACGTCACTCAAAACTCCAAAATCCGCACATCCACCCGTAGAGATGAGCCCAAGCCTTGCGTTGGTATTTGCCGACTCTGATCCTGTCGCAACGAAAACAAGACGAGCTGCCAACGCAACCCGCCTTGCACAGTGACCAACAACCGATCCAACCGGGCTGACCTTGGCCCGCTCCAGTCGAGCGACGTTTGGCACAAGCGCCACACACTCACACGCCGCACACTTCAGTCACGGCCTGATCAGACCCGCTTCATCAGCCTCGATTCTAGCGAGCCGTCAGAGCGGGCCAAACGCGACCCGCTCGCGCTAAATCTTCGCGGGCCCAATCAGTTGTTGCTCGATCAGCACGCGTACGATTGGCCGCTTCCATCACGGCAGAGAGTGGCACCGCCGCCTTCGGTCGCGCCGACATCGAACCGTTTTCATCCAACTTTATTCGCGGCGCGACCCATCATTGGCGTTCCTTGAGCCATCGAGAATCCGATCAAGCGCTTCCGGACTGCACCGAGATCTTGCGTGGCAGCACCTGCGGCTGCTTAGGAATGATTAATTCCAGCACACCTTGGTTGGCGCGCGCAGAAATGTTTTCGGCATCGACCGATTCCGGCAACGCAAAGCGTCGATAAAACACACCATGCACGCGCTCGGATCGCTTGATGTGACCATCCTGCTCATGAGTCTCGATCTTGCGCTCGCCGCGGATCGTCAGCACACCCTGCTCCATCTGGATGTCGATCGCATCAGCCGGAACACCCGGCAGATCAGCGCGCAAGACATAAGCATCGTCGCGCTCGAAAATATCAACGGCCGGGGAAAAATCAGCCGTCACGGCAGGCTCGTCTGAGCCAGTCTGGCGATCGAATTCTCGCAGCATCTGGCCCATCAGCGCCCAGGGATTGACAGCATTGGAATGGATCACTCGGTTCATTTCGCCACCTCTTCGTCGATTTGCATGACTCACATTTCAAGGGGTCTCGCCTATGGTCGGCGAACCACTCACCCTCAACGCGGATGTAGAGTCATGTCAGTCGATTTCAAGCCTCCGAAGCACGCACGAGAGGCCAAAAAAGTGTGCATCGCCCGAGCACCATGGCTAACAACACCAAGGGGCCCGAGAACCGAGACGGGGGCCTCGGGCCACAGAACGCCTCCAAAAATCGCCGCTTGACGGCCCGAAAATCGCGCCGAAAAAGTCTTCGAGAGACGCCGCATACCGAAGCGAGGTGCCAGAGACATGCGAGGGCGCGAAATCGGCTTACACGTTTGCTCGCAAACCCGCTTCGATGCTCGGAGTGTTACGCGTCGTACGACGCACACGGCACGCACGGCACGCGGGCGACTACAGACCCGCCTATATCGAGGGCGACGCCGGAGTGACGGCAATCAAACGGTTGGAATCATCGAACTCGATCCAAAACCAACCTCGGACGCCGTCGTGTCTTGTGTAAGGTCGCAATGCCGAAGCAGGAAACGCAATCCGCCGACCTTGCTCGTCGACCACCAAGACCTGGCTCGCGTGACCGGCGTAATAACGCAGCCACTCGCTGACCGACAGCTCGACGTACACCCGCATCCGATTCGTCACGACCCCGTTTACCTCACGCTCGCCTCGATCGGCGAAACGCTGAATTTCTTGCCGCATTGCTGTATCGCTGCGGCGCGCAGCACTTGCTCGTTCATGCCACGACGTTTGATGACGCGCGGCTTGCGCGTCAAACGTCCGGTACGGCATCCCTTTCACAACCTTCTTCGGCGCTCGCCCAAGGACAAACCCAGAACGTGTTCTGACCCACACCATCAACCAGGCCGCCCACGCGGATAGCGGAGCGCAACGCACACCCGTCATGTGCAACGCGAAGGCCCGTTCGTGCAACCTAATATACTGGTGGCCGAGCAACCACCTTGAGCGGTTGCTCGGCGTCGATGCACCCACACCGACATAGAACCGGACCGCCCACCATAAGCTCGCCCGAACCGCCCGTTTTGACTCGTATGGCTGCAGTGATGACGGTATCGGTGAGTGCATCAGAGCCACCACACAGCTGGCTCACCGGCGGGCTGAGCGGCCCCGTCAAGGTCGGTCTCAGCCGTTAAACTCACAACCAGCGAGCGTTGATCGTTCGACCAGCGATCGCGCACTCGGCCACGACGCACCTCGATGCCGTTCATGGCTTATCGCGGGCCCATCGACTATCTATCACGGGTTGATATGGCCCCACCAAACCAGGAATTTGTATGCCAGACTTCATTCAGCGCCCGAGCGGCCGTGCCGTCGACGAACTCCGTCCGCTTCGCTTCACGCGTCATTTCACAGCCCATGCCGAAGGCTCGGTCCTGATCGAGGCCGGCGGCACCCGCGTACTGTGCAACGCCACGGTCGAACAAGGCGTCCCGCCATTTCTGCGTGGCAAGGGCCAGGGCTGGATCACCGCCGAATACGGCATGCTGCCGCGCTCGACGCACTCGCGCATGCCCCGCGAAGCGGCGCGCGGAAAACAGGGCGGGCGCACCATCGAAATCCAGCGTTTGATCGGGCGCTCGCTGCGCGCCGCAGTCGATCTCAAAGCGCTTGGCGAACGCCAGATTACGCTCGACTGCGACGTCATTCAGGCCGACGGCGGCACGCGCACCGCGGCCATCAGCGGCGCCTACGTCGCGCTGGCCGACGCCATCGATCGACTGCTCGCCAATGGTGACATCAAGAAAAACCCGTTGTACGGGCACGTTGCAGCCGTTTCGGTTGGTATCGTTTCCGGCGCGCCTGTGCTCGATCTCGATTACGCCGAAGACTCAAAAGCCGAAACCGACATGAACATCGTGATGAACGAGGCCGGTGGATTGATCGAGGTGCAAGGCACGGCCGAAGGTCATGCGTTCCGTCGCAATGAACTCGACCAACTGCTCGATTTGGCCGAAAACGGCATCCGCCGGATCATTGCCGCCCAGGTCGCTGCACGCGCCATCAGCCCCTCGCCCAGCCCCGCCTGATTGCGCCGCCCCACTCACGGCCCGGATCAGTCGCCCAGCCGCTGCGATCGCCTTGATCGGCCCGTGTTCGTCCAAGACCTTTTCAGCCACGCCACCCGGGGCTTTTCGGATCACACCGACTAAAAGCATGATCTTGAACTGACGTCATGTTCCAACGAGACCGATCGTCGTTGGAATAGGGCCGCCCAAGCGCTCACAGCCGAACCTCTGAACGCAGTCTAGAGACGCCCTGATCGATCGCTGCGGCCATCGTGCGACATCCGGCACGGCGGCGCACGCAACAGGCCGGGCCAGCACCGGCGTCATTTCGCAATCCACCGAGCCCCTCTTAGGACACGCTTTGAAACCGCGAGAACGCCTCATGACAGCTTCTTCAGCCGAACGCGAAGCCGCTCCGAATACCGAGCCGGTTCGCAAGACACAGCCGCCGCACGCCGACATCGTCATCGCGACAGGTAACGCCAAAAAACTCCGCGAGCTCGCCGATCTGCTTCGTCCCAGTGGCCTGATCGCCGGTGCGCAACGCGAGTGGAACGTCAGCGACGCCGATGAAACGGGCTTGACGTTTGTCGAAAACGCCATCCTGAAGGCCCGCCACGCAGCCGCGGCAACCGGCCTCCCCGCGATCGCCGACGACTCCGGCCTCGAGGTCGACGCGCTCGGGGGGCAGCCCGGCGTATTCTCGGCGCGTTTCGCCGGCGCGCATGGCGACGACGACGCCAACAACCGGCTTCTGCTCGAACGGCTAGCAGGCGTACCCAAAAACGCTCGTCAGGCGCGCTATCGCTGCGTCATGGTTGCCCTGCGACATGCAGAAGATCCCTCGCCACTCATCACCGAAGGCACCTGGGAAGGTCGTATTGCCACAGCCCCCGGCGGCCACGAGGGCTTTGGCTATGACCCGCTGTTCATCGTCGAGGAATACGGTGTCACCGCGGCTGAGCTACCCTTCTCGGTCAAGCAACGCCTATCCCACCGCGGGCGCGCCGTGCGTGCGCTGGTGCAAGCCCTACCCGGTTTCATCGCGCGCCGCTGACGCAGCAAACCACCTACGCAAGCAGCGACCGCCCATCCCGGACCTCTCGCACCGCGCCAATCGCAAGCCCGCTGTTCGATTGGCTTCATGTCCAAACGACGTCATCGTCGCGGGAACATGGCGGCGCATCGTCACGCCGCGGAGGCCCCGAGCCGGCTCGGCGCCTCACCAACCGCTCAGGTACGACCGCAATGTCAGAAGCAACCGCCTCACCGCGCCCCGCCAACGCACCGCTCGAACTCGACGATCGCTGCCGCTGTGGCAACGTCCTGTTCCTGGACAATGCCACCTGTCTCGCCTGCGGCGCTGGTACTGGTTTTTGTCCCGCCTGCCACAAAGTGACCTCGTACACTGAGACCACCGACGGCCGCGGCCAGCGTCAATGTGATCACTGCGGTGCGCTGTTGCGGCCCTGCGCCAACCAGATCGAAAGCGTCTGCAACCGCCATGTGCTCGCCGAATCCACCGACACACTTTGCGACGCCTGCATCCACAACGAGGTGATCCCCGACCTCAGCATCGACGGTCACCGTGAGCGTTGGGCCGCGCTCGAAGCCGCCAAGCGCCGCGTGTTCCGCACGCTCGACCGACTCGGTCTACCACGCTACCGGCCCGACGGCATGGGCGCCTTCGGCAACAGCCAGACCCGATTTGATTCTGCGCTCCCACTCATTTTTGACTTCAAGGCCGACGCCCTCCCCGACGCCGGCCTGTGGCGTCCGATGGCCAACGGCGAAAAGGTCTACACCGGGCACGCGAATGGCCGCATCACGATCAACGTCAAGGAAGCCGACTCGGTCGAGCGCGAACGTCTGCGCGTCGACATGAACGAAGGTCACCGCACGCTAGTGGGGCATTTTCGTCACGAACTCGGCCACTACTACTGGGACCTGCTCGTGCGCGACCGCGACGAAGCCACCTGCATCGAACATTTTGGTGACCATCGCCAACCCGACTACGCATCGGCGCTGGAGCGCTACTACGCCGAAGGCCCAGCGGCCGATTGGCCTGCGCACTTCATCAGCGCCTACGCGTCGATGCACCCGTGGGAAGACTTTGCCGAGACCTTCGCCCTGTACCTGAACATCAACGCAACCCTTCACTTTGCCGCGCAACTCGGATTCAGCCTCGACAACGCCGCCCCGCAAAGCCTCAACACCTCAGATCCGAACGCGCAACGTCCAGCGATCGAAAGCCGCGTCGCCGCATTCGTCGATCTCGGCGTGCGTCTGAACGAGCTGGCCCGCAACAACGGCCTGCAAGACTGGATGCCGCAGCCGATCGTTCCGCCGGTGATTGCCAAACTCGCCTACATCGACGACCTCACCGCGCGCGTGTCCGGCGCCACGGCCTGATACTTTGAGCACTGAGAATCGAGCGCCCGATGCGGGCGTCCCCCAAAATTCAACCACCATCAACCGAACAGCGCGCAAGGACGCCGGTGCCCCACGCGACCCTCCGCGTTACCCCCATCGAGCCAACCGTCCCGAGGAACTCCGGGCGCAGGCCCGGCGGATCACCCGATCCGGCCGAGCACAGCCCGCACCAACACGCTTCCCGACCCGCGGTCAAAAACGCATCACCGCAGGCGCTTACTACGCCGCGCCAGAACAGCCCCGCGCAGACCTCCAAGCCAGAACGCGAGCGGCTCAGCAAGTTCTAGAATCAATCTGACGAACGATGAGCTCGAAGAGATAGAGCTCGGCGACTTGCCACGAGAGCCAACGCGACCAGGCAACTGCATCCGTGAAAATATCCGAAGCCAATGTCGATCTCATACAACCGGGCCACGACCCCATCGCGATCGACGCCGCGATCGACGCTCCCCTCGCCAACGTTCCGCTGGCGATCTACATCCATCTGCCGTGGTGCGTGCGCAAATGCCCGTACTGCGACTTCAACTCCCATGCCGCCGATACCTTCGACGAAATCGCCTACGTCGACGCACTCGAAGCCGATCTCGACGCCCAGTTACCGGACTTTTGGGGTCGCCGTCCCCATGCGGTATTTATCGGCGGCGGCACACCAAGCCGCTTTTCCGGCAACGCCATCGCCAGAATCCTCGACCTGCTACGCAGCCGGTTCGTGATCGCGCCAAACACCGAAATCACCCTAGAGGCCAACCCCGGAGCGAGCGACGCCGACGCCTTCGCCGCCTACCGCGAAGCCGGGGTCAATCGCCTGTCCATCGGTGTACAAAGCTTCGACGACCAGCGGCTTGCCGCGCTTGGGCGCATCCACCGCGCCGCCGACGCGATCGCCGCCTTCGCCGCCGCCCGCCGCGCCGGTTTCGAGCGCATCAATCTCGATCTGATGTTTGCCCTGCCGGCCCGCGCCGACGAACACCCCAGCGCGGTCCAAGGACTCGAACACGCACTGGCCGACCTCGACACCGCGATCAGCCTCGGCCCCGAGCACATCTCGTGGTATCAACTCACGATCGAGCCGAACACCCTGTTCGGGACTCGCCCCCCACAGCGCCCAGACGATGACGCCGCAGCCGCAATCTACTGCGCAGGCCGTCGACGACTGGCCGACGCCGGCTACACCCGCTACGAAGTCTCGGCCTACGCCCGGCGCGGCGAAGCCTGTCGCCACAACCTCAATTACTGGCGTTTCGGCGATTACATCGGGCTGGGTGCAGGCGCCCACGGCAAGCGCAGCGATCCGGCCAGCGATCGGATCGTTCGCACTCGCAAAAGCCGCGTCCCCAACGCCTACATGGCCGACCCGGCGCGCACCCTCGAACACGACATCGCTGCCAGCGACAGGCTGTTCGAAGCCCTACTCAACGGGCTACGCCTGGTCGACGGCATCGAACGCGGCCACCTGATCGCTCGTACCGGCTCGAGCGCCAATGACCTCGACCGCATGGTTGCGCCGTTGATCGATCGCGACTGGCTGACCTGGGTCGACGACCTCGCGTCGACCGTCTCGACATCCGCATCGGGCGCTGTCCGCTCGACGTCCGCGCCAACGGAAATTTGGAGCGGCGATGCATCGCGCACAGCGACCGAATCCGCACAGGATTCAAAAACGGCGGCATTGTCCGCCCACGCCCGACTGCGTGCCACGTCCGAGGCGTACGACCATCTCGATCAGATTCTTGGCGCCCTGATCCCGGGCGAACCCAATCGCCGACACGTCTGACAGGACCATCGTCGCACCCGAAAACGATAGTCCCCGCAATGATCCCGGCGCGGTTCAACGGCCCGCTTCGAGCGGAGGCCCGCGAGAAGCGCTCGACATGATGAGTTTTGAGTCGGATGCCGTGCCCCCGCGTCTTCGGCGAAATGGCCAAACGCACGACGCACAGGTCGCGGCGCTCGGTTCAGCCGACCGTCGCGTCAGACTGCAACTCACCGTGTCAATGCACGGTCGCAACGACCGGATGAGTCAACGCGATGCTCGCAAGCCGGGTCGCACGAATCCGCCGGCGCGAACCCAATCGCGCCAGTCAGATACCCGCATAAAACTTCAAAGCCGCCCGCACGAGCTCGACGCCGATCAACGCAGCTTCAGCAGGAGACCCGATGGAACGGAACCGCACCCGAACATCGATGCGCGACGCGCAAAGCCGCGTCGACCACGCTGTCCGCGATCAAGACGAACGCGACAGAGGCGACTTCGATCAGAGCGACCCGACCCAAGACGAACTCGATCGATACGATCATGATTCGGACGGCGAAGAGCAAACCGACGAGGATGACATCTCCGGCGGCTTCTCCGACCTTTTCGACGCCGCCGACGACGCCCTCGACTTCGCGACTTTCAGCTGTCCGTGGTGTGGTGAGCCCGGCGAGACACTGATCGACGCCTGCGAGCTCGACGGCACCGAGAGCGCGGAGTGGATCGAAGACTGTGCGGTCTGCTGCAGCCCGATCGTTCTCAGTGTTCGGCGCGACGGCGGCCGTCTGATTCTCAGCGCCGACGCCGAAGGGCGATGACACCCGCCTATCAGCCGATTGACTGCGCGCGTCACAGTGCGCTCGAGCTCGCAATCATGCGCGGGATGATTTTAGAGATCGTCGTGCGAAGGCCGCGAAGCGATCTCGTCACGCGCATCATGCCGATCGATTTACGCAGTCGGCGCGGCCAAGAGTTCTTGCTCGGCCGCACCCATGCGGCCGCACCATTGCACTGCTGGCGACTCGATCGTCTGCGCGACTTTCGGTTGATCGACGAACACGACGTCGGTTCGAAATGATTCAGCCCGCGGCCCCATCGGGGCACCGCCGCACCACACACGGACGCAATCGACCGGCCTCGCGCCCTCACCAAAACGACGGAGCCGATCTCAGGCCCTCGGGCCCCACGCGAGGACACTCCAGCGGAAGCCAGCACAACTCGCCCTGAGCCTGTTGGTAAGCGCAAACCCGCGGCGGGCTAGCCGACTGAGCGTCAGAGAACCGGCCCATGAACAGGCCCAACCGATCTGCGCTCGACTCAACCGTCGCACCGTCCGCCTGACCGCGTCCCGAGTCATTCGAATGACAGGCCGATCGCCAAGGAAACGCTGACGAAAACCACGAGCGGGATGCAGATCGCAACGCTTAAGACACAGCATCCGGGGTCTTGCCAGTTGTGGGCGAGGGAACGCGCTCCGTGCAACCGGCCATGCGCCCCTCAGCCGTTGACCCGCCCTCGACTCGTTGGGTCGGGACGCGCAGGCAGACGCTGACTACTGACGTTCTCGCGTTCCGAGTAGCTCAAAGCTCGGTGTACGGCCATCAAAGCGAAACTCAAGCAACAAACGCGCGACAGTTCCGTCACCGTCAATCGAACCGTCAGGCGCTCGCAAACCCACGACCAGCCAGCGATCGCTCAACACGTGAAAGTCGTTGGGATCGATCACGACCTCGCCGCTCGCAAGCGGTGCGTACGGCACAGAATCAGGAGCGTCACGCAGCGCCTCGCGCAAGGCATCCTCAGGCCGTGCGATGCCGCGGCGAGTGAACGCCACCAGATCTTCGCGCGTCAACCCCAGCTCGACCGGACGCACCACATCCCCGCGCGACAAGCGCAACAACTCGGTTTGCGTCTGCAATAACTCACGATTAGCGTTTTTCAGGTCCTCCTCCAGACCCGCGCCACGCAGTAGATAAATCGCCAGCATCAGGACGAAAAACAGCATCATGCCCATCCAGGCAAAACGCTCGCGCCAGCGCAACGCACCCTCCGAAGCCGGCGGCTCCCGCCCAAACTCGGAATCAAGCGACGGCGAATCCCGGCCGGTCGCCCCTGGCGCAGTCTTGGACGAACGTTCAGACTCGGATGTCGACATCACTCAAACTCCCTGAAAAAAGCCACGCCAATGCGGTGCCAGGTGTCGACCCCGCAAGCGGTCTCGGTGGCCGCTGGCCTCAGATTCAACCGGCAGCTTCCAACAATCGCGCCGCTTCACGCGAGGCCTCCGAACCCGGGAAATAGTCGCGGACATATCGCGCACGCTCGATGAAGTCAGCCGTCGCTCCAGCGGCGCGCGACGCCTCTGCCCGCGCAAGCTCGAGGCCCGCGATGTCCTCACGCAAGCGCACGATGCGCGGCGCCAGATCGTCACCGTAGCGCGATAGCGGATACTCACGCAGAAACCCGAGCAGGTCCGCGTGAACCTCACGCCCCAAGTCGATACGTGTCGCCAAATCGGCGCTTTGTGCCGCCCGCCATTGTCCAAACCGCGCCAAGCGCGCCAGGTACGCCGCGTAATCGACATCCGGATGATCGCGCAAGCTCGCCGCTTGTTCGGCCAGGCGCCCGGCACGGGTGAAATCACCGCGCGCAAGGCATAGCTGAGCGGCACGCGAAGCATCCTCGAACGCCGCTCCGCCAGCTTCCAGCGCACTGTAAGCGCCGCGACAATCCTGTTGTTGCAACGCCACTACAAGCGCCGCGGGAGTATGACCGCGCGATGCTGGCGCGGTGGCACAACCCGTCACGACCAGCACCAAAACGACAACCCCCAACGCGGCCATCAAACGATTCATCATCCAAAACTTCATCGTGCGCCACCCATCTTGATCAAACGGAAATTCAGAGCGAGCGACGCATTGACTCTCGCGAAACCAACCGCGGAATGGCCGCGAGCGACTTGCGCCGCATCACCCCGCAACGCATCCCACTGACTTTCATGACCCAAAGCCTGCCAAACCACTCGCTTGATCGCTGTGCGGGCACAATGCTGTATTGCGCGGCTCGGGCGTCCCCCGCCTACCGACCCCATGCTCTCGCGCGGCTCGCGCTCGAGACCCCTAGTGTCCAATCGCACTCGCGGCGCCCTCGAGCGGCTTCCGAAAGTCGCGTGTCGCGTCGAGGACTCTCCAGCACTTCTGCGACTCCACAACCCGAAAAGCCTGCGATGGTCGCCTCGCCATCCGTCGCAGCGCTCTCCGGCCACAAAGCCTCGATCAAGCCCGCAACGCACGTGCTCGACCCACCGACACTATCGACCAGAGCCCACCTGATTCAAGCCCAAGGCCACACAAGCTCTGACTCATCGGAACCGCCCGTCGGAATCTTTGCAGCCCTCGGACGCGCGCGCACACGCCACAAATCATAGCAGCCACTTGCGACAACCCCGGACCCTGCGGCGCAAACCGCAAGGTCAAACGGCCCTGACCTGCATCACAAAGCCCGGCGAACGAGTCGTTCCCGCGGCACCTCGACGCGCGTGCTAGACTGTTGATCGCATTGCGCTGTTGCCGTGCCCCTTCCCGAGTACCCTCATGACCCTCCCCGAATCCTTTCTCGCGCTCGGCGTTGACGCCGAGCTCGTTGCCGCGCTCTCATCCGTCGGCCTCGACACACCCACGCCAATTCAGGCGCGCACGATCCCGGCCCTCATTGCAGGGCGCGATGTCCTCGGCGAAGCCCGCACCGGCACCGGCAAGACCGCAGCCTACGGCGTTCCCTTGATCGAACGCCACCTTCTCGACGCACACGACGACAGCGCCGCAGGTGCCGTTCGTGCGCTGGTCCTCGTCCCGACGCGAGAACTCGCGCTTCAGGCGGCCGCCGCTTTCGAGCCTTGGCTCAAAGCCAGCCCCGCGCGTGGCACACCGATCGCCGCCGTATACGGTGGCCAGCCGTTCGCGCCGCAGGCACGCGCTCTGCGCGACGCTCGCCTATGCATCGGCACGCCGGGCCGGATCGCCGATCACCTGCGTCGCGGCACGCTACGCCTCGACGGATTAAGCACGATCGTGCTGGATGAAGCCGACGAAATGCTGCGTATGGGCTTTGTCGATGAAATCGAAGCGATCCTCGCGCAAACCCCGAGCAATCGCCAAACCGTTCTGTTCTCGGCAACGATGGCCGAGTCGATTCGCTCGATCGCGCGCAAGCACCTGCGCGATCCGCTGGAAATCCGCGTTGAATCGGGCGCCCGCGCCACCACCACAGTCGAGCACCGCGCCATCATCATCCCCGTCGCGCACAAAACCGAACTGCTCACGCGCCTGCTCGAAACCGAAACCGAGCGCGACGCGGTCATCGTGTTTGTGCGTACCAAGGCACAGACCGAGCGCCTCGCCGACGAACTCGTTCGTGCCGGTCACAGCGCTGCGGCGCTGTCGGGTGATCTCGACCAAAACGCCCGCGAAGCCGTCGTTCAGCGTCTGCACGCCGGGCATCTGGATGTCGTCGTCGCCACTGATGTCGCCGCCCGCGGCCTCGACGTCGCCCGGCTCACTCACGTCGTGCACTACGACATTCCCAACGACGCCGAGGCCTACGTCCACCGCAGCGGTCGCACCGGGCGCGCAGGGCGCTCGGGCGTCTCGATCCTGTTCGTCGAACCGCGTCAGCGCCGCCGCCTTGACGTATTTGCACAGCATGGCGGCATCCGCGCTAACCTGATCACGCCCCCGGACCGCATGACCGTACAAATGGCGCGACGTCAGCGCCTGCTGGGCAATCTCGTGGCTCAGCTCGCCAAGGTCGAAGGCGCCCGGCCGGCCGCACAGGAACTCCTCGAATTACTCAACGCGCAACACCCCGATCGCAGCCTCGAGGACTGGTTCATGGCTGCCCTAAGCCTCGCGCCCGGAGCCTTGGCGGCCCTTCACACCCCCTCCGACCACCGCGCCGACCCATTGCTTGCGCCACCGCGTACGACGCGACGCGACGAAGCCGAATCGAACAAACCCGTTCGTCGCGAACGTCCAGCGCGTCGCAGTGACAGCAGCGACGCCTTCGAGACCTTCACCATCATGGTCGGCCGCAATCACGGTGCAAGCCCGAGAGAAATCTTCGGCGCGCTGGCGAACGAAGGCGGCCTCTCGCGTGACGTGATCGGCCGCATCCGGATCGGCGACCAATCGTCCGAACTCGAACTCGCCGCATCGCTGATCGCGAAACTCACGCCCGCACAACTCGCCAAACTCGGGACGATTCGGGTCGTCGGCCAACCGTTGCGCCTGACCCGCGGCGATGGCCGCCCCGAAGGCCCACCTCGCGGCCGCCGCGAACCCACACCCCGCAATCCGCGTCACGCATCAGGCAAGCCAGCCACCACTGGCAAACCGCGCACCACTTCGCGCAAAACGCCGCGCAACACCGCCGCCCACGCCCGGGGGGGTGATGCGCCACCGCGCGTCTTCAGCACACGGCGCCCCCACTGACTCCACCGCCAACAAGCTACCCAATCAGGCCACGAGATCGAGATCGTGCCTGAGAGGCAAGACAGCCAAGCGACCATCAGCGTGGCCCGGCCGTTTTTTTGTAGGTCAATCGGGCGATACACCTTCATCCCCAACCCACGACCGCTCTCGACATCAGTCCCACAGAACCGCCGTACCGAATGACGGCTCGGAAGATTGGGGATCGGGGAGTACAGCGCACAACGAGATCAGGATTACGACACGGACACTTAAAACGGCGCAGGGCAAAGTCGCCGATCCTGCGCCCGCCGCGGCGCTGGACTCATGCCGTCGCTCGACTCGGCGTGACTCGGGAGAATCCAGCGCAAAGCGCCAACGCAAAAGGGCGCCAGCACACGCCGACGCCCTTCATCCGTTCATCACGCAGTGATCAGCGCCGCAGCGCGATCACCACGGGCTCACCGCCATGGGGCCGTCCCCCCCGCGCCGGCTCGATCCCGGACTTCGATCATCCAGAAATCGGCCGAAGCGCAGGTTCCGGTCGTTGCACGGCGTCACCACGTCCAGCCAACGCTGGCTCGGAAGGCCGCATCGCCGCCATTGGCTGCCGAGGCCCCCAGCGACAACTGCGTCCCGTTTTGCAGGTGGCGGGCAAATCCAATACCCACCGCGTTCTCAC
>JBKBII010000003.1:0-299042 GCA_046299415.1 Thioalkalivibrionaceae bacterium | reverse complement strand
AGGGGAACAGCAGGCTGTTGGTTGACGAAGACGCGGTGCCGGCGAAACCGAGGGAGGCGCCGACAGCGGCAGCGATGGCGATTTTCTTGAAGGTCATCTTGATGACTCCTAGGTGTAAAGGGTGAAACCCGAACTGCGACTGGATCAATCGGTATCGTAAGCGCCTTGCCTGCCCCGGAGGACGGGGTTCGACGCGGGCGGCAAAATCCAAATCACCTTGAGACTCTACCATACATTCAGTGTGCTCTGACACCAGCTAGCACTGCGCTTTGTGCTGGTCCGGGTGGTTGACGCGGCCCCGACGTGTTGGTCGGGGCCCGGACTCGTCTGCGAAATCGAGCTGTTGAGAATCGATGGTTTGCAGGGTTGAGCTGCGGGTGTCAGTGAGCGCGTTGTCGATAGGGTTGAGCGGGGAATCGGCCTGGGCTTTGCGCGCCTTTCGTGCTCTAGAATGTCGACATTCTATTGCTAGGCAGGTGGTCCTCTCTTTGCCTGTCGCTGAGGTTCGCTGAAAGCAAAAGCGTTGTCAAGAGGTAAATGCAACAGTGTCTCGGATTTGCAACTTTTGGTGGGCCCTCTCGAGAAATCGCTTCGTCGGCCGGCGCGGGCCCGAGTGGACCCCGTCGCGTTAGGGCCATCAGAGCAACATGGCAAGCTGAATTGATTCTGACCGCGGTTACAGCAGGCGTCCTGAGGCCTGTCTGATGGTGTTGCTGCAGCGTGATGGTCGTTGTGACTTAGACTCCGTTGCGATCCAGTCTTTGGTGTGATCCTGAGGCATCGTGGCTTTGGCTCGGCCTGCGCGCTCGGGGCGGGTAGTGGGCTGAAGTTGGGCTGGCCCGATTGCCAGGGGCATCGCTGCTTGCCGGGCTAGTGCGCGGGCCGGCGATCAGACCGATGAGCGCGGGTGAGGCTGACCGGGCGTCGATCGCGACTCGGTGTAAGCCTCAACAGTGTCGTGGTTTTCTATATACCGAGTCGTAACGGTGTAATCGGTGTCGTCACCCTCAGCCGGGACGCTGTGGTTGAGGTCGATCGTCGGGTGTGTCGCCCTGTTTGTCGTTGGGCCTCGCGGCGGTCCTCGGGGTTGATATCTTCGCGACGGTTCTGGGTGCGGTGCTTGGCCGGTCGTGTGGGCGATTCCTGATCGCGATCCTGGTGGCGCCGTCTGGTGGCGCCGTGTTGTGGTGAGGCGATTCTCTGAGGCGGTTCTCGAACCGCGGTTTTCCTACGCCGGTTTCTGTGCGGTCGCGGCTGGGCGGTCGCGGCTGGGCGGTGGCGGCTGGGCGGTGGTTTTTGGGCGGCGATCCCTTTAAAAAGAAGGTTTCCCGAGTGGGGCGATCCGCTGTTGAGCGGTGGACACGACGCGCAGCGTGATCGATCAGGGTGCGGGATGAAGTCGGACGAGGCGCCGGCGGTGAGGCTTGTTTAATGATTGAGCTGTGGCCCGAATGGCGGATGCTGCCGAGTCAAGCGCTGGAGCCATCGGCGCTGTCCGGTGATCTGGGGCCCGGGCCGTGGTGGGTGTTGGCGCCGCATGCCGATGACGAGACGTTTGGCCTTGGTGGGACACTGGCGCTGGCGCTCGATCAGGGGATTGCGGTGCATGTGATGGTGTTGACCGATGGCGCGTTGGGTGTGCCGGATACTGCGAGCGATCCGGTGGCACGCAAGGTTGTTGGCGCGAATGCGGATCGATCGGTCGTGGGGGTGGGCGATTCATTGGTGGGGCAGCGCGAGTGCGAGACATGGGCTGCGCTGGCCGTGTTGGCCCGTGGGGGTGGCCGTGGGGGTGAGCGGCGCGATGAGCGCGACAGGCATGACGGAATGGAAAGCCCGGTTGATTCCGTGCACTCGATGGGTGCAGGCGCCCGCCGTGACAGCGGGGTGCCGCCGCTGCGTCAGCAGCTGACGGTTGAATTTTTACGCGCGCCGGATCGTGGTCTGGAGACGGTGTTGGATGCCGCGCTGTTGGCGCTGCAGCGTTGGGCCTGCGGTGGGACGGTTTTTTTTCCTGCGCCGTGGGAAGCGCACCCTGATCATCGAATGGCCGCCGTGCTGGGGTGGCGGCTGTGGACCGTTGATCACGCCCGGCGGCCTGTGGCTGCCTGCAGCTATGAGATCAGTAGTCAGATGCCGGTGTGCAATCGGCTGGTGGCGATTGATGACGTGATTGAGCGCAAGCGCGCCGCAATGGCGTGTTATCACAGCCAATCTTTGGCGCAGCCATACGCGGAGCGGGTGTTGGCGTTGAATTCGTCGCGGGCGTGGTCTTTGGGCGGCGCGACACGGTATGCGGAGGCGTTTTTTTGCTGGCCGGAGGCGTGGGCGGGTGTGGCGCGGTTGCCGTTGACCGCGGGGATCGATGAGGCGTTGGGAGGAGCCGGGAGCATCGCCGGGCGGCGACGCGCGGACGCGGATCTGGGTGACACGGCGGAGACCGATGGCGGGGATTCTGTTGGCCCTGCGGCGCGCGATGCGGGCGCTCGCGAGTGTGAGGCCGCGCGCCGAGGCGACGAGCGACGAATGGGGGCACTGTCGTTGGGCGAGGCGATGGCGGCGGTCTTGCTTGAGCGCTTGATGCCGGGTGTGCTGGGCCCTGAGGGCGGGCTGCCGCCGGCGGTGGAGGCTCCGCATGGCGTGCAACCGGGGGCTGCGTCGAGGGCCGCGGCCGCTGGCTCGACGGCCGTGGCAGATGAGGCGGCGGGGGCGGGCGCGACGGCCTGTAAGCGCTGTGGTGGTGACGGCTTGCCGACGGTGGACAAGGTCGATGCGGGTGGGGTGTGTAAACTCGGGCGCTTTACGACGGCGCCGGGATTGACTGTTGCTCCGGGTCTGGCCTTTGAGACGTTGGCCGATCTGGCGCGGGCTGGGCAGGGGCCGGCGAGTCGGTTTGCGCCGGGGGCTGTTCGGGGGGGCGCTGCGGCTGACGTCGTCGCGGATGCGGTGGGCCGGGGCACGGCGGCTGAGGTTGGCGATGACGTCGCCGCTGCGCGTGGTGAGGTTGCCGCGGTCGAGGTTGCGTTGCCGCGGCGGTTGGGTTTGGGAATGGGTTTAAGGAAATCGCCGGTGGATCAGCCGGCTGTGACGATGGAGCGGGATGTGACGAACGGCCTGGATGAGGCGCGGTGGGGCTTTTGGGCCCGGATGCGCGGGCGGTTGATGACGGTGATGCGGGCGTGGCCTGAGGCGCGTCGGCGGCACGGGAGTCGACGCGCGGTCTTGCTGAAGTTTTGGCAAGTGCTGCGCCGCAGCGGCTTGAGCGGGGTGCGCGAGCGCACCCGGGGCCTGGCGTTCAGTGCGAGTCAGATGCCGCCAAATTTGTCGCTGTCTGGGCAGTTGCCGCCGAGGGTCGATGGGGGTGAGGAGCGGGGGCTGGCCGGTGGCCCACAGGCGGGGCCGTGGCGGGAGCAGTGGCAGAAGGATTTTGCTCTGGCGCGGGCGCGCGGGCCGGGTTGGCGGCCCGATGTGCTACGCGGCGTCGGTCAGCATCAGGCGACGGCGGCGCGTGGCGGTGCAGTGGCGACGCGTATCCGTGCACTGGCGTATTTTTTGCCACAGTTCCATCCCATTGCCGAGAACGACGAATGGTGGGGCGCAGGCTTTACCGAGTGGACGAATGTGGCGAAGGCGCGCCCGCAGTTCGTGGGACATGAGCAACCCAAGTTGCCGGCCGATTTCGGTTTTTATGATTTGCGCTTGCCTGAGGTGATGGCGGCGCAGATCGAGCTGGCCCGGCGTTATGGCTTGCACGGTTTTTGTTTTTATTACTACTGGTTTTCTGGGCGGCGGTTGCTGGAGCGGCCGCTGGACCAGTTTTTGGCTGACTCGGAGCGCTTTGATTTTCCGTTTTGCCTGTGTTGGGCCAATGAGAACTGGACGCGGCGTTGGGATGGCGCCGAGCACGAGATGTTGTTGGCGCAGTCGTATGCGCCGGATGATCCCGAGCGGTTTATTGCCGATCTCGAGCCGGCGTTGCGCGATCCGCGGTATATCCGTATCGATGGCCGCCCATTGTTGTTG
The DNA here is from genome assembly GCA_046299415.1 of Thioalkalivibrionaceae bacterium. Classification (GTDB taxonomy): domain Bacteria; phylum Pseudomonadota; class Gammaproteobacteria; order Ectothiorhodospirales; family Ectothiorhodospiraceae; genus JBKBII01. Next base: position 295,019 of record JBKBII010000003.1, on the reverse strand, counting down.
GTGTATCGCATCGACGCCTTGAAGAATCCGGTCGAAGTGGTGCAGCGCTGGCGGGCCGAGGCGGCGCGGCGCGGGTTGCCGGAGTTGTATCTGGCGGCAGTGCAGTCGTTCGAGATCGAAGATCCGCGGCCGTATGGCTGCGACGCTGCGGTTGAGTTTCCGCCGCATAAGCTGCATTTGCCGCAGGTGCGAGAGCAGTTGCCGATGCTCAATCCCGAGAATGAAGGGCTGTTTTTTGCGTATTCGAGCGCTAAGGCGTTTGCGTTGGCTCGGCCGGCGCCGGTTGAGCAACCGTTCCGCTGGTTTCGAGGTGTGATGCCGGCGTGGGATAACGAAGCGCGCAAGCCGGGTCGGGGGCATGTGTTCGTGAATTCGACGCCGGGCCTATACGCCGAGTGGTTGCATGAGGTGGTGCAGCAAACCGACGCGGCGGCAGCTGCTGATGACGAGCGCATCGTGTTTATCAATGCTTGGAATGAGTGGGGCGAGGGCGCCTATCTGGAACCGGATCGTCGTTGGGGACACGCGTACCTGGAGGCGACGGCCGAGGTGCTCGAGAAGTTTCCGCTGCGTTCTTGACCGATTGCTGAGCTGGGCGCCCGGCGGTGCATTGAGTCGGGTGCTGTGCGGGGGGCATGGGTGGGCGGTGTCTGCGGGGTTGATGGTTCGGCGCCGGGATACCGTGCGGCGTGCACGCTGATCGTGGGCCGATGGCTCGCGCGGCGGCTGCAAGGTCGCCTGGCGGACGGACTGTTGATCGGAAGGCGTCGGGCCGCCGGCGGCTTGTGCCGGGCGTTGGGTGCGTGTCGTTGCGGAAGGTGTTGTTGACAGGGCCGCGCTTGGCTATCGGCGCTTTTGCAAGTCGGGGGCGTACCGGTTTTCGATGCGCGCGCTGGGGTCGCTGGGCGTGGGCGTTTCGGCGATGGTGAGCCCTGCGGCTTTGACGGATAGCCCGAGAGCGCGCTCGATGACGTGGGCGAGGGTGCCGTCGAGTTGGCCCTTTTCGGCCTCGAAGTCGGCGGCGCTGATGTGCAGGGTGAGCAAGGGTTCGAGCGCGCGCCAGCGCGCGTAGAACATCGTGCCGGCGACGAAGCGATCGTGGTCGAGATCTATCATTTCGAGTCCGAGGCGGTGCGCGACGTCGAGTATTCGCGGGGCGTTCCAGCCGAAGTAGTTCGACATCGGGGCGACGTGACCATGAGGCCCGATCATACCGATGCGCCGCAGGTCAGTGCAGTCAGCACCGTCGGTCGCCGAATCGTGGATCGCGGGGTCGCGGGTGGGGACCGAGGCCCAGTGTTCGACGAGATCGATCGTGGTCGGGCTCAGAAGGCTATCGAGCAGTTCGTTCAGCCAATCGGTGCCATCACGGCGGTGGACGGATTTTTTGGTGTGGAGCTTGAGGACCCAGCGTGGCGGATTCGCGGCGAGTCGATGCAGGACCTCAATGAACGGTAAGACGTCGCGACCGCGGTTTGTGAAACCGATGACCTCGTAGGACGGCGTGTGGGGGGGGCATGTGGCTACTGCGGTCGTCGGCACCGTCGGGGCGACGTCGGGGTTTGCGCGTTCGGCGAGATGTGCGGCACTGCGTGTGGCGTGCGCGTAAGAACTTCGGCGGTGACCGAAATGGGCGTCCAGGCATTGTTTGGCAGCGTCGATCTGTTCTGGGGTGGTGGTGACGATGGTGTGTGCTTGCGTGAGCAGGGTGTCGGGCAGGCGGCGCAAGATGTCGCTGAGAACGTCGAGATAAAAGGCGTGAATGATGATGACCCCAGCAGCCGGCGGGGGCGCAGACGAGGCCGCGGGCGTGGCGAGGCTGAAACCGCCCCCGTCGTCGCTCATGTGGGAGCTGGCGGCGATCGGCGCGGACTCGCTGGTTGTGCGTGGGCGATCCGCGGCCGTGCGAATTCGCGCTAGACGGCGAACGCTGGCGGTGGCTTCGAGAAAGGCAAAGCCGTCGAGCTGTCCGGGTTCGAGACGGGCGGCGATACGCCAGTCGTTGTAGCTGGCGATGAACACTACTGGGCGCGAAGTGGTGTTCTGGCTTCGGAGTGTTTGAAGGGCGTGGTTGAGTTCCGTGCGGTAGCGCGCGGGGGTGGCGCCGACCAGCCGTCGCGAGAGTTGATCGCGCTCGATCGTTTCGTCGTAGCCGGTGGCGACGACGGCACGGTCGAGATCGACGTCGCGTAGCGCGCCGATGGCTGCGGGTCGATCGGCGATGTCGAGGACTTTGATCTGGCCGGGAAGACTGCCGCAGGTGGGGTTTTGCGCGTACAGACTCCAGTCGTCGTCGGTCGGGCGGAGTTCGAGGTAGGCGTCGGCGCCGGACTTGGCGATTGGGGTGTCGGTGGGTGAGTCAGGCTGATGGCGCGCGCTGCGATGGCGATCGAGTACGGTGATGTGCAAAGGCGTCACGATGTGGCGGCGCAACACGGTGATCAGCGCGGCCAGATCGATGGCTGGTGGCGGGTCGATCAGCAGAAATTCGGCACGCCCTTGATGGCGGCGGTGCCGGGGATCGGCGAGGAAGGGCGCGAGTTGCGCGGCAAAGGCTTGTGCGGCATCGGTGTCGGCTAAGGGCGTCCTGGCGTCTCGATGTGTCCATCCTTGCGAGGCGCTGAGGTGCCAGCCGGTGCTGAAGGCGACGTCGAGTTCGGGGTGTTGCAGCAGTTCGCGGTAGGCACGGTCGGCGAGCATGCGGCCTGCGCGGAATAACAGGGCGAGGCAGAGGGCATCGATCCCTGCGCGACGTGCAGTGCGGAACTGTGCGATGAGCGTATCGAGGCGGTGGAGGTCGTAGAGGCCAGGCCCGCTCGCGTCGGTGGCGGGTAGGTCGAGCGGCGCCCAGGCGGGCCGGGTGGCAGCAGCGGTGACAATCCTCGCCCAGCCGTTGAGGTCGATGGTGGTTTCTGCCCAGCGGTCTGACTCGTCGGGGATCGGCGCGTAATCGGGGCGATGGATGGCGACGAGGTCAACGCCGATGTGGCAGCTGTGGCTGTCGACCGCGAAGTCACGCGGTGGTGGAACGGGCGCATAAAGGCGCGTGAGCAGCGTGGTTGTTGGCTGCAGGGGTGATTCGGTGCCGGGTTCTTTTGCTGCGGCGATTTCGGCGCTGGCGGTCGTGCCAAGGTTCGCGCCGTTGTCCGCGCTCGAGTCTGTGCGGGGCGGTCGGTTGTCGGTGTCAACGTTGGCCGATTCCGGAGTTGCGGCGGAGTCCAGGGCGTGATTATGGGCGCTGTGCGGCGTTGGCTCGGCGCTTGAGCCCTGCGGTGCTGGAGTGGTTGTCTGATCAGCCGCGACCGATCGGGATGGCGTTGGTGAAGCGTCATCAGCGGTCGATGGGTCTCGACGGCGCAGGGTTTTGAACAGTTGTGTCAGGCGTTTGAGTGCACGGGCGACGCGCCAGATCCGTAGAGAGTGAAGGACGTCGATTTGGGCTTGGATCTGCGCGAGTTGGGCGTGCGCGTGTCCGAGTTCAGAACGCAGCGCGCCGACCACTTGGTGGAGTTGCATTTCCTGGCCACGGTGCCAGTCGCGTTCGCTCGTGAGGGTCGCGATCTGGTGTGTATGGGTGGCGCTGAGTTGTTGCCACTGCGCTCGGACGATCTGGTGGCGCGCGTGGGTTTCGTAGAGCTGTTGATTGAGGGCGCTGAGTTCTTGTCCTTTTTGGTGGAGTTGCCGTTCGAGGCTCAAGCGGTCTTGCTGTAGACCGTCGATCGTGATGGCCAGACGGGTCGCCGACAGGCGCGTGAGTAGTCGCTTGCGCACCTGATGTCTTGCGTTTTCGGTGCGCCGTGCGTTGTCCTGTTGGGCGAGGAATCCGTAGCTGCCGCCTTTGCGGTAGCCGGCACTGGTGCCGTCTACGGCAATGAAGTTGCAGTGCTCGGCGACCTGGAGCCAGAAATCCCAGTCTTCGAGCACGTCGAGCTCGGGGGTGAAGCGGCATCCGCGTGCGACGACTGCGCGTGGAAACATGACAGCGTGGATGGCGAATTGGTTGACGGCAGCCAGGCGGTGGTAGTGGTAGGGGTAGAACAGGCGGATGTGGTGGGCGGGGTCGTAGGCTTGGACGGCTTCGGCGAGATACACGCCGGTGTAGGCTGCGGTGAGCGCGATCGCTGGCTTGTCTTGAGGCTGGTGGTCGCTGTGTGTTTGTGAATCGTCCACGGCGGGTCCAATGTCGGCACTGGCACTGGATTCGGCATCGCTGTTGATGCTTGATTCGGACATTGGAGCAGAATCGGGTCGATCGGCGTCGGATTCGGCGGGCCTGTCGATGGCTGCGTTGGTGGATGCACCGGTGAGCGCGCGATGCAGATTCGCCAGATGTTCGGGACAGAGCCAGTCGTCGTCGTCGAGAAACAGGCAGTGGTCACTACGTGCCGCTTCGAGCGCGGCATTGGCGGCTGCGGCGCGTCCTTGCGATTCGGGATGCGTGATGACTCGCAGGTTTAACGCGCTGAAGGGTTTGATTGTCGCGTCGAGTGCCTCGCCGCCGTCGTTGACGATGACGACTTCGAAATCGCGAAAGCTTTGGGCGTTGAGGGATTCGAGCGCCTCGGCGAGCAGGGCGGGGCGATTGCGGGTGCGGATCAGGACGCTGACGGCGGAGCGTGAGTATGAGGTGTCGACGACCGGCTCGGGTTGTGTGGACTGCGGTGCAGGTGGTGGGGTGTCTGGCTGGGTGGTGTCGACTGTGCGCTCGAAATCGGGCATCAGGGAGTATCCGTGGCGGGACGAGAGATGCCGGGCTGGTCGCGCGCTTAGTCGCGTTCGGCATGACCCTAGATTGTCGTGGCTGGGGGGGGCTGGGGCAAGACCGGGGAGTTTGCCGTAGTGGTTGCGTGTGGATCGATTGGATGATGGCTCGCTTGATGGCTTCGCTGATGGATGGGCGGCTGCACTTGCACGCCAGTTTGCCCGGGGGCTTTGGCGAATCAAAGCTTTTGACGATGGGTGTGTTCGGGGCGAATCTGTCCGTGATTCAGGCGCGCTGAGTTGGGATCCACGCTGGGGCCGCGAAGGCCCGGATGACTTTGATCGTGCGGATGGCCCGGATGGTGCCGATGTGCTGCGGGGTATGGCGCGGCGGTGTTGCGTGATGTCGCCGTTCTTGCTGACGTCCGCTGGTGCCTCGGTGGTTGATTTCGGGGCGCGTTGCGCGGTCTGGCGTGTGTGGGTGGATTGGCCGCCCGCTTCGGCGACTGCGATACAGATTTTTGCGTGAGGGCGGGTGTTGCGTGGTTCGGTGTCAGGTCCGAGAGCAGGCTCGAGAGCGGTGATGATGGGTGGGTGGCGGCGTGTGAGTGGTGGCTGACGATGACTGGGCTGATTGGGCGAGTTGATTCGGCTGCGGGCGGGCCGCGTGATGCAGAGGCCGGCGGGTTGCGCGTCGCCGTGGTGGTGATGGTGCGCGATGGCGGCGCGGTTTTGCGCGAGGCGTTGGCGATGCATGCGTTGCAGGTGCCCGCGCCGTTTTTGCGGCTGATGGCGGATACGGCTTCGCGCGACGGTGTGCCGGGCGAGGCGCGGGCGCTGGGGTGGCAGGTGCTTTCGATCGCGCCGGGTGAGTTCGATCATGGTGGAACGCGGGCCACGGCGTTTGAGCATTGTGTGATGGCGGGCGCCGATGTGGTGGTGATGTTCACCCAGGATGCCGTGCCTCTGGGGCGTGATGCCGTGGCGCGGGTGGTGGCGCCGTTTGCCGATCCGGCTGTGGCGGTGGCGTACGGTCGCCAAGTGCCGCGGGCTGAGGCGGATGTGTTCGAGGCGTTTCCGCGTTGCTGGAATTATCCGGCGTATCCGGCGCGGCGGGTGTTTGCTGATGTGTCGCGGTTGGGAATTCAGACGGCGTTTGTGTCCGATTCTTTTGCGGCTTGGCGGACCTCAGCGGTGCGCGAGGTCGGTGGTTTTGCGCCACGAATTATCGGCGGGGAGGATCTGCAGCTGGCGGCACGTTTGCTGCGCGCCGGGTATGCCGCGGTGTATGCCGCCGACGCGGCGGTGATTCATTCGCATCGGTACGAATTTGGGTCGGAATTCGGGCGTTACTTTGACATTGGCGCGATGCACGCCCAACAGCGCGAGGTGTTGGCGCCTCTGGGTAGCGCGACGGGCGCGGGGCTGCGCTATGCGCGCGCCGAGCTGCAGGTGGCGTGGACCGAGGCGGGCGCAGTCGGTGTGTGGCGGAGCTTGCTGCGCAGTGCGGGTAAGTGGGTCGCGTACCGCATGGGGCGGCGTTGGTCGTGGTGGCCGGTGGCGCTGCGTCGCCGTTTGTCGGGCGCGCCTTGGTGGTGGTGATGGCGGTTCGAGCGCGGCGTGGATGGGGTTCTCACTCGGGACTCGCTACGGCTGAGCCCGATCGTGATGCTGCGACTTGATCTTGATGTCGTCAGGCCTCGATGTCGTCGGATGGGGCAAGGCGTTGTTGGGCGGCTGGCCGCGCGATGGCTTCGGGATGACGACGGTGGATTAGGCGAGCCGTACGGGCGGGCAGGACCGCGGGGTTTTCTGGCGCGGGTGTCATTTTTGCATCACGACGGTGGGCGAGCCTGTACCCTGTGATCGGGTGGTGCGTGTGTCGCGCTGGGGTTTGTCGGGGCGGCGCGGGGTTTTTCTTGGGTGTTAGCTTGGTTTTGACCCGGTGACTGGCGGCTTTGGTGCGCTGACAGGGTGCAGGTCGGGCCGAATGGTCGGGGATATTTTGGCCGACGTGCGGTTTGGGCTCTGTTCGGGCTCGATTATGGCGCAAATGAATAGGGGTTGATGATGGCGATTCGAGTGGCGCTTCTACACGATACGCATTACCGCTTTGATCGTCCGGTGCGGACGACGCCGCATGTGGTGCGTTTGCGGCCAGCGCCGCATGCGCGCACGCCGATCGAGGCGTATGCCTTGCAGGTCCATCCGCGCCCGCATTTTGTGCATTGGCAGCAGGATCCTTTCGGCAACTTTCTGGCTCGGGTGACGTTCCCCGAGCCGGTGACGGAGATGCGTTTTACGGTCGATTTGGTTGCCGAGATGACGGTGATCAATCCGTTTGATTTTTTTCTCGAGCCGGATGCCGAGACGATGCCTTTCGAGTATCCGAAGGGTTTGCGTGAGGACCTGGCGCCGTATTTGGCGGGTGCGGGCGGCGACGTCGCAGCCGCGGTCGACGATGTGGTACTGGATTGGTTGGCGACGATTGCACCGCCGAGCAAAGATGAGTCGACGGTCGATTTTTTGGTGCGCCTGAATCAGGCCGTGCATGACGTCGTGGATTACACGGTCCGGATGGAGGCTGGCGTCCAGTCGCCGAGTGAGACGCTGACGCTCGGGAGTGGGTCGTGTCGGGATTCGGCGTGGTTATTGGTGCATGCGGCGCGGTATTTTGGTTTGGCGGCGCGTTTCGTGTCGGGCTATCTGATCCAGCTGGTGCCGGATGAGAAGCCGTTGGATGGCCCGGCTGGACCGGCGCAGGACTTTACCGATCTGCATGCGTGGTGCGAGGTGTTTCTGCCGGGCGCGGGCTGGGTGGGCCTGGATGCGACGTCGGGGTTGCTTGCCGGCGAGGGTCATGTGCCATTGGTGGCGACGCCGGAGCCTTCGTCTGCGGCACCCATTACGGGCGCCACCGAACGTTGTGAGGCGCGGCTCGAGTTTCGTAATGAGATTCGCCGGGTGCAAGAAAGCCCGCGGGTGACGAAGCCGTATGACGATGCGCAGTGGGCGGCGATTGATGCACTTGGTGAAGCTGTTGATGTCGAGTTGGACGCGCAGGACGCGCGTCTGACGATGGGTGGTGAGCCGACATTTGTGTCGGTTGATGATTTTGAGGCGCCGGAATGGAATGTGGCCGCGGATGGGCCGCAAAAGCGCGCTCGCGCGCAGGATCTCGCGTCACGCTTGCTGGCCCATTTTGCGCCGGGTGGGCTGCTGCATTTTGGACAGGGCAAGTGGTACCCGGGCGAGGCGCTGCCGCGCTGGGCGTACACCGTGATGTGGCGCGGTGACGGTGTGCCGTTGTGGCGGGATCCACGCTGGTTGGCGCCGCTCGATACTGACCTGGGGCATGACGGGGACGCGGCTGAGCGTTTCGCGCGGACGCTGGCGCGGCGTTTGGGTGGCGAGGGGGCCGAGCGGTTTTTGCAGGCTGCGTATGAGGATCCGTTCTGGAACGCATGGGCCGAGCAGAATTTGCCCTTTGAGGCTCTGCCGGAGCCGGGCGAGGCGGCGCTCGATGATCCGTCGGCGCGTACGACGTTGGCCCGCGCGTTGAGTCATGGGCTGGATCGGCCGCGAGCGTTTGCGTTGCCGCTCGCGCCTGCGGCGGTTCAGACGGCAGGCTCAGCGACGCGCTGGTTGACGGGGCGCTGGAATTTCCGTGGCGATCGGTTGCGCTTGTTGCCGGGGGATTCTCCGGCAGGATTGCGTTTGCCGCTGGATCGGATCGCGTTTTCTGCGTCGGATGCGCAGGAGGCGATGCCTGAGCGTGATCCGTTTGCACCGCGTGGGCCGCTGAGCGATCCGAATGCGGTGCCGCGGGCACAGACACCGCGGCGGGTAGCCGATGAACAGGTCACCGGCGCGCCGAGTGGATCTGCGGACGGCGCGGCGCGGGTGGATATAGCCGTGCGATCGACACCCGGGACTCCGGAGCCGTTGGCGCAAGTTTCGGCAGCCGATGCGCCGGCTGAGCCGTTTGTTGAGGCGGCATTCGTGTTGCGAACGACGCTGTGCGTCGAGGCTCGCGATGGACGCGTGCATGTGTTCCTGCCGCCGATGCCAACGCTCGAGGGGTTTGTCGATTTGGTGGCGCGGGTCGAGGCGAGTTGTCGTGAGACGGGATTGCCGGTGGTGCTGGAGGGCTATGCGCCGCCCGTCGATCCGCGCTTGAAGAAGCTGGCGGTGACACCCGATCCGGGTGTGATCGAGGTCAATGTGCATCCGGCGGCGTCGTGGGCGGAGCTGCGTGGGATCGTGACGGATCTGTACCGGTTGGCGCGTGAGTCTCGGCTGGGCGCAGAGAAGTTTCAGCTCGATGGTAAGCACAGCGGGACCGGGGGCGGTAATCACGTGACCTTGGGCGGGCCGACACCGGCGGATTCGATCGTGCTGCGCCGTCCTGATTTGCTGGGTTCGCTGGTGACGTATTGGCAGCATCATCCGGGGCTGTCGTATTTGTTTTCGGGAACCTTCATTGGTCCGACTTCGCAGGCGCCGCGAGTCGATGAGGCGCGCCACGAGAATCTTTACGAGCTGGAAATTGCGCTGTCGCAGATGCCACCCGGCGAGGTGGCCGAGCCATGGTTAGTCGACCGGCTGTTCCGCAATCTTTTGGTGGACATCACCGGCAATACCCACCGTGCCGAATTTTGTATCGATAAGCTGTACTCGCCGGATTCAAGCTCGGGGCGGTTGGGTTTGCTCGAGCTGCGGGCGTTTGAAATGCCGCCACATGCGCGTATGTCGCTGGTGCAGATGCTGTTGTTGAGAGCGTTGGTGGCGCGATTCCTGGCGCAGCCCTACCGCCATCGGCTGGTGCGGTGGGGGACGGCTTTGCACGATCGGTTTTTGCTGCCGCATTACGTCGAGAACGATTTGCGCGAGGTGTGCGAGGATCTGCACGATGCTGGCTTTCCTTTTGCTTTCGATTGGCTGGCACCGTTCTTTGCGTTCCGCTTCCCGTTGATCGGTAGCGTTCAGATCGGTGAGATCGAGCTCGAGTTGCGCCACGCGATCGAGCCGTGGCACGTGCTCGGCGAGGAGGCGACCGGAATGGGCACGGCGCGTTACGTCGATTCTTCGGTCGAGCGTTTGCAGGTGCGCGTGACGGGGTTTTCAGGTGACCGCTATCAGATCGCGTGTAACGGGCGACTGGTGCCGATGCGGCCAACGCGAACGCAGGGTGAGCGGGTGGCGGGCGTGCGGTTTCGGGCTTGGGCGCCGCCATCAGCCTTGCATCCGCGGATTCCGGCGCAATCGCCGCTGGTGTTCGATGTGATCGATACCTGGAGCGGTCGCGCGATCGGCGGGTGTCGCTATCACGTCGTGCATCCGGGCGGGCGGGCTTACGACACCTATCCGGTCAATGCGTTTGAGGCTGAGGCGCGTCGAGTGGCACGATTCGAGCGGGGTTTCCATACGCCCGGCTGGCCGCCGGCGGCGCCCGCGGTAGGGTCTGTGGTCGCGGAGCGTCCGGCGCGCGGTGGATTTGAGCCGGGTGGTTCGATGCTTGGGCCGATGCTGCCGCCGCGGGAAGCGCCAAACCCGGAATATCCGCATACGCTGGACTTGCGTCATCCGCCCGAACCGGGTTTGTGAGCACGCCGGTGATGGCATCGCCGGTCGGCTGCGAGTATATCGGCGTAGCGAGCCGCTGGGCGGCATCGGAGCGGGATTTTTGGACGCAGTCGCCTGCGCGAATCAGTTGAATTTCGAGCCCGAGCGTGGCGCGTCACGAATTGTGTCGCTCGCTTTCGAAAAACTTACGGAAAAACGTGGGCTCGCACCTTCACCGTGGTCATTTTGGGGAGTGAAAAATGAGTGAACCAGCGACGTTGAATCTGTCGGAGGACTTGATCGCACGAGTGCAGGCGACGTTGGTCGAGCAGGATTCGAATGCTGCGCATCCGATCGTTGCCGTGCAGTATCTGGCAGCGGTTCAGGGATTCATGCTGGCGCAGATCGATGAGCCGATCGAGGCGCGCAAGGACTATCTGGAGCAGCTTGCGGCGTTTACTCATTCGGTGTTCATCGATATGGAGAGCCGGCGTCAGGCGCGATCACAGCAGGCGGGTCAGCCGGGTAACGCTCCGGCCATGGGGGTCTGGCGTCCCGGCGATGCCTGATCATGGTCAATCGCGATGGCGCGCACGCCGTTGAGGCGTTTGCACGGTAGTTCGATGACGTTTTTTCTGGATCGTTCGCTCGGCGGCGTGGCGCAGGAGCGCGGTGAATCAAACCCTCGTGTGTCAAACGCCGGTCAGTTGTGATGGCGGCGCGGGTATCGGCCGCGGGCGCGCTGCTCAACGTTGCTCGTGTTGCGTGGCCGATGCACCGTTGATGACGCGTTGACCGCGCGCAGCTTGGCTGAGTGCCGGTACGAGAGCCGAGGGCGTTTGGCGGGGCTCGTTCAATCGGGCAGGCAGTGGGTGTGGATCATGAACAGCGTCGATCGGCCGCAAGCCGTTGCCAACGGTCGAGTCGTGAGCGACGCCATTGTTTTCAGGAGTGAGCCGATGAGCGATCGATCGAAGGATCAAGTGGGCGGAGACGGCGGGGCGACTGAAGACGACTTGAGTGTGGCGAAGTCGCAGGATGCAGGTGCCTCGGCGCTGAGTACAGGTGGCCATCGGTTGTGTTTGCGAAACACGCGGCTCGAGGATTACGAGGACATCGCGTCGATCATGCGGCGCGTTTACGCCGATTTGACGGGCAGTCCGACGTGGTCGCGTGAGCAATTTGCAGCGCAGGTCCAGCGGTTTCCCGAAGGACAGATTTGCATCGAGGACAACGGCCGGGTGGTGGCGGCGGCTATCAGCGTGATCGTCGAGTACAAAAAATTTGGTGATCGCCATTCGTATCGTCAGATCACCGGAAACGGCTTTCTGACGACGCACGATCCCAAGGGCGACACGCTGTATGGCGTGGATGTTTTTGTCGATCCGGAGTATCGCGGTTTGCGCCTCGGGCGGCGTTTGTACGACGCGCGCAAGGAGTTGTGCGAGCGGTTGAATCTGCGCGCGATCGTGGCAGGCGGTCGAATCCCGGGTTATTCGAACTATCGCGATGCGTTGACGCCGGCGCAGTATGTCGAGCGGGTCAAGCGCGGGGAACTGCGTGATCCGGTTCTAACGTTTCAGCTCGCCAACGATTTTCATGTCAAGCGGCTGATCCCCGGTTATTTGCCGAGTGACGAGGCCTCTGGGGCGTACGCAACGCTGATCGAATGGATCAACATTTACTACGAGGAGCCGGGGCGGGCGCTGGGCGGACGGCCGTCTGAGGCGCGTATTGGCGTGGTGCAGTGGCAGATGCGCACGACCCGAAGCCTCGAGGATTTGTTCGAGCAGATCGAGTATTACGTCGATGCGGTGTCTGGTTATCACGCTGATTGCGTGTTGTTCCCGGAGTTTTTCAATGGCCCGCTGCTCGGGCGTTTCAATGATTTGCCGGGTGCTGATGCCGTGCGCCGCCTGGCGGAGTTTACGCCGACGATCCGCGCGAAAATGCTCGAGTTTGCGCTGGCTTACAACATCAACATCATCGCGGGTTCGATGCCCGAACGTCGCGGTGAGAAGATTTTCAATACGGCGTTTTTGTGCCGGCGTGATGGCAGTTTCGAGCAGCAGGACAAGTTGCACGTGACGCCCGACGAGGCGGCGGTGTGGGGGTTGTCGGGTGGCAATGCGTTGAAGGTCTTCGATACGGACTTCGGTCGCATCGGGATTTTGGTGTGCTACGACGTCGAGTTCCCCGAGCTGGCTCGGACCTTGGCGCTCGAGGGGATGGACATGTTGTTCGTGCCGTTTTTGACCGACACGAAGAACGGCTATCTGCGGGTACGGCGTTGCGCGCAGGCGCGCGCGATCGAAAATGAGTGTTACGTGGCGATCTCGGGGTCTGTCGGTAACTTGCCGAAAGTCGAGAACATGGATATGCAGTATGCACAGTCGGCGGTGTTTACGCCGTCCGATTTTGCTTTTCCGCACGATGCAGTGGCGGCTGAGGCCACACCAAATACCGACATGACGTTGATCGTCGATCTTGATCTGGATCAGCTCAAGGAACTACGCGTGCATGGTTCGGTGCGCAATCTGCTTGATCGGCGGACAGATTTGTACGAGCTGCGACGCGTTCGGACGGCCACCGAGGCCAGCGCAGATTCAGGCCTTGACGCTGGTTCCGGGACTTATGTCGCGGTGGACGCCGAGATCGCGGCCGAGTCTGTCGCCAAAAGCGGTGCTGATTCTGGTGTCGGCTCTGATAACTGACTGTAATCACAACGCTAGAAGCCGGTCTCGCATTGAGCTGGACTGGCCCGCCCGCAAGAAAAGGCCGAAGAAAGCCGTGGGCGAAATCCAGCGCAAAGCGCCCGGCACGCGAGCCGCGAGACATCACGATTCGCTAGACGGGGGCGCGCCCTCGACGCAACAAGGCCCATTGCGGCCCGCAACCGAATTTTCCTCTCGAGTCGCCTCGACTGACGCGCTCTGTGTGCCGATGCCGGGACGCGATGGGGCGGAAGTCCGCGGCAGGGGCCAGGGGTCGAGATGTTAGCGGAGAGCACCCAGGTGTCTTGTCGAAGGTCGTGGCATGGGTGCTCGATTCGGTCGTCTCTGCGCATCCGTTTGATCGGCCATCGCATCTGAATGACAGGGGCCGACTAGAAACTTTCGAGTTCGAGTACGGCCCGGCAGGGCTGGTTATCGATCGTGCCGACCCAGATGTCGTAGAAGCCGTCGTTTGCGCGATCGATCCGAATCCTGGGATCGAATCCGATGCTGTCATCATCGAAATGCCAAAGCAGGTTGGCGTCGTTGACCAGTAGAGTGGTGTCACAATCGGCGCGGACTCGGATTTCGAGTGCTCGCATGGCCGAACCGTTGCCAGTGAACGTCATCGTGAAGTCGGGGCGTTGAGTGATGTAACCGATGCCCGGAACGCTGAGGCACTGGGTGAGGTGCAGCTCACCACCGGCGACGACACTGTGTGGTTTGGCGCTCCAAAGATCGTTGGAGCTGTAGGTTAGCGATGTGCCGTTCTGGGTCCAGTCGGGGCAGTCCTGCGTGGCGGCGAGGCCGAAGGGCACGAAGGCTACGCTGGCGACGAGGGCTGACATTACGAGGCCCAAGCGGCGGCGAAACGAGCTGGGTCGTCGCTCAACGGCGTGTTGTTTTTGATCTGGTGTCGAGGGCGGATGCACGGCGCGTGTTTTTTGCATGGGGCGGGCCTCAGTGGGGGTGGCGGATGCGAGAGGTCGATCGGGTGGTCGGTGCCTGCTGATGGGGTGAGCGCCGCGACAGAGCGGACGGGTTATCCGGGATGGTGCGTGGCGCGATCGATTTGCGATTGCAGCTCTGCGTGTGGGCGGGTTACTTTGCTTGCGTCGTGACCTTGTAGTCGATGGTGGTCACCATTCAGGATGTGAACCCATGGGCCTGTTTGCTTCTTGCGCGTCTGTTTGCACTGTCTTCTAGTTCATTGCGGTTTTCGGTGCCTCTCTGAGCCGCCACTTTGGAAACCGCCACTTTGGCCTCTTGAATCGACCGGGAGCCCCTTGCATGAGCGAGTCTTTGGTGAGCAGCTCGGCGGTGTCACGCAGTCGGATTTTGATCTGCGACGACTCGAAAGTCATCAGAATCGCATTGCGCCGAATCCTGGCAGAACAGTATCCGCTGGTCGAGGCTGCCGACGGCGCTGAGGGCTGGACTCGGCTCAGCGAGCAGGCGGATATCGGTCTGGTGTTGACGGATTTGTCGATGCCGGAAGTCGACGGGCTCGAGTTGCTCGATCGAATTCGCGGTGAGCCTGGGCGCAGCATTGGGCTGCCTCCGGATTTGCCGGTGGTTATCGTGACTGGGCAGGAGGGCGAGCAGCTGGGTCAGGAGGCCTTGATCGAGCGGGGTGCGAATCGAGTCTTGAATAAGCCGTTTGAGCAGGCGCGTGTGCGGGAATTGGTGGCGTCCTTGTTGGCGCCGCCGTCGCATGCGCCTGAGCCGTCGGTGGATGATGAGCTGGCGGGAGCGCGGGCGGAAATTCAGCGTTTGAAGTCGGAGTTGATGCTGCGCCAGCAGTCGCCGTCTGAGCGGGAGCTGCAGTTCGAGTGCCTGCGATTGCGCAAGGTGATTGGCGACACTCGCGATGAGACGACTGCGGCGATCGCGCGAGCCGAGCTGGCGGAGGGCGAAGTGTCGCGCCTGCGTGCGCAGATCGAGGACTTACAGGGCGGGCGAGACCGCAAGCGTGGTGATGACGTCCGCTTGCAGGCGCTGGAGGCGGATGTCGTGCGCCTTGATCATGAAGTGCTTGAGCTCACCAATGAACGCGACGCGTTGCGGGGCGAGTTGGCGACACGAAGTGAAGCTGCGAGTCGGGCGGAGCGCGAACGCGACGAGGCCCGTCGTATGGCGGGACAGCATGCCGCCGCGGTGAGCGAACTTTCGTCGCAGCTCGAACGCGAACGAGGCCAACGCATGCAGGCGGCGGAACATCTGGCTGAGATCGAGCGACAGCTCGAAAGCAGTCGCGCCGAACGGCTTCGACTCGAGAGCGCTCTCGAAATGCAGCGGCGAAATGCGGCCGAACGGCAGACTTCGAGTGACGTTGCAGCGGGAGGTGCAGCTGCTCGGGCCAGGGCGGGCCATCGATGGCGTTTGCTGTTGGCGACGCTCGGTGCCGGGGGGGTGGGCGTCGTGGTGGGTGCGGTGGCGATGCGTTTGTTCGGTTAGTTGGGGCAGGTCGACCTCGGCGACGCCGAGCGTACTGATTGGTGGCGATCGTTTAGGCACCGTGTGTTCGGTGGCAACTGGGGGCATCAAGCCGTTTAGGCAGTGGTTTTTTGCGTTTGTTGGCGTCCGTGTGGATGACGGCACGGCCTGCTTCCGCAGTGTGGTCCGGAATAGCGATCGGCCTTGCCATTGGTTTGGGTCTGTGTAGGCGCGCGTGTGACGGCGGCGGATCGCCACGTCGCGGCACATCGCGGCGAGTCTGGCGGCAGGCTTGAGTGCGACAGCCGAATGTCGGTCAGGACTTGCTGGATGGTGCTGCCCGGGAATGTGGAATCGTGCCACCCACTTGTCGGTGAGTGGACGCCTCATGAGCCCGCTCGCCGGGGAGAGCTGACTCGCATCGACACCGGTGGTGGTTGGTCTGGGGCCGACGTTGCCGACGGGAATGCTCAAGCGCTCGCCGGGCGACGTGATCGAGGTTGAGGCTCTGCGGTCGATTCGGGCCGGACTGGCAGGCTCTTGCCTGGCGTTGAAAGCTGCCCTCAGGCTCAAAGAATCCCGCGCTCGGCAAACGAGACGGTTTGGTCGCCGACGATGACGTGATCGATGACACGCACGTCGATCAGTCCCAAGGCATCAACGAGGCGGGCTGTGATGGCGTGGTCGGCCGCGGAAGGTTCGGCGACACCCGATGGATGGTTGTGCGCGAGAATCAGTGCGGCGGCGTTGAGCGCTAGGGCTCGTTGGACAACGACGCGGGGATAAACCGAGGCGCCGTCGATTGTGCCGTGAAAGAGCTCTTCGAACGCGATGACGCGGTGGCGGTTGTCGAGAAACAGCACGCCGAAGACCTCGGAAGGGCGATCGCGAAGCGCCAGGCTGAGGTAGTCGCGGGCGGCTCGCGGAGATTCGAGTGCGGCGCCGCGGGTGAGTTCGGCGGCGGCGAGACGGCGTGCCATCTCGAGCGTGGCCTGGAGCTGCACGTATTTGGCGAGACCGAGGCCGTGAGCGGCGCAAAAGTCGAGGCGCGAGGCGTTGAGCAACGGTCGCAGGCCGCCGAAGCGGTCGAGAAGCTCGCGCGCGAGGTCAACCGCGCTTTTGCCGGTGACGCCCACACGCAGAAAGATCGCGAGAAGCTCGGCGTCGGTGAGGGTGGCTGCGCCACGTTCGAGCAGGCGCTCTCGCGGGCGCTCGGTGGCGGGCCAATCGCGAATGCCCATGACGACCTCCTTGTCGTTGGTGCCCTGTCGTTCGTGTCGCTGCGGCGCGCCGCGCTCCTGCGGCTGACCGATGTGCTGTCTTGTCGATTGATGTCGTGTTGGTTTTCGGCTCGTGCGAGGCGTTGTTGAGTCGGTTTTGACACGTGATCGAGTGTGCCTGATTTTGGCTGCTGTCACCGCTCGTTGCGAGGCGATCTTGCGGCAGTCGGGCAAGGATTTGAAGTGACGCACGGACGGCCTGCGTCGGTCCAGTCATGGCGTCGCTTGATCGCGCTGGAATCTCGGGCATGCTGGGGTTTGGCGCCAGCAACGCGTCTCATGGGCTTTGCGCCGGCAATCGTTTCCTGTACGCGGCACTATATCGATGGCGATTCGCACTCGCGAGCGCCTATTGGCTACGATCAGGCGTGGTAGGGCCGATCGAGTGTTGACGGCTCGCCGTTCCAGCGACCGTGGCCGCGCGTGATAGCGAGCGCGTTTTCGGGTCTTCAGGTGTCGGTTTTTGCGGTGACGAGAACGAGGAGGCATGCGATGAAGCTCGACGCGGGAGTGGACAGGGCCGAGTCGGCGGTTTGCGTGCAGTTTTGCCGAGCGGTGGAGTTGGACTCGTGAGCGGGCCTGAACTGGGGATTGGATATGAGCCGGACGATGGAGCACTCAGAGATGTCGGCTCGTCTGGTGGCATCGTTGACGGCGTGACAGGCGCTGATATGCAGGCCGTGGTGTTGGCGAGTCCGGGGCCGGCTGAGGCCTTGCGCCTTGAAAAAGTGGCGATGCCGGGTATCGCGGCGCCCGATCAGGTGCTGGTGCGGGTCGTGGCCGCGGGCCTGAATCCGATTGATACCAAGCTGCGTGCGAGCATGGGGTACTACCCGGACCGCTTGCCGGCGATCCTCGGTTGTGACGGTGCGGGTGAGGTTGTCGCGGTCGGGACAGCGGTGACGCGAGTTCGGCCCGGTGATCGGGTGGCGTGGTTTTTTGGCGGACTGGGGCGAGAGGCCGGGTCTTATGCTCAGTTTCAGGTGATCCCCGAGGGCTTGATCGCGCGAGTGCCGGAGGGCGTTGATATGGCCTCGGCGGCAGCGCTGCCGCTGGCGTGGATTACGCAAGAGGAGGCATTGATCGATCTGGCTTGCGTATCGGCGGGCGAGACGTTGCTGGTTCTCGGTGGTGCGGGCGGCGTCGGCCATCTGGCGATTCAACGCGCTGCTTTGCGCGGCGTGCGAGTACTGGCGACCGCGCGCAGTGCGGAGTCGGCGGCGTTGATCGAGGCGCTGGGCGGCGAGGCGTTGCGCGTCGCGGAACCCGCCGCGGGGCGCGACGGTGAATCTGCGGCGTCGAGCGATGCGAGTGGCGCGGTTCTTGAACGGCTGCGCGAAGATTTGCGCGATGCGACGCATGGACGTGGGCCGGAGGTGGTGCTCGACTGCGTCGGGCCTTCGGCGCTGTGCCCTGTGCTTCCGGAAGTGGCGTTATACGGTCGCGTGGTGTCCTTGTTGCAAAGCTTTTGCGGCTGTGACGCGGCGGTGTACCAGACGGCTCGATTGCGTAACCTGACGTTGTCGCATTGTTTGATGTTGACGCCGAGCCTGCTGGATTTGCAGGAGCGTCTTGTGCGCCAGCGTGAGCGTGTCGAAGGCGGTCTTGAGTTGCTTGCGAGTGGCACCGTGCGGGTGCACGTGAACGTTGCGCCAATGGCTGAGGTGGTGCGTGAGCATCGCGCGCTCGAAGCGGGGCATACCCGTGGCAAGCGCGTCTTGCAGATCTGGCCCGGTCGCGATCCGTCGTTGTGTAAGCTGGCGGTCGGTTCGGGAGACTGGCAATGAATGTTTTGCTCGGCGTTGGTGGCGGTATCGCGGCCTGCAAGACGCCAGAGCTGGTGCGTTTCTTGATCCGCGAGGGTCATGCGGTACAAGTGGTGATGACGCAGGCGGCGCATGAATTCGTGACGCCGCAGACGCTCGCCACGCTATCGATGCGCCCGGTGAGAGAGGCTTTGTTTGATCTCGACGCCGAGTCTGCGATGAGCCACATCGAGCTGGCGCGTTGGGCCGATGGGGTCTTGATTGCGCCGGCGACTGCGAATTTGATCGCACGCCTAGCGCAAGGGTTGGCCGACGATTTGCTGACGACTCTGGTGTTGGCGACGCCGGCTCCGGTCTGGGTCGCGCCGGCGATGAATCAGCGAATGTGGCGTCATCCGGCGACGCAGCGCAATCTGCGCCGCATTCAAGAGGATGGCGTACGCGTGCTTGGCCCAGCCGAGGGTGAACAGGCCTGCGGTGATGTGGGGCCAGGCCGTATGCTTGAGCCCGAGGCGCTGGCGCGGGCCGTGAGCGTCGAGTTGGCGGTCGCTTCGGCTGGTCATGATGCTGCGGCTGTCGCGCCGTTGCAGGGTCGGCGGATTCTCATTACCGCCGGCGGCACACGCGAGGCGGTCGATCCGGTGCGTTTTTTGGGAAATCGCTCGTCCGGCAAGATGGGTGTTGCGCTGGCCCGTGCGGCGCAGGCGGCCGGTGCCGACGTGACGCTCGTGCACGCGCCGCTCGCCGTGACGCTGCCGGACAACGTACGTTGCGTCGCCGTGGAGTCGGCAGCCGAGATGGCTGCGGCTGTTCGCCACCGTCTTGATGTCACGGATGTTTTTATCGGCGCGGCCGCTGTTGCCGATTTTCGGCCAACCCAGGTCTCGGTGTCGAAAATAAAAAAAGACGTCGGTTTGTCGCGATTGGCGCTGGAACCGACCGAGGATATCGTCGCGATGGTGGCGCGTAGCCACCCTCGCCCGTTTGTGATTGGTTTTGCAGCTGAAACCGAAGCCGTCGAGCAACATGCGCGTGACAAATTGCATCGGAAGAAGCTCGACTGGGTGGTCGCGAATGATGTCAGTGGCGGACGTGGCTTGGGCACGGACACCAACGCCGTGACGGTCTATCGCGCCGATGAAACGCCGGTGAGTTTTGCCGAGCAGCCCAAGCCTGCCCTTGCGCAGGCCTTAATTGCGTTGCTGGCGCAGTCCTTGCGCAAGATCTGAGCTGGCTGGGTCAATCCGCATGATGGCGTGATTGGGCGTGGTCTCATGGACCATCCGCTTGCGTGGGTCGCCTCGGCTAAACGCGAGCGATCTCGTGTGCGCGCGTCCAGATCCGATCGGCTTCTGGATCGAGCCGATGCCCATGAGCGCGGTTTGCGCTGATCGTAAGCCGAACGTTGTCTTGTCGCTGTTCCTGCTTAGTGTTGCCGTTTTTGCCCCGTGTCGTGATTGTTTTCCGGTATCAGGGCTGCGGGGCCAATCGTATTGGATGGCAACGGCGTGCCGGCGACGCGCTTTATCGTCGGCGGTTGCAGGTCGCCACGGCCATTTGATGGCCAGGCGAGTGCGGCGTTATCGCGATATGACTGCATATGAGTGTGACCGGGCGTGTTTGC
This sequence comes from Thioalkalivibrionaceae bacterium, assembly GCA_046299415.1. Lineage (GTDB taxonomy): Bacteria > Pseudomonadota > Gammaproteobacteria > Ectothiorhodospirales > Ectothiorhodospiraceae > JBKBII01. The sequence goes on along the minus strand of JBKBII010000003.1, from coordinate 274,933 downwards.
CAGCGAGCCGATGCGCGGTCCGGTCGACCATGTGGTTGCGGTCCGAATACTTCGTTTTGAATGAGGAGGCCGAGCGATGCTTGAGCACTTGCAGTATCGAGTTTTGGATCCCCGGATCGGTCGGGAATGGCCGTTGCCCGGACCGGCGACTCAGGGATCGGCTGGGGTGGATTTGCGCGCCATGATCAATGCGCGGCTGACCCTTGCGCCGGGTGCCACTGAACGCGTTTCATCTGGGCTGGCGATTCATATTGCCGATTCGGGTTGGTGCGGACTCGTGTTGCCGCGTTCAGGTTTGGCGTCGCGTCAAGGGATCGTCTTGGCGAATCTTGTCGGCCTGATTGATTCCGACTATCAGGGGCCGCTCGAGATCGCCTTGTGGAACCGTTCTTCCGAGCCGCGTGTGATCGAGCCCGGTGATCGTGTTGCGCAGTTGGTTTTCGTGCCGGTGGCGATGCCGGTGTGGCAGGCAGTACCCGAGTTTACTTTGAGTGAGCGTGGCGAGGGCGGTTTTGGTTCGACAGGCACCCGCTGAGACCTGTGCCGAGGATGTGACGCGCCATCGCGAGGGCAGCGCTCTGTTAAAATTTGTGCCCCGATAGCAGATGTGCGCCGCCATCGTTTTGTGATGTGACACGCTTCCCGCTGTTTTGCATCGCGCGGGAGCGGTGTCGCAGACCGCAGAGCGGCGTGCTCGATGAGGCGCCAATGTCGCGGTGGCCTGTCGTGTCTCGTGGTTGGCCTGTCGGGGTCCGGGTTTGGGGCTCGATTTCTGGCTCATGTTCGATCACAGGCGATGGCTAGCAGGCGTGTTGTGTTGCGCCTGCGGGCTTCGTCGAGAGCCTTCGTGTGGACAGGGGCCGAATCAACACGACGATCGCGTTCATCGCGTTTTTGAGTGGGTGGTGAATGGGCGGCGCTTCGGCCGTCTTTGAGTCGGGGATGGCTATGGAAACTCAATCTGCGCATCGCGTCGCGCACGTCTTGATCGAGGCACTGCCTTACATTCAGCGATTTGCCGGCAAGACTCTGGTGATCAAGTACGGCGGCAATGCGATGACCGACGAGCGCCTCAAGGCGTCGTTTGCGCGCGATATCGTGTTGCTCAAGCAGGTGGGCGTGAATCCGGTCGTGGTGCACGGTGGTGGCCCGCAGATTGGTCGCATGCTCGAGCGACTCGGTTTGTCGTCGACATTTTTGCACGGTCTGCGCGTGACCGATCGTGACACGATGGATGTCGTGCGCATGGTCCTGGGCGGTTTGGTGAATCAGGAGATCGTTGCGCTGATCAATCGCTACGGTGGCCGCGCCGTGGGCTTGACCGGCAAGGACGGGCGCTTGATCCGCGCACGACCACTCCGCGAGGTGCGCGGGCCAGAAGGTCCGGTGACGGTCGACCTCGGGCAGGTGGGCGAAATCGAGGCGATCGATCCGGCGTTGGTGCACGCGTTGGATCATGCGGACTTTGTGCCGGTCATTGCGCCGATCGGTTTTGATTCTGACGGTCAGGCGTACAACATCAATGCCGATACGGCAGCTGAGAAGCTCGCCGTGGTGCTCGATGCCGAGAAGCTGTTGTTGCTGACGAATACGGCGGGTGTGCTTGATCGCGATGGCGCTTTGTTGCCGCGCTTGAACCTGGCTGAAGTCGATGCGCTGATTCGCGAGGGCGTGATTTACGGCGGCATGATTCCAAAAATCGAGTGTGCGCTTGGTGCCGTGAAAGGTGGTGTCGGGGCGGCCCATATCGTCGATGGTCGGGTGGAGCACGCTGTGTTGCTCGAGTTGCTCACTCATGAGGGTGTTGGAACGTTGATCACAGGCGCCTGAATTCGTGCACCCGAGACCGGAAATCCTGGACCGGAAACCCTGAACCGAGCAGCCGAAAAAACGGCTTTCGACGGGTTGGGCGGGAATGGCAATCGGTGAGCGCGACCGGCGACAGGGTTCGAGATCGTCCCCTGTGCGGGACCTGCGTCAGTGTTGCACGGCACTAGCGCTGGACCACCAACATCCGCCCAGCAGCCGACCAAGCCTTCGGCCTGTCGCGGAAGGTTGATTAGCGATGGGTGTTTCGGTTGCGCGTGCGAATGCGTGGCCGGCCCCGCGATGCGCTGGTGTTAATCCGAGCGAATCGGTGAGTGCCCGGACGTTGGGATTTTCTCGTCTTGCCGGCGCTGTTGGACTGGTGCTCGGGATGCCGGGTCGTCGTCGACGTCGCTGATGTGGCCGGCGAGATCGCCGATGCGCTTGGCCGTCGCTTGCGGCGATCCTGTTTTGCGCGCGAGCAGATGATAGGCGGCGGGTACGATGAACAGGGTGAAGAGCGTGGCGACGAGCACACCCGAGAAGATCGCGACGCCGAGGACGTACCGGGTTTCGGCGCCTGGACCGGAGGCCAGCAGTAGTGGGATCGAGCCGGCGACGGTGGTTAGTGCGGTCATCAGGACGGGTCGCAGGCGTTGGGCCGAGGCTTCGACGATGGCGTCTTCGAAGGCACGCCCGCGATCGCGCAATTGGTTGGTGAACTCGACGACGAGGATGCCGTTTTTGGCCGCCAGTCCGATTAACATGATGATGCCGATCTGCGAGTAGATGTTCAGCGTCTGGCCGGTGAGCCACAGGCCGAGTAGCGCGCCGACGATGGCCAGCGGAACGGTCAGCATGATGACCAGCGGGTGCACGAAGCTTTCGAATTGGGCGGCAAGTACCAAGAAGACGATGATGAGCGCGAGGCCGAAGATAAAGTAGATCTGCTGTGATTGCGACTTAAAATCGAGAGAGTCGCCTTTGTAATCGAGTCGAGCTTCTGCAGGGAGTCGATCGGCGGCGAGTCGTTCGATTTCGTCGATCGCTTGGCCGAGCGTCAGAGTGCCGTCGAGCTGGGCGCTGAGGGTGACCGCACGTGATCGATTGTAGCGCTCGAGCGAGCCGGCACCGGCGACTTCTTCGAAGCTGACGAGGTTCGATAGGGGCACGAGCTCGCCGCCGCGAGCACGGACGAATAGATTGGCAGCGTCGTCGATCGTGCCGCGCTGGCCTTCTCGTCCCTCGAGAATGACGTCGTATTCTTCGCCACCTTGCTGAAAGGTGGTGACGGCGCGGCCGCCGAGAAAGACATCGAGCGTGCGGCCGATGTCGCGCAGAGAGACGCCGAGGTCGGCGGCGCGGTCACGGTCGACGCGTACGCGAACCTGAGGCTGCGTCGGGCGGTAATCGAGCTCGACGCGTGCGAGGCCCTCGGTTTCGCTGGCTGCGGCGACCATGGTGTTGCCCCACTCGAGAAGCTGGTCGTACTCCGGGCCGAGAATGGCCACCTGTATCGGGGCGCCGACCCGCCCCCCTGAGAGACCTTGCCGCATGATCGCGCGGGCGGTGATTCCGGGCATGTCGGCGATCGCGCGGTTGACCTCGGCCATCACGGCCTGAGCCGATTGTTCGCGGTCGTCCCAGTGATGAAGGATCGTGATGACAAAGCCGTTATTGACGCTGTCACCCGCGCCGAAGCCTGGGGTGCGAACGAGGATGCGCCGAATCGGGCCGTCGTTGGGGTCTTCGGCGACCAGCGGCATCATACGGCGCTCGACCTCGCGCATCTGCTCGCGCATCGATTCGAAGGATTGGCCCTCGGGCCCTGTTGCAAGTACAAAAAAAGCACCGCGATCTTCAAAGGGCGCGAACTCTTCCGGGATCTGACTGAGTAGCCAGACGACGCCCGCGGCTGCGATCAGCAGGATGGGGATCAACGCCAGAGACCCCTTGAGGGCTTGTCGCAGAAGGTTGCCGTAAGCGGATTCGATCCTTGCAAAACCACGCTGGATCGCGCCGCCGATGCGGCCTTCCTGCTCGCCGACTTTCAGCAGACGGGCGGCGAGGACCGGCGCGAGGGTCAGGGCGACGATCGATGAAAACACGACGGCGATGGCGATCGCGATCGCGAATTCCGTAAACAGTCGGCCCGTGGTGCCGGCGAGAAAGGCGAGAGGCACAAAGACCGCGACCAGCACCGAGGTGGTTGCGACGATGGCAAAGCCGACCTGTCGCGCACCGCGGTAGGCGGCCAGCAGGGGCGGTTCACCTTTTTGCATGCGCCGGTGGATGTTTTCGAGCATCACGATGGCGTCGTCGACGACCAGGCCGATTGCGAGCACCAACGCGAGCAGCGTGAGCAGATTCACCGAAAAACCAAACAAGGCGACGCCAATGAAGCTTGCGGTAATGGCCACAGGCACGGTGACGGCCGGAATCAGTGTGGCGCGGACACTACCTAGAAACAGCCAGATGACAAAGACGACGGCGCCGGTGGCCACGGCCAGCGTCAGATAGACCTCGCGAATCGCGCCCTCGATGAAGACGGATTGGTCGTAGGTGGGGACGAGTGTCATGCCCTCTGGGAGCGATGGGCTGAGCTCTTCGACAGCCCGTTTGACGCCGCGCGCGACGTCGAGCACATTCGCGTTGGATTGACGAATGACACCGATCCCGATCATGTCGACACCGTTGCCACGAAAATCCGTGCGGGTGGTGTCGGCGCCGAGCTCGACGTCGGCGATTTCGCCAAGCCGAATCAAATGGCCGTTATCGTCGCGTCGGATGGGCAAGGCGGCGAAGTCGGCAGCGGAGCGGTATAGGCGATCGACGCGGACTTGAAATTCGCGTTCGACCGAGTCGAGTCGGCCGGCGGGAAGTTCGATGTTTTCGCGTCGCAGTGCGTCTTCGAGGTCGGCGACGGTCAGCCCGCGTGCAGCGAGCGCCTGGCGATCGAGCCAGACGCGCATGGCGAAGCGTTGTGAGCCTCCGAGCCTGAGCAAGGCGACACCGTCGACGGTGCTGAGCCGATCGACGAGAAAACGGTCGGCGAAATCCGAGAGCTCGAGACCCGACAGGCGATCGGAGGTCAGGTTGAACCAGATGATCGGCTGGGCGTCGGCATCGGCCTTGGAGATGACCGGGGCTTCGACGTCGTCGGGCAGGTTGCGGGCGGCACGGGACACGGCCTCTCGCACATCGTTGGCGGCGGCATCGATGTCGCGGTTGAGGTTGAACTCGATCGTGACATTGGCGCGACCATCCTGCGAACTCGACTGGATGTAGCGAATGCCTTCGATGCCGGCGATTTGATCTTCGATGCGCTGAGTGACTTCACGCTCGACGATTTCGGCATTGGCGCCGGGATAGTCAGCGCGCACCGAGACGACGGGTGAGTCGATGTCGGGGTATTCGCGTAGTGGCAGCGATTGGTAGGCAATCACGCCGAAGACGATCAGCAGCAGGTTGAGCACGATCGCGAGGACCGGGCGGCGATTCGAGAGGTCGGAGATCACCATGGTGTTCGTTCTCGGGCTCTAGAGGGGGTGCGCGGGGCGGGTAGCGATTGGCGAGTCGGTCAGGCCGGCGGGGGTCGTGGGCGTAGCGGCAGCCCTCTCGTTCGGGAGGTTGTCGCGGCGTGCTGAGTCGACACCGCGGCTCCATTGGGCGCTGGACGGTGCAGTGGAGAGCGCAAAATCGGCGTTCCTGGTCGGAATCGACGCGACTTGAATCGAGCGGCTGGTCGCAGGCGATGCGACCGAAGCGGGTATCGTAGAGAACGTGTCGCGGTCGAGCGCCGCTTCGTCGTCGTCGATAACGCGGACGCGGGCGCCATCACGCACCCTCGACACGCCTTCGATGACGACGCGGGCATCGTCATCGAGACCGCTGATGATTTCGACGTAACCCGGGCGACGTTGACCGATGGACACTTCGACGCGGCGAACTTTGTCGTCTTCGATGATGAACACGAATTGCTGGTGGCCCTGCGGGACGATCGCGGCTTCCGGTAAAGCCGCGGCCAGTCGGTTGTCGATTTCGAGCACGCTGTTGAGCAGCATGCCGGGACGGAGCTGGCGCTCGGGGTTTTCGGCGCGTGCGCGAACGTTGACGGTTCGAGTGGCGATATCGACGCGCGGCGATACGGCCGTTACACGAGCCTCGAAGGTCTGGTCTGGGAAGGCGACGCTGGTCGCTTGAACGGTCTGACCCAAGAGGATCTTGCCGAGGAAACGCTCGGCGACGCTGAAGTCGATGTAGATGGTCGAAAGATCGATGAGCTCGACAATCGCGGTGCCCGGTGAGACCAGTGAACCGGGCGAGACTTGACGGATGCCGAGTACGCCGGAGAAGGGCGCGCGGATGACGCGGTCGCCGAGACGGGCATCGACGGCCGCGAGACGGGCCTCGCTTTCGGCGACGCGCGAGCGGGCCTGATCGATTTGTTGGCGAGGGACGATGCCATCGCCGGCAAGACCCTGGATGCGGGCGAGTTCGCGCCGAGCTTCACGAAGCGCGACATCGGCTTCGCGGCGCTCGGCAAATTCTTCCTCGGAGGCGAGTCGTACTAGGACGTTGCCGGCCTCGACGACGTCGCCGTCGTCGAACTCGATCGTAGCGACGGTAGCGGTGACTCGCGCGGTGATCGTGACCGATTCGCGTGCTTGAGCAGTGCCGAGCGATTCGATGCGCGTGCCGAAATCGCGAGGGGTCAACGTCGCGACGCGAACGGGCGTCGCGTGACCGCCTCCGCCCGGAGGGCGTCCATCAGCGGCTGGGCCTGCATCAGCGATTGTATTTGATGAGCCGTACTGGTCGAGGTACCACAGGCTACCCAGAAAGCCCCCGGCGGCACCAAGGATCGCGACGATGATGATGGTGGCGAGGGCTTTCATGCGGGTATCCGGTCGAGTGGCAGTGCGTTGGGCGGCGGCTCAGTCGGTGTTGGCAATCGGTGGCTGCTGATGGCTGGCGTAACGGTGAGCGACTTTGATGAACCGCAGCCATGTCACGCGGTTTGCAGGCCGCATCCGGTGGTCGAGCCCCGGTATCGCTGCGCGGCCCGGCTCCGCAGCCCTCTATCCTCGGCGGGATTGGGCGCGTCATCCGATGCGGTGTATTCGCGACGAAATCCGCCCCAATGCCGTTGTGACCGCAAAGTTGAAACGGTGTTCATTTTTCGTCTGGAAGGCGGAGGCTGTCAGGTATGTCCCCGAGCGGGCGGCCATGCGGCGTGTCGAGATCGATTCGTGGGCCACCGGGGACGATGCCGGCCGGATTGAGCTGTGGATGTGAGCGATAGTAGTGGTTGCGGATGTGTTCGAGGTCAACGGTTTCGGCAATGCCGGGACGTTGGTAGAGCAGGCGCGTGTAGGCCCACAGCGCTGGATATTCTGTGAGGCGCTGGCGGTTGCACTTGAAATGTGTGAGGTAGACGGGATCGAAGCGGATCAGTGTGGTGAATAGGCGCCAGTCGGCTTCGGTGAGGCGATCGCCACAGAGGTAGGGTTGGTCGGTCAGCCGTTCTTCGAGGCGGTCGAGTGTCGCGAATAGCGCGTCGAAGGCGTCGTCGTAGGCGGCCTGACTGCGGGCGAAGCCGCAGCGGTAGACGCCGTTGTTGACGTTGTCGTAGATCTCGTCGTTGATGGCGTCGATTTCTTCGCGAAGATCTTCGGGGTAGAAATCGAGCGAATCGCCGGTGATGTGGTCGAACGACCGCCCCAACATGCGGATGATTTCAGAGGACTCGTTGTTGACGATCTGGCCGCTGACCTGGTCGAGCAGCACCGGTACGGTGACGATGCCGGTGAATTGCGGTTCGGCTCGGGCGTAGAGTTCATACAGGTGGTCGACACCAAAAACCGGATCGGGCACGACGCCTTCGCCGTGGTCGAACGACCAGCCTTCTGGCCCCATGTAGGGGTGCACGACGGAGACACCGATGTGTTCTTCGAGCCCTTTGAGGCGGCGATAAATCAGAGTGCGATGGGCCCACGGGCAGGCGAGGGACACGTACAGGTGGTAGCGCCCGGATGCGGCGGGGTAGCGTCCTTTGGCGCTAATATGCTCGCGCCCCGCGGCGCCGTCGATCCAGTCACGAAACGTCGAAGCCATGCGCTCGAACGCCCCTTCGTTGGATTCTTTTTCTAGCCAGTCTTCGTCGCGTAGCTGTCCGTCGATCATCAGGCTCATTGAGAACTCCCGGGATTCATGGTCGTGTGCGGCGTCGCACGTTTTGCGCGCTCACTGACTGTTGGGCGCGGCAGAAAGCATCGAGTTGCACCGAGTTTGCTCGGGTTGTCGGATGAAGCTGACGATGGAATCGAATGGCGCCGATTGGGCGTGCTCGCCGCCCGCGCCCGCTGTGCAATTTGATGCGCAGGGCGCACACCGGGTGGGGTTCGTTTGACGCGGACGCCGGCTCAGTGACTTGACGAATCGTTTGCACCGAGGCGGCCGGCGAAATACTCGGCGAGAAAATCTTCGAAGCGGCCCGCGATCGTCGCGTCGAGACGTGCTTGTTCGGCCAGCGACGCGGCGGCGAGATGTTCGAGTTCTGCGGCGCGCGGCAGCGGTCCGTGGTGGCGAAAGGCGTTGCTGTGCTGTGCCGAGAGCCTCAGGGCGTGTTCGAAGAAGCTTTCGTCACGGGCGCGCATGTCTTCGAGCATGCGGGCTGAAGGCGTGAGCTGCGGGTCCTCGACCTTGCCCCATTGTTCGGCGAGCGCGCGTCGATAGGGGTCACCGGGTATGCCGCGATCGAGGGCGCAGGCGATCGGGCGTAGCGCAGAGAGCAGTTCGCGCGACCATTGCCGGAGCGGGACTTCGGTTCCATCGCGCTCAAGCGCGAGATCGGGGCGTCGTCCTTCGTGCGCGACGCGCAGGAGGTTGCGATCGACTTCGCGCATGCCGGCGCTGCCGAGTGGCGGCGAGTCCCAGAGCAGGCAGCCGAACGCGAGTGTCTCGATGAAGCGCAGGGTGGTTTCGTCGATGCCGAGTGGATGCTGTGCGTTGACGTCGAGCGAGCGCAATTCGACGTAGGCGATGCCGCGGGCGTCGAGTGCGTCGACCGGTCGCTCGAGGCCGCGCAGGGGTTGTTTGGGGCGGACTGAGGCGTAGTACTCGTTTTCGATCTGAAGGATGTGGTCGTTGAGCTGGCGCCATTCGCCGTGTTCGTCGCGCAGGCCGATGGCGTGCCAGCGCGGGCTCGGCGTTTCGATCGCGCAGCGTAGACTTGCGGTGTAGCGCGTCAGGTCGTCGTAGCAGGCCTTGATGCCGGTGTCGGCCTCGATGCGGTTGGTATAGCCGATGTCGCCCATGCGCAGACTGGTGGCGTAGGGGAGGTGGCTGGTGACGGCGTCGAAGGGTTCGAGCGTCGCGCCGTGGCCTTCGACGAACGAGTTGCAGACCGCGGGCGATGCGCCGAACAGATAGGGCACGATCCAGCCAAAGCGCAGGAGATTGCGGATCAATCCCATCCAGCGCTCGTCACGCCATGCACGCTCGACACGGCTGTGACCATCGAGGCGCGCAAGCGCCTCGAACAGGCTGGCGGGTGGTGCGTAGTTGAAGTGCACACCCGCGATGACTTGCATCTTGCGGCCATAGCGATGGCCGAGTCCGACCCGGTAGATGGTTTTCATGCGGCCACGGTGCGATGGGCCGTACTGTGCGACGGGAATTCGCGCGTCGTCGTTGACGACGCAGGGCATCGAGGTGGCCCACAGGCGTTCGTTGTTGATGTGTGCGTAGACGAAGGCGTGAAGGTCCTCGAGGTAGCCGAGTGTTTCGCGTGCGTCGGCAAACGGTGGTGTGATCAGTTCGATCAGGGCTTCGGAGTAGTCAGTCGTGATCGCGGGATGGGTCAGTGTCGAGCCCAGTGCGCGTGGGTGCGGCGTTTGGGCGAGTCGGCCCTCGGGCGTGACGCGCAGCGATTCTTTTTCGAGTCCGATCGTGCCTTGGAATGGCAGCAGTTCACCGTCGGCGTTGCGGTGCACTCGGGTCAGCGCGGTCAGTCGGTCGGTGGTGGCGATGAAGGGGGAGTTAGGATTCGTAGAGGTCACGGCGCCTCGATGATAATAGTGTGGTTAAAAAACTGATCGGCCGGTGTGGCGGAATCGCCTCGTCACTGTGGCAAGCGATCAGGCGTGGTGGTGTCGATGGCTACGGCGCCAGAGGCCGTCAAGCATCTGGCGTCGCGAGTCGGCCGCGGGGTAGCGGATGCACGGCGTCGAACACTGCGGATGCTTGTGAGCGGGTCGCGCGAGGCCGTCGCGCAGCGTCGAGACGCCGATCGAAGTCCATTCCGAGCGGCGCCCACAAGGAAGCGGCGATGATACCGGGATGATGGTGGGGTGGTGGGCGGTTGTGGTTTTCGGGTCGATGCGGCGGCGATGAGTGGCGAAAAGCATGCGGCGAGATGATTGGCGAGGCAAAGTACAGGCGTGGTTGGCGAGTGCCGAGTCGCTTTTGACACCAATGGTGTGGCGGGCGCCGTTGTCCAGATCGCAAGCGGTCGGGCCTGCGACAGATGACGAAGCGCCGCCGCCCGAGGTGGTGACTTGGTTGTGCGCCGAGAGCGGTTGGCTTGCCGCGCTGGGGGCGGATGATCGGCGTCACGTGCTGGGCCTCGCCGCTGCGTTGCTGAAGCGGATCGAGTGGGTGGCGCCGCAATCCGAGGAGGTTGCGGCGTTTTGGCGCGCCGCGGTGGCCGAGGCGGCACACGTACGCAACGCGGAGGTGCCGAGCGTTGACGTGGTTTCCGAGTTGTTGCTGTGGTGGGTTGCGATCCACATCGCCTGGCCGTTGCTCGGACTCGATTCAGAGCGTCGTGTGAATCCGCGTGCGGTGGTGCTGTATCCAGACACCTTCGTGCCGGATCATGAGTGGATCGACGAGGATGGAATCGCCCATCACGATCGCATGCCGCACGCCGGAGAAGCGTGGGATGATGGGCCGATGGTGCTGTCGGTAGCTGATGTCTGGGATGATCCAAGCGTTATCGTGCATGAGATGGCGCACGTGCTGGATGGCGCGAATGGCGCAGTCAATGGCTTTCCGCCGCTGGCTCCGGGGCAGGATCCGAAACGTTGGACGGCTGTGTTCTCGCAAGCCTACGACGACTTGGTTCGTCGGGTGGAAATTGAGCAGACCGCGCTCGACGATCAGCCTGCGTGTTGCGAGGGTTTCACCGGTGATCGTGCCGATGACGCCTATCGCGATAAACCGGTGCGCGATGATCGGTTTTTCGGCAGCGGGCGTCCAGACGATGGGCGTTCCCATGCTCTGTCGGAGGCGACGTTCGATGCCTATGGTGCGACGCTACCCGAGGAATTTTTTGCCGTGGCGGTCGAGCATTTCTTCTTTGAACCTGCGCGGGTCAAGACGCCTTACCCTGAGGTGTACGACGAGCTTCGGCGGTATTTTCGGTTTGATCCCGAGCGGATGGAGCGAATCCACGAGGCCCTGATCGCTTGAGGGCTCGCTTGTGGCGGTGGCCGCAGCGATCACGGCGTCATGCACGGGGCGCTGTGAATCGGGCACGCAGAGATCGTTACGGGATGGAGAACAGGTCGATGACAAGTTGGACAGTGTGTGATGCGAGTGGCGCGGAGGCGGGCCCGATAGGACGAATCGTTCGCGGATGGCCATGGGTGATGTGGCTGTTGGCCTGTGCGGTGCTCGCGATGTCGTCGCCCATGGCTGTCGCACAAACTCAGGCGTATCACGAGATTGAACGGTTCGTAGTGAATCTGGCGGGTGAGCGGCAAGCGCGTTTTCTTCAGATCACCTTGCAGCTGGAGGTGGCCGATCCCAAGCGCTTGCCCGATGTTCAGTTGCATGAGCCGAAGCTGCGCGATCGCCTGGTGCAGACGCTCGGCGGCCGCGCGCCGGAGTCGATCACCGGGGCCGAGGGCCGCGAGGCGTTGCGTGGCGAATTGCTCGAGGTGTTGCGTGACACATTGAATGATGCCGCTGGCGCACCCCTGATCGAGGCGGTGTATTTCAGCAATTTCATCGTTCAGTAGACGCCGTTGAGTCGGGTGCCGCGAGCAGCGGCTCGGGGCACGCGACTCCCCGCGGTGCGCGGTGGGTCCGGGCATTCCGTTCGGGCTCGGTCGCGATGTTCGTTCATGCGCGCGTCGCACCACGAGTGGATGCTTTTTGTGGTCCAGTGGTTGGCTGTGGTCGTCGAAATGTCACACATCGTGATCGCCGCGAGCGGCGCTCGCGATCTCGAACGGTCGTCGAAGCCGCACCCTCGGCCCGGCGCGATGGGCCGAGGATGAGGCAGGGATGAGCCAGGGGTGAGGCAGGGATGATCTTGGGTGCGGAGGGTGTCGAGCGGTCGTGGGGCAGAGCGCGCGACTCGTCTGAGCCGTTAAGATTTTGCATCAACGTCTCTGCCGTAATCGCATGGTCGGGACGGCTCATGGTGATAGGTCGGTGCGCATGATTTCGCGACAATCGTCAATAAGGTTTTCGAATTCCGCCACGACGGCGTGTCGATTGTCGGTCGGCAGCTCGTTTGTGTGTTTCGTCGTCGTCGGGGGTGTTGCGACGGCGCTGCACTACGCGGTGATGGTCGGTTTTGTCGAGTGGGTCGGCGCGTTACCGGTGGTCGCTTCGGCGCTGGGCTTTGTGGTCGGCGCTGTTGTCGGCTACTTGCTGAATCGGCGTTTCACCTTTGCGAGTGCGCGCGACCATCGCGAGGCGTTGCCGCGATATGTCGTTGTCGCTGCGGTCGGTTTGATCATCAATGTCGTGGCGTTGACGGTGCTGTTGGAGGTGTTCGACTGGTTTTATCTGTGGGCGCAGGTGGTGGCGACCGTGGTGGCATTGTTTTGGAACTTTGGCGCCAATCGCCTCTGGACGTTCGACCCGGTGCGCGGCGCGAATCCGCTGTGACGGCGACCGTCGATCCATCGGTAGCGAACGATGGCCGAGCAGGTCCGTGCCTGCTGTCCGTGGTGGTGCCTGCGTTCAATGAGGTTGAAGGACTGGGTCGTTTCCACGAGCGTCTGGCGGCCGTTCTCGATGGGCTGAACTGTAGCGGTGAGGTCGTATACGTCAACGACGGCAGCACGGACGCGACCTGGGCAGTCATGCGCGAACTGGCGAAAAGAGATGAGCGTGTGTCGCTGGTTGAGTTGAGTCGTAATTTTGGCAAGGAAATCGCGCTGACGGCAGGACTCGATCATGCCAGGGGTGATGCCGTGGTGGTAATCGATGCGGATTTACAGGATCCACCCGAGCTGATTCCGGAGCTGCTAGCCGGCTGGCGCGAAGGGTTCGACGTGGTGTACGCCCAGCGCACGCGTCGACACGGCGAGTCCTGGTTCAAGCGTGCGACGGCGGGCGCGTTCTATCGCGTCATTCAGCGCTTAAGTCGGGTTTATATTCCGCGTGATACCGGTGACTTCCGTTTGTTGAGTCGCCGTGCGGTGAATGCCTTGATTCAGTTGCGCGAGCAGCACCGTTTCATGAAGGGGCTGTTTGCTTGGGTTGGGTTTCCGCAGAAGGCCGTGCCCTACGAACGCGATCCGCGTTTTGCTGGCGAGACCAAATGGAACTATTGGAAGCTGTGGAATTTTGCTCTCGATGGGTTGACCGCATTTTCGAATGTGCCGTTGAAGGTGGCCAGCTATCTCGGTGGCTTGGTGGCGGTTTTGGCGCTGATTTATGGCGCTTTTGTCGTGATCAAGACGTTGATTTTCGGTGAGCCGGTTCAAGGCTATCCGTCGATGATGGTGGCGATCCTGTTTCTGGGCGGCGTGCAGCTGATGTTTATCGGTGTGATGGGAGAGTATTTGGGGCGCATGTTCGACGAAACGAAAAACCGCCCGTTGTATTTCGTGCAGGCGTATCACCCGGCGTCGGTATCGAAGCCTGTGCAGCGGCCCGCTTCAGGCTCATCCGCTGCTGGTTTGAATCATGTGTCGCGCGATCCGGGAGAGGTCCCTGGTTCAGAGACCGGAGATTCAGAGGCGTCGCGCGCATACCTCGATCGTGGGTCTGATGGGGTCGGTTTGACGCCGAAGCTGAGTTTGAGTGCTGCATCGCCAGACAATCGACACACAGTTGACGAATCATCGCCCGACAACCCAAAGGCGTAGGTCGGCGCATGCGTCGGGTCTTGGCTCGGTTGACTGCTTGAATGATGGCTCGGGTCTTCCCGTGATTGATTTTTCGGGCGCTCGTGCGGAGGGCTCGGTTGTTGGCTCATACGTGGGGCATGCGCAACTCATGCGCGGGCCAAGAGCAGCCAGCAGGTCCGGGGAGTGACTCGCGCGCGACGATGTGCCCTGAACGCCCGGGTACGAGCCGCTGCGAATTCGAGAACGTCCGAGGCGGGCGCGTCGGGCGAAAACTTCCGTTCGAGAGTCTGCGTTCTCGAGTTAGGTTGCAGGGAAGGACGTACGGGGACGCGGACTCGGGGATGAGACGCGAAGCTGGGGCTCGCTTGAGATTGAGAACCCGGTCTGATCGAGGAGATCTGGTGTGGCTGAGCCGATGCGCACGAATGACGCCGTTTGGCGAGGGGCGGTGGTGGCGTGGCTGAGGCCGCTGCTGCCTGTGATCATCGCTTTGTCGGTCTTGCAGGTCCTCGCGCATGGCCATCTGCTGTCTGCGCTGATCTTCACCGATCACACGATCCCCAACCTTTGGTATTGGCAAGTCCCGTCTTACCGCACCTGGGTGGAAGGGCGGTGGGGGGCGGATTTGATTTACCTGCTGCAGGGTGGGCGGGGCATCCCGCTGATGCTGATGATGTTGGCGATGCCGTTGCAGGTTTTGAACGGCCTGTTGTTTGCCCGGCTGTTGGATGTCGATTCGCGATCGGTCGTGTTTCTGTTGGCGGCGTTGGTGTCGTTGCATCCGTTTTTTGTCGATTACTTCGCGTTCGGCGGAGATCATCTCGTTTTGGTCCTCGGGGATACGTTTATCCTGCTCGGATTTGTGCTTGGCGTCGCTGCGGTTCGGGCCCGAATCGAAGGGCGGCCGATGGGCGCGTGTTTGGAGGCTACGAATCCGTCGGTTTCGTCGTCGCGACCGACCGGCTTCGGCCTAGACGGGTCAGAGGGTTCGGGCGGTTCTGCGGGTGCCGGAGCGTCGCGTACCGCGAACGGGTACGCGACCGTTCAGATGCTTGGGGTGGTTCTGATCGCTGCGACCATGATTCACCTCGGTATTTCCACTTATCAGCCGAAAATCGGCTTGGTCGCGACCTTAAGCGTGGTGTTGGCGTTGCATCAGGTCGTGCGCTGGTCGGGGACGATGGACGATGGAGTCGCTCGGATTGGCGTCGTCGCGGGTGCGGGGGTCAGCGTCGTTGTCGCGGTGATCAGTTATTGGGCGTCTTTTGTGATCTTGGTCGGTGAACCCGTGAGCTCACAGGGTCAGGGCGAAGTCGATCACCAGACAGCCCGAACCGCCCTGCTCGAGTGGTCGGCATTGCCTGAGCGGATGGCGCGCTTGGCGATCGAGGGCCAAGAGCTTTTCGTTTTGCCTGAAGTTTCACTGTTTTTATTTAGCAACTCGGTGCCGCTGCCGTGGTTGCTTGCGGCGATGTTTATCGCACTTTTGCTGTGGCGTATTTGGCGCGTCGCGCATTCGAGGCTCGCCGCTGCGCTGGTCGCGGTTTTGAGTGTTGCACTGTTCGTGGCTTTGCCTCTGGCGGTTTTCATGCCTTACTGGGTGTCCGCTTTTGCCTATCCGGCATGGCGTTTTTGGATTGCGGCGCCTTATGTGTTGGGCTTTTGGTTGGCGTCGATTTTGTGGCTTTTAGCGTCTTTGCGCTCGACGTCGGAAGGGGTTGGAGGTGAAGTTGCTGCGCGATCTGATGCGCGAGCCGAGTGGGGTATGGATCATTCCCGCATGGCTCATTGGCGTCATTGGATTACGCAGGGTCGCGCGCTCCTGACGCAGCTGGCGAGCGTTTTGGTGGCGGCGTTGGCGGTGTTCGCGATCTATCGTTTTGTGTTGATCAACGCTGAGATCGGGCAAGCGGCACAGTTGCGAACGGCGTATGAAACGGCGATGGTTTCCACATTGGCGCGAGATATTGATCAGGAATTGCGCGAGGCCGGGCTCGAGGCTGAACCGCGGGCGGTCGTCGTCGTAGGTGAGCGGTCGATGCCCGATCAGCGTTTTCTTCGCACGAAAAGCGTCCGATCGCATCTGGTGTTTCCGATGTTTGTCGATTATCGAAGCGCCGAGTGGTTGAATTTCTACATGGGTCGCGATGCCCTCAGGTCGCCGACGATGGAGGAGCGCGCCGCGGGCGAGGCCGCGGCTGTGGGCGCCCCTGCTTGGCCTGCGAGCGGCGGTATTCGGTTGTTGCCGTCGGGTGTGGTTGTGGTCGTCCTCGAATGATCGTCGATAGGGGCGCGGAAGGGCTTGAAGAAGTTGTCGGTCTTTGGTCAACGGTCTGTTACGCGCGTTTTGCCTGGGCGTCGAGGGCTTCGCGTTCGGCCATGGTATCAAGCAGACGCGTTTCGGCATCGTCGCGTTGGCGACAGAGTTGTTCGCGTTGCTGAGTCAGTTGCTCGGCGTCGCTTGCGCCATTCGGCTGGGTGTACAGCGCTGGGTCGGCGAGGCGTTCGTCGATGGCGGCGAGTTCGAGCTCGATTTTTTCCAGCATGCGCTCGGCCTGAGCCTCGGCTCGGGCGGCGGCTTTGCGGGCTTCATGCAGGTTGCCGCCCGCTTTCGTCGTGCGGGTGTCCGTTGGTGCAGCACCGTTGCGATTGCCGGGGGCGAATTTCTGGTTTGAGGATGCCCTCGGGCCGGTGTTGTCTGCGGCTGGCGTTTTTGAGGCGTGAGGCGCTGGTGGTCGCGGATTAGGGCTGGTATGGCAGGCATCCGTCGACGGCGATGCGCTGTGCGCATGATCGGTGTCTTGAGCCGAGATCGCGCCCGATCGTGGCGCGATCGGTTTGGCGCCGAGCCACTCGAGCGGCCCTGTGTCTGCTTGGCGAAGCGAGGCTTCGGACGCGGCGGCCGGGCCCGAGGTGACTTCGTTGAGGTAGTCGTCGAGATCGCCCGGATATTCGGCGACGCAGCCCCGATCGACGCGCCAGAAGCGATCGCAGGCGCGTTCGAGCAGGGCACGGTCGTGGGCGACGACGACGACGGCCCCGGTGAAGCGTTCGAGGGCGTCGGCGAGAACTTCGCGCATTTCGAGATCGAGATGGTTGGTCGGCTCGTCGAGCAGCAGCACACTCGGCCGTTTGGAGAAGATCGTCGCGAGGACCAGGCGAACGCGTTCTCCACCAGAAAGCCCCTGTATTGAACCGTCCATCTGCTGGCCGCTGAAGCCGAAGCGCCCGAGGCGATCGCGTATCGCTTGTTCGGGTACGCGTGGGTCGAGCCGTTTCAAGTGGGCAAGAGGTGTGTCGGTTTCGTCGAGTTGTTCGCGTTGGTGCTGCGCAAAGTAGCCAATTTCGATGTCAGCGGCGACCTGACGCAGGCCGTTGGAGAGACCGGTGACGCCGGCGAGGACGCCCAGCAGTGTCGATTTGCCCGCGCCGTTGGGGCCGAGAATACCAATGCGATCATCAGGTCGCAGACGTAGTGTGGCGCCGACGAGACGCGGAGTGTCTGGGTCTGTTCCCGGGACGTGGGCATTTTCGATTTCGAGCAGCGGGTCGGGTAGGCGCTTCGGGTTGTGCAGTGGGATGGGCTTGGGTCGCGCGGCGCGCAACAGCACGATGTCGTCGAGTTTGCTCAGGCGCTTGAGTCGCGATTGGGCCTGGCGCGCTTTGGTGGCCTTGGCGCGGAATCGGCGAACGAAATCTTCGAGGTGAGCGCGTTCTTCGGTCAGTCGAATCGAAGCCGCTTCGTCCTGTGCGAGGCGTTCGGCGCGGGCGCGCTCGGCATCGGAGTAGCCGCCGCGTTGAAACAGGCCGCGGCGATGCTCGATGTGCAGGGTGTGGGTGCAGACACGATCAAGAAAATGTCGGTCGTGGGCGATCACGAGCAGGGTCGCCGGTTGTTGGCAAAGATAGTCTTCTAGCCATTGCACGGCTTCGAAGTCGAGGTGGTTGGTGGGTTCGTCGAGAAGTACGAGGTCGGCGCGGGTCATCAACGTCTGCGCCAGTCCAAGGCGCATGCGCCAGCCGCCTGAAAACTCACGCACTGCGCGCGCTTGATCCGCGGCCGAAAACCCGAGTCCCGCAAGCAGCCGCCCGGCTCTGGCTTCGGCCGTCCAGCCGTCGATGGCGTCGATTCGCTCGGTGATTTTGGCCGCCTGCAGGCCGTCGTCTCGTTTCATTGCGTGATCGAGGTCTGCTTCGAGCGCGCGCAGCTCGGCGTCACCGTCGATGACGAAATCGAGCGAAGAACGTTCGCTCGGCGCGACTTCTTGCGGCAGGTGGGCGATCACCCACTGCGGTGGGCGTTCGAGCGTGCCGGTGTCGACGCCGAGTTCTCCGCGCAGCGCCGCGAACAGACTGGATTTTCCGCAGCCGTTCCGTCCGGTCACGCCGACACGCCAACCGGGCGAGATCTGGACGTCGAGTGACTCGATCAAGCGCTCGGGTCCGCGTCGCAGAGTGACATCGATAAAACGGATCACAGGAATCCTCGGGTTGAGTGTGCCCGCGTTGAGCAGGGCTGTTGGACTGGCGCGGGTTGAACGGGTGCTGTGGTTTCGTATGCGCAAACCGTTCGCTGCATAGCGGCGATCAACGGACTCTGTGGACGCGCGAGTCAACACCAGGGCAAGACACGATCGCCCGCGTCGTTGGCGCGGCGAGCGAGAAGTGGCGGGCAGCGTGTCGCTGAGCGATTCCGCAGGTCACGAAGTGTAGAGGCTGGACGTGGTCGTGAAAAAGTTTAGAGCGACCGCAAAACACGGGGATATGCCGCGATGCTTCGTTGATCATTAGTCGATGGAACATGCCGTCGGTCCAGAATCACGTTGTTCGATGGGTATGGCTTGAGCATACCGGGATCGATTTTTGCTGATCTTTTTTTGACATGCCGTCGCGATGGGTCGAGGGCGTCAAGGTCTTGACGACGGCAAGGCGTTGCCCCATGGGCGAGGCGTGTCGACTCGAATATGAGAGGCGAAAGTGAAATTAAATAATTGATTTTTAATGCTTCTGTGCGCGTGTTCCTGATGTTGGCCCGGTATTTGCGAATGAGTCGATGAAAGCCACCTTCTGTGACCGGTGGCGGGTTTTTATGGTGATGACGGCTCAAGAGTGAGGCGGTTCGTCTCGCGTAACGGGGTGCACTGAAAAAGACTTCTTTCTGTGCGCCCTGTTCTCCGACTTGAAGATCGTCTTGCCTTGGGTTCGCACACTTCATCTCGACTCCGCTAAGGGAGATCCATCATGGCCGAACGCGCATATCCTTCGTCCGAGACGTCGTCGCTGCTGACGCCGGAACGCGAGCGTTTACCTTCAGCGGCAAGTGAGTCGGTGGCTGATGGCAATGCTGTGTTTGTCGACGCTGCTGTGGGGTCTGCGATCCCGCGTGAGGCTGAGCAACGAACGAGCGGTCGGTCGATTCGGCAACACGTCTCTGTGGCGCCCGCGCAAGACGTCGTAGCCGGAGTGCAATATGCGTCGGCGTCCAAGGGTGCCCGGCGACTGAAACTTGTCGAGTCGAACGCATCAAGTATTGCGACTGGTGGTGCTCGCACTGGGCGTGGTGCAGACGCGGCGGAACGGGTCGTCCCGCGACGGAAGTTTGACGCACTCGAGTATTTGCAAGCGCTTTCGGCAACGCTTCGCCCGGAACAGATCATTGAACAGTTGGCCGGTGCGCTGATGGTTGCACTCCGTCTCGATGGCCTGCGCTGGCGGGCTGATGAGTCCGTCGGGTTTTTGACTAAAGACGGGGATGGCGCCGAGGCGCGCGAGGTGGGGCGGCAATGCGGTCATGCACTGAGCTACAGTGTGACACGCAACGGCCAGCGGGTTGGGGAGCTGACACTGTGGCGCGGGCGCCGCTTCGTGAATCGCGACGAATCCGCGGCCGAGGCGATTGTCGGGCTTACGATCGGGCCATTGTTCAATGCTTTCGAGCATCGCCGCCTCGAGCGCTTGGTCGATCTCGATCCACTGACGGGCTTGGCGAATCGGCGAGGTTTTGCGCGCAGCGCCAGGGCGTGGATGGCTGACGCCAGGCGTCAGTCGCGGCCGGTGAGTCTTTTGACGGTGGATATCGATCATTTCAAGACGATCAATGATCGTTTCGGGCATGCCTATGGTGATCGCTGGATCGTGGCGGTGGCCGATGCTCTGCGCGAGATGCTGCGCGATACTGATCCGGTGGCGCGGTTTGGTGGCGAGGAGTTCGTGGCGCTACTGCCTGGCGCGGATTTGAACGCAGCGATGCGTTGCGCTGAGCGTGTGCGGCGCGCGATTGCGGAATTGAGTCTGCCGATTGCGGACGACGACGGTGCCGACGGCATGGGTGGCGCGGGAAGTCCTGCATCAGCCGCTGGTGCCTCTGCGGGAACGTGGTCGGGCGTGCGGGTAACGGCCACCGTCAGTATTGGTGTCGCACAGTGGCAGCCAGGTCTGTCGCTTGATGCGTTGATCGACTCGGCGGATCAGGCGCTGTATGCGGCGAAACGCGCAGGGCGAAATCGCGTTTTGGCCGCTTCCTGTAGCGGTTAAAAATCACGTCGTCTTGCGTCACGACTCCGTGCCGAGATTGTTTAGCAGTCGCTATCGATGACGCGCCTGACCAGTCATGCGCCGAACGAAAGCGTGGTATCCATGGCTGCGCTGTGCTCGTTTTTTCGCAAACCGCATGTTGAACCTCGGTCGCAGCGTTCTGGCCATTCTGCGCCGCATCCTGCTTGCGGCTTGAGCTTTGTGTTTCCCGCAACGACTACGATGAATCTCGAGTGATGCATCGCGAGCGTCGTGTTCAAGGCAGTCGCTTCCGTCGAGCCTCTAGCGAGCTTCTGCTGGATGATGGTGCGACCGGCTCATTCTTTGATCCAGTCGGCGTCCGCTTAATTTTTGCGGGGTCTCCGTTGATCGGCGGCCGTAAACTTCGGGCTTGACGCGCCTGATTCCTACGCGGGGCGAGCGCTGATTTGTTGATTCCCGACAGCCGGTCTCCCCAGGATCAACGTCTACGGGTGTGTGGATCGACGTCGTCTCGGCAGCGGAGCCATCGGTGGCGTCTGGCGAGAAGATTGTGAGTGACGTCGTAGCGTGGCGTTGACAAGTCCTGCGCGCGAGTGCGACGTAAGGAATGGACCGGCGACTTACGGTGTGCCCCGGGGGCGATGATTCAACCTGGCGAGCGCAGTGATTGACAGTCAATAGACATCGTCGTCGGAGTGACTGGTGTCGCTGGAGACGGCGCCGGGGGCGGCATACGCGGTCGTGCTGGCCGGTTCTGCTCGGCTGTATGGGCGTGTGGCGGCGCCGGACGTCGACTCACGCTGGCTCGGGACCGGTGGCACCTCGCCCGGTCGTATGAAACGGACACAGGTGAGATCGGCTGCGAGCGCGGCGCGGCGCAGGGTTTCGATCGCTTCGGTACGCGGAAAGCCGGTGCGCCAAGCAACCGCGACGCGGCGAGAAGGCGGGTTGTCGAAGCGGCGAACCTTGAGCAGGTGGCGGCCGGTGCGGTCGCCACTCGCTGCGGTACAGGGCAGAATCGTGACGCCCATACCTGAGGCGACCATGTGCCGGATCGTTTCCAGCGACGAGCCTTCGAGCGCGCCGCTGAACGATGTATCCGGTTGTGCGCATTCGGGACATTGTGCGAGGAGTTGATCGCGAAAGCAGTGGCCGGCCCCGAGCATCAAAAGGCGGTCGCGGGCGAGGTCGGCGGGTTCAAGGGCTTCGCGTTGGATCAGCGGGTGGCTGGCTGGCAGGACGGCGACGAAGGGTTCGTCGTATAGCGGAAGCGTGACGACGCCGGGTTCGGTGAAGGGCAGCGAGATGATGATGGCGTCGAGCTCGCCGGCGCGCAGGGCGACGCGCAGGTCGCGTGTGTAGCCCTCGCGGATCATCAACGGCATCTGCGGCGCGCGTTCGTGAAGCACGGGGATCAGTTCGGGCAGTAAGTACGGCGCGATGGTGTAAATCACGCCGATGCGCAGGGGGCCGGCGAGGGGGTCTTGGTTTTGAATCGCGAGCGTCTTCAGTGTTTCGGCTTCTCGCACGACGAGCTGCGCCTGCCGGACAAGGGCTTCGCCTGCGGGTGTCAGCTGGACCTCGTTGTGTGAACGCTCGAACAAAAGGACGTCGAGTTCTTTTTCGAGCTTTTTGATCGCGCTGGACAGCGAGGGTTGTGCGATATGGCAGGCTTGGGCCGCACGCCCAAAGTGTCGTTCGCGCGCGACCGCGATGAAGTAGCGCAACTGGGAAAGTGTCATCGGGCGAGCGTCATGGTGTGTGATCCGGTGGTCTCGTCGTGGTGTTCGGGTCGTTCTCGATGATCGCTCCGCTGCCGTCGCCGGCGTCCATCGTCAATGCAATCAATCGGCCGCGCAGTAGGGTCAGACGCCCGGTCAATCGTGCGCGGCCGTCGGTGGCAAACTCGAAGCGGTAGCGGCGTTCGATCGCGACGCCGCCGGCGTGGCGACGCAGGACGATGCCATCGCGAACGACCGAATGGTCAAGGAACTGAACTTCGGCGCGCAGGCAGGCGTCGCGCGCGTGGCGGCGTGCGCGTTCAAGTTGCTGCAGGCTGTCGTTGGCGTACAACGCAGCCACAGCGAAGGCGAGGATCCACGGCATCCAGTCCACGACGGTATTCTACGGCGAATCAATCTACGGCGATTTTTGGTGTGGAAATGTTGGCTGATGCGACGTGGCGCTCGGATACGTGATGGGTGGCGGTGATGGTTCGACGATTAATCGGGGCTCACGGGTCCGAGGCGAATGAGGCCCGGCGCGGTGATCGTCTGGATGCCCACGGTGCGGCGGTCGCTGGTCGGCGGAGCGATGACTCTGGGGCGGGTCGGAGTGGTTTCGACGGCGGGCTCTGGACGGGAGGCGTGGAAAGCGATCGCCACGACGTCGTTGTGGCCGTTGACGCGGTCAAGCGGGTTGCGCGTGAAATTGCGCGCGATGTCTTGCTGGCGGGTTTTCTGCCCGACGCTGATGGCCTAGCCGTTGGTCGGGGCGTCGAACGTAAGCCGGATGGCTCGCTCGTGACGCCGACCGATCTCGCCGTTGATCGGGCACTGCGAGCAGCGCTGTCACCCTTCGGTTGGCCGGTGTTGAGTGAAGAGCAGCCGGCGGGTACACGCGCCGAACTGAGACGGCGCTCGGCGGTTTATTGGCTTGTCGATCCTCTCGACGGAACGTCGAATTTCGTCGCGGGTCTGCCGTTTTTCGCGCTGTCGATTGCGTTGGTGGCGGACAACACTGTCGTCGCGGGAATCACGATCGATCCGTGGCGCGATGAGTCGTTTGTCGCTCTAAGGGGTGGTGCACTGGAGCTGAACGGCGCAGTGGTGAAGCCTCGTCGCGACGCGCCCGCGGCGCTGACTGACGCGATCGGGCTGGTCGATTCCAAACGATTGGCGATGGATCTGCGCCAGCGGTTGTTCTGTCAACGGTCATCAGCTGACGCGGAATCGTTGCATTCGATGCGTAATCTTGGTGCTTGTGCGTTGGAGTGGGCATGGCTGGCGGCAGGCCGGGCTGATGTGTATCTGCACGGTGGGCAGGCGAGTTGGGATTCGGCGGCGGGCAGCGTGTTGCTGAGTGCGGGCGGCGGTTTGGCTTCTGATCTGGCGGGGCAGTCGGTGTGTGTGCCGAGCGATGAAGTCAAGCGTTCGGCGATTGCGGCGCGCTCGCCCGGGTTGTTCGAGGCGTGGTGGGCCGCTGTTCGCGGTTAGGGCATGCTGAACGACTTGCCGCGCTTGGCGGGTCTCGTCTGCTGGTGATTGCCCGGGTTGTCATGAGAGCCTAGGGAGCTTCGCAGCCTTGATGACGATCGCGCGCGGCGTTCTCGGTGGAGTGTCGCGCTTGTGCATGGGATGCAGAGCTTGGCAGTGGGACTTGAGCGGAATCTGGGCCTACGCCCGTGGTTGCCGGCAAACTTTGTCCGCAGGTTTTTCGCTGACAAACTCGGGCAGACGTTGGCGCTCAATGTAGAACGGGCGTCGACTCACTAGTTAGGGTTCAAGTGGAGGCACCGCAGTGGGGTTCGAGTGGGAGCGCAGTGGCCGACGGATGGTTTGCGGCGGGTTTTGGCGTCGGCGGATGCCCTTCGAGCGTGCCTGTCAGACAGTCGGCGGGGCGATTGAAATGGGAGTTTTGGGATGAGCCCTGGAGAGAGATCGGACGTGGTTGTCGAAGACTTGTCGGCGCGCTTCGCTGCGGCCTTGCGCGATGAGCCGTCCGTTCGGCTGTCCGTGGGTTCGACCGAGTTCGTTTTGCTGGGTACTGCGCATGTGTCGCGGGAATCGGCCGAGACGGTACGTCGCTTGCTCGCATTGGAGGCGTTTGACGTCGTTGCGGTCGAGCTGTGCGAGGCGCGTGCGCGTGCGATCAATGATCCCGACGCGCTGGCCCGGATGAATCTGTTCGAGGTGATTCGTAGCGGACGGGCGCCGATGGTGGCGGCGAGCCTTGCGCTCGGGGCGTATCAGACGCGCCTGGCTGAGCAGTACGGGATCGAGCCTGGCGCCGAAATGCGCGCGGCGATGGAGGGCGCTTTCGATCGCGGGATCGCACTCGCGTTGATCGATCGTGATGTGGGTTTGACGTTGCGCCGGGCCTATCGGGCTGTTCCCTGGTGGCAGCGTTGGGGGCTCGTTGGTGGTTTGTTGGGATCGGTGCTGTCGCGTGATGAGATCGCGGAGCAGGAGATCGAGCGCCTGAAGGAGGGCGATCTGCTCGAGTCGACCTTTGATGAGTTCGCTGCGGAGTCGGCGCCGTTGTACCGCATCTTGATCGATGAGCGCGACGCGTATATGGCGGCCCAGCTGGCTCGCCTTGTGGCGCCCGAGCACGAGGTGCCACCGCGGCGCGTGCTGGTGGTTGTCGGGGCCGGCCATCTGGCTGGTATTGCGCGTCGCCTCGAAGCGTTTCGTGACGCGCGTGCCGACGCTTTTGAGGTGTCCGCCGTTGATACCGCGGCGACGGGACGCAGGGCTGCAGCGGCGCCATTGGGCACTTCTGTCACGGCTGTGGCGTCGGTCCACGGAGAGTCGGGACACGGTCCGGATCCCGATGCGGCGTTGGCGCGTTTGGAAACGACGCCGCCCAAGGCGCGCTGGCCGAAGTTTGTGCCCTGGGTCATCGTTGCGGTGATCTTAACGGGATTCGCAATCGGGTTTTCCCGCAATCCTGGTCTTGGGTGGCAGTTGGTCTTGGACTGGGTATTGATCAATGGTGGGTTGGCGGCGCTGGGCGCGATCATCGCTGGCGCGCATCCATTGACGATTATCGGCGCGATGTTTGCGGCGCCGCTGACGTCGCTGAATCCGACGATCGGTGTTGGTTTTGTCGCGGCGGCAATCGAGATCTGGTTGCGTAAACCCGAGGTCGGTGACTTTGCGCGTCTGCGTCACGACGCGACGAGCGCCCGCGGGTGGTGGCGAAACCGTGTATCGCGGGTGTTTCTGGTGTTTTTGTTGACGACTTTTGGTTCGGCAATCGGTACGTATGCAGGCGGCGCGTGGATCCTTGGGCGCTTGTTCGCCGCCGGGGACGCTGGGTTATGACGATTCGCGAGCGCTGGCGGGCGCGTTCAATGGCGGGCTCTTCGAGATCGACACGTGACCGCGGCCCGCAGGGCACGGTATTTGTCGATGCGTCCGATCTTCCTGATGCCCCGCAGGACGGTGCGTCGGTGGCTGTGATGGCGTTGCATCCGACGCTCGTGGTGTTGGCGGGGCTGAATTCGGGTGATGTGTTCGTGCTCGATCAGGATCGTGTGAGAATCGGTCGACGGCCGAGCGATGCCGATGTGGTGCTCGACGCCGAGGGGGTGTCGTTTCTGCATGCGATGTTGGTACGACATGACAGCGAGTGGCAGATCATCGATGCGTTGTCGACCAACGGGTTGTTCGTCAACGGACGACGAGTCTCCGAGACCAATTTGAGCGATGGTGATCAGATTCAGTTGGGAAGTGTGACGCTGAAGTTTGTCGCGCCCGACGCGGCGTTGGTCGCTGCGCGACGACGTCGCCTTTGGCTGTGGCGGCTGGTTGGATTGGTTGGTTTTGTGGCGGCTGCGTCGCTTTTGGTGGCGATCGTTTGGGCGTTGGTGCGAGGCGGGTTTTGAGCGACCTTCGCGCGGGCAAACTTGGCGTTGTCGCGGGTGCGGCGGGCGCGGCGCCGACGCTCAAGCTCAAGCGCCTCGGCCGGTATGAGGTTCGCGAGCATGTGGCGACAGGCTCGTCGGCAACGGTCTATCGCGGTTTCGATACCTTGGCGCATCGCGATGTGGCGCTCAAAGTGCCGCATCCCGAGCGTGTTGCGACGACTCGCGATCGCGCGCGTTTCGTCGTCGAGGCGGCGATTTCCGGGCCGCTGTCGCATCCTTCGATTGTTGCGCTCCACGACGTGAGTGCGCACGGCCGCCAGCCGTTTTTGGTCATGGAGTGGATGCCGGGGCGATCTCTTGCCGAGATGGTTCGGCGTTGCCGATCAGAGGGGGGCTTGAGTGCCCTGACGATCTTGCGTTGGGTGCGCCAATTGGCCGAGGGTCTGGCCTATGCGCACGAGCGTTCGGTGATTCATGGTGATGTCAAAGCCGAAAATGCGCTGTTGGCCTTCGACCATCCCGACGCGCCGGTCAAGCTCGCCGATTTTGGTTTGGCGACGCGTAATCCAGCCACGGCATGGCGCCAGCGCGAAAAGGATGGCGCTCACGACGGCGCCGATCGCGGCCTCGAGGCGACACTGCGTTATTTGGCACCCGAGCGGGTGCGTCTGCGCAGTGGGCCGAGCACGGCAGCCGATTTGTATGCGCTGGGGGTCTTGCTGTTTCATCTGATTACGGCGCAGTGGCCGTACGACGGCGAAACGCCAAAGGCGATTCTCGAAGCGATCGCGCGAGGACAACGCCAGACGCTGAAATGGCCGTCAGAAATGAATGTGCCCGGCGGTAAGCGGCCGGATGCGATGTTGGCTCTGGTAGAGGCTTTGCTGGCAAGTAATCCGCAGGAGCGCCCGGCGTCGGCGAAGGTCGTGGTGCAGTGGCTACTCGATATCGAACACGAATGGACGGATGTCGGGAGCGCGGAACGCGATGTCATGGGGGTGGCACGGCGCAGCGCGGTGGCCGTGGCACTGGTAACGGCTCTGCTCGGCGGTGCCGCGAGCGAGTGGGTGTTGGCACGCGATCGCGCATTGCTCGAGGACAATGCGACTGCGGCACTGAGTGCGTGGATGGCGTTGGTGGGTCGCTTCTTGGCCGAGGATGTGGTGCTGGAGGACGCTGCAGCGTTGAGCGGCACGTTGACGGATCTTGTCGGTCGCGATGACGCTGTGGCTTTGGCCATTTTTGATGCCGGGGGCGTCATTCTGGCGGAGGTGGGTGAGGCGAATTCGGCGCCGGCTGCGAGTCGAGTGATCGAGCATCCGAATGTGGTCATCGAGCACGACCGCGAGGCGTCTATGTGGCAGTTTTCGCGTGAGATCACGTATAGCCAGAGGACGGTCGGTCGTCTGGAGGCTTGGTTCGATCGGACGGCCCTCGATGCGCAGATGGCGGCGCGGCGGCTTGTCCAGTTTTGGTTGCTGGGTGCGCTGACATTGGCGGTGGCGGTGGGGGCGTTCTGGATCGTCGTGAGATTTCGGCGAGTGGTTCATCGCCTCGATTCAGCTCTGGCGGATTTTGCCGCGGGTGACTTGGCGCGCAGAATTCCGATACGCGGTAACGAGGCGTTTGGCACTTTATATCGTCGGTTCAACCGCATGGCCGAGGCCTTGAGTCTGCGCCTACAGACGCTGACGAATCTGGTCGCGCCAGTCCGATCGGAATCCGCGTCAAGTGGATTCGCTGACTCCAGGTCCGTGGCCTCGGTGCCTGTCGACGCCGCGCCTGTTGATGCGGTGTCGGGCGATGCGGCACCCGCTGATATCGCGCGTGGCGAGTCCCCGACGAGTGATTCGGATTCGGCCGTGTCGGAAACCGGCAGGGCGGCACCTTTCAAGCCAGAGAGTGCGCGCGACGTTGATTCGTCTTCGTGGGCAGTATCAAAGCCGAAAAGCGCCGCGAACGACGAGGCGCCTGACGCGGATCGGTCCGGCTCTGCGTTCGGCGGTTCGTCGGGCGGGTCTTCGACCGATGGAATCCTGTCGAGGGCTGCTGACGATCCTGTCTTGGATGATGAGATCGAACGCGAAAAGTATCGCCGGTTGCCAGACCGGTCCGCGGTGATTTTGGCCGAGAAAAAGCGGGCTTCGAAGGATAGCCGGCGATGAGCGGCGGATCGTTGAGAGTCGTCGGGTGAGGGGGCGCGGCGAGGGTCGTAGCGAGGTCGATGGTCACGTGTCCGAAGGGGCGGGCAACAGGTCGAGTGACGGCTCGGAGCGCGATGACTTCGAGGTTTGGTGCGATTTTACTGAGGTCGGCGACGGCGTATCGGATCGCCAGGTTGGGGACGTGGGCGACGTTGTCTGGGGGCGTCTTCAAGGGCCGCGGGCGTATCAGCAAGATCGTTGTTTGGTTGGCGGCTCGCGTGAGGGTCGGCAGTTGTTGTTGGCGGTCGCAGACGGTATGGGTGGGGTGGGGGCCCGGGATGCAGGTGCGTTGGCGGCCGAGGCGGCGTTGGGCGCTGTGGGTCGTGCGATGCGGAGTGCGCCGATGTCGTCCGATTGCGGGGTGTCGATGGCGCCGTGGTTCGATGCGACGTTCGCACAGGCGCTCGATGCCGTGATTGAGGTGGCGGTGTCAGCCGAGGATGGCGTGGGCTCATCCGCGGACGACGTGGCCACGGTGGATCGCGCTGCTGGCTGCACCTTGCTGGTGGCGATGGTCTGTGACGACTGGTTGGAGTGTGCGTATCTCGGTGACACGCGGTGTCTGGTCATCCGTGATCGACAGGTGTGGCTGGTTAGCGAGCCGCATCGGGATGCTGCGAATTCCGGTGCGTTGTATCGCGGCCTGATGTGCGATCAGACTCGGGCGCGGGATGCGCGGCCCGATCGTTTTCGCTGTCGGCTAAAGCCCGGTGATACGGTGATCCTTGCAAGTGATGGAGCGTGGGAAGCGGCCCGTGACCGCGATTGGACGTGCTTGGCGCGGGCGTGGCGTTGGCGTCCTGCGGTTTGGCGTCATCTGCGGCGGGTCATGGCTCGTTCAGACCCTGTTACGGGGCAGGTCGGTGATAATGCGTCGATCGTGGCGTTCAGGGTGCGTCGTAGATTTTGGCGGTGGCTGGCAAGACCACCTGCGGGAGAGTGATCGGGTGTTGAGAGTGGTGCGAGTGCTTGGATCTGTGGGCTCGTTGTTGCGTGTGTCGCCGTGGCCGGTTGCTGGCGCGCGACCCGCTGTGACGGCGCAGTTCCTGACGCAACGCCATTCATGGGTGGGCGGCGCTTTGGTGCTGGTTTTGTCGGTGCTGTCGGTCGGCTGCGCAGGTGGCCTGGATGAGAGGGTCAGACCATCGTCGCCTGTGCCATCGGACCCCGTCGCAGCTGGGGCCGCGAGTCAGGTGTCGAGCACCGCCGAGGCGCAGATTCTTTCGCTGATCGAGAACGGAGATTTTGCTGCGGCTCGCGAGCGTCTTGAAGCGCGACGGGCTGCACAGGCAAACGACGCGTTGGCCGCGCGGTATTTGCCGGCTCTAGCGCCGGATTTGCGCGCACGCCTCGGTGAGCCAGTTGGCAAAACTGCGGTGCAGGTCGGTGAGTCGCTGAGTGTGATTGCGGCCCGGGAGCTTGGCGATCCGCGGCACTTCGCGTTGCTGGCGCGTTACAACGAGGTGGCTGTGCCGCGGCGAATTCAGGCCGGCCAGATGCTCGATCTTCCGGATGTGAACCGGGTGAATGCATTGTTGGGGCGGGCGCCTGTCGTTGCGCGTCCTGACGTTCGCGGGGCACCGGCGCGTCGCGAAAGCACGGTCCCTGGTCAGGAATCAGCCGCGGACCCGCGGGCATTTGAGACCGAGACGACCGGTGCGATGACGAGGGATCGACGCGTTAGGGATGATGCGTTGGGGCGTGGGGCGCCGTCCGAAGCGCTGGGTACGATGACGACGCCCGAGGTGACCTTTGCGGAGCAAAACGTCGAGGCTCTGCATGCGCAGGCTGTTCTGGCGTTCCGCAATCAGGAGCTCGACACGGCGATTGGTTTGTGGGATCGCGTTCTGGAACGCGATCCGGAGCACGACGGTGCTCGGGCGTATCGCGCGCGCGCCGTCGATCTGCGTGCTCGTGTTGAGCAGTTTCCGCTCCAGTCAGCCCCGTTGCAAAACCCTTGATGCTCGATAAAACCTGATCTCTAGCGACGTCTGATGTTTGGGGTGCTCGAAATTCGGGAGGACCTTCGATTCTTGGGTTCGCGTTCGATTGGTGCTTTTTGAGGCCGTCGGTTCTGATAATGGGTTGCGAAGTGTGTGACACTGGAACGATCGAGCACAGGGCCGATTGCAGGTTGCTGCGTGGCACGTAGCGGCATTCGGAGCGGTCGTCGTGACGGCGTGTCGTAGCCACGCCTGCGCGTCTTGCCTCGTTTGTCGGATGCCGGCGGCTCAACGTGGGCGTCAGCCTCGCGAGGGGGCAGAGGCGTCGACGTTGCCTGTGCGCACGGCACGGTCGATGGAATCACTAAATCACCGCTTCGCTGTACGGTGTTGGTCTCTCGCCTGATGACTTGTCACGTCTCGGCGGTGCTCCGCGCGCATGGCACCGTAGCCCTCTCGCGGCCTGTCTCGCTTTTCGCAAGAAGGCGAAACCATCCGACGTACGCGTAGACTACTGCAATGGACTCGGCTCATTCGTTGATTCTGATTGCGGCGCTGGTGCTGTTGGGTAGCATCTATGCGTCCGTTGTTTCCGCGCGTCTCGGCGTGCCGCTGCTGTTGGTGTTTCTCGGTATCGGGATGGCGCTCGGCCCTGAAGGGCCTGGTGGCGTGGTGATTGCCGATTATTCGGTCGCCTACTTGCTGGGGGCCGCTGCGCTCGCTGTGATTTTGTTCGATGGTGGGTTGCAGACCCGCGCCGATAATTTCCGCATGGGGCTCAAGCCGTCTCTCGGTTTGGCGACCGCGGGTGTCTTTGTGACATCGGGTGTGGTCGGTGCTTTTGCCGTTTGGTGGCTTGAGCTGTCGTGGGTCGAGGGCTTGTTGCTCGGCGCCATCATTGGTTCGACAGACGCCGCGGCGGTGTTCTCGATTCTGCGCGCACGAGGTCTTGCGTTAAAGCCGCGTGTTGGGGCTACTCTTGAGATTGAGTCCGGCTCCAACGATCCAATGGCGATCTTTCTGACGGTGGTTCTGGTCGAGCTTTTGCTGCACCCCGATCGAGCTGCGGGCGCATTCGTTCTGGTTGAGTTTTTGCGTCAGATGGGACTCGGGGCGTTGTTGGGTGTGGTCGGAGGCTTTGTTGCGGTGCGTTTGCTGGCTCGCGTGCCATTGCCGCAGGCGTTCCAGCCGTTGGCGGCGTTGGCGGCCGGTTTATCAATCTTCGCTTTGACGGCATTGCTGGGTGGGTCGGGGTTTTTGGCGATTTATTTAGCAGGTTTGCTGATCGGCAACAGTGAGTATTCGGGTGGTCAGAACGTCAAGCGCTTCCATGAGGGGTTCGCGCAGCTGTCGCAGATCGGTATGTTTCTGATGCTCGGGATGCTGGTGCAGCCGAGCGTTCTACCGGGTGTCGCATTCGACGCGCTGATGGTGGCTGCGGTGCTGATCCTGATTGCGCGACCGGTCGCGGTGGCCTTGTGTCTGTTGCCGTTTCGTTTTCCGTGGCGTGAGCAAGTGTTTGTCGGTTGGGTGGGGCTGCGGGGTGCGGTGCCGATCATTCTTGCCCTGTTCCCGCTGTTGGCGGGCGCGGACATCGCGCCGACGCTGTTTCATCTGGTGTTTTTCATCGTCCTCGTGTCGTTGTTGGTGCAGGGTTCGACGGTGCCTTTGGCGGCGCGCTGGCTGCGGCTCGAATTGCCACCACGTACCGACCGAATTCAGCGTGTCGAGCTGGAGTTGCCGGGCCAAGCCGATTGGGAACTCGTCGGTTACCGCATCGCGCCTGATTCTCCTGTGGTGCGCGAAGCGTGGTCGAGTTATCGCTTGCCGAAGTCGGCCCGCGTGGTGGCATTGATACGCGGCGGGCAGCCGGTCGAGGTGCCGGATTTGGCTGCGTTGCTGCCCGACGATCAACTGTTTGTGCTTGTGCAACCGACGGATCTCGATGATATCGATCGCTTGTTCGCGCCCGATCAGCGTCCGCTTCGACTGCGTGAGGAGACAATTTTCGGCGATTTCGTTTTGCCGGGCACGGCACCGCTGGGTGCTGTCGCGATGACCTACGGGGTGCCGGTGCCGATCGAGCGACAGGTCGAGACACTGGCGGAGTACCTACGCAGCGAACTGGTGGCAGAGCCCGTCGTCGGTGACGCAGTCGATCTGGGCTCTCTGCGGCTGGTCATTCGAGAAATGCAAGGTGCTTCGATTACCCGCGTCGGCTTGAAATTTGCTGATTCGGAAGCAAGTCCTTGATGAGTGATCCCAATCGGGCACGAGTTCTTCGTCAGTGGGATGGGGAATTGTTCAGTCTGAGACCAGTTGCAGACTGGGTTCTAGTCCGTTGATCGGCGGGGACTTGCGCGCGCTCGTCATTACGACGCCTTAGAGGCCACGGCCACAGGGCAGCCGCTTTGCGAAGCAGGCAGCTGAATCAGTGAGCATGGGCGAGTGAGATAGCGATCGTGAGCGCTTATATGGACGTGATGTGGACTTGGGATTTCGCTGGCGTCGCATTGTTTGCCGCGACCGGCGCACTGGTCGCTGCGCGCCTGCGTCTGGATATCATCGGTTTTCTGTTTTTCGCCGCGGTGACCGGCATTGGTGGTGGCACCGTGCGTGACGTTGTTTTGGATGCTCCGGTGTTTTGGGTTGTCGATGCGCGTTACATCGTAGTTTGTGTCGTGACCGCGGTGGTTGTGTATCTGACCGCGCACCGTCTGGAGGCGAGGCGGCAGTGGATGCTGTGGCTTGACGCACTGGCGTTGGCGGCCTATGGCGTGTTCGGGGCCTATAAGGGGTTGATGGTGACGGAGTCGCCCGTAGTGGCGGTCGTGATGGGCGTATTGACGAGCACCTTTGGTGGCATTCTGCGCGACGTGCTGGCGGGAACGCCGTCGGTGCTGCTGCAGCAGGATGTCTATGTTTCGGCTGCGTTGGCCGGGGCTTTAACTTTCGTCGCGATGGTGTCTCTGGGGGTCGTGACACCGTGGGCCGCGGCGCTAGGGTTTGCGGTGGCGCTGGGCTTGCGTGGGGGCGCCATTGCTTTTGGCTGGCGTTTGCCGGTGCGTCGCGCCGGACGCTAATCATCGGTGCACGATGCTGAACGCGGTCGATAGCTTGTCCGGTGGTGGTCGCACTGAGTCATGAGCGGTTTTTCGCCGCCGCTCCTTGCAGCGGGCCCGATGAGACAACAGGGCTATTGTGCGCCTTACAGCCCGATTCCAATACCGATACCGAATCGTACGGGTGGGCCGGGATGTCGATTCCAGCGGTCGTAGGGCCAAGGGTCATAAGCCCAAGGATCGTAGGCTCGCGGATCACGCTGGTGTGCCGGGCGAAATTCATTCGGTGATGACTGACTGCGCGGGCCGAAGCGGAATTGGTCGACTTCAACCACCGGCATCATGATGGTGGCTTCGCCAACTTTGGCCGGTTCGATCGCGACGACGGGGCCGACCACGGTAATCGTGCGCCCGGCGGGAATATCGATGGGGTCGATCGTCTCTGCGATGAACGCACGGAATCGCCCGATCGACAACCGATCGAGCCGCGGCGTTTGGCCGCTCAGTGGATAAGCGGCGATTTCAATTATCGTTGCGTCGCCGCGTGGGCTCGCGGTGGTGATGACCCCGCCCCAAAGCACCGCGGGTCCATCCGCGATCGTGATCGGGATCGCCATCACGTGTCCATCGTCCTCGTTGACGGCATCTTGAGCGGCGTCGTTGATGCTGACGGGTGGTTGCCCGGTGAGCCGCAAGACGACTTCGCGCGGCGTCTCGTTGCTGAGTGTGATGCCCGGTGGTGGCGTGATCGGGGCATAAGGGGGTGACGTTGCGCATCCTACGGTGAGCGCGAGAATCGCGACAACGGCCAGTGCTGCGATCGGGTTCGAATGCTGTTGACGTCGATCTCGCTGAGGTCTGTTGAGCGCGGTGAGTGTCGATGGGTTGCGCATGGGTCGCCTCTTTTGTTTCGCTGACCGGAGCTGGATCGCCGTGATTCGCTCGCATTCAAGACGTTTGGCTCGATGTGATGCTGGCAAGCCTGACCAATGGGGTCGGCGTTGCAGGCTTGCGACATTGAGGTACGGTCGATCGCAGGCTGGCGATGCCGGGTTTTGGGTTGAGTGTCGGCGTACGGACGGGCCACGTCATGATTGTCGGGGCGGCCAACCCTTCGATCCGTCATGCCAGCGTGAAACGCTCATTTGAAAAGAATCTGAATCATGATGATCGCGACGATCGCGTAGAGCACCGTCAAGGGTGCGCCAGCGCGGATGAAGTCGGCGACTTTGTAGCCGCCGGGATCGAGGATCAGGGCGTTGACTTGGTGCGTTGGCAGTAAAAATGCATTGGATGCGGCGATCCCGACCGCAAGGGCGAAGACGCGGGCGTCGGCGCTGGCGAGCTCGGCGATTTGAATCGCGAGTGGCACCATGAGCACGGTGGCGCCGACGTTGGTGAGAACCAGTGAGAACAGGCTCGTGAGTACAAATACCGCGGCTAGCAGGGCCCAGGGCGGGGTGTCGGCGAGTGCACCCAGCAAGCGTTGTGCGATGAATTCGCCGGTTCCGGTGTCCTGTACGGCGAGACCCAGCGGAATTAGACAGGCAAGTAGAAAGATGGTTTTCCAACTGATGGCGCCATAGGCCTGATCCATGCTGAGAACGCCACCGAGAATGACGATCAGGGCGCCACCGAGCAGGCTGGCCGATAGCGGCAGGTCGGAAAACAGGACAAGTCCAACGGCGACGATGAGGCCGGTGAGCGCAACGAAAACGTCTCGGCGACGCGGTTCTTCGCGCGCTTTCGGGTAGCGTGACGTGAGCACGATGAGGGCGCGGTCGCGCTCGACTTCGGCGAGTCGTTTCCACCGGGTGTGGGCGACGAGCAAGTCGCCCGCTTGCAGTTTGACGTCGGCAAAGTCGTGTCGGATTGCTTCGTCCCCGCGTTGGATTCGCAGGAGCCCAAGGCCGAGGTGACGCCGGAGTCCGACGTCGGCGACGGTCTTTCCGATGAACGGTGAATCCGGGCCGACTAGAAGCTCGGCGACACCGGAATGGCGAGGCGAGAGGTCCTGGGCGAAGACGTCGAGTCGCTCGTGAAGCCGTGTCGCAGTGTCGTCGCAGAGCTTCTCGATGCGATCGGTTGGCCCCATGAACGCCAGTCGCGAACCGGATTGGATCGTGACGTCGCGGGCGGGATCGAGCGTCAGTCCGTCGTCGTGGATGCCGATGACGAAGACGCGATAGTCGCGCTCGAATTGGCCGATGGTGAGTCCGGCGAGGGCGGAGTCTTCGCCGATGTGCACTTCGTGGACGTCGTAATCGAGACCGTAGGTTTCGCGGAAATAACGGCCGATGGTGCGGGCGCGCGAGCGATGGCCATCGGAGGCTGTTGCATTGGGCAATACGAAACGACCCAAGACGAGGAAGTACACGATTACGGTCGCCAGCAGGGCGAGTCCGATCGGGGTCACGTCGAACAGCGAAAAGGGTTCGAGGCGGTCGGGCATCAGGTCGTTGAGCAAGATCAACGGGCTCGAGGCGACGAGCGTGAGCGTGCCGCCGGTAATGGCGGCAAAGCCCATGGGCATCAGCAGGCGCTGGATGGGTACACCGGTGGCGTCCGCGATGCGACCCAGTGCCGGCAAAAATAACGCAGCGGCGCCGATGTTTTGAAAAAACGCGCTGATCACGCCGACGGCACTGCAGACCGTCGCGGTGACGCGGCGCTCGGTGCGACCGGCGATTTGCAGCAGGCCGTTGGCCAAGCGTTGCAGAACGCCGGAGCGATCGAGCCCCGCGCCCAAAATCATTACGGCGATGATCGCGATGACCGCGTTCGATGCGAATCCGGAGAACAGCACGTCGGGTTCGACCAGCGGTTCAATGCCCGGAATCAGAAGCGTTAGTGCGAGTGCGAAGAGAACGCTGAGTGCGGCGAGGTCGACCCGCAGCAAGTCGAAGGCGAACAGCGTGATGGCGACCCCGAGCAGGGCGAGAACCAATGCCATTTCGACGGTGAAATTCAAGGTCTCCATGAGGCCTCCGTCACCGCGAGCGAGCGGTGATCGATGCGATCGACGATCTTGAATCGATGGGCGGGTTGTGGGTTGGCGATACGTCGGGCTTCGAGTGTGTGTGCGATGGGCTTGAGGCGGAGGACTCGACAGGTCGCGTCAGGATTTGACCTCAGGCAGGGCGAGCGCTGCTTCGGGTACGCCGATCGCGGCCTGCCAGCGGTTGGTGATTTCGCAAAACAGGTCGGCGGTCTTTTCCGCGTCGTAGGCGGCGCTATGGGCTTCGTCGGCCGAAAAGTCGATTCCGGCGAGACGCGTGGCGCGGGCGAGTACGGTGTGACCGAGGCCCATCGCCGATAGCGTCACGGTGTCGAGGCATGAAAACGGGTGGAAGGGGTTGCGACGGATGCCAGCGCGTTCGGCCGCAGCGTGGACGAAGCCGAGGTCGAAATGTGCGTTATGTCCAACCAGGATCGCACGCTTGCAGGCGTTATCGCGGATCTCGCGGCGGACTTCGGCGAACAGATGGCCGAGAGCCTGGTCCTCGGGCTTTGCAATGGCCTGACGAAGCGGCGAGTCCGGCTTGATGCCGTTGATCGCGAGTGATTCGGGGTCGATTTCGAGTCCGGGGGCCGGGCGCACATGAAAGGAGACCGTGCGCCCTCGAATCAGTCGGCCGTTTGTGTGGCGCTCGATGAAAACGGCGGCAATCTCCAGCAGAGGATGGCGTCGGCAATCGACACCGCCGGTCTCGACGTCCACGACGACGGGTAGGAAGCCGCGAAAACGTGCCGCCATCGGCAGGCGCTGAGGCGCCTCGGCTGGTTGAGTCGCGGCGACATGCGTCTGTGCGACTTGAGATTCGGCGGCGCGGGCCTCGCTGCCTCTGTCGTCATAAGTCGCTGGTGTCACCGACGGATTGATCGCTGCTGCAGCCGTGGGGGTGTCGAGCGGCTGCGCGCTGTCGGGGGCTGATGTCGGGCTGGAAACGGGGGGCATGCGCTCTCACGGTGGGGTCGTGTCGTTATTGTCGCATGACTGGCGCCACGACAATCATTCGGCCGCATCAGCAATGCTGCTCACGCCAGATTCAATTCGGCCGGTTGTGATGCGGTTCGTTGATCCGTTCGTCGTGGGATCGAAGGCTGTGGCTGCTCGTTGTGGGCGGTTCTGCTTCGACGTGATCTCAGTCGAATTGTCCCAACCACCAGAGTCGCAAGCGCAATTCGCCGGGCGGCGCGTAGCCTTGTTTGCGGTAGCGGATCTGACCATGGGTGTCGAGCAGGAACGTCGACGGCACGGCACGAACGCCGAGTGCGGCGGCAATACGACCGTCCGGATCATTGGCGACGACGAGATTCGAGCCTTGCTCGGCGAGATGGGCACGAACGTCGTCTGCGCTGCCCGATTGCATGGCGATCGTGACGACGGGGTGATCCGCTGCAAGGCGTTGGATTTCGCCGTCTTCAAAGCGGCAGATTGGGCACCAGGTGGCCCAGACGTGGATCACTTGAGGACGTTCGGCCGCGCCGCCAAGGATGATGGCTTCGCCGTCCAAGGTTTCGACCGCAATATCGGGGAAAGGGCCGTCGATCAGATCGCGCGAGACGTAAGCGCGCACGGCGAGCACAACCACCACGATCAGCAGGGCCTGAACCCCGAGCCCCAACCACCAGCGGAGGCGACGACTCATCGGATCATCTCCGCTTGTCCGGGGCGCGCGCGGGTGCCCCGGATCTTAGGGCCTTTGCTGGCGGCGATGCGCACCAGTTCGTCTTCGTCGGTCATCAGGCGGCGTCGCTGAGCGTCGGTGAGTAGCGGATTGCGGGCGATGAAGTAGCGCAGGTTGGGATCGCGGTCGCTGACACAGGCCTCGACTTGCTCGGGCGTGAGGTCGTTGCGTTTTGCGCAGTTGAGTCGCACGGTCTGATTGGGGTCGGCGAGCAGCGCGGCGACTTCGGCAGGCGTCAGATCGGCACGTCGGGAAAAGTAGGCTTTTACTTGGGCGTGCTGGTCGTCGATGATGCAGGACCGATATTCTGGCGCTAGGGTGGCCGAGAGCGCCAGATCCATGCGTTCGGCGTAATCCATCGCTCGATATCTCGCCACGGTAGCGGAATCGGGTTCGCGCAAGGCGCGCTCTATGGGTCGCGGGCCCTGTTGCAGGGTTTGGGGTTGCGATGGCTCGGAGGCCGTTTGAAGAGGGGCTAGTGTGTTGAGCGTGCTCATGGCTGTAGTCTGCGTGAGCCTCAGCTGCGCGACAAGAAGTCCGACGATCGGGTGCTGTGGGAGATCGTGGTCACTCGGATATTCCGGTGGCGAGCCGAGGCAGAGAGAGACCTGGGGCCTCAGGGTTGGGGCGCGAGCTCGCTGGCGCATGTGCCGCGTGACTGGGAGGCGCCGCCGTGTGCCAGCCTGGGCAATCCCGACGGGAACAGCTCCGGCGAGGACCTTCAAACAAACTGGATTCTGCGACTCGCGTGGATTTCCGGCGTCCGCGATGTCGAAGCGGCGGATGCTGTTGAGATGGCCCGTCGATTTCAGCCATATGAGTCGGGGTTGAAGATCGTTCGGGGTCATGCCCGGAGCTAAGATGTTGTGGTCGGACTAGCTCACCTGCAATCCAGAAGTCGAATAGTGGGTTTGGCTGCGGCTGTGCGAGCGGTTTCGCTCGTGCGACGCCCCCTTTGTTAGAGGGCTCAAGTGGAGGGGGTTGGCAAGCTGGAAGGGCCGGAGTCGTCCTTGGGGTTCGATTCATGTGCCTGGGTTGCTGTCGCAATCTGGCGTTGTTGGCGGATGCGAGCGTCGTCAGTTGCACGCATCTAAGACGCATCATCTAAACCGTGTCTGAGAAGCGTCGTAAGGTTGATTTCGAGTGTCTGCGGCGTCTCGGGGGCTTTTGTTCCACTGAATTCCGGCGCCGGCGTATGGCGTGATCAATACGAGCGCGATTGAGCGGAGTCCGACCATGTCAGTTGCAGTGATTAATGTGCCGATGACTCAACAGGTTCTGGCCGCACGACGCCCTGTGTTGCCCGAGGATGAGGCCGAGCTACAAGATCGCCTGGCGGCCTTGTTGCGGGCGAAGGACGCGGTGCTCGTGGCGCACTACTACGTGGATGAGCGTCTACAAAAACTGGCCGAGACGACCGGCGGGTGTGTCGCCGATTCGCTTGAAATGGCGCGATTCGGACGCGATCACTCGGCGTTGACGCTGGTCGTTGCCGGGGTACGTTTCATGGGCGAGACCGCAAAAATTCTGAGCCCCGAAAAAACAGTCTTGATGCCGCGATTGGAAGCGGAATGTTCGTTGGATCTCGGCTGTCCTGAGGACGCGTTTGCAGAATTTTGCGATGCGCACCCTGACCGTACCGTGGTGGTGTATTCGAACACGTCGGTTGGAGTGAAGGCGCGGGCCGATTACGTGGTGACGTCGAGTATCGCCGTGCCGCTGGTGACGCATCTGCATGAGCAGGGACATAAGATTCTTTGGGCGCCGGACAAGCATTTGGGCGATTACATCCAAAGGACGACCGGGGCTGACATGCTATTGTGGGACGGGGCCTGCATCGTGCATGACGAGTTTCGTGGCCTCGAGTTGGAGCGGCTGCGCGCGCAGTATCCGGACGCGGCTGTTCTCGTTCATCCCGAGTCGCCTCGCGCCGTGGTCCAGCAGGCCGACGTCGTCGGCTCGACGAGTCAGCTGATTCATGCGGTCAAAACGCGACCCGAATCGCGGTTTATCGTCGGAACGGATAACCGGATTTTCTACAAAATGCGCCAGGCAGCGCCGGACCGCGAGTTGATCGAGGCGCCGACCGGCGGTCATGGCGCGACCTGCCAGAGTTGCGCGCACTGTCCTTGGATGGCGATGAATGATCTGTTTGCGCTCGAGGAAGCGCTGACCGCTGAGCACGCGTCGCGCGCACGTTTCGAGATTCAGGTTGATGAGTCACTGCGTGTAAAGGCCCTGGCCGCCACCGAACGCATGCTCGATTTCGCTGCTCGGGCGCGTGCGCGAACGGACGGCGATGCTTGATTCATTCGTGTTCCGGCCGTGGTGGATGGCGGTCGATGAACGCAGGGTCAATGCGTTGCCGCTCGGCACGGCTTGAGGAGGTACGATGGCGTTCAAACGGCGTGCGCGGGTGCTTGTTTTGGGGCGCGATGAGGCCGATTGGCGGCCGTCGCGTGTGGTGGCGCGTGGCCAGCAGGTGCCCATCGTCGAGTGGCTTGACTTGCGTGAGCCGCGCTCAGAGGCAGGACATGGCTGCCCTGCACAAACGGATGAGTCGTCATCGATGGCTTCCCGGTCTGACACGTCGTGGCAAGGTGATCTGCAAGGCGCTGATTTGCTGTTGTGTCTCGATGAGTCGAGTGCCGCGGGGGCAATGGCGCTGGAGCGTCCCGCGACCTGCCGAATCCGGCGCTGGCAGCTGCCATTCGAGCGACGGGAGCCGCCCATTCGGACGGCATCGTCGGACGCGACCGAAGTGATCGCGGCGGATTTACAGGGGGTGTGGCCGGACCGTGATGCGGGCGGTGATGCCGGCGAATCGATGGTTCAGGCGTTCGATGCCACTGTCGATCGGTTGTTGATGGGCATGGTGGGCGGGATGCGCCTGTTGGCGCGGGTCGATGACGGCGATGCCCGTGCGATGACGCCCGGGTCCAAACTGGCACCCAAGCCCGACGAGCGGGCCGTTCCGAAATGATGCACCGGTCGCGCGACGATCAAGGATCGGGATTGAGGTCGGTGGCGATCGAATCATTGCTGCGTGGAACGTTAGGGCGAGTGCGATGCTGCTCGAACGAGAGAGCGGCCTGCGCCGGCTGACGACGATCGTGTGACCGATGCGTGGCGCGGGTGTTTCTTAGCGGTCCGATCGCGACTTTTGCTGCGGCTTGTGCGCTATCTCTTGGCGCCGTCGTTTTGAATCTCGCCCGCTTGTGATGATGTCGTCGGCCATTGCGTGCGGTGTGCAGAGTCGCGCTCGGCATCGCGCTTAGATGCCTTGGAGTGTGAGGCGCTTGAGTGGAGCGATTGGCGAGAGATTCGGGCGAGGCGTTGGGTGAAGTCTGCGGCGTGAATGACGGCGACACATCGCCGCGGGGGGCCGTAAGCGAATCTCAAACGAGGGGTGGCCGATCGCAATGGGCCGCTACCGCGGCTGTCATTGGTCACGTCAGGAAACGCCACTGCGAAAATGTACCGGCGGTGGCGGCGGCGATGGTCACGGCGGTTGGTTCGGTGAGTGTGACGAGGTGGTGTCGGGGTGGTTGTTCTCTTCGCCGTCGGATCGGAGGTGTTGAATCGAGGATTTCACGAACTCGACATATTTGCGTGCGACGTTAACTGCGCTTATGTTCGATTCGGTTGGGCTGACTTAAGAGCGGGGGGCGACGATGATGCCCTGGCACCAGCAGATCCTGCGTACCGATGCCTCGGGCATGCCGCTCGAGTGGATCGATTATCAGCAGGCGGTTCGCTTGTTTTGTCAGGAGCAGGTGGCCTACACGCTGGGCCAGACGCTGTTTCGCGTGCGCGGTGGAATCAAC
Organism: Thioalkalivibrionaceae bacterium; assembly: GCA_046299415.1. Lineage (GTDB taxonomy): Bacteria > Pseudomonadota > Gammaproteobacteria > Ectothiorhodospirales > Ectothiorhodospiraceae > JBKBII01. The sequence goes on along the minus strand of JBKBII010000003.1, from coordinate 233,193 downwards.
GCGCGTAGTGGTCTGCGATCGAGCGTCGAAATCCCCTCGATCGTGGCAACCCATGGTACGAACCTGCAGGTGCACAAGGGTTACACGCCGCCGTTGAATAATCCGACGTTGTTTCGGCGAGATCAGCATCTGTGTCTGTATTGCGGTGACCATTTTCCGGTCTCGGAGTTGTCCCGCGATCATGTCCATCCGGTCAGCCAGGGCGGCGTCGATACCTGGATGAACGTGGTGACCGCTTGCAAGCGGTGCAACAACCATAAAGCGGGGCGGACACCCGAGCAGGCGGGTATGGCGCTGCTTGCGATTCCGTTCGTGCCGACGCACGCAGAATACGTCTATCTGAAGGGGCGGCGGGTGCTTGCTGACCAGATGGAGTTTCTCAAGGCGCATTTTCCTCGCCGTTCGCGCTTGCGAGACGCGGCGCCCGGCAGCTTCCGCTGAGGTCGCCACCAAGGCGGATGCGTTGACCGGTCCGCGACCCGTGCAGCGATGGGATCGCCGGTGCGGGCGCGTTCGTTTGATGCCTGACCGCGGGCGGGTAAATGAACCGCGCCGCGGCATCAATGGCTAACGATCGCGGCCCGTGCCGCGTTTCATCGCATGAGGCTGCGCGCCTTGCACATCGGTCCTGCGAGGTCCGGGCGGGCCCTTCGCCCGAGGATCCTCGCAACGGATCGGCGCAAGCGATCTGCTGCGCGTAGCGCGTGCATTCCGTGTGCTCATCCTCCACGAGCAAGGTCGACGCGATGACGTTCGCGCGCGGCGCAAGGGCGTTGGTGCGGACTATGCGGGCTGCGAGTGCCCAATGCGCGACGCCACGTGTCGTTGCGCGTTGATTTTCGTGGGCGTGCGGTTCCGATTGGGGTCGACGCGGTCGATGGATAGTGCATCACGCGGCGGCCTTGGCGGCGCGCATTTTTCGTGCGGCGTCAACCATGCGAGTCAGCGAGGCTTCGACTTCGGGCCAGGCGCGAGTTTTCAGTCCGCAATCGGGGTTGACCCAGAGTCGCTCGGCCGGGATCCCGCGCTGCGCTCGATCGAGCAGACCGGTTAATTCGTGAGTCTCTGGAATGCGCGGCGAGTGAATGTCGTAGACGCCGGGGCCAACTTCGTTGGGGTAGTTGAAGCGTTCGAAGGCGGCGAGAATTTCCATATTCGAGCGCGCGGTTTCGATCGTGATGACGTCGGCGTCGAGCGCCGCGATGGCTTCGATGATGTCGTTAAACTCCGAGTAACACATGTGGGTATGGATTTGTACCGATGGGTCTTCGTGGGCCGTTGCGATTCGGAAGGCCCGCACGGCCCAGTCGAGATAGCGCGTCCATTGCGATCGTTTCAACGGAAGCCCTTCACGGAACGCGGGTTCGTCCACTTGGATGATGCGGATCCCAGCGTCCACGAGGGCATTGATTTCTTCGCGTAACGCAAGTGCGAGTTGCAACGCGATGTCTGCAGGCTCGAGGTCCTCACGCGGGAACGCCCATTTGAGCAGGGTGACGGGGCCGGTGAGCATGCCCTTGACCGGGCGATCGGTGCGTCCCTGTGCGTAGACGATCCATTCGGTTCCGAGTGGGCGTGTGCGAGCCACGTCGGCCCACAGGATCGGTGGTTTGACGCAGCGTGTGCCGTAGGATTGCACCCAGCCGTTTTGCGTGAACGCGTAGCCGTCGAGGAGTTCGCCGAAGAACTCCACCATGTCGTTGCGCTCGGGTTCGCCGTGAACGAGCACGTCGAGGCCCGCGGTTTCCTGAAAGGCGATGACACGGTCGATTTCGGCCCGGATGCCGGCTTTGTAGGCGGTGGCGTCGACCTTTCCGCTGCGAAAGTCGCGTCGCAACGCCCGGATGTCTGCGGTTTGTGGGAATGATCCGATCGTTGTGGTCGGGAGTCGGGGAAGATTGAACGCGGCGCGTTGAGCGGCGGCGCGTTCGCTGTACGGGGCTGGGCGGCGGGCGTCGGAGTCCCGCAGTTGTTGTGTGTGGCGGCGCACCGAGTCGTTGGTGCGTTCGGGCAGGGCATCGAGGCGCGCCCAGGCGTCGCGGTTGCGTTCGATCGCGGTGCGAGCGGCGGCGTTGCGTTCTCCATCTGAGGTCAGTGCGTCGCGCAGTATCGCGAGTTCGGCGAGCTTTTCGTCGGCGAAGGCGAGTGCGCCGTGCAGGATGGGGTGACGCGCGGCGAGCTGATTCTCGAAGCGCGTGGAAATCGGGACGAGTGCCAGCGAGCAGCTCGGTGCGAGCCAGAGCGCGGGTGCTGCGACGCCAGCCTGGGCCGTGCGTTCAGTGAGCTGCTCGGTGAAGCCCGAGAGCGTGTCGACGCTGTTGGCGAGTCGGTTGGCCCAGACGTTACGGCCGTCGATGAGGCCCAGGGACAGGGTTTCAAGCGCGCTGGTGCGTTTGCCCTGCGCGACGATGGCGCCAGCGAGCCAGTCGAGAGTGGCTTCGAGGGTTGCACCGTCGCGCCGCGTCAGATCGATGTGCCAGCCGTCGATCGGGAGTCCGATGAGTGCCTCGAAATCCGGTTGACCGAATGGGATCGCGACCAGAATTCGTGCCGCGGGGATTGCGGCTTTGACGCGCTGTGCAACGGCGCCGATCGCGCGACGGGCGGCTTCTCGTTGCGGCGTGTCGAGGTCGTAGGCCAGCGCCGGTTCGTCCAGTTGAATCCACACCGACGAGGCGGCGGTATTGCCGGCGAGCTCACGCGCAACCGCGGTCAGCAGCGCGGCGTAGGCATCGATGACGTCGGCGAGTCGATCGAAGGGTGTGAAGCCGTGGTCGTTGCCGTCCGCGCGCGCCACACTGTGGCTTTTTGCAAGACTCAGCCATGTGAACGGACCGGTGATGACGGGTTTGGGGCCATGGCCGGCGGCGCGTGCCGCTGCGATGGCCTCGCAGTAGACGCTAGCGTCGGCGCGCAGTTCGGTATCGGGTTCGATTTCGGGGATGAGGATGTGGTAGTTCGTGTCGAACCACTTGCTCATTTCCAGCGCGTGAGTCTCGCGTGACTGGGCGGAGGGGTCGCGACCGCGGGCGAGATAAAACAGCCGGTCGATGGGGTCGAGGCTGGCAGCGCGCTCGAAACGTCGCGGAATGGCGCCGAGAGCGAGGGTCAGTTCGGTGAACGGGTCGTAGAGCGAGAAGTCACCCACCGGGATGAGATCGAGTCCGGTGTCGGCCTGTTGCTGCCAGTGGGTTGCGCGAAGGCGCTGAGACGTTGCGCGCAGATCGTCGCGGCTAAGGTCGTTCGACCAGTAGGATTCGACGGCGCGCTTGAGTTCGCGGTGTGCGCCGATGCGGGGGTAGCCGTGATTGTGTAGGGTGATCGAAGTGACGGTCATCGGTGGCCTCCAGCTGGATGTCGTAGTGAAGCTGAGGATCAGTGTTGACCAGCTATAGTTGTGAATCCATCTCGTTTTTTTCAATTAAAAGTTGAGAAAAATTCAACATTGGCCATGACAACGATTGATCTTCGACTGCTTGATGCCGTGCAGGCGGTCCATGAGGCCGGCGGCTTCGCGCGGGCTGCCGAGCGACTGTGTGTAACGCCTTCGGCGTTGTCGCATGCGTTTCGCGAGTGGGAGACGCGTCACGGTACGCAGTTTTTTCAGCGGCGTCCGTTGAAATTGACCCCCGCAGGCGAGCGTGTGCTGGAAGCGGCACAAAGCGTCTTGCCGCGCATGGCTCTCTTGGCCGAGTCGCTCGATGCACACGCTGCGGGGCGAGCGGCGCGGTGGGTCGTCGCGCTCGAGTGCCACAGCTGTTTTCAGTGGTTGATGCCGGCGTTGGTGCGGTTTCGGCGGCGGTTTCCCGAGATCGAGACCGACGTTCGCCTGACGCCGGCTTTTGATCCCTGGGCTGCACTGGACGGCGGTGATGCCGACTGGGTGGTCAGTGGCGAGGCCGGGCCGGAGGGTCGCGTACTCTCGCTGCCTCTTGGACGGTTCCGCCAGCTGGTCTTGGCGGCCTCCGATCATCCATTGGCAGGGCATCCCGTGATCACGCCGCAGGATCTGGCCGGGGCAACGCTGGTGACGTATCCCGTAGCCCCTGAGCGGTTGGATGTGTTTCGGCGTTTGCTTTGGCCGGCTGGAGTGTTTCCGGCGCGTCGTGCGGCCGAGGGAACGACGATGGTCGTGACGTTGGTTGCGGCGGGACAGGGCGTCGCCGTTTTGCCCGACTGGGTGTTGCGCGAGCAGGCGGTGCTGGTGCCGGCCGTGCCATCAGCGTCGCCTGAGAGCACGACCGGCAAGAGCGAGGCGGTTCGAGCGCAGGAATTTGGCGACGTTCGCGATGCGGAATGTGCGAGCGGGATCGAATGCGTCGTGCGGCCGCTGGTCGATGCGGCCGGTCAGCCATTGATCAGCGAGTTGTTTCTGTGTACGCGACGCGGTGGGCCCGCGTCTCTCGAGGCTGCGCGTCAAGCGTTCATGTCGGCGGCGCAAGCGGCGGCGAGTCGGGCTTTTGCGGTGGATCTCGGGGCCGATTGGTGTGCGGTTGAGCTGCGACCCACGGTTGGGTGAGGCGCGTCGCCGGATGGAGCGCGGGCACGACACGGTGAGGGTCGCGCCATGTTTCCGCGAGCGTGTTTGGTGCCGCTCGTGAGGCCCCGGGGACGAGCGCCCGTCGGACTCGGACGATCGCAACAGCCATAGTGGGCGGGGTGAGCTTGTGCGCGGGTTGTTGGAGGAAGACGCGGCCGCGACCGAGTTTGCAGCGGCCGGAGCGCTGTGAGGCTTTCAAGCGCGTAGGGCCTCGAGCCACGGTGTGGGCGAGGCGGAATGAGCGGCCGCGCTGAGATGATCGGCGAGTGCGCGTCGGGCGGGGGCGGCATCGACGCAGGCGGCGGCTGGCCAGGTGGCCAGTCGTTCGATCCAGTCGTGCAGTTCTGGCAGCGGTGTCAACGGTTCTGGATTGAGTGGCGATTGAGCGTGCATCAACGCGTTTTCGACGATTCGTTGCCGACGCCACAGCGGGGCGGCGACGGCGTCGATGAGCCAGTGAGCCGTTTCTGGGGTGGGCGAACACGCTTGGGGTGCGTTTGCGTGATGAGCGTTCAGGGCCGCACGCCATTGCTCGTGGCGTTGAGCCAGTCGCGTCCAATGGTTGGCGAGCGCATCCGTCGCGGCTTCGGCGTCCACGCTGGTGGGATCGCGAGCGATTTGGGTGAGCCACCGGTATTGCTGAGCGAGAGCGTTGTCGAGTGCTGCGATGAGCAGTGCTTCGCAGGCGTCGAGCCAGGCTTTTTGTTGTAAGGCCCTCGAACGCTGGGGGTTGTGCGCGTCTCGTTCGGTAGTGTCGGTGGATGCGCGGTCCGCCGCGACGGTCGGCGTGTCATTGAGCGATTGCGGCGCGTGACAGGCCAGGAGGTAACGAGCGATGACGAGCGACTCGACCAACACGCGATGGACAGTCTGATCGCCACGGCTGTCGAGTCTGGCGCGACTTTCGCTCGAAGGCTGATCTTCCGGCTCTGCTGGCTCTACCCAGACGGGAACCCGACCGCTGGGTTCGACGTCGAGTAGCTCGGTACCGGGATGCTTGAGATCGATCACGGTACATTCGACGTCGACTTGCAAGGCCGCAACGAGGATGCGCACTCGCTGAGCGTAGGGGCAGTGTTCCGCGACGAAAAGGCGCGGCCGCTGGGTCCGGTGAGAGGACGGGGATGGTGTGGTCGGGTGCGACGGTTGAGCCGGAGTGTTGTTCATCTGGGCCTCGTGTGGCCGATTATGGTTGATGTCGCTGTGCTGAGACGTCCTGTGGTGATACGACGCCTGACGTGAAACGCTCGTGTTCGATCGGCTTCGATTGTGATTTTGGCAATACCGTGATCGGTGGTGGCGTGCTGACGTCGGGCTTGTGGTGAGGGACTGGATCGAGGAGCTTGACCCGGTGGGTTCGGTCTTTGGATCGTTGTCCTCGGGAAGCGGTCTCAGGGCCGTGTTGTTCTCGAGTGATTGTGACGGAGGTGGAGTGGTGGTGTGTTAAGGATCGATAAATGGTTGTGGACGGCGCGGTTCTACAAGACGCGAGCCTTGGCGCAGCGGGCGGTGCAGGGCGGTAAGGTCCAGGTCGACGCGAGTCGCTGCAAGGCTTCGAGGACATTGCGTGGCGGCGAATGTTTGCGGATTCAACGGGGCAGCAGTTGGGTTGAGGTCCGTGTGATCGGTTTTCTACCGACGCGCCGGCCGGCGAGCGAGGCCTGTCAATTGTATGAGGAGACCGAGGCGAGCCTCGCGGCTGCAGAGGCGCGTGCGAAGGCGCGTGATGTATCGGCGGGAGCCGAGGTGGCTGGGAGTGCGGATGCCGCACCATATGGGCGCCCGGATAAGCGCGCACGAAGGCGGATTCGGACTTTCCTGTCACAGGAGGCGTGCAGCGACGCGCCAGACGTCAAATCCGCGGAGAGCCTTTGAAGGGGGCGGCTAACGTCAAAACTGACTGAGGCGCTGCGCGGATCGCATGCGTGGGTCTTGTCGTCTGTTGATACGACGTCAGCGGCTCGCCGTTTTTGAGAAGGGGTGCTCATTGACGTGCTGCGCGATGGCTTTGTCGACCCTGTATCTGGGGTAGTACTGGGGTCATACTTGAGGCATCGACAGTGCGCCGTTGCGCCCGCGTGAAAATCAAGTCAGGCCTCGTTTTTCAGGAGATTGGAATGGCGCGTCCAGAGACACCGTTGCTCGCTGTCGATATCGTGATTCGCCGTCCCGGCGGCCACGAGGTGTTGCTGATCGAACGGCACCATCCGCCTTATGGCTGGGCAACGCCGGGTGGTTTCGTTGATGTGGGCGAAACGGTCGAGGCCGCGGCGCGACGTGAAGCGCGCGAGGAAACCGGTCTCAATGTCCGTCTGGATCGTTTGCTTGGTGTGTATTCCGATCCTGCTCGGGATCCGCGCGGTCACACGGTAAGCGTGGCGTTTTTGGCTTGGGCGGAGGAGGGGGAGGCCGTTGCAGGTGACGACGCTAAAGCTGTGCGTTGGTTCGATCCTCGCGATCGTTCTTTGGATCTGGCGTTCGACGGCCGACGCATTTTGGATGACGCTCTTGCCTTGGGCGAGTCTGCCGCTCGCCCCGCGACGGCTGTGACCTCGTGATCGTCGTCGTCGCTGTTGGTGCGAGCCGGTGAGCGTCCCGGGATGAGCGGTGCCGGTCGTCGAGGGCTCGATCGTGATAGAAGGATCGGGATCATCGACATTCGCCGAGCCGTCCAGATTAGATCCATCGAGCTTGATCTTTTGTATGGTGACGCCCTGAGGCCAGTGCGTTTGGGTTCGGTGGTCAGTGAGTGAGGCTGAATACGCGGGTCACAATGAGGATCGATGAATATGGACGATGATCAGGTGCGACCCGCGACTGAGTCTGGGCATGCTCAGGCGGATCATCGGATCAAGTATCCGGCCGAGCATCAGGACGAGCATCAGGCCGTCGATTCGCAAGGCGACGGTGCCGAAGTGATCGGACCGTTTCGTGACGTCCGTAACCATAACCGAGGCGAGTTTCTACGTCTTGGCTTTCGGCCGGCGCTCGAGACCCTGCGCCGACGTTGGCGAAATAACGGCCTGTCGGCTGATTTTCTCGGCGATTACGTGATGACGTTCATAGAACGTGGGGCGCTTGATGAGGCGCATCGACGTGAAGCCGAACGCACGACGCCGTGGAACGATGACCCACCGCCCGATCGGCCGACATTGGCTCGTGGCGCCGTCACATTTATCGTAAATGAGCTGCTTGAAAACGCAATGAAGTACTCGGAGGGCACCGGCGATGCGCCCGTGGAGCTCGGAGTGCTGCTGGATGACGAGAGTGTCTGGGTGTCGTTGGTGAACCATGCGACTCCGGCCCATGCGGCGCGCTATCGTGCGTTTGTCCAGAGCCTGTTTGTCAACGATGTCAGTGAGTTGTTTCTCGAGAGACTCGAGGCGCAGGCAGCGTCGCCGACGTCGTCCGGGCTTGGCTTTTTGACCATGCTCAACGACTATCGCGTGGTCGCGGCGTGGCGTTTTCGACCGATTGAGCGCGATGTGGGCCTCGGGGATACGCCGTTCCCGGAGGTCGAGATCACGACGGAAATCGAGTTGAAGATCAGCGAGCTGGATCGCCTGATCGTGGACATATGAACGCGGTAACCCGCGATGGACGACGGGCGGTGTCCGGTAGGCGGGCGGTATCCGGTGGATGTTGCTCGGCCGGGCACGCGGCTCGGTGGTGTTTGGCGAGGTGGGTCCTTGTCCGTAAACTTTGGCGTGTGGACTTCGTCTTGGTGATGTTTGCAAGGTGCGGGTGTTGCGCGCCCGATCGAGAGCGGCGAGATTTTGGACTTGATTTCTCGCGATTGGTCCGGCGCAAACGGGCCGAAACGGAGGTCAGTGGTGGATGCGTTGACCGGCATACGGCATGAAATCGACGGTGATTGTTGTCGCTTCAGCGGTGATGGATTCCGCGTCGATTTCGATCATGTTCGTCGGCGGGCCGTGTTCGAGGGGGCCCTGCGTCGAAATGGACCCGCTGAGTACGAGGTGTTTTGGCGCGAACTCGAGCGCATGGTCGCGCGTGGTGGGCATTGCTGGATCGATTTGCAGCTGCTCGAATTTCTGAACAGCTCCGGTATCGCGATGCTTTCGCGCCTCGTTTTGCGAGCGCGCGATACCGATGGCTTGAGTGTGACGATTCGTGGCTCGCGCCAGATTCCGTGGCAGGCACGCACGCTGCGTAATCTCTCGAAGCTATGGCCTGAGCTGGTTGTGCTGAGTCATGACGGCGATGCGACAGCAGCTGGCGATACGGGTGCGGATCACACAGGTGCGGTTTCCGGGCGAGAATTTAGTGCCGATCGGTGAGCGCGAGCGCGCGACAGCCAGGCAGCACCGTGCTCGTACGCCAGCGGGTGACCATGGCTGCTCGTGGATTGTTCCGGAGTCGGGTTGGGTCTGCAGGTCGGAGTCATCGCCCATGCGATATTGGTGATCGGCAAATTTCTTGATGTTGCCCAAAGTGAAAGCGTTGGCGGCCGACTCTCCTGCGTCAGTGAGTGATTCGCTGGGGCGGCAGACCGTCGTCGTTGTCCTGGCGGCCGCGGTGTTGCTGGCGCTGGTGGTCGTGATCGCGAAACTGGGCCTCGATGCGATGAACGACGCCACCGCGCAATTTCAACGTTCGGTCGATGAACATCAGGCTCAGGCGCAGCTGATTTCTCAAATGATTGACGCTGTTCGTGACCGTATTTTGATCGTCCATGCGACGTCCCGGCAGGCCGATCCGATTGCACGAGACGAAGCGTTTGATCGATTTCTCGATGCTGCGTCACGATTTTTGGTGGCGCGCGAGGCGTTGAGAGAGCGGATTAAGTCGACCGCTCAGCGCGAACAAATCATGCAGCAATCGCGGACTTTGAGCGAGGCGCAGACGGTATTGCTCGGCGTGATGGAGCGCTTGCGCACCGTGGCCGCCTTGGATCTGGCTGGCGATGAGCTGGCTGCGGCGATTCTCGAGGCGCATGAACGCAATGATCAGGTCATTGACGAGATGATTGCGATGCGTGATCTCCAGGATGCGCTCGCGAACGCGGTGCTGGCGGAGTCCAAGCGTCGGGCGGCCGATGTTCAGATTGTTGTCGTGAGCCTGCTTGTGGCGCTGTTTGTGGTGTCAGGCCTTTTGGTGACGGTGTTGATTCGGACCATGACTCGCCAGAATGGTCGAGTGGCGAGTTTGGCGCAGGCGCTGGCGGAGCAGAATCAGGCTCTTGGCGTGCGGGTCAGGGAGCGCTCGGCCGATCTTGTGGCGGTGCGTCATGAGAACCTGCGGATGGCGGCGGAGCTGGGTGTCGCGCATCGGCTACAACAGATGCTGCTGCCGTCTTCTGGCGAGCTTGAGGGCGTTGCTCGCTATTCGGGGTTGCGTATCGTGGCATCGATGACGCCGGCCGCTGAGGCGGGCGGCGATTACTACGATGTCTTGGCTGGGCCGGACGACGTTCTGGTGGCGATCGGTGACGTGACCGGGCACGGGCTGGAGAGCGGTGTCGCGATGCTGGTCGTGCAGTCGGCGTTGCGAGCCTTGGCGTTGGAGCATCAGCGCGATCCGCGCCGAATGATTGTGGGGCTCAATCGAGTCGTTCACGACAATCTCGGACGTATGCGTCTCACCAAGTGTTTGACGTTGACCGTGTTGAGGATTCGGCCGGGTGAGATCGAGATCGCTGGTCAACACGAGGAGGTTTTGATCGTGCGGTCGGGCGTGCCGGGTGTCGAGCGAATCGACACTCTCGAATTGGGCCTGCCGTTGGGCCTCGAGCCGGACGTCGAGGTGCTGACTCGTGTACAGACGGTTTCTTTCGCCGAGGGTGATCGCGTGGTGCTTTACACGGATGGCATCGTCGAAGCGGAGAACGAAGCCGGGCGATTCTACGGACTCGATCGTCTGTGTTCGGTTCTCGATCGTCATCGTGACGCGTCGGTCGAGGATCTTCATCAGCTCGTTCTCGACGATGTCGCAGTGTTTGTTGGCTCTGCCAAGGTGTTTGATGATTTGACCCTGATCGTTCTCGAGCAGACGTCTGCCGCCGTCGATCACGGCGACGTGAGATCAAGCTTGGAATAGCGCAGCGGGTGAGGGCCGATATTAAGTCGATTGCTGGCATGAGCGGTGCTGGATGGTCGCGGCCGTATGGGTGCTGCCATCGATTGGTTGTGGCGGGGCTGTGGCGACGCCGTCGCCAGTCGCTTCAGGGCCGGCTCTCCTCGCTCGCGGTTTACACTGTTGATGCGACGGTCGGTATCGTGTCGTCGACAGCGGATGGTCATCGCCGCTTGCCGTGCTTCGCGCCAAGAACGCCTCTTGCCGGGGCGTGTACGCGGCTATGGAGCGATTAATTGGGGTCGGATCGGATGAATTCGGGCGAGCTTTGTGTCGCGCTGCAGAGTTGTCGCCTGCGAGCGTTATACTCTGTCCATGCCGATGACTTCGAAAGCTTTTCCCGATACGACGCAAGACATGACGCCAGACGCGGCATCTGCCGCAATCGAGCGCGTGGACGCGTGTCCGACCGACGTGAATCTCAATACGCCTCAGGCGGCTGCTTCTGAAAGCGCACAGGCGCCGAAGGTTGGTGATCAGGCCGATGGAGGCGAGAAAGCAAAGTCGACGCGACGCGCGCTGACAGGCCGATCTCGTCAGGCAGCCAAACGCGGAAGACGTGCGGTTGGGTCCGAGAAAGAGCATGAGGGCGGGCTCGAGGCTAGAGGTGACGCGCCTGCGATGGCCCCCGCCATCGATGCGATGGGTGATTCGGTTGACAGCGGTCAGGCGGGTGATTCGGCTGGATGTCGGTCGAGACAAGGTCCGGTGGCTCCTGCGGCTGTCGAGTTGCCTCCGACCCAGAACGATGATTTGGGAGGAGAGGTTTTGGAAGCTGTTGATTCCGCTACGAGAGCGGAAGGTGAGGATAAGCGGCTCGATTCGGGCATCTCGCATCCGGCTGGTGCGATTGAGGTCGATCAGCCCGGACTTGATCGGCGCGAGAACGACGAGCCAGCGAAAGCATCGGTGGCCCGGGCGTCACACGCGCGGGAATCTCTGCCGCGTGAAATTCCGGTGGACGTTCATGGCATCGAGCGTGAACGAATTTCGATTCCTGCGTTGCGGGTGCTGTACCGTTTGCATGAGGCGGGTCATCGCGCCTGCCTCGTGGGCGGCGCTGTGCGCGACCTGCTTCTCGGCGAGCAGCCGAAGGATTTCGACGTCGCGACCGACGCCCACCCCGAGCAGGTCAAGCGATTGTTTCGTAATTGTCGCTTGATCGGTCGCCGTTTCCGCTTGGCGCACGTGACCTACGGTCGTGAGATCGTCGAGGTGGCGACGTTCAGGGCGCCCCATGATCTTGACGATGGCGCAGACTCAGACGACATCGAATGCGTGACGCGCGACAACTGCTACGGCACGATCGAGCAGGATGCCGAGCGCCGCGATTTCACGGTTAATGCGCTGTACTACGATCCCGTCGCTCAGTCGGTGCTTGACTTTGGGTCGGGCTTGGAAGATTTGGCTGCTGGCGAGCTTCGCTTGATCGGTGATCCACGCATTCGCCTATGCGAGGACCCGGTTCGCATGCTTCGTGCGGTCCGTTTCGTCGGCAAGCATGGCTTTCGTCTCGATCCTGAATTGCACGCGGCCATCAATGCGTTAGCGGGTCGTATCGTCGATGCCGCCCCGGCGCGCTTGTTCGATGAGGTCATCAAGTTGTTCCACAACGGCCGTGCTCGGCAGACATTCCTCGAACTCGAGGCGCGTAACTTGTTTGAGCCGCTGTTCCCGCAGACCAAGCGTCATTTCGATCGCGAAGGCATCGATAGCCTTTCTCGGCGGTTTTTGCTGACGGCGCTGGACAACACTGATCGCCGCGTTCAGGCCGATCAGGGCGTCAATCCGGCGTTTCTGTACGCGGCGTTGCTGTGGGGGCCGGTGCAGGCGAGAGCCGCGTTCGAGCAGCAGCTTGAACACGGATCTGAGACTGCGATGGATCTGGCAATCGAGGCGGTTCTTCGCGAGCAGTCCAAAACGGTGATGATTCCGCGCCGATTCGGCGGAATGATGCGAGAAATTTGGGAGTTTCAGCCGCGTCTCGAATCGCAGCGAGACGCACGTCATGTGCCGCGCCTGCTGGCCAAAGCGCGTTTTCGGGCGGCCTACGACTTTTATTGCCTGCGTGCGCAGTCAGGTCAGGCTGACCCTGCCGTTTGTGAGTACTGGACCGAGCAGCAGGGCCTGCATGGCGATTTGGTTGGGAGCGACGATTTGCATCCGTCGGCCGGCGACGACTCCTCTGGATCCTCCCGTCGGGGACGCTCTGGCAGGCGCCGGGGTGGGCGCCGAAGGGGCGGTTCGCGTGCGACAGGAGTGCGTTGAATGGCGTGTCGCGGCCATGGAGACTTCGAGCAGCCGCCGGGCAAGGATTTGTTTGGCAATGGTTCGACGGACGAGCGTTCGACGGACGGTTGCTCGCGCTGTATGACTGGCGCGGATCTCGGTATCAATGGCGTGGAGCTTGATTCATCTCGTCGTGGGGTATCCGTGGCGTCCGATGAGACTGCACCTGATGAGAGTGGAGCGAACGCCGGCGTGGCCGGGTTGCGCTGCGACTTCGTTGTGCCGCCTTTGCCGGTTACGGCCTGGATCGGTGTCGGTGCGAACCTCGGTGATGCCGCCGCGAACGTGCTGACCGCATGTCAAGCGTTCGATCGCCAATACGGCGTGTCGATCGTTGGCCATTCGCGGCGTTTCCGGAACCCGCCCTTGGGGCCGGCGCAGCCGGACTATGTCAATGCTGTGGTGCGCGTCGAGACGCGCCTGTCCGCGCGTGAGCTGCTTGAGACCCTATGGGCGCTGGAGATTGCGGCGGGGCGCGATTACTCCGCTCCTCGTTGGGGTGCGCGCGTTCTGGATCTCGATCTCCTCCTGTTTGGTGACTCGGCGTTCGAGGTTCCAGATTTGTGCGTGCCTCACGCGGGCTTGAGTGAGCGTCCGTTTGTGTTGCTGCCAATGCGTGATGTGTTGCTGGCTGGTGAGTGCGACTGGCCGATTCCGGTGGCGGGTCAGTCGCCGATGCGCCTGTCACAGCTGATTGCAGCGCTGCCGGCCGGAGCCGTGGATGCGATGCAACCCATCGACGAATGTCCCACCTTCAGTCCTGCTTTCGGCCGATCGACGCCTGAACCGCAGGGTGTCGAGTCCGATGGGCGAGTGGCCCGTATCGTCGCGATCGACGATACGGACAACGGGTTCAGTGCGAAAGGCTTGCGGAACGAGCTCATGCCGCGGGCCGATGCGACGGCGCCGCCGCTCGATCGACGCGGAGCCATGCCGCGCAGTTCTGTGCAACCTTGGATGAGTCCGGCCGCATGACCGAGCATGATAGGGGCCGCAGCCTCCCGCCTGGCGAGTCCGTAAAGGATGAATCCGTCGAAGACCAGGGCCGCGGTCGTGCACGAGAACCCGGGTTGTTCGACACGATGCCGGCGGTGCCCGATGCTTCGAGCGACAATGACGAGCCTGCCGACGCAGCGCGGGATGGTCCGGCTACCGCGGTGGGTGATGCCAGCACCCCGTCATCCAGGCGCGGTTTGTCGCCGCTCGGTGGTGAGGGTGGGATCGCCGTGGACTCGTTTCCGCTCAACCGGCGCTCACGTTCGCCAGCGGCTGTTGCGCTCGAGGCCGATGAGCGGCGCTTGGCCAATCGACGCTTGATTGCGATCGAGGGTCCGATCGGGGTGGGCAAGACCTCGCTGGCGCGTCGTCTTGCCGAGATGCTTGATGCGGAATTGATCGCCGAGTCGCCTGACGATAATCCCTTTTTGGAGCGCTTCTACCGCGAGCCGAAGGCTTACGCATTGGCGACGCAGTTGCATTTTTTGGTGCAGCGATGGCGGCAGATGAATCCTCTGGCTCAGGCTGAGTTGTTTAACCAACGCGTGCGTGTCGCTGATTTTCTGGTTGATAAAGACCCGTTGTTCGCTGAGCTGAATCTCGCGGCCGACGAATGGATGCTGTACCGCGAGATGTACTTCCAGTTTTCTGCGACGTTGCCGAGACCTGATCTGGTGGTGTACCTGCAGGCGCCCGTCAATGTGTTGCAGGAGCGGATCCGGCGTCGTGATCGGCGCTATGAGCAGAGCATCGATCCGGCCTATCTGGCGCGGCTGGTCGATGCCTACACGCAGTTTTTCCACCACTACACGACGTCGGATCTCGTCATCGTCAACGCGGAAAATCTCGATTGGGTCGATCGTCCTTCTGATCTTGCGGAGTTGGTTCGTTTCCTCGATGAGCCGGTAGGCGGACGTCGGTATTTCAATCCGGTGTTGGGTGGATCCGAGTCAGGGCTGTTTGACAGTGCGGCGCTCGAGCGTCGATCGGAGCGCTGACTGGGAGGCCGCCCACGGCTTCGAAGGCGAACCGGCAGCGCCCGCGAGGGAGCGGATTCAATCAACAGTGTGACGGATGGCTCGTCGTCCGTTACGCGTGATTTGCGAGGTTTGCGATGAGTCGTGTCACCCTGTGCACCTTGCGCGAGCGCCGCGCTGCGGCGTGTCCGATCACTGCGTTGACGGCCTATGATGCGTCGTTCGCGCGCGTTCTCGATCAGAACGATATCGATGTCGTTTTGGTTGGTGATTCGCTCGGCATGGTGATTCAGGGCCATGACGATCCTCTGCGCGTGACCCTCGATCATCTCGTCTACCACACCGCGGCGGTGGCTCGGGCGGCTAGCCGCATGATGGTCATGGCGGATTTGCCATTTCTGGCCGATGCGTCAAGTGCGGTGGCGATCGAGGCGGCCGGGGCGCTGCTGCGAGCCGGGGCGCAGGTGGTCAAGCTTGAATGCCGCACGCCGGCGCATGCGGAGATCGTTGCGGCGCTGACGCGCTGCGGAATTCCGGTGTGTGCGCACATTGGCCTGACGCCGCAATCGGTGCATTTGCTCGGCGGCTTTCGTCAACAGGGTCGCGAGCCTGACGATGCCAATGCTTTGGTTGAATTGCAGTCCGCGTTGCAGGCCGCGGGTGCAGTGATGCTGCTATGGGAGGCGATCCCCGATCTGTTGGCAAGGCGCTTGAGCGAGTCGGCGCAGGTCCCGACCATTGGTATTGGTGCTGGATCTGCGTCTGATGGTCAGGTGTTGGTGTTGCATGACGTCATCGGGCTGTCGTCGCGAGCGCCACGCTTCGCGCGTTGTTTCCTCGACGGTGTGAACGCAGGCACGATCGATCAAGCCGTCGCAGCGTATGCGGCGGCGGTTCGTTCTCGGGCTTTTCCCTTGGAATCAACGCCATCATCGTCCTCGCGCGGTGCATGACACGATGGAGTCTTTGTTCGATCTGGATGAATTGAGGCGTTGGCGGGCGGGCTTGAACCCGGCGGCATCCGTGGCTTTGGTGCCGACCATGGGGGCGTTGCACGAGGGCCATCTGTCGTTGATCGAGTCCGTGCAGGATCGCGTTGATTACGTCGTGGCGAGCGTTTTTGTCAATCCGCTGCAATTTGACGATCAATCCGACCTGGCCGCGTACCCTAGAGAGATCGACCAAGACGCAAAGCGGCTCGTCGAGGCGGGTGTCGACGCGCTCTATGCGCCGAGTGTCGAGGATATGTATCCACCCGGTGTGGCGCCGATCAGGGTTGAGCCGCCAGCGATCGCGAATGTGTTGGAAGGCGCATATCGACGTGGGCATTTTTCTGGGGTTGCGACCGTTGTCGTAAAGCTGTTTAACCGTGTTGCGCCAGCGGTCGCTGTGTTCGGTGAAAAGGATTTTCAGCAGCTGAAGGTCATAGAGGCCGTGGTCAGGGGGCTGGATCTTCCAGTGAAAATCGTATCCGCGCCGGTCGTGCGGGAGTCGTCGGGACTCGCGATGTCGTCGCGAAACGTTCGCCTGAAGGGGCCGGATCGAGAACACGCCAGCCTTCTGTACGCAGAGCTTCAGCGGTTTCGGATGGCGTTGGATCAGGGTCGCTCTGCGGCGGATTCGGTGACCGTTGAAGACGTTGCCGCGGGCTGCCGCGAAACCCGTGATCGGCTGATGTTAGCGGGATTTGGCGTTGATTATGTCGCGGTTCGGCAGGCTCGAGATTTTGCGTCGGTCGCTCAGGTGATTGATACGGCAGGCGTCGAGGTGACTCAGTCGGAAGCGCGTGACGCTCGACGGGCCGTGGCTTTGGCGCCGACGGAAGCGTCGCTCACTGATGGCGGCGACTGGGTTATCGTTGCGGCGGTCCGTCTGGGTGGCGTGCGCTTGCTCGATGCGTTGCGAGTGGCTCAGCCCGATGGTGATCGACTGTAGCCGGTCTCTGGTCTTTGATGGTGGAAAGCGGCGTTGGCCGGTAAGGTGTGTGTAGACAGGTTGCTTGCAGACAGCGGATTGCCCGCTGCGATCGCGACTTGTTGCGCGTCAGAAAGTCGGCTAAGACAATGGCAGCCCACGCGATGTGGGGGCGTTCGTCGGCGTTTATCGACACGGGCAGGCGTCAGGCGGAAACGCGTCGGATAGCCCGGTGCTCGTGGCTCAAAGGGTGGGCAACCGGGCCGCCGATCGGGTCTGAAGAGGTGGCGCGGAACGCTACGTCGAGGCTTTGACGACTCGAGAACTCTACCCGGGGCTTACGTCCTTGGATCAGTATTGAATCACTGCGCGCACAAGTCGCGCGGGTCTGCAGGAGATGGCATGTTGTTGACGATGCTCAAGTCAAAATTGCATCGAGCGTGTGTGACGCACTGCGAACTCGACTACGAGGGTTCTTGTGCGATTGATGCCGATTTGTTGCGTCGGTCCGGCATTCTGCCGTACGAGCAGATCCAGATTTACAACGTCTCTAACGGTGAGCGCTTCACGACGTATGCGATTGCAGCGGAGGCGGGTTCGCGAATCATTTCGGTCAATGGCGCCGCCGCTCACCGTGCGAATGTTGGTGATCGCGTGATCATTTGCAGTTACGCCCAGGTTGAGGCTGAGGTCGCGCGGGCCTTTCGGCCGTGTTTGGTTTATCTCGATGCGCAGAACACGGTCGAGCGCGAGTCGATGGACATCGCCGTACAGGCCGCTTGATCTGTCTGGGGTTCGAGTGTCAGCGGCTGGGCTCGGGCCGTAGAGCTATCGACCGCGGCGATGCATATCTCGGCTTAGCCAGTGATTGGGCCATCGATTGAGCTATGGATTGGCGAGAGCATGCGCCGATCGACCACGGTCGTGCATCGTCGCGATGATCACTCGAAGGCGTCTGCGCGACGTAATAATCTCAGGAAACACGGAATCAATGGCCGCGTGCATGCGCCACCCTCGTGCCGTCAATCGACGATCGGGTCGGCCCCGCGGGTTGTGCTCTTGGCGCTTTGCGCCGTATCCCGCTCGCGAATTTTTTTGGCGCTTTCATACCCGAGGCTCCGGAAGGTGGCGTCCATCGGGAGCCGCCTTTTTCTGCAGGCTCGACCCTGGTTGGGCGTCTAGCGATCGGGCTGAACAGAGGGTCTGGGGTAGACCGTGCCGGCGATGGCTGTTTGGGCAAGGCCGCGGCGAACTTGAGCGGGAGCCAAGACGAGTGCTTTGGCAGTGGGTGGGTCGCTGGTTTGTGAGATTGACTTTCCTTTGATCGTTTTGGGCGGACCGCCGGGCCGGCCCAACGCGGCGTTGACCTCCGGCGGGAGGTGGGTACTTGGCGTCATTAGCCCGTGTTGCGCATGCCGGCCGCAATTGCGTTGATTGACCGCAGTAGCGGGGAAAGCCACGGATCGACGTGTTCATCTTCATCAATGCCAGCGTTGGGGTTGGCGTGCGCCGGTGCTTCATCGGGGTCGGCTGCTGCGTTGTCGGTGTCGGTCAGTTCGGCTTCGTGCAGGTCGGCCCAGCTGCGTGAGCGCTCGAGCAGATGCACCTGTATGTGGTTGAGCGGGTCGAGGTAGGGGTTGCGCCGGGCGAGCGACCTGGCGAGAAGCGGCGTTTCGGCCATCAGGCTGTCGAGCTCCGCAATATCGAGGATCGTCGTGACCGAATCGTGGTACTCGTTCTGGACGATGCGATAAATGGCATTGCCTTGCTCGGGATCCGAGGCCAGTCTGGCGTACGCGGCGGCGGTCCGCATGTCGGCTTTGGTTAACGCCATCTGGCCGTTCGAAAGCAACGAGCGGAAGAATGGCCACTCGCGATACATTTGCTTGAGCGTGTTGCGGGCGTTTTCGTTTTCGTTGAGGAACTGTTTGAGCGCGCTCCCAATACCGAACCACGCCGGCAGTGTGTGGCGTGCCTGGGCCCAGCCGAATACCCAGGGAATGGCGCGTATCGAGCTCTTGGAGCGATCGGTTTTGCGTCGGTGAGACGGCCGTGAACCGATGTTGAGCGCACCGATCTCTTGCACGGGCGTGATGTCGTAGAAGTAGTCGAGCAGGCCAGGTGTTCGGTCGACAAGGTTGCGGTAGGCGGCTTCGCCTGAGTCTGCCAATCGTTGCATGACGGCAAGGTATTCGGGACGATCCTCGGGCCGCGGACGCACCAGGTGCGCACTGGCGAGAATCAACCCGGTGACGCCCATGCCGAGTTCATAAACGGCCGTCTCGCTGTTGGAGTATTTATACGACAGAACCTCACCCTGTTCGGTGAATTTTATGCCGCCCTGAACCGTGCCCGGTGGTTGGGCAAGGATCGATTCGTGGGTCGGGCCGCCGCCACGACCGACGGTGCCGCCGCGTCCGTGAAACAACAGGCAGCCGACGCCGGCCTGATCAGTCATGTGGACGATTTCTTTTTGAGCTTGATAGAGGTTCCATGCCGACGCGAGGATGCCGCCATCTTTGCAGGAGTCGGAGTATCCAAGCATGACTTCCTGTACATTGCCGGAAGCTTGAAGCAGGCGGCGATAGACAGCGTTGTCGAGCAGGTCACCGAGGACCTCTCGGACGTGCTTGAGGTCTTCGATCGTTTCGAACAACGGTGAGATGTTGAGCTCGCAGCGCGTCGCAGAGTCGGTGGCGTCGACCAATCCGCACAGCCGACCCAGAAAGAGAACTTCAAGGACGTGGGACGCGGTGTGCGTCATCGAAATCACGTAGGTGCCGATCCCGCGGGGCCCGACTTCGTCGCGCATGTCGCGAATGACGTCGAGCACGTCGAGTGCATCGCGTGAAGCTGGCGATAGTTGTTCGCGGTCGACCTGCGGGGGCGCGGAGTGCTCGAGCCAGGTTGTCATGCGGGCTTGACGGGTGGCTTCGTCGCTCGTCGCGTAGTCGTCTTCGCCCCATTGCGCAAGGATTTCGGCGACAGCGCTGCTGTGCACGGTCGATTCTTGGCGGATATCAAGATGCGAGAGGTGAAAGCCGCAGGTTCGTACGAGGCGGATGAGATCGAGGAGCTCGGCTTCCGCGATATTGCGGTCGCCGTGCGCAATCAGGCTCTCATGGATGCTGCAGAGATCGCTGAGCAGATCTGCGGGGCGCGCGTAGGCCGCGTTGATCGGTAGGACGGCATTTTCGCCGGCGAGACGACGCTCGATCGTAGCCAGTGTCTCGCGAAGTCGATGCCGAATGAACGAGAGTTTGCGCCGATATGGCTCGGTCTCAAATTTATCGGTGCTGCCTTCGAATACGACGCTGGCGATATTTCGATCGGCTTCGAGACTGTCAAGAAATTCATCTGACGGCTGACACAGATAAATCGAGTGCGTCAGGATGTTGCGTAACTGCTCAACTCGTCTGAGATATTCCCGCAGAATCTGTCGCATGGCGAGGCGACAGGCGCGAACCGTGACCTCCGGTGTAACGTTGGGGTTGCCGTCGCGGTCGCCGCCAATCCACGAGCCGAAGGCGAGAAAGGCGGGTACTTCGACCGGTAGCGATCCGTCCTCGCGCTCGCCGTAGACACGACGAATGGCACTTTCGAGGAAGCGATAGCTGGTCGGGATCGCTTCAAACAGGCTTTCTTCGAAGTAAAACAGGCCGTATTTGATTTCGTCACTGACCTGAGGTTTTTTGACCCGCACTTCGTTGGTGCGCCACAGCACCTGAATCTGGCGTTCGAGTTCTTTTTCCAGGCGTCGCCGTTCTTCATCGCCGAGACCGGGTTGGTGAAGCCGGTCTGCGACAAGAAACACCCGACGCTGGTTTTCCATCGTGGTTCGCCGCCGCGCTTCCGTCGGGTGGGCGGTGAAAACCGGCGAGTAACGCAGTGTGGCGAGCAGGCGGGAGAGGTCCTCGGCCGAGACATTCTCGGCGTACAACGCTCGCAGGGTGGCGTCGAATGAACCCGTCCAGAGCGGTTCACCGGAGGCGACCTGCGCGCGCCGCCAGCGAAACTGGAGGTCTTCTTCAGCAATGTTGACCAGTGAGAAGTAGATACTGAAGGCGCGGATGATGCGTTCGAGCATTCGCGGTGGCAGTTCGGAGATAAACGCGATCAATTCGCTGCGGGCTTCGGGATCTTCTTTTTTGCGTAGCGCGACGAATCCGCGCCGGAGCTTTTCGACGGCTTCGAAGGTGCTGTCGCCCTCAAGGCGCCGGATGACTCGGCCGAGCAGCGTGCCAAAGAGTTTGACTCGAGCGCGCAGGTCCTCGTCTGGCGGCAGAAAGCGATCGACAGCGGGCGTAGGCGCTGCGTCATTCGTGGCGGTCAGCGCTGGCGTCGCGGGAACGATTGGATTCATGTCCGGATTTCCTGAGGCGGTTTTAGGCGTGGGCCGTGTGACGGTGGACGACTGTTGTGAGCTGATGTGCCGGTCGCTTGAAAGTGGCTTGGCGCTTTTTTTGGTGGTTCGCAGGTGCAAGGATGCTGCCAAGATCCGGGACTGGGTGGCGGATCGCAGCGAGTGACGAAGCTTGTCGGTGCGCGCGGGCTGCGTATCTGTTGTGCCGTCGGTGACTTGCGCCAGGGCGGACATTCTTGGCCATCAGGCCTGCGTAGGTACGACACGCGCCCGTTTCGAGTCCTAAACGACACCGGCTTTGCAGGGCGGCTTTGCGGGCTGAGACCCTCGTGGCTGACTGAGCAGGGTGCGACGACTGGCACGATCTGCCCGACGTGGATCTCGGCGGATGAGTGGCGCAGTCGCGCGGGTTCTGGGCCGTTATGTTGCAGACAGATTTGCCGTGCGCCGGCAGTCTTGTTTTGGATGCGGCGAAAACTTTGGGAATCGCCACCGTTTCACAATCTCCGAGCGAGGTGCCAGTATACCAATACGCTTGTCCGTTCTGGTTGCATGTCGGCCTGCGCGGTTTTTTTGACGCACCCAGCTGGCGTTTGCGGATAGAGTTTTGCGCGGGTCATTCGTGCGGGCTGGTCGGTCGAAATTTCGCAGGCGCAGAAGACTGTTGCGACCGCCCGCATCGGTTCTGATCGCGCAAGTTGGCGTGCGCTGGCGGCTTGTGTGCTTGCATGCGACGGTCTTGATGCAGCGATTCATCGTCGCTGGCGGTGGCGTCGCTATCGTGCCCGGCTTCTGTGATCTTGGCGCGGATGCGGCCTACATTTTGCTTGATGCGTTACGCGTAACTGAGGTCCCTGAGTCGCCGTCGGCTGTTGGGTGCGGGCTGAAACTTTCAATCTTTGGGGGTCGCGTGTTGAACGACAGTAAATCCTTGGATGACGTCGTGGACGCCGCCGATCGGCTCGCATTGGCCGAATATCGCATCGGGGATGAAGTCGACGTGCACGGGTGTGCGGGTTGGCGTGTCGATCTAACTCGACGAGGACATTCGCCAGAGTTGCGGTCGGCGTTGCGCGCGACGGCCGTCGCCCGTGGCGTGGCACAGAGATTTTCTGACCAATTCGCTGGCGAGCCGATTAATCACAGCGAACAGCGCGCTGTGCTTCATATGGCGCTGCGCGCGCCGATCGGTGATCGATTTTTTTGTGTCAATGGACAGCCGGTGGGGGCCGAGGTCGATGAGGTTCGTGAGGCGCTAGGGGCGTTTGTCGACGCTGTTCTCCGTGGTGCGCGGCGTGGCGCATCAGGAAAGGTGTTTCGCCGCGTGGTGAACATCGGCATCGGTGGGTCCGATCTTGGCCCACGAATGGTGGTTCGTGCCCTGCAGGCACAGGCTGTGCAGACTTGCGAGGGGCAGCCACTGGAGGTGGATTTCGTCTCCAACGTCGATGGTCAGGCGCTGGCCGGGGTTTTGAGTGCAGCTGATCCTGAGACGACGCTGTTCGTGATCGTGTCGAAGACTTTCACGACGTGGGAGACGTTGACGAACGCGCGAACTGCACGCGCGTGGTTGGTTAACGCCTTGGGTGAATCGGCGGTCGAGCGGCATTTTGTGGCGGTCTCGACTGCGCTTGAGCGCGTTGCCGATTTTGGCATCAAGCCGGACGCGACCTTTGGTTTCTGGGATTGGGTGGGTGGGCGCTACTCGTTGTGGTCAGCTGTTGGTCTGTCGATCGCGCTGTCGATTGGGCGGCATGCTTTCGAGGCGTTGTTGGCTGGTGCGCATCAGGTCGATCACGAATTGATCGAGGCGCTGGCGCAGCGTGCAGCCACTGGCAGCGAAGCCCCCTTTTTGGATTGCTTGCCGGTGCGCTTGGCTCTTGCTGACTATGCCGACCAGAATCTCCGCGGAGCACGCGCTCGTGCCGTGGTGGCCTACGACGAGCGATTGTCGCTGTGGCCGGCGTATCTGCAGCAGGTCGAGATGGAGAGCCTCGGCAAGGCCGTGCGAATCGATGGGCGCCAAGCCGGTGAGGCGACCGGTGCGGTCATTTTTGGCGGCGTCGGAACTGATGGACAACATGCGTACTTTCAGCTTTTGCATCAGGGCACGTCGATCATCCCGGTGGAGTTTATTGCCGCCGCGCGGCCAAACGATTGCACCAATCGAGCGCTGTCCGATGGCGTCGAGCCGGTCGGCTACGGGACCGATTCGGGACATTCGGGCGCTTGGTGGACAGATGTTCGACGTAAACATCATCAAATCTTGCTGGCAAGTCTGCTGGCGCAAGCAGATGCGCTCGCTGTCGGTCGAAGCGGCGAGCAGGTTGCCGCGGATCTGCCGCAGTTGTCGCCTAGCGAGCGTGCGCAGCGTGTCTTTCACGGGTGTCGACCGTCGACGGTTTGGCTGACCGAGCGATTGACGCCGCAAAGCCTTGGTGCCTTCATCGCGATTCAGGAGCACCGTATTCATGCGTTAGGGGCGCTGTGGGGCATCAATCCTTTCGATCAATGGGGCGTGGAGCTCGGGAAGGTGTTGGCGCAACCCATTTATCGTTCGCTGACAGCGGACTTTTCATCGGAAGGCGAGGCAGGCGGCTTGTCTTCCGCGACGATGCAGACGATCAAATGGCTCAAGAACGCCGAGTGAATGACGGCCCCGGCGCATCGTGGCGCCGTTGCAGCACTCGCTGTTGCCCCTGACGCTCGATGATCTCTTGCCCGCCACGCTTCGGGGTCAAGATTCGGCCGTTGCAACCCTCTCGCCGTTTTGGGCTGCGTTTTCGCTCCGCGGCGGCACGCGTGACTTCGTCTGAGGCGCGGTGGCTCGGTTTTCCGCGGTATTCGCCTTCCGGGTGCCTTGTAAGAACCTGTCGGGCCCTATATCGGTGGGGCTTTTGATTTTCGGGAGGCGTTCGCGTCACGCGCTGTCGCGAACGGCTTGCGCGGCGTGTTCATCCTGCGGCGTATCGTGAACGACCAAGATGGGGAGCTTGGCATGACGAACCAGGTACTCGGTCGCCGATCCTGACAAAAAATTCGAGAGTGACGAGCGGCCCCGGGTCCCCATGACGATGATCTCGGCGCCCCATGCCTCGGCGTGGGCCATGATGGCGTCGGCCGGGCTTCCAACCACGACTGCGATCTCATCGTCAGGTTCGGCCCATTCTTTGAGCTTCTTGACGACGCCTTCCTCGAGTTCCCGGCGGGCTTGCGCGGCGTTGATCGGGGAGCCGTGGTTGGCGTCGGCGACCCGTTTTGGCGAAAGGACGTGGATCAGTCGTTTGCAACCGCCGGGGCATACGCGGCGCGCCGCCGCCAGTGCCTGTGCCGAGGCGGGCGAGAAATCGACTGGAACCAGAATCTTGCGCAGCATGGGTGCTCCTTGAGAGACATTACGGTCGGCGCTTGATGCCGGGCGCGTTGAGGTTGTGGTGGCTGTGCGTTGGCTGGCGGTCTGAGCGTCTGGCAATGTCGTTGCCGAGGCCATCGCTGAATCGGCAGTGCCAGTTGTGGTGTGCGTCGTCGATGGGCTCATCGGCTGCAGTGTGTCAGGCCATAGGCTCCTAGAGCGTCGCCCGTTCTGAGGTGGGTTGCCACAGGCGGTAAGCTCAGAATGTTTAGCATGGACGAGAATCTGTATGTTTAGTATGGACGAGAATCTGTCGTGGACGCTGCATCGGGGCACAATACGACCTGCGTTTCGCTCGGCGCAACCCTGTGGGATCAAATTCACACGTTTGGAGCGAGGCCCTGTTCTAAGCCGGATGTTCGACGTTGACCACCATCGTCGGCGATCGATGGGGACGTGCTTGGTCGCGATGGATGGTGTCGATGGACTTGACGGGGTGAATCTCGAGCGGTTCTGGCTTTGATCGGCGGTGGGTGTCTGGGGGCTTCGGCGCCTTAGTTGTGCGCGGGCGGCGAGCCGTTAGTGGGCTCTTGTGATGAATTGGGTCGGGAATGTTTGGTGCGGGAGCCCGTCGAGGGCTGTCTCGGAGCGGAGCGCGAACGTTACGAAGCGTCGCGGCTCTCGAGACCGCATCCAAAGGCGCCGGAGTGATTGCTGTGCGCCGTTGGTTTCCATTTGCGCGATGGTCATCTGGGCTTCGCTGGCGCGCCGAATGGGCCGTCAAGCGGGTCGCGGAGGCACAATCGTCGCGGTCTTTCGGTATAGTAACGAATACTGATAAAAGGTGGGTCTGAGTTCTTCCCCGGCTCTCGATCCTCATGTTTGGCCTCGTCACCTACAAACGGTGGCGTTGAGGTTGTTCGAAGAGTCCTGACTGTCGCGCCGCGGCCATTGGGTCGTGGCTTTCTTTTTTTGGTTTCGTGATGGGCTGCAAAAACGGTTGGCGCGTATGGCCGTGCTGTGTGGTGTGATTGCAGATGATTGGTGGGGTCGGTGATGCGCGCTATTCAAGTCGGGGTTGATGCTTTTCGTTGGCGCAGTATCCAGCGTGCATGGTTGTTTAATGTCCGCGGTGATCTGATCGCCGGGGCCGTGGTGGCGCTTGCGCTGATTCCCGAGGCGATCGCGTTTTCGCTCATTGCCGGGCTGGATCCGAAAGTCGGATTGTATGCGTCGATCACCATGGCGATCGTGATTGCGTTCGCCGGTGGACGGCCGGGCATGATCTCGGCGGCAACCGGTGCGATGGCCCTGCTGACGGTGACGCTGGTCGCCGAGCATGGTTTGCAGTACCTGCTGGCCGCGACCATCCTTACGGGCCTGATCCAGATGCTGTTCGCCTGGTTCCGGCTTGCGCGCTACATGATGTTCATCCCGCGCACGGTGATGGTGGGTTTCGTGAACGCCCTGGCGATTCTCATTTTCCTGTCGCAACTGCCCTACCTGATCGATGGCAACCCGACGATGTGGGCGCTGGTCGCGGCGGGTCTGCTGATTATCTATGGTCTGCCCCATATCCCGTTCTATCCGAAGTTGCTGCCGCCCCCGTTGGTCGCGATCATCGCACTGACCCTGGTGGCGGTGTTCGTTGGATTGCCGACGATGACGGTCGGCGACATGGGCGAGATGCCTTCTGGGTTGCCAGCATTCTTGTTGCCGGACATTCCGCTGAACTTCGAGACGCTGATGATCATCCTGCCTACTTCGCTGGCGCTGGCGATCGTCGGCCTGCTGGAGTCATTGCTCACGGCTTCGATCGTCGATGACATGACCGACACGCCGAGCAACAAGAATCGCGAAGCCCAGGGTCAGGGAATCGCCAACGTGGTCACCGGTTTCTTCGGCGGCATGGCGGGCTGCGCGATGATCGGTCAGTCGGTGATCAACGTGAAGTCGGGCGGTCTCGGGCGGTTGTCGTCCCTGGCGGCCGGGTTGTATTTGGTGGTCTTTGTGGTGGTCTTTGGCGACATCGTTGCACTGATCCCGATGGCAGCGCTGGTTGCGGTCATGCTGTTTGTCGCCTTTGCCACCTTCGACTGGGGCTCGCTGAAAACCCTGCACCGCTTGCCGCGCACCGATGCGACCGTGTTGCTGGTGACTGTCGCAGTCGTCGTTGTGACGCACGATCTGGCAAAGGGCGTGCTGGCCGGGGTGATTCTGTCGGCCGTGTTCTTTGCGCGAAAAATGGTCAAGGCGATGCGCATGGAGAGCGCTTTGGACGATGAGTCAGGCGTCAAGACGCGAACCTATCGATTGAGCGGTCCGTTGTTCTTTGTTGCGGTGGAAGACTTCATCGCGGGCTTCGATTTCAACGAGGAGGTTGATCAGGTCGTGATCGATTTGCGCGAGGCTTGGCTTTGGGATAGCTCGGCGGTGGCCGCTATCGACAAGGTTGTCGGTAAATTTAGACGCTACGGCGTGGCCGTCGAAGTGGTAGGCCCGGAGGGTGAATCAGCCGCGCTTCACGACCGCTTGGCACTGCACGACAAGGGTGTCGAGTTGGGGGTCGGGGGGCATTGAATAGGACGCCAAAATCCGCGCGTCGTAAGGCGCACGGATCCGACCGTCGTCCGTTGTCGTAGCGGGTTTGCAATCGGGTTAGTCGCTGGCTGGGCGTTGCGCAGCCTCGGCGGTGAGTTCGAGCGGCTGGGTTCCGCGTAGAACTTCGAGGCTGATGCTCTCTCCCGGGCGTCGAGCTGCAATGGAGTCCAGCGCATCGCGTGAATCGAAGATCGGGTTGCCGTCGATACGGACGATAAGGTCCGCAAGTTTGAGGCCGGCGCGGTCGGCTGGTCCGTTGCGAAGGAGGCCGGCAACGAGAACGCCGCGGGTGTTCGTCGGTAAACCGAGGGAGTCGGCGAGTAACGGCGTGAGGTCCTGAACTTCGATACCCAGCCATCCGCGTGCGACGAAGCCGTGTTCGATGATCTGAGCCGCGACTTCAAGCGCGAGATCGATCGGTATTGCGAAACCAATGCCGAGCGACCCGCCGGATCGACTGAAAATAGCGGTGTTGATCCCCACCAGTTCTCCCAGGCCGTTGACGAGTGCGCCACCTGAGTTGCCAGGGTTCACGGCTGCGTCGGTCTGAATGAAGTCTTCGAAGACGTTGATGCCAAGTCGGTTGCGACCGGTGGCACTGACAATGCCTTGAGTGACGGTTTGGCCAAATCCGAAGGGGTTGCCGATTGCGAGAACGATGTCGCCGACGGCCAGGCCGGCGGATCGACCGATGGGAATGGCGTCGAAGTCGTCAAGGTCGACGCGTAACACGGCAAGGTCGGTGTCGCGATCGCTGCCGATGATGCGAGCTTGCAAGTTACGCCCATCGAGGGTTTGCACGGCGAGTGCTTGCGCGCCGGCGATGACATGGTGGTTGGTAAGCACCGTGCCGCTGGTGTCAAGGAGGACGCCTGAGCCGACCGTTGTCGCGATGTCGTCCTGAGGGCCGTTGAACTCGATTGGGCGAGGCCGCTCGGTTTGACGCGAAAATGGCTCGCCCTGCGTGTGCGCGGGAGATCGAAGCTGTGTTCTCGGTAAGGTTGAGGGGCTCTGGCCCGATTGGGCGATGGCGCTCTCTGGCATTGCCTGCGAGAGGTCGATGCGGTTGGCTTCGCCTTGCATCGAAAAAATGCGGACCACAGCGGGCGCTGCTCGTGCGACGGCGGCGCGGTAGCCGGGTGGGTCGTCGTGTGCTCGGGTTTGAGTCCAGCCGTGCGAAGGTCGCGGCGCGGCTCGAGATTCGTGCTCGGAGCGCTGAGAGTCGCGAGATGACTCAATGGCGGATGTCACGTCGTTCAATGAAGGTCGGGTGGCGCGCTCAAGTGTTTCGGGCCCGAACAGCGTCGGCGCCAACCAGATGACGATCGCGGCGACCGCAACTCCGAGTAATGTGTATTGTGCAGTAAAGCGCCAGAAGGTTTTCATGCGGCGATCATAAAGGCGGCGGCGCGT
This sequence comes from Thioalkalivibrionaceae bacterium, assembly GCA_046299415.1. Classification (GTDB taxonomy): domain Bacteria; phylum Pseudomonadota; class Gammaproteobacteria; order Ectothiorhodospirales; family Ectothiorhodospiraceae; genus JBKBII01. The sequence continues at coordinate 204,652 of JBKBII010000003.1, read as the reverse complement.
CAGGGATATGCCGGATGAATTTCGCAAACACTTTCGACAGGACGTTGAAGTGGGGCTGGACCGGCCTTCGCACTCGCGTTTGGCGCGTTGGCGCTAGCGCGGGGAGCTTGGTGCCGAAACAAACAATGACGAAATGGCGTCGGCGTCGAGTTTGGACGTTGGTCGTGCTTCGGCTGTGTGTCGTGCATCGGCGCGTATCTTGCGGACGTGACTCGTCGCGAACGGCGAGTCGTTGATGTCACGAGCTCGATCATCGCATCGGTTATTCGGGGCTGCTAGCGGCGATTTCGCTGAGGTCTGTCGTGGTTCGATCGCACGAACGATCGAGCGAGCGACGTAGCGAGTCGATAAAATGAAAGAGGTACTGGGTGTGAGCCAGATCGAAGGCGCTGCGGAGGTTGAGAGAGATATTCTGGTTGCGGCGCTGGCCGAGCACCTCGATGTGGCGGCCTTCGACGACTACTGCCCGAACGGGCTTCAGGTTGAGGGGCGATCCCGGGTTCGTCGCGTGATGAGTGGCGTGACTGCAAGTCAGGCGTTGATCGACGCCGCGATCGACTGGCAGGCCGATGCATTGATCGTGCACCACGGGTTTTTCTGGAAAGGTGAGCCGGCGCCTTTGACCGGAATCAAGGCGCGTAGGATCGCAGCGCTGATGGGCGCTGGGATCAATTTGCTGACCTATCACCTGCCGCTCGATGTCCATCCCGAGCTGGGCAATAACGCGCAATTAGCGCGTTCACTCGAACTGGAGATTGATGGCGCCCTGCGCCCTGACGGGCTCGGATGCGTGGGTCATTTGCCGTCAGGGCTCAGTGCGCCGGAGTTCGCGCGGCGAATCGAAAAGGCGTTGAATCGAAGCCCGCTGTGGTTGGATGGCGGTCGCCCCGTGATTCAGCGCGTCGCGTGGTGCACGGGTGCGGCGCAGCGTCTTCTAATTGACGCTGCGATGAAGGGCGTCGACGCCTATGTGTCAGGCGAGGTATCCGAGCAGACGACGCACGAGGCTCGCGAGCTGAAGGTGCACTATTTCGCAGCGGGCCATCACGCGACTGAACGCGGTGGTCCGCAAGCCTTGGGCGATTGGGTTGCGCGCGAGTTCGGAGTTCAGCATCGCTTTGTCGATTGTCCGAATCCTGTGTGATTGAGCCGCTGTACGCGGTTCAGTGATGAGCTTGTTATCCAAGGTCGTAGGTCCGCTAGCGGTTCTTGCACCTGCGGATTGTGTGGCGCGGGCCATGGCCGACGCTGAGTCAGTCGCTCAATTCACGCAAAAACATCTTCTCGCGCTGGGTGGAGTATCAGAGGTTTGCCGGCGATTAAGGCGGGCTGCGATGCGAGTCAAGATGGTGGCGTCGGCCGGTCGCTGACCCTTTCGTGCGTCGTTATGTCTCGCGGTCGCGGGTCCGTTGCGAAAACGGCGAGTAACGAAATCGGATTCCACGTTTTTGTTCAGCTTCGGTTGACCGTATTAGCGTTTTCGGGAATGCTACCGCGTCTTTTTGTGGCAGGCCCGGTTATTCGGCTCGCTCAGTAACGCTGTGAATGCGGTGTTGGCGGGCACTCGAGGTCAGCCATCGGGGCGGTGCTGCTGGTTTTTTGGCGACCGTCAGGCCTGCTCTGGAAGGATCGGGGCGGGGATATGAGGCGCGGACTGGTCGCGACCGCAGCTGCGGTGGATCAGGGCGGCCATGGTGAGCAACGAAACGGGGTAGAGACATGGCGAACGAGGGGATTGATCGGGGCCGGAGGCGCTTTCTGCTAGCGACGACGACCGTGGTTGGTGGTGCAGGCGTAGCGGCGGTCGCGGTGCCTTTCGTGGCATCGTTGCAGCCGAGTGCGCGCGCTCAGGCGGCAGGTGCGCCGGTCGAGGTCAACATCTCTGCGATCGAGCCGGGCCAGTTGCTCAACGTTGGGTGGCGCGGCAACCCGATCTGGATCGTTCGGCGCACCGAGGAAATGCTCGAAGGTCTGACGGAGGTTCGTGATCGTCTCCGCGATCCGGCGTCTGAAGTCGCGAGCCAGCAGCCGGAATATGCCCAGAACGAGACTCGCTCGATTGAGCCGGAAACGCTGGTGCTGATCGGTATCTGCACGCACCTCGGGTGCTCGCCGACATACCGTCCGGAGATCGCTCCCGCCGATATGGGCCCGGACTGGCGCGGCGGGTGGCTGTGCGGCTGTCACGGTTCTCGCTTCGATATGGCGGGCCGCGTATACCGCAATATGCCTGCGGCAACCAACCTCGTGGTGCCGCCGCACTACTATATTGACGAAGGCCGAATTCTTGTCGGCGAACATGGTGACAGAGGAGCTGCGTAATGGCCGGTAATACCGCTGAAAAGTGGCAGGGAGGCCTCCTCGGTTGGGTGGATGCCCGATTCCCATTGTCTTCAATGTGGAACGAACACTTGGCGCGTTATTACGCGCCGAAAAACTTCAACTTTTGGTACTTCTTTGGCTCGCTCGCATTGCTCGTGCTGGTGATTCAACTCGTCACGGGGATTTTTCTGACGATGTTCTACAAGCCGGATGCCGAACTCGCGTTTGCGTCCGTCGAATACATCATGCGAGACGTCGAGTGGGGTTGGTTGATTCGCTACATGCACTCGACGGGCGCGTCGATGTTTTTCGTTGTCGTGTATCTCCACATGTTCCGAGCGATGCTGTACGGCTCTTATAAGCAGCCACGTGAGCTGATCTGGGTGATCGGCGTCTTGATCTACGTGGTGCTGATGGCGGAGGCGTTCGCAGGCTACCTGCTGCCCTGGGGTCAGATGTCGTACTGGGGCGCACAGGTCATCGTGAACCTCTTCGCGACGATTCCGGTGATCGGCCCTGACCTTGTGACTTGGATTCGTGGTGATTTTCTGCTATCGGACGCGACACTGAACCGCTTCTTCGCGCTGCACGTGGTGGCGTTGCCGATCGTGCTGCTCGGCTTGGTGGTGGTCCACATTATCGCGCTGCATGAGGTTGGCTCGAACAACCCGGATGGCGTCGAGATCAAGAAGGTCAAGGACGAAAACGGGATCCCGAAAGACGGCATTCCCTTCCACCCGTACTACACCGTGAAAGACCTGGTTGGTGTGGGCGTGTTCATGATCATCTTTTTCGCGATCGTGTTCTTCGCGCCGGAGATGGGCGGCAAGTTCCTCAAGGCTGATAACTTCATTCCGGCCAATCCGTTGGTCACGCCGGAGCTGATTCCGCCGGTCTGGTATTTCACGTCGTTCTACTCAGTACTGCGCTCAGTGCCTGATCCCTTCCTCGGGGTCGTCGCGATGGGCCTTGCTGTGGTGGTACTGTTTTTTGTGCCTTGGCTTGACCGCAACCCGGTCAAATCGATGCGCTATCGCTCGGCTGCCGCACGACTCAACTTGGCCGTGTTTGTGGTGGCGTTCGTTGTGCTTGGTTGGGCCGGCCTGCAGCAGGCCACTTCGTTGATCACCGAGATCAGCCTACGGTTCTCCACGGTGTACTTCGCGTTCTTCTTTATGCTTTGGTTCCTGAGCAAAGAGCGCTCGTTGGGGTTCAGCGCGATCGCCTTTGGCGGAATCGTCGCGGTCTATACGTTGTACGACCTGTTCCGCATTGGCGGCACCGACCCCTCGTTGGTTGTTTCGTGGTGGTTCGTGCCAACGGTCTACCTGTTTGCGGTGATGATCGTGCCCGCGCTCGTCAAGAGTCTGTCGCATGACAAGCCGGTTCCAGAAAGGGTCACTGCTTGATGAAGAATCTGATTGCAACAATGATGATTGGAGCGGCCGCCGTATTGGGCGCGCCGGTTCAGGCGGCGGGTCCTTCGGTTCCGCTTGATTCGGTTACGATCGATACGACGAACGAGGCTCAGCTTCAGCGCGGTGCGCGGTTGTTCGTCAACTACTGCATGGGTTGCCACTCGACCAAATACATGCGGTACAGCCGAGTGGGGCGCGATATCGGTTTGACCGAGAACGAGGTCGCCGACTATCTGATCTTTCAGTTCGATGACGGGGAGCAAAAATCTCCCGGGTCATTGATGACGATCGCGATGGCGTCCGAGTACGGCGCCGAGGCTTTTGGTAAGGCACCTCCCGACTTGACGCTGACGGCTCGTATTCGAGGAACGGATTGGTTGTACACGTTCCTGCGGTCGTTCTATCTCGACGAGTCGCGCCCCTTGGGCGTCAACAACACCGTTTTTGGCAACGTTGGCATGCCGCACGTGTTGTGGGAGCTGCAGGGTTTTCAGCGGAAGGTTGTCGACGATGAAGGCCACACCCATTTCGAGCAGGCTGTTCCTGGTTCGATGACGGGCGCGGAATACGATCGAGCGATTCGTGATCTCGTGACGTATTTGGCCTACTTGGGTGAACCGGTTCGCGACGATCGTCGAGTTGTCGGCTTTTGGGTTTTGCTGTTCCTTGGCCTCTTTACCGTGCTTGCTTACTTCCTCAAGAAGGAATACTGGAAGGACATCAAGCACTAATCGACCGTTCTTCCCGTATTTGAGACAGGCCTTCGAATACGGTTGGGCTGTTGGGTTCGGTGGATGTTGCGCCGGCCTGCTTGATCTGGAACGCTCCGGCTCGTTCAGGAATGCTCTGAACATGGGTCGGGGCGTTTTTGCGTTCTGTTATGATCGCCACATAACAGCGAGCCGCCGAGCTGTAATCGCGGCGGAGTCTGACCAGGATCGAATAGGAGAGGGCAAGCTGTCGCGCTCAGATTCGAAATCCGGTCGGGCCTGCGGTCGGAGCATTTGATCTCATCAGGTGTGCGGCGATCCGGTCAAGACGTATTCGATTTGGGCCTGCGTAACTTGAGCGTCCCGGATCATGGCTGAGAGGCTCTGTGGGTGAGATGCGCCGTGTCAACGTGTTCGACTGAGTTTTGGACCCGTTCACGGCGAACGAAAGGTGTTGATGGCTCATTCTCCATGCCTGGTCGGGTCGGGTGAACCACGCCTCAGGTGACGCGCGGGAAGTGAATATTGGGTGGCGCATGAGGTGCTTGATTGTGGTCGGCCTGGACTGACGTCTCGAGCGGGCCTTGCAACCGATGCTTTGGGCGCAGAAGGATGGAGTCGTCTGAGGTCTCATCGCTGCGATGGCAGGACGGTCGTCCCAGGTCGTGATTTCTGGAGCGGCTTTCTGGGGTGTTATTCCCGGCTCATACTTGGGTCGTGAATTCGAAGTCGTGGCGCGCCGCTTAACGGGACTTCGTCGCTGGGTCGTCTTGACGGTCGTGAGTTGGTGACAGCGTTGTCGGTTTTTTGAATTGTTCCCAACGGTTGCCGGTCTAGTACGGCGATCGTTTTCTTCAACCAGTCGGAGTCGCTCATGGCGGTGGTTGCGAATCGTCGTTCGGTAATCACGTTGTACTCGGCACCGGATTGTCCGCGTTGCCATCGAATTCGGATCATCCTTGCGGAGAAGGACGTTTCGGCAGATGTCATTGCGACCGACGATCCCTCGGCAGCGGAGGATCTGGCCGATCTAAATCCATATGCCGAAGCGCCGACGCTGGTCGACCGTGATCTGCCGGTCTACGGATTGCATCCGATTTCCGAATATCTCGATGAGCGTTTCCCGCATCCTCCGTTGATGCCTGTGGATCCGATCGCAAGAGCGGTTGCGCGCCTTTCCTTGTATCGGATCGAGCGCGATTGGTATGAGGCTATCGATTCGATCAGGGCGTCAGGCGGGCCGGCGTTGGCGAAGGCGCGCAAGGCGTTGCGCGAGAGCCTTGTGGCGTCGCAGGAGATCTTTGAACTCAAGCCCTATTTTCTCAGCGATGAGTATTCGATGGTCGATACTGCGATCGCCCCAGTGATGTGGCGAATTCCTTCTCTGGGCCTGACTTGGGATTCGCTTCCCGACGCGATTCGCGCTTACGCTGAACGGGTTTGCTCACGACCAGCGTTTGAAGCGAGTCTGACCGTTGCCGAGCGTGAGCTGCCGCAGAAATGACGCGGGGGTCCGGAAACAGTCGGAAAGTTTCGAGTATCCGTTGCCGGGGTTTTCATCGGCTTGGTCGATCGCATGGGGTTGCGTCACACGCGTTGGTCTCGATCATCGCCCTGGCACAGCGGAGTAGTGCGAATCGTGTGCTCGGTCGTCAGGTCCTGAGGCGTTGCGCCCTGTCCTCCGCAGGGGCAGAAATTTCGGTTTTCGCGTTGGAGGTTTGACATGATTCCAGCGAGACCCTACTTGTTTCGCGCGTTGATCGACTGGGTCGTCGATAATGGGTGGACGCCGCATGTGGTCGTGGATGCGACGGATCCTGCGGCTGAGGTGCCCGCGGCGTTTGTGCAGGATGGCCGCATCACATTGAATGTGGCGCCTTCTGCTGTTCGGGATTACGTGCAGGACGATCAGTGGCTTTCGTTTTCAGCCCGCTTCGCTGGAACCCCTCATTCGATTGTCGTTCCGATGCGTGCGGTTCTTGCGGTGTTTGCGCGGGAGTCACGCCAAGGCATGGTGTTTGGTGCTGAGCCAGGTCACGAGGCGTTGATGGCCTCTGCGCCGTCTGAGTCCAGGGATCGCAGGGCGTATGCCGCGTCGCGTGGAGCCACGCCAGCGCCGGCAGCTCGCAAGGGATTCAGTGTCGTGCCGCCGCGCAAACAATCGGTCGGTGAGCACGAAGATGCTCCGGACGCCGCGGAATCAAGCCTAGTCAGCGAGCCAAGTGCTGCGGAAGACGATCGATTGGCGGTTCGCGTTCGCGATCTGAGCAGCGGAAAGGGTACGCACGGAGACGCCGAAACAGACGCGTCACGTGCCGATCATCTTCAGTCAACGGATGCCGGAAGGGCGTCGCGAAGCCTTGCCCAACGAGACGAGCAGGCAGGGATTTCGCGTTCGCGGGCCGAGGGAGCGCGCAAGGCGACTCGAAGGGCGGGGCAGAAAGGTCGGCGCACTGATCTCGAGAACAAGGCGGAGCTCCCGTCGCTGACGTCTGGCGACAAAGCAGCGGCCGATGGTGGGCCTGGCGAGAGCGGCGTTGTCGCGAAAGATGTTGGCCAAAGCGCCAGCGCAAAAGCGGATCGGACGACACCAGCGGTCGGCTCGCCATTATCTGGCACGGCAAAGCCCGCCTCCTCGCGATTGAAACGTGGCCGGAAACCATCGGTTATCAACGATCCGTCTGATTCTTCCGATGGAGCGGGCGAATCTGGATCTCGGGAAATCAGTCATGCGGACGGCGAGCGGCCGGGTCTTCGCTCGACCAAGGCGAAGACGACAGGCGCGATGCCACGAAAATCCAGATCGACCGAGAAGGTCACGTCCCGCCGAAAAACGAAGAACGTTGTTGGACAGAGGGAATCGGAGTCCGTCGACCGCCCAACGGGTGTCGACTCATCATCAGCGACTGCATCCGGTGCGTCGGGTGCGCAAGGCCTGCTCTCGTCGAAGCGTGCGGCTCGATCCGACAGGCGATCATCAGACCGACTTCAGTCGGCCGATGATGGTGGCGGCGATGATCGCTGCCCCCCGGACACGATTGAGTCGCCGGGCGAACCACGGCCGAATCCCGGGTCTCGAGGCGCTGGATCCAAGTCTGGAAATGGCGGCACCGACTCAGAGAGGAGTAAGGCTGAGCGCCGGCGATCGAACTTTCGCGTTGTGAAGTAACGGAGACGATCGGAGCCTCGGCAATGATGATGTTCCTCGGTCTGGTGGATTGATGTCGCCGCGAGCTGAGCGTGTCGGATTGAGCGACGAAGTCAGCGCTACGTGCAGAGCCGGCCTGAATGGAGCAGCCAGACGCGGGCTACAAGGTTTGGCGCAAAGGCGTTGTTGGCCGATTGGGCGGGCATGTCTGCAACCCAGCCTCGAGGTCATATCCGGTCGATTTTGCTTGATTACGGCAGCGTTTTGTCTGGGTTGAGAAGCCCGTCGGGATCGAAGACGCGCTTGAGTTCATACATCAGACGAACAGACGTAGGATCAAGCTCGGCTCCAATATAAGCGCGTTTGGCTAGCCCCACGCCGTGTTCTCCGGACAGGGTGCCTCGAAGTTCAAGAACCACGCGAAACAGCTCGGCGAGACAGTCTTCCGCTCTTTGGGCTTCGTCGGCATCGTCGGGATCAATCAGCAGATTGACATGAAGATTGCCGTTCCCCGCGTGGCCAAATGCCGCAATGCGAATCCGGTGACGCGTTGCCATGTCATCGAGGCGAGCGGTCAGCGTCGCGATTTGGGCGACCGGTACGGCGATGTCTTCGTTGATCTTCTTCGGTGCGATCGATCGTAGGGTCGGCGAGAGGGCTTTACGTACGGCCCAGATTTCGTCGCGCTCGATTGTGCTTTTCGCTGCGAGGACGTCGTGACAGTCGGGGCCTTGTGCGGCGGCGGTGATCGCTGCGGCCGCGGCGTCGAGTGTCTCCGGTGTGCCGTCGACTTCGATCATCAGCAGTGCGTTGACTGCGGCCGGGATACCGACACCACCAGGGTCGCGCATGAGGCGGACTGCGGCTTGATCCATGAACTCTAGTGTGGACGGTGTGACGGGTTGGCGCATGATGCGGATGATGGCTTGGGACGCGCCGGATACGCTCGTGAATCGAGCGAGCAGCAAGCGCGTGGCAGCTGGCTTTGGGCTCAGACGCAGCGTCGCCTCGGTGGTCAGCGCCAGTGTGCCCTCCGAGCCGATCAAGAGCCGAGTGAGGTCATAGCCGACAACGCCTTTGGTGGTGTGGACGCCGGTGCGAATGATGTCGCCGGCGCCGGTTACCGCGCGAAGACCGAGGGTGTTGTCCCGAGTGGTGCCGTATTTTACGGCGTGTGGACCGGCACTGTTGTGCGCAATATTGCCGCCAATCGTGCAGAACGCGCTCGATGTGGGATCGGGTGGCCAGAATAGGCCGTGCTCGTGAGCGGCCGTTTGAACTTCGGCGTTGGTGACGCCGGGTTGCGCCACCAGCCAGCGGTTGTCGGGATCGACTTCGATGATTTGACGCATCCGCTCGAAGCTGATCACGACCCCGTTTGCGTTCGGTACCGCGGCGCCTGTGGTGCCAGTTCCTCGGCCGCGAGGCGTCAGACTCAAGGCCGGCCGCTCGCCGTGGCCTTGAGCGCCGCGTTTGAGCTCTCGAAGGGTGCGGACCGCGATCGCGACCTCTTCTTCGTGACTCGGAAGCACGACGGCCAGGGGTTGATTCATGCGACGGGAGTTGTCGACGCCGTAGGCGAGGCAGTCTGCTGGGTCGCTGAGGATGGCTGCGGGGCCCAGTCGTTGCGTGAGCCGGTCGATCAGGACATGGGTTAAATCGTCGTGCTGGCGCTTGGTGTTTTTACCTTGTCGGTCTGCGATGTGGTTCATGAATCGAATCCGGTCGACGCAAGTGTGATGATGAGATGGCGGGCTGACACGAAGCAGGGCCGCGATGAGGTTTCCGTGCAGATCCGGGGCCGGCAGGGGCCGGGAAGCGCTGCTGTCGGGTCATGTCAGACGCAGGCCGCTTTGATGCTAGATCGCGTCGATGATGGCTGCGGGCAAATCGAGCGTCGCGCGCGCGGCGCTGTGGGTTTTGCCCTCGGCCCGACCCGTTTTGAGTCCGAGGCCTTTGCTGTGTCGCGATTCGTTTCGCAGCTCGGCGCCTTGTTGATCGAAGGATAGAGAGTTGCCCGACGCGTTGATTGGGTCCGCATCACGTCGGTAAGTCAGCAGGCGCCCTCAACGGCGTTTTCGATCCACTCGAGGCGGCCCTCCGCGTCGACGAGTCCGACATCGATGCGGACGGGGCCGGCGTGCGGATGCGCCTGCAGCCAGCGCTCAACACCTCGGCGAAGCTTGTGCTGCTTGTTCGCGTCGACGCTGGCCGCAGCGCCGCCAAAATCCCTGCGCGAGCGCATACGAATCTCGGCGATGACCAGAGTGCTCCCCACTGCGGCGACGATATCGAGCTCGTCGGCGCCCAGACGCACGTTGCGCGCGAGGATCTTGAAGCCGCGGCGTTTCAGGTCATCCGTGGCGATCTGTTCTGCCGCGACGCCCAGTTCGGCGCGCGTCCTGCGCGATCGGGGCTGTCCTGTCGCGGCTTGGAGGAGTGGGGTCGGCGCTCGCTTCATCGTGAAAGATTTGGCAACGGTGGGTCGATTGATGCGTCACGGGGCGGCGTGTCGGTATCAGGTGACTCTTCCGAATCGGTGGCGTCTTCGCCGTCGAACGCAATGGCCGTGCCGAACTGCGCCGCATTCGTGTCACGGTGTCCGACAGCGACGAGACGTCCGGCGATGATGTCGACCCACTGTGGATCACGTTGCCACGATGAGGTCATTGGGTCGAGACGCCAGCGGCCCGAGGTTCCGATGACCGATCGGCCGGGGTCGAACATCACGCTCTCGAGCGGGAAGTCGGCGATTCGTACGGCATCAATGCCGAGCGCGAAAAACCGAGCATAACGGCGGTTTGATTCTTGCGCTGAGACTTGCTCGGCGATGCGTTCTCGCAGGCGCTGGGCTTCGCGGCCGGCGGGCGTGAATGACTCGTTGTCACTCGATTGCGAAGTCGCGGTTTGATCGAGGTTGTCGAGCACCCAAGGCGCTTCGGGATAGCGGAAGCCGGACAAGTCTTGACTGGCGCGACCTTCAGCGGGATCGACCAGATGCTGGGTGCCGAGCCACAACCATCCTTGGGCGCGCTGAAAATGCAGATAGGGGGCGATGAGCGCCACAGCTCCGCTGTTGCCCGGGATGTAGATCATATCGACGTCGCCACGTGGCTGTGGATCGCTTTGCAGCCGCAACCCCGTCGCGCTCGACAGCTGGCGGCGCCGTGCCTCGCTGTCTTCGGTGCGCAACAGGGCATTTAACGCACTTTGGCTGCCACGACCGCCGCTCTCGATTCTCACCTGCTCGACAACCCGGCCACCGCCTTGCTTGAAGTGATGAGAAAAGGCGTCGGCGGCTCGTGGCCCGATCCGGTCGTCGACGACTGCGATCAACGCGCTGGCGTGACCATTGGCAAGGGCGTGCTCGGCGGCGGCGACGCCGTCGACTTCGGGCGAGAGCGCGAGAATGCTGACACCCGCGTTGACGCTGGGCCGCCCACCGTCCGACGGGCGGTTGAGCGTCAGCAATGGTGGGTCGTCTGACTCACGGATCGCGAGCACAGCGGCTACCGCTTCTGGCGACAAGGGGCCAATGATGACGTCGGCGCGATCGCGTCGATCGCGGTAGAGGCGCGCGGCTTCCGCCGGGTCTGAGCGGGTATCGACAACGTCGAGTTCCAGTCGTGGCTGGCGCGCGTTAGCGGCCGCCAACGCGCCTTCGACCACGGCTTCGCCGAGTGCGCTCAGCGATCCAGTGAGCGGTGCCAGCAGAACCACGCGTGGAGTGTCGGATGCGTACTGTTCGGCTCGACGTTCGTTGGCGATCAGGGCGGGAAGCCATGCATTCGCGGGGTGAAGGGGAAAGCGGGCCGACCACTCGCGAATAGCAAGTCCGAGTGTTTCGTCATTGTTGAGTCGGGCTGCAGCGGCGAACAGTTCGATCCAGCCTTCGAGGTTGCGCCGCTGAGAGGAATTGAGTCGCGGTAGATCGTCGCGTGCCCGGGCTTCGAGAGCTTCGGTCCGCAGTGCCGGCGATTGCACGACAACAGCGGGGAGACTCGCCATTGCGTGCCAAAGTGCGCGGTGATGCCGAGCCTGTTGCTGGGGATCCAGCCAGAGGTGCTCGTCGAGGGCTGCGCGAGCGATTACGAGGCTCCAGGCGTCGCGTTGTTGCTCGGCGATGAGCGCTTGTGCCTCGCGTGCGAAGCGTTCGAGTTGGGATTCATCGTCGCTGCCGAGAGGGATCCATGCGCTAAGCGCGCCACCGAGTCTTGCGAGAGCTTCAGCCTGCTCGCCGCGCCGCGCCGCGATCAAGGCACCCCGTGCGCGATCCTGCGCGATAGATGGATCGGGCAGCATCAACCACAGCAATTCGGCGCGATCGAGCCAGTCCAGATTTTCATTGAGCTTAGGGTCGTCGAGCAGACGGTCGATTGCGTGCCGCACGAGATCGACGTCGTTGACGTTGTCTTCGGCAAGCGCGATGGCGGCTCGCGTGTCTTCGGGCCGCGTTTCTTCGATGGGTGGGGTACTGATCTGAGGTGCGATCGGCGGAAGCGTCCGTTGCGGGGCGGCGCAGCCGGCTAGCGTGAGGGCGATCATCAGGGCAACGAGCAGAGCGGCCGCACCTAGTGCTCGTCGTTCGGGGCGCGGTGCGACGAATTCTGGACGGTCGAAATGACCGACGGCGATCGGGGACGTCGCGCGCTGTAGGACCTTGGAGTGGCGCAAAGTGTGCGTGGGCATGTTTAAACATCCGGACGGCTGTGAATGATGCGCTGCGACTGGCGCGTTTTGAAAAAGCGTCGAACTTGAGGCGTTCTGGTCTAGCTGATCTTGGGATAGTGCCCGAAAAAGCCGCGGGCATCGCCACGTCGGCTCTCGATCGATCACGAGCCTTCGGATACGGCGAACTGACGGCTCAGGCAACATGGTGTCCTGTTTGCGCGGATCGAGTCGTGAGCGGCGGACCTCTCCGAGCCCGGGTCTTACTGACGCAGACGCTTGAATAAAGTGCCCGCTGGATAACAGGCCCGCCCGAGATGTGCTCGCTCCGCACTTTTGGCGATTGTTCGATCGTCGATCTCTAACGGCGTTTCCTTATCGTGTCGAAACCTGTGCGCAGATCGTAGGCGTTGGAAGAGACTGCGCGATAACGACTGACGCGCTATTTTGCCGGTTTTGAATGTCTCGGGTCTTGAGGGCTCGCTGACGGCTCTGAGGGCGCGCTGAGGGACTGCCGCGCAGAAGTAACCGCCGCTATCGTCGTGGACCCATCGCTGAGCTTCGCTCGGCTCTGGGGCGTTCGAGCGCGGGTTGTGCGTCATTGAAACACGTGTGGCGGTTTGTGCCGGCGCGCAGCGGATGCGAGAACCGAGACGACTGCTGCGGACTATGCTCGAAGTGTCTCGGGCTTGTCTTGTTAGATCTGGACCTTGCGCCCACCGGCCGCGGTTGTTGATCCTTGACGCCACGGCCAGCGCCGGGAGTGACGCTCGGCTCGTGTTTTTCTCGTGTAGCCGGTGTCGTTTTTCGGGATTGTCACGTTTGAACTTGGGGGCAAGCGGTGATTGAAGCGCAATCCGGGGGCGATAAGGCGATCGATAGCGCAGTGCTGTGGCTCGTGGCGACGCCGATCGGTCATCTTGGCGATTTCAGCGCGCGCGCGAGAGAGACCTTGGCCGGTGCTGAGCTGATTTTGGCTGAGGACACGCGGGTGCTGGCTCGACTCCTCGCTGCCGCAGGTTTGAGTGCGCGAGGACGCATCGTGAGTGCGCACGAGCACAATGAGGTCGAACGAGTTGCTGAGGTCATCGAGTATCTTCAAATAGGGCAGCCCGTCGCATTCGTGTCTGATGCTGGCATGCCGGTCGTTTCCGATCCGGGTTTTGTGTTGGTGCGAGCGATTCTGGCGGCCGGTTTTCCGGTGCGTGTGGTCCCGGGGCCGAGCGCGGCCGTTACTGCTCTTGCTGCGTCAGGTTTGCCGCCTGATCGCTTTCGTTTCGTTGGATTTCTGCCGCCGACGGGCGCGCGTCGGGACGCGGCGTTAAGGGCCTGTCTCGATGCGCACGAGACGCAGATTCTGTTCGAGTCGTCGCATCGAATCGCGTCTCTGCTCGAAACTCTCGCCCGGCTGTCACCCAAGCGACGCGTGAGCGTGCAGCGAGAGTTGACTAAACGCCACGAGGAACACGTTTTGGCAACGGCCGACGCCTTGCCGGGATGGCTGGCAGAGGACGGCAATCGCTCGCGGGGAGAGTTCGTCGTGATCATCGAAGCTGCACCCGATAAGGACGCGGATGCGGACTGGTCGCCGGAGGTGGAGCGATTGTTGACGACTTTGGCGGGACAGTTGCCGGCCCGAGTTTTGGCACGCGCGGTAGCCGATGCCTTTGGGCTGAACACCAATCGCGTGGCGCAGTACTTGATGACTCGTGACGCCAGCGAGAAAGCTGGCTCGCGCGAGTGATTGTGGTGTTCCGATTCATGACCGCGAGCGGTTGATCGTGGCGCTCGTAGCTGACGAAGGGATTAGTGGGAAGCGGTTATTTCAATCGTCGTTGCTCTGCTCGACGCTTGGCCCAAGAGACGAATCGGACACTTGTCAATTGACCGATCTCGGGGCGCGGCGGCGTCGTTGTGGCCGAGCGAGAGCCCCGACCCGACCGGAAGACTGACCCGAAGACTCATGGAGAAGTCATGCTGGAGCATTGGTTGGGCAACGGATCCATCTGGGGGGGGCCGGCCGCGTGGTGGTTTTGGCCTGTCTACGTGACTGCGTTTTTTTTCAGCAACACGCGCATGGTCGGTCGTGCCCGGCGAACGGCGGGGGAGGGTGTCGTGAGGGGTGAGACGGCGGCGGGCCTCGGCGCGTTGCTGTTGCTGGGGCACGTCTTCGCTTTCGCTTTCTCGTGGCTTGATGTGACGTCGATGGACGAGGTTATTCGTCCGTGGGCGTTGGTCATCGGCCTGGTCGCCATGCTGCTGGCGATGATGTTGCGTCTGCATTGCTACCGCGAGCTGGGGCGCCACTTTACCCCGGATGTGCGTTTGTACGACGATCATCGCGTGATTGACACGGGCGCTTATCGCTTCGTCAGGCATCCAGGCTATAGCGCGAGTCTCCTGATGTTGCTCGGATTGGGCATGGCCGCCGGCACGTGGGCGGGTCTTGTGGCCGTGATGGTGTTGGGCCTCTATGTGTTCCGACGCCGGATCCGGTTTGAGGAGCAGGTCTTGCTGGATGGCCTTGGTGATGCGTATGCGCGGTTTTGTGAGACCCGCAAACGCCTGATTCCCTGGATTTATTAAAAACAAAACGCGCTCGCCGTTCGGGTATGTCAAGTACGCTTCGCGAACCTACGGATAGGCCCGCGAGCGGGTTTGCGCGTGAACGCGGCGCGGGCGTAGGGTCCTGACCGAGACCTGTCGAGACAGGCCGTGGCTCCGGGCGATGGTGCCGCGGAATTCCAGGGCCAGCGCCGCAGTGATGTGGTGTTGGGTTCGCCGTCGCCTGAAGTGCGTCCGTCGCTCGAGGGTCTCGAGCTCATCTTTGGCTTTGCGCCCGGGAGTCTTTTTTGGGGCTTCCGGCTTTTTTGCTTGTATTGGGGCGCTGTTTACTGTCGAATGCGCCCGGGAGCGGCCTGGGCGGTCGCTGCGTGCGAAGTGCACGGGGAGGAAAGTCCGGGCTCCATAGGGTAGGACGCCAGGTAACGCCTGGGCGGCGCGAGCCGACGGAAAGTGCAGCAGAGAGAAGACCGCCGATGGCGTCTCCGGTTTTTGGGAGCGCACAGGTAAGGGTGAAAGGGTGCGGTAAGAGCGCACCGCGCGTCCGGCAACGGTACGTGGCACGGTAAACCCCGTCCGGAGCAAGGCCAAATAGGGGTGCATTCGTGCGACCCGCACGGCACCCGGGTAGGCTGCTTGAGGCGAGCGGTGACGCTCGCCCTAGAGGAATGACCGTCCTCGACAGAACCCGGCTTACAGGGCCACTCCCACTTCTTCCCACTCGAGACCCCCGTGTCGATCGTTGACTCGGGGGTTCTTCTTTTGGGCTCGAAGTTCAAGTATCACCTGAGGTAGCTATTTGAAAAGCCTCATATGCAAAGCATCGCCTGAAGTCGGTTTGGGTCCTTGCGTGTTGGCGATAAGTTGTTGTCATTTCTAGTTTTTTTCCGCTTTTTAGCTTGACGCCCGGAATGCTGATTCCTATAGTGGGTGTAAGTGGTGAGAAGTGGGGAATCGTGGGTTCATGTTTCGGGGCATCAGCCAAATCAGTGTCGACGTCAAGGGTCGTGTGGCGATCCCGGCGCGTCATCGCGATGCCTTGCGCGAACCGGCTGAAGGACAGGTCGTGCTCACGGTCGATCCGGATGGCTGTCTGTTGTTGTATGCGTTGCCGGAGTGGGAGCGCATTGAGCGAGCGTTGATGTCGAAGCCCAACATGAATCCAAGAGTGCGTAAGTTGCAGCGTTTGTTCGTCGGACACGCTACGGAGGTCGAGCTCGACGGGCAGGGGCGTTTGCTGTTACCGCCGCCGCTGCGTGAGTACGCGGGCATCGATCGCCGCGTCGCGCTGATCGGTCAGGGCAATAAGTTCGAGATTTGGGACGAGGATCGTTGGAACGATCGTCGCGCGGAATGGTTGGCGGCCGAAGGTGACTGGGATGATGCGCTCGACGCGCTTTCGCTGTGATGGCGCGCGAGTGCCGCGATGGGTTTCGGCTTTCGTGTCTTTGAATACGGCGTTTTGGCCGCTGTGAGTCAGGGCGTCGCGACGCCGGGCCCATGGTGCGGGCCGTCGCATTGGTCTGTTTGATCTCGCTGCTTGCGTGGCGCGTTCACGTGATCGGGAATTTGAGCCTCTTGAAGGGAGCGATAATGCGTAAGGACCCGCCACAGGCTGAGCACGTTCCGGTGTTGCTCGACGAAGTCGTCGACGCGCTTGGCGCTGTGCTCGCTCGGCCATCGGCTCGGGTCGTCGATGCAACGTTTGGTCGCGGTGGACACAGCCGCGCGCTGCTCGAGCGGATGTCTGACGATGGCGCACTGCTCGCGATTGATCGCGATCCTGCGGCGGCGAGCGTTGCTCGAGACCTGCAGTCGCTTGAGCCGCGTTTTTCCTTTTGCGCGGCTGCGTTTTCTTCCCTCGATCGCTGCGTTACCCAGTGGTTGTGCTCGGCGACGCCTGCCGGCGACGCGATGGTCGATGCAGTTCTGATGGATTTG
This sequence comes from Thioalkalivibrionaceae bacterium, assembly GCA_046299415.1. Classification (GTDB taxonomy): domain Bacteria; phylum Pseudomonadota; class Gammaproteobacteria; order Ectothiorhodospirales; family Ectothiorhodospiraceae; genus JBKBII01. The sequence goes on along the minus strand of JBKBII010000003.1, from coordinate 187,883 downwards.
GGTGTGTCCTCGCCGCAACTCGACGATGCTGATCGTGGCTTCAGCTTCCAGCACGATGGCCCACTCGATATGCGTATGGATCCGAGCTCGGGCGTGCCGGCCTCTGTGTGGCTCGCCGAGGTCGATGAAGAGGAGCTGGCGAAGGTCCTGTTTGAGTACGGCGAAGAGCGCGATGCGCGACGGATCGCCCGCGCAATTGTCCAGGATCGGGCCACGAAACCGTTTGATCGCACGACTCAGCTGGCAGCGTTGATCGCTCGCGTCGTCCGCCGTCGGACACCCGGTCGTCATCCCGCGACGAAGTCTTTTCAGGCCATCCGTATCGCGGTGAATCGTGAGTTGGATGAATTGCGCGAGGGGATCGAGGCGGCGGTGAGGGTGTTGCGACCTCAGGGGCGGTTGGCGGTGATTAGTTTTCATTCTCTCGAGGATCGCTGGGTCAAGCAGCGGATGCGGGGCGATGTCGGCGGCCCCAATGCTGCTGATGCTCGCCGTCTCGCGCGTAATGCGCCGTGGTTGCCGGCGCCGCGTCACGATTTGCGTGCCATCACGGGCGCGGTGCGCGCCAGCGCTGCCGAATTGGTGCGCAATCCCCGGTCGCGTTCGGCCACGTTGCGCATTGCGGAGCGTGTCGCGTGATTGTGCGCATCATCATGATTGGTGTGCTTCTCGCCGGCGTATTCGCATCGGCGTTGTCGATGGTGGCCGCCAAGCATGAGTCACGGCAGTGGTTGGTCGAGCAGCAGAACCGGCTTGAGGCCCGCACTCAACTCGAGGTGGAGTGGACTCGCCTGCAGCTGGAGTTGGCAGTGTGGGCCGCCCCGTCCCGGATCGAGCGCAAAGCGCTGGAAGAGGCTGGCATGCGTCGCCCCGAGGTGGCCGACACGATATTTGTGGAGGGTTCCGCATGGGCGCGCTGAAGCGGGAGTTGCCGCGCTGGCGGCTTGCGGTGATCGGTGCGGGACTGGCGGTCTGCGTCGTGGTGCTGATCGTGCGTGCAATCGATTTACAGGTGCTGCAGCGTGATTTTCTTCAGGGTGAGGGCGATGCGCGACACGTCAGAACCTTGCCCGATGTGGCGATGCGCGGCCCAATCGTCGATCGCAACGGCGAAATTCTCGCGATGTCGGCACCGGTGGACTCCATTTGGGCTCATCCCACGACGGTCCTCGCGCAGCCGGGTGGCGTTCAGCGCCTGGCGACAGCACTGTCGCGTGATCCTGACGAACTGGAACATTTTTTGCGCGGTCGGGCTGGCCGGGAGTTTGTCTGGGTGCAACGGCAGTTGTCGCCCGAGGCTGCTGAGAGTGTCCTCGCGCTGCGTATTGCTGGTGTGCATGCCCAACGCGAGTACCGACGTTTCTATCCGCATGGTGAGTCGGCCGCTCAGATCGTGGGTCTCGCGAACATCGATGAACGCGGCATCGAGGGTGTCGAGGCGGTATTCGATAGTTGGCTGACCGGTAGTGACGGGGCCAAGCGCGTTGTGCGTGACCGTCATGGCCGGCATGCCCGCGATGTAGCGCAACTGCGTTCCGTTCAGCATGGCCGGGAGTTGCGCCTGACCATCGATCAGCGCTTGCAGTATGTCGCGCATCTAGAGCTCAAGAATCAGGTCGAGCGCCACAAGGCCAAGGGTGGTGCAGCGATCTTGCTTGATGCGCGCTCAGGTGAAGTGTTGGCGATGGTCAGCATGCCCACTGGAAATCCCAACGATCGCGCCAGCCTCGATCCGCGCCGATTGCGTAACCAGGTGGTAACGGATGCGTTTGAGCCGGGCTCGGTGATCAAGCCTCTGACCGTTGCCGCGGCTTTGGATGCGGGTGTCGTGAGGCCTGATGCAGTGTTGCATACGTCGCCGGGAACGATGCGGGTCGGAACGCTCACGGTTCGAGATTTCCGTAATTACGGATCGATCGATCTTGCGACGCTGATCGCTCGATCATCGAACGTGGGCGCGACGCAACTCGCCTTTGCCATGAGCCCGGGCGAGTACTGGGCGGCGCTGCAGCGCGTGGGTCTCGGTGAGCGCACGGGCCTGCCCCTGCCGGGTGAGGCGGCCGGGTTGTTGCGCGACTTCACCACTTGGCGGCGTGTCGAGCACGCCACGATGAGTTATGGCTACGGTCTGTCGACCTCTCTCGCACAGCTTGCAGCGGCGTATCTGCCGTTCGCCAATCACGGTGTTCGCTTGCCCTTGACGTTGGTCGAGCTCGCCGACGATCCCCGTGAGCCGGTTCAGGCCATGGGTGGCGAAACGGCTGATCGTGTGCTCGAAATGATGGAGCGCACGATCAGCATTCACGGGACAGCGCGTCAGGCGGCGATTCGCGGTTATCGGGTTGCGGGCAAGACCGGGACGTCGCGCAAAGCCGGTGTCGGAGGCTACAGCGAGGATCGCTACCGCTCGGTATTCATCGGCCTCGCGCCCGCCTCGCGGCCACGCTTTGTGATGGCCGTCATGATCGATGAACCCGGGGCTGGCGAGTACTACGGGGGCGTCGTTGCGGCACCGGTCTTTGCCGCGGTGGTCGAGCGCGCGCTTGCGTTGTACGGCGTCACGCCTGATGCGCTTCCCGGCGAGGGAATGAAGATCGTTCTGGGCGAGCCCGTCGATGCGCCCGCCGCAGGGGTGAATAGGAATGACACACTGGCTGCCCGTCTGCCCCAAGGCTTGGGCCTCGTGGGAGGGCGGCAATGACGCAAGTGTCCACGCAAGAGAATCGGTCGCGCGTCATTGATGGTGTCGCTCAATCGGTCCCTTTGAAAGCCGGTCTCGCCGAGGCGGGCTTGCGGATTGTCGCGGTCTCGCCCGAGTCGGCGAGCGACGACGGCTCGATCGACGCACTCAAGTTGCGCGGGGTCGACCATGATTCGCGTCGAATCGTCCCGGGGATGGGGTTTCTCGCGTTGCCGGCAGTTCGTGATGATGCAGAGCGATCGCGGCACGGTGCTCGATATGCGATCGCGGCGCTGTCGCGGGGTGCGGTCGCTGTGTTCTGCGATACCGCTGACTTTGATTGGGTTCGCGAGTTGGTCGAGGAATCTTCGGAGGCGGTTTCTGCGCCCATAATTGGATTGCCCAACCTGACACAGGCGGTACCTCGGATTGTTGACGTTTTCGAGGGGCTTCCGGCGTTCGGCCGGCGTGGTTCTCGACAGTCTCGCGCAGGGGCTGATGGTGCCGCCAAGGCAACGGTTTACACAGCGGAGAACGACTCAGCGGCGAGCCCTCAGGGTGGATTTGGAGACCCGGATGTCGGCGTTCTGGTTGCTGTGACAGGGACCGATGGCAAGACCACGACCGCGCATTGGATTGCGGCTCTGCTTGATGGTGCTTTGGGTCGATACAGGTCGCGCGCGCAGGAGGTTGAGATCAATCGCCGAGGAGTCGTGAGTGGTCGGGAAGTCACAAGCCGACGGGCCGTTTCATCGACTTGGGTGGTGGGTACGCTAGGCGCGGGGCCTGCGCCGGCCGTTCGCGAGGCAGTCGCGACGCAGGTGCACACACCGTTGACGACGCCCGATCGGATTGAGCTGCGGCGGCTATTGCGTCGCGCGAGCCTCGCTGATGCGCAGGCTGTGGTGATGGAGGCGTCGTCTCACGCGCTGGATCAGGGCCGTCTAGATGGCCTTTCGCTCGATGTCGCCGTCTTGACGCAGCTTGGGCACGATCATCTCGACTATCACGGCTCGCTCGAGGCCTACGCCGCGGCCAAGGCACGCCTGTTCCGCGATTACACACCCACAGGACGATGGGTCGTGAATCTGGATGACTCCTTCGGTCGTTCGTTGTGGCGGTCCGCGTTGGATGCGTCGGTTAATGAAGCGGCGCTCGGTAACGACGCGGTGCCCGAGGCGGGCTTTCGCCTGTGGGGCTACAGCGTGGGTCGTCGTTTAGCGCAGGATGCTGATGAGATTGGCGTCGGATCAGTCGGGCTCGGACTCGGGCCAGTCGCCGGCGCCGGTGTCGTCGAAGTGACATCGGTGTGTCCAACCGCTGAAGGCCTGAATTTGACGCTGCGATTGTGGCGAGGCGAGGCCGAGGGTTGGCGACCATTGAGGTTGGGTTCGACGGTGGCGCCGCCTGCGCAGGGTCCCGGCGCGATTGGGTTGAGTCACGATTTTGATGTGACGGCCTTGGCGGGCGAGACGACGAGTGCGACGCCTGCCTCCGGGCATGACGTCGGTCGTGATGCGGAGACGCTGTCCTTCACGCTGCCGGCTCTAGGGCGGTTTCAGGCCGAGAACGTTGCCGCGGCGTTGGCTGCGGTGTGCGCTGTCATCGACGGACGGGCGTATCCGTGCGCCGTCGCCGCCGATGACGTACTGGCAACACTTTTCGCGGTATCGGTACCGGTTCTGGTCGATTTGCCAGCGGTACCTGGTCGGATGGAGCGGTTCGTCGTCGCCGGCGTCAACGTCGTCGTCGACTATGCGCATACGCCGGGTGCACTCAATGCGACGTTGCTGACTTTGTCCGAGCACGTTGCGTGTGATGGCGCCGAAATAATTTGCGTGATGGGCTGCGGCGGTGATCGCGACGTCGCAAAACGGCCGTTGATGGGAGCGGTCGCAGCACGCCTCGCCGATGTCGTTTGGGTCACCGATGACAACCCTAGAAGTGAATCACCGGCGGCGATCCGCGCGGCCATTTTAGCGGGCGCGCAGGCTGAGCCATTGAGACGAGCCCGCATGATTAAGGAGTGTGCGAATCGGCGTGACGCGATCGCCGGCGCCGTCGCTATGGCGCGACCGGGCGACTTCGTGCTTGTCGCCGGGAAGGGCCACGAGACCGGTCAGTGGATCGGTGGCGAACGTCACGAGCATTCCGATCGCGCGTTTGTTGTTGAGCTGGCCTCGGCGGCGCGGTTCGCTGCTTCGAACGATCGCGCGACTGGCACTAGGTCGGCTTACAAATTCGAATGGCCCAAATCCACGTTAAGCCACCGCGCCAAGACCAATTCGGATTGTACCGTTCGTCGCGTTGGTCGCTTGCTGCTCGAAGCCGCGTCGAGGACCCATGCGCTGCGCAGGTCCGCCCCGGTGCGCGTCATTGGCCTGCAATACGTTGGTGTGGATGGTGCGCTCGATGCCTGTGCTGGGGAGGCGGCATGATTCGCGGGGCCTGGCATGAACTCGGCGATTGGCTCGGTGCGCGGGCGGCGGGGCCGTCTTGGTTGCGAAACGGTGATCATCAGGTGTCGAGCGGCACGGGCTTCGATTTTCAGGGCGTTGCGACGGATACACGGCGTCTGCTTGCGCCGCCCTCGACTTCGAGCCGGCCTTTGCGTGAAAGCGCGAACGTGGTCATCCCTGATACGGCTGACGGTGCGCGGCCGGTGTTCGTTGCTTTGCGCGGCGAGCGGTTCGATGCGCACGACCATGTCGATCAGCGCTTGATCGGCGTTGTCGCGGGCGCGATCGTCGAGCGTGAATTGCCGATTGATTTGCCGCAGTGGGTCGTGCCAGATTCGCTGGTTGCCCTGCAGCAGCTGGCTGCGCTGTGGCGGACACGAATGTCGGCGCGAGTCATCGGCATCACGGGCTCGAACGGCAAGACGAGCACGAAGGAGATGCTGCGGGCCGTGCTCGAACTGGTTGGCCCCACTTTGGCGACCAAGGGGAACCTAAATAACCACATCGGCGTTCCGCTCACGTTGCTGCGGCTTGAGCCCAAGCATGACTTCGCCGTGATCGAGATGGGTGCAAACCATGTCGGTGAAATCGCCACTTTGGCCGCGACGGCCCGCCCCGACTTGGGTGTGGTGACGAACGCGGGACACGCTCATCTCGAGGGTTTCGGCTCGCTCGAGGGCGTCGGTCAGGGCAAAGGCGAGATGTACGACGCGCTGAGTGCTGGCGGAATCGCCGTCATCAATGATGCCGACCGCTTTGCACCGGCGTGGCGGCATCGTGCTGCTGCCAAAGGTGCCGCGATCGTTGGTGCTCGTTTGCTTGCCGATAAAAAAGAAGCCATGGACGCAGTCGCGGCTGGTGACGGCCGTGCGGTCTCAGGGCCGTCAGGCCTCAAGTGTGCTGACGGTGACATGAGCGCTGGAGAGCCGATCTGGGTCGGGCAGTTTGTATCTCCGGCTGGGTTGCGAGTGATGCATGCGCCCGCTGACACGGGGGAAGTCGTGTCGGCGCATATCGATTTGGCGGTGCCGGGCCGGCACGTTGCAGCGAATGCCTTGATGGTGGTGGCGATCGCGAGCGCGCTTGGGGTTCCACTCGCGACGATTGAACGTGGATTGCAGCGTTGGCGGCCCATCGCAGGCCGCTACGTGCAGCGACGTCACGTTAGTGGCGCGGTCGTGATCGACGACACCTATAACGCCAATCCAGACTCGGTGATCGCAGGCATCGACGCTTTGCTCGAAAGCTCACCCCCGATCCGTGATCGTGATTTCGTGAAGCCGGTTGGCGCAGATGGCGATCGCGCCGAGCCGCATTCCGGTCGGCGTGTGCTCGTGCTTGGGACGATGGCAGAGCTCGGTGACGACGCGGCCGTCGCGCATGCGGAGATGGGTCGGCTGGCTCGCGATCGGGGGCTTGACAGCCTGTGGGCGGTGGGTGATTGGGCCGCACATGCCGCTCGAGCGTTTGGCGACGGTGCACTCGATTTTGGCTCGCCCGACGCGGCTGGCGAAGCATTGGATCAATTCTTGAAGGCCGGCGATTCCGTTCTGATCAAAGGCTCGAGAAGCGCTGGTCTCGAAGCCGTTTTGCAGCGTTTGAGGCTTGACTCCAAACAGTTTGATACCGCGCTTGGCCAAACGCCCGCAGCGGAAGGGAGCGTGCGGTCATGATGCTTTGGTTCGTCGAGTGGTTGGCGGATTCATTCCGCTTCATGGCGGTTTTCCAGTACATCACCGTGCGAGCGATCGCCGCGGTCATTACGGCTTTGACGATCGCATTGTTTGTTGGGCCCATGGTGATTCGTCAGCTGACTGCTTGGAAGATCGGTCAGACGATTCGGACGGATGGCCCACAGAGTCATCTTAAAAAAGCCGGTACGCCGACGATGGGCGGCTTGATGATTCTGGTCGCGCTGGTCGTCGCTACAGTGTTGTGGACGGATCTCTCAAATCGGTATGTGTGGTTGGTTCTGGGTACGACGGTCGCATTCGGGGCGGTCGGTGGTTACGACGATTATTTGAAACTGCGTTACGGCAATTCGAGGGGCCTGTCGGCGCGTGGCAAGTTCCTCTGGCAGTCGATTATCGCGTTGGGGGCCGGAGTCATGCTCGTGCTGACGGCGTCGACGCCGGCCGAATTGACGTTCTACCTGCCCGTGTTCAAGGACGCGACGCTGTTTCTCGGTTGGTGGTTGGTGCCTCTGGTCTGGCTCGTGGTCGTGGGCAGTTCGAATGCGGTCAATTTGACCGATGGCCTCGATGGTTTGGCGATCTTGCCGGCAGTGCTGGTCGCTGGCGCGTTGGGTGTCTTTACCTACGCTGCGGGCCATGCTGTGTTTGCGGCGTATCTGCAGATTCCGTCGATCCCGGGCGCGGGCGAATTGGCGATTTTTGCAGCTGCGCTGGTCGGCTCCGGACTCGGTTTCCTGTGGTTCAACGCGTATCCGGCGCAGGTCTTCATGGGTGATGTTGGCGCTTTGGCGCTGGGCGCCGCACTGGGGATGCTGGCGATCGTTTCACGCCAGGAAGTCGTGCTGCTGATCATGGGTGGTGTTTTTGTGCTCGAAACCCTGTCCGTGATGTTGCAGGTGGCGTCGTTCAAAACGACGGGCCGACGCGTTTTCCGCATGGCGCCTTTGCATCACCATTTCGAATTGAAAGGTTGGCCCGAGCCGAAGGTCATCGTGCGTTTCTGGATTTTGACGGTGATCTTTGTGTTGATCGGTCTCGCGACGCTGAAGGTGCGCTGATGACCGTGTCTTCACCTCCAGTCGCATCGTTGAGTTCCGGGGGCGCGCGGCCCTGCGCGCACGTGCGTGCTGATGCTGCGGTTGTCGTGGGTGTCGGCGCAACGGGGCGTGCATTGGCGCGCGACCTGCGGGCGGCGGGTGAACCGTTCGTATGGTTCGACACGCGCGAGGAGCCGCCAGGCCTTCAACCGTTGGCCCTTGAGTGGGGCGACGAGTGGTGGCAGTGCTGGGGTGGTCGGTTGTCGGATGCCGCGACCGAGGATGGAGTGTTTCCGCGCGCGGTGTGGTTGTCCCCGGGGGTCGATCCGCGTACACCGCCGTTGCAGCAGTGGCGAGCTAACGGCGTTCGCTTTGGCAGTGAGCTCGATCGGTTTGTGGCGCGTGACCGGCGGCCTCGAATCGGAATTACCGGCTCGAATGGCAAGAGCACCGTCACTGAGCTTGTCGGTGAGTTGTTGCGTGCGATCGGGCGTCGTCCCGCCGTCGGCGGGAATATCGGTCGTCCGATCCTCGAGTTATTAGATGAGCCGGGCGAGATCGTGGTTCTCGAGTTGTCGTCTTTTCAGCTCGAAATCAATGCCCCGGCGACTTTTGAGGCGGCGGCGATTCTGAATATCTCGGAGGATCACCTCGATCGCCATCCCGATATGGCGGCCTACGCGGCGGCAAAAGCCCGTATCGTGCCCGGTGCGAAACGGCTGGTCTTTGCCTCGCGTGATCCAGCGACTGCTCGCATTCGCGCCGAAACGATTGCGACTGCGGCCGAAGACGTCGAGACCATCGATGTCGTCGATGACAATTCGACGCCCATTGATGACTTATCGGCAAACGCCGCGCCAGTATGCGCGACTCAGGTCCGTCACTCTGATCGATCACTGGATTTTGGCGTGGTCCGTTTGGATCGCGCGGACTGGATCGTCGCCGCTGGCGAGCGGTTGATGCCGACGTCCGAATTGGCGCTGATCGGCAGGCACAACGCGCTGAATGCGGCCGCGGCGCTGGCTTTGGTCTGGCCGTACGTCTCGGTGGATGATCTGTCGGCTTTACGTCAGGTTTTGCGGGACTTTGCAGGCTTGCCCCATCGCTGCCGGACGGTCGCGGAGGCCGGCGGTGTGCGGTTCGTCGATGACTCCAAGGCAACGAATGTTGGCGCGACGCTGGCCGCATTGGCCGGGCTCGATGCGCCGGTCGTGTTGATCGCTGGCGGACAGGGCAAGGGGCAGGATTTTTCACCGTTGGCCGAGGCCGCTGTCGGTCGTGTTCGTGGGGCGGTGTTGATCGGTGTTGACGCAGATCGTCTCGCGGCGGCGTTGCGCGAGGCGTTGCCGGTGCAGTGCGCGGAGAGCCTGGGACAGGCCGTCGAGCTCGCCGCTGATTGGGCTCTACCGGGTGATGTCGTGTTGCTCAGTCCGGCGTGCGCGAGCCTTGATCAGTTCTCGAGCTACAGCGAGCGCGGTGATGTCTTTGCGGCTTGCGCGAGAGCACGTTGCGCGCGTCACGCCGAGGCTGCGCCTGCCACTGATGGTGCTGGAGGACGGGCATGAGCCGAACAACGTCCAAAGGGTCGCGTCAGAGTCTGGGGTTTCGCTTCGGTCGAGGTCGTGCGCGGGTAGCGGCTGTACGTCTAACGTCTGGTCCGGGCTGGTCGCTGAGCGGTATCGGTTTCGAAGTTCCGCGGCAACCACAGCTCGACCTGACTTTAGTCGGCGCGATGATCGCGATTGTTCTGCTGGGTCTGGTGATGGTGGGGTCGGCATCGCTCGACGTTGCCGATCGTTTGACCGGCAATCCGTACTACTTCCTGACGCGACAGGTGTTGTTCGCAGCTGTGGGGTTTGCCGCACTGCTGGTGGTCTGGTTGACGCCGATCGACCGCATCGAGCGGTTCGGCGCTTTGGCCTTGCTCGCATCGGTCGCGTTGCTGGTGCTGGTGTTGGTGCCGGGCGTTGGCTCGACGGTCAATGGCGCGACGCGCTGGATTCCGTTGGGGCCTGTAAATGTGCAGGTCTCGGAGCCAGTAAAACTGCTTTTGATCGTGTATCTGGCGAGTTACATCGTCCGTCAGTACACGCGGCTGCGCCTGCGGTTTTCGGGCTTTCTGTTGCCGCTGATCGTCGTCGGTGCTCTGGCCGCGCTGCTGTTGATGCAGCCCGATTTTGGCGCGGCTTTCGTGCTGGCGGCGATCGGCATGGGGATGTTGTTCCTCGCCGGCGCCAAGCTGTACCAATTTTTGGTCATGGCCGGTGCTGCGCTGGTGGTCGCGGGCTTTGTCGCCGCGGCGGCGCCCTATCGGGTGGCACGGGTGACGGCGTTTCTCGATCCTTGGCAGGACCCTTTCGCGACAGGTTTCCAGTTGACACAGTCGCTGATTGCGATTGGTTCGGGGTCATGGTGGGGCCAGGGTTTGGGGAACAGCGTGCAGAAGCTGTTCTACCTGCCTGAGGCGCATAACGATTTTCTGTTTGCCGTGTTTGCCGAGGAGTTTGGGTTCGTCGGTGTCATCGTGCTGATGGCGTTGTACGTGCTGTTGGTGATGCGGATGTTTTCAGTGGCGCAGCTCGCGGATCGCGCAGGGCTGGCATTTGGGGCCCACGTCACCGCTGGGGTGTCGATTTGGATCGGCCTGCAGACGATCCTGCATATCGGCGTGAACATGGGGGTGTTGCCAACCAAGGGGCTGACCTTGCCGTTGATGAGTTATGGCGGTAGCTCGTTGGTGGTCACGTTGGTGGCTGTGGGCTTGGTCATGCGCATTCATCACGAGGCGCAAATGGTGTTGCGAAACGCTGGGCCTGAAACCCCTGTCGAGGCGTTGGAGACGGCGCGGGGTCCTCTGATGTCGGAGGCAGCCAGTGAGCCGGCGTTGCTGCGCGAACGCCGTTCCGACTCCGTTGGCGCGGCGATTTCGCGGGGGCGCAAATGATGTCGATCGAGCGCACCGCGTTGAATTCGCCCGAGGCGCCCGCCGCGCGCGACGATGCGCCTTTGGCTTTTGTGCTGGCGGGCGGAACGGGTGGGCATGTGTTTCCGGGCTTGGCCCTGGCCGCTGAGCTGCGTGCAAGGGGCTGGCGAGTCGAGTGGGTCGGTAGTCGTCACGGACTTGAAAACGATCTCGTCCCTGCCGCGGGGATCCCGCTACATCGTTTGCCGGTTCGCGGCCTGCGTGATGCGGGTTGGAAGCGGTTGATGATGGCGCCGTGGACCTTGGGTGTGTCGCTGTGGGCCGCTTTGGCACTGACATTGCGGCGTCGCCCGAAGGCTGCCATCGCATTTGGCGGTTTTGCCGCGGGGCCGGGTGGCGTCATGGCATCAGCGCTTTCGGTGCCGCTGATCGTGCACGAGCAAAATGCAGTTGCTGGACGAACCAACCGTCTGTTGAGTCGTGTTGCCGATGCGGTGCTTGCGGCATTTCCGGATTCAGGTTTGATGTTGCGCGGGAAGCCGGCCGAGGTGGTTGGAAACCCGGTGCGTGCGTCGATCGAGGCAGTCCCTCCCTACTCCGGAAAGCACGCGGGGCCGCTGCGATTGCTCGTGCTTGGGGGCAGTCTGGGGGCGCGTCGGCTCAATACGACGGTGCCGTTGGCTTTTGCCGATTTGCCCGCCGATCGACGCCCGGTGGTGTGGCACCAGGCCGGCGCTCGCGGATACGAGGAAACGCTGGCGGCATATGCCGCGGTCGGATGGTCTGTGTGTGCCGGACAAGTGTCGTCTAACTCGGTGGTTGAGCCTGATGCAGATGTGTCTGTGGCAGAAGGTCACGAGGGCCAGGCAGCGATGACGGTTCCCGAGCATCGAAGTGATGCGGGTGACTCGGCGCAAGTGACAGCTTTTATCGACGACATGGCTGCGGCGTTGACGTGGGCCGATGTGGTGCTGTGTCGCGCTGGAGCCTTGACAGTGTCCGAGTTGGCGGCGGCGGGTCGCGCCGCGCTGTTGATTCCTTATCCCCATGCGGTTGACGACCACCAGTTTGCGAATGCCGAGGCGTTTGTTGCAGCCGGTGCAGCGTGGCGTATGCGCGATTCGGAGTTAGACGCGACGCGCCTGTTGCAATGGTGGGATGGGTTGGATCGGTGCGAACTCGAAGAACGCGCTGCGGCCATGCGCGCGTGCCATCGGCCCACTGCTGCAGCCAGGATCGCTGATCGGGTCGAGGCGCTCGCGGATATCGACCCCGTCAGTAGGGCGCGCGTCGGGGCTGGCCTTGTCGATAGGAGGCGCGCCGGCTGTGACGCTTCGCGCAGCACCGAACGGGTGCGCCAGCGCGAAATAAGCGCAGATGAACGCCCTCAAGAACTCGGTTCCGAAAACAGGAACGGAAAGAGTTCGCGCCGGTGCGATGGCTCCGGAGGTGACGCGTGAAAAAAGAATCTCTGGTGGCGACTGAGTCAGTACAGGCGCGTTTGTCACTGCGCCCGGGCGTGCGTGATTACAGCCGGGCGGCGGCCATGCGTCGCGTACGTCGGATGCACTTTGTCGGCATCGGTGGTGCCGGCATGGGCGGTATTGCCGAAGTCTTGCATCAGCTCGGATATCAAGTGTCGGGTTCGGATATCGTCGCGGGCGCGATGACTCGTCGTCTCGAGGCACTCGGGATTTGCATTTCAATCGGTCACGACGCGGGCCATGTCGAGGGCGTTGACGCGGTCGTCGTTTCGAGTGCGGTCGACTCATCGAATCCTGAGTGGCGCGCCGCACAGACGGCAGGAATTCCGGTAGTGCGCCGCGCCGAGATGCTGGCCGAATTGATGCGTTTTCGTTTTGGTGTCGCTGTCGCTGGGACGCACGGCAAGACGACGACTACGAGTTTGATTGCGAGTGTGCTCGCCGAGGCGGACCTCGATCCGACGTATGTGATCGGTGGCCGTCTGAACTCGAGCGCGGCGCATTCCGCGCTGGGTAGTGGCGAGATTCTGGTCGCTGAGGCCGATGAGTCGGACGCGTCGTTTTTGCATTTGCAGCCGATGATCGCGGTGGTGACGAATGTTGAGGCGGACCATCTCGCGACCTATGGCGGCGATTTTGGTCGGTTGCGCGAGACGTTTTGCGAGTTTTTACATCACCTGCCGTTCTACGGGCTCGCGGTGCTGGGTATCGATGATCCGGAGGTTCGGACGATCGCTGCGGCGATTCAGCGGCCACGTGTGACCTACGGTTTTGCCGAGGACGCGCAGGTTCGTGCCCTGCGCGCGCGCTACACGGGCCTGACTGCGCAAATCGAGGTGGCTGTCGATGGCGAGCGCTTCGATGTCGAGTTGAATCTGCCCGGTCGCCACAATGTTCAAAATGCCTTGGCGGCAATCGCGGTGGCGCGCGAGTTCGATGTGCCTACCGATGCGGTTCAGCGGGCTTTGGCAGGTTTTCAGGGGATCGGACGTCGTTTTGCAGTACGCGATCTCTGGTTTGATGGGCATGCGGTGACGCTCGTCGACGACTACGGTCACCATCCGACCGAGGTGGCAGTGACGCTCGAGGCCGCTCGCGGGGCCTTTCCGGGGCGGCGCTTGGTGACGGTGTTTCAACCGCATCGATACACCCGAACCCGCGATCTCTTTGAGGATTTCGTTGACGTCCTGTCGGCCGCAGACGTGTTGGTGTTGCTCGACGTTTATGCCGCCGGTGAGACCCCGATCGAACACGCCGATGGCCGTGCGCTGGCGCGAGCGATCCGAGTGCGGGGGCGAGTCGAGCCCGTGTTTGTCCCAGAGGTGGCGATGCTTGAGGCCGTTCTCGGCGACCTGCTTGAGGATGGCGACGTTTTGTTGTTGCAGGGCGCGGGAGATATCGGACGCATCGCGCAGGGGCTCGCGGACGGGGGGCACGGTGAGCGCTGAACGTCAAGCCTTGTCGACGTCATCCGATACCTTTGATCGGCATGATGGTTGTCGGATTAAAGATGAGGTGCCGACTTGGGTCGGTGCTTGCCCTGGGTTGCTTGGGGAAGTCAGTCTGGCTGAGCGCACATCATGGCGCGTGGGCGGTCCGGCCGAGTGGTGGTTTGAGCCGGCTGATATTGCGGCTCTGGCCTCGTGTTTGGCGGCGGTGCCGCGCGATGTACCCTGTACCGTTCTGGGCTTGGGTTCCAACGTTCTGATTCGCGATGGTGGGCTCGACGGATTGGCGGTGTCGCTGCGCCGCCTGAACGCGAAGGCGCGCCTCGATGGCCCGCGGATTCGCCTCGAAGCCGGATTGGCGTGCGCGCAGGCGGCACGATTCGCCGCGCGCGAGGGATTGAGCGGACTTGAGTTCTTTGCCGGCATCCCCGGAACGGTTGGAGGCGCCTTGGCAATGAACGCCGGCGCTTGGGGTGGCGAGACGTGGCGCCTGGTCGAGTCAGTCGATTTGGTGACTCGGTCGGGTCAGGTTTTGACGCGTCCCGTAGACGCATTTGCCGCGTCGTATCGCTCTGTGGTCGCAATCGAACAAGCGTTGGTTGACGCAGTGTGGGTGGCGGTCACGTTGCGCTTGGAAGCACCCGGTTTTGCGGCGCGAGCCTCGGTTGAAAACAAAATCCGCGCGTTGTTGCGCGAGCGCGCAGAACGACAGCCGCAGGGGCAGCCGTCTTGCGGTTCGGTCTTTCGTAATCCGCCGGGTGATCACGCGGGCCGACTGATCGAGGCTGCGGGGCTGAAAGGTTTGCGTGTTGGCGGTGCCTGGGTATCGGAGAAGCACGCGAACTTTATCGTGCACGACGGCGCTGCAAGCGCTCGCGATATCGAAACCTTGATCACGCAGGTGCGATCGGCGGTTCATCGACGCTTTGGGGTGACGCTGGATCCTGAGGTGCGAATCCTCGGGCGAGCGGGCGCGGCTCGCGGTGCGATTGACTCAAAGCCGGCGTTCGGCGCGCTTCCGTTGCCGGGTGAAGGCCGAAAACGAAACACTGCCGTCGAAACTGACGATGTAAAAGACCCGACGTCGACACCGAGCGCTGCGCATTCAGGCGTTCGGGGACAGCCTGTCGTCGTGTTGATGGGCGGCGCATCGGATGAGCGCGAGGTCTCGTTGGCTTCCGGACGCGCCGTGCTAGGTGGTCTCAAGCGCGCCGGCGTCGAGGCCGTGGGCGTGGATTGGGATGGCGGTCCGCGTCTGATCGAGTCGATTCTTGCCGCGGTGGACGAGCCGAGGCCCTTGGTCTTTCTCGTTTTGCACGGTGGCGCTGGCGAAGATGGCACCGTCCAGGCCTGTCTGTCGCTGGCAGGCTTGCCCTACACCGGATCGGGGGTCGCGGCTTCCGCGATCGGCATGGATAAATTGGCCTGCAAACGAATCTGGGCCGGGGCTGGATTACCGGTGGTCCCGTATCGAGTGGTGTCGCGTCATGCGGCCGTGGATGAGTCTGGCGAGTCGTCCTCAAGGCCACCTCGACCCCGGGTGACCGCGATTGATAGCCCGCTCGAAAATGAGTTGGAGCAATGGCTTGAGGCGCTGATCGATGATGTGCCGGGTGACGGTATTGATCGCAGAGTCGGTCCGTGGCCTGTGGTGGTCAAGCCTGCAGCCGCGGGCTCATCGTTGGGCGTTCATATCGTCACAAGCGCTGCCGAGTGGGCTCAGGCCGTCTTCGACGCGGCTCGCTTCCCTGGTGAGATCCTGGTCGAACGGTACCTCGAGGGGCGTGAATTCACCGTGGGGATTGTAGGCGATCGTGTGTTGCCGCCGGTCGAGATCATCGTCGAGGGTGGGTTCTACGACTACGACGCGAAATACGTTTCCGATCGCACGCGGTACGTCTGCCCACCTGACTTGTCGAACGATGAGCTTGCGACGATGGCACGGCTTGCGCGCTCGGCGTTTGTCGCTCTTGGGGCGAGTGGCTGGGGGCGTGTCGACTTTTTGCGCGACGGCGCTGGGCGCTTGTTCTTGCTCGAGATCAACACAGCCCCGGGCATGACCGATCACTCGTTGGTGCCGAAGGCCGCGACAGCGATCGGATGGGATTTTGCACGCCTGTGCGTCGAGATCTTGGCAACGGTTCGCGAGGCGGAACCGGCTGGGCCAGTGATTGAGTCGGCGTCTTGTCGCTCTCCGAGAGAGGGCTCGGCCGCTGAGAATCAAGGCGAGCCAGGGGTCGAGACATGAGGCGCGAACGATTCGGCCGCGCAGCGCATTACGCCGACTCCGGTTCGGATAGTCGGCCGCGTCGTGGTGCAGTGCGCCGCGTACCGGCCGCTGAGCGGCGTGCGCAGTGGCTGATGCATGGGACACAGGTTTTTGGCGCAGGCAGCTGGGCGCTGATAGGTGTCGCTTTTGGGGTTGCAATCGTTGCCGGCTGGTCGGCGTGGACGACCGGGGCGTATCGGTCTTTCGACCCTGATGCTCAAGCCTATGTCATCGCCTCTCGTGCGCCGCTCGTCGAGATTTCTGCAGACGTCCTTGTCCAGCGACTCGAGCCAGTGGTTGATGGTTTTTTTGCAACCGATTTGGCAGCAGTGCGTCGACGAGCACTCAGCGAGCCGTGGGTCGCTGATGCTGACGTGCGTCGGGTCTGGCCGGGCCGTATTGAAGTGGCAGTCGTTGAGCGGTGGCCGGTGGCGCGTTGGCGCGACGACGCCTTGATTGATCGCTTTGGACGCGCCTTCGGTCCGGTCGATCAGTCGCGCTATGCGGGTTTACCTGCTCTGTCGGGGCCAGATGGTAGCGAGGCATCGATGGTTCAGCGGTTTCTGTTCGTGTCGTCGCAGCTCGGCGATGCAGGACTGGAAGTCGTCGGAATTCGCCAGTCGGAGCGCGGCGCCTGGACGATCGAGCTGACTGGCGGCGTGGAAATCGCGATGGGGCGCGATCTTGACTTGAAGCGAGTCGAGCGGATCGCCGCCCTGTGGCCCCGTCTACAGACGTTGCGCGCCGATGCCCGACCGGTGCGCGTTGATCTTCGGTATGCGCACGGCGCCGCTGTGGCGTTCGCCGCCCGCAAGGACGACGAATCTTCGTCGAAGGAGTGACCCCCTGGAACGCGAAGTCAACAAGACACAAGCACGACGCGATGCGGAGCTGATCGTGGCGCTTGATATCGGCACCGATCGTGTCGAAGCGATCATCGGTGAATTGCCGACGGTTGTGGGTGCGCGTGAGGGCGGAGTGGCGCCGTCGAACCTTCGCGTCGTTGGTATCGGTCGCGCCCCGAGCAAGGGCCTGAAGAAGGGCGTAGTCGTGCATATCGACGCTACGACCCAAGCCATTCAGCAGGCGGTGCGAGAGGCCGAGCAAATGGCCGAGGCCCAGGTACATGCAGTCCACACCGCAATTAGCGGCGCGCACTTGCGCGCCTACAACTCGATCGGCGTGGTGGCGATTCAGGATGGCGAGGTGCGTCCGAGTGACCTCGATCGCGTGATCGATGCAGCCCGCGCCCTCGCGATTCCAGCCGACCAGCGCATTCTTCATGTGATCCCGCAGGAATACATCCTCGATAAAGACGGCGGGATACGCAATCCGATCGGGATGGCTGGCGTGCGTCTGGAGGCACGCGTTCACCTCGTCACGGCCGCCGTGTCCGCGACGCAGAACATTGCGAAATGTGTCGAGCGCTGTGGGCTACAGGTCGAAGGTTTGACACTGGCGTCGTTGGCCTCAAGCCACGCGGTGTTGACCGACGACGAGCGCGATCTCGGCGTTTGTTTGGTCGATATTGGCGCTGGCACCACCGATATCGCCGTGTGGATCAACGGAGCCCTTGAGCATTCGGCCGTTTTGCCGGTCGCTGGCGATCAAGTGACGAACGACATTGCGATCGCGTTACAGACGCCGACGGCCTACGCCGAGGACATCAAGACCCGCTATGCCTGCGCGTTGCGTTCGCTCGCGGATCCTGCCCATGAACTCGAGGTGCCGGGCGTCGGCGATCGCCCGGCTCGCCGTCTGTCGCGACAGATGTTGGCGTCGGTGGTCGAGCCCCGCTATGAAGAGTTATTCGAGCAGATCTTGCTCGAGCTCAAACGAGCCGGCGTCGATCACCGCATCCCGACAGGCATGGTGCTGACCGGGGGGGGCGCCCGAATCGAAGGCGTCACCGAACTGGCGGAGGAGGTTTTTCAGCGTCCAGTACGCGTCGGATCGCCGATCGGCGTTGAAGGTCTGCAGGGCTTGTTGACGAGTCCTCTGCATTCCACCGGTGTGGGTTTGTTGCGCTACGCCGAGCGCGGGCGGCCTGACGAGATCGGCGAGAGAAGTCGGCCGCCGACGATCTGGCAGCGCGTGCGCGAGCGCATCGCGGATTTGTTTTGAGAACGCCGAAACGTTGAATCCTAAAACCATGACTCGTCCACGATCACCACCCAGAGGGTTCAAAAATCAGGACTGATTCTTGATCGCCCCTCACGTCTCGTCCGCCAGCGCTCGACACGACAGCTCGAGACCACGCTCAGATCAAATTTTTGATGTTCATTCAGCGATTTTTTGCCATTCAAAGACGGCCACCAGGAGAAATGTTATGCACTTCGAACTCATGGATACCTACAGTGAAAACGCTACGATCAAGGTCATCGGTGTGGGTGGTGGTGGCGGCAACGCTGTCCAGCACATGGTTCATGCCGATCTCGAGGGCGTCGAGTTCATTTGCGCCAATACCGACGCCCAGGCCCTGCGCGGACTCGACGCCAAAACGTTGATTCAGCTCGGCGGTGATATCACCAAGGGTCTCGGCG
Organism: Thioalkalivibrionaceae bacterium; assembly: GCA_046299415.1. Taxonomy (GTDB): domain Bacteria; phylum Pseudomonadota; class Gammaproteobacteria; order Ectothiorhodospirales; family Ectothiorhodospiraceae; genus JBKBII01. The sequence continues at coordinate 169,346 of JBKBII010000003.1, read as the reverse complement.
CTGGAGCTGACCCGGCCGTGGGCCGCGAGGCGGCGCTTGAGGATCGCGAACGCATTCAGGAGGTCTTGCATGGCGCGGACATGGTGTTCATCACCTCGGGCATGGGCGGTGGTACCGGCACTGGCGCGGCGCCTGTGGTGGCGCAGATCGCCAAGGAAATGGGCATCCTGACCGTAGCGGTCGTGACCAAGCCGTTTCCGTTCGAGGGGCAGAAGCGCATGCAGGTTGCCATGAGCGGGATCAAGGCCCTTGGCGAGCATGTCGATTCGCTGATCACAATTCCGAATGAAAAACTGTTGTCGGTTCTCGGCAAGAACACGAGCATTCTCGACGCGTTCAAGGCGGCCAACAACGTGCTGTTCGGTGCGGTTCAGGGGATCTCCGAACTGATCACGCGTCCGGGCCTGATCAATGTCGACTTTGCTGACGTTCGCGCTGTCATGCGCGAAATGGGTATGGCGATGATGGGTACGGGCACGGGCAGCGGTGAAGAGCGCGCGCGGATGGCGGCGGAATCCGCGATTGCCAGCCCGCTGCTCGACGACATCGATATCCGCGGCGCGCGCGGAATTCTGGTCAACGTGACCGGCGGGCTCGATATGGGTGTTGGCGAGTTTGAAGAAGTCGGCGAGGCTGTGCGGGCGTTGGCCGCCGATGACGCAACGGTCGTCGTAGGCACCGTCATTGATCCTGAAATGAGCGATGAACTGCGTGTGACACTCGTTGCCACGGGTCTTGGGCAGCCAGCCGCGATGGTCGAGTCGAAATCACGGACGCAGATCCGTATCGTCGATCGTTCTGAAGCGATGCAGATCGGGCGTACCGGCACGGATGGTTTTGCCTTTGGTGGACATGATGGATCACGTGGCCGTTCGGTGCCGACTCAGAGCGACAATCCGCGCGGTCCAGCACACGGAGACACGCTCGACATTCCGTCTTTTTTGCGTCGTCAGGCGGATTGATTGCAACGAGGCTAGGCGGATACCGGGCACGGTCACCGGATTTTGATGTCGCGTCTGCGGCGACGCCGGGAGTACCTCCGGCGCTCATCGTCGAACAGTCGCAGCGATTGCGCGATCGTCGGTGTTGTTTGTCGCCAAAGCAGCGGCTGCGGAGCCTGTTCGCCCTTGTCCAGGTTTCCTGCAATAATGTTGTCATTCACTGGCGCGGAGCGGCGAGGCTCTACGCTGGCCCGAAAACGAGGGGCGCAGGTCTTGATCCGACAACGCACACTTAAAAACAGCATCCGCGCCACTGGCGTCGGCCTTCACACTGGTAAGAAAGTCACGCTGACACTTCGTCCGGCCGCGCCTAATACCGGGGTGATCTTCCATCGCACGGATCTCGATGAGCCGGTTTGCATTCCGGCTTGCGCCGAAAATGTCGGCGATACACGCTTATCAACGACTCTCGTGGCCGACGGGGTGCGAGTGTCGACGGTCGAGCATCTGCTGTCCGCGGTGGCTGGGCTTGGTATCGATAATCTGCACGTCGATGTGTCTGCGCCCGAGGTGCCGATCATGGACGGCAGCGCGGGACCGTTCGTGTTCCTTTTGCAGTCGGCCGGAATCAAGGAGCAGGACGCGCCTAAGCGTTTCATTCGTGTGCTTGACACGATCGAGATCAAGGGTGATGACAAATGGGTTCGACTCGAGCCCTATGACGGCTTCAAGGTTGGGTTCTGCATCGACTTTGAGCACCCGATGTTTGATCGTGGCAGTCAGCGCGCCGAGCTGGATTTTTCTTCGACTTCGTTCATTCGCGAGGTATCTAGGGCGCGAACCTTCGGATTCATGCGCGATATCGAGGCGTTGCGGGCCAACCACTTGGCGCTCGGCGGCAGCCTCGATAACGCTATCGTGCTTGATGATTTCAAGATTCTGAACGAGGAAGGCCTGCGTTACGACAACGAGCTCGTCAAGCATAAGATTCTTGACGTGGTCGGGGATCTTTACCTTCTTGGTCATAGTCTTATCGGCGCATTCACAGGCTATAAGTCTGGGCATGACCTGAATAATCGTCTGATTCGTGGTTTGCGTGAGCGCACCGAAGCGTGGGAATACGTGACCTTCGACGCGCGCGACGAGGCCCTCGGGATGCCGATTGTTTATGGACCCGTGGGCGCTAGTGCTTGAACTTTGTGTGTCATTGACGCTGCCGGGCCTGGGTTTCTGGTCGCAGTCACTGTCACCCGCGGGCTGCTGGGTTCAAACCACCGACTGTTGACGCGAGACTTGGCGACGTTCAGGGGATTAAAGACCTCGGTTATCGAGGCGGCCATGTGGGCTCGGGCCATCGCTTCCGCTTCGGCAGGACCCTGGCTGTCTTGTCGGGACTCTAGATTTTGGGACCATTCAGTCGCGTACCGCGGTGGAGCGCCGACTTGCGGTGATGCCGTGCGCCTGTTCAGGCGACGGTGAGGTTTCGGGGGGCGCGAGCCGCTTTGCGAGCTGGCGAAGCGCTGCGGACAGCGATGCGTCGTCAATCGAACTCGCTATAGTAGCGAGGTCGCGGGCGCCGGCAGGACTGAGGCGACGCTCGATGACAGATTCAGGCGGCTCAAGCGAGCCCCGATGCGTCGGCGCGTCGCGATGGGGCGCGTCGTACAGGAAACGCACATTCTCTGCCCCTCCCGGATGCCCAAGGGTTGCGAGCTGCCGGCGTAGTTCACGCACCAAAAAGCGCGCGATCGAGAATGTGCTTTTGTCGTGGAGCATCACGACCAGCATGCGCTCACGTATCCACCAGCGCAGACGTGGCGGTTGATTGGCCTGTGGGGGCAACTGGTCGCAGCGACTGCCTCCTGCTCCTTCGGCTGTGGGGTCAGGTTGTTTTTCGAGACCGAGAGCGGCGATCAGCATGTCATCGATGAGTAGGCGATCTGGCGCGGAAATCACCGTTGGATGCGGCGCATTGAGCTGAGGGTGTGCGCCGAGAAAGCGTTTTAGACTGTTTTGAACAGGTTCCATTGGTACAGTTTAGTCTGAACCCATGTGGGGACAGAAGCGATAAAACGGCCCGTCGCCGCGTCACTTTTGCCGGCTGTAAGCTTGGCTTCGCTCGAATCGACCTCACCGTGACATCGTCCGCGAGGTTGTCGTCCGCATTCGTTTATCCTTTAGACGTCTCGAAAGTCGGCGCGATCGCTCAGATCGTCGTCGTTGCGGGCCGTAGGTTCGGTTCGTGCTTCAGTGCATCGCATTCGTCCGGCCGGGCCGGGGGGGATCTGTGAAGGTATTGCTCAGCAAACTGTTCGGAAGTCGTAACGATCGCTTAATAAAACGCTATCGTCGCAGCGTCGAGGCGATCAATCGGCTCGAGCCCGAGATTGAAAAACAGAGTGATGATCAGTTGCGTGCGCGAATTGCGGAGCTGCGCGCGGGTTTGACTAACGCCGACGCGAGCTGCGACGCCCATTTGCCCGAGGTTTTTGCACTGACCCGCGAGATGGCTCGCCGAGTCCTCGGCATGCGTCATTTCGATGTCCAGCTCATCGGCGGCATGGTGCTGCACGATGGCCGCATCGCGGAAATGCGAACGGGCGAGGGCAAGACGCTGGTCGCAACGCTGCCCGTCGTCCTCAACGCGTTGGTGGGCCAAGGTGTGCATGTCATCACGGTTAACGATTATCTGGCCCGTCGCGATGCTGCGTGGATGGGACAGCTCTACCATGCGCTCGGGCTATCGGTCGGGGTGATCAATACGTCCGGGGGGCTCGGTCCGGACAACGCGTCGTTCCGTTTTGATCCGGCGGCGCAGGACAGCGGCGGTCAGTCTCAGCATTTGGTGCCGTGCACGCGTCGCGAAGCCTATGCCTGCGACATTACCTACGGGACCAATAACGAGTTCGGTTTTGATTACTTGCGCGACAACATGGCCTTCCAGCCCGATCAGCGGGTGCAACGCGGGCGTGCGTTTGCAGTGATCGATGAGGTCGATTCGATCTTGATCGATGAAGCGCGGACTCCGCTGATTATTTCTGGACCGTCGGGCGACAGTTCAGAAATGTATCAGGCGATGAATGCGATTCCGGGCCAGCTCGTGCGCCAGGTCGACGAAGAGTCGGAGGGCGATTTTTTCGTCGACGAGAAGGCTCGCCAGGTGTTCCTATCCGAGGATGGCCAGGAGAAGTGTGAGCAATTGTTGCATCAGGCGGGCTTGTTACCTGAGGGGCAGGGCCTGTATGACGCCGCAAGCATTGCGTTGCTGCACCACTTGAACGCGGCGCTGCGTGCACATGCGCTGTTCCAGCGCGATGTGCACTATCTCGTCCGAGATCGACAGGTCTTGATCATTGACGAGTTCACCGGCCGCGTCATGCCGGGACGGCGTTGGTCCGAAGGTCTGCATCAGGCGATTGAGGCCAAGGAAGGCCTGCCGATTCAGCAAGAAAACCAAACTCTGGCCTCGATCACGTTCCAAAACTATTTCCGGACGTACGACAAGCTCGCCGGGATGACGGGCACGGCTGACACTGAAGCCTATGAGTTTCAGACCATCTATGGCCTTGAAGTCGTTGTGATTCCGGGAAATCGGCCTCTTGCCCGCGTCGATCATCAGGATCTGGTGTTTTTGACCGATGCCGAGAAATACGAAGCGATCATCGAGGACATTCGAGATTGCCACGAGCGCGGCCAACCGGTCCTCGTCGGGACGGCTTCGGTGGAGAGCTCCGAGCGCCTGGCCAATGCGCTTCAGGCGACCAAGATTCCGTTCAATGTGCTCAATGCCAAGCAGCATGAGCGCGAAGCGGGTGTGATTGCTGATGCCGGTCTGCCGAGCGGAGTGACGATCGCAACCAACATGGCGGGTCGCGGAACCGATATCGTACTCGGCGGTTCGCTGGAGGCGGCGCTTGAGGCGCTACCTGCCGGGGCGTCTGAATCGGAACGCGCGCGGGTTCGCGATGCGTGGCAGGAGCGGCACGATGCCGTCGTCGCCGCTGGCGGTCTGCACGTGATCGGCACTGAGCGTCACGAGTCGCGACGTATCGACAACCAGTTGCGTGGGCGATCGGGTCGTCAGGGTGATCCGGGCTCTAGCCGTTTCTATCTGTCTCTCGAAGACAATTTGATGCGAATTTTCGCGTCGGATCGAGTCAAGTCGATGATGACGCGGTTGGGCATGGAGCGCGGTGAGGCGATTGAAAACAGCTTTGTTTCGCGCGCGATCGAAAATGCACAGCGTAAGGTTGAAGCGCATAACTTCGATATCCGCAAGCAGCTGCTCGAGTATGACGATGTTGCCAATGATCAACGGCGGGTGATCTATGAGCAGAGAAACGAGTTGCTCGATTCTGAAGATGTCAGCGAGACGGTTCACCAGTTGATTGATGACGTCGTCAACGATCTCGTGTCGCGTTTTGTGCCGCCTGAGTCGATCGAGGATCAATGGGATATCCCGGGGCTCGAGCAGGGCCTAAAAGAAGCGTTCGGTCTCGAGGTGCCGGTCGCGCAGTGGCTTGAGGCCGAGCCTGAGTTGCATGAGGCGCCATTGCGCGAACGCTTGGTCGCTCTTGCACGCGAGACCTGGGCAGACAAGCGCGCCCAGTTGGGAGTTGATCTGGCCAAGCGAATCGAGCGGGATGTCGTCCTACAGGTTCTCGATCATCAGTGGAAGGAACATCTGGCGCAGATGGATTACCTCCGCCAAGGCATTGGGCTGCGCGGCTATGCGCAACGCAATCCAAAGCAGGAGTACAAGCGCGAGGCGTTCGAGATGTTTGAAGCGTTGCTCGTGCGGGTCAAGGAAGAGGTCGTGCGCCTGCTAATGCGCCTGAAGCTTCGCACGCCTGAGGAAGCGGAGGCGCTCGAACGGGCCTCCGCGCCTCCGCCGGCGAGCGCGTTACGCTTTCAGCACGCGTCGGCCGAGGGGTTGGCGTCTGCTGGCGGCGTATCGACGGGAGCGGGTGATCGAGTGGCCGGTGACGCGAAACCCGACGACAGTAAGCCGGAGACCTATAGACGGGAGGGCGCCAAGCTGGGTCGGAACGATCCCTGCTGGTGTGGGTCAGGCAAAAAGTTCAAGCATTGCCATGGGAAACTCGGCTGACATCGTTTCAGCTAACCTGCTTTTCACCCGTTTTTGCCTCGAGCCTGTGTGACTTGGATAGGCACTCGGGCAATACGGGGCGCGTTGCTCAGGTGGGCGTGTAGCGATTCAATTGCCTCGACCATGGCACAGGTTGGCGCCGTGGCGTACCGAATTGGGCGATCCTATTTTTCTTGGGCGTCGTTCATCGACCAGTTTTGCCGTCCATCCGGATGGGCCGTTTTTGGTCCCAAGCGCTCGCTCGGTTGCTTGGATCCTGACGGAGGCCTCGAGCGCGTTCGAAGTTTCCACGAGGGGGGGGCGCCACCGTGTTTCATCAACAATCAGTTGTGGGTGCACGGCGCAGATCGAAGATGGCACTTTTTCATTGCCGGGGTCTAAGGCCTTGGGGATGGACGTGTACGGTCCTTCCAAAGCGTCGCGGCGCGATTCGTTCTTCTAATCTTTCGATCTGAGGTCGCCATGCCGGTTGCGTATCGGGCAGTCGAAACCGTCGATTCAGTACCAGGAATCGAGGTCGCCACAGCAGCGGCCGGAATTCGCTATCGCGATCGTGACGATCTGGTGCTCTTCCGGCTCGCGAAAGGCGCGACGGTGACCGTCGTCACGACCCAGAACCGATTCTGCGCGGCGCCCGTGCGCATCGTGCGGGAGCACATGGCGCTTGCACATGAACATGGTCGCAGTCCGGTCGCCTTGTTGATCAATGCCGGAAACGCTAACGCAGGGACCGGCGCGGATGGTCTGAGACGGGCGCGTGACGTCAATGCCATGCTGGCCGCTCAGTTGGGAATCGATGCCAGCCAGGTTCTGCCTTTTTCGACAGGCGTCATCGGTGAGCCTTTGCCTCTGGAGCCTTTTGAGCGAGCGTTGCCGGTCTTGATCAAGGCGCTCAAACATGAAGATGGCCCGGTATGGATCGCTGCGGCAAAGGCGATTGCGACCACTGATATCGTCCACAAGGCCGCGACGCGCAGGTTCGCCGTCAGTGGCGGAGATGTTGTGTTGACAGGGGTCGCGAAAGGCTCTGGCATGATCCATCCGAACATGGCGACGATGCTCGCGTTTGTCGGGACGAATGCTCGTTTGGCCCAGGCGGACGCCGATCGGTATTGGCGGGATGTGATGGCGCGTTCATTTAACGCCATCACCGTCGACGGTGATACGTCGACAAATGACTGCGCGGTGCTGATGGCGCGGTCCGTTGACAGCGCAGAAGGCGTTGATTTGGCGACCGATGCTGAGATCGGAGCGTTTCGTGAGGCGCTTGAGTCGTTGTGCGTCGAGTTGGCCGAGGCGATCGTTCGCGATGGCGAGGGCGCGACGAAGTTTGTCGATATTAGGATTGATCGTGCCAAAGATGATGCCGAGGCGCGGGCCGTTGCTGAGACGGTTGCGTCCTCACCTTTGGTCAAAACAGCTCTATTCGCATCAGATCCAAACTGGGGGCGAATCCTGGCGGCTGTCGGTCGAGCGCCGGTTGCGCAGTTACTGCTCGAGCAGGTCACGATCGATGTCAACGGAGTCCGCATTGTCGAGCATGGCGGGCGCGCGGCGAATTATACCGAGGCCGCCGGTGCCGCAGCCTTCGCTGAGTCGGACATCCGAATCGTCATCAATTTGGGGGTGCCTGGCGGCACCGGGTCGGCGCGCAAGATGACCTGTGACTTTTCTTATGATTACGTGCGTATCAACGCCGAATACCGCTCTTGAACACGCAGCGTGACGAAGTCGTTGTCGCGCTTGCGGTGCTCGAGTCTCGCGATGTCGTCAACCCTGTTGGTGAGCGTGGTCGGCGGGTTTTGATCGCACGTCGACGTGGTCAGCAACATCTGGCCGGTTGCTGGGAGTTCCCGGGGGGCAAATGCGAGCCAGGCGAGACGCGTATTGCAGCGTTGCATCGAGAATTGCTCGAGGAACTTGGCTTGGTTGGGGTGGATGGTTGCGGCGATCCCTGCCACGAGACTTTTCCAGACTTGAGCGCATCGGGTGCCATTGAAGGCCATCGATTGCCGATGAGCGACGATGGCGAGGCCAACCCCCCGGGGACTGTAAAACGTCGGCGTTGGTATTGTCTCGGTGCGGTGAGGCATCGCTACAGCGATCGCGTCGTGCGTTTGATAGCGTACCGCTCCGTCTGTTCTGCCGCTGCGGCGTTTGCCACGTCTTCAGTGCGGTCAGGATCGGTGGCTGGAGGCTCGACCGATGCAACTAACTCCAGTAAACCAGCGATCCTCGCCCAAAGTGGCACGAGGACATCAGAGCCCATCGCGTGCTCGAGTCGCCAGTTCAGCGGGCCTCAGTCAAAACACTTTCGAGGCGCGGAAGGCCAATGGTTGGCATGGGTTCATCCTGTCGAGCTTGGCTGGCTGCGCTGGCCACCGGCCAATTCCCGCTTTTCAAATGCCCTGATGTTGCCCTCGCACTTGCCGATTTCTCCTGATCCTGGTCGTGATGTCATGAAGTGGATGACGTGGGTCGAGCAGCTGTCGATCGGGATGAACAACTCGGCGTCTGGGCATGGTGTCGATGTTGGGCGCTGGCGACAGTTGCAGCTTCGTGCACCAAGTCTGACGCCGGATGAGCGCTGGCGTGCTTTTGCGGCGGCACTCGACCGTCTGGCGTCTCTGCAGTGGCGGGGCCGGGTCTGGCTAAATCCTGGTGAGAACGGACTTGTTGCAATTAAGCGGGGTATCGCGAGTCGGTTGGGGACGCCGCGAAGGGTTCGCGGTGTCCGTTCGGATACCGGTAGCGAAGATGATGGGCGTGCACACCAATGGCCGGCACTCGGTTGGCATTTGCCCGAGGCGGTCTGGCGCAAAATCGGATCACAGATCGAAAATTGCTTATCGGTCAAGCAAGGCGCTTCCGCTGAGCGTGCGCTGCCGTTTATGGTTGCGGTCCACGATCGCGGAGCTCTGGCTGAGATCGAGAAATTGCCCCTTCGCGCGCGACCGTTGGCAGTCACATTGGGGCCCGTTTGTTCGACACAAACGCATCCCGGTGCTGCCGTGCTCGGGCCCCGGACGTTCGCGCGATGGGTGCGCGAGAGCCCTGTGCCGGTCTACGCGCTCGGAGGGCTTTCGCCCGCTGTGGTTGAAGTGTGGCAGAGATTGGGTGCGCAGGGAGTTGCGGGTATTCGGGCCTTTTGGTCCGAGTCCAGTGGGCGCTGAAGCTGGATTGCGCGAGTGCCAAGTATGACTCGCGATCCCTGGAGGATCATCTACCAACAGGCAGGTTCTCGAACGCGAGGCCTTCGATCCTGGTTGATAGCTGGGATTTCAGCGCAGCGATCAAGGCTTGGCAAGTTCGCTGAGCGAGGGATCGAAAACCGCGCTGCGCGGCAATGTGTCCGTCCAGCCATTCATTTGCCTTCGCCTCGAAGCGAGGCGTTAAAGGGCGCAGCAAGTCAACGTGAATGCCAGATCTTCGCGCAGAGCCGCCGGACGATCGCGGAACGAGTCGGCGTGCAGCCAACGAATCGTAAAGCGTTGGCGGCCTGAGCTGACTTCCGGATACAGGTTGCGCCTGTCATCTGTCTTGATGCGCAGCATTTGCCAGGCGTTGCCGGCATCGAGGGGTTGTTCGTAGAAGCCGTCGATCGCGATGACTACCCGAGGCGTGCCGGCCGCACGAATGTAGTCGAGGGCGAGGAGGCAGGTTTCGTGGATGGCTTCTAGGGGCGCGACCCATTCGAGAAGCAAGGCGTGGCGGTCTTCCAGTGGTTGTCGCTGCCAAAGTGCATAAATGGGTAAGTCGAAATGACTCGGCCCCCCGGGACTGGCGGCGCGTTGCTGCAGCGATACGTAGAAATCGTTCCGTCTGGCTTCGTGATCGAGGCTGCCGGTTTGCGATTCGATTCGGGTGTAGAGCATTTCTTGATGCGACAGAGCCTGGTTTAGGCGGTCTGCATCGACTCCGGGGTCACTCAGGAAGCGCTGTAGATTTGTCGATTGTCGTTCCAGTTCGCCCAGTAACTCGCGTTTTATGTCGACGCGGTGCAGTAGGGCGTAAAGGTCGAATAGCGCAGCGATAGCGGCATGATCGCCCTGACGGTCGCCGTGCGCCATCGCTTCATTGAAGCGCTGAAACAGCGTCTCCAGGCGCAAAAAAAGGCGAATGCGTTCCTGCAGCGGTTGTTCAAAGACAATCACGGTGATCCTGTGCAGCGCTGGGTTTACAGTTCAAGGCCTCAAGATCAGACAGGAACGCGGTAAGAGCTTGTTCAAGCTCGATATCGCCGGGGCGTTCGCCTAGGGAATTTGCGATGGCGCCGAGTTCACTGCCGTCTGAGGCGAGGTGCGTCTGTCGAATCCGGGGGTGTTCGATTGCTGTCGAGAAAACCTGGCGGTTAGCCGGTGAATTTTGCTGGCTTGGAAGCCGGCGCATTGTCCGTTCCGTGGATAAATCTGCAGAATCTCCGGATCGAGTAGCCGAGTCGAGGCGGGGTGTTTCGGGATTATGAATCAACACGGCTTGTTTGCAGGCTTTGGCGGCGCCGATTCTCTGTTCGTCCGTCAGTTGGCGAGCGTTTAGTGCGTCAAACCATGCCGCCGTCATTCCAGGGCGCTGAAATGCCCGAGCCCGCCGAGTTGATTCGTCGCAGTGAATCACGAGAACGTGCTTGAAACGATGGGCCCATCCTGCCTCGAAAAGCAAGGGCACCGCGACCGCGCATCCGATACGTGGATTAATCGACCGTCGCCAATCGACGAGTCGTCGCCAAATCTCTGCGTGTAGTAAGGTCTCCAGCGCGGTGAAGAGTTCTGGAGCGTGGATCAGGCGTTCTCGAAGCGTTTCCTTTGATGACACCTCCGCCTCAGATTCGAGATTTAGAATCGAGGCGATTCGGGTAATCCACTGCTGTTCCCTGTAGATTGAGGCGACGATGGCGTCGGTGTCGCAGGCGTCGAAGCCTCGCGCCGACAGAATCTCCAGACAAGTGGACTTGCCCGCCGCGATGCCGCCAGTGATGGCCAGGCAGTCGAGTGTTGTCGATTGTTCAGAGACGTCATCCGGCATAACGTGCGTGTGGGTCATTGAGGGTCGGTGATCTTGGGTATCTGCAACCGTGCTACGGGCCGATCCATCGCCAAGCGAGGTCCCCGGCGTACAGCATGATCAGACCACCACCGGCAAGGTATGGACCAAAAGGAATGGGTTGAGCGCGGTCGCGACCAGCCGCCATGATCATGGCGAGGCCAACGACGGCCCCGACCAGCGATGACATCAGGAGCACCATTGGAAGTGCAGTCCAGCCGAGCCATGCACCGATAGCCGCGAGGAGCTTGAAGTCGCCGTGCCCCATGCCCTCTTTGCCGGTGGCCAGTTTGAAGGCATGAAATACCAGCCACAACGACAGGTAGCCAGCAATCGCGCCCCAGACTGCGTTGTCGAGTTCTGTGAAACCGACACCGGTCGCATTGAACGCGAGACCTGCCCAAAGAAGCGGCAGCGTGATCGAGTCGGGCAGCAGTGTCGTTCGCGCGTCGATCAGAGCGCCAGTGATCAAGTAGGCACTGAAAAATGCGGCGCCGATGAAGGCTGCACTTTGTCCATAAACGATCGCTGCCAAAACGAAGGCAAGGCCGGTGCCCAACTCCACGAGGGGATACATCGGCGAAATGGGCGTTCCGCAGCCCGGGCATCGGGCGCGCAACAGCAAATACGATACGACAGGAATGTTTTCCCAGGCCTTGATTCGTCGGCCGCATGATGGGCAGCGTGAGGGGGGATAAGCCAGGTCGAAGCGCTGAGCCGTTGCGCCGCTGTCTGGTTGCTCGAGCGGTAGGTCCGCGAGTCGTTCATGAACTGGCGTTGCGTCGCGCTCGCGTTCAGCCAGATACCACTCGGCGTCAGCCTGCCATTGTCGTTCGAGTATTAGCGGGAGCCGATGGACCACGACGTTGACAAAGCTACCAACGACCAGCCCCAGGATCCCGGCGATCATCCACCACAGCAAGGGTGATAGGACTTCGGTGTCTTGAATGAGCCACATTTGAATCCTTGATGATTCCTGTCAACGGGGCGACGACGGTCAGGCCACTTTGTGCGCGGTCTGCGGGCTTATGCGGAGAAGCCCGTCCAGCGGCTGTGTTCACTCGCTTCATATGGAGACACCGTCGTTCGAGGTTCGAGCGAGAGATTGATGCTCCCCGGTTGCACCCAGGTCGCAGATTGCGATCGCTCATCACGGCGTAACGCATTCGCGGCGTCTGTTCTGGTTGCATGACCAGTGTTGCGCTGGCCAGCTCGCGGTGGCTGAACCGGCACTTGGGCGAGACACCAGCAAGGCAAAATTGTACAACGGTGCTCGAAGCCCTCGACCGCTGCAGTTCTCAGGACGTTTAGCCCGTCGCGACTGATGGGCTCGGCTTCGATCGAGTCATGAGCCGGTCGGTCTGCGTCAACGCGAGCCGCGATAACCGGCTCGCGCCGTTGCGAAGGCACACCGCTGGGTGCCTCAAGCACGAAGAGGAGTCAGCCGACGACCTGCCCCATCTGAAAGATTGGAAGGTACATCGCCACGACCAAGCCGCCGATGAGAACACCGAGCACGACGATAATGATCGGTTCGAGAAGACTCGACAGACTGTCGACGGCGTTGTCGACTTCTTCTTCGTAGAAATCTGCAACTTTGGACAGCATGGAGTCGAGTGATCCGGACTCTTCACCAATGGTGGTCATCTGAACGACCATGTTGGGAAAGACGGCCGTGTTGCGCATCGAGAAGTTGAGCGCCATACCTGTTTCGGTATCACTCTGCATTCGCAGTGTTGCTTCGCGGAACTTGGCATTGCCGGTTGCGCCCGCGGTCGATCCGAGAGCATCTGTCAGCGTGACGCCGGCGGCGAACATCGTAGACAGGGTGCGGGCGAAGCGTGCGATCGCAGCCTTTTCCAAGATCGGCCCAACGGCGGGAATCTTAAGGATCGCAAAGTCAAGGCCGCGGGCAAAACGCTCGGAGCGTCGGCGGGCCTCCGTGAACACAAATACCAGCGCGATGATGGCGAATAGCACGGCCCACCAGTAGGCCTGCATGAACTCGGAGAGATTGATGACAAGTCGAGTGAAGGCGGGTAGGTCTGCGCCGAAACCCGTGAAAAGCTCCTCGAACTGCGGCACGACGAAGACCAATAGAATGGCCGTGACTGCGATGGCGACCGTGAGTACGGCAATGGGATAGAACATCGCCTTTTTGATTTTGCCTTTCAGGCTCTCGGTTTTTTCTTTATAGGTGGCGACCTTGTTCAGCAGGGTTTCGAGTGTTCCGGCGCGTTCGCCGGCATCAACCAGGCTGACGACGAGATCGTCAAAATGTCTTGGGTGCTTACTGAGCGCGTGGGCAAAGGTCTGTCCACCCTCGACCTCGGTCTTCATCGCAAGGATCAGATCACGCATCGCTGGATTTTCATGGCCTCGCCCGACAATGTCGAAGGCCTGAACGAGAGGCACCCCAGACTGCAGCATGGTCGTCATTTGGCGCAAGAAATAGGCGATGTCCGCGCCTTTAATCTTTTTCTTTGCCGAGAAAAGTGATTTTGGCTTCTTCCGAATCTTGACGACGTTGACACCGTTTTTTCGGAGTTCGGCGCGGGCGACGGTTTCCGAGCTTGCGGGTGTCTCGCCCTTGACACGCTCGCCTTTTTTGTTCAGGCCTTCCCAAACGAAAAGCGCTGCAGAGTCTTCGGTCGCCATCTAGATGTTTTCCCGGTAGGGCGCCTTCGTGGCGCGATGTACACCATTCCTATCATTGCTGCGCCCGGCTAGCAATCCCATGCCTGATCCAGAACTGGAGCCGGGACTCGTGAGCCGCGTCCGCTTGCCCGACGAGCGGCTGTTCCAGCCGAAGCTGGGTCGTGACCGACGGCTTAATTGCCTCGTGGTGAAACGCGTCGGTGGCGACGCGCCGCGTTGGGGGATTCATTTACCCAATAAACCAGATCGCCCCGACCTTCGCAACGAGCGAGCGACCACGCGAACGCGTGAGGTTATGGCGCGTCGGGGCGTCGGTCGTATCTCGGCTTCGTCTTGGCTGCATCAATGGTGGCACGGTGAACCGCGTGGGTCTTCGATCGGAGACCTCAGTGTGCCTGCCCGCGTTAGGCCTGCCCGCGCTACGGCGTCTAGTCGACAGTGACTCGGTTGATCTCTTCCAGACTGGTCACGCCTTGCTTGACTTTTTCGAGGCCTGAGCGGCGAAGGTCGGGGATGCCTTCGTCGGCTGCGCATTGTGCGAGCTGTTCCGCGTTACCGTTGGACAGAATGATTTGTTTCATTTTTTCGGAGATCGGCAAGACTTGATAGATGCCGACTCGCCCCTTGTAGCCCTGCGTGCACTGATCGCAACCGACGGCCTTGTATACCGTGATGCCTGCGCGAATGTCATCCTCGGTGAAGCCTTCACGCCGCAACACTTCTGGAGGCAGGTCCTCAGTTTGTTTGCAATTTGAACACAGTCGCCGGGCGAGGCGTTGGGCAATGATCAGCAAGATTGATGACGCGATGTTGTAGGGCGGAACGCCCATGTTTGCGAGACGCGTGAGTGTCTGGGGGGCGTCGTTGGTGTGTAAGGTTGAAAGCACCAAGTGGCCGGTCTGGGCGGCTTTGATTGCGATCTCGGCCGTTTCGAGATCACGGATTTCACCGACCATGATGACGTCGGGATCTTGTCGCAAAAAGGCACGCAGCGCTGACGCGAAGGTCAACCCGACCTTGTTGTTGATGTTGACCTGGTTGACTCCGGGCATGTTGATTTCGCTCGGGTCTTCGGCGGTCGAAATATTTCGGTCGGGTGTGTTGAGGATCCCGAGGCCGGTGTAAAGCGACACCGTTTTGCCGGAGCCCGTGGGGCCGGTAACCAGAATCATCCCATAGGGTTTCGATAGAGCTTTGAGATAGAGCTCTTTTTGATGCTCCTCGTAGCCGAGCTTGTCGATCCCCAATGCTGCGCTGTCGGGATCGAGAATTCGCAGCACGATTTTTTCGCCATAAATCGTGGGTAGTGAGTTGACACGGAAGTCGATAAACCGCGTGTTTGAGATTTTCATACGGATACGTCCGTCCTGCGGGACGCGGCGTTCAGCGATGTCCATTTTGGACATCACTTTGACTCGTGACGTGATACGCATGGCCTGAGATTGAGGCGGGGAGGCGACCTCGTGTAACACACCGTCGATGCGGTAGCGAACGCGGAACTTCTTTTCGAAGGGCTCGAGGTGAATGTCTGACGCTTTGCGTTGCACGGCATCAAACAGAACTTTGTTGACATAGCGCACGATGGGGGCGTCATTGACCGCATCTTGGGTAATGTCGACCTTCGCGGCTTCAGTATCGGTGACTGTCAGGTTGTCGAGCGACTCGTCATCCGCGCCCTCCATCGCAGCCGCTGAAACTTCGGTCAGGACGCGTTCAATCACGGCATCGAGGCGTGAGGCCTCGACGAGAACAGGTTCCGTGACGAGGTTCGTGCTGAACTTGAAGTCAGCCAACGCGGTGGCATTGGTCGGATCAGAGGTCGCTAAGAAAAGGCGGTTGCCGCGGGCGAGCAAAGGCAAGGCCCGATGCTTGCGAATCAGCTTTTCGTTGATCAGCTCTTTCGGGATCCCATCGGTTGAAAACGCAGTGATGTCGAGTGCTGGAAAGCCAAACTCTTCGGCAGCGTTGATCAGGATTTGCGACTCGTCGATCGGCTTGTCGCGAACGATGAGGTGATAGATCAGGATGCCTTCCTGACGCGCCTTTTCCGAAAGATTTCGCGCGGCGTCCTCGCTGAGCAGTCCTTTGTCAACCAATCGCTTGGCGAGGCCTTGGAGTCGGGGCGTCGAAAGATCTGTGCTCATGCGGGCAGCCGTGTTAAAGGTCAAACATCGCAGGAGTGTAACCCGCGAGCGGTGGAACTCGAAGGCGAGAGGCTGATGTTCATCATGGCGCGCCATCAATAGGGCCGGTGGGCGCTGGCTTTCGCGCTTGAGTTGAGAATTCGAACACAGTCGAGTGTGGAACGTTGTCGTTGTGAGCCTTCGTATTCACCGGCGCACAGTTTTTACACGACTTGAAACTCTTCTCCGCGGCTCGTTTAACGAACTTCGCTGTCGCCGCCGTCGGTGGGCGTTGAGGTCGACGCGTGCGACGTACGCGTCTTGGCTCCAGCTCCTCCGGGTCACGCGAGTCATCCCGGCACTCGCCATTCGGGTTTTAAGGTAACGCAATCGAGAATGCAACGCGCGTCGACGACCATCGCTGATCGCTGCTCAAGACGCGTTCGATGGACGCGGGATGGGGCATTGCGTAGGCAGGCCTTAGCGGCTCTGGTGCCTTCGAATTATCGTCGAGCTGTTGTCTCGTCACGTGCTCGCGCCCCGTTTGCGCTGCTCGCATGGGTGGCGTGCCCGGAGCGCTTTGTTGTGGATCGTCCCCGAACAAGGGAATTCGAAGTAAAAATACCTTTGTTGCGCCCGTAAAAGCGCAGATGCCTGAGTCGTAGTGGGCTTGACGGTCGGGGTTCTAAACCGCACAATGCGCCGCTCGGTATCGGAGGGATACCCAAGCGGTCAACGGGGGCAGACTGTAAATCTGCTGGCTCAGCCTTCGGAGGTTCGAATCCTCCTCCCTCCACCACGCATTATCAGTCTTCGCGTCGAGAATCGCGCGGCTACGACCTCGGTAATTCTTGTTGCGAAGCTCGCGGGCACGCGGGTGTAGTTCAATGGTAGAACCTCAGCCTTCCAAGCTGATGACGTGGGTTCGATTCCCATCACCCGCTCCACGGTTCGACCGGGCGGCCTGTCCAGTACGAGTCGGCGGTCTGTCACCTGCTCATGTAGCTCAGTCGGTAGAGCACTTCCTTGGTAAGGAAGAGGTCACCGGTTCAAATCCGGTCATGAGCTCCAATTGCGGTCCGCGGTGAAACCACCGTGGACCTGTTGGCTTGGTTCACCAATCCTTTGGCAATCGCATCGCCTGTCCTAAATCGCCATATCCGGGAGTCTGTAAATGTCCAAGGAAAAGTTCGAGCGTAAGAAGCCGCATGTGAATGTGGGGACGATTGGTCACGTTGACCACGGAAAGACGACGCTGACGGCGGCGCTGACGGTGGTTCAGGGCAAGAAGTTTGGTGGCGAAGCGCGGGCGTACGATCAGATTGACAATGCGCCGGAAGAGAAGGCGCGAGGAATTACGATCGCGACGGCGCACGTTGAATACGAGTCGGAGAACCGGCACTACGCGCACGTGGATTGCCCTGGGCACGCGGATTATGTGAAGAACATGATCACGGGTGCAGCGCAGATGGACGGCGCGATTCTGGTATGTTCGGCCGCAGATGGTCCGATGCCGCAAACGCGCGAGCACATTCTGCTGGCCCGCCAGGTTGGGGTTCCGTACATTGTTGTGTTTTTGAACAAAGCCGACATGGTCGACGATGCTGAACTGCTTGAGCTGGTCGAGATGGAAGTGCGTGATCTGTTGAGCTCGTACGATTTTCCCGGCGACGACACGCCGATCGTCGTGGGTTCGGCGCTGAAGGCGCTGGAAGGTGACGAGTCGGAGATTGGCAGCCAGGCGATTGAAAAGCTGGTTGCAGCGCTGGACAGCTACATTCCGGAACCGGAGCGCGCGGTTGATGGCGCGTTTTTGATGCCGGTTGAAGACGTGTTCTCGATCTCTGGTCGTGGGACGGTGGTGACTGGGCGAATCGAGCGCGGGATTGTTAAGGTTGGCGAGGAAGTGGCGATTGTCGGTATTCGCGACACCCAGAAAACCACGGTGACGGGCGTCGAGATGTTCCGCAAGCTGCTGGATCAGGGGCAGGCGGGCGATAACGTTGGTGTTCTGCTGCGTGGGACCAAGCGCGACGATGTGGAACGCGGACAGGTTTTGTGCAAGCCCGGTACGATCACGCCGCACACGAAGTTTGAAGCGGAGGTGTACGTGCTGTCGAAAGAGGAAGGCGGTCGTCATACGCCATTCTTCAACGGGTACCGTCCCCAGTTCTACTTCCGCACGACGGACGTGACGGGGTCGTGTGACTTGCCGGAGGGCGTTGAAATGGTGATGCCGGGCGACAATGTCAAGATGACCGTGTCGCTGATCAACCCGATTGCGATGGAAGATGGGCTTCGCTTCGCGATTCGTGAAGGCGGCCGTACCGTCGGCGCCGGCGTCGTTGCTAAGGTGATCGAATAACTCGATGTCAGGATGGTTCGGAGTCGTCATCGCCGAAGGTGCCGGCTCCGCCTGATCTCGAGCAGGGTTTTCCAGTGCCAGCCCTTTACTGAATGATCAGTTGAGGTATACTGCGCCCCCTTTCGGCGTTTCCGTGGTCTGTAAGCTTCGGTAACGCTCTCGTGTTCGACCGGTCCACAGGCCAGTAGCTCAATTGGCAGAGCAGCGGTCTCCAAAACCGCAGGTTGGGGGTTCGAGTCCCTCCTGGCCTGCCACTAACGTGATCTTTGCATCGACAACGTGTGTCAGCGTCGTGCAGAACGGGTGGCGGTTCGGCAATCGGATGTTTAGGTGCTATGGCAAATCCCACCGAGCAAGAGTCCGGCGCGCTTGATACTGCCAAGCTCGCGCTGGTGGTCGTGATTCTTATTGCGGCGATATTTGGGTATTACTGGGCGGGCGACGCATCAACGCTGTTGCGCGTTGTCGGTCTTCTCGTGGCCGTGGCCGTCGCAGTGGCGATCGGATACACGACTCACAAAGGCCGTCAGCTAGCGGGTTTCTTGGGTAATTCGCGCACCGAAGTACGCAAGATGGTCTGGCCCACCCGGATCGAGACCACTCAAACGACCCTGATAGTGATCGCGATTACAATTCTGGTTGCGCTTATGCTGTGGCTGATGGACTCGCTGTTCGGTTGGATTATCGGCCGATTCGTGCTGTAGAGGAGGGTCCGTGGCACTTCGATGGTATGTCGTCCAGGCTTTTTCCGGCTTTGAAAATCAGGTCAAAAAAGGCCTTGAAGAGCGAATCGTAAGGTTTGGTATGGAAGATCGCTTCGGCGACATCCTCGTGCCGACCGAAGAGGTCGTCGAGATGAAGGACGGCCAACAACGAAAAAGCGAGCGAAAGTTTTTTCCTGGCTACGTTCTGGTGCAGATGGACATCACGGATGAGGCTTGGCACTTGGTCAAGTCTGTCCCAAGAGTTCTTGGATTCATTGGTGGTACGCCGGATCGTCCGGCGCCGATCCCGGACCGTGAGGCCAACGCGATTCTTGCGCGTATGCAGGAAGGCGCAGAAAAACCAAAGCCCAAGGTTTTGTTCGAGGTTGGCGAAATAGTCCGTGTCACCGATGGGCCATTCAATGATTTCAACGGCACAGTGGAAGATGTGAATTACGACAAAAGTCGCCTTCTCGTTGCTGTTCAAATTTTCGGTCGGTCGACGCCAGTCGAGCTCGATTTCCACCAGGTCGAAAAGACCTGAACATATTCCACCGATCCGGCTTGTTGTTCGATCGCGAATGATCGAACGGCCACCGACGACGTGGTATCGATAAGCCCGTGACTTCTGAATGACGCGGGCTTCGGTTTAACGGGGAGCCGCAAGGCGCTTGCACCCGGAGCAGAGGACTTATGGCGAAGAAAATTGAGGCTTATATCAAGCTGCAAGTCGCAGCGGGGAAGGCAAACCCGAGCCCGCCGGTCGGCCCGGCGCTCGGCCAGCGCGGTGTCAACATCATGGAGTTCTGCAAGGCGTTCAACGCCCAGACCCAGAACCTTGAACCCGGCTTGCCGATTCCTGTCGTGATTACCGTTTATTCCGACCGCAGCTTTACGTTCGTCACCAAGACGCCGCCCGCGGCGATCTTGTTGAAGAAAGCTGCGGGTATCAAAAGCGGCTCAGGTACGCCAAACACCAAGAAGGTGGGCAAAGTCACTCGTGAGCAGCTTGAAGAAATTGCAAAGACCAAAGAGCCAGATATGACGGCTGCTGACCTCAATGCGGCCGTTCGCACCATCGCGGGGACCGCTCGCTCGATGGGCCTCGACGTGGAGGGCCTGTGACATGGCGAAGCTGACGAAGCGCCAAAAGATGATTAACGAGCGTGTTCAACTGGGACATGCTTACCTCGCTGAAGAGGCGTTTTCTTTGCTGAAGGAGCTGTCCTCGGTGAAGTTTCGCGAGTCCATCGATGTCGCGATCAATCTCGGCGTCGATCCGCGAAAATCTGACCAGGTAGTACGCGGAAGCACGGTCCTCCCTAACGGTAACGGCAAGACTGTTCGCGTCGCAGTTTTCACGCAAGGCGCCAATGCTGATGCGGCGCGCGAGGCGGGTGCCGACATCGTAGGCATGGACGACCTAGCTGAGCGCGTCAAGGCCGGTGAGATGGATTTCGACGTCGTCATTGCTTCGCCCGACGCAATGCGGGTCGTTGGACAGCTGGGGCAGGTGCTTGGTCCTCGCGGTTTGATGCCGAACCCCAAAGTCGGAACGGTGACCCCAGATGTCGCGACCGCGGTGCGTAATGCGAAATCGGGCCAGGTGCGTTACCGCACGGATAAGGGCGGTATCGTTCATGCGACGATCGGCGCGATCGATTTCGAGCCTACTCATCTCCTCGAGAATCTTAATGCTTTGTTGGCGGATCTTCAAAAGCTCAAGCCTTCGACTTCGAAAGGGATTTACATTCAGCGCGTAACCGTTTCATCGACGATGGGCCCAGGCCTCCAGATTGATACGACATCTCTTACTTTGTAACGCTTCGACGGATTTCATCGGGCTATACCTTTGGCCCGGCTTTTTGGTTTGGAGCGCATCGCGCGCGCCATCCAAGACCGCAGGTCGGAAACCAAAAAAGTTGATGGTTTTCGTTAAACGAAAGGCCTGCGTAGATGGTGCCCTGAACCGATGCTTGACTGCGGCGCGAATCGCAGGTGATTTCAGCGATCAGGGTGCTCGAAGCCGGGAAACCGGCATCTCCCGACTCAGGTCGGGCATGGCAGGAGTAACGACGTGGCTTTGAATCTCGAAGACAAAAAACAAGTTGTCTCCGAACTGGCTACGGTGGCTTCTTCGGCGCACTCGGCAATCGCTGCGGAGTATCGCGGATTGTCGGTGTCCCAGATGACCGAGTTGCGTAAGCAAGCTCGTTCGAATGGGGTGTATTTGCGTGTTGTCAAAAACACGCTGGCACGCCGGGCAGTCGAGGGGACCGATTTTGAGTGTATGCAGGACGCGCTCGTAGGTCCACTGGTGCTGGCATTTAGTCAGGAGGATCCGGGCGCAGCTGCTCGGCTCGTCAAGGACTTTGCCAAAGGTAACGACAAGCTGCAGGTGAAGATCGTGGCGTTCGGCGGGCAAATGCTCCCGGCCGGCGATCTGGATCGCCTCGCGAGCATGCCGACCTACGACCAGGCCATCAGTCTGTTGATGGCGGTCATGAAGGCACCTCTCGACAAGTTCGCACGGACCCTCAACGAGGTGCCAGGGAAACTTGTGCGCACCGTAGCAGCGGTTCGCGATGCCAAACAGGCCGCCTAAACCTAGCGTATCGGGCTCAACCCTTTCTCTGTGCCGGCCTATGGATGTTCCCTCAAGCCGCCTGCGGGTGCTTGGCGATCCCAGGATTCCGGCACGATCGATTAATGAAATCTCACGGGGCTGATTGCCTCGATAGGAGTTATCACCATGGCAGTTTCGAAAGAAGAAATCCTTGAAACCATTGGCAATATGACCGTTCTTGAGGTCGTCGATCTTATCTCGGCGATGGAAGAAAAGTTCGGCGTCAGCGCCGCTGCTGCCGTCGCGGCTGCCCCCGCCGCTGCCGGTGCTGCGGCCCCGGTTGAAGAAGCCAAGGACGAATTCGACGTCGTCATGACCAGCTTCGGCGCGAACAAGGTTGGCGTCATCAAGGTTGTTCGTGCCCTGACCGGTCTTGGCCTGAAGGAAGCCAAAGACATGGTCGAAGGCGCCCCTGCGACTGTTAAGGAAGGCGCGAACAAGGCTGACGCGGAGAAGATGAAGAAGGATCTCGAGGAAGCCGGCGCAACTGTCGAGTTGAAATGAGATTGTGGGGCTTCGGCCCCATCTGTACTGGAGGCTGGCAGACCGCTTTGGGTCCGTCAGCCTTTCCGTGTTGCGCTGCCGTGGATGCCCACTGCCCTCATCGCACGAGGTGAACGACGATGCTGAGTTATACCGAAAAGAAACGGATCCGGAAAAACTTTGGCAAGCGCCCGCGGATCGTCGAGGTACCCTATCTCCTCGAGACTCAGCTCGCGTCCTACCGTGAATTTCTTCAGTTAGATGTGCCGATTGACGATCGTCGCAATGTTGGCTTGCATGCGGCCTTTCAGTCCATCTTTCCGATCATCAGCTACTCAGGTCACGTCCGCCTCGAATACGTACGTTACCGTCTCGATGAGCCGGCTTTCGATATCGTCGAATGCCAGGTGCGCGGTGTGACGTACTCGGCACCACTGCGCGTGGTGCTGCGCTTGGTGATCAATGATAAGGAAGCCCCAGCGGGCTCGGTCGTGGTCAAGGAGGTTAAGGAACAAGAAGTGTTCCTCGGTGAGATTCCGTTGATGACCGACCACGGAACGTTTGTGGTAAACGGCACAGAGCGCGTCATCGTCTCGCAGCTCCATCGGTCGCCCGGTGTTTTCTTCGATCACGACAAGGGCAAGACCCACAGCTCTAAGAAGTTGTTGTTCAACGCGCGGATCATCCCGTACCGAGGGTCGTGGCTTGATTTCGAATTCGACGCCAAGGACATCGTTTACGTGCGAGTGGATCGGCGGCGGAAATTGCCGGCAACGGTATTGCTACGCGCGCTGGGTATGAGCGACGAGGAAATACTTGCGCAATTCTTCGACTTCAATCGCGTGCACCTTCAGGATTCGGGTGTTCAGGTCGAGTTGATTCCCGAGCGTCTGCGAAACGAGGATGCTCTCGTCGACATTTGTGACGGCGATCGCGTCATCGTGCCTGCTGGTCGCCGCATCACGCCTCGCCATATTCGCGAAATCGAAAAGGCTGGCATTACGTCGCTGCAGATGCCGGATGATTACTTGTTCGGCAAGATTATCGCTCGCAATGTCGTCGATGAGTCGACTGGCGAGCTTCTCGTTCCCGCGAACGAGCCGATTAATGACACGATTCTGACTCGACTGCGTGAGGCGGGCGTGGTTGAAGTCGATGTCCTCTACATCAATGATTTCGACCGCGGTTCGTTCATTTCGGACACGCTTCGTCTTGATCCCACTCGCACGCAGCTCGAGGGGCAGGTCGAAATTTATCGCGTGATGCGCCCGGGCGAGCCGCCCACGAAGGACTCTGCCGAGAACCTGTTCGGCAATTTGTTCTTCTCTGAAGATCGCTACGACTTGTCGGCCGTCGGGCGTATGAAGTTCAATCGACGCGTTGGTCGAGACTCTGACGAAGGCTCGATGGTGCTTTCGCCCGAGGATATTCTCGATGTGCTAAAGGTCCTCATAGATCTTCGTAACGGCAATGGCCAAACAGACGATATCGACCATCTCGGTAACCGCCGTATTCGGTCGGTCGGTGAAATGGCTGAAAATGCGTTCCGCCTCGGCTTGGTTCGTGTTGAACGCGCGGTGAGAGAGCGTTTGACCATGGCGGAGTCCGAGGGGCTCATGCCGCAGGAGTTGATCAACGCTAAACCTGTCGCCGCCGCAGTGAAAGAGTTCTTCGGCTCTTCCCAGTTGTCGCAGTTCATGGATCAGAACAATCCGTTGTCCGAGGTGACGCACAAGCGCCGTATCTCGGCCCTGGGCCCGGGTGGGCTGACGCGTGAACGCGCTGGCTTCGAAGTGCGCGACGTACATCCGACGCACTACGGCCGTGTGTGCCCAATCGAGACACCGGAGGGGCCGAACATCGGCTTGATCAACTCGCTCGCGGTATTCGCCCGAACCAACCGTTATGGTTTCCTCGAGACCCCGTACCGCAGGGTGATCGATGGTCGGGTCACGGACGAAATCGTTTTTCTGTCAGCGATCGAAGAGGCTCACTATGTCATCGCTCAGGCCAATGCAACACTTGGTGAAGATGGTCAGCTGATCGATGACTTGGTCGCTTGTCGCCAACAGAACGAGTTCACGATTTCGACGCCGGACAAGATCGAGTTCATGGACGTGTCGCCGATGCAAATCGTCTCGGTCGCGGCGGCGCTCATCCCGTTCCTTGAGCATGACGATGCCAACCGGGCGTTGATGGGCTCCAATATGCAGCGCCAGGCGGTGCCCTGTCTGCGCGCGAATAAGCCCTTGGTCGGTACGGGAATTGAACGGACGGTCGCGATCGACTCGGGGTCGGCCATCGTTGCTCGGCGCGGTGGCGTGGTTGATTCGGTTGATTCCGGCCGTATCGTCGTTCGAGTCAACGATGAAGAAACCGTTCCGGGTGAGCCTGGCGTCGATATTTACAATCTGACCAAATACTCCCGTTCGAACCAGAACACCTGTATCAACCAGCGTCCATTGGTTTTTGTCGGGGATCAACTGGCTCGTGGTGACGTACTCGCCGACGGCTCATCGACCGACCTCGGCGAATTGGCTCTCGGCCAGAACATGCTGGTCGCGTTCATGCCGTGGAACGGCTACAACTTCGAGGACTCGATTCTCATTTCTGAACGTGTTGTGCGCGAAGACCGCTTCACGTCAATCCACATTGAGGAGCTGGTCTGTCAGGCGCGCGATACGAAGCTTGGACAAGAAGAAATCACCGCGGACATTCCGAACGTCGCCGAGTCCTTGTTGAACAAGCTAGACGAGTCCGGTGTCGTGTATGTCGGCGCTAACGTAAAACCCGGCGACATTCTAGTTGGCAAAGTCACGCCCAAGGGTGAGACGCAGCTAACTCCGGAAGAGAAGCTCCTGCGGGCGATCTTTGGCGAAAAAGCGTCAGATGTCAAAGACACTTCGTTGCGAGTGGGCTCTGGAGTTGAGGGCACCGTTATTGATGTTCGTGTTTTTACCCGAGACGGTGTCGATAAGGACGCCCGCGCACGTGCGATCGAGGAGGCCGACCTCGCGCGAATCAAAAAGGATTTGCAAGATCAATACCGCATTTATGAGGGCGATGTTCTCGCTCGCCTCGAAAAGCTCGTTGTTGGAAAGGTGGCTGCGGGTGGTCCCGAAAATCTCGCCGCTGGCGCAAAGATCACCAAGAAGTATTTTTCCAGCCTGCCGACAGCCGAGCGGTTTGCAATCCGGTTGCGTGACGACGATGCAAACGAGCAGATCGAGAAATTGTCGAAAGCGCTCAGCGAGCAGGATCAAATCCTGCGTGCGCGGCTCGAGACGCAGAAGAAAAAGCTGGCCGCTGGCGATGATTTGCCGCCCGGCGTGCTCAAGCTCGTGAAAGTCTATGTCGCTGTCAAACGGCGGATGCAGCCGGGTGACAAAATGGCTGGCCGCCACGGTAATAAGGGTGTCGTGTCAATGATCGTGCCTGAAGAGGACATGCCGTTCTTCGACGATGGCACGCCCGTCGATATCGTGCTTAACCCTTTGGGCGTGCCGTCACGCATGAACGTTGGCCAGGTTCTCGAAGTCCACCTCGGGCTTGCCGCGCGCGGTCTCGGTTGGAAAATCGATTCGATGCTCGAATCGCAGAATGCGGTCGCAGAACTGCGCGCGTTCCTCAAGGAAATCTACGTTGATGACAGTCCGCGCCCGGTGCCCATCGACACACTGACCGACGACGAGGTGCTCGCGCTGTCGCGCAACCTTGTCAACGGTGTTCCGATGGCGACGCCTGTGTTTGATGGGGCGACCGAGGATGAAATTCGCCGCATGCTCAAACTGGCCGACCTTCCGGAGAGTGGACAAGCACAGTTGTTCGACGGTCGCACTGGTGAAGCGTTCGATCGACCGGTCACGGTCGGTTACATGCACATGCTGAAGCTGAACCATCTCGTCGACGACAAGATGCACGCGCGCTCGACTGGTCCATATTCCCTGGTCACTCAGCAGCCGCTGGGCGGCAAGGCGCAGTTCGGCGGGCAGCGATTTGGCGAAATGGAGGTCTGGGCATTGGAGGCCTATGGTGCGGCCTATACGCTGCAAGAAATGCTGACCGTCAAGGCTGACGACGTGAATGGACGTAACAAGATGTATAAGAACATCGTTGACGGTGAGCACCAAATGGAGGCCAACGTGCCTGAGTCGTTCAATGTTTTGATGAAGGAAATCAGGGCTCTGGGGATCAACATCGAGCTCGAGCAGGACTGAACGCGCCACGTTGTGATCACCGCTCCCATACGTGAGGGCTTCAGCCCTCGCGAAAGATTCAGAGGCGTCGAATGAAAGATCTCCTGAACCTATTCAAGCAGCAGACTCAGACCGAAGAGTTTGATGCAATTCGCATCGGGCTGTCTTCGCCAGAACAAATCCGCTCGTGGTCATTTGGTGAGGTGAAGAAGCCCGAGACCATCAACTACCGAACCTTCAAGCCCGAGCGGGATGGCTTGTTCTGCGCCAAGATCTTCGGGCCGATCAAGGATTACGAGTGCTTGTGTGGCAAATACAAGCGCCTCAAGCATCGTGGCGTCGTGTGCGAAAAATGTGGCGTCGAGGTCACCCAGACCAAGGTTCGTCGCGAGCGCATGGGGCATATTGATCTCGCCAGCCCGGTTGCGCATATCTGGTATCTGAAATCGTTGCCCTCGCGCATCGGTTTGTTGCTCGATATGACCCTCAAAGATATCGAGAAGGTCCTCTATTTTGAGAGTTTCATTGTCACCGACCCAGGCCTGACGACGTTGGATCGTGGACAGCTGCTGTCCGACGAGGAATACCTCGACGCCTTAGAAAACCACGGCGACGATTTCACAGCGCTGATGGGTGCCGAGGCGATATACGAGCTTCTCAAACAGATCGATTTGCAGGGTGAAGCGCAGAGAATGCGCGACGAGTTAAGAGAAACATCCTCCGAGACCAAAACGAAGAAGCTCGGCAAACGCCTCAAATTGATCGAGAGTTTTATCGAATCCGGCAATCGCCCCGAGTGGATGATTTTTACGGTGCTGCCCGTCTTGCCGCCGGACCTTCGCCCGCTCGTACCGCTCGAGGGCGGCCGGTTCGCGACCTCCGATTTAAATGATCTCTATCGGCGTGTTATCAACCGTAACAACCGTCTGAAGCGTCTGCTTGAGCTCGCGGCGCCCGATATTATCGTGCGCAACGAAAAGCGCATGCTGCAGGAATCGGTCGATGCGTTGCTTGACAACGGTCGTCGTGGGCGAGCCATTACCGGTACCAACAAGCGGCCGCTCAAGTCATTGGCGGACATGATCAAGGGCAAGCAGGGTCGGTTTCGGCAAAACTTGCTCGGTAAGCGCGTCGACTACTCGGGGCGATCGGTCATCGTGGTGGGCCCGACGTTGCGCTTGCATCAGTGCGGTTTGCCCAAGCGGATGGCCCTCGAACTGTTCAAGCCGTTCATTTTCGGAAAGCTGCAGCGTCGAGGATTGGCGCCGACGATCAAAGCTGCAAAGAAAATGGTCGAGAAGGAAGGCCCGGAAGTTTGGGACATCCTCGAAGAAGTCATTCGTGAACACCCGGTCATGTTGAACCGCGCTCCAACGCTTCACCGTCTTGGGATTCAGGCGTTTGAGCCGGTCCTGATCGAGGGTAAGGCGATTCAGCTTCACCCGCTCGTTTGCGCAGCATTCAACGCGGACTTCGACGGCGACCAGATGGCTGTGCACGTGCCTTTGTCGATCGAAGCGCAGCTTGAAGCGCGGACGTTGATGTTGTCATCGAACAACGTTCTGTCGCCGGCGAATGGCGAGCCGATTATCGTTCCGTCTCAGGACATCGTTCTTGGGATTTATTACTTGTCGCGCGAGCGGATCAATGGCCGCGGCGAAGGGATGCGCTTTGCGGATCTCGCCGAGCTTGAGCGTGCATACGCGGCGGGGATTGTAGAGTTGCACGCGCGTATTGAAGTGCGGCTGCCCATTCTGGATGACGATTCGCCAGCGGGTGCAGAACCACAGATCCGTAGGGTGTCGACGACGGTCGGCCGGGCAATCCTGTCGCGAATCCTGCCGAAAGGCATGCCTTTTTCGCTAGTCGACCGCGAGCTTCCGAAGAAGGCCATCTCGGCATTGATCAACTCGTGTTACCGACGGCTGGGCTTGAAGGACACAGTCGTATTCGCTGACCAGC
Organism: Thioalkalivibrionaceae bacterium; assembly: GCA_046299415.1. GTDB lineage: Bacteria > Pseudomonadota > Gammaproteobacteria > Ectothiorhodospirales > Ectothiorhodospiraceae > JBKBII01. The sequence goes on along the minus strand of JBKBII010000003.1, from coordinate 141,138 downwards.
TGATGTACCTCGGTTTCGAGTATTCGACGCGTGCAGGGGTGTCCTTCTGCGCGGACGATATGGTGATTCCTGATGAGAAGGCGGTCATCCTTGAAGCAGCCGAGCGCCAGGTCAAGGACATCGAAGAACAATACGCCTCTGGACTTGTAACCAAGGGCGAGCGTTACAACAAGGTTGTTGATATCTGGTCGCATTGTAACGATCAGATCGCCAAAGCCATGATGGAGCGCCTCGGTTCCGAACGGGTAACGCGTGCTGACGGCACCGAGGCCCGTCAGTCGTCGTTCAACTCGATTTTCATGATGGCGGACTCTGGCGCTCGCGGCTCTGCGGCGCAGATCCGCCAGCTGGCGGGGATGCGCGGTCTGATGGCCAAGCCGGACGGCACGATCATCGAAACCCCGATCACCGCCAACTTCCGAGAAGGCCTCGATGTGCTTCAGTACTTCATCTCGACCCACGGGGCGCGAAAAGGACTGGCAGATACCGCTCTAAAAACAGCGAACTCGGGTTATTTGACGCGCCGCCTTGTTGACGTTTCTCAGGACGTCGTTGTTACTGAACCCGATTGTGGTACCCAGCGTGGGCTTTTGATGAAGCCGATCATCGAGGGTGGCGATATCGTCGAGCCGTTACGCGATCGCGTGCTCGGTCGCGTGGCCGCCGTCGATATTCACAGGCCCGGCACCGACGACGTCTTGATCGCCGCTGGCACCTTGCTTAACGAGGCCGAGGTCAATTTGCTCGACGAGCACTCGGTCGACGAAGTGTGGGTTCGCTCGGCGATCACTTGTGAGACGCGTCAGGGCATCTGCGCCAAGTGCTATGGTCGTGACTTGGCTCGTGGACACTTGGTCAATATCGGTGAGGCTGTTGGTGTCATCGCAGCGCAGTCGATCGGCGAGCCGGGCACGCAGCTGACGATGCGCACCTTCCACATCGGAGGCGCGGCGTCGCGTTCAGTCACAGCGAGCTCGATCAACGTCAAGAGCGCGGGTGTGGTCCGCCTGCACAACATCAAAACTGTCGAAAACAAGAGCGGCGCGTTGGTCGCAGTCTCGCGCTCTGGCGAAATCGGCATCATCGACGATACCGGTCGGGAACGTGAGCGGTACAAACTCCCATACGGTGCGCTGATCTCAACCGTAGACGGCGCACGAGTAGAAGCGGGCCAGGAAATCGCGAGCTGGGATCCCCATACTCACCCGATCATCACCGAGGTTCGCGGGCGCGTGAGACTCGAGAACTTCATCGAAAACCAGACGGTCTCGCGTGAAGTTGACGAGATCACCGGTCTGTCTTCGAACGTCGTGATGGATCCGAAGGCTCGGCCTGCGATTGCAAAAGATCTTCGCCCGACGATCCGCCTTGTAGATGAATCCGGTGCCGAGTTGACGATTGCCGGTACCGATGTGCCCGCGCAATACGTGTTGCCGGCCGGCGCGATTTTTAGCCTTGAGGACGGTGCTGAAGTCGAGGTTGGAGACATCATCGCGCGCCTGCCACAGGAGTCGTCCAAGACTCGCGATATTACCGGCGGTCTGCCGCGGGTGGCCGATTTGTTCGAGGCGCGTAAGCCGAAAGAGCCTGCGGTTCTTGCGGAGGCAACGGGCACGATTTCCTTCGGTAAGGAAACCAAGGGCAAGCAGCGAATCATCATCACGACGGACGAGGGCGACCAGGTTGAGACACTGATTCCCAAGTTCCGCAACGTGACCGTGTTCGAGAATGAGCGGGTGGAACGTGGCGAGGTGATCGTCGATGGTGAACAGGATCCGCACGACATTCTTCGGCTCAAGGGCTCAGCGGAGTTGGCGGCCTACCATGTTCAGGAGATCCAAGACGTTTATCGGTTACAGGGTGTCAAGATCAACGATAAGCACATTGAGACGATCCTCCGGCAGATGATTCGCAAGGTGGTGATTCAGGATCCAGGCGATACGCGCTTTCTGGCAGGGGATCAAGTGGATCTCGTCCGAGTGCTCGAGGCCAACGAAAAGCTCAAGGACAACGAGTTGCCCGCGACCTATGAGCGCGTCCTACTTGGTATCACTAAAGCCTCGCTGGTCACGGAGTCCTTCATTTCGGCGGCCTCTTTCCAAGAAACGACGCGAGTCTTGACGGAGTCTTCGGTTCGCGGCGCCCGCGATGATCTACGCGGCTTGAAGGAGAACGTCATCGTCGGTCGTTTGATTCCCGCCGGCACGGGCCTCGCTTCGCACAACGAACGGCGTCGCAAGCGTAATCCCGAAATGCCCTGGTTTAGCCCCAGTTCGATCTCGTCCCCCGAGAAAGAGAGCGAGGTCGCCGAGGGACCTGAGGTGGCCGCGGCGGCGGATGATGAATCTGGAACGAGCGCCTGAGACTTGCACGGGGGTTGGCGCCTCGCGCCTGCCGTCGTGAAGTTGACACCAAACTGATATAACCCGTAAACTTCTGCGCCCTCGACAGGACGGTTACTGTCCTGTTCGCAATTTTTGAGGAAGGTCGAATCCCGCATGGCAACCATTAATCAGCTGGTCCGCAAGCCGCGTAAGCGGAAGGTCGAAAAAAGCGACGTCCCAGCCCTTCAGGGCTCGCCGCAAAAGCGTGGTGTATGTACCCGTGTCTATACCACCACGCCGAAGAAGCCGAACTCCGCGCTGCGCAAAGTCGCTCGAGTCCGGTTGACCAATGGTTATGAGGTGACCAGCTACATTGGGGGCGAAGGCCACAACCTTCAGGAGCACTCTGTGGTGCTGATCCGCGGCGGGCGAGTCAAGGATCTGCCAGGCGTTCGCTACCACACCGTTCGTGGCAGCCTCGATACCCAAGGCGTGCAAAAGCGCATGCAGGCTCGATCGAAGTACGGTACCAAGCGTCCGAAAAAGTGATTGGCTTACGACGGAAGGCCTTTCGCGAGCCCGCTTCGTGGGAGCTTTCGGTCAATGAGTTTGCGGGGCGGTCAACTTCCACCCTAGTTTTGTTAAATGAAACCGTTTAGCCGCCGTTTCGTACGCGGCATTCGTGCCACGATTGCCTCGTGTGTGCGATCGAATCCAGGATCGAAACGAATATGTCCCGACGTGCACAAGCCCCGAAGCGCCATCTCCTGCCTGACCCTAAGTTCAAGAGCGAGCGGCTGGCCAAGTTCATCAACATCGTCATGCGCGACGGCAAGAAATCGGTCGCTGAGCGTGTCGTCTACGGTGCGCTCAACCAGATCGCGACACGCCATCCGAACGGTATGGAGATTCTTGAGAATGCGCTTGATAACGTCCGTCCGCGCGTCGAGGTTAAGTCTCGCCGCGTAGGGGGCGCGACCTATCAGGTGCCGGTCGAAGTGCGCAGCGTTCGCCAAGACGCTCTGGCAATGCGTTGGGTTGTCGACGCTGCCCGCAAACGCAGCGAGCGATCAATGCCGTTGAAGCTGGCTGGGGAGTTGATGGACGCGTCGGAAAACAAAGGTGCGGCTGTAAAGAAGCGGGAAGATACGCACCGTATGGCAGATGCCAACAAGGCGTTTGCTCACTTCCGCTGGTAACCAAGATCGAGAGCGCCGAGCGGCGATTGGCACCCGTTTGGCGCGTTTAAATAACGCCTTCCATGCGATGACCGGCTCCAGCCGGTTGCGACTTCAGGAGCGAACCCGTGGCACGTAAGACCCCAATCGAGCGCTATCGAAACATTGGCATCAGCGCGCACATCGACGCCGGCAAGACGACCACCACAGAGCGCATCCTGTTTTACACCGGTATTTCGCACAAGATTGGCGAAGTGCACGATGGCGCAGCCACGATGGACTGGATGGAGCAGGAGCAAGAGCGCGGCATCACTATTACCTCGGCCGCGACGACCTGTTTCTGGTCCGGCATGGGTAAGCAATACCCCGAGCATCGCATCAATATCATCGATACGCCTGGACACGTTGATTTCACGATTGAAGTCGAGCGATCAATGCGGGTTCTCGATGGCGCATGTATGGTTTATTGCGCGGTCGGTGGGGTTCAGCCGCAGTCGGAAACTGTGTGGCGCCAGGCGACCAAGTACGCGGTTCCGCGTCTTTGCTTCGTAAACAAGATGGACCGCACGGGTGCGAATTTCTTGCGCGTGCGTGAGCAGATCGGTGAGCGGCTGAAGGCGAATGCTGTACCGATTCAGCTGCCGATCGGTGCCGAAGATCAATTCAAGGGTGTCATTGATCTCGTCAAAATGAAGGCGATTTACTGGGGCGAGGATGACATGGGTGTGTCATTCGAGTACGCCGATATTCCGGCCGAGCTTCTGGACGAGGCCAAAGAGTGGCGCGAAAATCTACTTGAGGCGGCGGCCGAGGTCGATGAAGAGACCATGAACGCCTACCTCGAAGAAGGGGATCTGTCCGAGGAAGCGCTGAAGTCGGCAATTCGTCGCCGCACGCTCGACCTCGAGATGTTCCCAATGTTGTGTGGCACCGCGTTCAAGAATAAGGGCGTTCAGGCGATGCTTGACGCCGTTATTGACTACCTACCGGCGCCAACAGAAGTCAAAGCGATCAAAGGGACCATGCTTGGATCGGACGAGCCAGTCGAGCGTAAGTCCGGCGACGATGAGCCTTTCGCCGCGTTGGCGTTCAAGATTGCCACGGATCCATTTGTTGGTTCGTTGACCTTCGTTCGGGTGTACTCCGGCGTGTTGTCGGCTGGCGACAGCGTTCTGAATAGTCAGACTGGGAATCGCGAGCGCATCGGTCGCATTCTCCAAATGCACGCCAACAATCGGGAAGAGATCAAAGAACTCCGCTCTGGTGACATCGGCGCCTGTGTTGGTTTGAAAGAAGTCTACACGGGCACGACGCTTTGTGATCCGGCCAATCCGGTCGAGCTTGAGCGAATGGAGTTCCCGGAGCCGGTGATCTCTATCGCGGTTGAGCCCAAAACCAAGTCCGATCAAGAAAAAATGGGCATTGCGCTCAACAAGCTTGCGCAAGAAGACCCATCCTTCCGGGTTCGGACCGATGAAGAATCGGGTCAGACGATCATCTCAGGCATGGGCGAGCTCCATCTTGAAATCATCGTCGATCGCATGCGACGAGAATTCAAGGTTGAGGCCAATATCGGCCAGCCGCAGGTTGCCTATCGCGAAACCGTTCGCAAGACCGTCGAACAGGAAGGCAAGTTCGTACGTCAGTCCGGTGGGCGCGGTCAGTACGGCCATGTGGTGATTCGCATCGAGCCGCGCGAACCGGGTGCAGGCTACGAGTTTGTCAACGCCATCGTCGGCGGGGTCGTTCCGAAGGAATACATTCCGGCGGTCGACAAAGGCATTCAGGAGCAGATGGGGAATGGCGTTCTTGCCGGCTACCCGGTGGTCGATTTCAAAGTGACCCTTATCGACGGCTCGTACCACGATGTCGACTCAAACGAAATGGCCTTCAAGATCGCGGGATCAATGGCCTTCAAGGAAGGGGCGATTAAGGCCGGAGCGGTTCTCCTCGAGCCGATAATGAAAGTCGAGGTGGAGACGCCGGAAGATTATATGGGTGATGTCATGGGTGATCTCAACCGTCGCCGCGGCATGATCCAGGGGATGGATGACGTTGCAGGCCAAAAGCTCTTGCGCGCCGAAGTCCCGTTGTCAGAAATGTTCGGGTATTCAACGGGCCTGCGTTCGATGTCGCAAGGGCGTGCTACCTACTCGATGGAATTTCTGAAATATGCCGAGGCGCCATCAAACGTCGCCGACGCGGTTATCAAGAAAGCCTCGTAATTCGAGCGAGGCGTTGATCGAAACATTCGGGATTGGGGAAAAGCATGTCCAAGGAAAAGTTCGAGCGTAAGAAGCCGCATGTGAATGTGGGGACGATTGGTCACGTTGACCACGGAAAGACGACGCTGACGGCGGCGCTGACGGTGGTTCAGGGCAAGAAGTTTGGTGGCGAAGCGCGGGCGTACGATCAGATTGACAATGCGCCGGAAGAGAAGGCGCGAGGAATTACGATCGCGACGGCGCACGTTGAATACGAGTCGGAGAACCGGCACTACGCGCACGTGGATTGCCCTGGGCACGCGGATTATGTGAAGAACATGATCACGGGTGCAGCGCAGATGGACGGCGCGATTCTGGTATGTTCGGCCGCAGATGGTCCGATGCCGCAAACGCGCGAGCACATTCTGCTGGCCCGCCAGGTTGGGGTTCCGTACATTGTTGTGTTTTTGAACAAAGCCGACATGGTCGACGATGCTGAACTGCTTGAGCTGGTCGAGATGGAAGTGCGTGATTTGTTGAGCTCGTACGATTTTCCCGGCGACGACACGCCGATCGTCGTGGGTTCGGCGCTGAAGGCGCTGGAAGGTGACGAGTCGGAGATTGGCAGCCAGGCGATTGAAAAGCTGGTTGCAGCGCTGGACAGCTACATTCCGGAACCGGAGCGCGCGGTTGATGGCGCGTTTTTGATGCCGGTTGAAGACGTGTTCTCGATCTCTGGTCGTGGGACGGTGGTGACTGGGCGAATCGAGCGCGGGATTGTTAAGGTTGGCGAGGAAGTGGCGATTGTCGGTATTCGCGACACCCAGAAAACCACGGTGACGGGCGTCGAGATGTTCCGCAAGCTGCTGGATCAGGGGCAGGCGGGCGATAACGTTGGTGTTCTGCTGCGTGGGACCAAGCGCGACGATGTGGAACGCGGACAGGTTTTGTGCAAGCCCGGTACGATCACGCCGCACACGAAGTTTGAAGCGGAGGTGTACGTGCTGTCGAAAGAGGAAGGCGGTCGTCATACGCCATTCTTCAACGGGTACCGTCCCCAGTTCTACTTCCGCACGACGGACGTGACGGGGTCGTGTGACTTGCCGGAGGGCGTTGAAATGGTGATGCCGGGCGACAATGTCAAGATGACCGTGTCGCTGATCAACCCGATTGCGATGGAAGATGGGCTTCGCTTCGCGATTCGTGAAGGCGGCCGTACCGTCGGCGCCGGCGTCGTTGCTAAGGTGATCGAATAACTCATGGCTAACCAAAACATTCGCATTCGTCTGAAGGCTTTCGACCATCGTCTGATTGACCGCTCGGCCGCTGAAATCGTCGAGACCGCCAAGCGCACTGGGGCGCGGGTCAAGGGCCCGATTCCTTTGCCTACCAAGCGTGAGCTTTATACGATCCTGATTTCTCCGCACGTCAACAAGGATGCGCGGGATCAGTACGAGCTTAAAACTCACAAACGCGTTCTCGACATTGTCGAGCCGACCGAGAAAACGGTCGACGCGTTGATGAAGCTTGAATTAGCCGCAGGCGTAAATGTGCAATTAAAGCTTAACTAATCGTTTTTTTTGTGCCATAATCTTGCGCTTTCCGCGGCCCGACGTTGAGTTTAGCTTCGGGCCGCATATTTCCCGGATGTTTGATCTACGCGGGCGGCGCGAAGCAAACGCTTCTGTCCCGCGGCTTCGTGCTCTCCGACGTTAATGGTTTGTGTCGTGGCGTGAGAGGGTTAAGGTCGAGCTGTCCATGAGCTGTTTAGAGGAATCGGTCATGTCGCTGGGTGTCGTCGGGCGCAAGTTGGGAATGACGCGGGTTTTTACTGAATCGGGCGAATCCCTGCCCGTTACGGTAATCGAAGTTGAGCCAAATCGAGTCGTGCAGCGCAAGACCGTCGAGCACGACGGGTATGACGCGGTGCAGGTCACGGTCGGCGTCCGCCGTGCGTCTCGCGTCACCGGTGCGATGCGAGGTCATTTCTCGAAGGCCGGCGTTGAGCCTGGTCGCGGGACGTGGGAGTTGCGGGCTCGCAGCGTGGCGGACATCAAGGATGTTACTGCGGGCGATTCGATCGGCGTCGACCAGTTTTCAGAGGGTCAGTTGGTCGACGTGACGGGGCGGTCGAAGGGCAAGGGGTTTCAGGGCGTCATCAAGCGTCACAATTTTCGCATGCAAGACGCGACCCATGGTAACTCGCGTTCGCATCGCGCCCCGGGTTCCATTGGGCAAAACCAAACTCCTGGTCGTGTTTTCAAGGGAAAGAAAATGGCGGGCCACATGGGGGACGAACGCGTCACCACGCAGAATCTCCGGGTCGTGCGGGTCGACACTGAGCGCAATCTCCTGCTCGTGGAAGGCGCCGTGCCGGGTTCGAAATCGGGCAACGTCATCGTTCGCAGAGCGGTGAAGGGACAGTCCGCTCAGGCTGAAGGTTGATTCGATGCAAGTTCAAATAATTGGAAGTTCAGGCTCTGCCGACCTATCCGAACGGTGTTTCGGGGCCGAATTCAACGAAGACCTCGTTCATCAAGCGGTCGTGGCTTACCTGGCTGGAGGACGGTCAGGTACCCGTGCTCAAAAAGGTCGCACCGATGTTTCGGGCGGGGGTATAAAGCCGTTCCGTCAAAAGGGGTCGGGGCGCGCTCGTGCTGGTACGATTCGTAGTCCGCTCTGGCGTGGCGGTGGCAAGGTATTCGCGGCGAGCACGCGTGACTTTAGTCAAAAGCTTAACCGGAAAATGTATCGCGGTGCGCTGCGCTCGGTTCTGTCAGAGCTGGTTCGCCAAGATCGCTTGAAGGTTGCCGAAAGAGTTGAGGTTATGTCTGGTCGCACCAAGGACGGCTTGGCGTGGTTGGAGTCTTCTGGTTTGTCGGGTCGGATCGTTTTGGTCAGTGATGCGTTCTCTGCCGAGACGATCCGCGCCTTCGGTAACGTCCCCGGCGTTTCGATGGTTGATTCGTTTGGAGTCAATCCGGCTTTGCTGGTCGGCGCAGATGTTGTCGTGGTCGATCGAGACGCCGTCATGCGTTTAGAAGGGTGGCTGGCATGAACTTACATCCAACACAAGTCGTGGTTGGTGCCGTGGTTTCCGAAAAAACTACGACCCTGGGTGAGTTGGGGCAGCACGTTTTCCGCGTGCATCCCGAGGCCGATAAGGCTCAGATTAAGGCCGCTATTGAGCAGCTTTTCGAGGTGAAGGTCGAAAGCGTCCGTACGCTCGCCGGTGATGGCAAGGTCAAGCGGTTCAAAGGGCGGGTCGGCCAACGTAAGCGTTGGAAGAAAGCCTATGTGCAAGTCGCACAGGGTCAGGCCATCGCGATTGGCGAGGGGGCGTAAGCCATGGCAGTCATCAAAACGAATCCGACTTCAGCCGGCCGCCGTCATGCGATCAAGGTGACTCACCCTGAGTTGCATAAAGGCGCGCCTCACGCGGCGCTGGTCGAAAAGAAGACCCGTACTGGTGGCCGTAACCATTATGGTCGCATCACAACGCGTCATATCGGCGGCGGCCACAAGCAGCACTACCGGCTAGTCGATTTCAAGCGGGACAAAGACGGCATCGTCGGGGTTGTCGAGCGACTCGAGTATGACCCGAATCGCTCGGCTCACTTGGCGTTGATCAAGTATCTCGATGGCGAACGCCGCTACATCATTGCTCCGAAGGGCTTGGCTGTCGGTGCTGAAGTATTGAGCGGCGAGCACGTCGGCATTCGTGTTGGCAATGCATTGCCCCTTCGTTCGATACCGGTCGGCTCGACTGTCCATTGTGTCGAGCTGAAGCCGGGTCGAGGTGCTCAGATGGCGCGTTCCGCAGGTGCGGGCGTGCAACTTGTTGCCCGAGAAGGTCGCCACGCGACTCTTCGCCTTCGCTCCGGTGAGATGCGCAAAGTGGACGTCGAATGTCGAGCCGTCGTCGGTGAAGTCGGCAACTCCGCTCACAGCCTGCGGAAGTTCGGCAAGGCGGGGGCGAAACGCTGGCTTGGTATTCGCCCGACCGTTCGCGGGACTGCGATGAACCCAGTTGACCACCCGCACGGTGGCGGTGAGGGTCGCAACTTCGGACGCCATCCGGTGACGCCCTGGGGTGTCCCGACCAAGGGCTACAAGACACGCAGCAACAAGCGCACGGATCGCATGATCCTTCGCGGCCGTAAGAAATAACGGAGTTCTTCGATGCCTCGTTCACTAAAAAAGGGCCCCTTTGTTGATCATCACCTCTTCGCCAAGGTGACAACAGCGGCCGAGAAGAATGACCGGCGCCCAATCAAGACATGGTCGCGCCGCTCAATGATTATTCCGCAGATGGTTGGTCTCACGATCGCCGTCCATAACGGACGCCAGCATGTCCCTGTTCTTGTTACCGAAAACATGGTCGGTCACAAGCTTGGTGAGTTCGCGGCGACCCGTACGTTCAAAGGTCATGTCGCGAACAAGAAATCGCGCTGAGGTAAGGACAGATGCAAGCGAATGCTGGAACGATTGCGAAGCTGCGCTTTGCAAAGATCTCGCCCCAAAAAGCGAGGCTGGTCGCGGACCTGGTTCGGGGCGAGCGAGTTGATCGTGCTCTTGACACATTGAGGTTCTCGGATAAAAAAGCCGCCTCTCTCGTTCGCAAGCTCCTCGAGTCTGCGATTGCCAACGCCGAAAACAACGACGGGGCAGATATCGATCGCTTACACATCTCGCGAATTTGCGTCGATGAGGGACCTGTGATGAAGCGTATGCATGCGCGGGCAAAAGGTCGCGGCAACCGCATCATCAAGCGCACGAGCCACATCGAAGTCGTCGTTCAGGAGCGGAGTTAATTCATGGGTCAGAAAGTCCATCCAACTGGGATTCGGCTCGGGATTTCTCGCCCGTGGGCCGCTGCTTGGTACAGCGAAGGTCGAGACTTCGGCAAGACGCTGAACCACGATCTAAAGCTGCGCAAGCTTCTTGAAAAGCGTTTGTCCGGGGCGTCTGTAAGCCGTATTGATATTTCTCGCCGTTCACAGAAGATCGATGTGGTCGTGCATACGGCTCGCCCTGGAATCGTGATTGGCAAAAAAGGCGAAGATATCGAGTCTTTGCGGCGCGCTGTGGCGGAGGTGTCTGGGCTGCCGGTTGGGAACGTGCGGATCGGCGTTGAGGAGATTCGCAAGCCTGAAGTTGACGCGAAACTCGTCGCCGAGGGGATTGCGCAACAGCTTGAAAAGCGAATCATGTTCCGTCGTGCGATGAAGCGGGCGGTCGGAAACGCAATCCGGCAGGGCGCGGGGGGCATTAAAGTTCACGTGTCTGGGCGGCTCAATGGCGCTGAAATTGCCCGTTCCGAATGGTACCGCGAAGGCCGGGTCCCACTCCACACGCTGCGCGCTGACATCGATTATGGCTTCGCGGAAGCACACACCACATATGGCGTCATTGGCATCAAGGTCTGGATTTTCAAGGGCGAGGTCTTCGACTTCGATCCTACCAAGGCCCACGCGACTGTCGCAGCGAATTAAGGTAGGGGCGCGATGTTACAGCCAAAAAGAACGAAGTTCAGGAAACAGTTCAAGGGCAAGAACCGCGGTTACGCTAAGGGCGGCGCCAAGGTGTCGTTTGGTGAGTTTGGCTTGCAGGCTCTTGACCGCGGCCGGCTGACCGCGCGCCAGATCGAGGCAGCACGTCGTGCGATGGTTCGTTACATCAAGCGCGGAGGGAAGATTTGGATTCGGGTGTTCCCTGACGTGCCGGTTACGAAAAAGCCGCTCGAAGTTCGTATGGGTAAGGGCAAGGGTGGCGTTGAGTATTGGGTGGCCAAGGTCCAGCCTGGCCGAGTGCTCTATGAGATGGAAGGCGTCCAGGAAGATGTGGCGCGCGAGGCATTCCGCCTGGCAGCAGCCAAGCTTCCGGTGAAGACCGCCTTCGTGCACAGGCAGGTGATGTGATGAAGCTTGCAGATATGCGGGGACAGTCGGTCGAAGGTTTGAAGCAGGAGTTGGAAGCTCTGCATAAGGAGCGCTTCGGTCTCAACATGCAGAAATCGATTGGTCAGCTTGCGCGGTCTCATCGCGTTCGAGAGGTCCGTCGGGAAATTGCACGAATCAAGACCGTTTTGGCAGAGCGCGCGAGGGTGGAAAAGGTATGAGTGTTGAGCAACAACAGAACGAACGTACCCTGCTCGGACGTGTCGTCAGTGACAAGATGGATAAGACGCGCACGGTTTTGATCGAGCGTACGGTTCGCCATCCTCTGTATGGCAAGTTCATTCGTCGCTCCACCAAGGTACACGCGCATGACGGCGAGAATCTCTCGCACGCTGGCGATTTGGTGCGGGTCCGTGAGTGCCGCCCGATGTCTCGGACCAAGCGTTTTACCTTGGTCGAGGTCGTCGAGGCCAAGGTCGGAGAGTAACTCATGATTCAGATGCAGACAGTACTCGACGCGGCTGACAACAGCGGCGCCAAACGGGTTCAGTGCATCAAGGTTCTTGGCGGGTCCCATCGCCGATACGCCCGCGTGGGTGATGTCATCAAAGTCTCCGTCAAAGATGCGATCCCTCGTGGCAAGGTGAAAAAAGGCGACGTGTACAACGCGGTTGTCGTTCGTACGGCTTCCGGCGTGCGCCGAGCCGATGGCTCCGTGATTCGTTTCGATGGCAATGCCGCAGTCTTGCTGAACAGCAAGCTAGAGCCGATCGGCACCCGAATTTTTGGGCCGGTAACCCGAGAACTTCGTGGCGAACGGTTCATGAAGATTATTTCGCTCGCACCCGAAGTGCTTTGAGGTTGGCAATGAAAAAGATTCGCTCTGGGGATGAGGTTATTGTGATCACGGGTCGTGATCGTGGGCGCCGTGGCCAGGTTGTTCGGATTCTGCCGAACGATCGGGTCGTGGTTCAAAATGTAAACATGGTTAAGAAGCACCAGCGGCCTAATCCCCAGGCTGGCGTGGCCGGTGGAATCATTGAGAAGGAAAGTTCGATCCACGTCAGTAATGTGATGGTCGTCGATCCTTCTGTAAACAAGGGCTCTCGGATTGGGTTCAAAACGCTCGAAGATGGTCGGAAGGTTCGCGTTTATCGCGTCTCCGGCGAAGTCGTTGAGGCTTGAGGAGGACGTCATGATTCGCATGAAGGAGAAGTATCGCGAGGAAGTCGTCCCCGCGCTGATGAAACAGTTCGACTATCAGAACCCGATGCAGGTCCCGCGTTTAGTGAAGATCACTTTGAACATGGGTCTCGGTGAAGCCGTCGCCGACAAAAAGGTCATCGAGCACGCTGTGAGTGACATGACGGCGATTGCCGGGCAAAAACCGGTCGTAACGAAGGCGCGCAAGTCAATTGCTGGCTTCAAGATTCGCGATGGTTACCCGATTGGTTGCAAGGTCACGCTGCGCAGTGACCGGATGTATGAGTTTCTAGATCGCCTGATCACGATTGCCCTTCCTCGGGTGCGCGATTTGCGAGGTTTCTCGCCGCGAGCGTTCGATGGCCGAGGTAACTACTCACTTGGTGTCAAGGAACAGATTATTTTTCCTGAGATCGACTACGACAAGGTCGACGCCTTGCGCGGGATGGATATTGCGTTCACGACAACCGCGAATACCAACGAAGAAGCTCGCGCTCTTTTGAGTGCGTTCCAGTTTCCGTTTCGGAATTGAGGTTCCAATGGCCAAGCAATCGATGTTGAACCGCGAAGCCAATCGCGAACGTCTCGCTGTTCGATACGCCGAGAGGCGCGCTGAACTCAAAGCGCGGGTCGTAGACGACAGGCTCTCGGGCGAAGAGCGATTGGCTGCGATGCTCGCGTTGCAGAAGCTGCCGCGAGATTCCGCTCACATCCGCCAGAAGAACCGGTGCGGCGTGACCGGGCGTCCAAAGGGCTATTACCGCCGCTTTGGTTTGTCGCGCAACAAACTGCGTGAATATGCAATGCAAGGCCTGATTCCGGGCCTTCGCAAGGCGAGTTGGTAAGGAGTTAGTTGCGATGATGACCGATCCAATTGCGGACATGCTGACGCGTCTGCGCAATGCCCAGGGTGCGGGTAAGAAAGCGGCCCGAATTCCGTACTCCCGTCAAAAAGAGGCGATTCTTGGCGTGTTGGTTGCCGAGGGTTACGTCGAAAGCGTAACGGCTTCCGGCGAGGGCTCCGAGCGTGTACTCGAGGTTGGCCTCAAATATTACCAAGGGCGCCCAGTCATTGAGACGATTCGGCGGGTAAGCAAGCCCGGCCTGCGTATTTACAAGAGCCGAGATGATCTGCCAACGGTCAACGCCGGTCTCGGCATTGCCGTCGTTTCGACTTCTAAGGGCATCATGACCGACAAATCCGCACGTGAAGCGGGTCATGGCGGGGAAGTGCTCTGCACCGTGTACTGAGGATTTTAAAGATGTCGAGGGTTGCCAGAAGACCAATCGCTCTCCCCGCAGGTGTCGAGGTCAAGATCTCGGAGACCGAGATTTCGATCAAAGGCCCAAAAGGGAGCGCGGTTCAGCCGGCCGACGGAAATTGCACCGTTCGCGTCGAAGATAACGTGTTAAACATCGGTTTGGCTGAGGGCGCTCAGAATCCGGCGATGGCCGGTACGCTGCGGGCGATACTGGCCAACCACGTGACGGGTGTCAGCGAGGGTTTTTCAAGGTCTTTGGAGCTGATCGGTGTGGGCTATCGCGCCCAGGCTCAAGGCAAGAACCTAAATCTCTCACTTGGGTTCAGTCATCCAGTTGTGTTCGAGTCGCCTGAGGGCATCACAATCGAGACGCCGTCGCAGACCGAGATCGTCATCAGGGGTGCAGACGCGCAAAAGGTTGGCCAAGTGGCAGCGAATATTCGCGCCTTTCGGCCGCCCGAGCCATACAAGGGCAAAGGCGTTCGGTACAAGGGCGAACGTGTCCTTCGTAAAGAAGCGAAGAAGAAATAATGAGGTCGTCGCAATGAACAGCAAAAAAGCAGGTCGCCTCCGGCGTGCGCTGCGTGGCCGCATGAAGTCACGCGAGGTCGGCGCCGTTCGGTTGAGCGTCCACAGGACACCGCGACACATTTACGCCCAGGTGTTCAGCGCAGACGGCGGCACGGTTCTGGCTCAAGCCTCGAGCGTCGAGTCTGGATTCAGGGGAGCGGGCGCGACCGGGAACGTCGAGACCGCAGCGAAGGTGGGCGCCTTGGTGGCTGAACGCGCGCGCGCCGCTGGCGTGAGCTCAGTTGCCTTTGACCGGTCGGGCTTCAAGTACCACGGCCGCGTCAAGGCGTTAGCGGATGCTGCGCGCAATGCAGGCCTCGAATTTTGATCGCCTCTATTGGGGCGGGCGTAAAGTCAGGAGAATTCCATGGCACGGAATGAACAAGGCGAGAGTCAAGACGGCCTCCAGGAGAAGCTGATTGGAGTAAACCGAGTCGCGAAAGTCGTCAAGGGCGGGCGCCAGTTCCGTTTTGCGGCATTGACAGTGGTCGGCGACGGTGACGGTAAGGTTGGCTACGGATACGGCAAGGCCCGTGAGGTGCCGCAGGCCATTCAGAAGGCGATGCAGCAGGCGCGTGCGAATATGCGGAAAGTCTCCCTGACAGAAGGCACGCTTCACTACGCTGCTCGCGGACGTCACGGTGCGGCTCACGTTTACATGCAGCCGGCTTCCGAGGGTACTGGCGTAATTGCGGGTGGTGCGATGCGTGCGGTGCTCGAAGTCGCGGGCGTCCGTAACGTGCTTGCTAAATGTGTCGGATCGCGGAACCCGATCAATGTGGTTCAAGCGACGATCAATGGGCTGTCCGGAATCGATTCACCAGAGAGCGTTGCGGCCAAGCGCGGAAAACGAGTTGAAGACATCGTGCCCTCACGGGTTGGTTGAGCTAGGGGCTTGAGATGACACAGGTCAAACTTACGTTGGTTCGCTCTACCGCAGGTCGCCTGCCACGCCACGTTCAGACGGTGCAGGGTCTGGGGCTTCGCAAAACCAACTCGTCCGCTGTTGTGCAGTTGACGCCGGCAATTCAGGGAATGATCGACCAAGTCGGTTATTTGCTGAAGATCGAAGAGGTCTGAAATGAAACTCAATCAGTTAGAACCAGCAGCCGGTTCGCGTCCGGAACGCACTCGCGTAGGTCGCGGGATTGGGTCAGGCCTGGGGAAGACGGCGGGTCGGGGCCACAAAGGTCAAAAGGCACGGTCGGGCGGGTTCCACAAGGTGGGCTTTGAGGGCGGTCAAATGCCGCTCCAGCGGCGCTTGCCAAAGGTTGGTTTTCGCTCTCGGGTCGAGCTGCGCTCGGCTTCGCTACGCACTGGCGACCTAAATCGGCACCCGGCTGGCGAGGTCAGCGTTGAGTCGCTGATCGTTCACGCCCTCGTGCCGGTTCAGACGGTTTCGGTGAAGGTGTTCTTGTCTGGCGACGTGTCCAATGCCTATACGTTGAGCGGCGTTTCCGTTTCGAAAGGCGCGCGGTCTGCGATCGAGGCTGCCGGCGGTACGGTCGGAGCGAACTGATGGCTCGTGCAGCGTCCGTTCGTGGTCCCAAGGTGTCGGGTTTCTCGGAGCTGCGTCAGCGGCTCCTGTTCGTTCTGGGGGCGTTGGTCGTATACCGCATCGGAACGTTCATCCCGGTTCCTGGAATCAATCCGGTCGCTGTTGCGCAGTTTTTTGAACAGAACAGCGGCACGATCCTTGACATGTTCAACATGTTCTCGGGGGGTGCGCTTGAGCGTTTGTCGATTTTTGCTCTCGGTGTCATGCCTTACATCTCGGCCGCCATCATCATGCAGCTCCTCGCGGCGACGGTGCCGTCGTTGCAGCAGCTGAAAAAAGAGGGTGAGTCGGGGCGGCGTAAGATTACGCAGTACACGCGCTATGGGACCGTCGCGCTGGCGTTGTTCCAGAGTCTTGGTATCGGTATCGCTTTGAATGGACAAACCATTCAGGGCATGCCCATGGCTTTGACGCCCGGGCCGATTTTTATCTTCACCGTCGTCGTTTCGCTCGTCACTGGGACGCTGTTTCTGATGTGGCTAGGCGAGCAAATTACTGAGCGGGGGATCGGGAACGGCATCTCGCTGATTATCTTCGCGGGAATCGTGGCTGGTCTTCCGGGTGCGATCGGTGGAACGCTCGAGTTGGCGCGCACCGGTGAATTGGCCGCGGCCTTCGTTATCGTGCTGCTGGTGCTTGCCCTCGCAGTAACAGCTTTTGTCGTTTTCGTAGAGCGTGGTCAGCGTCGAATTACTGTCAACTACGCTAAGCGGCAGGTTGGACGGCGTGTGGTGGGCGGACAAAGCAGTCATTTGCCTTTGAAACTAAACATGGCGGGTGTCATCCCGCCGATCTTTGCTTCGTCAATCATCCTGTTCCCGGCGACGATGGGGCAATGGGTTGGCTCCGCTGATGGCATGGATTGGTTAAGGGAGCTATCGACAACACTTGCACCGGGTCAGCCGCTCTACGTGACGTTCTACGCCGCGGCGATCATCTTCTTCTGCTTCTTTTACACGGCGCTGGTGTTCAACTCGCGTGACACCGCGGAAAATTTGAAGAAGCAGGGCGCCTTCATTCCGGGGATAAGGCCTGGTGTGCAGACGGAGAAATACATTGATGGGGTGATGACGCGTCTGACGACTGTCGGAGCCATTTACATCACAGCGGTTTGCCTGCTTCCGGAATTTTTGATCTTGTACTACAATGTGCCGTTTTACTTCGGTGGAACTTCGCTTCTAATCATTGTCATCGTGATCATGGACTTCCTCTCGCAGCTTCAAGCTCACCTGGTTTCTCACCAGTACGAGGGGTTGATGAAGAAGGCAAATTTGAAGGGCTTTGGAGGTTCGGGTTTGCGTTGAAATTACGCAATCTGAGCGCCTGAATCTCTATTGGCGTGGTTTCGCGTTTCTTTGTTGACTAGCGTGGCAGTGCGTCGGAGAGGCACGGCTGGCGTTTCTTGGAGGCTGTGATGAAGGTTCGTGCATCGGTCAAGCCGATTTGCCGGAATTGCAAGGTTATTCGGCGCAACGGTGTGGTTCGTGTGATCTGTTCTGATCCGCGTCACAAACAGCGCCAGGGTTGAAATGACTCGAGTGTCGAGTCTCAACGCTGCACACGGCGATTGGCGAGTTTAAGGTTTTTCCGGTTCGCCGCTGACGTGTGGTTCCTCAGGCATTCGGCTACAGGGCGAGGCACCGGGCGACTGGGCCGTGTTTATAACGCCACTTGTGTGGCATTTGGATTATCCACCTAGGTGGTGGCAAATCGAGGTGAAGGATGGCTCGTGTTGCAGGGATCAATATTCCCGATCAGAAGCACACTGTGATTGCGTTGACGTCGATTTACGGCATCGGTCGCACGCGTTCTAAAGAAATTTGCGCGGCGTGCGGGATCAACGAAAGCGTCAAGGTTCGCGACTTGACAGATGCCGAGATCGAGCTGTTGCGTACGGCGGTTGGTAAGTTTGCTGTTGAAGGGGATCTCCGCCGCGAAGTCAACATGAACATCAAACGATTGATGGACCTTGGGTGCTACCGCGGGCTTCGTCATCGGCGCGGACTGCCTTTGCGGGGTCAGCGCACACGCACGAATGCTCGTACTCGCAAGGGCCCGCGTCGCCCGATCCGTAAATAATTGGGCGTCGCGCCCCGGTCTATGCGGGGGCGTATCGATTGTGATCTCGACTTGAAACCGAGTCGTGAGGGGCCGGCATTGTCGGCGTTCATTTTTCGCCAGGGCGCCGGCCCTGCGTAGCAAGAACAGGGTGAGAGCATGGCTAACGCTAGCCGTACGAAAAAGAAGGCCCGCAAGAATATCGCCGAAGGCGTGGCGCATATTTACGCGAGTTTCAACAACACGATAGTGACCATCACCGACCGTTCGGGTAACACGATCAGCTGGGCGACCAGTGGTGGTTCCGGTTTTCGGGGGTCCCGCAAGTCGACCCCGTTCGCCGCACAGGTCGCCGCCGAGCGGGCCGCTCAGGCGGCACAGGAGCACGGCTTGAAATCTGTCGATGTTTTGGTCAAGGGCCCCGGCCCGGGGCGCGAAAGCGCGGTGCGGTCTTTGAATAACGTCGGTTTGCGGGTTACGAATATCAGCGACATTACGCCGATCCCGCATAACGGTTGCCGCCCGCCCAAGAAGCGCCGGGTTTAAGGAGAGTAACGGATGGCAAGGTACATTGGTCCTACTTGCAAACTCAGCCGCCGCGAAGGTGTCGACCTTGGGCTCAAGGGGCGGGGTCGCTCGCTGGAAAGCAAGTGCAAACTCGATAAAGCGCCAGGCCAGCACGGTGAGCGCCGCTCCAGGTTGTCGGACTACGGCGGTCAGCTGCGCGAGAAACAAAAACTCCGCCGGATCTATGGCGTTCTCGAAAAGCAGTTCCGAAATTACTATCACGAAGCGTCGCGGATCAAGGGTTCGACCGGCGAAATCCTGTTGCAGCTGCTTGAAAAACGCCTCGATAACGTGGTTTACCGGATGGGATTTGCAAATACCCGAGCGGAAGCCCGTCAGCTGGTGTCTCACCGGGCGATCTTGGTGAACGGTCGCACTGTCAACATTCCGTCGTACCAGGTCTGTGCCGGTGATGAAATCGAGATTCGGGAGCGGGCGAAGAAGCAGGGGCGGATTAAGGATGCGTTGGTCCTCGCAGAGGGGAACGGTCTGCCTGCATGGGTTGAGGTTGACAGCACTCAGCTGAAAGGCACATTTAAAGCGGTTCCGGATCGTTCTGATTTGCCCTCGGACATCAATGAATCCTTGGTCGTCGAGCTGTATTCCAAGTAATAGCGGAGGTCTCGCGTGAGCGAAACGACCCAAAAAAATTCAATCGAAGTATTCGAGGAAACGCCGTTCCGTGCCCGGGTGGTTCTGGAGCCACTCGAGCGCGGCTATGGGCATACGCTTGGCAATGCCCTTCGTCGCATTCTATTGTCTTCGATTCCCGGCGCTGCGATCGTGGAAGCGGAAATCGACGGCGTGCAGCACGAATACAGCGCGCTTGAGGGTGTTCAGGAGGATGTCGTTGACATTCTTCTCAATCTCAAGGGTGTTGCACTGCGCTTTTTTGGAGAGCGTGAGACTACGGTTTCTCTAAAAAAGGTCGGCCCGGCGGTGGTGACGGCTGGTGATATTCAGGTCAATCACGAAGTCGAGGTTGCGAATCCGGATCACGTTATCGCGCACATCACTCGGAACGTCGAGTTCCGGATGACGCTCAAGATTCGTCAAGGCCAGGGTTATGAGCCTGCGAACAACAGGCGCGTAGAGGCCGAAACCGATACAATCGGGCGGCTCCAGCTCGATGCCAGCTATAGCCCCATTCGCCGTGTTGCCTATCGTGTCGAGTCCGCCCGTCTCGCGCAACGTACCAACATGGATCGTTTGGTGTTCGAACTGGAGACAAACGGCTCGGTTGCGCCGGACGAGGCGGTCCGCAAGGCTGTCGAACTTCTCCAGGTTCAGTTGGCTGTGTTCTCAGGCATTCAGCCCGTTCAGAGTGGTGCGCCTCGCGCAGTCGGTCAGGAGATCGACCCGATCTTGCTTCGGCCGGTTGATGACCTTGAGTTGACCGTGCGTTCAGCGAATTGTCTGAAAGCGGAGAATTTGTTGTATATCGGCGATCTCGTTCAGCGCACAGAGAGCGAGTTGTTGCGCACGCCAAACCTTGGCAAAAAGTCTTTGACCGAGATCAAGGACACGCTTGCGCAGCACGGGCTCGAACTGGGTATGACGGTCGATTCATGGCCGCCGCCGGGCTTGCACGATTTGGACTAAGTCGCGAGAATCCGCCCTTCTATTTTGCGTGGCACCCTGCGGTGCCTGGTGCGTTAAATCAACGGCGTACCGCCAGATCAAGAGGTTCGTCATGCGTCATCGAAATATCGGTCGCCAGTTGAGCCGTAATAGCTCGCATCGCAAGGCCACGCTTCAGGCCTTGACGTGTGCGTTATTCCGCCATGAAGCCATCAAGACGACTTTGCCCAAGGCGAAAGAGCTTCGTCGTGTCGCTGAACCGCTGGTTACGTTGGCGAAAAATGACTCCGTTCATGCTCGCCGGCTGGCGTTTTCGCGTCTTCGCGACAAGGAGATCGTCGGCAAGCTGTTTACCGATATCGGTCCTCGTTCGGCGACACGGCCGGGCGGGTACCTGCGTATCTTGAAATGCGGCTTTCGTCCTGGGGACAACGCTCCGATGGCGTACGTCGAGCTGATGGATCGTCCTGCGGATGATGAGCCCTCAGCGGCATAGGGCGCGTCCTGTCGACGGCGAGCGTGGCGCGTTGGGCTGGGGCCTGACCGGTTGCCAAGAAGTTTGATATTAGCGATCTCCCGCTTCGTTTGACGACTTTTTAGTGTGTTTGCTGGAGCGGTCCGAGCGAGTCGGGGCGGTGGGGTTGGTCTAGTGATCGGGCTCTATAGCACCGCTCCCTTGGTGCCGAGGACCCGCCGCAAGTGGCTGTTCCGGCTTTGGGTCGGAGCTCGACCTTGTTGTGCCTTGATAACGTCAATTGGCCCGGCTTGTCCGGGCTTTTTTGTGCCTCGAGGTCTGAGCGAGTTGACGTCCACCCGTCGCATGCCCCCTCGATCCGGGAAGTCTTGGTTGTTGGCTTTTCGTGCTGTTTACGTTGTTCTAATGCGTTGGTCCGATGCATCGATGTGCGGACGGCAATGACGAACGCGTTGCGCAATCGATACGCGGGCCTTTGTGTGTGACAGAAGGAACCCCGGAATTGCGTGCTGGGTTGGAGCCGCGATTCATTGCCCGACGATCTGTGCGTTGCGCGGTTCGTGTCCTGAGCGCTTCGCGCTTGGCCAACTCGGGTTGGCCATTTGGGGCTTTTCCACCGTTAGGCGTGCCGAGTTCAATATGCGGTTTAGCTGGGCCGGGCCTAGGCGGCGTTGTTGTGATCCGCTTGGCGCTTGAGCAAGGGCGCTAGAAATCGCCCGGTATGCGATTGTGGGTCGTTCGCGATGGTCTCCGGCGTTCCGGCGGCGATAACTCGTCCGCCGCCCGAACCGCCTTCGGGACCCATATCGACGATCCAATCGGCGGTTTTGATCACGTCGAGATTGTGTTCGATGACGAGAATGGTGTTGCCGGCCTCCCGCAGGCGGGTCAAGACGCGTAACAGCTGTTCGATGTCTTGGAAGTGCAGGCCAGTAGTGGGTTCGTCAAGGATGTAAAGCGTATTTCCAGTGTCGCGCCGAGCAAGTTCGCGGGCCAGCTTGACACGTTGGGCTTCGCCGCCCGATAGGGTCGTGGCACTTTGGCCGAGTTGGATGTAGCCGAGGCCAACATCCAAAAGAGTTTCGAGTTTGCGTGCGATTGATGGTACCGGGGCAAAAAACTCGGCGGCGTCCTCGATCGTCATGTCGAGAACCTCGTGAATGTTTTTGCCCTTGTAGCGGATATCCAGGGTCTCGCGGTTGTAGCGTTGGCCATGGCAAACGTCGCAGGGAACGAAAACATCTGCGAGAAAGTGCATTTCGACTTTGATGACACCGTCGCCTTGGCAGGCTTCGCAACGGCCGCCGCGAACATTGAACGAGAAACGACCAGGCTTGTAACCGCGCGCGCGGGATTCCGGTGTCGCGGCGAAAAGCTCACGAATGGGCGTGAAGACGCCGGTGTAGGTTGCCGGGTTGGAGCGTGGCGTGCGACCGATCGGGCTTTGGTCAATTGCGATGACTTTGTCGAGGTGTTCCAGGCCTAAGATGGCATCGTGTGGGCCGACAGGCTGGTTGGCGCGATTGAGCGCGTTTGCCGCAGCGGGCAGAAGGGTGTCGTTGATCATTGACGACTTGCCGGATCCGGACACGCCGGTGACCGCGGTGAGGCAGCCGAGCGGGAATCGTGCATTGACGTTTTGCAGGTTGTTGGCAGCGGCGCCGCGGAGTTCGAGCCAGCGCTCGTCCCGGGGGCTTTTGCGCTCACCGGGAACGGCAATCTGACGCCGACCCGAGAGGTAGGCGCCGGTGGGGCTGTTGGGGTTGGCGGCAATGTCTGCAGGCGTTCCGATGGCGACGACCTGGCCACCATGTACACCGGCGCCCGGCCCCATGTCCACGACATAGTCGGCGGCGCGGATCGCGTCTTCGTCGTGCTCGACAACGAGCACTGTGTTGCCAAGATCTCGAAGCGTTGCCAGCGTGCTGAGCAGACGGTCGTTGTCGCGTTGATGCAGACCGATCGAGGGTTCGTCCAAAATGTACAGCACGCCGACGAGCGCGGATCCGATCTGAGATGCGAGTCGAATTCGCTGAGCTTCACCGCCGGAGAGAGTATCGGCCGAACGATCCAGTGACAGGTAGTCGAGCCCGACGTCGATCAGAAATTTGAGACGGTTGCGGATTTCTCTAAGGATTTTGTCGGCGATCGCCTCGTGTCGACCCGATAGCGCAATGGTCTGAAAAAACGTTTGCGCGTCGCGGATGCTCATCCGGGTGATGTTGGCGATCGGCTGATCAGCGACGAATACGTGGCGTGCCGCTTCATTGAGACGACTCCCGCCGCAGGTTGGGCAGCTGCGGCTCGCTTGAAAGCGTCCCAGTTCCTCGCGCACGGCGGGGGCGTCGGTTTCTCGCCAACGGCGTTCGAGATTGGGCAGGATGCCTTCGAAACGACGGGTTTCGACACGCCCTTGATCGTGTTCGATGCGGATTTTTGTGGCACCGGAGCCGTACAGCACGACTGAGCGAATGTCTGCGTCAAGATCTTGCCAAGGTGTGTCGAGGTCGAAGCGATAGTGGCGCGCCAGCGATTTGAGTAAAGCGTAATACCAGCGGTTGCGGCGATCCCATCCGCGGATCGCACCACCGGCCAGAGACAGCTCGGGGTGGGCCACGACTTTGTCGGGATCGAAAAAAATTTGAACGCCTAGACCATCACAGGTTGGGCAGGCGCCGGCCGGGTTGTTGAATGAAAACAGGCGCGGCTCGAGCTCGCGAATTGCGTAGCCACAGACCGGACAGGCGTAGCGCGATGAGAACACCAGAGGCTCGCGCTGGGGTTCGTCCATCCAGGCAATTTGAGCGATTCCCTCGGCGAGCTGCGTGGCTGTTTCGAGTGATTCGGCGAGCCGTTGGCGCAGGTCGGCGCGGACCCGAAAACGATCGACGACGACTTCGATGTGATGCGTTTTACGTGCTTCGATTGAGGGCAGGCTGTCGAGGGTGTGAATCTCGCCGTCGATCCGAACACGGAGAAAGCCTTGCGAAGCGAGCGAGGCGAGTAGCGAGTCATGACTGCCCTTGCGTCCGCGCACGACAGGCGCGAGAAGCATCAGGCGGTCACCTTCGGGGAGCGCGAGAATCTGATCGACCATTTGTGAAATGGTCTGAGCTTCGAGGCTCTCGCCGTGCTCCGGGCAGCGCGGGATGCCGACTCGCGCGTAAAGCAGTCGGAGGTAATCGTAGATTTCGGTGACGGTTCCAACAGTCGAGCGCGGGTTGTGCGAGGTTGATTTTTGCTCGATCGAAATGGCCGGAGACAGGCCTTCGATGTCGTCGACGTCTGGCTTTTCCATCATCGACAGAAACTGGCGGGCGTAGGTCGATAAACTTTCGACGTAGCGTCGCTGGCCTTCGGCAAAAATCGTATCGAAGGCGAGCGATGATTTTCCGGAACCCGAGACGCCGGTGATGACGACGAGGCGATCGCGTGGGAGGTCGAGATCGACGTTGCGCAAGTTGTGCGTGCGTGCGCCGCGGATACGGATCATGTCGGACATGGCGCCTCAATAGTGGCTTCGATTGAGTGAAGATTGGGTCGAGATCGAACTGATTGGTGACATTGTCGCTGTTCAGTAATCTTGGCCTCGTCATCGACCGCATTCCGCCTAATGTCGGCTGTTCTGCGGTTCTTTGTGGTGCCCGGCTTTAGTCGGTCGGGCTGTCGATCAAGTTGAGTGGCTTCCGGACCGTTGGCGTTTCACGCTCGCCGTTGTCTGTCACGAGTGTTGGCGCGACGTTGGCCGAGCCCGGTAGGGCAGTGTGGACGTCAGCGTCGATCAACACAGGCGAACTCGCGGCGACCGGTTCGGATTCTTTGAGTGACGATCCCGAGTCGGCGGATTCTGATGCTCGCGATTCCTCGAGTTTGCGATTGCCTCAGGTTGACGCGTTCCCCGGATTTGCGGCTCCTCAGGCTTTTTATTGGACTTGGCTGATGGTTGCGCGCAGTCGCTTGATAGCGAATGCGCGGCGTCGAGTCGGAATACAGCCCCAAAATCGTCTGACCGGCGTCTCGTTCCTGCTGGTCGCCACGTCGATCGACGCTTCGAGGCTTTTTCGTTCTGATTGCCTGTCGGCGTCAGGGATACGCAAACAGCGCGGGAGGGTCGTTGCGCAAGAGCCCTGGGCGCAGCGACCGAGACTGACACAGTGGCGAGGCGTCGGGGCGGGCGCCGCGCCCGCGCAGCATTGGATCTAGCGCTCACTGATACACGCAGCCGTTAAGGTTATCAGAGCGTTCTAGAGTTGAGGCGGTTCATACTGTTTGTCCACGCGGACCGTTGCAACGACAATTGGATGACGTCGTTGGTTCTGACCGCGAAATAGAGCGGCCAGTTTTGCCGTAGTTCTCAGCTGTGCTGAAAAGATCGCGCGAGCGTCCCGGCGTCTGAAAATCTGGCGATTCGAGTGGGCGATAAGCGCGCTGGTTGCGGCGCGGTAGCCGTCAATGGTGTCGCGCCGGCTGAGTGGGCGCAATGGTCCCGTTTGACGACGCGTAGGGGCTTGCAGGTTGATGTTTGGCAGGCTTGACGCTCGAGGGACGTTGTCGGTGACGATTTGAGACGTTGACCGAGGCTTCAGATGGGTCAGGTTTCGATTCTCGATGGAGGCTCTGAAAATTTCTGTTGCCTCCATAATCGGGTCCGATCGCCTGGCTCGTAAACGCCGAGGGCAGAGCGCACTAGGCGACGGCGCGGGTGGTTTGACGCGTGTAGCGGGAGACTCTGAACGAGGCATCGTCGTCGTGGCTTGGCGCCATGTATTTATACTCGCCGCGTGAGCTTGCGTCGTGCCCGCGAGCCGTGGCCGCGAGCCGTGGATAGGTGTTTGAGCGAGGTCCGCTTTGCTGACGCGAAATGAATGGCGTGCGACGATCGGCTTGGCCGGGATCTACGCGACGCGAATGTTTGGTTTATTTGCCATCTTGCCCGTTGCGGCTTTGTACATTGATCGGATGCCCGGAGCGACCGTGGCGAGTTTGGGCCTGGCGATCGGGATTTATGGTCTGGTGCAGGCTGCGTTGCAGTGGCCTTTTGGATGGGTGTCGGATCGCCTGGGGCGGCGCCCGGTCATGGCGGTTGGTTTGGTGCTGTTCATCGCGGGTTCTGTGGTTGCGGCGATGGCCGAGACCGTATGGGGTGTGATGGCTGGGCGGGCGCTGCAGGGCGCTGGCGCGATCTCGGGTGTGGTGTTGGCATTGAGTACTGAGCTCGTCGATGAGGAACGCCGTCCGCGGGCCTTGGCGGTGATCGGTTTGACCATTGGCTTGACGTTTTCGGGTTCGTTGCTGGTGGCGCCTTGGCTCGATGCACACTTCGGTTTGGCCGGGATCTTTTGGTTGAGTGCGGCACTTGGGGTGGTGGCGTTGCTGTGGTTGTGGTGGCTGGTGCCGGAACCTTCTGGAACCGCCGGCACGCTGTTCGCGGTCGATGCCTTGTCGGCCGATTCGCCAACTGATTCACCAGCTGTTGATGCGCGTCGTACGGTGTCGGTCGCCGGAGGACACGAGCAGAGCGGGGCGGCGTCGCCGCCCTGTCTCGGGTGGCGACGAAAGCTTAATGGACTTGCGCAGATGCGGCGTTGTACTGCGGCGACTCAGGGGCCGTTGGTCGGGACGATGCTCGGGGCGCTGGTCTTGCACGCGATTCTGGCTGCAGTATTTTTGCTGGTTCCGGGTTGGTGGCGCGAGTTGGGTGTCGAATCGGCGATGCAGGGCTGGTTGTATTTGCCCGTGCTGTTGGTGAGCTTCGTTTTGATGTTGCCGTTTGTAGTGTTGGGTGAGCGCTTTGGCTGGGTGCGCGGGGTGCTGCGCACCGCGATCGGTCTGCTGGCGGTGAGCCTCGCGTTGTCTCTCGCCGTACTGTTGGGGGTCGGATCGTTCGAGGCCCTGAGCGCGTCGTCGGTCGCGGGATCCGCGTTATCCATGTGGCCCCGGCCTGTAGTGATCTTCATGCTCGGTTTGATGGTCTTTTTCGTTGCGTTCAATGTGCTCGAGGCGTGTTTACCGGCGTTGGTCGCGAAGCGGGCGTCGGTGGTTGGGCGGGGCGCGGCCATGGGGCGTTTCGCGACAGCTCAGTTTCTCGGGATTTTTGCGGGTGGCGCGGGCGGCGGGTGGCTGCTTTCAGCCTATGGGCCGACGGCGCTGTTGGCGGTTTTGCTTGTGGTAACCGTGTTGTGGTGGCTGGGCGCCTGGATCATGCCACCAGTCGCGCGAATGCGAACTGAGGCGATTCGCCTGCGGTGGCGAGATGGGTTTGCCCCGAGTGGGCCGATGCCGCCACCCGACGTTCGTGAGCTTGCTCGTGCAGTACAGACTTGGCCGGGTGTCGAAGGTGCGTGGTTGCAGGGCGGTCGATCGGAGTCTCACGGTCGAGTGGCGCAGCAGGCGATGGCCGACTCGTGCGTGCCGTTTGGATGGGTGTTGTGGTTGCGTTTTGATGCGTCGCGGGTTGATCGCGATGGTTTACGGCGGCGAGTTGCCGAGCTTGTCGGTCCGCCGAATGACCGCGTGTCGGGTCGGATCGATGGCGATTCAGACGAGAATCGATGCGTGGCACCGTTGGCCCGCATCGAAGGAGTCGCCGCAGCGTCATCATTGGCTCGCCGCTGAAGCGGTGCGTGCTGATAGACTCGGAACCTGAACCCGAGCCTTGGGGCTTGCTTCGAACTCGGGGCTCGATCATGGAGGAGAAGCGGATGGCGCGTGGAATCAACAAAGTGATCTTGGTCGGTAATCTTGGGGCTGACCCCGAAGTGCGCCAGACCGGGAGCGGAATGGCGGTTGCGAATCTGTCGCTTGCGACGACAGACGCATGGATGGACAAGGCCAGCGGCGAACGCCGTGAAAATACCGAGTGGCATCGTGTGGTGTTGTTCGGGCGGACCGCCGAAGTCGCGCAGCAATATCTGCGCAAAGGGGCTCAGATTTACGTCGAGGGGCGTTTGCAGACTCGCAAGTGGCAGGATCAGCAGGGCCAGGATCGCTACACGACCGAAGTCGTCGCAAGCGATATGCAAATGCTGGGTGGTCGTGGCGATGGAGGTGGTGATGCCGATTTTGCAGGTGGCTACGGTGGCGCCCAAGGTGGTCGGTCAGGCGGGCATTCGGAGGCGTCTGGAAGCGGTTCGATGGGCCGGCCGAGCAGCGGTGGTGGCCGCCCGCCAGCCCCCTCTTTTGATGATGACGTTCCATTCTGATCGCGCCCCGCAAGGGCAACGGATCAGTTCGTTTGGTGGTGAGCCGGGCCGCGAGTGGCCCGGCGATCGTTTCGGCCGATGGGTTTCGGCCGCGGTGTGAGGCTATGTTGATTCAGCGCGTCTATCTTGAGACTCACGGCTGTCAGATGAATGAGTATGACTCGGATCGGTTGTTTGACGGTCTGAAAGTCGCTTTTGGCTGCGAACAGACGCAGGATCCTGCAGCGGCCGATTTGCTGGTGTTGAACACCTGCTCGATCCGAGAAAAGGCGCAGGAAAAGGTATTTTCATTGTTGGGGCGCTGGCGAGAGTTGAAGCAGGAGCGCCCGGGTACATTGATTGCGGTCGGTGGTTGTGTCGCCAGTCAGGAAGGCGAGGCTTTGCGGGCGCGTGCGCCCTTCGTCGATGTCGTGTTTGGTCCTCAGACACTCCATCGGCTGCCATCGCTGATTCGCGACGTTCAGCGATCGAACACTCCGGCAATCGATGTATCGTTCCCGGAGATCGAGAAGTTCGATCGTTTACCCGAGCCGCGTTTGCGGGCGGGTTCGGCGTTTTTGTCAGTGATGGAAGGGTGTTCGAAGTACTGCACGTTTTGTGTTGTGCCCTATACCCGCGGCGAAGAGATCAGCCGGCCATTCGACGACGTCTTGGCGGAGGCGGCAGGGGCCGTGGCGCAAGGCGCGCGCGAGATCCATCTGCTCGGGCAAAACGTCAATGCCTATCGTGGCCTGATGCATGACGGGACGCAGGCCGATCTCGCGCTTTTGATTCGCTATGTGGCGGCCCTGGAGGGCGTCGAGCGAGTGCGCTTCACGACGTCGCATCCAGTCGAGTTTTCGGATTCGCTGATCGAGGTGTATGCCGAAGAGCCCAAGCTGGTGAGTCACGTTCATTTGCCGATTCAGTCGGGCTCGGACCGGATCCTCGCGATGATGAAGCGGGGGCATACCGTGCTGGAGTACAAGTCGAAAGTTCGGCGTTTGCGAGCGATACGCCCCGACCTCGATCTGTCGTCGGATTTTATCGTTGGGTTTCCGGGTGAGACGGAGGACGATCATCGTCGGACGCTCGATTTGATTGATGAACTGGGATTCGATTTCTCCTTTAGTTTCATCTACTCGCCGCGACCCGGTACGCCTGCGGCGACGATGCCTGATGATGTATCGCTCGAGGTGAAGAAACGTCGTTTGAGCGAGTTGCAGGCGCGCATTGATGCGGGGGGGCGGGCACGCAATGAGTCGATGGTCGGTGAGCCTCATCGCGTCATTGTCGAGGGGCGGTCGCGGCGTAATGCGTCCGAGTGGGCCGGGCGCACGGCGAATAATCGAATCGTCAATTTCGCAACGCCGACGGGAATACAGCCGAGCATCGGTGGGCGGGTCGATCTCCGGATCACGGAGGCGGCGGCGCATTCTCTACGCGGCGAAGTCGAACGTGTCGTCGATCCCGAGCTTGCGTTAGAGGTGACGGTTGGCCGTGCATCAGGCGCACCGATTGCGGGGGCAACGGCGGCGCGACGCGTGGCGCCCACGGCGAGATCTTCGGCGAATTCGGGTGCGTAAGAAGATGAGTGACGGAAGTCGTGGCGGCACCAAGCGCGGAGAGACCGGGCGGGCGGCGGGTGCCGTCGCCCCGGATGGGCGTCCGGCTGCCACTTCGATTCGTCGTGAGCGATGGCTTGCGCCCGGCGGACACGACACCTTGACTCGAGTCGCGGGACCGCTGGATGCTCATTTGAGGCTGCTCGAGCGGCGCCTTGGAGTCGAGATCCGCAATCGTGGATCACAGTTCGACGTTTTGGGGCAGGGGCGGTGGCCACGGGCTGCGGTGGGTGTGCTGCGCGAGCTTGCGTCGATGGCGGCCGAGGGAGAAGTTTCGCTTGAGGCGGTTCATGCGTCTTTGCAAAGCGCGCACGTTGACGAGCTCGCCGGCATGACCGATGGCGATACACCACCTGAGCGCGCAGCGTATGAAGGGCACCATGTGGCGGCTGGCCCTGTTGCCGGCGGCGGGCAGGGTCGTGAGGGTGTCGCCGAGCCCGACGCTGCTCCGGTAACGCCGGGCGTGCTGCGACTGCGGCGCGCCGTTGTGCGTGGGCGCGGCCCGCGGCAGTCGGCTTATCTTGAGTCCATCGTGCAACATCCGCTGACATTCGGCGTGGGTCCGGCCGGTACGGGCAAGACCTATTTGGCGATTGCGGCGGCTGTCGCTGCGCTGGAGGCGAGCCGTGTTCGTCGCTTGGTGCTGGTCCGCCCGGCCGTCGAGGCTGGCGAGCGGCTGGGTTTCCTGCCTGGTGATTTGGCCCAGAAAATCGACCCCTACCTGCGCCCGATGTTCGATGCCCTGTATGACCTGCTTGGTGTCGAGCAGACTGCACGGCTGCAGGAACGCGGCACGATTGAGGTGGCGCCGCTCGCTTACATGCGCGGGCGGACGTTGAATGAGTCTTTTGTGATTCTTGATGAGGCGCAGAATACGACTGCCGAGCAGATGAAGATGTTTTTGACTCGGATCGGTTTTGGGTCGTTGGCGGTGGTCAACGGCGACCCTTCACAGAACGATTTACCACGCGGTCAACGCTCGGGGCTCGAGCAGGCGCTGATGATCCTTGACGGTGTCGAGGGTGTTTCGATCGTGCGCTTCGTCGCGGCCGATGTCGTTCGCCATCCTCTGGTACAGCGGATCGTCGAGGCTTATGAGCGCGTTGAGGCGCGAACGTGAGGGCGCGTGTGACTGCTGCCATCGTCTGCGGTGGTTGTCCGCCGTTCGAGCCGACGCCGACCGAGTGTTCGCGAGTCTGTACGACCGGTGCGATTAGAATGGT
This sequence comes from Thioalkalivibrionaceae bacterium, assembly GCA_046299415.1. Taxonomy (GTDB): domain Bacteria; phylum Pseudomonadota; class Gammaproteobacteria; order Ectothiorhodospirales; family Ectothiorhodospiraceae; genus JBKBII01. The sequence goes on along the minus strand of JBKBII010000003.1, from coordinate 110,229 downwards.
CGTTGCGATTCCGATGAGCACGATGGAGCCGGCGAGATGAGTTCGGCTGCGTCGAGGCAGAGGGTTCTGGACACGCCGACCTCGGATCGTCGCTGGATCCTGCAGTATCCGTCTGGACGGAGCGGCGCACCTGCGCCGGGGCCTGTCCATCGTCAGATGAGCGGCATATTTGTCGCGCGGGGCTTGGACCGCGATGACTTGAGCGCGTGTACGAACGGTCAAGGTGGCGAGGCTCAGCCCCGCTTAACTGTTCGCTTCGTCGATGCGGCCGAGTCCGCAGCCTTGAATGAGGCCTACCGGGGTCGAAGTTGTCCGACGAATGTGTTGTCTTTCTCAAGTGGCGAGCCTCCGCTCGAGGGGTTGACTCGACCGGCCTATCTGGGCGATTTGGTGCTGTGTGTCTCGATCTTGCGTGCTGAAGCCGTGGAGCAGGGCAAGGGGCTGCTACAACACACGGCGCACTTGCTCGTGCATGGTTTGTTGCACCTCGAAGGGTTTGATCACGTCAGCGATAAAGAGGCCGAGATCATGGAGGATGAGGAGCGCCGTGTGTTGTCGTTGTTGGGTTGGCCTGATCCGTACGCGGTGGTCCCGATGAACTCAAATATCGGCCGATACGAGGCTTGATGCGATGACTTCGTCTGTGGGTTCGAATGGGTCGTCGTCCAGCGATAGCGCGATGTCGGCGCGGAATTCGTGGTGGCAATGCTTACGCGCCCGCGGTGATCGTTTGGCCCGCCGTTGGCGGCGTTTGCGCTATCGGATGCCGGATCGAGCGACGTTGATCGAGCGTTTGAACGACTCCCAGAGCGATGGGCTGATCGACATCGATGCGTTGACGATGTTGGAGGGCGTACTGCATGTCTCCGATATGCAGGTGCGGGATATCATCGTGCCGCGTGCCCAAATGGATGTGATCGCTCGTGATGCCGGTCTCGACGAGATCATTGATGATGTCGTGGAGTCGGCGCATTCGCGCTTTCCAGTGATCGGCGATTCGCGTGATGATGTGGTCGGCATTTTGTTGGCAAAAGATGTCTTGCGATTCGTTGGCGCGAATGCTCCGGAGTCGTTCGATATTCAGGAAATTCTCCGCCCGGCGGTGTTCGTTCCTGAGGCCAAGCGACTGAACGTGCTGCTGAAAGAGTTTCGACTCAATCGCAACCATATGGCGATCGTCGTTGATGAGTATGGCGGTGTCGCCGGTCTGGTCACGATTGAGGACGTGCTCGAACAGATCGTCGGGGAAATCGAGGACGAGCATGATGTCGAGGATTATCTGACTCAGATCATGCGCCATCCCTCGGGACGATTTACGGTCAAGGCGTTGACGCCGCTGGAGGAGTTCAACGCGTTTTTCGACGTCGACTATAGCCTCGATGAGTTCGACACCGTTGGTGGGTTGGTGCTCAACCGGTTTGGGCACATGCCAAAGCGCGGTGATCAGTTGAGTTTTGATTCATTCGACGTGCGCGTGTTGCGCGCTGACGCGCGACGCGTTCATTTGCTGGAGTTACGTGTGCGCCCGCGCGACGTTGAGAACGACTCGGGTGGCCATTCGGTATCGGGCGCGCTAGAGGCCGTGGGATCCGATGAGTCTCGATCAGCGGCGATCGATTTTTCTGAGACGGACGTCGAGTCGTGGCGCGAGACGGAACACGACGCTGATCACGACGCTTGGATGGGGGCGTTGCCTGCGACGAGGGCGCGGGCACCAAGCGAGTCGGTGCCGGACGACGCGGAGCATGAGGTGCCGATGGATGAGTTCGACCCACGGTCACGTCGCCAGGGTATTTCCAATGCTGCTGATTCGCGCTGATCTCGAGTGTGGCCGCGATGCGGCGACATCCGTGTGAGATGGCTGCGGTGGGCCTGCTATCGAGTCCGCGAGTGAGTCGCGAATGAATTTAGGTGATGAACGATCCGTTGAGCAGGATTCCAGCGATCGTGGGCATGGCCTCGACGCCGTACCCGGGGCTCCGCATGGCAGGGCTACGAGGCGCCGTGGGGTGAGGCTCTTGGTGTCTGTCGGTCTTGGCGTGTTGGGGGCGTTCGCTTTCCCGCCGTGGTCGTGGTTTTGGGCGCTGCCGTTGGCGTTGGCGCTGTGGTGGGTCTGGCTCGCGCGCGAGGTGCAGAAGGGACGATACGAAGCGCCGATCGAGTCGTCGTCGGGTGATCGCTCGAGTCTCGGCGCGCGTGCACGCTGGACGTTTCGCGCCGGATTCTGGCCGGGGCTAGGGTTCGGCTTGGGGCTCTTCGGGGCGGGCGTGCATTGGGTGTTTCACAGCCTGCTGATTTTCGGCGAGGCGCCACTTGTCGTGGCGAGTTTGGCGACGATTTTGTTGGTGGTGGGTCTTGCGTTGTATGTGGCACTGGCGACCGCGACCTCGTTAGCGGTGATGCAGGTGTTGGTGGGGCCACGTGTGCCGCCGGGCTTGAGTTTGCTGGTACTGGGAAGTGCCTGGCTTGCGGCAGAAATGGCTAGGATGCACTGGTTTTCGGGGTTTCCGTGGCTGTTGACCGGGCACGTCGTGCTGGATTCGCCTCTCGAGCCGTGGTTGTCGCTGGCCGGTGAGATGGGAGCAGGCTGGGGCGTCGTGGTGTTGGTGATGGCCGTGGCCTTCCTTGCGCTCGGGCGTTGGCGGCTGCGGCTGACGGGGGCTGCGTTGGCGGTCGTCGTCGTAGCGAGCGCTCTGCTGTTTGACGGTACGGGAGATCTGCGACCCGACGGGGATGCGGTCTCGATCGGGATCGTTCAGGGCAATATCCCGCAGGACGAGAAGTGGAGTGAGGATGGTGTCGAGCGGGCACTCGAAACCTATGTGGCGATGAGTGAGCCGCTGGTGGGCGTCGATGTGATCGTGTGGCCGGAGACAGCGATTCCCGATTTCTATTTTCAGGTGTTCGGTCCACTCGAGGCCGTCGCGTTGACGTGGCTGGAGTCAGGTTCGGAGCTTGCGACCGGCGTGTTCGATTACGACCCTGTTGAAGGCCGGATGTATAACTCGATCCGTCATGTCGTCAGTGGCGGCGTGTATGACAAGCGGCATCTGGTCCCGTTTGGCGAGTTCATGCCGATGCGTTCGCTATTGGGCTGGCTCGACGGTGTGCTCGGGATCCCGATGTCCGATTTGAGCCCAGGGCGCGGCGATGGCTTGCTTGAAATCGCAGGCACGCCGATGGGTTTGTCGATTTGTTATGAGTCGGCGTTTTCTCAAGCGATGAGTGCGCCGCTACCGGCGGCGGCGATGCTGCTGAACGTATCGAATGACGCGTGGTTTGGCGATTCGGCAGCACCTCGACAGCATTTGGCAATCGCCAGAATTCGGTCCATCGAGTTGGGGCGGCCGATGATTCGAGCCACCAATACTGGAATTTCGGCGCTGATCGATCATCGTGGGCGGGTGCTGTCGCAGACGGGTCTGTTCGAGACAGCGACGTTGAGCGGAACGCTACAGCCGATCGCGGGATCGACTCTGGCCTTCGCGGTCGGCGCATCCGTTGCGCGTTGGCTGGCCGCGACGACCTGGCCCATTTTGATGTTGGTGATGCTGGTGACGCTAGGTTTGCGGGCGCGTCGGGAGGCCCGACCGCGTTGACCGGATGCCCGGGTCGAATGGGGTTGTGCGGCGCGGTTGCGAGAGTGGCTCGGCGGTGATGTTTGTGTCCTGGTCCCGACCGCATATCTCTGACCGCTCGGGTCATATCCTGGTCGATGCCAGCATTCGATTTTGGCGGCTGAGGTTGGGCGCTGGCTTTTATGACCCGTGCGACCGCGAGCTGCGTCGACTCGAGCTCGGGGTTCGCGGCGGGGTGCAATCCCGGCATGAGTTCGTGAGTTGACGCGTCTCCAGGAAGCGCCCTCGGGGGTGCTGAATATGTTCAGCGCCTCGATCTCTGCGCGGGGAAGTGCCATCGTGTTGCGTCGAGCGTGAATCGCTGGAACAGGCAGTTGATTGCAGGCCGTTCGTTTCGAGTGCTGTGGTCTGGGGCGCGTTGTTCTCGGCTTTTTGATTCTCCGCTGATACCGTCCCGGCAGGCCTGCTCGTGGCTTCAAGGGCGCGCTGCCTGGAGGTCAGGCTGTCAGTGGTGACGCCCGCTCGGGGTCTTGTTTGGGCGCGCGACCGGGGCCGATGACGCGTCATGCTCTCCGTCGTGACGATCGTCTGTCGGGTGTGTTGTGTTGGCGCGCCGTGCGGCAGCCAGTTCGAGGGCGAGACGTTGCCAACCAAGGCGCGTCGGGTCGGCTGCCTGGCGCAGGATATCGAGCAACGCGTCGCGAAGCAGATCAATGTCGAGGGCGAGCCAGTCGCCGAGATCGAGGCCGCGATGCTCGAGATCAAGGCCTAAACGATGGAGATCGTCCCGAACCAGTGCGACCGCGTCGTCGACATCGTCGGCTTTGGCTCCTTGGGCAATCAGCTGTTTTCGCGCTTCGGCGAGTCGGGCTTCGAGTTCAATGGCGCTGTGCGTTGATGGCGGGTCTGCTTCGTCGAGATCGCGTGTCATTAAGATGAGGATTTTGTGATAGAGCGTTTCAGCCGTTTGCGACATCGATGACTCCTTTTGAATGCGCTGCGCAGGATGGGCCTGCGGAGGGAAGATTTGTTCAGCGGGCGATTGCGTTGCGGGCCGCGCTCCTCGTGGCGGGATTCTGGTAGGCGTGAATCCGGTGAGCAAAGCGCTTGGTGGGTAGAGCGCGCGGAGAGAAGCGAGATTGTCCAGAATTTCGCAGCGCGTCCAGATGGAGCGAGGCGGTGTTGAGATCGATTTCGGACCGAATAGACTTTCGGAGCTGGGCGGTGCGGGCCAGCGGCTGGGTCGAGAAACGATTCGTCCGGCGGAGCGGTTTTACGCGAACCTTGAAAGTGATCGACAGCGGGATGCAGTGCAAGGCGCTCGGAGCGCGGTGACGAACTTGCTCGGCCGTGTATCCAGTACTTCTAAAGTGGCAGACCGGCTCGGGGCTTGAGTCAGGTGGCGATGACAGGCGTCGCCGTGAGCGAAATGCAAGTGGTGTCGGGACTTAGGTAGGTGGTGAGTTTGGGCGGATTCAAGCCGAGAATTTCGACCGTCGCCTGCGGTGAATCGCTAACGGGGGCGGTGGAGACGTCGGCCGGTCCGTTTCAGGCGCTTGTGCGCTTGTTATCCTCTCGGTATGGCGTGGGCCGGGCGCGGCTGGAGTTGGTGGTGATACGGGGTTTTTGCGCGGAGTGCGTCGGTTTGGGTCTGCATCGGGCACCGAGTGCGCAGGTTTGAAAGCGACGCTGTTCGGCCAAGGATCTGCACGACGGTGCCATTGCGGTTTTGTTTGAGCGGGCGCTGAGCCATGTCATCTCGGGTGGTCGCGGGCGTGCTCCGACCGCCGGTGTGTGGCGTTTGCAGCAGATGGCCGAGTTTTTTTGGATGAATACGTCCTTATGACATGTGGGAAGGATCATGGTTGAAACCTATCACGCCGAGCGAGTGGAGCGGGCGGTGTTGGATCGTTGGGTGGCCGAGTCTTTCGGCGAGGCTCGAGAGGACGGGGCCGGCGATCCGTTCTACTGCCTGGCGATGTTTCCTTATCCGTCCGGCAATCTACACATGGGGCACGTGCGCAATTACACGATCGCGGATGCGATTGCGCGATTTCAGCGGATGCAGGGGCGCAACGTTTTGCAACCCATGGGGTGGGATGCGTTCGGTTTGCCAGCGGAAAATGCTGCGATTTCGCGCGGGGTGCCGCCGGCGGAATGGACGCGTCGCAACATCGACCAGATGCGGGGTCAGCTACAACGTCTCGGCTTCGCTTATGACTGGTCGCGCGAATTTGCAACCTGTGATCCGAAGTATTACCGCTGGGAGCAATGGCTGTTTTTGCGCCTCTTGAAGAAAGGTTTGGTCGAGCGCCGTAGCGCAATCGTGAATTGGGATCCTGTCGATCAGACGGTTCTGGCCAATGAGCAGGTGATCGACGGTCGCGGTTGGCGGTCGGGGGCGATTGTCGAGAAGCGGGAGATGCCGCAGTGGTTTTTGCGCATCACTGCGTACGCCGATGAGCTGCTCAAGGGTCTCGATGAGCTCGACGAGTGGCCTGATCAGGTGCGCACAATGCAGCGCAACTGGATCGGTCGTTCGGAAGGCGCACGGATCGGTTTTCCCGTCGAGGACGCCGTCGCCGGAGAGCCGGACGCACTGTGGGTTTTTACGACTCGCCCCGACACGCTGATGGGAGCGAGCTATGTGGCTGTCGCGGCCGAGCATCCGCTGGCGCTGAACGCGGCGGCAAACGATTCCACGATCGCGGCATTCGTTGAGTCTTGCCGTCAGGGCGGAGTATCGGAGGCCGAGCTTGCGACACAAGAGAAAAAAGGCTTGCCGCTCAGGCGCTTCGTTCGTCATCCCTTGACGGGTGAGCGACTGCCGATTTGGGTGGCGAACTATGTGTTGATGGGTTACGGCGATGGTGCGGTGATGGCCGTACCGGCCCACGACGAACGCGATTTCGCGTTTGCCAAGGCGCACAGCCTGCCGATTCGGCAAGCTGTGAAGCTACGCGGTGACCAGGTCTTCAGCGATGACGCGTGGCAAGACGCGTATGCCGATAAAAATCATGCCGGTGTCGTCGAGGGCAGCGTTTATGCGGGGCTGGATTTTGCCAGCGCGGTGCAGCAGATCACGGCCGATCTGACGGCGAAAGGGCTGGGTGAAGCGCGCGTGCAGTTTCGCTTGCGTGATTGGGGCATTTCTCGCCAGCGGTACTGGGGGTGTCCGATTCCGGTGGTGCATTGCGATCATTGCGGCGTGGTGCCCGTGCCCGAGGATCAGTTGCCGGTGGTTTTGCCCGAGGATGTGGTGCCGGATGGCGCAGGCAATCCGTTGTTGCGACGGGCTGATTTTCTGCAGGTTGCGTGCCCGCAGTGTGGTCGTGCGGCGCAACGCGAGACCGATACGTTCGATACGTTCTTTGAGTCGTCGTGGTACTACGCGCGCTTTGCGAGTTTTGATTGTCACGATGCGATGCTCGATGCACGGGCCAGGCATTGGTTGCCGGTCGATCAGTACGTCGGGGGTGTCGAGCACGCCGTCTTGCATCTGCTGTATGCAAGATTTTTCCACCGCTTGATGCGCGATGAGGGGTTGGTTTCGGGCGATGAGCCGTTTAACCGGCTGTTGACTCAAGGCATGGTGATTGCGCCGTGCTTTTATCGCGAGAGAGACGATGGTGGCCGTGACTGGATCGCGCCGACCGCCGTGGTTGAGCGTGTGACGGATGCAGGCGAGCGGGTTTTTGTGCACGTCGATAGCGGCGAGCGGTTGCATTCGGCGGGCCTCGAGAAAATGTCGAAATCGAAAAACAACGGCATCGATCCCGGGACACTGATGGCTCAATATGGAGCCGACACGGCGCGTCTGTTTACGCTGTTTGCTGCGCCGCCTGAGCAGACACTCGAGTGGTCGGATTCCGCCGTTGAAGGTGCACACCGCTTTATCAAGCGTCTATGGCGTTTGGTGCACGAAGACGTTGGGTCCGGTGATCCCCGTGGTGACGCGGGCGAGGCCGTCGATGACGATGAACAGGCGACTCGGGCGTTGCGCCGTAAGCTCCACGAGACGATTGCCAAGGTGGGCGACGATTTTGCGCGGCGCCATGCCTTCAATACGGCGATTGCGGCGAATATGGAGTTGGTCAATGAAATCGCTCGAGTCGACGTGCGGGCCGCTTCGCCGGCGGTGCGCGCCGTGCGGCGCGAGGCACTGATCGGCGTGGTTCAAATGCTGTCGCCGGTCGTGCCATTTGTGACGCAGGCCTTGTGGGAGACGTTAGGCCAGCCGGGGCTCGTCGCAGAGAGTCGTTGGCCCGAGGTCGACGAGGCGGCGCTGGTGGTCGATTCAGTCACGCTTGCCGTTCAAATCAACGGCAAGCGTCGAGGTGAGATCGAGGTGGCTTCAGGTGCTGATCAGGCCGAGATTCTCGCTGCTGCGGAAGCGGATCCGGCCGTCGCTCGGCATCTGGTCGATATGCAGATCGTCAAACGCATCGTGGTGCCTGGTCGCCTCGTGAATCTGGTGGTCAAGCCGGTGTCTGGGTCAACGGATGACCGAGCCGTGGCGGAGGCGTCGTGATCGACCGTCGCAAGTGGTTTGTCGGCAGCCGCGCGGCGGCGGGTCGAGTGGTGGCGATCGATCCCTCATCGCGCCGTCAGTGGCTGAAAGGCGCATGGCGAGTGGCGGCGAGCTTGAGTTTTGGGGCGGGCTTGACGGCATGTGGATTTCGACCGCGTGATTCGCTGTCGGTGCCTGCGATCAATGGCGAATCGGCACAGGCCGAGGGGGAGTCGAAAGTGATGGTCTGGTTACGCGGTGTGTCGCGTGACGAGACCTTTACTCAGGCGCTGAGTCGAGCATTGGCGGCGGTGGGGGTTGGCGTTGTCTTTGCCCGGACTGATGCGACTGCGGCGGACGTGATGCTCGAGCTGCAGACTCGGCCGGTTGCGTTCGAACGTCGCGAATTGCGTGTCGCGGCGGGTTCACGAATCAGTGAGATCGAATGGAGTGGTCGCGCCGAGGCCCGCTTGATGCCGTGGAATGAGAGCGATGTGACGTCCGCTGAAGCCCGGATGCCGGGGCGTGACCCGATCGAGCTGGGCCCCGTTCGGGCACGCCGGCGATACAGCTTTGCTTCTGATCTGATTCTGGCTCAGGACGAGCGCGATTTGCGTTTGCAGCGCGCAATCGAACAGGATCTCGCTAATGCTCTGGTGCGGCGGCTGACGCTGGAATTGGGCGATGCGCGTAAGCGCGTTTGACGCCGATGTCGCGGGCGTTGGCGCAGTCGTTTGCGGGCCGCCTCGCGAGGGCTGTACAGCTCGATCGTGGGGCCACTCGGTAGGCTCGGCTGTCGACTCGGGTGCTTGCTCGGCGGATCAAGGCGGAGGATGGCATTGAAAATCATGAGGGAGACGCTGACGACAGGCGCGTGTGGTCCGCAGCGCGAGGCGCTCGGAACGCTGCAATCAGGACGCAACCCGTCGTTGGCCGGGGGCACTGGCGCCGCGCGATCCCGCGGTGCGCGCGTGCCGCGATTCGTTCAGCTTGTCCTTGAGGACGAGTGTCGAGGCGCCGATGGAGTCGAGTGCGTCGCTGGAGGGGTTGCATGACCGGGCGTGCCGCTGGGTCGACGGGGCGGCGTGCGCGCCATCCGGCGGAATGGGTGGTGGCGTTGGAGCAAGGCGAGCCGTGGCCGCCGGCACTCGTGATTCTTGGCGAGGAAGCGTTGTGCGCGACCGAGGCGGCCGACGCGCTGGTGCGTATCGCTCGGGCGCGGGGCTTCGATCGCACTGCCTTGACGGTCGATAGTGGGTTTGACTGGAGTCGGCTGGCGTCGGCTTGTGTCGATCGCTCTCTTTTCGGTGGTGCGGTCTTGATCGATTTGGATCTGACCACCGGTAAACCAGGGGCCGCGGGAGGAAAGGCGCTGCAGGAGGCTTTGGTTCGTGTCGAGTCTGCGCAGGGTGACTTGGTTTTGCTGGTGCGGCTGCCGCGCCCTGATGGCGATATGCGTCGTTCGGCGTGGTTCAAGGCGCTGGAGCGAGTTGCAACGGTGTTGCATTGTCGGCCTGTGGCGCGCGAGGCGCTGCCGGATTGGTTGCGCAGCCGGGCGCAGCGGGCCGGGATTGAGCTAGAACCTGAGGCGGCAGTGCTCGCTGCAACCTGGTTGGAGGGCAACTTGCCGGCTGGCGCACAGGCCGTGGCGCGCTGGCAATTGCGCGGGACGAAGCGGGTTGATCTGGCAGCGGTCGTTGCTGAGTTGAACGACGGTGCGCGTTTTGCGCTCTTCGATCTTGAGGGCGCTGTCGTCGCGGGTGATGCGGTGAGGGCCGCGGGTCTGGTCGAGCGGTTGCTTGAGGATGGCACGCCGATGACGTTGCTGGTGTGGCTATTGTCGCGAGATTTGCATGCTTTGCGCGCAGCGATGGGTGGCGAGCGCGCGTTTTTGCCGGGCATATCGGCCCAGGCACTCAGCGCTGCGGCACGGCGCGTGTCGGCACGTCGGGTCGATTTGCTACTGAGTGCGTTGGCCGATGTCGATCGGCGCAGCAAGGGACGCGTGTTCGGTGATGTGGCGGGAGTCGATCGAATGCTGATCGGCGAGATTGCCGCGGCTTCTGCGGGCGGGCGCGTTTTGCGCCTGCCGACGTTTTTCCGCAAGGATCGGTTGTGGCAGTCGCACCTTGGGCAGCGCTTGAGCGGTGCCCGCCGATGACCCCTGCGTGTCGGCGCGCGGCGATGCGTGGCTCTGAATTTGAGCGATGCGTTGCCTGCGGCCGAAGTTTCATTTTGTGTGTGATCTTCACTTTTGAGTTAATGAAAGCCCGGACTAACTTTTGCATGAGCACCCAATGGCTATGACCGCTGTCGAAAATGCTGTGCCCGAGTCGCCTGCGGCGGCTGATATCGCTGCGTACATGCTTACGCTCGGTGAGCGAGCCCGTGCGGCATCGCGCGTCTTATCCGAGGCGACGACTGGCAATAAGGATCGGGCGTTATTGGCGTTGGCCAGACGAATCCGTGCGGCGGCCGAGTCGTTGGTCGAGGCGAACGGGCGCGATTTAGAGGCCGGGCGCGAGCGAGGCTTGACTGACGCTCTGCTTGATCGTTTGACTTTGACCCCGGCCCGGATCGAGGCCATGGCCGAAGGCTGCGAGCAGGTTGCTGCGTTGTCCGACCCGATCGGTGAGATCAACGGGTTGGCCTATCGCCCGAGTGGTATTCAGGTCGGTCGGATGCGGGTGCCGCTGGGGGTAATCGGGATCATCTACGAGTCGCGGCCCAACGTGACGATCGAGGCTGCCATTTTATGCTTGAAGTCAGGCAATGCCGCCATCCTGCGCGGCGGGTCGGAGGCGTTCCATTCGAACCAGGCGTTGGCCGAGTTGATTGCGTCAGCGCTCGAAGAGGTCGGTTTGCCGTCGACGGCGGTACAGATCGTCGCAACACCCGATCGTGCGGCCGTCGGAGAACTGCTGACGATGGATCGCTTCGTTGATGTCATTGTCCCTCGTGGTGGCAAGGGACTGATCGAGCGCGTGACTCGTGAGGCGACGATTCCGGTGATCAAGCATCTCGACGGGGTTTGCCATGTCTATCTCGACGCCGATGCCGATCGCGAAAAGGCGTTGCGGGTTGCGGTAAATGCGAAGACCCAGCGTTACGGCACCTGCAACACGATGGAGACATTGCTCGTGCATCAGTCTGTCGCCAGTGATTTGTTGCCGCCGCTCGCTACGCAATTGGTCGCTGCAGGTGTCGAGTTGCGTGGCTGCGAGCGGACGCGGGCGGCGTTGCCGGGCGTCGCTGTGACGCGAGCCACCGAGGAGGATTGGGCCGCCGAGTATCTGGCGCCTGTACTGGCGATTCGAGTCGTCGATGATTTCGATGCGGCGGTCGCGCACATCGCACGCTACGGCTCTCAGCACACCGACGCGATCGTGACCGAAAACTGGACAACCGCGCGACGTTTTTTGCGAGCAGTCGACTCAAGCTCGGTGATGGTGAATGCGTCGACCCGGTTCGCCGATGGCTTTGAGTACGGTCTGGGCGCGGAGATCGGGATTTCGACCGACAAGCTGCATGCTCGTGGGCCCGTGGGATTGGAAGGGTTGACGACGCTTAAATACGTCGTGTTCGGTGACGGCCATATCCGCGGCTGAGCGCTGTCTTCGAACGGGGGTTGATTTGCCAGTCAGGATCGTCGGGGATCAAGCGCCTGCGCCGAAGTCTGGACTCTGGTTGTTTGGTGAGGCCGCAGGGGCGGCGGGCGCTAGGTCGGGAGAGTTGATGGAACCGCGCCCGAATATCTGGGTTGGGATCCGGAGAGAATGCCTGGGCCGTTTGATCGCTTGGAGTGCTGTGCTTCCGCCTTTGAAAGCGTTTTCGAAACCACGTCCTACGAAATGTCTCTGGAAGGCTTACCATTTGCTTGAGCAAAGGTCGATGGCCGATGGGTGGGTTTTCGATGGCGGGTCCAATAGTGGCTGAGGGTTGATTTGATGGCACACCCGATCATCGGCGTGATGGGCGGAACTTTCGATCCGGTTCATTTCGGTCATCTGCGTCCGGCGACAGAAATTGCCGAGTGGCTCGAGCTCGATTGCTTGCATTGGATTCCGGTGAACGTCCCGCCGCATCGGGCCCGCCCGATGACCCCGGCCTTCCATCGTTTGGCCATGGTCGAATGCGCGCTGGCGGGCGCGAGTTCCGGTGCTCGCATGGTTGCTGATCGCCGAGAACTCGATCGTGCGGGGCCGTCGTATACGGTGGACACGTTAGCAAGTCTGCGCCGCGAGATCGGCCCGGATGCGCCGCTCGTGTTGATGATGGGGATGGATGCATTCACTGGGTTTCGATCTTGGCACCGTTGGCCGGATATTCTTGACCAGACACACCTGGTCGTCGCCCATCGCCCGGGTTCACCCGCAGCGGAGGAACTCGATGACGAGCTCGCGGAGCGATTCGTGCAATCGCCGAACGCGCTGCGGACGTCACGTGGCGGCTTGATTGCGCTGAAACAGGTGACGCAGCTGGATATCTCGTCGACGCGCATTCGTTCGCTGCTTCGGCAGGGGCGTAATCCCAGGTACCTGTTGCCGGACGCGGTTCTCGACTACATTCATGATCATCGACTGTTTTCGGCGTCGTGAAACGCCGCAGACAGTCGTGAGCGGGATGCCGCGCAAGGCGCCGGGAGCGAGCAATGCGCAGCGCGGCGGTGCACCCGCGCCGGCACTCGATTCAACGTTGCATAAGAGCTCACCCAACAGCCGCTTGACGGCATCGACCCAACAGGAGTCCAACCGAAGCGATGGCGCTTGTCTCAGATCACGATCGCGATTCCCGCTCGGCTTCGGCCGTCACTCACCCGCGCTCGGCGTCGCAGGACGGTGTCCGTGGCTCTGCGCCGGAATCTCACAATCCGGACGGCGACGGCGCTGATACGCGTTTCGATCGATTACTCGTTGAAGTCGAGAAGGCCCTGGATGGTCTCAAGGCTCAGGATATCCAGGTGATTGATGTCAGAGGTAAAACCTCGATCGCCGACGCGCTGGTCGTGGCTTCGGGAACGTCGAATCGACACGTCGCGTCGATGGCTGATGAGGTGTCTCGCAAGGCCAAGGCTTTGGGCGTTCAGCCGCTGGGTGTCGAGGGTACGGCTGCACCGGCCGAGTGGGTGTTGGTCGATCTGGGCGACATCATCGTGCATCTGATGTTGCCGCGCGTGCGGGCGTATTACGGGCTCGAGCGGCTGTGGCTGACCGAAGCCAGTGACACCGTCTCTGATCCGGCGAACTCGGCAGACGAGGGGTGGGTAGAGGATGATAGCGGTGAGGCGATGCCTGCCGATCACTGGACAGCGCGCGTCGAGCGTCGTCGCCGTTATCGCGATTGATCGCGGGCTCGGCCGCGCCGGGTCGGCCAGGTTTCGTGGGCTCGGTGATGCCCAAATCCGCATCGATACGGATTTCGGTGGTTAGTCAGTCTGTGATCCGTATTCGGCTCGTAAAATTAGACGTGGATCTGAGCGATGTGCCCGTTACGGCTGATGGGATGAGCGGATTTTTAGAATGAGAGTGTCGTTGATTGCGATCGGTCGCCGCATGCCGGATTGGGTCGCCGCAGGCGTCGACGAGTATTCACGCCGGTTTTCTCGCGATATCTGCTTTGAGCTCCGCGCGTTGCATGTGCCGGCGTCGCCCTCTGAGTCGGCCGCGATAGTACAGCTGCGAGAGGGTGAGGCGTTGCGGGCGGCGATCCCTGACGGTGCTCGTGTGATCGCTCTTGATGAGCGAGGGCGCTCTTTGACTTCAGCGGGATGGGCCGAGCGTTTGGGTCGCGACCGTGACGAGGGGATCGATTGGGCGCTGTTGGTCGGCGGCGCAGACGGTCACGACGAAGCAACTCGAGCACGGGCCGACTGGTGCTGGTCGCTGTCGATGCTGACCCTGCCGCATATGTTGGTGCGGGTGGTAGTGGCCGAGCAGGTCTATCGAGCCGTGAGTATTCTCCAGGGCCATCCGTATCATCGTGAGGGCTGAAATGCGAGGCGATTCAGTCACTGCAGCCACGATGCCGGTTTTTCAATCCGCGGCGTCCTCGCAACAGGCTCCCTTGAAGCGGACAGCGACTTTGGCGCCGCTGCGCGTGGCGTCGATGAGTCCACGCCGCCACACAATGTTGGCGGATTGCGGGTGGGCGCTCGAGATTGTCGCGGCCGATGTCGATGAGTCGCCGTTGCCCGGAGAGTCGCCGGAAACTTTGGTCGAACGCTTGGCGAGGTCGAAGCTGGCCGCTTCAATGTCGCAGCGACCGCTACATCCTGACCAGTGGGCGGTTGCCGCCGATACCGTGGTGGCGCTCGGCGATGAGGTGCTCGGCAAGCCGCGCGATGCGGCGGACGCTCGTGAGATGTTGCGACGGCTGTCTGGGTGTTGGCATCGCGTGTGCTCGGGTGTTGCCTTGGTTGGCCCTCAAGAGTCCGAAAACGATGAGCCCGCAGACGATCGTTCCGAGCCGGCTCAGCGTACGGAGCCTCGATCGTTCGTAACGTGTACGCGAGTCCAATTCCGCGCGCTTTCCGAAACCGAGATCGCGGCCTATGTGGCCACCGGCGAGCCGCTCGATAAGGCGGGGGCTTATGCGCTTCAGGGGTGCGCAGCGCGTTTTGTCGTTCGCGTCGAGGGTTCGGTGACTGCGGTAATCGGCCTTCCGCTCGCAGAGCTGGACATGGCGATGAATGCTGCGGCGGCGCGAGGGGTGGCGTTGCCGGCGCGGGTGAAGATGCCTCTGGGTGGTGCTCAGGGTTCGTGTTTCCGATGAGGATCGGCAGCCGGGTCTCGTTGGTCTGGACTGCGCTCGGTCAGGTTTTGCCCCGTTCGCGGGAGGATGCGCTGGGAAACGGTTGGTCTCGGGTCGATTCTGATCCGCTCGGTGCGCCACTGCGTGCTCTTCCGTCGAGGCCGCTCACTTCTCGATACTGTCAGCCGGCAAGCACCCGTGGCGCAGTCGTGTCGCAATGGTGCAGGCTGGCCGGCTTGATGTGTTTCGGAATGATGGATCCCGGGGTCATGTGCGTTTTGGGTTTGCACGAGTTGCGTCGCAGCATTCGCGACGGGCTGGCGGATCAGGCCATGCCGAGTTTTTTCATGCGGTAGCGCAATTGCCGAAAACTAATGCCCAGTAGGCGAGCCGCCGCCGTGCGATTGCCGGCGGTGCGCGTCAGGGCGATTTCGATTGTGCTGCGCTCTTGGTCGGCGAGTTGTTCGTCGAGATTGACCCCGGGGTCGGCGACAGCGGCGGGTATGCGTCGTTCACGCAGGGGTACGCTGGTGGCGAGGTCTGTGGAGTCGTCCGGGCCGTCCTCGCCATCGGCCGAGTGTCGGTCAGCTGAATCGCGGATGACGCGATCGCTCTTCTGCGACCGTGGCGGCGACAGTGGTGCAGTGGCGCGGTCGCTATGGCGGCGAATCATCACGCCTTGTGGAGCGAGCGCTAGATCGTCCGCGTCGATCACGCCGTTTTCGGCCATGGCTGCGGCGCGTTCCAGAATGTTTTCGAGTTCACGTACGTTGCCCGGAAATCGGTGGCGACACAGGGCGTCGAGAGCGGCATCCGAGAGTTTGAGTGGTGCCTCGCTCCGCGCCAGAATCCGGGCCAGCAGCGCCTTTGCGAGAAGCGGGATGTCTTCGCGGCGCTCGTGCAATGGCGGTACCCGTAGCTCGATGACGTTGAGACGGTAGTAGAGGTCTTGGCGAAACCGGCCCGCGACGATCTCGTGCGTGAGATCTTTGTGAGTCGCTGACAGGATGCGAACGTCGACTGGCTCTTCGCGCAGGGCGCCGACGGGCTTGACGGCGCGTTCTTGAACGGCGCGCAGCAGCTTGACCTGCATCGTGAGTGGCAGATCGGCGACTTCATCAAGGAACAGGGTCCCGCCATTGGCGGCTCGGAACAGGCCATCGTGGTCGCGCAGCGCGCCGGAAAATGCGCCTTTGCGGTGGCCGAAAAATTCGCTTTCCATCAGTTCTGCCGGAATGGCACCGCAGTTGACGGGAACGAAAGGTCCACTGCTTCGCGGACCTAGTCGATGAATTTCGACGGCCACTCGCTCTTTACCCGAGCCGGATTCGCCAAGGATGCAGACGGGCGCCTGTGAGCGGGCGAGTTTGATGATTTGGCGCTTGAGCGTTTGCATGATCGGCGATTCGCCAATCAATTGTGAGTCTGGAGCCTCTTCGAGATCGTGTGCGGATGAACCCGATGGGGTCGCTCGTGGGGTCGAGGCTGTCGCAACATTCGCGCGGCTCGCGGTCGATGGCGCTCGGGCGGACGTCACGTGTGAGTTTCCAGCTGCCCCTGCGTCGGGCACGGTCGCGATGTTGCCGTTGGCGAGTGAGGAATCGGAAGATCGCGATGCTGTGACGAGCCGGCGATTCTCACTGAGTTTGAGTGCTTGGCGCACCATCGTGCGAAGTTGGCCGAGATCGACCGGTTTGCTGACGAAGTCGAAAGCGCCGCGTTTCAGTGCCTGGACGGCCAGATCGACACTGCCGTGGGCGGTGATGACGGCGACGGGTGTTTCTGGGGTTTGGCGTTGGATGTAGTCGACCAGTTCGAGCCCATCGCCATCGGGTAGGCGGAGGTCGGTGAGGCACAGTGCGTAGGATCGCGTATCGACGCGCCGGCGTGCTTGCGCTAGGTCTTCTGCGGTGTCGGCAGCCAGGCCCATGCGCGCGAGCGTGATGGCCAGTAGCTCGCAGAGATCGGGTTCGTCATCGACGACGAGGACGACGGCCTTGCCGACATCTGAAGTTGAGGTGGAATGAGACGCGTGGGTCATGGTTTGGCGTGAGTCGCTTCAAGACGCTGATGAGCGCTTGGGTCTGATGCGGCGCGGCTGTTGTCGTGATCCGCTTGCGGCGTGTCCCTGGGCGCCGCGAATGACGAGATGTGTCGCTTGGCGGCGCTATCGGCGTGTGAGTTTATCGATCCTGTAGCGCGCAGCGCCGGCGATTGATTCTCGTCGAACGTCACGCGAAAGCAACAGCCGCGCGGGACGTCGATGACGTCGAGCGTTGCGCCGTTGTGCTCACAGAGTGTTCGCGCGAGGTACAGGCCGAGCCCTGAGCCGCCGCGATGAGCGGGGTTGCGAGTGGCCGCGAAGGGTTCGAATAGATGGCGACGCGCTTCGGCACTCAGCCCCGGGCCGTCGTCGAGAACATCGAGTGTGACCCCGGGCGTGACCAGGCCGCGGCCCGCGATGATCTCGATAGTGGTCGCGGTACCGCCGTGGTGGAGGGCATTGCTGCAGAGGTTCCATAGAACCTGCTGCAGCTCGCTGAGAACGAAGCGAACCGAACAGTCAAAAGGCTCTACAGAGATCTGCAGGCGCTGAGTCGTTTGCGGGTGCATGGCGAGAAAGTCTGCACGAAAGCGGTCGATCGCGTTGCCGAGATGGATGCGCTCGTGTGGCGCTTCACCTGGTCGGGATAGCGTCAGGATGTTGCTGATAATTTGGTTGACGCGGGCCGCATGGTTTTGAATGATCCGGAGCAGGCGACGATCTTCTGCGGCAAGATCAGGTGACTCATCGAGAAGTTGAGCGCTGTGGCTGATGCCCGCGAGGGGATTACGAATCTCGTGGGCGATCGATGCCGAGAGACGACCCAAGGCGGCCAGTTTTTGTGCCTGTGCCTGACGGCGGCGCTCGGCGGTGTCTTCGATCAGGAGCAAGGTCAGGCCTGTCGACGTCGTTCCGGAGCGAATGTGGCGAAGCCTCAGCAGCACTTCCGGCCGGTGGCGTGTGGCTGGCAGGACCGTTTCGGAGCCGTCGGGTTGACGACGTCCAAATTGCAGCCAGGTGAATAATTCAGGATCGATGTCATCGAGACAGCGGGCGACTTTTGGAGGCATCAATGCCTGTGCGGCCGCATTGATCGCGAGGATCCGGCCTTCTCCGTCCACGACGATGACGCCATGTTGGAGATGCGCGACGATTTGGTCGTTGAGCGCAACGTATTCGTCGAGTACTTCGCCTTGGCGAGAGCGTTCGGCCTCGGAGCGTCCGATACGGGCGGCCAGGCGCCAGGCGATGATCGCAGAGACGAATAGGGCGGTGCCAAGCAAGGCCGCTTGTGTGGTGGCAGTGTCCTCGGCCATCCAGGCTTTCAGGCCAAGCTCGACCGAGAGAATCGCCAACGTGCCGACCGCGGCAAAAAAGAGGCTGATGCGACCATCGCTGAGCAGGGCGGTTGCGACGACCGGGGGCAGCATGAGTAGGCCAATACCGGAGTTGATTCCGCCGGCGGACATCGCCATCAGGGCGATGGCGATGAGGTCGGCGGTGGTGCCGAGGTAGACGAAGCGTTGAATCCCTCGCGCCGATGACCATCGCATCGCGTGCAGAACGATCAGCCAGGCGATGGCAAAGACGCTGTAGGCGACGGCAGTGAGTGTGCCTAGCCTGTGCAGACTTGGCGGAAGGTCTGTCCTCGTGACCGCGACATTTTCAATGACACTAAACGCGATGGCGAGCAGCAGCAGCACCACGACACCGCGGTACAGGCCGATGACGAGCGCGGACTGAAAGATCGATGGATCGTCGTGGTCGGATGTCTCGCGCCTCACGGGGCGCTCGGACGAATTTTTGAGCGCGTTACTGAATTGGCCGACGCTGTTCGAGTTGTTGCCGGACGGGTCGGTTTTGGTGGACGTTGCTGTCGCGGAATCAGCGAGGTTTAAGTTGACTGATTCCGGCTTTCCAGCATGCCGTATCCCGCCGGCTTCGAGATTTTGATGTCGTCCGGGTTGTTTGTTGAACGCCATAGATCAGGCACTGTGCGACTGAAGTCGGTCGAGTTTGCGTTGGCGGGCTACGACAAGGGCCGCGGACATCGCCGAATGTTGAGCACTGATGACCGTTAATGGGCTCGTTGGAGGCGAGCTCATTCGTCCTCCCGGTTGGACGACGGGTTACTTGACGAGTCGCCACTTTGATCATGTGCTAGTGCGTGTGCTTCGCTGCAAAACAGCTGTCCGCCACGGTCAAGGGCTTGCGATCGGGGCACATGGACTCCGCAGTGGGCGCAACGAACCAGTGTTTCGCCCAGGGTCCGTTCGTCCGATGAGGCACGAGCGTCCGTTCTGGGGCGCCGACTCGATACGAGGTAGCGAACGATCCAGAACGCAGCGGCAATAGCGGCAATCAGCAGTAGTACGCGCATGGTTGCGAGTGTAGCGAATCGCGGGAAGGCGCGACGATTCGGTGGACAATTCGCCGTCGTGACGCGTGATGATTCATGACTGCTGCGTGGCCGGTGATGCGGCGCGTGTTTCGAATCGTGCTTGTGATCGTGTCGAGCGTCGTTTCGCACTGGCGCCGATTTTTTGCGCCGATCCTGAAAACCGGCGCTCGCTTCGACACCGAACTGCGTCCCGATCGGCCGGCGCAGAGGGTTCCGAGAGTGCTACACGGCCAGCTGATGACGATTCGCGAGCGGAAATGCGGTTCGACCCCTTCAGACGTGGCCGGCAGCGCCGCGGCTCAAGTATGCTACGGCCTATGAACTTGCATGAATATCAGGCGAAAGCGGCTTTTGCGAAAGCTGGGATACCGGTTCCCGACGGTGACCGGATCGCATCTGTCCTCGACGGAGCGGTCGCTCAGTCAATCTGGGCACGGCTCGATCGAGGTCTGGGTGTCGTGGTCAAGGCTCAGGTGCACTCCGGAGGCCGGGGAAAGGCCGGTGGTGTCAAGCGCGTGGAGTCGCCGGATCAGCTTGTCGAGGCTGTGTCGGCGATGCTGGGGACGCGTCTGGTCACGGCCCAAAGCGGCGCCGCGGGGTTGCCCATCGATTCGGTATGGGTCGAGACGGCCGCGCAGCTCGAGCGCGAGGTTTATCTGGCCTTTTTGCTCGATCGGGCGGCCAAGGTCGATACGTTGGTGGTTTCCGCGGCGGGTGGTATGGACATCGAGCAGGTCGCGGCGACGACACCTGAGCGTATTCTGCGCTTGCCGATCCCCCAGGTGACGGGCCTGATGCCGCACCACGAACGCAGAGTCGCCCGTTTTCTCGGGTTGGATCCGGCTTTATCCGAGGCGCGTACCTTGGCGCCTGTGCTACGCGCTGCGTGGCGCTTGTACCGGGACGCCGATGCCGCGTTGTTGGAAATCAACCCGCTTGCACTGCTTGTCGAGTCGGACTTGGGCGGTCCGGACGCCGAGACGCGCTGGAGCGCGATCGATGCCAAGCTGGTGCTCGACGACTCGGCTGCGTATCGCCAGAAGGCGTACTTTGATCAACGCGATGTCGCGCAGAGCGATCCCGCGGAGGAACGCGCGCATGCGCACCAGCTCAACTACATTCGCCTCGACGGTTCGATCGGTTGCATGGTCAACGGTGCGGGTCTGGCGATGGCGACGATGGATCTAATCGCCTTGCACGGCGGGCGACCCGCCAACTTTCTCGACGTTGGGGGTGGGACAACGGCCGAGCGCGTAACGGCGGCCTTCGATTTGATCCTGGCGGATGCGAATGTGCGCGCTGTCCTTGTGAATATTTTCGGTGGAATTGTGCGCTGTGACCTGATTGCCGAGGGCTTGATCGAGGCGATGCAGGCCACGACGGTCGATGTTCCAGTGATCGTGCGCCTTGAGGGGACACGGGCCGACGAAGGGCTGCGTATGCTGGCGGAGAGTGGCCTGCCGGTGCAGGCGGTGGCCGATCTCGACGAGGCGGCAGGCGTTGCGGTGCGTGCGGCGAATTCGACGGCGACTACACGAGCGCAATCGAACGAATCCGCTCGAGATGGATGTGCCGCAGAGGGTCAGGCATGAGTGTTTTGGTCGACCGCGACACGCGCGTGATCTGTCAGGGTTTTACCGGGCGCCAGGGCACGTTCCACTCCGAGCAGGCGATTGCTTATGGGACGCAGTTGGTTGGCGGCGTGACGCCGGGCAAGGGGGGGCAGAGGCATTTGGATCGACCGGTATTCGATACCGTTGCTGAGGCGGTTGCCGAAACCGGTGCAACCGCGAGCGTGATTTATGTGCCAGCACCTTATGCGGCCGACTCGATCCTCGAGGCCATCGCCGCAGGGATTGGGCTCGTCGTGTGTATCACCGAGGGCATCCCGGTGCGCGATATGTTGGCGGTGCACGATGTTCTGGCGCGTAGCTCGTCTCGCCTGATCGGCCCTAATTGCCCTGGCATTATCACGCCGGATGCGTGCAAGATCGGAATCATGCCCGGCGCGATTCATCGCCGCGGACGTATCGGTATCGTGTCGCGCTCGGGGACACTGACTTACGAGGCGGTTGCGCAAACGACGGCGCTCGGCCTTGGACAGAGCACCTGTATCGGTATCGGCGGCGATCCGCTGCCGGGCATGGATTTTGTCGATGCCCTTGAACTCTTCGCCGCTGATCCTGAAACCGAAGCCGTATTGATGGTCGGTGAAATTGGCGGTGATGCCGAGGAGCGTGCCGCGGCGCGCATCAGCGCCGGCTATCCCAAGCCTGTTGCGGCGTATATCGCGGGTGTTACCGCGCCGCCCGGTCGGCGGATGGGCCACGCCGGTGCGATCGTCGCCGGCGGACAGGGCACGGCAGAGGCCAAGCAATACGCGCTGCGCGCCGCGGGAGTCGAGTTGGCGGATTCGCCGACCGGGCTCGGTGAGGCCGTCCGGCAGGCGTTGAGTGTGTGAGGACGGTGGCCGCGCTTTCTGTTTCGATCGGACCTTTCGACGGCGCTCAGGCTGATGCGACGGTGACTATGGCCTCTACCCGACAGGCCATGTCGCACCCTCGCATCGGGCTGATCCAGAGCAATCCGACGGTTGGGGCTCTTGAAAGCAACGTCGATGGACTTCTCACTGCTGTTGCGTCGCTTCGTGCCGAGGCTGGCGCAGCGCCGCTGCTACTGGTGACGGGTGAACTGGCGTTGACGGGCTATCCGCCTGAGGATCTGCTGCTGCGCCCGGCGTTTCTTGATGCGGTCGAAGCTCAGGTGATGAGGCTGGCGGCGGCGGCTCGTGGTGTCGATGTTGTTGTTGGTGCACCGTGGCGGCCCCGCCCCGCGTTGGAGGCGGGTCGCTATCCGGCGCTCGATGCGCGGCCGCAACCAACGGGCACCTTGCATAACGCGGCGCTGTGGTTGCGCGATGGGGCGATCCACGCGGTTTACGCCAAGCGTTTGCTGCCCAACTATGCGGTGTTTGACGAGCGTCGTTATTTCGTCGCAGGCGAGGCACCTTGCGTCGTTGAGTGGTGTGGTTCGCGGGTTGCGTTGGCGATTTGTGAGGACGTTTGGGCACCCGAACCTTTGCGCCAGTCGCAAGCGGCGGGGGCCGATTGGTGCTTGAGTCTGCACGCTTCGCCGTGGCACCGCGACAAGGTCGCTGAGCGTGCTGCGGCGCTACGTGATCGTGTCGTTGAGACGGGTTTGCCGATCGTTTATGTCAATTTGGTCGGTGGTCAGGATGAGCTGGTTTTCGACGGGCGCAGTTGTCTGGCGAGCCCTTCGCCGCGTGGTGCTGGGTACACGGACGCTCGGGCGGAGGTTCCAGCGAGTGCGCCCGCCGCGGGGCCCACGGGACCGGGCCCTGGGGTGTTTTGCGGCGCTTCTCGAGAAGGTTCGACTGTCGAGGGTGACCGTGTTGAGCGTGTGTCTGGTGAGTGTGTGGGCGAAGCGGCAGCCGGACCATGCGAGCCCAGCGGCGCAGTGATCGATTCTGTTCTTTCAGCCTGGACGACCGGCACGGCCGCGCTTCATTTGATTGATCGTGTGCCCCGATGGGTGTCCGCCAGCGACGACTTGCTGTGTCGTGATGATGGGCGCGACCCCACCGGTGGCAGGCGTGGGAATACGACGTCGCCTGCGAGTGGGCCGATGGGATCGGTCGAAGACGACACGTGGGCGGCGCTGTGCCTCGGGCTCGGCGATTATGCCCGTAAAAACGGCTTTGATTCGGCGGTGCTCGGACTTTCGGGTGGTATCGACTCCGCGGTGGTCGTGGCGCTCGCGACCGAGGTGTTTGGTCGGGATCGAGTGACGGCCTTGATGTTGCCGTATCGCTATACCAGCGCGTTGAGTCTGGATTTGGCGGCAGAGCTCGCCGGCAACCTCGGTATCGATTATCACGTGATCGATCTTGTTAAAGCTGTCGATGCCGCCGAAGCGGCTTTTGCGACTCACCTGGATCGCCTGCCCGCGGATCGTCGAGCGAAGCCTGCAGCGCGCGCATTGACCCATGAGAATCTGCAGTCGCGAATGCGTGGGAACATTTTGATGGGTTGGTCGAACGCGACCGGTGCCTTGTTGTTGGCTTGTGGCAATAAAAGCGAGATGACGGTTGGTTATGCCACGCTGTACGGCGATATGGCCGGTGGTTTTTCGCCGCTGAAGGACGTGACCAAAGGTTGGGTTTACCGTTTGGCCGAGGCGTATAACCGGCGTGCGGCCGCGGAGGGGCGGCTTGGTATTCCTGCGGCGATTGTTGATCGGCCTCCAAGCGCAGAGCTTGCGCCGAATCAGGCGGATACGGATAGCCTGCCGGAGTATGCGCTGCTTGACCGCCTGATTGAGCTCATGGTCGAGCAGGACTGTGGTGTCGACGAATTGATTGCCGAGGGTTTTCCCGCGGATGCTGTGCGGCAGTTGGCCAGATTGCTGCGTCATGCGGAGTACAAACGGCGTCAGTCGGCGCCGGGTGTCCGGGTGACACGGCGAGCCTTCGGCCGCGATCGGCGGTATCCGATCACCAGCCGTTTTTTCGGTTGATCGGTGTGCCAGACGCCGGTCAGGGCGGGTTGTGTCGGAGCAGATGGCGGGCTCGATACGACGGAATCGTGGGCGTCAGGCCGCTGAAGGCGCCTCTTTGTTTCTCGTATCGCGTTGCTGGTGTTGAGAGGCAGGATATTCATGCGGAGTTGGATCGGTCATCGGCCGGCGTCATGATGGAGAAACCATGAAAAAGATCGAAGCGATCATTAAGCCATTCAAGCTCGAAGACGTCCGTGAGGCGTTGACCGAGGCGGGCATGACCGGCATGACCGCCACGGAAGTGCAGGGTTTTGGCCGGCAGCGCGGGCATACGGAGCTTTATCGCGGCGCGGAGTACGTGGTTGATTTTCTGCCCAAGGTCAAACTTGAGCTGGTCGTCGATGATGATCAGGTCGAGTCCTGCGTCGACGCGATCATCAAGGCTTCGCGCACGGGCAAGATTGGCGATGGCAAGATTTTTGTAAGCCCGGTCGAGTATGCGGTGCGGATTCGAACCGGTGAGGAAGGATCAGACGCGCTTTAGCGACACGCGCAATCAAGAGCTGCTTGCGAGCGTCGCGACGTCGCGCGGTAGAGAAGCGCTCGCCTGACGATCTGTGTTTTGGTCGCCGGGTGCCTTGCCCTGTCTGTTAGGCGTGGTTGTCCGGGGCGCGGCCTGCGGAACGCGGGCGGCTGCGCGGGTCGGTGGTTTGGGGCCAACGGAGCGGGGCGATTATCTGTCGGACAGATGTCTGCTTCTTGGGTGTGGCACGATCCGAGCGCGCAGCGATCACAAGAGTCAGAGCGGGGTGTCGACGCGCCCAGGGGCCTGGCGCGGGACAGTTGTTCAGCGCGAGCCAAAGAATGGTAGGCGCTCGATGACGCGCATCATGCCGCCGGATTCGTTTCGCGGGCGCAGCGCGAGTTGGCCGCTGCGCGATTGTTCGGCGAGTTCCGGGTAGTTGAGATCGAGCACAGCGAGCGTGTTGTCGGCTAGATCGTCGAGTTCAAGCTCCCGGTAGCTTCGTTCGAGTAGCGCCAGGGCCCATGGGATGACTTCGGCACCCTGGTACCGTTCCACGATTCCACGCGCGCGTTCGGCCGAGGCAACGTAGGCGCGACGTTCGAAATAAAAAAGTGCGACGTTGTATTCGTATCCAGCGAGCGTGTTGCGGATGAAAACGAGTCGTTCGCGGCTGTCGTCAGCGTATTGTGAGTCGGGGAATTGTTCGACGACGCGGGCAAAGTCGCGAAAGGCCTCTTCGAGCTTGGAAGGATCGCGGCGTTCGGGATCAGGGGGTAGCAGACGTGACAAGAATCCCGAGCCGCGGTTGAAGTTGATCAGGCCGCGCAGGTAGTAGGCGTAGTCGAGATTTGGATGGCGGGGATTGAGTTCAATGAAACGATCTGCAGCAGCGAGCGCGGCTTCTGGCTCGTCGGCGCGATAGTAGGCGTAGGGAATCTCGATCTGTGCCTGTTGGGCAAAGCGTCCGAAGGGGAAGCGGGCCTCAAGGCGTTCGTAGTAGTCCACCGCAGTCTCATAGTCGCCGCGATTGAGAGCGGCCTGCGCTTCGCCGTAGAGCTGGCTGGCTGACCAGTTTCGAGTCGGGTCGTCAGGGGTCGACGCGCAGCCAGCCAGGATCGACGCGGTCAACACGCTGATCAGCAAGGTCGAAACCACACCGTGCCGTGCGCGCGCAACGGCGGAGCGCGTGGAACGGACAGAGTGGACAACGCGCGACACCCGGGTCGTCGGATCGGATTTAACCGTGATCTGAGGCATGGTGTTGTGTTTTGACATGGTGCGGATCCCTGATGTGTGCATGGCATTCTAGCGTCATCGTCGCCGAGTGCTCGGGGCGCTGTCGAAATTCTGGCTTTGAATTTGGTTTCCGAATCAATCGTGACAGCGTTCTGATGGCCCGGTGCGCCCGTTGGTCTCGGGCTCGGTGTTTTGGCGTTTAGTGTCGCGGGATCGGCGACAGGAGCCAGCGAGCTTGGGGTGCGGCTTTTGAGAAGCTCTGAGTGAGCCGGGGGGGCTTGTGCAGGTCTTTCTTGGGCCGGGTGCGAGTCACGAATGTGAAACGCGGGACAAGTCTGCAATCGAGGTATGTGGTGGGCGAGGCATCTGCTGGGAATGAAATGAGCGAGGAATCACCGACCGAACAGGGCTTTCGCATGCAGAAGAGTCCTGAGCGGGACATTCGTGGAGCAGAGGTTCGTGCTCCATGGGGTTGCGACCCAGGCTCCGGCCGTTTGGAGACTTGCGCTCCAGCGTGTCTCGATACGGGCTGCGGCGATGAGACGTCTGCGCCGCGAGTCCACTCGCTGAGTGTGCCCGAGACCTTGGCGGGACGGCGTCTCGATGCGGTGGCAGCCGAGTTATGGCCTGAATTTTCGCGGAACGCTCTGGCGCGGGCGATTCGCGAGGGTCGGTTGTTGCTCGACAACGCTGAGGCTCGGCCTCGCGATCACGTGACGGCTGGCCAGGTGTTGCGCCTGACCTGTGACGATACGCCCGTGATCGATGATCAGCCGCAGGCGATCGCGCTCGATGTTGTATTCGAGGATGAATTCGTCCTGGTGCTGAACAAGCCGGCCGGTACGGTCGTGCATCCGGGTGCGGGCAATCGTGATGGCACGCTGGTCAACGCTTTGCTCCATTACGACTCGGCTTTGGCCGATCTTCCACGCGCGGGGATCGTGCATCGACTCGACAAGGACACCTCGGGGCTGCTTGTCGTGGCGCGGACATCCCTGGCGCGACAAAAACTGATGGCTGCGCTGGCTGAGCATCGCGTCCAGCGTGAGTACGTGGCGTGGGTGCTCGGCGATGTCATTGCGGGGGGGGCGATCGATCAACCGATCGGACGTCATCCGGTCGATCGCAAACGTATGGCCGTGCATCGCGGTGGAAAACGCGCCGTGACTCACTACCGGGTGGAGGCGCGGTCGGGTGTGGTCACGCGTCTTGCCGTACAGCTGGAGACGGGACGGACCCATCAGATTCGTGTGCATTTGACGCATGTGGGGCATCCACTGGTCGGTGATCCGGTTTACCGAGGTGTCGTGCGCTCGCCTGTTCGTCACGCGGGCCGGGTGGGTCGTGCCACCTTGCGTGATCGCGACGAGGGCGCGAATAGCGAGCGGGCCGCCGCCATCGATGCAGCGCGTCGTTTTGCCCGTCAGGCGCTGCATGCGCGGCGGTTGGCGTTCGAGCATCCGGTTTTAGGCGGATGTCTCGAGTGTACGGCGACTTGGCCTGACGATCTTGTCGCATTGGATGCGGAGGTGAGCAATGGGCGTGATGCAGGAGCGACTGGTGGAAATCCGGCGACTGCCTGGCGAATGACGTCTTCGAAAAAGATTGACGCATGATGCACGCAGCGGATTCGGCATCGCTCACGACTCGAATGCAAGCAGGGGGTCTGCCATTGCTCGAGGTGGATGGCTGGTCGTCATCGCGGGTGGCGGCGATTCAGTCGTTTCGGGGTCTGGCCGGGAGAGCACCGTCGTTAACAGCGGGCTTTAGGGAAGATTCGGTGGATGGCCTGACGTTGGGTGCGTTGGACGGTCGGGTCGAGCGGGTGGTCGAAAATACGGCGCCGATAACGAGTGGAGTCGCGCGCGAAAACGACGTTTCGCCGCTGGCAGCTTTCAATCTGGCGTTGCACGTCGGCGATGATCCGGTTGAGGTGCAACAGCGACGCGATGCCTTGCTTGCGGCTGCGGGCGTGAAACGAATCAAGTGGCTGAATCAGATCCACGGCTCGCAGGTTGATATCGCGGACGACACGAATGAGTCGGATTCAGAGGGTGTGTTACCGCAGGCTGATGCGGTCATCACGGCGTCTCCGGGTGTTGGCTGCGTGGTGATGACGGCCGATTGCTTGCCGATCCTGATCGCAGCGCGTGATGGCAGCGTGGTCGGTGCGGTTCATGCGGGTTGGCGGGGGGTGGTGGCTGGCGTCATCGAGGCGTCAGTGGCGGCGGTGAGAGCGCTTCGGTGTGTGCAGTCTGGAATCGTCGATCAGTCGCCATCTTTGCAGAGTATGGCGCGTGATCAGGGGTTGGAGGCCTGGATTGGTCCGGGCATCGGGCACGAGGCGTTCGAGATTGGCCCCGAGGTGCGTGAGGCGTTGTTACGGGCTGATCGGGTGGCATCAGTGGGTCGGTTTAGTCGTCGGGGCGGTGACCGCGATGAGCACATCGGTCGTGATCGGGACGGTTCCGCAGCGAGCGACGCTGCGTTTGACTCAAGCCTCATCGGTGATGCCCGGAGGGCGTTTCAGCAAGGTCGAAACGACCGTTGGTTGGCCGATTTGACGTTGTTGGCGCGGCGACGTCTGGCCTTTCTTGGGGTCCAGACCGTCGCCTGTGGCGCCTGTACGTTCAGCGATGCGCAGCATTGGTATTCACATCGACGGGATCCCGGCTCCGGGCGTCAAGTCAGCATGATTTGGCGTCGATGAGGCCGTAGGTCGAAGCGTGTTGGTGCGGTGGAGCGGTCGCGGAGCGGGTTGCGGCGACCGAATTCGAAGGCGGCAGTCGTTTTGTATCGGTGGCCATGATTTGCGGCGGTTGACGCAAAACAGTTCGGATGGAGCGACTTGTTGCTGAGACCGGGATCTTGATCAAAGGCCGGACTGACGCCTGCCCAAGGTCATGCTGGGTCGCGCGGTTGTGTATGGTCATGGTCGGCGTCGTGCCGATCGTCGATGTCAACGACGAGCATGGCATTCGGCTCAATCCTCAATGGGGTGTCATCGCGTGCCGCGCGGTGGCACTGCGGAATCGTGTAACACGGGCAATAGGGCTGCGCGCCACTGGGCGATTTTTTCATCGCGGGACAGTACGGCGTGCGCCGGGCTGGTCGATGGTAAATCGATGAGTTGAAGTTCACGGCCGAGCGCAAGGACGACACGTCGCCCGCGCGCCGCCGTGCGGCCGTTGAAGGCGATGGCGCGAAGCTGTGGTAGCCGGCGGGTCAAGAGGTGTTTGAGGTCTGCCACTTGGGCGTCGCGAATGGCAGCGTCAAGGGAGCCTCGACGACGGGCTTGAGTGTAGAGATCCCATAGTCCGACTCCGGCCGCGTTTAGTGCGCGGTATCGCGTTTCGAAGGGTTGATCGATGAGGTCGGGCTGAGAGGTGAGGTCGGCCATGATCGGCCAGAAGGCGTTTCTCGGATGGGCGTAGTAGTGACCCGCGTCAAGGCTGGCGCGGCCGGGGAAACTACCGAGCAAGAGAACGCGCGTGTTGGCGTCGACTCGCGGATCGAGGCCGCGCTCGAGGGGCGGGGGTTCGGGGCATAGTGAAGCTGTTTTTCTGACGACCATCGGTATCGATCGACTCGAGACGTGAATCGTGACCGCCTCCGATTGCGCCGTGTTACGGCTTAATCGGTGAGCCTGAAACGCAAGCCTGCGAGCACACGAGAGGGAGAAGGCACCGCTTCGGGGGTTGGCCGCTTTGTGACGGCTTGCGGCGATGTTTTTGAACTGGAGTATCGGTTGCCGTTGTGTAGTCGTTGATTGTGAGCCCTTCCGAGGATGCCGGTTTTGACGGTCCGTCCGGGCCTTCGATCGCGAGCGATTCGAGCGGTGCCGTTCAAAGACGGTTTGAGACGCGCTTGATCTACGACGTGCTCGCAGGATCCGATGACCGCTTCGGCGAGGGTGCGGACCCAGGGCGACATTCTGCGCAAGTGCCGAGCCCTTCGAGAACAATGTGGTCGGCATGAAAGCCGGCTAGGGTGGCGGCTGCTCGCAGCGCGTGGTCGGTGCTACGGGCATCGAGCTCGGTAATGCCGCCACAGGATCTACAGCGCAGGAGAACGACGGCGTGGTGACCATGACCCGGGGCGTGACAGAGCGCGAAAGCGTTGAGACTTTCGATCCGATGAACGAAGCCCAGTTCGATCAGAAACGCGAGCGAGCGGTAGACCGACGGTGGTTTCACGCTGCCGTGGCGATCGGACAGCTGCCGGATGAGTTCGTAAGCCTTGATCGCTCCGCTGGCGTCGGCGATGGCGGCGAAAACGCGCCGCCGCAGCGGCGTCAGGCGCAGCCCGCGGGCGCGACATTCGTGTTCAAGGTGTTCGAGGCGCGCGCGCGTATCGGGCGTTGCGCCGGACGGCTGTGTGTTCGCCTGGGGGGCGACGATTCTCGCGGGGGTGGGGGGCGTTTGTGTCGACGCCAGCGCATCGCCTGTCGATGCTGGGCGGTGATGAGTCTCGTTTGGCGCCCGAGTTGACCGCGCGTGTTCCGGCGGATGAATTGTGCGGCCTTCGTTCAGCCGAGTGGGCGGCTGAGACGCAGCGGTACGCGGATGGGCTGGAGATGAGTCAGTCATGTGGCGATTGTAGGCGCAATCGCTGGATGCGATGACACGCAGGACGCGAAGCGTCATGGATCGCGTGGGTGCTCCGGTGTGCCGCGCAGAGCCTGTGTCAGTGCTGGACGCACTGCCACGAGCGCTCGTATTGGCGCGCGCAGTGTTGACGTCAAGGCTCTGTTCCGCGCGCTGCGACCTTGTGCGCATCCCCCAGCCGCGAGGTGCTCGAGAACGGCAGCGGCGCTGGACTGAGCGTTGGAGGGGAGATCGTGTCAGGCGGTTTTGGCCGCTGGTGGTGGCACATCATGTTCGATGGCGTCGGTTTGGAGTTGGCGATGTTCGGGTTCGCGATCGTCGTTCCATGCCGCCGTCCATTGTCGGGCGAGCGCGACGCGTATCGCCGGATCGGTTGGCTTGGGGTGATGCCGAAGGTAACGATCGACGGTCTTGAGTCGGGGTCCGAGCCCATGACGATTGGCGATCTGAATCGCGAGGCCGGGGCGGGCGTTGAGTTCGAGAATCATTGGGCCGTGAATTTCGTCGAGCACCACGTCGACGCCGAGATAGCCGAGTCCGGCGAGTTCGTGACAGCCTGCTGCAAGGCGCAGAAGAGGGGTCCAGTCGTCGATTTTTCGCCCCGCCACGGGTTGTTCGGTATCGGGATGTAAATCAATCGGTTGGTTGTATTGGACGCCGCCGCAAGTGGCGCCGCTTGCGATATCGATGCCGACGCCGACTGCGCCTTGATGCAGGTTGGCCTTGCCGTCTGAGGCTTGCGTAGGCAGTCGCATCATGGCCATGATCGGGAAGCCTTGATAAACCACGGTGCGGATGTCGGGCACTCCGTTCCACGAGAGATCAGCAAAACGATCACTGAAATCCACGCGATATTCGATCAAGGCGGTGTCGGGTCGGCCTCCTAGCGAGTACATCCCGGATAGGATGTTGGACAGGTGGTCGTCGATCGCCGCGCGCGTGATGCGGCGGCCCGAGGCGCGGATGTACTCATCGCGTCGTTGACTTTTGATGACGAGAATGCCATCACCTCCGGCGCCGTGCGCGGGCTTGATGACGAAGCCTCGGCCTTGCGGGATGTTGCGCGGCCAGTGGTGGATGTCGTGGTGGGTACGAATCTCGTCGAACAGTTGCGGGACGGTGAGTCCGGCCTGCTCCGCGAGTTTTTTGGTGATGAGTTTGTTGTCGACCTTTGGGTAGTCGCGACGTCGGTTGTGGACGGCGATGATTTGGCCGTTGCGCTGGTTCAT
Organism: Thioalkalivibrionaceae bacterium; assembly: GCA_046299415.1. Taxonomy (GTDB): domain Bacteria; phylum Pseudomonadota; class Gammaproteobacteria; order Ectothiorhodospirales; family Ectothiorhodospiraceae; genus JBKBII01. The sequence continues at coordinate 78,830 of JBKBII010000003.1, read as the reverse complement.
GCCGACGACACCGAGTGCGCGAAGACGCCACGGTGAAATGAAGCGGATCATCGCGGCGGTTCCTGGTCTGAGGTTTTAGACGGCGTGTCCGCCTCTGGACTAAACGAGCTGCGCCGATTGAAAGCGGCGAAACGGAACAGCTCGGTGAGGCGATAGCCGGTGTAGCGTCCGAGCAGTAGGGTGAAGGCCAGCACGATCAGGAGCAGTTCGGGAAACACGAAGAACAGGTGTTCGAGGGTGCGATTGACCATCAAGCCGTAGGCCGCAGCGGCGACGAGTAGAGAACCGACTCCTTGCTGGATGGCGTCGGCGGGGCCGTGTTCTTCCCAGACGATCGACATGCGCTCTATCGTCATCGCGAGAATCACCATCGGGAACAGTGATAGCGCGAGGGCGCGATCGAAGCCGAGGTGGTGCGAGACGATCGAGACGACGAGCATCAGCAGGATCACGACGATGACGACAGCTGCGAGTCGCGGAACGAGCAACAAGCGCAGATGTTCGAGGTAGAACCGCACCGCGAGGCCGAGCCCGACGAGTAGGGTGAACAGGATCACGCCGGCGAGCAATTCGGTTTCGCGAAACGACAGAGCGATCAGAACCGGCATGAAGGTACCGAAGGTTTTGATGCCGATGAAGTTGCGCAAAAACACGATAATCAAGGCGCCGAGCGGCACCATCAGCAGGATGCGATAAGTGTTTTGCGTGCCGATGGGCAGTTCGAGCAACGAGTAGCGCAGCGCGGGCGAGTCCCGTTCGACGCGCATCGCAGCGTCGAGCGCGTCGTGCAGGCCACGCGATACTGAGAAGGTGGTTTCGAGGTTTTGCGCGCGATCGGCCACGACGATGGGACGGGCGCCATCGGTCCAGGTCAGTACCGTCGGTGGATAGCCAACCTGCCCGGTGAGTGGATGGATCGGAATCCAGCGCTGGTCGTTGTGGACTTCGATCCAGGTATCGGTGGTGACCCGTCGCCCACCTTCCACGCCGAGATCGATCGTGGTGATGGCACGCGCCGGGATGCGAGCGCCCGAGAGCAGGCGAATGAGGGTTTCAGCGCGTTGCGCGGCGGTGTCGTCGAACCGCACGAAGGCTTGGGCGTTTTCGTTGCTGTCGGGTCGCGCGAGGGCCAATGCGAGCAGCGTGGCAAAGCTTTCGATGTTCGATGAGCGCGCCCGTGTTTCAGTCAGCAGGCTGCTCGCCGCGGTGTCGAAAGGGGCGTCCCACTCAAACGGCACGGCGGGGCCGGGAAAGGGCTCGGCGACGCGTTCGGGATGGCGGTACACGGCGGCACGGTAATAGAGCACCTGTTCGCCGCGCGGCGCTCGTGTGGTCCAGATCGCGGTGCGGTCGATTGCACCGGGGCGAATCTGTAGGCCGTAGCCGCGGGCAATAAAGGTTTCGTCGAGCAGTGCGAATCCGGGCATACGTTCGGGCAAGGCCAGGCGGACTTCGGTGGCCGAGCCTGTAGGTTGAAAACGCACGCGGACCTCGACGTTCCACACGTCGACTTCTGCGGCGGGCGTCAACGCCAGCCCTAGATTAAGCCATTTGTGAAGGAACAGTGCGCTCCCGGCAAATATGAGAAGGGTGATCAGGAGTGGCAGGTGCCAGCGTTTCATGAGGTATCAATGTCTCGGTGTGGGCGATGTCGGCCAGACGATTCGGGGTGTCGCAGTTGGTGGTCTCGCGGATTCGCATTGCCGAAAGTTGGTGCTGGCCCGGGATCGGGATCGGCACGTCTCTCCTGTAATGCGCGTGAGCGCCGGTCAGCGCCGAGGCAATGTGTGATGTTTTTCCAGTCGCGAAATCCGTGTCGTTCGGGCATTGCGCCTTGTCGCTCGAAGAGGCCGACGAGTGGTCGGCAGCCCCCGGGGGTTGGCTTGCTGGCTCGGCTCGTTGAGTCGGTTCATGGGGCATTGCGGGCTTCATAGTCTCGACGCAGCTCGGTGCACACTGCAGCGGTGTTTTGTCGCGAGAACTCGGAGCAGTGTGACGTCGCGAGGGCGGTTGCTTCAGGTGTCTGTCTCGGTGTTCGCCCCGATATCTGCTTCGCTGTCTTCGCAGGCCGGTTCCATCAGGTAGCGTTTCGAGGAATCCACGAGAACGTGTCCGGCGAGGTGGGCGCGGCCGACCAACGCCTGGTAGGTCAGGTTGGTGCGGTCGATCAGTGTGGTGTCGGCGGTGATGCTTTTTGTGCCGATGCAGAACGTCATTCTGACGACTGGGCGTCGTTGCTCGCCTTCGTGGCGAATGATGCGGACAAAGCGCTCGATTGGACGACGGATGCGAATGGTCTCGCCCTCATCGGAGGGGTCGAGGATATCGAACTCGATCCAGCGTTCGCCATTGCGACGAAAGCGTCGTTGATTGATGGCATTGAGCGAGGATGATGTCGCGCCGGAATCCATGCGCGCGGAGAGGACGACGCCTTCGGGTTCAATGCGGATTTTTTCGACGTAGCCGTGAATTTCGAGGTCCGCGATGCGGGCCGTGGCGTCGTCGTTTGCAACGCGTGATTCATCGCTGCCGGCATAGGCTGCGTTGAACAACATGGCGCAGCCGACAAATACGGCAGCAGCCAGGGTCGCCGAGCGGCGGCGGGCCCGCGTCGTCTGCGCTCTGCGGTTAACGGGCATGTCGATCCCCCGGATCGGTGGTGAGTGTGGTGGTCGGCCGAGGCCTCGCGCAGGCTTCTGGCCTCTTCTCGTCGCCGTCATCGGCGAACCTATGGCGGGTGAGAGTCGATCGAGTTACAGCGTCAAAGAACAAAACCTGTGCAACGGCAGCAAGCAGCGGCGCGTGACGTCTCATTCAGCGCACGACAGTGATCTTCGTCGCGGTCGACAGCGAGCCCGTCGGTGGGGCGGTGCGTTGATGACGGACTGGCAATGATCGGCTTGTGGCAGGTGCAGTCGGTCCACTGTAGGACGGCGACGTTGAACGCTGGTTGAAAAGGTGAGTCGTGACGCCGGGCTACCTGTGGGGCAGGCCGACCATGATCCGGCCTTTCGGCGCTATCGTGGCGTTGGTGCGGGGGCGGGATGATTCCGTGGTGTCGTGGTCGTGGGCAACGGTAAGGACGCGATTCCCCGCGTTGCCGCGGAGGTCGTTGCGTTGCCCGTTCTTTGTGTCGTGCGTGATCGTTCGCCGTGCGGTCGTCGGTCATGGGCTCGGATTCGAGCGAGAGGATTCGAGGGGTCGGAATCTTCCACTGGTTCGTGGCATCGTACAAGAGACTAAACGGTTTGATTGGTAGCGGCAGCGTGGAGACTGGACGACCATGGCACGAGATGAGGCGTTGAGACCGCCGAACCCAGCAGAGGGCGGCGAGGCTGGGGATGGCGGTGCGGTTGCGCCTGCCGGTGATCGGCTTGACCCGGAGCGGTTGCGGTGGGTGTTGCCGTTCACGTCGATCGGCATGGGCGATGTCGGCCGAGTAGGCGGGAAAAATGCGTCTCTCGGCGAGATGATCCGGGCACTCTCGACCGCAGGTGTGAAGGTCCCAAACGGCTTTGCGACGACGGCCGAGGCGTTTCGCGCCACGCTTGATCAGGCGGGCTTGACGACGCGGATTGCAGCCCGCCTCGACGGCTTGGATGTCGATGATGTCGTGGCGTTGCGTGCCACGGGTGCCGAGATTCGCCGGTGGATCGAGACGGCACCGCTGCCCGAGGCGCTTGAGCGCGCGATTCGCGACGCCTACGCGGCGCTGGGTGATGAGGTCGCCGTCGCGGTGCGGTCATCGGCGACGGCCGAGGACCTGCCCGATGCGTCGTTTGCGGGCCAACAGGAAACCTTTCTGTACGTCCAGGGTATCGAGGCGGTGCTCGATCATGTGCGGCGGGTGTTCGCGAGTCTGTACAACGACCGCGCGATCGCGTACCGCGTGCATCAGGGTTTCGTGCATGCAGATGTGGCGCTGTCGGCTGGCATCCAGCGCATGGTGCGTTCTGACCTCGGCGCGGCGGGTGTCATGTTCACCCTCGACACCGAGTCGGGATTTCGTGAGGCTGTGTTCATCACCGCGGCTTGGGGTTTGGGCGAGACGGTGGTGCAGGGGGCGGTCAACCCGGACGAGTACCTGTTGTACAAGCCGAATCTGCGCGCCGGTCATGATCCGGTGTTGCGTCGCGTGCTCGGCAACAAGGCCGTGCGCATGGTGCGGGGTGCGGATGGCAGGCCGACGGTGGAGGAGACGCCCGCTGAGAGGCGGTCGCGGTTCGTGCTCGATCGCGAGGCGCTCACGGCTTTGGGCTGTATGGCTTTGACGATCGAAGCGCACTACGGCCGGCCGATGGATATCGAGTGGGCGCTCGACGGTGAAACGGGCGAGCTGTTGATCGTGCAGGCGCGACCGGAGACGGTTGAGAGCCGCACCGTCAGCGGTGCCGTCCGGTATCGTCTCGACCAGCCGCCACCACAGCCGCGGGTGACGGGCCGGGCGATCGGGGCCCGCATCGGTGTCGGACGCGTGCGGGTGTTGCGCGGTCCGGATGAAATGCATCGTGTCGAGCGTGGCGATGTCCTGGTGGCCGATATGACGGATCCCGACTGGGAGCCGATCATGAAGCGCGCCGCGGCGATCGTGACCGATCGCGGTGGGCGGACCTGTCATGCCGCGATCATCGCGCGAGAATTGGGCATTCCGGCTGTCGTCGGCTGTGGCGATGCGAGCGTGCAATTGAGCGACGGCGAGCAGGTGACCGTGTCGTGCGCGGAGGGCGATGAGGGCCGGGTGTATTCCGGCGCGCTGGCGTTTTCGACCGAGGGTGAGTCGTTTGCCGATCTGCCCCCTGCGCCGGTGCGCCTGATGCTGAACGTTGCCGATCCGGCACGGGCCTTCGATTTTGCCGCGTTGCCACATGCGGGCGTCGGTCTGGCCCGCCTCGAGTTCATCATCAATAACCAGATCGGTGTGCATCCGTTGGCGTTGGCGGCATTTGATGGCGCCATGCCGGATGACGACTCCGGCCGTCTTCTAGCCCTCGATGACGATGTGCGGCGGGCGATCGCCGAGCGCGTCGCGCCATACGGCTCGGGACACGCGTATTTCGTCGAGCGTCTGACTGAGGGGGTCGCGTCGATCGCGGCGGCGTTCGCTCCGGAGCCGGTGATCGTAAGATTGTCCGACTTCAAGTCGAACGAGTACGCGCATCTGATCGGCGGCGCGGCTTTCGAGCCGGACGAGGAAAATCCGATGTTGGGTTTTCGCGGTGCGGCGCGTTATGCGGCCAAGCGTTTTGCGTTGGCGTTTGCCTGGGAATGCGAGGCGCTGAGGGCGGTGCGTGATCGCTTGATGCTGCGCAATCTGTGGTTGATGGTGCCGTTCGTCCGCTCTCCTGAGGAGGGGGCGGCGGTGGTGCAGCGCCTGGCCGAGTCGGGACTCGAGCGCGGGCGTGATGGCCTGAAGATCGTCATGATGTGCGAGCTACCGACCAACGCTCTGCGTGCTGAGGCGTTCTTGCGCCATTTTGACGGTTTTTCGATCGGATCGAATGATCTGACTCAGCTGACACTGGGGATTGATCGAGATTCGGCTCTGGTCGCGGGCGCTTTCGACGAACGGGATCCCGCGGTCAAGAGTTTGATTGGGATGGCGATCGATGCGGCTCAGGCGGCGGGTCGGTACGTTGGGATTTGCGGACAGGCCCCTTCCGACTATCCCGAATTTGCGGAGTGGCTGGTGGCGCGCGGGATTTCATCAATCTCGCTCAATCCCGATGCCTTGTATCCGGTCTGGCGCGCGCTGACGATCGCTGCAGACGAGCGCCGCGAATCTTGAGATGAGCGATAAAAGCGAGGAAGTAACGCGCTTGTCGCGGTCGCAGGGTCGGACTCTGCAGGTGGCCGTGTTGTCGGACGGGACCGGCTGGACCGCCGAGGGCGTTGCGCGTTCGCTGTTGTCACAGTTTCCGGCCGTCGAGCCGGTGGTGCGCGTCTTCGGTGGATTGCGCTCTGCGGCGGCGGTGCGCGAACTGGTCGAGCGGCTGGTGGCGGAGGGTTTCGGGAGCGCGACGAGGCTGTATGAGTCGACCGCAGTCGTCGAGGGTGTCATTGTGGCCACGTTTACGCTGCCCGAGTGTCGTCAGGCTCTGGTTGCATCGCCTTGGCCCGTGATCGATGTACTTGGTCCGGGCCTTGATCGGTTGTCAGACTGGCTTGAACTGCCTGCGGAAGGTGTTCCGGGACGCGCACACGGCGCGGGCGCAACTGCAGCCGAGCGGGCGGTGTACGGGCGTCGGGTCGCGGCGATCGAGTATGCCCTGGCGCATGATGATGGCCTGCGGCCGGAGGGTTGGGCGCAGGCGGATGTTTTGTTGCTGGGGGTTTCACGTTCGGGCAAGACGCCGACGAGTCTCGCACTGGCTTTGCATCAGGCGTGGTTTGTCGCCAATCTGCCGTTGGTCGAGGAGGATTTTGTCGACCCTGACGCGCCGTTTTGGGCCCGTGTCGCACGTTATCGAGATCGCTCGATTGGGTTGACGATCGCGCCGGAGCGTTTGGCCGAGATTCGTGCGACGCGCAAACCTGGGTCGCGCTATGCGAGTCCGGCGCAGTGTCGCGCGGAGCTGGAGGCAGCTCGCGTGGCGTTTACAAAGCTTGGCGTTCCGGTGATTGATGTGACCTTGGCGTCGATCGAGGAGATCGCCCAGCGCGTTCGGGAAATCAGCATCGCACGGCGACCGGCTTTGGCGCAGGATCGTGGCCGTTGATTCAGTGGTGATCGTCGTCGGGGTGGGGGCGAAGTCGACGAGTCCATGCGCCTGGCGGCCCATTGCTGGCGATGAAGTGGGGATTGCGTAGCGTCTCGCGCTGGTTGTACTGCAACCGCCGCCCGGCGAGATCGGTCACCGAGCCGCCGGCGGCTTCGACGACGGCCTGCCCGGCGGCCGTATCCCATTCCGAGGTGGAGCTGGTGCGCAGGTAGAGATCGGCGGCACCCTCGGCCACGCGACAGAATTTCAGCGATGAGCCGGCACGAATTCGCGTGTAGGTGCCAAGCGACGCGAGCAAGGCATCGGTGGTGGCGAGGCCGTGGCGGCGACTGACGCAGACGATGGGCGGCTGATGGCTGTCGACATGGATCGCGACCTCGTCGAATCGACGTGCGTCTGCGGATTTTTCGGTTCGCTGCGATGTGGCGTCTGGGGCAAGTACGCGATAGCGAAATGCACCGTCGGGACCACCACGCCAGCCCATGTCGCCGATCGGAAGGTGAACCAGCCCGAGTACGGGTTCTGCGCCGACGATCAGAGCGATGTTGACGGTAAATTCGTCGCTGCGCGCGATGAATTCACGGGTGCCGTCGAGGGGGTCGAGCAGCCAGTACGCCGCCCAGTTTTTGCGGCTGTTGAAACCCGGTTGATGGCCTTCCTCGGACAATACGGGCAGGTGACACCAGGGCTCGGGCAAGGCGCTGAGATGCGCGCCGAGAATGTCGTGAGCCGCGCGATCAGCGGCTGTGATCGGGGATTCGTCGGCTTTGTAATCGATGTCGAAGCGCGTCGCATAGACGTTGCGGATGGCTTCCGCGGCGTGGCTGGCGGCGCTTTGCAGCTGCGGCCAGAGGTGCCGAAGGTGGTTCGGTCGCGTGATGGCGTCGCGCGTGACTGGAGTCACTGATCGCGAAGACGGTGCTGTGCCGGCTCGAGACGGCACCGTGGGCGCGGCGGGTGAGCGCATGGCGACCGCGGTTTTATCGATTCGCCTTGGGGGGCGTGCCGCCCCGTCGCGCCGTTCCGTTGGGTTGAAACTGACCGGCGAGAAACTCACGTGTGAGGAACAATGCGGCGATCGAACGTGCCTCCGTGCACTCGGGCTCGCTCAACAGACGCGAAAGATCGGCCAGCGGCCAGCGAACGACCTCAATGGGTTCGGGTTCGTCGCCTTCGGCCGTCGCCGGGTAGAGGTCGCGCGCAAGCACGATTTCGGTCTGGTGCCCCATGTAACCCGGGGCGACCGTCATCGCGGTGAGGTGGATGAGCTCGCGAGCGCCGTGTCCGACTTCTTCCATCATTTCGCGGTTGGCTGCTTCGAGGATGGCTTCGCCTGATTCGATGCGACCTTTCGGCAGCGCGAGTTCGTAGCGATCAGTGCCAGCGGCGTATTCGCGGATCATCAGGATGTGATCGTCGTTGGTGAGCGGAATGATGAGCACTGCGCCGTGGCCGCGCGAAACGAGGCGCTCAAAGCAGGTCTGCACGCCGTTCGAGAAGGTCAGATCGAGGGCTTCGACTTCGAAAAGCCGGCTTCGCGCGACCGTGCGCCGCTCGCGGATTTCGGGTTTGTGCTGTTGGAGAGGGACTTCGTCGTCCACGGTGACTGGCCCGTCTGCTGCGAAAGGCTTCAGTGTACCGGACGCGCCGGTCGTGGTCGTCATTCGGACCTCTTTTCGCGGTGATGTCGAGTCTTAGGGTGCGTCGCCGATGACGTTCTACATGGGTGTCCGATGTTGGGCGACGGTGATTTCGGAGGTCTTGCGTCGAGTTCGGAGTCGCTAGCGATGTCCCAGACTCGACGAGGTCGATTCGATCTCGAAAGCGGTGCGCAGCACGCCTTCGAAACGGGCCTCGAACGTGAAGCCGCGCGCATTCGATTCGGTGCGTTCGTCGGCGCCCTCGGGTGATGCGGCTGTCAGGCGCAGATCGAGACCGTCCCAATCAACGGCGATACGAACATGCATCGGGTAGTAACCATCTAAAAATCGGCGTTGAAAAGGACCGTTTCTCAAGGTCCAGTGCCCCGGTGCCGTGGCCTCGAGAAGCTGCATTTCGAGCGCGACGCAAAGTTCGGCCTCGGACCCAGCGTTGCGCACGACGACACGGTCTTCGCGGGCTTCGAGCGTTTCGATGTCGAGGCTGGAAACCACCTTCAGCGCCCGCGTGCGATCGTCTCGGAAGGCGATGACGCCGCTGGGCATCGGCCCCAGGCCGCGATGGCATTGCTGAATCTCGATCCAGCCGTCGTCGAGGCTTGAAGATGTGATCTTCAGCCTGTTGTCGTGGTAATGGAGTTGGCGAGAATCGGCAGCGTCGAGGTAGACGAGGCGCGCGTCACTCGGTCGTGCAGACGAGGCATGAGTCCCATTGCCTGCGCGCTCGGCCCATTCCTTTTCGAAAGCGTCTTTCGCCTCGGCATCGACGTTCGAGTCCGAGACCGGATTGCGCGCGGCTTCGGCACCGGTGGCGGCCATGTGGCGAGACGGTGTTTCGGCACCAAGCGCTGGGTTTGCGAGCGCCATCGGTAGAGCGACGAGATAAGCCAGTCGCAGGCCGCGCGTAAAACTTGCGCAGGTTCTGTGACGACGGCTTGCCTCGGTGGTCGGGGTGATGTGGACCTCGATCGGGTCGCGAGAGGTGAAAGTCTGCGCAATGATCGTCATGCACTTTCCTCGGTATGGAGCGGTTCATTCGCTTATCGATCCGTGAAGGTCGATCGCGGTACTGGCTGATGACGACTCGGACACGTCAGGCTAGGCGGGTGTTCCGAGCATTTCATCGCGATCGGCTCGTTGCGATGAAACGACGACGATAAGACGGTGGCGATGAAATGCCGGAGGCGATCTCGGAAAGTTTTGGCGCAACAGTGGGCGATCTCGGTCACGATCGCGCCGCACCCGTCCGTTGAGCGTGCGGCGATGACGGTTTTGAGCTGCGGACACGATCGAGTCGGTCTTGGTCGGACATCGTTGTCCGCTTTGTAATGGGCCGGGCCGTTATTGCCCCGCTGTCATCGTTTGAGTCGCATGAATGGTAGGGTCAAGAGTCGCGAGAGCGGGTCAAGAAAAGTGATTGAGCAGACTGTCGGAGAAGGGGATGAGTTTTTCGTCGAGTTCACCGTCATCAGCGGAAGCCGGCGACCGAGGTCAGAGGTCAGAGGTCTGATGTGACGGAACGATCCGAGATGGATAAAGGCACGAGCACACCGGCAGACGTCGAGACGTTGTTGTTCGACATGGACGGCACGCTGCTGGATTTGCATTTCGACACGGTGTTTTGGCGGCAGCGTTTGATGGAGGAGGTTGCCGCTCGTGCGATCGATATGGGCGGCTGCGGCGATGAGGCGTGTCGTGTGTTGCTGAACGAAATGGCGCAGTTGCGCGGTAGTCTGGCGTGGTACTGCGTCGATCACTGGGCCGCGGCGGTGGGCTTTGATCTGTTCGCCTTGAAACACGAGCTGCGAGATTTGTTGGCGTGGCAACCGGGCGCCGAGGCCCTGCTCGGCCAGTTGCGGCACGAGGGCTATCGGCTGCTATTGGTCACCAATGCTCACCCGCGTACGCTGGCGTTTAAGGATCAGCATCTTGAAGTCACGCGGCACTTCGATGCTGCATACAGCGCGCATACTCTGGCGGCGCCCAAGGAGGATCCGACGTTCTGGGCACGACTCTGTGATGCCGAGCCAGATCTGGATTTGGCTCGCAGCTGGTTGATTGACGATAACCAGGATGTGCTACAAACCGGACAGGCGGTCGGGATCGGTGGCTTGCGTGGAATGCGCCGGCCTGATTTGCAAGGGCCTGAGCTGACGTCAGACAAGTTTGTGTTACTCGAAGCGTTGACCGATCTGCGCCGACAGTTGCCGCGTCGCAGCAGTGCGTTGGGCGAGAGTTGACCGGTGTTCTGCCAGAGTCTCCGGGCAAGTTCGAGATGCAGGACTGCGAGGCGAAGCTTTAAGGGGATCCCGAATGAAGCCGTTCGTGGAACATGGCGCGAGGGCCTGGCGCGCGAGCCGAGAGTTGTATCACGCCGTGAGGCGCGGGCGTGAGCGACGCGCGACGCAGCAGTGCGCTCATGCGACCGATGATTCAGCGTGTCTTGAAGAATGGTCGGTGATGCGTGTTCGTGAGGCGGGGGGCAGGGCACGGACTTTGGATCGTCCGGAGGGGCGGTGCAGGCGCGCTGTTCGGCTGAGCGAATGTCGTCGCCGATCTTGAAGCAACGGTTTTTGACAGCGCCTGATGGAGCGGGTTTGGTGCTTTAGTCAGATGCGAGCGGCGTTTTATCTGGGCTCGGCAGATTTCGGATCGACGCGAGTGGGATTGTCAGGGTTTTTTCATCGTCGAGATCGATCGCCCGCAGTAGCCATTGACCGCCAGAAAATTCGACGGCTTGGGGACGCAGGCGCGCCGCGCGTACCTGCCCGGCTTTCGGGCTCCACATCAGGTTGAGAATCTCGCCGGTCAATGCGGCGATTTCCAGGCGTTCCCGGTGTGTGCGAAGGGTCTGTTCTGAGAGGCTGTCTGTAGCTGGATCGGTGGGCTTGTTCATGTGGTTAGTCGCTCTAGATGATGGTTGACGCGCGATACGCGTTGCAGGCGTGATTGTTGCTGGAGCGAGGCGTTTTGGACGGGCGCCGAGGATGGCAATTGGTGGGGCGGAAGAGAGTCCGCGACGGGTGGGGACCTCGGTTTATGAGAGCCGAGACGCCAATGGCTCCGGGCAGCGTGAGCGGCGGTGGCGATCAGTCAGGCGTGAGCAGTGGGTCGTGACGCTGGGCTGTGGCAAAGGCGCGGGCGCGAGCTTCGCATTGTGGGCAGGCGCCGCAGGGCCGCGGTTGATCGAGCAAACACGACCAGGCAAGTGCCCAGGGGGCCGCTGGTCGTGTGCCAATGACCTCGTGTTTGCGTTGTGTGGCTAGCGGACAAAGAACGTTGATGCCTCCGGATATCGTTGGATCAATCGCGATGCGGTCTCCAGCGAGGCATCGGGCTAGCGCTTGGATGCGCAACGCGTCCCCATCGGGTCCATGGCTGGCATCGTCGGCGGTCAGTCCGATTACGATGGTTTTGAGTCCATGAGCCAGCGCGAGGTTGCGTGCGAGTGCGATCAGCAGAAGGTTTCGTTCGGGTGGCGGAACATGAGGCGTCCAGCCATTGTCGCGCCGCAGGGCTGCACGGAGTGTTGAGACATCGATCCGCTGCAATCTGGGACGGCTCGATTCGGGGATGCAGTCGGTCAGCCGTTGGACGGCCGACCATTCGGCGGATGCGTTGCGCTGTCCGTAGTCGATATGCACGAAGCGCGTCCCGCGGACACGCTCGCTCGTTCCCGTAGCTGCGTGGCTCCAATCGTGAATCAGTGCGGCACTCTCGATGCCGCCGGAGAGGAGCCAGAGGCCCGCTGCGGGGCCTGATTCGTGGGAGGGTGCGGACGACGCAGAACTGGGTGCTTGGGCCGGTTCGAGCCTGAGCTCGAAGCGGGGTTTTCTGGAGTTGTGACGCGAAGTGGCAGACATCAAGCTATCGATCCGGTTTGGCAGAGCGCAGCGTCGGCCCGAGACGTGGGTCGGCTGGGTCATTTGGGCCCATGTCTTTCAATAGACGAGCGATTCGATGTGATGGCTCATCAGTCTGAGTTGGGGGCGGGTAGGACTCGGCTGCAACGATCGAGTGCGGCTCGGAAAGACGCTGAATACCTTTTTGCGTGGGCGCATCGTTGCGCTCGCGCCCGCGCTTGACTGTCGGTTACGACGTGTTAGCTGCGCTCCGCGATGAGGTCTGGGTCGTTGCGTTCTAGGTGCGCTCTAAACGCCTTGCGTTACACCCGCCTCATGACGCTCTGCAGCGTTTTTTTGGAGATCGGTCTTGGATATTTCGGTAATGGTCGCCGCGGTCGTGATCGGGGTTTTGGGAGGCGTGCATTGTGTCGGAATGTGCGGCGGTATCGTCGGCGCTCTGAGCATCGCAGCCACATCGCGCTCCGGCGCCGGTCAGCTGCCGAGTGTGCCGGTGGCACTGCCGAGTACTCACCGCGATGCAACCGGTCAGACGAGCCCCCCTGAATCGCTGGGGGCGAAGCCGTTGCCCGGTGGGTCCATGCGGGAACGACGAGCACCGTCCGATCGCATTCGTTGGGATGTGCTGTTGGGTTATAACATCGGTCGGGTGGCGAGTTATACCGCAGCGGGCGCTTTGGCAGGCGGCATCGGCGCGCTGGCGGTTGGCGGTCTGGATGGGTTTCGTCAGGTTTTAAGTGTTTTGGCCGCGCTTTTATTAATCGCTGCGGGGCTGTATCTGGGGCGGTGGTGGACGGGATTGACGCAGGTTGAGCGGGTTGGGGCTCGACTGTGGCGACGTATCGAGCCGTTCGCGCGTCGGTTGATCCCGATTCGCGGTGCATCGCAGGCGGTCGCCGCTGGGGCCATTTGGGGCTGGTTGCCCTGTGGGCTTGTTTACAGTGTGTTGATTTGGGCCTTGGCGGCGGCTAGCCCTATTCAGGGCGCCCTGATCATGTTGGCCTTCGGCATCGGAACGCTGCCCAATTTGATTTTGATGGGCGCTTTTGCATTGCGCCTTCGGTCGTTTTTCTATCGTCCCATTGTCCGAGTCGTGGCGGGAGTTGTGTTGATCGCGATGGGGGTCTGGGCGTTGGTGTCACCTTGGGTCGGGGCAATCCACCTGGATTAATTGATCGCGTGATGGGCTTTCTCTCTCACGCCCCGCTGGGAGGAGATCTGAGCTCATTCGGTGCGTCCTCCCTCCACTCGTCGTCCTCAATTCTCGTCATGTTCGGTCGTGGAGGCGACTGGCCGGCCCCTCGAGTGTTTGGATGATCCGTATGGATTTCGAACCTCGTTTGAGACCGGCCGGTGACGATCAGTCCCCATAGAAGCGCTGTGAAAACTCCACGGTGAGGGTTTCGCTGGAAGTTTGGGGGCGAACGTCGATTTCGAAATTGAGCTCCTCGCCTCCGCGGACGGGAACCTCTCCGAGTTGATAGACGGCATCACCGTCTGTGACGCTGCGAAAGCCGATGAACTTCATTTGCTGATTGCGATTCGTGGCGCGGCCGTTGACCGTTGCGGGTACGGCGCGGAGGCCACCTTCGGCTTTCTCCATCACGGTGACGTTGACCAATGCGCGGCTTGACGAGCGGCGGATTTCATAGGCGCGGGCAACATCAGGCGATAAAAACGTCGTATTGATGACGTTGTGGTGGACGATGTAGCGATCGAACTCGGTTTCGGCGGCCTGCGCTGTGCCCCACGACGCGAGACCAGCGAGGAGAATCCCGGCGAGCGTGGTGACACTTCGGCGCTGTTGGGTCGGGCGGGTCGTTGCATAGGCTTCAGTCATGTCTCATCTCCATCGGTGATCGCCCGTCGAAGGGGCTCGATCGGTGTCGGGTCTTTTGCTTGATCGTTGTTGAGTCTCGATCACGTTTTGCAGATCGTTGATGCCGCCCTGCGACGTTTTTCGGCGCCAGACCGTCTCCAGGTTGGTGATTGTTGTACTGAGCTTTTCGTTACGGCTGTGTTTGTCGGTGTTTTGTCCGTCGGCTTGAGTCTTTCACGGGTACGACGTGACGTCGGCTGGCCGTGTTCCCAAGTTTAATCCGGCGAGTCTCGACCGGCACGTATTCAGGCGCACGGCAACGGTCGTCGGTTCGTTGCGGTGGGGTCCGCTTGCTTGCGCCTGTGTTAGGCGATGTGCGAGAGGATCGTCAAAAGAACGTACAGAACGAGCAATGCGATCATCGGTGAAAAGTCGAACATGCCAGCGTTGGGGATGATCTTGCGGATGGGCCCGAGTAATGGCCGGTTGAGATCGTTTGCGAGGCGTCCGATCGGGTTCGGCGGGCCGCCCGAGGCGGCGAACCAGCTCAGCACGACTTCGATGATCAGACTGATGAGGAAGATCCAGACGATGAGTCGAGCGAGGAGGACCAACGCGACGATGATGACCTGACTGAGGCTGGCTTCGCCGCCCAGAATCATTAGCAGAAGAAAGATTTCGATCACTTTCAGGCCGATGACGATGACGAAGGCGGCAGTGTCGAAACGTCCGAATGACGGCAAAATCGCACGCAGCGGAAGCAGGATGGGATTGGTCAGCACTAACACGGATTGCGAAAGTGGGTTGCCCGGATTGGCGCGAACGAGCCCCAGCAGGAATCGAAGCAGGAAGAACAGAATCACGACGCCAAAGGCGAATCGGACCAGCAGGGTCGCAAGATCGGAGGTCAGGTCGGTCATGCAGATGTTCCCTATGTGACTCGTGGGGGTAGGCTTGTGCTGTGGGATTAGGCGGGGGGTGTTTGCAGAGCTTTGGAATGAACGCCGTAGGCGTGGTTCAGCGAATGGCCGTCTTTGGTATTGTACGGACTGGCGGTGTTGATCGTTGCGGGAATGCCGTACCCGATGCCGGTTGGAGCGCGGTTTCTGCAGCCGTGCCTGTGCAAGACACGCTCTTTGAGGGGCGCTGGCGGTGTTCGGCAGAATTCATCGCGAGATCCGCGCTGGACCGAGGCGAAGACCTTCTTGAACCCTCGGGCCGACTGGCGTCAGGGGTGAGCGAGCGCTCGTGAGCGTTGATGGGCGGCCGCGAGTGCCTCTTTGACCAAGGCGTCGAGCCTTCCATCGCGATCAAAGCACTCCAGTGCCGCAGCCGTTGTGCCTCCGGGCGAGGTGACCTGAGCGCGTAAACCGGCGAGGTCGGGCTCGCCGCGTGCGAGCGTCGCGGCGCCAAACAGCGTCTCGCGAGCCAGAAGCGATGCCTGAGCCTCGTCCAGTCCCAATGTGGTGCCGGCACGAATCAGGGCTTCACCGAATCTGAACAAGTACGCGGGGCCGCTACCAGAGAGCGCAGTGACAGCGTGAAGTTGAGCCTCATCAGTGACCTCGAGCGCCTGACCGACGGCGAGGAGCAAGGTCTCGATGCGCGCTTTGCGGGGGACGTCGAAGTGGGCGTCGAACCAAAGCCCGGTCATGCCGACGCCGGCGAGTGCGGGTGTATTCGGCATCGCACGTGCGATGGGTGTGCCCGGGGCGAAGGCGCCCGCGAGACGTTCGGCAGGTACGCCGGCCATCACCGAGACCGCGGCAGCGGGTGCAAGTTGCAGAGGGCTGAGCTCGCTTGCGAGCGTGTCGAAGCTTTGTGGCTTGACGGCGAGAATGACGATCGTTGTGTCTCGGACCGCGTGCGAGAGGGGTTCAATCGGGGCGGCTGCTTCGCGGTGTTCGGTCGTCCTGTCTGAGGCGCCGTGAACGGCGCTTGGTGTTGCAGCGTCGTTCGACGAGGGTGATCGCGCAGCAGATCGCAACTCGGGATGCGCTGGGGAGAGCGAGAGTCGAGTCAGCTCGGGGTGGCTTTCGAGGAGGCTTGCAGCGGTGGGTTCGTGAGTTTCGACGAAGCCGATGCGATGGGCTCCAAGCCGGGCGAGCAATCCTTTGAGTAGCGCTTGACCCATGCGGCCGGCTCCGACAAAAACGGCGTCGAGCGGGAAGCGGGCTGATTCTTCAGCGTTGGTTGACGTTCGCTCGGGCGCCGTTGCTGTGGGGTTCGAGTGATGGATCATGCGCGTAATCTCCTGTTGTCTCTGTGTGGTCGAGCCTTGCGGGATGGTCGGTTGCTCGTCGAGTCGATCCCAGCGGTCATGGTCTGACGTGGCTTGGTATCGTGCCGCTATTCGGCGCGATAGTGCGTGGCTTTCGCTTGGAGATGCAGGAAAGCCGCGAGCGAGAACAAGAGTGAGGCGCCCGGAGCACGAGCGGCAACATAACGAGTCGACGG
Source organism: Thioalkalivibrionaceae bacterium (assembly GCA_046299415.1). Lineage (GTDB taxonomy): Bacteria > Pseudomonadota > Gammaproteobacteria > Ectothiorhodospirales > Ectothiorhodospiraceae > JBKBII01. The sequence continues at coordinate 62,314 of JBKBII010000003.1, read as the reverse complement.
CCTTGGCGCGGACACAGGCACAAGCTACGTGCCTGCGCCGCGGTGATTCGGTAATGCCTCAGCTGCGAGATCTGTGGTGTCGGTGTCTTGCACGCGATCAGAGGATGCGCTGCCCGGCGGAGTTTCATCGCAGTTCCGGCACGATGACTGCCACAAGATGTGGTGGAATTTAAGTCTTGGGGCGTGGGCCTAAAAGCGCTGTACCAATGCGCAGATGTGTGGCGCCTTCGAGCACTGCGGCCTCGAGATCGTCACTCATGCCCATCGAGAGCCAGGTTAACATTGGCATTCTGTGCTCCGATCCGGGCGAGCTCAAATCCTGAGACCTGTCTGGGGCCGTGTCGGCCTGAACGTTTTTGGCGAGACGATCTGGGTCGTGGGGGCTGTCGCGCAACGATGAGCGCCCTATCCGATGACCGATCTGATCACGAATTTGGTCGCGAAGATCGCGGAGACGGGCGAACACGGCGCGGGCTTGCGGGCTATCGGGTAGACCATTGTTCGGCGCTGGAACGGCCATGAGTCCGCGTAGGCGAAGCCGTGGAAGTTCAGCGACTGCGGTGGCAAGCATTGCCGCTTCGCTGGGTTTGACGCCGCCTTTGCCTGTCTCGTCGGACAGATCGACCTGCAACAGGACGTCGAGCGGATCGCGATCTTCGGGCCGTTGATCGGAGAGGCGTTCGGCGATGATCAAGCGGTCAAGACTATGCACGACATCGGCACGTTCGGCGATCGCTCGCGTCTTGTTGCGTTGTATCTGGCCTATGAAGTGCCAACGCAGCGCAGCGTCGACCTTGGCGAGGCTGTCGTGCTTGTCGACAAATTCCTGAGGGTAGTTTTCGGCGAAGTGTTTGTGACCAAGGCCGGAGAGTCGCTGAATGGCGGCGATCGGGTGATGTTTGGTGACGGCAATCAAAGTCAGTTCGGTCGGATCGCGTCCGGCTCGTTTGGCAGCGTGATGGATCCGATTTTGGAGGGCAGTCAGACGTTGGGCGGTGTCGGACATCAATCGATCTCCTGGCGAGTTGGTATGCGGACCGGCGATGCGTGGCGCGTGTTGTTGCTGTTGACTCGCCTGCGGAGGAAGCGGTTCACGGATCGACGATGATGATGAACGGTACATGTTGGGTTGGTGAGCCATCGAGGGATGCGGTGGGCGCGATGCAATGCAAGGCATTTGAAGCGAGCATCGCGCAAGGCAGCAACGCGCCTGCGTAGCGATCTAATCGGCATCGCCCGAGCCGTTAACAAGCAGGTTGGTGGTATTGCCTTCGTAGGTGTTGCCCTAGAAGGTATTGCCTTAGAAGGTATCGCTCTGAACAAGGGCCTTGAGCGGACAGTACCCTGGGGAGGGTGACAGTGTGTCGCGCTGTGCCGATGGGTCCTAACGTGCCGTGCCGAAGGGTCTCAAAACGTGGTTTAAGAGCCGATGTGGTTTCCAGACGGACACTGGGGTCTTGGGTGCTATAGTGCGGGTCGCTCCAGCGTATAGACTCAGGCTCTGCCACAGAACGGTTGTCGAGCCAGCTAGGATCTACACATCGACGGATGTGCTTGAGAGGATGTGAGAAATGGACGTTACTCAGTTGCTGCAGTTTTCGGTCAAGAACAACGCATCCGACTTGCACATTTCGGCCGGTATGCCGCCGATGATTCGAATCGATGGTGAGATGCGTCGGATCAATGTTCCGGTGATGGAGCATAAGGAAGTCCAGGCGCTGATCTACGACATCATGAACGATCGTCAGCGTAAGGATTACGAAGAGTTTCTTGAGACCGATTTCTCATTTGATATCAAGGGCCTGGCGCGCTTTCGTGTTAACGCATTCAATCAGGACCGTGGCGCAGCGGCGGTGTTCCGTACGATTCCGTCAAAGGTATTGACGCTCGAGGAACTTCAAGCGCCCAAGGTGTTTGAAAAAATCGCTGAATACCCGCGAGGCTTGGTCTTGGTGACCGGGCCAACGGGATCGGGGAAATCGACGACCTTGGCAGCCATGGTCAATCATAAGAACGAGACTGATCACGGCCATATTTTGACGATCGAGGATCCAATTGAATTCGTCCATGAGTCCAAGAAGTCTCTGATCAACCAACGCGAAGTGCATCGCGACACCCACGGGTTTTCCGAGGCTTTGCGGTCCGCATTGCGTGAAGACCCCGATACGATTCTGGTGGGTGAGTTACGCGACCTCGAGACGATTCGACTCGCTTTGACGGCTGCCGAAACGGGACATTTGGTTTTCGGAACGTTGCACACGAGCTCGGCGGCCAAGACCATCGACCGCGTCGTTGACGTGTTTCCGGCGGCCGAAAAAGACATGGTTCGCGCGATGCTGTCAGAGTCATTGAGAGCGGTAATTTCGCAGACCCTGCTTAAGCGAATCGGGGGTGGTCGAATCGCAGCGCATGAAATCATGCTCGGCACGGCGGCGATTCGAAACCTGATTCGTGAGGGCAAGATCGCGCAGATGTATTCCACTATTCAAACGAGCGCGGGACTCGGCATGCAGACGCTCGACCAGAATCTCAAAGATATGCTGGCGAAGGGCTTGATCGGGCGTGAAGACGCGAAACGCAAGGCGGTCAACCCAGAGGCTTTCTAACCAGAGTCAGACTGACTGGTGCGTTTGACGGATCGAACAGGAGCTGAACTTGGAACGCGAGAAGGCGATCAAATACATGCACGACCTGATGCGTGTGGTCGTGCAGCGCGGTGGGTCTGATTTGTTCATCACGGTGGGTGTGCCACCGGCCGCCAAGATCGATGGTCAGGTCGTGCATCTCACCGATCAGCCCTTGCAGCAGCAGCATACCCAGGCACTGGTCAGGGCGATGATGAATGATCATCAATCGGCCGAATTCGAGCGTTCGATGGAGGTGAACTTTGCCGTCAGCCTCCCGGGTGTATCGCGTTTCCGGGTCAATGCGTTCACTCAGCGCGGTTCGGTCGGCATGGTGCTGCGAATCATCCAGACGAACATCCCCAAATTCGAAGACATCTCCATGCCGCCGATCCTCGAGAAGATCACGATGGAGAAGCGCGGCTTGGTGATCTTCGTCGGTGCGACGGGTTCCGGTAAGTCGACGTCGCTTGCGGCGATGATCGGTTATCGCAACGCCAAGGCGCAGGATCACATCGTGACGATCGAGGATCCGATCGAGTTCGTTCATCACCATGATCGATCAATCGTGACCCAACGCGAGGTGGGCGTCGATACGGCCGACTATGAGATCGCGTTGAAGAACACACTGCGTCAGGCACCCGATGTGATCTTGATTGGCGAGATACGCGATCGAGAAACGATGGGTTATGCGGTGGCGTTTGCCGAGACTGGACACCTGTGTTTGTCGACCTTGCACGCCAACAGCACGAACCAGGCGCTTGACCGCATCATCAACTTTTTCCCCGAGGATCGGCGGCCGCAGTTGCTGATGGATTTGTCGCTCAATTTAAAGGCGATCGTTTCCCAGCGCCTCGTGCGGCGAGAAGACGACCAAGGCCGTGTCCCGGCGGTCGAGGTGTTGATCAATACGCCATTGATGGCCGACCTGGTGCTCAAGGGTGCGGTGGGTGACATGAAGGATCTGATGAAGCGCTCGCGAGAGCAGGGCATGCAGACTTTCGACCAGTCCCTGTTCGATTTGTACGAGGATGGCTTGATCAGCTTTACCGAGGCGATCCGCAACGCTGATTCGCAAAACGATCTCCGTCTGCGTATCAAGTTGGATTCCGAGCGCGCACGCAGCGAGAAAGAGCCAGGCGTGTACGCGGAGGACCGTCGTCTCTCTGTGCGCGAAGACGAAGATCCGCAACGGTTTCGTTAAGCGATACGTGCGAGACGGTGCGACGGTGCCGTCCTGTGCCGTCGATTACATGCGGGAGCCTCTGGCTTGCCACAGGTTCATCGAGCGGCGTGACGACGATCTGGTTGATAGGGCCTGAATTCTTTGGACTGTCATGAGTCGGCTCTGACTCGCAGGTATTGGCTTGCAGCGACTGGTGTGTAAGATGCGCGGCGCTTGTTGCCTTGGTGTCGACGCATCACGATTGCAATCCGCCGTTGTATCCAACCGGCGCGCCACTCAACGCTCGGACCGAGGGTTTTCAGATGGCTCTGCCGGTCGCGCGCTCGAGTCACGACGCGCAGCGTTCGCGTCCTAGCGGCGACGATCCGTGAATGTGCGGCCAAGAGGGTTCAGGTTCCACCAATGGATCGCAAGACGAATCGATCTGCATGCAGTGACAGGACGCCGTGAATGACTGACTCCGCACCTCTGATAATCGAGCCGTACTTCCAGCTGATGGCGCAGAAGAATGCGTCTGATCTGTTTTTCGTCGCTGGCGCGCCGCCTTCGATCAAAGTCAACGGGAAGTTGCAGCCCGTTTCGCGCAAGGCGATGGAGCCGCGGCAGACCGAGCGTATCGCGCGAGAGCTGATGTCGCCGGCTGACAGCATGGCGTTTGAGCGCGAGCACTCGGCGAATTTTGCGATCGGGCGTGCTCATCTTGGGCGTTTTCGTATCAATGTGTACCGCCAGCGCGGCGATGTGGCGATGGTCGTTCGCTTCATCAAACCGGCGATTGCGACACTCGATCAGTTAGGCCTGCCTGAGGTCTTGAAGCAGTTGGTCGGATACAACGACGGCCTGATCTTGATCGTCGGCTCGACCGGTTCGGGCAAGTCAACGACGTTGGCGGCGATGATCGATCATCGCAACTCCAATCAGGCAGGTCATATCCTGACGGTTGAGGACCCAATCGAGTTTCTTTTCAGTCATAAACAGTCGATCGTTGGCCAGCGTGAAGTCGGTATCGATACGCCCAGTTATGCCCAGGCGCTGATCGATGGCATGCGCGAAGCGCCTGACGTCATCATGATCGGAGAAATCCGCACCCGCGAGGTTATGCAGCAGGCAATGAACTTTTCCGACACCGGCCATTTGGTGTTGTCGACATTGCACGCGACGAACGCGACTCAGGCGCTTGATCGAGTCGTCAATATGTTTCCCGAAGAGTTTCGCGGGCAAACGCTGAGCGATCTGTCGATCAACCTGCGTGCGATCGTCGCTCAGCGCCTGTTGAGGACAGTTGACGGCGGTCGGGCTGCGGCGTTTGAAATCCTGATCTTGACGCCGTATGTCAGTGAACTGATCCGCTCAGAAGGCTTTTCGCAGATCAAGGAGATTATGGCGAAAGGGTCGTCGGTTGGGATGCTGACCTTCGATCAGTCGATCTATCGCTTGTACAAAGCGGGTCGGGTGACGTTGAAAGAGGCGCTCGCCAAGGCGGATTCGCGAGCGGATCTCGAGTGGCAGATCAATTTTGGCGGTCAGGCGACGGCGACCGAGGAGGTCGTCAGCGATCTGGCCGATTTGCCGACACCCACGAATCGCGGCTAGCGCCCATTTTGCGGTAACGATTCATTGAGCGGTGTATGCGCGACCCAGGATCCGCCCGTGCTCAAGTTTTTGCGCGCGGGGTGCGGTTGAGGTCAAGGCGTCCTTTTTTTACGCGGGCACAGGATCAGCCCGCTGCGATGAATCCGGCCGGTGATCGTCGTGGGGATCGTGGGCTCGAGGTTGTTTCGAGAGTCGTCATTTGAATGGACTGGCGGATGTGACCCCGAATCGTAGTCGGACCAAGACTCACGACGCGCGCCCGATCCGCCGCCCGGACGTTTGAGAGACACAATCGCTGGTGCTGCCCCGGTTTCAGACGGCGCCCGCCTTTTTGATGGCGCTTGAAATTCTGAATGCGCCCGGGGCAGCTCCTTCGATGGCTCGGCTGGATTCTCGACCGCTGTTCGATGGTCTGTGCGAAAAAGTCTGTCGTGCGTCGACGACAGGCGCCGGCGTGTGCTGCGCCCGATCAAATACAGTGTCAGCCCCTCACTGGCATCCTCGTGATCAAGGTGGACGGCTCGATATCCGTCAGGAGGCGCGAGGTGAGTGTTACGACTGCGTTCGTGATGATCGTGTAACTGTCCCGCGGTCAGGCGCGATGGAGGCGGGTGGGTCTGAGCGCTTGACTGATCGGGAAGAACGAGTGCGTCGACGAGGTCGCCGTCAAAACAACCCGGCCATCCTGCGAGTGTGGCGATTCGCGCGGCGACGCCCCAGTCATCGAGCAGCCGCAGAGTTGCAAGACTTTGTCGAAACTCAGCGGAGCAGCGTAACGCCGGCATGACCACGCTTGCGGGCACGATGGGTAGCGGCGGTAATCGCCGCAAGCTGAATGCGGCCACGCTTCTTCGTCGTTGCGATGGGTGGGCGTGTTCGAGCCAGCGCAAGGCGGCGACGAGCCCGGCGTCGTCGGCGGCGATGAACAAAGGCGACCCGTCGAGGTGCGACGCGGACAGGCTCGCGTCTCTGGCGTGGTCAGCGTGGCGTGCCTCCCGCGTAGGCGTCGAGATCGGAGACATGATCAAGCCGTCCATCAGGTTGGTCGCGAGACCGCCAATCGGGCCGCTCAGTCGCCAAATCGTCGATGTGTCGTTGACTTTGGAGTGAGCGGTTCGAGTTGCTTGTGTCTCGAGAGCGGATTCGGATCGTGTCGATGTTTCGCGTGGAGAGCAATCTTGGCTGTGTCGCGATTCGCCGCTTTCGCTGTTGGTTCGGTAGTCATTCGAGTCGTCGTTCGCACCGTGGCTCGTATTGGGCGTAGAGGCCGCCAGCCGGGGGGCTCGGGTGCCGGACGTATCTTTAGCGATCGCCGCTGGGCGTGCATCCAGGTCGTCCATGGTGTGCGAGCGCCTGCGCCATGTGATAGCCACAGTCCATTGGCGACCGCTGACCAGCATCGGGACGGCGATCGCGCGGCGTCCGGACGAAATCGTAGCCGCGAGGTGTTGATCTTGCTGCGCGGTGGCGAATACTTGTGAGCGTTCTGTTTGACCTGGCGTGCGGTTGGTCTCGTCAGCCGATGTCGTCGCCGTCAGGGTGTCTACTGCAAGGGGGGTGAGGCAGAATCCTGCACCGATGGGCGGGGGTTCGCAGTCCTGGTCGATTTCGATTGTCCACACCTCGTCGGGGCCGACTGCAACCGTCGCCCGTGTGTCCGAGGTCGAGTTTTGAGCCGAGTCGGGGGGGGCGGGCGCGTGTCTGAGTTTGGGCGACCATGGGCGACCGGCGATACGGCGCGCGGTGAGCGAGAGACGCACGCGTGTTGGGTCGATACGGATCATCGCTCTCGGTGCGTCAGTCAGGCGCCGATCATGGCGGGCCACGTCGCTGATGACGCGGATCGCTTAGTCGGCGAATGTTTTCGGTTCAAAGGTTGGTGTTGGCGCGGAGTGATCCGGCGCTTTCTGAAAGACTTCTCGCCCCGCGATCCAGGTCGAACAGACGCGACCATCGAACTCCCAGCCGAGAAAGGGCGAATTCAGACCCTTGGATCGCCATTGTTTCTGGCTGAGCTCCATGCGGCCGGCGGGATCGAATAGGACAAAGTCGGCGCGTTCTCCGGCCGCAAGTCGTCCGCCGCTTAGGCCGAGCGCTCTCGCAGGTGCGATGGTGACCCTCGATAGGGCTTCAGTCGTGTCAATGCCTTCTTCGGCGGCCCATTTGAGCGTAAGTGGTAAGAGTGTCTCCAAGGCGCTGATGCCCGGTTGCGTTTCGGCAAAAGGACCGAGCTTTGAGTCGATTTCATGCGGTTGATGATCCGAGACGATACTGTCGATGACGCCTCTGGCAAGCCCGGCGCGTAGCGCTTCGCGATCGAGTTGCGTGCGCAGCGGGGGGCGAACGTGCAGGATCGGGTCAAGATCGGCAGTGTCGACGTCGCAGAGAAATAGTTGGTGCGCCGCGACGAAGGCCTGAACAGGTAGGCCGTCATTCTTCGCGCGTTCGATCATGTCGACGCTGCGAGCGCAGGACAGCGGGCCGACAATGACGCGCGCCCCGGTTTGTTCGACGAGCGCGAGGATGACGCCCAAGGCTGCGGTTTCTGCCGCTTGGGGGATTCCCGGCAGTCCGAGGCGCGTGGCGACTGGGCCCTCGTGCGCACAGCCACGACCAGCCAGAGAGCGGTCCTCGGGCGTGAGGACCAGCGGCAGATCGAAGGTGGCGGCGTATTCCATGACGCGCCGCAGAATCAGCGGCCGAGCGATCGCGTGATGGCCCTGACCTATGGCAAGAACGCCGGCATTTTTTAGGGATGCCATTTCGGTGAGTTGCTCACCCGCCAGATCAATCGTGGCGGCACCGATCGTCAGAACACGGACGCCGCAGGCGCGTTTGGCTTTGCGCGTGATCAGTTCGACTTCGGCAGGGGTGTCGATCGCGGGGGTGGTGTCGGGTGGGACGACGACCGTTGTGATGCCGCTGGCTGCTGCTGCGGCCGTCTCGGAGGCGATCGTAGCCTTGTGTTCAAGTCCCGGTTCCCGCAAGCGTGCGGAAAGGTCGATGAGTCCGGGGAAAGCCCAGAGAGCCCGCCCATCGACGACTCGGCGAACATCGAAATCGGCGGGGGGCGCGCCGATGGAGAGGATTTCTCCGCCTTGGATACAGATGGTGGTGATTGCATCAAAACCCGACGCAGGATCAAGGACGCGGACGTGATCAATGCGAACGCTCATGACGTGGTCTCTCCAGCGACCGTCGAGTCGGGGGCAGCAAAACGCCTTGGTGATGGGGTCGAGGACTGAGTCGGAGTCTGGGTCGGTACTTGGGCGAGAGGGCCGAGAACCATGGACATCACTGCCATGCGCACCGCGATGCCGTTGGTGACTTGTTCGAGTATCACTGAGCGGGGGCCATCGGCGACGTCGGAATCGATTTCGACGCCGCGGTTCGCTGGACCGGGGTGCATGACGATGCAGTCGGTTTTGGCACGTGCGAGACGCGCCTCGGTCAGCCCAAACAATCGAAAGTATTCGTGTTCGCTCGGTAAGTGGGCGGCCTCCATGCGTTCACGCTGGAGGCGCAGCATGATGACGACGTCGACATCCTCGAGGCCGGGATCGAGATCGTGAAAAACGTGAACACCGAGGCGCTCGACGCCGGCGGGTAGTAGCGTCCGCGGTGCAACGACGCGAACTTCCCCGGTCTGCAAAATGTTCAATGCGTGGATCTGGGATCGTGCGACGCGTGAATGGAGAATGTCGCCAACGATGGCGATTTTGAGCTGCGGAAAGTCGGGTTTGTGTCGTCGGATGGTAAAGACATCGAGCAGCGCTTGAGTGGGATGCGCGTGGCGGCCGTCGCCGGCATTGAGAACGGCGACGTGGGGAGCAACGTGACGGGCAATGAAATGGGCCGCGCCCGATTGCTCGTGCCGCACGACGAACATGTCGACGTGCATGGCTTCGAGGTTGCGCAGGGTGTCGAGCAGCGTTTCTCCTTTGGTGGCAGAGGAGGTCGACACGGCGATGTTGAGAACATCGGCTGACAGTCGTTTGGCGGCAAGCTCGAAAGTGGTGCGGGTGCGGGTCGATGGCTCGAAAAATAGATTGACGACGGTTTTACCGCGAAGCAGCGGGACCTTCTTGACCGATTTTTCGTTCATTGAGGAGAACGATTCTGCCGTGTCGAGCAGCTCGATGAGCAGTTCGCGAGACAGGCCCTCAACGGTCAGCAGGTGGCGCAGCCGACCGTCGGGCCCGAGTTGCAGGCGGTTCGGCAGAGGGCCGGGCAGCGTCCTGCTCGCGGGGTGGCCGAGCGTTTTGGCGCTGAACGGGAGCTGTGATGGTGCGTCGGTATTACTGGCTGTGGTCACGGCGATCAATCCGGCTGTGAGGCTCGTTCGTCATTGTTCGCATTGTGTTCCATTGCGCGCATCGAAGTGACGTCAGGCGAGTGTGAACCGCGGCCTTGAGTTTTGACCTTGTTCAGTCGCCGACATTCAAACTTTTAAAAATGCTCAGGTATATCAATTGCGGCAGGGCGCGCGAGGTCGGCGGTGAGTGTGTTCGACAGCAGCGCTCATGTGACGCTGTCGACCACGGTTCTTCCGGGTCTTGTGTGGCTTTGGGTCCCGCCGGCGTGGGCGGCGGTCGCCGGGGTGTTCTTCGCCTCGGCATGTCGTGCCTCGAGGGTTTTCTCGGTCAGGTCGGCGCAACAAGGTCCGGAGAAGGTGGTTGAAACGATTCAAACGATTCGCTCCAGACGATTGGATTTCTGCGACAGAGTCGAACGGTTCAACGACGGCCGCGATTGCACCTTGTCGGTATCGCGCAGTCGGCTTGGCGATCGTCTTTTTTTCAGCGATCGGTGCGCACGATTTCGAGCTTCAGCGGCTCGGGCCCCCGTAATTTGATCTGTTCGCCGACTTCAAGCCGGATCACTGTGCCCGCTGCAGCAGCTTGAATCGGCAATTCGCGGCCGTCGCGGTCGACCAAGACTGCGAGTGTGACGGACGCAGGGCGACCGTAGTCGAAGATCTCGTTGAGTGCGGCGCGAATCGTTCGACCGGTGTATAGGACGTCATCGATCAGCAGAACGTGGGCGCCGTCGATGTCTTCGGGCAACTCTGATGGTTTGACCTGCGGATGCATGCCGATCTGGGAAAAGTCATCGCGGTAAAAGCTGATGTCGAGCCGGCCCAAGGCGGCGTCGAGACCCATGCGTCGACAAAGCTGGTCGGCCACCCAGACGCCGCCGGTATGAATGCCGACGGGGTTCCAGCGCTCAATGCGATGGCGCTTGGCGTAGTCGCTGAGCTTTGCGGCCAAGGTGTCGAGCAAGGCATCGACGTCGAGCGCGAGTCCTCGCGTTCGAGCCGTGTCGAGTTCAGGCATTTCGGAAGAGGCGTCGCTGGACGCCCGCGTCGAGGCGGAGTTTGGATCGTGATCGTCGATCATCTGGGCTCCTTCTGGAGTAGCCGGAGGCGAACGCAAGCTGTGAATGTGCAGGGAATCTACGCCCTTGGCCGCGATGATGCGCGATGGGCGCGTCGGTTCGCTAATTGTCTATGCTCGGGAGGCTCCCTCGTGGGTTGAGTGACGACCGAATGCGCTGCGGCTTGGCCCCGCGCCCCATGGCGTCGCGTAGATGATCGTCGAGAATGATCGCGGCGGCTTCGGCATCAATAGGTCCATGTTCGCGCGATCCGCGAGGGCGCGGAGAGCGGCTCGTGTCACGTCGTCGGTCGGCGGCGGCTTGGCTGGTCAAGCGTTCGTCCTGGAAGACGCTCGATAAGCCGAAGCGTTCGTCGAGTACGTTTGCTAAGCCTCGCGCGCGCCGCATGACCGTTGTTTCGACGTCAGTTTGCACGGCCGGCGATGTCTGGTTGTTTGACGGGTTGTTGACGTGTGACGGCACGGGCCACCCGATGACGACGTAGGCGGGCTGCCATTCCTCGATCCATTCGGCCACGCGCTCCCAGGGAAAGGGGCGGGCGGGCAGAATCGCGAGTGGACGTGCCGCACCGATGGTGCGGTTTGCCAATGCAACGCCGACACGACGGGTGCCGACATCAAAGCCGATTACGTTGGCATCGTACGGAACTTTGTCGAAATCAAGCATGAAGTTCGTAGCATCCGTTGATGGTTTCGCCGCCCGGGTTGTGTCGATGCATGCGCAGTCAGCGTAGCGCCAGGCCCGTCCGTGGTCTTTTCCGCGGCTGGCGGCTTCGCGCTGTACAACGTCGCCCGAGGCGGCTGCGTTGGATTCAGCTGGCCCGACTCATCGCCGTGATCGTGCGACTCCGCGCGATCCTCGTTGAAGGGGAGGGCAGGATTCAGGCATGACCGGAGTGTGGGCCGAGTCGATCCATATCGACTCCGAGCGAGCGCGCGGCGCGCGCCCAAAGGTCCTCGGTCGAGCCCTCGAATACGATTGTCGGTTCGGCGGGTGCGACCAGCCAGGCGTCATCGGCGACTTCGCGTTCAAGTTGTCCGGGTCCCCAGCCGGCGTAACCGAGAACGACGATGGCGTGTTCCGGGCCTTTTTTCTGGGCCATGAGTGCGAGTAGATCGCGCGAAAAGCCAAGTGCAAAGTGATCGTCGATGGGTTTTGAGCCTTCGTGCTCGAACGCGACATCGTGCAGGACAAAGCCGTGGTTCGCCTCGACAGGGCCGCCGCGGTGCACGGGGATCATGACGGCAATACTTGGGTCGTCGGGTTCGTCCATCTCAAGCTGGCTCATCAGGTCGAGCAGACTGTAGGGTGTCAGCTGATTGATGACGAGACCCATCGCGCCGCGTTCGTCGTGGTCGCAGACATAAACGACGGCATGTTGGAAAAAGTCGCCCGACAAACTCTGTGTGCCGATCAGGAGTTGGCCCCGAAAATAATGTCGGGCTGCGGGCTTCATGGCGTTCGGCTCGTTTGTGGTTACGAGCGCCTGTGGATCGGCGGCGGGCAGAGCAGCGGTGGGTTCATCAGTGCGTGTCATGCCAATCAGTATCGGGGTGCCGCCCCTGTCCTTCAAGCGACCTTTCGGTGTTCGCGCGACTTCGTCGATCGGCGTGTCGAAAAACGAGCCGAGCGCGGATTGGACATCAGCGGGTCGGTCACGGGCCGGGCCTAAGTGGCATGACGTCATATTTCGTCTGTTGCGTCAGCCTGGGTCGGCTGGGCACGGTGTGCGCGCTTTGAGACCTGTTTTTGCGGTCGTTGTTGATGTGCGCATCAGAACACCCGGTCGCGACGGAAATTCCAAGCGCGAACGATCAGGATCTCGTCATGGTGGGCGCGCATCGCTTCGGGAAAGGCCTGAAACGGTGCTGCTAGCCGAACGATATCGAGTGCCGCCTGATCGAGAATGGGTTCGCCCGAGCTTTGCTGGATGTGCGCGTCGACGAGGCTGCCGTCGGAACGGATGCGTGCGGCGACGACGAGTTGGCCGCTGAGCCCACGACGCCGCGCTTCTTCGGGGTAATTGAGGTTGCCGATCGTTTCGACGCGCCTGGTCCAGTTTTCGAGATACGCGGCTTCGGGTGCCGATCGAGCACTCGTCGAGCTCAGGATTCTGGTGGTGCCCTGACGCCGAAGTCCGGTCTGTTCGGGATCGCGAGCGCTTGATAGGCCTTGGCGCATCAGCGCTGCCACATCGACGGTGTTGTTCGGTTTTGCGTCGGCTCGTGCCGAATCGGTCTGGGGGGAGGGTTGTGGTTCGCGTCGCGATGGGCTGGTCTGCGGATCAGACGCCGTCGGTGGCGCGTCTGGCATCGCAGACGGCGGTGGAGTTTCGATTGTTTCGGGGGTGATTTCTCGTTCCGCGGCAAGTTCGGTGGCAGTGTCGTCGGTTGCGGGTGATCCGGCCGCTGCCGTGGAATCGACTGAGACATCGCTGTCGGAAGGCGCGATCTGTTCGGAGGTCTCCGGAGTGGGCAGCGGTTCCGGCAAACCGATGCCGGCCTGACTGTCAGGGTCTGGGGAATCGTGATCGACGTTTGCGAGCAAAGCGGCGTCGTCAAGCGGTGGCGCGCTTGTCTCTTGCAGAAAAACGATTTCCATCGGTAGAACATTCGACCGGTTGATTTCCTTGATCGAGAAGCCGACACCGAGGATCAGGATCGCATGCGCGAAGATCGCGATCAGAGTCGCGACCGGCATGAGTCCGCCCTCCTGTGCCGGAGTGCTTTCTGGCAGCCGGTCGGCGTGCCCAATCGCATGGATCGCGGTGGCGTCGAGGTTGCTGAAACTTGTGTCGAAGGACGCGAGGCGGTTAGGCATGAGTCGGTGCGATGTTTTGCGAGGGCAAGCCGAGTTTAGAGCATTGTTTCGCCGCTGCGTTGCCTGCATGACTTTCGGACGCGCATGGATACTCAGATGCGCGATCAAGTGGGCGGATCGTGTGATTTGGCGGCGAGAGGAGTACGAAGGCGCGGCGGGCACGTCCGAGCGTCGCCCCTACGAATGTTCCGACTTCGTCGATGGCTTGTCGAGGGGTGTGGCACGCGGCAGTGGGGGGCACGGCCACGCGTCGGTGCTCCTGCGCGGATCGACGCAGTCGATGCGCAATCGATGCGTCATGCTTGGTATCGGTGGCTCGATATGCCAGCGACGTCGATTGGGCGCGACATGGCGACTGCGACTATCGACGTGGTGCGCGCGTGTTGTGGCATCGATGCCGTGGCGTCTGTCAGGAACGCGGGATGTCGTGACTTGCAGATGATGTTGCGTCGGATTTACAGCCCGTGGTGCGCAGAAGGCGTGCGGCGAGTAGCCCCGTCGTGACGCCTGTGAGCAGGGCCGCGCCGCCGAGCACGGGCCACAGTGACCAAAGTGGTGTACCGGGGAGTAACCACGCTGATACCAGCGCGAGCTGAGCGCTGATATGTGCGATGGCCATGGCCGTGGACCGGCCGATCAAGCCGAGCCTCCGATCCGGTACGGCAGACAGCGCGCCGAGAGCGACAAGCGCGGCTGAAGCGCCTGCGGCAGCGAGCCAGAACCCGGGGCCGAAAAGACTTCCGAGCAACAGGCTGCTGACGATGATACGCAGCGTCGTGATCAAGAGGGCGGCGCGCAGCCCGAGACATTGCCAAGCTAGCAGCGTGATGATGTTTGCAAGCCCAGGTTTGACGCCAGGAATGGGGCTCGGCAGGGCACTTTCGATGATGTGGAGGGCGATGGCGACGATCGCCAATGCGATGATTTGGCGTTCGCGTTGAGCGTAGGGTCCTGTTTGGTCGGTCGCGCTGGATGGTGGCACCGGTGACTCTTGTGAGCGGCGCAGGCTTTGGATGGTTTCGGATGGTCGTGTCCGCAAGATCTCGTCGCTTGACGACTGTGGTCGTTGATTGTCCCGCGGGTCCATGGCGCGCATGCTGGGGGTCCGTCATCCAGTCAGTCGAAAGAGAGTGAAGGCGCCGACGTCTGTGGTGATATGAGGCGTCTGGTGCATGAAGAACGTCGGCGTTGAGTGGCGTCGATGTTGACGCTTCGAGCGCGGATAGTGACGCGTTCTGATCGAACTGGTGGTCGAGAGTGAGACGCGGACCATCGAAAAGTTACGTTGCGTCAAAAGGTTTCAGTGGTGGATTGCGTCGAAGGACTGCGCAGGATCAACGATTTGCAAACGCAGTCGATTCGGGAGGCTGATGGCGGTGTCGCCGGGGTTCGTGAGCCAACCCGATCGCTCGCAAATGCGTTGCACACCCGGGGACCGAAGACAGCGCGCACGTCCCGCAGCGATTTCGATGATCGTGGTGCCGGCGGGGCCGGGCCTCGCAAGATGCAGAATCTCGACATCGCGATGCACGATGGTCGATGGGGCATTGCGAAGATCGGCGTTTTGGGTCGGCGCATGGGCTGAATCAACTCGTGGAAGAGCTTCTGCGTTCGGCGCGTTGCTTGTGGCGCGAGGCGGCGAGCCCGACGCTGTAGGACCAGTGGCGTCGGGTCGCAGTGGCCAGAATTCCGGCGGATGGCTGGCTTGAAGAATTTTTAGGCAGGGTTCGCCGCAGGGCGCAGTTGTAACCTCCGATAGTCCTGCTGTGTGATGGATCGCGTGCCATGCTGCAATGATGATCGTCGCGATAGCGGCCAGGATTACCATGGCATCACCGAAGTGAAGAGCCTGCGCGTCAGTCGTGTTGCGAGTCTTGGCCGATTTGCGAGGATCGAACGAGGCGCGGCTGCAGGAGCCATGTTTGCGCCGGCGTTTTGATTTGGGGCCGGGAAATGGGGCGTCGTTCATGACATCCGATGACCAAAACGCGGACCCAGGAGCGGAGCTGCGAAGTTGAATTCGTGATCGCCGTCGAGCGATAGCGATCGGATCGGGTCCGCAGGCGTTGCCTCCGCGTTTGCTGGCCCCGTGTTCGCTGGCTTTGTCTTGGGTCGATTCATTTAAAGCTAGGGCACGATCGCCGATCACTAAGGGTGGAGTGTTTGTTGTAGGGCGCTTTGTCGGCAAGGTTGTTCTGGATCTGACATGAGCGAAGCGGGCAAGCGCCGGGTCACCTGACGGTTCGCACCGATGAGGCGGCTTGCGGGCTTAGGCTTGATCGTCGTGGTGACTCGCGACGATCCATTCGATTCGGTCGGCGATGGTTGGATGGGGCACGAACCAGTCCTCCGTGGATTCTTGTCCGACACCGCCAGATCGCAACGTCGTTGCGAGAATTCGGCCGTCGTCGTACACAACGAGCCAGTGAGTGAGGCCGAGTCGTGTTGCGAGCTCGATCACTGGATCGTTCTTTGAGGATGTCGTAGCGTCGTTCGAGGCGCTTTGGCTCGAGTGCGTGTCATCGCTTCGAGGTGAAGTATCCTGTTGTTGGTCGGTGCGACCCTGTTCCGAACAGGCATTGATGCTAGACGCGCGAAGCGCGCGACTGGCCGCGATGATCAGTGCGCTGGCCGCTGCATCGGCGAGCACAGGATCATCGTGCCAGACGGTCGCCGCACGAACGCCTTCGGTCGGTGCTCCGCGCGCGGGGTCGATCAAATGGTGAATCCACCGACAATGACCAAAGCTGTCCTTGACCCATCCGCCGCGTTCGTAGACGCCGGACGTGAACAGGGCGTGAGGCTTGGCGGCTGATGTCGCGGGCAGAACGAAATGTCCGATCAACGACGTCGATTGATCCGTCTTCGTCGTCGGGGACGAAGCCTTGTGTGCCGAGCGGGTTTGTGTTGAGCAGGTGCTCGGCGGCAAAGGCGGCCCGATCGGTGCGCGCAGCGCGATTCGCCAATCACGATCACCGGGACGGCCATACAGCATCAGATCGCCGCCGAGGCTGATCAGCGCAGCAGGCCGGCCCTGGGCGGCCAAGGTCTCGACCATTGCTTGCCCGATGGCCCCCTTGGCGATCCCGCCAAAGTCGAGTGCGAGGCGCGGGTGATGACCGCGAAAAGTGTTGCGGCGCTTGGTAGCGATATCGCCGCTGCCGTTATTGGCACCGTCGTCATTTTTTTGTTCGATCGCGGCAAAACTGGGCGGCGATTTTTGCCATGTAGCCAGCCAGGATTCCGAGGGCTGACGGGGGTTGGGGGGCGTTTCGTGAAAGCCGTACGTGGCGGTGGCTTCACCGATACTCGGATCAAACGCGCCGTCGCTTTGCGCGGCGATTTCGAGCGCTCGCGTGAGCAATTCGGCGACGGACGGTTCGGGCGCGAACCATTCCCCGGCGCGTAGATTGGCGCTTGCGTCGGTCGTGGGGCCGGTGTGCCAGGCATGCGCGGTGGCGTGCCAATGGGTCGCGATGTCGCGCAGATTCCGTTCGAGTTCGATCAGCTGTGCGGTTTCGATTGATGTCTGTTGCCAGAGCGTGACATCGATTAGCGTGCCGAGGCCGTCGAAACTTAGCGTCGTCGTCGGTGGTGGGGCCGAGCATGCCGACACCGCGATCAGTGCGAAAAGCGGGCCGATGATGGTGCGGCAACCGAGATCGATGCGAAAGGGCGTAGCCTGTGCAGTCGTCGATCTTCGGCGCCTGGGTACGGATGCCGTCGTGCGTCTGAAGAAGTGTCCGGCGATCATCGTTGTGCGGCGCGTGTTTCGACAAGCTCGATGAAACGTTCAGCGATATCCAGCCCGCCATCGCGGAGGATTTCGCGCAGTCCGGTGGGGCTGGTGACGTTGATTTCAGTGAGGCGACCACCGATCACGTCGAGTCCAACGAAATCAAGGCCGGCGTCAACCAGCATTGGTGCCAAGATTGCGGCGATCTCGCGGTCGCGCGGTGACAGCGGCTCGACCACGCCGCGCCCGCCAGCGGCCAGATTGGCACGGCTTTCACCCGGGGTCGGGATGCGGTTGAGGACCAGCGGTTGAGGCTCGCCACCGACGATTAGAACGCGGCGGTCGCCTTCAGTGTAGGCGGGCAAAAAGGCTTGAGCCATGACGCTTTTGCGGCCCGCACTCCGAGTGCCGCCGTCGTCATCGAGCATGGCGTCGAGGATCACATTGGTGTTGCTGTCGCCCGGACGCAGTTGAAAGATCGATCGCCCGCCCATGCCATCGAGTGGTTTGAGTACGATCGTTCCGTATGTGCTTTGAAATCCAAGGATGGCATCGCGACGGCGCGTCACGAGGGTCGGTGGTGCGAGATCGGGCACGCGCAGGAGCGCGGCTTTTTCGTTCCAGTCACGCAGTGATCGTGGGCGGTTGATGCAGATCGTGCCACTCGCGGCGAGGTGTTCGAGCCAGTACGTGGCATAGATATATTCGAGGTCGAAAGGGGGGTCGGTTCGAACCAGGATGGCGTCGAACTCCCGAGCGTCGACGCGCTCGGGAGGTGCCGCGACGGCGTGACCGTGATCGACATGGATGGCATTCGCGTTCACGGTGGTTGGATCACCGCTCGTCCGTCGCCACGTGACGCGGCGCGCATGAGCGATGATGTTCGCGGTGGGGCGGGTGTCGGCGGGTGAAGGTTGAGACTCAGAAGACTTAGAAAAAGACGTTGCGTCCCGTTCATCGCTGGTGATCACGAGATCGTGGGGTTCGATCATCGAGACGCGGTGGCCTCGGCGAAGGGCCGCCGCGATCATGGCGCTGGTCGAGTCCTTGCGCGGATGAAAGTGCTCGAGCGGCAGTGCGAGTATCGCGATGTTCAAGTCGATCGGCATTAGGGCGTTCCAGATGGTGTCGCGCGCGAGGCTTTTGGTGGCAAGGGGCGAGATTGACCGCCGTCACTGCACATCAATTAAAACGCAGCGAACCGTCGGCTTTGAATTGATGGGTGATCGATTGCGATGGATTTGTTCGACGCGGCGAGGCGAGCGTCGCCCCCCCCCCTCATGATGGCAGCGATTGGCGAAAAAAATGCGTCGATTATCTTTTGGATGGTCTTTGGTCGGGAAAGTGTCGAAGCATTATTGGGTTGCTGTGGTTGTCAAGCGAATGCAGACCGTCGTGCCTCGCGTGGTTCTCGTATCTCACGGATCTGGTGTCTGTACGCGCGCTTTCGGCCATGAATGAAGCCGCGCCGATGATAGAGGGATCGAAACCGCTGCGCAGTGCGTCGGCGCCTTCGACGGTCGGCCAAACGCCCAGCCGATCGGGATCAAGACTGCAGAGCGAACCCGCTTGCTCTTCTGGGTCAGGTTGACTGTCAGACACGCGCGGTTTTGACTGGCCCATGGTTTTAGCCGACGTATCGACGAACGGCTCAGCAACGATCAATCTCCAGCAAGTGCGATAGCCTGATTGGATCGTTGGTTGGCGTCGACGGGTTGGTGTGGAGGATTTAGGGTGTCACGCTCGAACGGCCTCGGGGCTTGAGCAGAGCGTCGAATCTGCGTCGATGCTCTGACATCAGAGGAATGACCAAAGGCAATCAAGGGATCTCAACGCTGTAAGTTTTCGATTCAGCTTGGTGCGCGGGAGGAGTGCGCTCCAAAGGGTTTTTACGTAAAGTGTCGTTGACACGTTCTCAGGGCTGAGCCGATGGGTTACATTCGCAAGAACGTCAAGGGGGAATTCGTGTCGAGTCCAGCCGAACACAGCGTGGAAACTGAATCTCCGTTGCTTTCCGGAGTGCGCATTCTTGTGGTCGATGACAGCAAGACGATTCGCCGCTCTGCGGAAACCCTACTGATGCGCCTTGGCGCCGATGTCGAGACGGCTGAAGACGGTTTTGATGCACTGGCCAAAGTGGCTCGGTACCGCCCCCATCTTGTGTTTGTCGATATCATGATGCCAAGGCTCGACGGTTATCAGACCTGCGCGTTGATCAAAAATAACGCGAGTTTCAAGAGTACCCCAGTGGTGATGCTTTCGAGCAAAGATAGTGTGTTCGATAAGGCCAAGGGTCGCGTCGTAGGGGCGTCAAGTTACGTCACCAAACCGTTCTCGCGTGATGAGTTGGTCGATGCGGTCAAGGCTCATTTGCCGTCGTCGATGGCGCGGGCAAGTTAGTCGAGCGAGTGGGTCAGTCATGTAGGGTTGTGGCTGGCGCGGGGATTGACGGTCTTGGGGCGTAGTCAGGTTTGCGTGTTCAGATCAGCCCCCCTCCGTCTATGAATCGCTTCGGTCAGGCCGTCAATCGGTCGATGACTGCTGATCATTGCAACAGGTAACGGGAAAATATCCTATGGCCAGAGTGTTGATCGTCGATGACTCGCCAACCGAAACTCACATTCTCCGTTCGATCGTCGAGAAGATGGGGCATTCGGTTGCGACGGCATCAAGCGGAGAGGATGGCGTGAGCGCGGCCAAGGCCTTGTCGCCCGATCTGATTTTGATGGACGTGGTCATGCCGGGGCTGAATGGTTTTCAGGCGACACGCGAGCTCAGTAAGACGCCCGAAACGTCGCGTATCCCGGTCGTTGTGGTCAGCACCAAGGATCAACAGACGGATCGCGTGTGGGCCCTTCGGCAAGGCGCGCGCGAGTACTTGGTCAAGCCTGTTCAACCTAAAACGCTTGAGCAGGTCATTCGCCAGCTTTTGGATGAATGAGAGCATCACGATGATCGAGTTAGTCGACAGCCAGAACGTGCCTCACTCGATTGAGATGGCCGCCGGTTCTCGCACAGTCGAGCATCCCTTCGGCTGGTTGTTCGCTTTCGAACGGTCGATCGAGAGCCGTTACCCGGAGCGTGTACAACGCGCGGCGGGTTGGCGCGGCGTTCTGATCGAGTTGGACGGTGCGAGCGTGCTTGTCGATATGGAGCGCTTGGTCGAGCTGATTGAATTGCCTCGCCTAACTCGTGTGCCTCTCGCAGAATCCTGGGTTCTCGGGCTTGCAAATCTGCGCGGAGCTGTTTTGCCGGTGTTTGACCTGGCGGTCCTGCTCAAAAAAAGCGCTGGAGATGACGGCTCTGCTCGACGAGGTGCGGACGCTGATACGCAGAGTTCTGCGTCGCGTTTCGACGCGGGTGCGAACAAGCTGCGCCAGGTTTTGGTGACAGGTCGATCCGGGCAGCCGGAAACATGGGTGGGATTTGCGATCGGTCGATACCGCGGGGTCCGCCAGTGCGCGCCTTCCCAGCGACAACGCGAGGTGGCGTCCTCGCTGCTCAAAGGTCTGGCGCACGGTGGTTTCGTGGTTGATGACGAGGCGGTGCCTGTTCTCGATATAGAACGATTGCTCGACGAGCGTGAGCGCTTTTTGCGCCCCCTCCGTCAGGGCCTGGTCGTGGGTGCGGGCGGTTTTTCAGGTTGAGCGATGTGTCGATCCGAGTCTCTGGGGTGTTTTTGAGCGCGATGGGTCGTGACGCTCGAGGCGGGCGGATAGAAGGCCGTGGGTGCTTCGTGACGTCTGATTGGTGATGTCGTCTGGCGTTGTCTGATGTAGGGAGACTCGATCATCCAATGGTCCTAGTGGCGAACGAAACCCAGGACGGCGTCCTTGTCCTCGCGGTCGCAGCTGGTCGACTGTTGACCATGGTCTTGTCTGTCGCCGTCGCGTGACGTGGGGTGAATCAAGCGTTAGGCACGATGGCTTGAATCGATTTGAATGGCGAACGACGTCGGTAACAGACCAGCGATTGCAGCGATGTGGACGGGCAATGACGTCACCGCCTCTACTGCGAGTCGTTTCCAGTGATGATCCAGAACGATCCGCGTTTACGCCGGCAATAGCCGTAAGGGAGAGTACAAAGCGATGGCAACGACGAGCCGCAAGGGCACGAAACGTAGATGGATCTTGATCGTTGGCCTTGTTTTGGCCGTCGTGGTTTCGTTCGGTGCGCTCGCGGCGCACGAATGGCTACAGTCGCAGGCTCGCGAGCGGTTAGCGCTCGTGGCCGACCAAAAGCTCTTGTCCCAGCGTGTAGCCACGGCTGCGCTTGAGGCGATTGCGGGGAATGCTGTCGGCTTCGATGACCTTGAGCGACTGTCTCTCGATTTTGATGCGAGCTTGGCGCAAGTGCGCGATGGCGGCGCCGGCCTGCAACGGATTCCGCCGGCTCATTTGGCTGATCTCGACACGGTCGTGAGCTTGTGGGGCGATACGCGAGCCGACATTCAGCGTGTCTTGGCGGGGCGGAACGCGGTTGACGATATCCGTGAGCGATCGGCGGCGATTCGCGCAACCTCGCCTGAGCTTTCGCGCTTGTCCGATGAAGTCGTGCGTCGTATGGCATTGATCGGAGCTCCGAATGACCAGGTCTACATCGCATCTCGCCAGCTAATGCTGATTCAACGTATCGAGTTTTCGCTGGTCGAGGTTCTGAGTGGCGGTGCGTTGGCGGCTACAGCGATCGATCGGTTTCGTCGCGATACGGTCTTGTTCGGCCGCGTGCTTGATGGGCTACGGGAAGGCTTCGCGCCGCTCAACGTTCAGAAGGTCGAAGACGCGGAAACGCAGCAGTTGCTCAGCGAGGTGGCGACGTTGTTTGTCGCGTTCGCGCAGTCCGTTGAAGGTGTACTTGAGTTGTCGACCCAAGTTTTCGCGATCAACGATGCCGGTCGGTCAATCGAGCAGCGTTCGGCGCCGCTGTTCGGTGCCATCGTCAAGCTGGAAGAAGGGCTACTCAAAGCGTTGGCTCAGCTACGTATGTTGTTGCTGGTCGCCTTCTTCGCGGCGGCCATCGCACTTGTCTTATTGGTGACCATCGGCGTGCAGGCGTACCGTGAAACACGTCGCTCACTCGATGAGACCGAACGTCAGAATGATCGCAACCAGCAGGCGATCCTTCGTTTGCTGGACGAGGTTATGAACCTCGCCGAGGGCGATCTGACCGTCAACGCGACCGTTTCTGAAGATTTCACCGGAGCGATTGCCGACTCATTGAACTACGCCATTGCGTCATTGCGCGATCTCGTTACGACCATCAACGGCGTAGCCGATGAACTTGGATCGGTGGCGCGGCGTTCACAGCGTGAGATTCTGGCGTTGTCGGTTCGCTCGGAGAAACAGGCTCAGTCGATCCTGCAGGCGAATACATCGATCGGCCAGGTTAGCGATACAGCCGAGCGAGTGGCGTCTGATGCGACAGAGTCAGCGCAGGTTGCGCGCCGTTCGGTTGACACTGCCGCGAAAGGTGCGAAGACGGTCCGAAGCACCATTGATGGCATGAACACGATCCGCGAACAGATCCAAGAAACGGCCAAGCGGATTAAGCGCCTCGGTGAGTCGTCCCAGGAGATCGGGGATATCATCGGATTGATCAATGATGTCGCCGAGCAAACCAACGTTTTGGCGCTCAATGCAGCCATTCAAGCGTCTGCTGCGGGTGAGGCCGGTCGAGGCTTTGCCGTCGTCGCGGACGAGGTTCAGCGACTCGCGGAGCGTTCCGCGGCGGCCACACGTCAGGTTGAGAGCCTGGTTAAGGCGATTCAAGCTGATACCAGCGAAGCGATTCACTCTATGGAGCGGTCGACGTCGAATGTGGTTGCTGGAGCTGAACAGGCTCAGGCCGCCGGTGAGGCTTTGCAGGAAATCGAAACCGAGTCTCGTGGACTTGCGGAACGGGTCGATCGCATCGCGACACAGGCGTCGTCACAGGCAAAGTTGGCGCGTGAGGTGAGTGGCGCAATGGAAGTCATCCGCGCGATCACGCTTGAGACAACGCGCGCGACTCGGACGTCTGCACAGACCATCGGCGACTTGGTTCAGCTCTCTCGCGACCTCAATCAGTCGGTGTCGGGATTCCGTTTGCCTGATGATGCCAACCGGTTGGCCGCTGGCGACGTGAGCACCGTTGATTCCGATCACCCCGAGAAGCCTGTCGCCCGGGGTCTCTAAGATGGCTTCAAGCGCATACGCATGGGTGCGACCGGAGCTCGACGGTCTCTTCGACGAGCTGGCGCAGGCGCTCGAGGGTCTTGCGTTGGACACGACTCACGGCCCACCCGAGGGTCGTCGGGTCGATCGTCTGGTTCATCTGCTCGACCAGCTGCGAGGCACACTCGTAATGCTGGAGCTGGTGCCCATGTTGCGTGTGCTCGACGAAATGAGTTCGACACTGCGCGATGTCACACGCGGTCAGGCTCCGGCTGACGCGATTACGGGTTTGGTCGAAGTCGGGTTGCAGTTGCCGGACGCCGTCGAAGCGTTGGCTGGCGGGGTACTGTCTGATGACAGTCATTCTCAACAAATGCCACTGTCGAACCTGTCGGCTTGGCGGCTGCTGAATCGGTTGCGTGAGGCTCGAGGCAAGGCGCCCTTGAACCAGGCGCCAATCGGAATCGAGCGGTGGTCGCAGATTTCGCCTGCCGGCGTTGATGGGGTTGATGTCGCTTCATCCGACAAGACGGTTGTTGAGGGCGATGAGTCAACGCGCTCAGGGGCAAACAGTGCTGGCGATTTCGCTTCGAGCGATCAGCGCAATGCGCAGGACTTGCTCCGCCAAATGCGCAAGGCGCGGTCGCGATTCCAACGCGCGCTGCTGACTCTGATGCGTCAGGGCGGTCGCACCGATGCAATTGATGAACTCGTCGCGGTCTGCGATGACCTCGTGCGCAGCATGCCGCACGTCGATTTGCGTCGCCTCGCTTGGGTCAGCCGAGCGCTGCTTGAATCTTTGCGCTTGGGGCCAGAACGGTGGACACCCGACATCAAGCGTCTGCTTGGCCGGGTGGATCGTCAACTCGGCCTTTTCTTGCGGCGCCTGGAAGATCGGTTGCGTGAGTCGGCCCTCGACGTTGCGGCTTTTCCGCAATCGATTTACGCGGTGCCGGCGGAGTTGGTCGATCAACTGCTGCATCTGGTTACCCAGCCTGAGTTTGATACCGAACGCACCCGAGAGCTGCGGGCAGGAATTGGCTTCGACGTCGATGGTGAAGTTGACCCCGCGACCGTCAATGATACGAGTGCGAATCTGAGTACTACTCAGCGTACGCCACCGGGACGGTCCGTCATCGAGCATTTGCGCCGCGCGATCGACGACGCATGGTTGGAGCAGCGTACTCGCCTCGAGACACTGCTGAGTCTGCAGCGTTGTGATGCTGACGAGTTGAGTTCGGTCGCGGAGGGGCTCGAGCGTTTGGCGGATACGATTACCGTCGCGGGCGATGAGGCGACAGCCGAAACGGCGCGACAGCTCGCAGAGAAGGTTCTGGCGTTGGGGGCGGCTGGGAGTGATGCG
The DNA here is from genome assembly GCA_046299415.1 of Thioalkalivibrionaceae bacterium. Classification (GTDB taxonomy): domain Bacteria; phylum Pseudomonadota; class Gammaproteobacteria; order Ectothiorhodospirales; family Ectothiorhodospiraceae; genus JBKBII01. The sequence goes on along the minus strand of JBKBII010000003.1, from coordinate 37,443 downwards.
GAATCCAACGATCTAGGCGCGTCGGTGGCCGAGGCCTCAATCGAGCTCGAGCGCGCTATCCAGCGCTTTTTTGCGGCCCCGGGCCATCTACGCGGCGGTGATGCTTCGGAGTTGGTGGCAGCCGATCTCAGTAACACGGTGTTTGCCGAGATCCTCCGCGAACTTGGCGAGGTCAAACTTGCGGCTCTCGCGCTTTTCGAAGGCGATGCTGAGCGAGTGGTCCCTGCCTATGCTGCGATTTTGGGTGGACTTGAGCGTGTGCGCGGCGTTTTGGTGCTGGCAGCAGTGGAGCCACTGTCGCTCTACGTGTCGCGCCTGCATGCCGCGATTGAGCCATGCGAGCCACATGATCCGATATTTCGTGACGAATCCGCTGTCGAGGCTTGGGCTGAGGCTTTGGCTGTAGCCGAGGTGGCTGTCGAGTCGCTTGTCCGGCCTTTGCTCGATCTCGACACTTTGATTGCGCGCGGTGACGAACTGCTCGGTCGCTTTCACAATGTTCGGAATCAAGGCGTTGTCGCTGATGTCACGGCTGATACGGAGGGCTCCGATACACGCGTGGAGCTCGAAGTCGGTGGCGGTGAGTTGTCGACCTCGGATGAACATATCTCTGAGCCCGGTGTGTCTCTCGAAAGCTTCTCCGACGGTACCGCAGCGAGTTCGACCGGTGCTGCCGCGGAAGCGGAGCAACATGGCCCCGGAGTCTTCGGCGCCGATTCGACGGAAGAGATCACTCAGCAAGTTGCGTCAACGGAGACTTTTGATCGGGGCGCGGCGAGCTTGAAGCCCTCAGCACCAGGTGCGGACGGGTCGCAGTCGGAGACGACGCCTGCAGCATCGGATGAGCGCAAGGCTGAGGGCGGGTCTGCATCACAGATTCCGTCACTCAGCGGTGATGCTGAGTCTCGACCGCTTCCCGCATTCGAGTTTGATCGTGAAGTGCTGGAGGGCGTCGCGCTCGTTTCGAATGATGACCCTGAGCTGCAGGCCGAGATCGTTGAGGTATTCGTCGAAGAGGCTGAAGAGGCCAGCGGGCGGATTGCTGAGTTGTGGCCGATTTGGGTCTCCGAACGTGGCGACAGCGCAACATTGACCGAGATGCGGCGTGCCTTTCATACGCTCAAGGGTTCTGGGCGGATGGCCGGTGCGTTGAGGCTTGGGGAGTTCGCCTGGGCTGCCGAGGCCTTCTTGAATTGGTTGTTGCGGCAGGGTGTTTCTGCCGACGACGCGATGGTTGCGGCTTTGGACGACGCCCGTCAGACCCTGCCGGCCTTGATTGATGAAGTCCGTACGCCCGATGACGCGGCGCCAGGGCTTCGCGTGCCGGTGCTCGATATTGCGCTGCGTTTGCAGCTACTGACGTTACCGTCCGATACCGAAGACGACGATTCAGCCGCTATTGACGACTGGTCCACCGCTTCCGTCGAGACGGTGTCTTCGTCGCCCTCCGCCGAGGGCGAGTCGTTCTATCAAAAGGCGGACCACGTCCACTTCGGTGCGCTACCGCCAGAATCTGGCGGGGTTGAGGCTGGCGGGGCTGATGGATTGGCGCCGCCGGTGTCGGAGCCCGGGTTGTCGGACGACTCGCAGTGGGTGCCGGCTCTCGATAGTACTCTGTGGTCGATTTTTGTCGACGAGGCGAAGGTTCACCTCGAGGTTCTGGAGAAGGCGCTAAACGCGTCGACGATTGAGCCAGCAGATCCGGAACGTGACGCTGAGGTCGCGCCTTGTCTTGACGAGGCTGTTTTGCGTGCCGTCCATACGCTCAATGGTGCCAGTCGCGCATTGAATTTTCCTGTGCTGCATGCAGCGGGTGGTCCACTTGAGAGGCTGCTGCGCGCGTTGCTCGGCGAAGGTCAGGTCAATGAGGGCCGCCGGGCTGGTGTGCCGTCCGTATCCTCGGGTGTGCCGGCCGGTTTGCCTGCAACGATGCGTGAATGGACGGGCGTCGTCGAGACGGTGATTCATCTGCCGCTTGAGACGGCTCGGCAACTGCATGGTATGACTGACCTGTCGGCCGGTTCGGCAGTCATCGAAGGACAGTCAGTTGCGGCTTTAGCGGAGCGCTTCGAGTCGATGCTGTCGGCGTGGGAGGCGGGAACGCCGTCGGCTGAGATTGAGAGCTTCGAGCCGACATCGCTAGACAACCGCGCTGAGTCTGATTCCGATATCGATGCGCTGGCCCCTCTGGTGTCCGAATCATCGGATCCGAATGTGCCTGTCGCTCCGCCTATCACGTTCGAGGAACAGGTCCACGATGACCGCGGTTCGAATGATGACGGCGCAGATCGTGAACTTTTGAGCAATGAGGCTAGCGGTGAGTTCGCCACGTCCGATCGGAACGACGTCCTCGACTCTGTGGCTTCGGACGATGCGACCTCCGAAGTTTCAGTCAATATTGACGACGACCTCGCGGTTGATCGCGACGCGTCGAGTTCTAGCTCGTTACACGATGCGGATCGGCATGTTCCGTCGTTGATCTCGACCGGTGAGTGGATCGATCAGGGCGGGTTCAATGACGCCGAAGCGGTCGATCAAAAAGTTGATTCGAGTGCCGAGAACTTAGAGTCGTCACCGGCGATCGACGCGGAGTTTGCGGAGGTGTTTCTCGAGGAGGCTGTCGATCTACTCGAGGCTGCGGATCGAGCGCTTAGGCAGTGGCGTGAGACAGGCGCTCTGATTGCCGCTGATGCGCAATCGGCTTTCCTGCGTGAGATTCATACTCTGAAGGGCTCCGCCAGAATGGCGGGATTCACCCGTGTTGGTGCGATCGCGCATGGCATCGAGACGGCTGTTGCCGAGGAGCAGCGTCAGTTTGGCGCGGTACGTGAGGGACTCTTCGAAATCCTAGATCGCGGGTTGGGCGAGATCGAGCGTCTCGTGCGCCTAGGTTTGGTCGCCGAGCAGACCGATACGACTCAAGGAGGCGTGCTCGCAGCTTTGCGGGCTTGGCCAGCACCTGACTTGATGACGGCTGGAGGCGAGGCCGTTCTGGTCGCAGAGCGTCACGCCACGGATCATCGCGCGTCGATCGATGATTCGAGCGTCGCGGATACCGATCCGCACGAACGGCCAGAACTTGCAGGCCGCTCGGATGACTCGCCCGGTGGCCTCGATCGAGTTCAAACGTCGGCAGTGACTGTCGCGGTAGAGCCGCAAGAGCAGGTGCGCGTACCTGCCCAGCTGCTCGATACGATGGTAACCGAGGCCGGCGAAATTCTGACGTACCAGCGGCGTATCGATCAAGGCGTCGCGCGGGTTGGCAGTCAGCTTGAGGAGCTCGAGCGGACCGTAACGCGACTGCGTCAGCAGCTGCGTTCTCTGGAAATTGAGACCGAGGCTCAGATCCTGTTCCGCGTCGACCAGACCGCAAGCGCGGGCGTCGAGTTCGATCCGCTCGAGATGGATCGTTACTCGGGTATCCAACAGCTCGCTCGGGCACTTGCCGAGAGCGTTAACGATCTCGATAACCTCAAGGTTGAGATCGCCGAGGGAATACAGGGATCGGGAATGCTTCTCGATCAGCAGGCGCGCGTTGTCGATGATCTCCAGTCGCAGCTCGCAAGCCAGCGTTTGGTGAGCTTTTCGCGTTCCGTCCCGAGGTTGCGTCGAGTGGCCAATCAGGCAGCCGCAGAAATGGGCCGGACGGTTGACGTACGTTTTGAGGGCGCACAGGTTCAGCTGGACCGTGCGGTGCTCGACCGCCTCATCGGACCACTTGAGCATCTTTTGCGTAATGCCATGGTTCACGGCATCGAGTCACCCGAGGAACGCGAGGCCTCGGGTAAATCGCGAGCGGGCAGTCTTCGCATCAGCCTGCGTCAGAACGCAGGCGAGTTGCAGCTTGATGTGTATGACGACGGTCGAGGAATCGATCCGGCTCGAGTGCGCCGACGGGCGATTGAAGCCGGTTTGCTCGCTCCCGACGTCGAGTTACGCGATGACGATGCGGTTTCTTTGATTCTGCAGCCGGGCTTTTCGACGGCGACCGAAGTGACTGAACTGGCTGGGCGCGGTGTTGGACTCGATGTCGTGCACAGTGAAGTCAAACAGCTGGGTGGGCGTTTGCAGATCGCGTCTAAAATCGGGCGGGGCACGCAGTTCCAGTTGCGCGTGCCGGTTTCTTTGACGGTCACCAAGGCGCTTCTGGTTGCGCGTAATGATCACATCGTCGCGATACCCGTTTCGGGTGTCGAAGGCGTGGTGCGGATCAAGGCGAGCGAGCTTGAAACCGATGGTCAGTCGCGTTGGTTCGATAGTATGGGCAAGACTTGGCAATTGTTTGATCTTGGGGGGCTTCTGGAGCCTGAGCATAGTTCCGGCGCAATGTTTCCGTTGCCCGATCATCCATTCCCTGTTCTGTTGGTTCGCGATGAGGGACCCATTGCGGCCGCAGTGTTCGTTGATTCGATTCGCCAATCACAAGAAATCGTCGTTAAGTCGGTCGGAGCGGTATTGTCGCGGTTGCCAGCCGTTGGTGGCGCTACGCTTAGTGCAGACGGCGACGTGCATGTGATTATCGATTTGCCTTCACTGCTACGGTTTCAGACACAGATGCGCTCTGCGCCACTATTGCCGCAGGATGATGCCCCGCAGGTTCCCAAGGTGCTGGTCGTCGACGACTCCGTGACGATTCGCAAGGTGACGACGCGCGTCTTGGAACGTGCCGGTTTCGCGGTGGTCTCGGCACGTGACGGACTCGAGGCAGTGAGCATGCTCGACGATGCGGCGCCGAATCTGATCCTGCTCGATGTCGAGATGCCACGCATGGATGGCTTCGAGTTCGCGACGCATGTTCGCGATCACCCCGATTTTTCGGATCTGCCAATCATCATGATTACGTCACGGACTGGCGCCAAGCATCGCGAGCGTGCCCGTCGTATCGGAGTCAACGGATACCTCGGTAAGCCTTTTCTCGAGCATGAGCTACTTGGCGAGATTCGGCAGTGGGTTGGAAATGGCACGCCGACAAATCCGGCTCGGGCCGAGGCTTCGGAGGTGAGGGCATGAACAACGAGCCAGGAATGCCGATGGCGCGTTCGCATGACTCCAAAACTCAGGAGCCTATGAGCGGAGAACGAGCAGGGGGTAATGCGCACGGGGAGGATGCGCGGGTCGAGATCGCTTTGATCGCACTGGAAGATGGTTCGATCGTCTTGCCGCGCGCCGTGATCGCTGAAACCACTACGGTTCTGTCTTATCGTCGAGAAGCGTCGACCGAAATCGAGGGCACGAGAGAGCTGCAGAAGTGGCGGGCGCCGGATTTGACGTGGCAGGGTCAGACGATTCCTGTGATCGACCCGATGGTCCTGGTCGATCCCGCGCGTGATGCGGTCAATCGCTCCCGTGAGGGTTCCCGCTTCGTGATCGTTTTGGGTACGCTCGATCCGAAGCGTTTACCCTTCTACGCGCTGATCGTGCGGGGAACTCCCCACGCAGTTGTCTTGACGCGATCGCGCATCGAGGCATTGGACGACTACGACGCGACCCCTTGGCTATGGAAAGTGCGCGCAGCGGGGGTCGTTGCTCATCTTCTGAGGCTCGACACCTGCGAACAGCGATTGCTCGCTTCAATGTGATGCGCCAATGCTGACGAGTCCCATCGTCGCAATAAGGGACGCGCTTCCATACCAAAAGGCTGAGAAGCAGCGCTCTCTGCTCAGCGCTTTATTCAGCGGGGCGTCGCCCGGGTTGCGACGTGTTTGTCGAATCTGATCGTCCAGGTTGCAGACGCGTTTCGTCCGATGATTATTCAAGTCGTGCACCTGTAGGGCGTGAGCCCCATCTTCGTTTCGCTGGGGGCTGCGGAACGCAGAGCAGTTTGCCAATCTAAACATGGTTGTGGCCCGGATCGTCGATCACGCATCGCTGTTGGCGCCATCGCCGAAACATACCTGTAACCGATCAAGCAAAACGACGGCTGCTGTCTCGCATCGGAGTGTTCGCGGCCCAAGTGAAGCAGGCTGGAACTCGCCGACGCTTACCAACTCTTGGGCTTCCTCAGGGTGAATTCCGCCTTCTGGGCCCACGGCTGCACGAGCGATCTGTATCCCGGTCTCAAAGGTTCGTGGGCAAGGACCGTTTTTGGATGGGGCCGCCAGCGATGCTGACTCGATTTTCGATTCAGCGCGTGAAGAAGAACTCTGGATGGTTTCAGTCGATATCCCCAGCCGCTCGGCGGGAAGCATCGCGGCGACGCGAATGTCTCGATCGCTGGGTGGCGGCAGGTCGCTCAGCATCTCAGTCAAGGTCATCGGGCGATGCAGGATGGGCAATTCATTGCGGCCGCATTGCTCGGCGGCGGAAACTATCACGGCCTGCCAATGTTCGTGGCGACGCTCGATCATGCGGTGTTCGCCGTGCGAGCGGCTACGAGTAAGGAGAAGCGGTCTCAGGCTCCGGATGCCGAGCTCGACTGATTTTTGAACGATCCAGTCCATCGCATCAGCCTTCGGCACACCGATAATGAGTTCGAGCAGGAGTTTTGGTGTGGTGTCGGGATAGATGTTGGCCTCGATGATCAGGCGCGGAGTATGTCGACTGGCGTCGATCAATACGGCGTCAAATTCGCTTCCGTGGCCGTCGAAAACGCGTAGACGATGGCCGGCCTTCAGCCTTAAAACCTGGATCAAATGACGGGCAGCGTCGCGTTCGAGTGCGACTTCGCAAGGGGGCGGCTCAGCCCAAGCCTTGTCGTCTCGTAAAAGAACTCGAGGAATGTGCATCGCTCGCCCGGTTGTGTTCGTGATGACTGATCAGGGGGAGGCTCGGTTTTGATGTGCGAAGCCGTCGACGCTGTACCGATGGTCGAAGATGCCGACAGAGGGTCGTCAAATCTTTTGATGTGAGCCGTGACTGCGTGCCGCACCGTCGAAGGCTGGCACGGCCGGTGTATTTTCGTGGCGCAGATCCCGGAAAACCAGGACGCGCGTGACGTCGCTCGTGCAGAGACGCGGCGACTGATGAAGTGCTGTCCACTTCACCTGATCGCGGATTGGACTGGATTGGCGTCTTGGGCTATTTACTGGTTTTGTGTCGGTGTCGTTCGCGGATCGAGCCCAAGCCGCTTCCAGAGTTCGAGCATTGGACGGGCTTGATTCATCGAATAGAAATGCAGCCCCGGGGCCCCCTCGGCGAGCAGGCGTTCGCAAAGACGCGTGACGACATCAAGTCCGAAGGCTTGAATCGATGCCCCATCGTCAGCGAAGCTCTCGAGCCGTTTGCGGATATAGCGAGGGATTTCCGCTCCGCAGGCATCTGAAAATCGTAGCAACTGCGAGGCGTTCAAGATCGGCATGATGCCGGGAATAACCGGGACGTCGCATTGTTGTGCGCGTAGACGCTCGATGAAATCCGTGTAGGCATCCACGTTAAAAAAATATTGCGTGATGGCCGCGTCGGCTCCGGCGTTGACTTTGGCGATAAAGTAATCCAGGTCCCGTTGGGCATTCGGGGCTTGCGGGTGCATCTCAGGGTACGCCGCCACCTCGATGCGAAAATGATTGCTGTAGTGCTCGCGAATGAAGGCGACCAATTCCGCAGCATGGCGGAAGTCTCCGTGCGACCCTCCGGTGCCTGATGGTAGGTCTCCGCGTAAGGCGACGATTCTGCGAACGCCGATTGATGAGTAGTGATCGAGCATTTGTCGTAGCTCGTGACGCGTGGATGACACACATGAAAGGTGGGGCGCAGGTGGGATGCGGTCTTCGCGCAAAATCGCTTCGACCGTCTCGCGTGTGCCGTCACGGGTTGATCCGCCGGCACCGAACGTGACCGAAAAGTATTCCGGCTGAAGCACCGCAAGTGTCTTACGTGTTTCGCGCAGCCGCTCTACGCCCTCGGCGTTTCGTGGGGGAAAGAACTCGAAGCTGAATCCGGACATGCTGAGGTCTCGCAATTTAAAGAGGCATCGTGTTGGCCATCGCCCTTGAACTCGGTTGTCCGACGCTCGGAGGTTTGTGATCGCGAGCTGCTGACGCCGGAATTATTTGGGTCGATAGTTGTTTTTTCGAATCGAAGAACCCATTCCGTATGCGGCGTCAGTATGTGGCGGCTGGGTCGAGTTTCGTGGCAAAGATCCCGTTCGTATATTCGAACTGCACCAACATTCGCGCGCTTGGACGCGGCCGCTGGGACTATTTCGTTTTTGATTGAATCCCGGCGTTTGCACAGGCTGGGCGCGGCGCCGTTCTGGTGTAAGTCGCGTTGCGTTTGCGAGATGTGTGAACCGTCGAATAGGCGGACTCGTAACGTGCCGACGACGCGGGTAGCGGAGTGCGACGACCTGGGCATACGTTTTGTTGGGTGTAACCGAGGCGTTGCGCGGTCGCTTTTTTGAGTTGCCGCTCAAGACGTTGAACTGGAAGACTTTTTTAACACAAACCGTCCGTCCGATCGTTAGTGAGTGCCGGAAAGTCAGGGATCGAGAAGGGTCTTGATGACCAGTACGAAACATCGTTCAGCCTGATGAGCGCTGACCCCTCGAACGGCATGATCGTATCTGCCGGTGGTCATGGGCCTGTTTTCCGAACATCGTGTTTTGACTAAACATCGATGGCGGTGGTCGTGCGCGAGACGCAAGCGGAGGATTTGAGCGTGACGCTCTCGACAGGTCCTTCTTTTGACCAGGGTATTCTCTACTCTTTTTTGGGCTTTGACTGAACAGTCTCGACCGCCAACACGCGCCGTCAGACCTGGAGTGACACCCGCCCCCGGACCCGCGGCGATCGCGGCAAAAGCCACGATCGCGCCCGTTTCGCTGCTGAGTGTTGATGCCGATCAGTAGCGGTAGTGGTCGGGCTTGAACGGCCCGTGCTTGGGTAGGCCAAGGTAGTGCGCCTGATCGTCGGATAGCTCAGTGAGCCGCGCTCCGAGTTTCTTCAGATGCAGGCGCGCGACCTTTTCGTCCAGGTGCTTGGGCAGGGTGTAGACCCGTTTTTCGTACTGTTTGTGGTTCTTGAACAGTTCGATCTGGGCGATCGTCTGGTTAGAGAACGAGGCCGACATGACGAAGCTCGGGTGGCCGGTGGCGCAGCCGAGATTCACCAGTCGCCCTTCGGCCAGCAGGATGATGCGATGGCCGTCGGGGAAGATGACGTGGTCGACCTGCGGCTTGATGTTGTCCCATTCGAGGTCACGCAGCGCGGCGACCTGAATCTCCGAGTCGAAATGACCGATGTTGCAGACGATCGCCTGATCCTTCATGCGTTCCATGTGGGCGCGGGTGATGACGTCTTTGTTGCCGGTGGCGGTAACGAAGATGTCGGCCTTGTCGGCGACGTCGTCCATGGTCACGACACGGTAGCCTTCCATCGTGGCCTGCAACGCGCAGATCGGATCGATCTCGGTGACCCATACCACGGCACCCAGCCCACGCAACGATTGCGCCGAGCCCTTGCCGACGTCGCCAAAACCACAGACGACGGCGACTTTGCCGGCGATCATCACATCAGTGGCGCGTTTGATGGCATCCACCAGTGATTCACGGCAGCCGTATAGGTTGTCGAACTTCGATTTGGTCACCGAGTCGTTGACGTTGATCGCCGGGAAGCCGAGTTGGCCGTCTTTCGCCATCTGGTAAAGGCGGTGAACGCCTGTGGTGGTTTCTTCGGTGACGCCGATGATCTTGGCCTTTTGTTTCGAGTACCAATGCGGATCCTGACCGAGTCGCGTGCGGATCGCGGCAAACATTGCGCGTGCTTCGTCGTGCTCCGGATTGTCGAGCACGCTCAGGTCGGCTTCGGCCTGCGTACCGAGGTGCAGCAACAAGGTCGCGTCACCGCCGTCGTCGAGGATCATGTTCGCACCGTCGTCGAACTCGAAAATGCGGTGCGTGTAGTCCCAGTACTCGTCGAGCGTTTCGCCCTTGACAGCGAAAACAGGCGTGCCGTTGGCGGCAATTGCCGCGGCCGCGTGATCCTGCGTCGAGTAGATGTTGCACGACGCCCAGCGGACTTCCGCACCGAGCGCTTCCAGCGTTTCGATCAGCACGGCGGTCTGGATGGTCATGTGAAGACTGCCGGCGATGCGCGCGCCTTTCAGCGGTTGACTTGCGGCGTATTCGTCGCGAATTGCCATCAGGCCAGGCATCTCGGTCTCGGCGATTGCGATCTCTTTGCGGCCGAAATCTGCAAGGCTCAGGTCTCGAACGATCGAGTCCGCGGATTTCCGGGGTTTCATCACAGCATTCATGGTTGGCTCCGTGAGTCAGTGATGAGCGCCGTTTGAAGTGTTGAACCCGTCACGAGCCTCGCGGATCGTTCCGCTGCAGCGCTCCTCGTGAAGGTGTTGTTATCTCTATGTTTCGGGCCGCTCGGTGTGGCTGTCTAGTGGCCTCGCCCACTGCCTCGGCGTTCGTTCCGCGGTTGGGGTCGGGCGAGCCTGCGGGTGGCTCCGGACGTTCTTGTGGTCGCGGCGTTCTTGGTTCGCAGTCGGTTTGCGTCCGCACTCGATGCGATGCGCTTTCGCGCGCCACGGCGGGGCGTTCGATCCACTTATCTGGTTCCACGAGCCGACCTCGGACGTTATCGGTGCTCGTGTCCTGCGCGACAGCGGCGCTCGCGCCGGTTTCTCTCCTCTGTTGCGTGTGACCCGAAGACAGGCGGTCGCCTCAGCATTCACCATCGCTGACACGCTTACGGCTCGCTATGCGACCACTCCTAGAGGTTGTCCTGGGGCGCAGGTTCCCGATGCAATGGGGTTTTCTCGGGTGCCGGGTTTTGGGTCGCATTCCAAAGTTAGGATACTTCTGGCGGGATCGCGGCGTCAGCCTGCGGCCTCACGTAGGACTTCGGCGCGGTTTGTGCGTTCCCAAGGTAGGTCGACGTCTTCACGGCCGAAGTGACCGTAGGCCGCTGTTGGCTGATAGATCGGACGCTGCAGGTCGAGTCCTTGAATCAGTCCCCAGGGCCGCAGGTCAAAATGTTCGAGAACGAGTTGCTCAATTTTGCGGTCGTCGATACGGCCCGTGCCGAAGGTCTCAATCGAAATCGAGGTTGGGCGCGCCACGCCGATCGCATACGACACCTGAATTTCGCACTTGTCGGCCAAGCCCGCAGCGACGATATTTTTTGCGACGTAGCGACCCGCATAGGCCGCTGAGCGATCGACCTTCGACGGATCCTTGCCAGAAAATGCGCCGCCACCATGACGGGCCATGCCGCCGTAGGTGTCGACGATGATCTTGCGTCCAGTCAGGCCGCAGTCACCGACCGGGCCACCGATGATGAATTGCCCGGTTGGGTTGATATGAATCTGATCAGCCGGCACGTGGGCCAGCCATTCCCTCGGCAAGACGGGCTTGAGAATTTCTTCGTATACGGCCTCGTGCAGGTGTTTCTGTGAGATGTCTGGCGAGTGTTGGGTCGACAACACAACGGCATCGAGTCCGGTCGGCACGCCGTCGACATAACGCAAGGTGACCTGGCTTTTTGCATCTGGACGCAGCCATGGCAGCGTGCCGTTCTTGCGCACTTCGGCTTGCCGTCTGACTAGTTTGTGTGCGTAGAAAATCGGTGCGGGCATCAGTGTTTCGGTTTCGCGCACGGCGTAGCCAAACATCAGGCCTTGATCGCCAGCGCCCTGATTGGTGCGATCCTCGCGGTCGCGATCGACGCCCTGGTTGATATCGGGCGATTGTTCGCCGATCAGGTTGATGACCGCGCAAAGCTTGCCGTGAAAGCCGACGTCGTCGCGGTCGTAGCCAATGCTCAGGACGGTATCGCGGACGATCTGTTCATAGTTGATGTGCGCTGTCGTGGTGATTTCGCCCGCGAGTACGACAACTCCGGTCTTGACCAGAGTTTCGCAGGCGATGCGCGCGTACGGATCCTGGGTGAGAATGGCGTCGACGATCGCATCCGAAACTTGATCCGCCATTTTGTCTGGATGGCCTTCGGATACCGACTCTGATGTAAACAAGTACGACTGGCTCATTAAGCACTGTCTCCGCAACGTGAATTTGAATTCATAGAAATCGATTGGGCGATGAGAGAATAAGTCCAACCGATGAATTGCGCATTGTTGTCACGTCAAACCATCGTGGTTTCGTTCAGAAACTCTTGAAAAGACAACCGCGCCGACGACGAGATGTGGGCGTAGCGCGTCCATGCGCGAGCAGGTCGGCGCGCCATCCCGCAGTGTTTCTCGCGTCCACCGATTTAGCCTGCGCTGCCCTCCGCTCGTGGCGCGCGCCAGTTCAGCTGCCGGATCGCCACCAGTCTGGCCGCGAAGGGCATGGCGAAGACATTCGTCGTTGCGTGTTTGTGGTGATGGATTGTCGCGCAGATCGCGATACGGTCTGCGGCGTAGCTCACGGATGGTTCGCTTCGAACGTTGGTTTGTCAGAGATGACAGTGCGTGCTCACTGCAAGCGCTCACCTAGCGGCTCGGGATCAAAGCGTGGCCGGGGGTGTCGGCGCCGGAGGTTGGAAACCTATGAGGATGCGGCGTAACTAGCGTGGCCCCACTCGGCTCAGAAAAACGATGCTCGGCGAGCTGGAGAAGCGCGGTCCAGCCGTTCAACTTGCCGCAAAACCGTAAAGTCGCGACAATGCACGACGTTTTCGACGCGAAAGACGCCTTGCGACGTGCGCCACATTAGGTTTGATTAGGGCCCCAGTGGCCTGAGACCCGTGAATCGAATGGCTGGTCAATGGTTCGATTGTCGCTGATTCGCTATGAGTAAGCGGGCCGGATCGTTGGCTGACCATCCGATGGCGACGTGCCGTTGCAACGTTAACGTCGATTGGCGCATACGACTGCGAGCGAGACCCGCTCTCTGTCACTGGGGCCTAGCCGGAGATCCCGGTTGCCCCGCCATTGCTCCCGGCTTCGTTGGGAGATAGGTCACGAGGTGCAGCAGGCCTGCGGCGGGTCGTGCGCGAGATCCTCATCGGACTCGCTTAACGCCCGTGTACATGACGCACGCGAACCAGGTAGGCCTTTCCGCCGTTACCGCTCGGCGCTGAGCGTATTTAATGCATGATCCGCGCGTCTAAGCCCCGGCGGGTGAACTCGTGAGCCAAGTCAAACCGAATTCAGTTGCGCAGCGCTCCAGGTGTTGCGTGTTAGACCTCAAACCGTTGATCGGAGCCCAAAGACTATGACCTCACGTAGAGAACTCGCGAACGCGATCCGTGCGCTATCCATGGATGCGGTGCAGAAGGCCAACTCGGGTCACCCGGGCGCGCCGATGGGCATGGCGGATATCGCCGAGGTGCTCTGGAACGACTTCATGAGGCACAACCCAACCAATCCGGGCTGGCATGATCGTGATCGCTTCGTGATGTCCAACGGTCACGGCTCGATGCTGGTGTATTCGCTGTTGCATCTGACGGGCTACGACCTTCCGATCAACGAGTTGCAGAACTTTCGCCAGATGCACTCGCGTACGCCTGGTCACCCGGAGTACGGCTACACGCCTGGCGTCGAGACCACGACTGGGCCACTGGGTCAGGGCATCACCAATGCTGTCGGTATGGCGTTGGCCGAAAAAATGTTGGCCGCGCAGTTCAATCGTGACGGGCACAACATCGTCGACCATCACACCTACGTGTTTCTCGGTGATGGCTGCATGATGGAGGGGATCTCACACGAAGCCTGTGCGTTGGCGGGGACCTTGGGGCTGGGTAAGCTGACGGCCTTCTACGATGACAACGGTATTTCGATCGATGGAGAGGTCGAGGGCTGGTTCACTGACGATACGCCAAAGCGTTTTGAGGCCTACGGCTGGCACGTCGTGCCGAACGTCGATGGACACGACGGCGAAGCTGTCAAACGAGCGATCGAGTCCGCGCACGCGAATCCGGATCGGCCGACCCTGATTTGCTGCAAGACAACGATCGGGTTTGGCTCGCCGAACAAATCGGGCAAGGAGGAGTGCCATGGTGCTCCCCTCGGTGAAGATGAAATCGCCCTGACACGTGAGGCATTGGACTGGAAGCATGAGCCGTTCGTGATCCCGGAAGACATCTATGCGGGCTGGGATGCGAAGGCCAAGGGTGCGGCAGCGGAGGCTGACTGGAACGCACGCTTTGATGCTTACAAGTCCGCGCATCCGGATCTGGCTGCTGAGTTCGAACGCCGCATGGCTGGCGATCTGCCGGCCGATTTTTCGGCGAAGGCCAACGCATTCATCAAGCAAGTCATTGAGAGCGCCGACACGATCGCTTCACGCAAGGCCTCACAGAATGCGATCAATGGCTACGCGCCGGCGCTTCCCGAGCTGCTGGGCGGTGGAGCAGACTTGGCGGGCTCGAACCTGACCATGCATAAGCATTCCCGGCCAGTGACCAAGGAAGACGCCTCAGGTAACTACATCTGGTACGGCGTCCGAGAATTCGCGATGGCCGCGATGATGAACGGTATTGCGCTGCATGGCGGGTTTATCCCTTACGGCGGCACGTTCCTGATTTTCTCTGACTACGCCCGCAATGGCATTCGTATGTCGGCGCTGATGAAGCAGCGCGTCATGTATGTGTTGACGCACGATTCGATCGGCCTGGGTGAGGATGGCCCGACCCATCAGCCGATCGAACAGACACCGAGTCTCCGCCTGATCCCCAACCTCGACGTCTGGCGTCCCTGCGATGCGTTGGAGACAGCAGTGGCGTGGAAGGCCGGTATCGAGCGTATCGATGGCCCCAGTGCCTTTATTCTGTCTCGTCAAAATCTGCCCTATCAGCCACGCGACGCGGAGCAAGTCGCCAACGTCCATCGCGGTGGCTATGTGCTGAAGGATTGTGACGGAGCGCCCGACCTGATCTTGATCGCGACCGGTTCTGAGGTCTCGTTGGCGATGGGTGCAGCCGATCAGCTGGCTGCCGAGGGTCGCAAGGTCCGTGTCGTTTCGATGCCATGCGTCGAACTTTTTGAGCGTCAGGATCCGGCGTATATCGAGGCCGTCCTGCCCTCATCGGTTCGCCGTCGAGTCGTTGTTGAGGCCGCAGCGACAGCCGGTTGGTATCGCTACGCGGGTCTCGACGGTGCCGTGATTGGCATGGACCGTTTCGGTGAGTCGGCTCCGGGTGGGGTTTTGATGAAACACTTCGGCTTTACCGTCGATAACGTCGCAGCGGTTGCGCGTGATCTCGCTTGATCGCTGATCAGTGATGCGGTCCCGGTCGATAGCTAAAGGCCAGGGTGATCGCATCGCTGCGCGAGCTGTTGTGGGCCAGTGTTGATCTCGGGCGGAGCTTGGCCCATTAATCGCTACGATGACCCTTTTGACTTCCGATGAGGCATGAGGGTCGTCTTTTCGTTTCACTGCCGTGTCAAGGCATTCGATTCTTTAAAGAGGACTGACTATGACCGTGAAGGTGGGTATCAACGGTTTCGGCCGTATCGGTCGCATGGCGTTTCGCGCCATTGCCAAGGACTTCCCAGAACTCGAAGTGGTCGCAATCAATGACCTGCTCGAGCCCGATTATCTGGCCTACATGTTGCGATACGACTCGGTTCACGGGCGTTTCAATGGCGAGATTTCGGTCGATGGCGATCATATGGTCGTTAATGGGAGTCGCATCCGACTGACGGCTGAGCGTGATCCCGCCAACTTGCGGTGGTCCGATGTCGCAGTGGATGTCGTGATTGAGTCGACGGGCTTCTTCCTGACCGCAGAGACGGCACAGAAGCACATCGATGCGGGTGCCAAACGCGTCGTGATGTCGGCGCCGTCGAAAGATTCGACACCGATGTTCGTTTACGGTGTCAACCACGAGGATTACGCTGGCCAGACCATTATCTCGGCGGCCTCCTGCACCACCAATGCTTTGGCGCCGGTGGCGAAGGTGTTGCACGATGCGTTTGGTATCAAGCGTGGCCTGATGAGTACGGTGCACGCGGCAACGGCCACGCAGAAGACCGTCGACGGTCCATCGATGAAGGACTGGCGCGGCGGACGCGGCATTCTTGAGAACATCATTCCGTCGTCAACCGGTGCGGCGAAGGCCGTCGGTAAGGTTCTGCCGGCGTTGAATGGCAAACTGACGGGTATGGCTTTCCGCGTGCCGACTTCAGATGTGTCGGTCGTCGATTTGACCGTAGAACTCGAGCGCGACGCCTCCTACGACGATGTGTGCAAGGCGATGAAGGCGGCTTCCGAAGGCGCTTTGAAGGGTGTGCTGGCATATACCGATGACAAAGTCGTGTCGACGGATTTCCGTGGTTGCTCCGCGCCGTCGATTTTTGATGCCGGCGCCGGCATTCAGCTCGATCCGACGTTCGTCAAGGTCGTCGCGTGGTATGACAACGAGTATGGTTATACCTGCAATATGCTGCGCGTCGTGGCGCACGCGGCTGGTTGAAGATCTCTGCGATTGAACGCGACGTTTTCGGCGTCGCGTTCGACTCAAGTCCGAGATGCAATGGTGACCTGCGTTGCAACAGCAGGCTTTCCACAGCGATGAGAGGCTTACAGCGTCGGGAAATCGCGTTCGATATCTGGCTAATCCTGCGCTTCTGGATTGCCGATCGAGACGACCCGGAGTGAACCAATCACGTGTTTGGGCGAATCGTGTGCCGTGTAGAAAGACTCGATCTGTGTGTGACATGACTGTCTGTTTTATGCGCAGACCGAGCCATTCCGACACGTTAAGACGCTTGGCCCAAGCATTTGTTTTTACGCAACGGCCCCAGTCAACCGAGATCGGCATTGGTGTCGAGCGGGCGACTCGTTCCGATAGTGTCGGCAACGGTCGTCGGGAAACTCGTTGAATACGATGCTTTTGGATCAATGACGCCGCTGAACAACTGTTCGGCCGTGGACCGATTTGAATAGGACTTACTGCAAGGGAGACCGACCGTCATGTCCGTTATGAAAATGACCGACCTCGATTTGAAGGGTAAGCGTGTTTTGATCCGCCAGGATCTGAACGTGCCGGTCGATGAAGGGGTAGTGACCTCGGACGCTCGGATTCGCGCGTCGCTGCCGACGATTCAGGCGGCACTTGCGGGTGGGGCGGCGGTGATGCTGATGTCGCATCTTGGGCGACCAGAGGAAGGGGTCTTTTCGGCGGAGGACTCCCTTGCCCCAATTGCGCAGCATCTGTCGGGGCTGCTCGAACAGGATGTGCCTTTGGTGAAGGACTATCTCAACGGTGTCGATGTCGCACCCGGAAAAGTGGTCTTGTTGGAAAACGTTCGTTTCAACAAGGGCGAAAAGAAGGACGATCAGACGCTCGCCAAACAATACGCGGCGCTGTGCGATATCTACGTGATGGACGCTTTCGGGACCGCTCATCGCGCGCAGGCGTCGACGCATGGCGTCGGACTGCATGCGCCAGTCGCCTGCGCCGGGCCCTTGCTTGCCGCCGAGCTTGATGCGCTTGGCAAGGCACTTTCCAATCCCAAGCGGCCTCTGGTGGCTATCGTGGGCGGCTCGAAAGTGTCGACCAAACTGACTGTCCTCGATGCGTTGTCGAAGGTGGTTGATCAGTTGATTGTCGGAGGCGGTATCGCAAACACTTTCATCGCCGCCCAGGGTCACTCTGTAGGTCGATCGCTTTATGAGCCCGATCTTGTCGACGAGGCTCGGCGTTTGATGGTGGCTGCCGAGTCCAAGGGCGCATCAATCCCGGTCCCTACCGACGTGGTCACGGGTAAGGCATTCGCCGCAGATACGCCTGCGAGCACCAAGAAAGTGAGCGCGGTGACCGACGATGAGATGATCTTTGACGTAGGCCCTGCGACTGCAGCGTCTTACGCTGAACTGCTGAAAAAGGCGGGAACCATCGTTTGGAATGGTCCAGTCGGCGTGTTTGAATTTGACGCATTCGCCGATGGCACCAAGGCGCTGGGTGAGGCCATCGCCGCCTCGGAGGCATTTTCGATCGCAGGTGGTGGCGATACGTTGGCGGCGATCGACAAATACGGTTTGGCGGACCGAATTAGCTACATCTCGACCGGTGGCGGTGCGTTTCTTGAGTTCCTCGAAGGCAAGAAGCTGCCTGCTGTGGCGATGCTCGAAGCGCGCAACGCGGCGTAATTTGTCGATCATGCGCACGGCGCTGGATAGGCCGGGCAGCGGGCCAAAGCAGGAGTTTGACGTTACACGAGGTCACGGTGGGTAAAGAGCCAGCGATATCGATCGGCTCGCGATAATCTGAAGAGCCGGTTCGAAAGCGCACGATGCACTGTCATCGGGTCGCTAACGCGCTGTATCCGAAGTTTGTGGCGCAGCGGTAGCTTCGATCTTGTGTCCGGACATTCGAGTCCTTTCGAAAGATTGCGAGGACAGCGCCGAGTGAAGGATACGCATTTGAGGAACGATTCCGGCCGCCAATACAGCGTGGGTGCTCTTTTCGCTTCGAGGCGCTCGGGTTCGAGATCCGTTCACTCCGGGACGACCCAAGCACGTGCCTCGGACGGTTGCTCGAGCATCGGGTTCTTGCATCTGCTGAACGGGGTGTTGTTGCAAATTCGGTCGAAGGCCGTCACGCAGGCGCTATATTGGCCGACGAATCTCTTAGGGCTCATTCGAGCTTTTTGAGCACGATGAGTCGTTGACCCCCTCACAAAACGGAATCTACTGATGAGACGCACGAAGATTGTCGCGACCTTGGGTCCGGCTACTGATACCGAAGATGCGATTGAGCGTCTGGTTCGCGCAGGCGTCGACGTGGTTCGCGTCAATTTCTCGCACGGAGATCCAGACGATCACCGGCAGCGGGTTCGTTGGATCCGTGACGCTGCTGAGCGCGTCGGCCGAGTCGTTGGCGTGCTGGGTGATTTGCAAGGCCCGAAAATCCGCACCACTCGCTTCGCTGACGGTGCGGTCGAGCTGGAGGATGGGCAGTCGTTCGCTCTTGATTCTTCTCTTGACGAATACGGCGGCGATGCGACTCAGGTCGGCGTGACGTACCCTGAATTAGTCAATGATGTCGAGGCTGGTGATCGTTTGCTGCTCGATGATGGTCGGCTGGTGCTTGAGGTCGTCCGGGTGCAGGGGTCGCGCATCGAGACCCGCGTGTTGGTTGGCGGAACGCTTTCGAACAACAAGGGCATCAATCGGCAGGGTGGTGGATTGTCGGCGCCGGCGATCACCGCAAAGGACCGTGCCGACATTAAACTGGCCGCAGAGCTCGAGGTGGATTACCTGGCGGTTTCTTTCCCGCGCTCGGCTCAGGACCTGCATTTGGCGCGGGCGTTGCTGCGGGAGGCGGGTTGGGATGCGGGAATCTGCGCCAAAATCGAGCGCTCAGAAGCGCTTGAAGTCATGGATGAGATCATCCTGGCATCAGATGCCATCATGATCGCGCGCGGTGATCTGGGTGTTGAGATCGGTGACGCGGAGCTGCCGGCGGCACAAAAGGTTTTGACGCAGCGTGCGCGGACGTTGAATCGAGTCGTGATCACGGCGACCCAGATGATGGAGTCGATGATTGTGAATGCGATCCCGACTCGCGCCGAGGTTTTCGACGTGGCCAATGCGGTGCTTGATGGCACTGACGCCGTCATGCTCTCGGGCGAGACAGCCACCGGGAAACACCCCGACAAGGTGGTCGCGGCGATGTCACGTATCTGCGAGGCTGCCGAGAAACAACGCAAGGCGCGTTTTTCCGACCATCGTATGAATTCGACGTTTACCCGGGTCGACGAAGCCATCGCGATGGCGACGATGTACACCGCGAATCATCTTGGCGTTGCTGCGATCGCGGCCTTGACGGAATCGGGCGCGACGACGTTGTGGATGTCGCGTATCAGCTCGGGCATCCCGATCTATGGCATCACGCAACATCTTCGAACGTCGCGCCGGTTGACTCTGTACCGCGGTGTCTACCCGGTGATTTTCCGGGAGTTGCCTTCGAGTCATGCTGAGGTCAACGAGGCGGTGGTCGAGTTGCTGAAGGCAGAGGGTGTGGTGCAGGATGGCCAGCTGGTCGTGATCACCAAGGGTGATCTGAATGGCGTACACGGTGGAACCAACGCGCTCAAGATTGTGCGTGTCGGTGAGCGAATCGTGCCGCAGAGCTAGACCCGATCGCTTGCACGTACGTCACGTCGTGCTGCGTTGTCTGGGGGCGTGGCTTGGGTTGAACATCTTGAGCGTCTGCAAGCGTGATGACCATCTGGCGCTGCAACATCAGCTCTGAAAACCGTCAACCGCCCTCATCACAGGCGGTCGGTGTCATCTCAGGAGTGTCCAGCTTTTTGTGGACCAAAAGCTTTTTAAACCGAGGCCGCATCCGCGGCCCCGTGAAAATACGAGGAGGCTCGAATGGCTCTCATCTCATTGCGTCAGTTGCTCGATCATGCTGCCGAACATGGCTACGGCATGCCGGCGTTCAACGCCAACAATATGGAGCAGGTCCACTCGATCATGCAGGCCGCCGCAGAAGTCGACTCGCCGGTGATCATTCAGGCGTCAGCCGGCGCACGTAAGTACGCGGGTGAGCCGTTCCTGCGTCACTTGATCATCGCTGCTGCTGAGCAGTATCCGGACATTCCAATCGTACTGCATCAGGACCACGGTGCCGAACCGGCGGTGTGCTTCCGTTCGATCCAATCCGGCTTTACGTCGGTGATGATGGACGGATCGTTGATGCCCGACATGAAAACGCCGGCAACGTATGAATACAACGTTGAAGTAACGGCGAAAGTCGCAGAATTGGCCCACGCGGTTGGTGTTTCAGTCGAAGGCGAACTCGGCTGCCTTGGCAGTCTGGAAACCGGGATGGCCGGTGAAGAAGACGGTTCTGGCGCCGAGGGTGTGCTCGACCACTCCCAGTTGTTGACCGACCCGGAAGAAGCGGCGGATTTCGTCAAGAAGACCGGCGTTGATGCACTGGCGATCGCGATTGGTACGTCACACGGCGCTTACAAGTTCACCCGTCCGCCGACTGGTGACATCCTCGCGATTGAGCGCATCAAAGCGATTCACGCCCGTATCCCGAACACGCACCTTGTCATGCACGGCTCATCGTCGGTGCCGCAGGAATGGCTTGCCATCATCAACAAGTTCGGTGGCGATATGGGCGAAACCTACGGCGTACCTGTCGAAGAAATCCAGGAAGGCATCAAGCACGGGGTTCGTAAAGTCAACATCGACACGGATTTGCGCATGGCGTCGACTGGTGCCGTTCGCCAGTTCTTGGCTGAAAATCCAAAAGAGTTCGATCCACGCAAATTCCTGATCGCGTCGACCAAGGCGATGAAGGACATCTGCAAGGCGCGCTTTGAAGCGTTTGGTTGCGCCGGAATGGCGTCGAAGATCAAACCAGTGAATCTCGACACGATGGTGGCCCGTTATAAGTCTGGAGACCTCGATCCCAAGGTCAATTGATGGGCCGTGAGGGATTCAAGAGCGTCTGACTGCGCGGTCATGGTGGGAATGGCGATCGAGTAATCCGCGTTCTGCGTATTAGTTTGGTGTGTTGTCCCCTCCTCGAATGAGTTCAGCATGTGCTCTTGTCAGGTTAAAGAGCATGCGCACCGGGCGGTCGACAGTGAAGAGCCCGGCGTCGGTCGAGACGCCGGGCTCTTTGCGTATTGGATTGGCGGCAACGATCCATCGGTGTGGGAGAGGTGTCGTGGCTACGCGCATCTTGTTTGCGCTGTAGAAAGTTCAAATTGCTATGACGCTCGACGTAGACGCTAGGCAGGGTGATCGTCGTCGCTCGGATCTACACGGCGGACGCGAAGAGTGTCCGGGGCAAGCCTCCAAAGCGTTGGAATCGTCCATGTCGCGGTGTTCACCTTCCGGTCGGCTGTTTGAGCTAGAGTCACGAACGTGAGGCGGTTGCGATCGTAAGTGGCGTGAGCGCTCTGTCGCTCGAGCGACGACACGTTTTCCGCTGACTTAAAAGGCGCCGGGTGAGCGAAAGTAGACGACCGAATTCGAGCGACAGGCCGGCGGTTTTTAAGGGTGATCGATGGTTTGGCGTCGGAGTATCTTGCGGCGAAAATCCGGACTCCCGACGGCTGGGCGCGTAGCTCCGGTTCGCTGATCCGACCCGCGAAGCCTGTCAGTAAAACGAGTCCAACAGTCAGGCGCGTGGCGTTCGAAGGTCTCAATATTCAGACTTTCGGCATTTTAGTGTTTCGATTCGGCATGTTCGTCGTTGAGCCCGTAATTTTAGGCCGCGTTTACGGGTCGATGAACTACCAGCAAGGGGGCGGTGATGCAGGCAACGATTTTCAATCGGCGATCAGGACGCCGGGCTCCGCTTGGCTTTTCAGGTGGTGGCTTCGCTCGACTGGGCGGCATCGGAAAATCTCAATGGAGCGAGCTGATGCAAGATGGCTTTAGGGCGCACCGCTCGCTTGCCGAGATCGCTCGATCGACGCGCAACGCGACCGTGCCACGTCAGTGTCGTTCGACGTTGACATGGGCGATGGCGGTTGTTGTGCTCGTGGTGACCATGCTGGTTGGCACGACAGCGCAAGCGCAGTGGTGGACGCGTGAGGTTTCGCCGCAGCAGGTGATCGATGACAGCTTAAAGGTGATGCGCGATATGACGCGGCATCCCGACTACGAAGCGCTCAACGATCATTTGCGCGACGCGCAAGGCGTTCTGATCTTCCCATCGGTCTATCGTGGTGGATTTTTCATCGGTGGCTCGGGAGGCCTGGGTGTGTTGCTGGGATGGAGTGAGTCGCGCCAAGACTTTTCACCGGTGGCGTTTTACTCGATCGGTTCGGTGAGCTTGGGTTTGCAGTTCGGCGGTGACCGAGCAGAGGTCGCCATGGTCGTGCGTACTCGCGACGCTCTCGAATCAATGTTCGGGTCGAGTTTTCAGCTCGGCGGTGATGCGGGTGTCGCCGCGGGGCCAGTGGGCGCCGGTCGATCGGCTAACGTCACGGCTGAAATTCTGACGTTCGCCCGTTCACGCGGGGCTTACATCGGTTTGAGTCTTGAAGGGTCACAGTTGCGTGTCCGCGATGACTTTAACGAGGCGTATTACGGTCGCAAGGTGAGACCCATCGATATCGTTTCGGTGCGCGCTGTCGATGCACCGGGCACGCAGGCTCTGCGTGATTTTCTGAAGTCACGTCGGACAGCCACCGCGATTTCTCCGTCGTCATCGACTCAAAGCAGCCCTGCGGTTGGCAATGGCGCACAATCGGGCACCGGAAACGAACGCGATCAGCCGGATCAGCCCGAGGTTGAACCGGGTTCAGGCGGATTGACTATCGAGGAGCTAGAGGTCGAGGCCTTATGATGTGTGATCCCACAGCTTTCTACCGGCATTGATCTAGACTCGCGCCGGCCGCATCGCCTGGTGTTCGGCCGTTTTGCAAGTATTCGATGCGGCGGTTCGGATCTCGAAATTCCGGTTGTTTTGTCAACGGTCTGAATCGGTAATTTCAGGCGCAGGATGTGGTGCGCAGGCTGCCCCTTCTCGGGGGTTCCGGACCGAGGTCTTTTTCACTTGGGTCTATGGTGGCTTGAGCCCATCCGAGCGTTGATTTTGTGCTTGGTGGCGCTCAGGTCGATAGGTCATCACTCGTCCAGACAGGGACGTCGAGGCGGCTGCGGAGGACGTTCAGGTTGTCTGGACCTTGCGTTGCAGCCAAGGCAACGCGAGCGAATTGATTTTTAGGATGCGGTACGCCAGATGGCGTCTGTGGCGAATGAAACCAGCTGTTGAGCAGAACACCGAGCATTCGAGCGCGCCTGCGCTGCATTGCTTCGACCGCAAGCAGGACGGCGCTTTGAACGCCCAATCGGTCCGGAGCAACTAACAGCACCGGTAAGGCGAGCCGCTCGGCCAACGAGTCGGCGAGATCGGCGTTGAGTGCGCCGTCCGTGGCAATCGGCGAGTAATAACCGCCCGCACCCTCAACGTGAACGTAGTCACCCGGCATTACGCCATGCTGACAAGCCTCGATCAGGGCAGAAAGCGGTAGGGTCTGGCCCGTTTGTATCGCGGCCTGGTCGGGTGCGATGGCGGCGGCAAAACGAAAAGGACAGACTGCCGCGATGGCACTTTTGTTTGCGAGTTGTTGGGTCGCGAATTCGGGTTGCGTGAGGTCTGGATCCCCATCCGAGCCTGCAGCGATTACCTGACCCGTGTATCCAGCCGCTTCGGCAAGTCGTGCAGCGTCTTCCGGAAAGTAATCGCAGCCGATCTTTGCTTGTGACCAGAGGCGGTTGGGGTCTCGCTCGAGTGTGAGCGGAGGACAACCCGACTCGGCGGGTTTGCGAACGATGAGTCGTCGATCGGGCTGGCGTTCGCGGACCGCTCGAATTAACGTCGCGCCAAGCGTCGTTTTGCCGACGCCTGTATCGACGGCCGTGACAAATACGCCGGGGCCACGAACGAGTGCGGCGACGAGATCCTTAGGAGAAGGGTGAATGGCGTTTATTTGCACGTGATCTTCGCTGGTGACGGGATCAGAGCGAGGCCGATGTGAGCCGCTGAAGAGCTTCGCGATAGCGCGCTTGGGTGCGCTCGATAATCGCGGGCGGTAGGCGGGGTGCGGGTGGGCGCTGATCCCAGTCGAGGCTGGCGAGGTGATCGCGAACAATCTGCTTGTCGAAGGAGGGCGGGGAGATGCCCGGGCGATATTGCGCTGCGTCCCAAAATCGCGAGGAGTCTGGGGTCAACACTTCGTCGATCAGGTGCAGGCGCTGGTTACCGTCGATGCCAAATTCGAACTTGGTGTCAGCGATGATAATGCCGCGGCTGTGGGCGTGTTCCGCTGCCGCTCCGTAGAGTTTCAGTGCTGTTTCGGCAACTTCATCTGCGAGGTCTTGGCCGATGCGTTCGGCGACGCTGGCGATGTCGATGTTCTCGTCGTGATCGCCGACCGCGGCTTTGGTGCTGGGCGTGAAAATCGGTTCGGGCAGACGCTCGGCAAGGGCGAGTCCCTGCGGTGGGCGGTGACCGCAGACTTCGCCGTAGCGTTGATAGTCTTTCCAGCCCGAGCCGATCAGGTAACCACGCACGACAGCTTCGATAGGCAGATTATCGAGACGTTTGACGATCAGTGCTCGCCCTTCGAGCGGCTGGCGCAGGCTGGGATCGGAGACAACGTCTTCGAGCCGAATATCGGTAAGGTGATGGCGAAGGCCGAAGTGTCGTTCGAAGTGACGCAGCCAGAACACCGTGAGCGCTGTGAGCGTTTTTCCCTTGCCCGGGATGCCGTCCGAAAGAATGACGTCGAAGGCGGACAGCCGATCGGTGGTGACCATCAAGAGGTGATCGTCGTCAATACGGAAGAGATCTCGAACCTTGCCGCGATGCACGCATTCGAATCCGGGCAAATCGCTCTCCAGCAATACGCGACTTTCGTTGGGATCGGTGGAGATGGTTGTTTTCATGATTCTTTGAGTTCGCGTTGACGAGCCGGCTTGGGATGAGATCAATGAGGTTAGACCGGTGAGTACGAAAGAGCCCCGGTATTGCCGCGCGGTTTGACAGAATCGCGACGGATTCTGACTGCACCGCAGAGCGCAGGGGCGACCGCACTAAAGGGCAAAACTTATCGTTGAGCGGCCACGCATCGTCGCGCTCGCGTGACCGATACGCAAGTCCGTGATCGCCTTTTCCGTCGACGGACCTGTTCTTTATCTTCCGACTTTAGAGATTCGCCGTGTGTAACGCACACGATGACTGAATGTTTGACGACGAGGCCCAACATCAATCAAGCGTTCGACGTCCGAACCGATTGGCTTGATCAGTCAGGTCTGCTCGTGCTCGAGTTGTAGGTTTTTGGGAATTGGCCCGTGACCAACGTTTCTGGTTGCGGGTCCTTGGTCTTCATGCGTCTCCAGCGCGATCAGGCTGACCATTTCTGTCGCGATAGATGGCGACGTTGTTCGTCGATGGTGTCCGCCTGTATCCAGCCGAGGCGCTGTTCTTTGAACTGAGCTGGCGACAACAGTCCTTCACGCTGTGCTGCGGTTCCAAACGCGTCAATGTGTTTGCGGGCGATACGGGCGCCAGCCTTCTGGCCGTAGATCTCGGCGATGTCCGCGAGAAGTTCGCCGAGAATCATCAGCCGCTCGGCGCCGCAGGGTCGCTGAGGTTGCGGATGTCCGGCGAGCTCGGCCGCGATTTCCCGCAGGAGCCATGGCTGGCCCAGGGCCGCGCGTCCGATCATCACACCTTGAGCCCCGCTATCGGCGAGCGCGGTCATGGCGTCACGGCCGTCGAGAATGTCGCCATTGATCAAATTGGGGCCGGGCGTGACGGGCATCGCGGGGGCGGCGAGTGCCCAATGTGCAGGGCCGCGATAGGCACAAGCTCGCGAGCGTGCATGGACCGCGAGACGTTGGACACCGGCAGCGGCAGCGATCGATGCGATCGTTTCAACATTGATTGTGTCGAGTCTCGGCCCCAGTCGGATCTTGGCGGAGACGGGAACGTCGACGGCATCCACCAAGGCTTCAAGGCATGCGCGCACGAGGTCGGGTTCGACGAGGAGTGCGGAGCCGGCCGCCTTGCGACAGACTTTTTTTGCAGGGCAGCCTAGATTGAAGTCGATGATTTCAGCGCCTTGCGCAACTTGATGTCGGGCGGCTGCGGCCAATTCAGCGGGGTCGTTGCCGAGGAGTTGAACGATTCTTGGTGAGGGTTCATCGCGCTGAACCGCGCGCGTACGGCCCTTGGTCGTCGATCGCAGCCGCGGAGCGCTGTGCAGCATCTCACCAACCGTTTCAGTGGCGCCGAAGCGCCTGCCGAGTGCGCGTACGGCAGCGTCGGTGACACCCGCCATCGGCGCTAGCACGACGACCGGTGGCGTTAGGCCTGCTCCGTTTGGACTGATTTCATTTGCTTGAAGGGGCATTTTCACTGCGCGTGTGGTATCGCGTCTGATTGCTGTGGTGGTGGAGTGAGGATGCGACGCGATTGTCACGCTGAGCCTTGGGAAGCCAGTGGCCGGTGTGGATAGAGCCCTAAATCGGCGGCGCCCTGTGACACGGTTGATCGGATGTGAAGTTGTTTAACAAGGGTGATGTCGTTAACAGGCGGTGAGTCGGCCGTCGATGCCACTCATTCGGCCGGATCGCGAGCGATGGGCTGTGGTGGTTATTTGATCACGCCAGTTCGAAGGCGGTGATCGACCCTCTAGCGGCTTGAGAGTTGGTGGCCCCAAGCAAGGATGGTCGGCCTCTCTTAAGTCAGTGTCTAAAAGTTCGTGTGATTGAGCATTCAGTGAGAGGCGAATCGCACGCCACCAACGCGGGCGATCAAGTCGTCGGTTACGAAGCGCCGCTCGAGTGCTTCGGATGCTGAATCAATATGAGCGCTTGCCGGATGGAATGCGATTCTGATTTCCCATGCCCAGTCTTTGGGTGCGGAGCGGTGCCCTGGTTTCGACGCTGATGCGCGATCAAGGCTCGATAGGACGTCATCTTTCGTCAGCGTTACCCTTGCGGTGTTCAGCTCTGTGAGGCCGGGTGACGTCGATCGTTGTGGTGGGAGGGTAAGAAGGAGGCGATCGTTGACGTCGACGACTCCGATCGGTGGCGTTTCGCGCGCTGGACGGGTGAGGCTGGGCAAGAATGAAGCGATGTGGGCGTCGCTCTCGTACGCTGTTGGATAGAGGCGGGTTATGCCTTGAATGACCAGCGTGGCACGTCTGTCGTCGTGCTCCCAAAACCAGTCTTCGAGCTCGGCTCCGTGCCAGTCGCTTCGACTGGGGTAGCGCTCGCAGGGAAAAGGACTGCAAACGGTGGTCAGGACTGTTGTAATCGGCACGTGCAGTTGCGCGAGCGTCGCTATGCGCTGCGGGTCGAACAGCAGGATTTGCAGTAGTAGCGTAAGCGTCAAGCCGAGTGCGATCGCGAAGATTGAGGCTTGTCGAAAGTTACGGTGGCGTTGGCGGGTTTGAGCTGGATTCTTGGTGACGTGAGTGCACTTGACTGAGTCTTGTGACCGGTCAAGTGGCGGGTCAAGGCGCGGTAGCTGGCATTGGGGCGCGATCGAGGGTTGTGCGATCTGGACGTATACAGCACCCAAAGCGTTGCGTCGCGCGATCCGTCGCAGTCGCTCGATGTCCGGGTCGAGCGAGTTGATGTTCGATGGGCTGATGTTTGAACCGTCGCCTGTCGATGCTTCCGATCCGTTCGATGAGGCTCCGAGCGTTGCGGATGCTGGGATAATCGACGCCTGTTCTGCGAATGCGCGAGAACGCGAGCCGGACGGCCGAGTGGTTTCGTGAGACCAGAACGTCGTCTTCAGCGTGCCATCGCCGGTCGGCTCGGCGTCCAGGGCCAGCTGCGCGGCATGGTGGACTGATTCGCCTGGAATGGGTAAGTCTTCCAAGGCGTCGCCGCGCAGCGTGGCGCGGCATACAGCACAGAAGGCCGGCTGCGGTATCGGCAGATGATGCGCGGCAAAGCAGGCTGGGCATCGGCTTATACGCATCGGGATGTCGAAGTCAAAAGATCGGACAAAACGGCTTGGGCGAACGGTCTATCGAGCAGCTTGTGTTACGGCGGATGTGCCTTACGCACGCGCAGCGGGGAGCGGCGTGCCCGAGTCACTCGAGCCCCTCTCGACTGACGAGTGGCGAAAGTCGGTGACGGGTGATGGCTCACGTCAACGATAAGCCGTTGGTTTTGAGCGGTGACGTGTGTCGGGAGCGTTCAATCACGCGTCTTGAGTTTACGCTGGCCTTCGAGGAGGATCCACCCGTCGAGGGTAAGCCGGTCTGGCGCCGGGTGCCACTCGATCTTCGGGTAGGCATTCATGACTTCGTTGGCCTGATTTACGAGCAGACCGGTGAGTAGAATGCGTCCGCCAGGCCGGAGGGCATGGCTGAGGTTTGGCGCGAGATGAATCAGAGGGCGGGCGAGGATGTTGGCAACAACAAGGTCATAGCCATCCTCAACGAGCGATGCCGGGGCTTCGGCTGAGACAATGCCAACACGAAAGCCGGTCGAGATGTCGCTATTTGGCGGTGTGTCGACTTCGGTGACCTCGAGACCATTGTGGCGAGCATTGCTTATTGTGGCGGTAACCGCTTGTGGGTCGATATCGAACGCATCGACAGTCGTGGCGCCGAGTTTGGCTGCAGCGATCGCCAGAATTCCAGAGCCGCAGCCGTAGTCGAGAACGCGCTGCCCGTGTGGCGGCGAGGCCGCGAGAGATTGCAGGCAAAGCGCGGTAGTCGGGTGCGTGCCGGTGCCAAAGGCCAGCCCAGGATCAAGATGGACGATCGTCGCGGGCTCTTGGGCGTCGGCTTGTGCCCAGGAGGGCACGATCCAAAGTCCGTGACCAAAATTCATGGCCCCGAGTCCAGCGAGGCCTTCACGAATCCAATCACGGGATTCGATGGCTCGCAATGTTGGTGCAGGCGCTTGAGGATTGGATTCTGCCAACGCGGCTGCAGCCAGTTCAGCAGGTAGCTCGTTGGTGAAGTGGGCTTTGATGACGATTGCGTCCCACAGAGGGTGGGTTCCTGGCGGTGGCTCGAGCAATGGCTGGTCTGCGCCATCACATAATTCGACGCTGACAGCTCCAAGATCGAACAGTGTTGCCTCGAGATTCTCGATCCAGGTCGACCAATCGCTGCCGGCTTCACGCACGTTTGCCGCGCGACTGTCGAGGCGAAGTTCGATCATTGGTGATTCCTGCGCTGCGGCTAGGTGGATGAGATTGGCGTCAAATGAGTCGCGACGATCGCGAGCGCTTGCCTGTGGCGTTTCTGTCGATTGGTCAAGTGATATCAAAGTCTTGTGTTAGATTTTTCGGCGTGTTGCCGCGAGCTTTTTCTCGAGATAGTGGATATCGGTTCCGCCCGCTTGGAACTTGGCGTCGTTGATCAGACGCAGATGTAGAGGGATGTTGGTTTGAATCCCGTCGATGACAATTTCGGACAGTGCTCCTCGCATGCGCGAGACCGCGATGTCCCTCGTGGCGCCGTGGGCAATCAATTTCCCGATCATCGAGTCGTAGTACGGCGGAACGCGGTAGCCGTTGTAGATGTGGGAGTCAACGCGAATGCCCGGTCCGCCCGGAGCGTGATACTGCGTGATCGTGCCGGGGCTCGGGATGAAGCTTTCGGGGTGCTCCGCGTTGATCCGGCACTCGATGGCGTGCCCATCGATGCGGATGCTTTCTTGCTTGAGTGAGAAGGGTTCACCGGCGGCGATGGCGATCTGTTCCCGCACCAAGTCGATGCCGGTGACGGCTTCGGTGACGCAGTGCTCGACCTGAATCCGGGTGTTCATTTCAATGAAGAAGAATTCACCGTTTTCATATAGAAATTCGAAGGTGCCGGCACCACGATAGCCGATTTCGGTACAGGCACGTATCAGGCGCTCGCTCATCCAGGTTCGCTGCTCTTCGGTGATGCCCGGTGCTGGGCTTTCTTCGAGGACCTTTTGGTGGCGACGCTGCATCGAGCAGTCTCGCTCGCCGAGACAGACCGCTTGGTCGCTCCCGTTAGCCAAAATCTGAAACTCGACATGGCGCGGGTGCTCGAGAAACTTCTCCATGTAGACCGTGGGATTTCCAAATGCTTGACCCGCTTCCGAACGGGTCAAGGAGATCGCATTCAGCAGCGCTCCTTCGGTGTGCACGACCCGCATGCCTCGTCCGCCGCCACCCCCGGCGGCCTTGATGATCACGGGGTAGCCGATGTTCTCGGCCAACGCGAGATTATCGTCGGCGTCGTCGCTCAGAGCGCCCTCAGAGCCCGGAACACATGGAACGTCCGCAGCCAGCATCGCTGCCTTGGCGGATACCTTGTCACCCATCAAGCGAATCGTTTCGGCACGTGGTCCAATGAAGGCAAAGCCAGAGGTTTCGACGCGTTCAGCGAAATCGGCGTTTTCGGCCAGAAATCCGTAGCCGGGGTGGATGGCTTCGGCATCGGTGACTTCAGCCGCGGCGATGATGGCGGGCACGTTGAGGTACGACTCGCTCGATGGCGCTGGGCCAATGCACACGGATTCATCAGCGAGTCGAACGTGTTTGAGATCGCGGTCGGCTTCGGAGTGCACGGCAACGGTTTGAATGCCCATTTCGCGACAGGCGCGCAGGATACGCAGAGCGATTTCACCACGGTTGGCGATTAGGATTTTGCGAAACATGGACTCTCCGAGGGCAGGTGAGGACCCCGCTGAGGTTTTATGACAGTAGACGAAAACGATACGCTGCCGCCTCATGAGGCGTGGACCGCGCGGCACATCGATACGGCGATCGCCGCAGAATTTCTGTCGTGCCGATTTACGACTTGACTGGGCTCCAATTTGGTTCGAACACGGAGTCTGGAACTCGGCCTTCGCGAGCTGTTAGTCGGACGTGGCCCTGAGTGTCTAGGGCGTTCGACGTTTTAGGACCGCGGCCCGATCACTCGATGAAGAACAGTGTCTCGCCGTATTCCACCGGGTGGCCATTTTCAACCATGATCGCTCGAATGATGCCTGCCCGGTCGGCTTCGATCGGGTTGAGCATTTTCATGGCTTCGATGATGCAGAGCGTGTCACCCGGCGATACGCTGTCGCCAACTTCGACGAAGGCCTTGGCGCCGGGACTGGGTGCGCGATAGAAGGTTCCGACCATCGGAGACGTGACGCGATGGCCTGCCGGAGTCTCACCGCCCGATTTACCCGCGGCTGCGCCATCTTGCCCGGATGCGCCGTCGTTGCCGGCGAGCGGGACGGTCGCTGTGTTCGAAGGAGCAGGGGCGAATTGATTGGCCGGGAAAGATGCGGCGCTGATGACTTGAGGCTGGGCGCTTGGGGCGTTGCGTGTGATACGTAATGACGACTCGCCCTCGGCGATCTCGATCTCGTGGATGCCGCTCTCTTCAAGGAGCTCGATGAGTTTCTTGATTTTCCGAATATCCATGCGGGTCTCGCTATTTGGACGGCATTTGCGGGCCTTGATTGCTCGCGAATGTGGTTGACGGCGTCGGCGCAGTGTCGGTCTCGCGTGCCGGGTCTGGTCTGGCAATTGTCTGCCCCGGTTCCGGGCGGTCTTGATCCTAGTGACTGCGATCGATTTGCGTCGGCTCCACGGATAGGTGGTGAAGTGATGCGGTGAGCGCGAGCTCGTAACCCAGCGCCCCCAGCCCAGTGATCGTGCCTTGTGCGAGGTCGCTGAAGTATGAGTGCCGACGAAAGGCTTCACGTGCGTGAACGTTAGAGATGTGCACTTCGAAGAAGGGAATTGCGACCGCAGCCAGGGCATCACGCAGAGCGACACTGGAATGAGTGAATCCACCAGGGTTGATTACGATCGCGTCGACTCGGCCTCGAGCCGCGTGGATGGCGTCGATCAGGACGCCTTCATGGTTGCTTTGAAGGCTTTCGAGCTCGACGCCCGCACCTTTTGCGATCGACATCAAACGCTCTTCGATGTCGGCGAGCGTCGTTGCCCCGTATTGCTCAGGTTCGCGCAACCCGAGCAGGTTCAGGTTGGGTCCGTTGATTAGAAGGATGCGTGTCACGTTGTGTCTACGGTCCTTGGGGCCTAGTTATGAAGCGCCGGGCGAGCGCTTGAAGTGTCGTCGCTGGAGCAGCTGGTCGCGTGGGCAGTCGCAGTGCTGCACCTGCTCATTTCTGATTGTCGGTTGCCTGCGAAGGGTGAGCGTAAGCCGGCTGCAGATTTGAGCACGCGACAACGGCGTAGGGGGTCGCGTTGGTCGACAAAATACCGCAAACCGGTCGCGATCGGTCACTAAAACATCACGCCCAACCCTTCAGCCTCTAAGCTTATCGGGCTTGTGACGGAATGTCTCGGTTTGCGTTGGGCTTGGTGAGCCACTGCCAGCGATTCGGCAGCACCAGAGCGGTTGACTGAATCAGGCGTTTCGTCAGCGGTTGCCGGGCCTCAGGTCGACGCTTCCCGTGCTCGGCGGTGGCGACGTGAGTGACCACGGCGTGCTGTGTGAGTCGCTAAAAGACTTGTGCACCTGGCACCTGGGGTCATGAGCGCCGGATCGTGGACGCCCCTGCGAGTTTGTCTCGTGCCCACATCTGTTTCATACCGACCCCCGGGAGGATCGCGCTCTCTCGAGTCTTTGAGCGTGAGTACGATTATTCAGTGTTTGCCAAGCCGTGGTGTTCGATCCAGGCATCCAGTAACGATGCGTCGACGATGCCGCGGTGCGCGTCGAGAATGCGGCCGCCTCTGTCGATAATCACTGTGTAAGGCAGGGCGCCCAGTCGGTTACCGTAATCGCGGGTGACGGTGAAGGCGTCCTGCTGGCCTATCACGATGGGGAAGTCGAGCTCCAGTTCGGCGACAAAATCAGCCACCGCTTTTGCGTCGTCGATAGCGACGCCGATGACCGTGAGCCCCGCGTCAGAAAATTGCGCATGGCGAGACTGGAGCAGGGGCATTTCGTCTCGACAAGGCGGGCACCACGTTGCCCAAAAGTTCAGGATGACCGCGTCTTCATTCCAGTCGGTGATTGAGCGGGGCTGTCCTGTGAGATCGGGCAGAGTGAATTCCGGGCGCAGAGCTCCGATCAACGACCGAGCTTCGCTGGGGACCGTCCCGAGCGGGTCGCTGCTGAATGCCTCGTCGTCATCTTGCGCAGCCGCAGCAACCGGAGCGGTTAGCAGGACGGCGACGACCAGTCGAGACACTGTGCGCAGAAAAACTCCGCCCGAGTTGATGGTTTTATCCCTGCGCCGGGGGGCGCTTGTGGATGTTCGACTGTTGACGCGCAGGTGGATCATGTTGGCTTGCCTTCTGGTGCGCTGGCTAGGAGCGATTGTTTCGCCCGATCGGTACGAACCTCGACGAGTTTCCGAATTCGATCGAGTTCCGAGGCGCTGTTGTCACCACGCTATCTTTTCGTTGAGGGTTTGAGCCGCACGTACGCTGCGGCGTCGGTGCACGTTGATGCGGCTCCGAGCATCTGCATTCATGAGGACGACCGATTAAGCAGTTGGGGGTGGGGCGGATCAAGGCCGAATGCCCAGTCCTCGGTCGAGCAGCGCGAGCAGCCTTTCGGGGGGCAGGAAGCCGATCGCACGCATCGCTCGAGTTTCTATTCCGGCGTCATCGTAGAACAAATAGGCCGGAGGGCCGAAAAGATTGAAGTTGCGTAAAAGCTCACGATGGTTTGCGTCGTTGGCCGTGACGTCGATTTTAATAAGTTGCATTTGGGCTAACGCGCTCCGTACGGCAGGGTCGCGGAAAGTCGTGCGTTCCATCCGTTGGCAATCGATACACCAATCGGCGGTGAAATCGACCATCGCCGGACGGCCGGCTGTCTGAGCGGCTGCGAGTGCAGCGTCGAGCTCATCCAGGCTGGAAACCTCATTCCACTCCGGCGCTGGCGCTGCGGCGATCTGATTTTCGCCGCCGCTGCCGGCGACGACGGTCGTTTGTAACGCTTCGAATGGGCGCATCGGATCCTTGGCTCCTGAGGCTGCACCGATCAGGAGCACCACGCCATAGACGAGAAGGACGATGCCGAGACCTTTCCAGAGCTTTTGCCAGCCCGAGCTGCCCTCGGCTAAACCTGAGAGAGCGCCCATGTAGATTGCGACGACGACAAGCAGTGTGCCCCAAAGCAGCAAGGCAATTTCACCGGGCACGACGCGTTCGAGGAGCCAGATGCCCATGGCAAGTAGGCCGACGCCAAACACTGCTTTTATGGTGTTCATCCAGGGCCCGGCCTTGGGCAGTAGTTTGCCGGCCGAGGTGCCGATAATCAGCAGCGGTGTGCCCATGCCCATCGACAAGGCGAACAGCGCGACGCCGCCGAGTAATGCATCGCCTGTTTGCGAGATGTAGAGCAGGGCGCCGATCAGAGGCGCTGTCACGCACGGGCCGACAATCAGTGCCGACAAGAAGCCCATGATGGCTGCACCGATGTAAGTGCCACCGCTCTGGCGATTGGACACTTGTGAGAGACGAGACTGAATGCTTGACGGCACTTGCAGCTCGTAGAAGCCGAACATCGACAGTGCAAGCAGAATAAAGATCACGACAAATGTGCCGATGATCCATGGATTTTGGAAGGCGGCCTGAAGATTGGCGCCGGCCAGGCCCGCGAATACGCCGGCGGCAGTGTAGGTCGCGGCCATCGCGAGAACGAAGATCAGCGAAATGCTGAAGGCCTTTGATGTCGTGAGGTTCTTTTGACCGACGATGATGTTCGAAAGGATTGGGATCATCGGAAACACGCATGGCGTGAACGTCAGCAGCAATCCGAAGCCGAAGAACGCGAGGATTACGAACCACAGACGACCGTCGGATAGCTGGGCGGCGATCCTGTCTTGCTCAGAAACGGGCAGGTCACGGCTCGTCGTCGACTCGGGCGGCGCTCGTGCTTCGGGTGACGCGGAAGCGACGGTCGCGTCGGCGCTGCCGCCGACGAATTCCACCGCTAGCGTCTGCGTCAGAGGTGGGTAGCAAATCCCGGCATCGGCGCAGCCTTGATAGTCAACGTCGAGTTCGAAGCGTTGTGTGTTATCCGCCTCACGCATAACGGGGATGAAAACGTCTACGGCACCCCGGTAAACGATGCTTTCACCGAAAAACTCATCCTCGACCAGGAGGCCATTCGGCAGGGTAATTGGCCCCAACTCGATTGTTTCACCGTCGATGCTACGGGGTCGAAAGTCGATAGATTCTTGATAGAGGTAATAGTCGTCGGCGACGTCGATAGTGACGACGATGCCGTTTTGGCTGATGGATTCGACTCTCATTGCGAACGCAACTTCGGGGTCGAGCAAGTCGTTGGGTGAGATTCCAACAGCGTCGCTAATGGTTCGCGAGAATTCGCTCAACCCCTCGAGCGCGGTCGATGCGCCAGGATCGCTCGACTCAGAGAGAGATGGAGCGGTGGCGTCGCTCAGGTCGCCGCCGCGGCCGGAGTCGGAGTCTTGCACTGCGGGCGAGTCCGCAGCCGTCGCGCTGCTACCGATGCTGCGTGCGAGACTGAAAGTGACCGGCTGAAAATGTGGTGGATAACACACGCCCACATCCGCGCAGCCCTGAGAGCGTGCGATCAGCTTGTGCTCGCCGGCCTCTGCCGAGACGATGGGTAGCCGAATCTCGACCTTTTGCCGATAGGTCTCCACGCGTCCGAAAAATTCGTCTTCTTTTATCGTGCCGTTAGGGATTTGGGCGATGCCGAACTCGAGCCCCGGGGTGCCGGGCTCAAATTCGAACTGTTCGCGATACATGTAATACGCATCTGCGATCTGCCAGCGCAAGACCAGAACCTCATCCTCGAGCTCGTGGCTGAGTGCGAAGGCGTCATCTGGATCGAGCAGGTCGGCTCCGTCGTCGAACAAGAAAGCCTGACCGTCAGATCGAGGCACGAGCAGAAGCGCGACGACGAAGAGCAACGTGGCAAACATCGCCCCCAAGCCAATCCACCATCGCCCTTCAGGTGATGCGATAACGCCGCGTTGGCTGCTTGGTGCGGCTGATCGCCACGCTTTGATCATGGATGAGCCCCGCGCCGACCTCTGAGCGGCTTGACTCTGTAGGCACGTGTAGTGCCGATGCGGCGTGTCTGTGCTCGTTTCGTGATCCGAGCGTTTCCCGCTGCGATTCATGCTGGAGAGGTTTGCTTTACGCATGCGTTTAACCATTGCAGATAGTCTGGGTCGCCAGCGACTACAGAAGTCGCCAAAATTTCGGGCACGTCATAGGGATGCAGTTCGCGCAGGCGGCATTCCAACGCGTCGAGTTGTTTTGGCGTCGTCTTGATCATCAAGACCTGCTCGTCGTTTTCTTCGATCGCATCATTCCAACGATAAACCGACCGGCCGGCGGGAAAGCAGTGCACGCAGGCGGCGAGGCGTTCGGTCACGACGGTCTGTGCAATGTTCTTGGCGTTCTTGGAATCGGGAACCGTCGTCCAAACTATTGTGGCGATTGTGTTACCCGATGCTCGGGTGCTTACAGGTTCTTGGTCGGGAATGGCTTGAGCAGCTTCATCCTGATTCGACATCGCGAGGTTTTCCGGTAGGGGACTTTCAATCAAGGTGTACGATCATTTGTGGTGTGCTGCGAGGCCGTTCCAATTTGCGGGCCAGGCAAAAGTTCTGATTCGAGCGTGTGAGTCGCGATTTCAAGGCTCGACGCCATCTCAGGGCTTGAGTGTTTTCGACGGCTGCACGCGTGAGCGTGCCCGTCGATGAACCGGCCCGAGTGATTAACAAATGATCAATAAGTCGGGATGAGTACATTGGGCTTTGTAATCGTGCTCGGGTCTTTGGGGGCTACGCAAAGACTTCGCGTGCAGAGCTCTGGGGGCGGCGTTCTTGGAAGAGGGGGTCGATCGCAAGACCTAGGATTGACCACAACATGAGGCCGAAGAGATGACACGCGTATCGGCGAGAGCGGAACCCTGCATCTCGAATCGGGACTTGCCCTCCTGCGATCGATTGACAGCCTGCGCGATGTGCCGAGCGCCGTATTGATCCACTGTCGTTGAGCTAGGGCGAATCGGGCCTTGAACTCAACATCAGAATGATGAAATCGCGGGCGAATGGTCCGAACCGTCCGCGAGCCGGCCCGAAACCACCACAGAGACTTCTTTATGCCTCGTCCAGTTCAATCACACCCG
>JBKBII010000002.1:324834-338509 GCA_046299415.1 Thioalkalivibrionaceae bacterium | reverse complement strand
TGCTTGAGCTTGTTGCGGTGAGTTTCGAGCACCAGGTCGGTCACCGATTGCATCAGCGGGTGGGCTGGGTGCAGCAGACTGGCCATCGGCGCGCCGACGCGGTCAAGCACGCGGACGTACTGCTTCTCGAAGCAGACGCGCTCGTAGCGGCGCAGTACGGGGTCGGCGTTGCGGCGGTCGCGCCCGGTGATCTGGCGGTCGCGCTCGCGGATGATGGCCGGGACGTTGGTGATCTCGTAGCGGCCCGGTTCACGCGGGCGCAACTCGCCCCCCAGCTGCTGGAAAGCCTGTGTGAAGAACGAGCGGATGAAGAAGGGCTGCAGCTTGCGGGCCTCGGCCTTCTCCATTTCTTCCTTCACGGCGAAGAGGCGCTTCTCGTCCATCACCTCTTCGCACAAGGCGTTGCGCTTGATGATGTCTTCCAGGTGGCGCGTGTCCAGCGCGCCTTCGACCTTGCGCAGCAGGCGGGCACGGACTTCGGGGTCGGCGCCGTAGCGGATGGCTTCGATCAGCAGGTCCTTGAGGCTGCGGTCTTCGAACACCTCACCCAGGATGTCGAACACGCGGCCACCCAAGGCGTCGCGCTGGATCTCCAGCTTCTCGAACAGCCGCTGAAAGACGTCGCCCTCGCGCGTCTCGGAAGCCACCATGTTCCACAGGTGGCAGACCTCCGTCTGGCCGATGCGGTGGATGCGGCCGAAGCGCTGTTCCAGGCGGTTCGGGTTCCACGGCAGGTCGTAGTTGACCATCAAGTTGGCGTTCTGCAGGTTCACGCCTTCGCCGGCGGCGTCGGTGGCGACGAGCACGCGCGCGGTCGGATCGTTGCGGAATAGCTCCTGCACCTTGCGGCGCTCTTCGCGCTTCACGCCGCCGTGGATCATGACCACGGCCTCCTCGCTGCCGATCAGGCCCCGGATCTTGGTGGCCAGGTAGTTCAGCGTGTCGCGGTGCTCGGTGAAGATGATCAGCTTGCGCTGGCGACCCAAGGAGTCGTGCATCTCGGGCGTGTCTTGCAACAGCCGCGACAGCTCGTCCCACTTGCGGTCCTGGCCGGAGTGCACGACCTTGCGGGCCTGTTCTTCCAGGTCTTCGAGGATGATGATTTCGGCCTCGAGCTCCTGGATGGTCTGGGCAGCCGTGGCCTGATCGACGACCGCCTCTTCGAAGTTCTCGTAGTCGTCGGGCGACAGCGCGTCGTCGGATACCCAAATATCCTCCGGGGCGATGTTGAAGCCATTCGGGCCGAGGGTCTCAGCCAATGACTGGCCGCGGCTCCGCAGTTTTTCTTCTTCGACCCGGCGCGTGAGCTTGTGGCGGCGACGCTTGAGTGACTGATAGATCGCCTCGGGGCTGGAGGCCAGCCGGCGCTGCAGCGAAGTCAGGGCAAAGCCGACGGTGCCCTTACGCTGACCATCGAGCTGATCGGCCCGGTTCATTTCCTCCTTCACATAATCGGTGACGGCGGCGTAGAGCGCGGCTTCGAGATCGGACAGCGCGTAGTTGCAGGTGTACGCGCGCCGCTCCGGGAACAGCGGGGTGCCGTCGAACTTGAGCAGGTCCTCTTTGACCATGCGCCGCATCAGATCGGTGACGTCGACCTTGTGCGCGCCATCGCGAAACTTTCCGGAGAAGCGGTCGGCGTCCAGCAGCGACATGAAGAGCTGGAAGTCTTCTTCTTTGCCGTTGTGGGGCGTGGCGGTCATCAGCAGGAAATGCCGCGTGATCGAGCCCAGCAACTTGCCCAGCTGGAAGCGCTTCGTCTTGTCGATCTTGCTTCCTAACCAGTGGGCCGACAGCTTGTGCGCCTCGTCGACGACCACCAGGTCCCAGTGCGATAGCCGCAGCTTCTCTTGCAAGTCTTCGGCGCGGGCCAATTGGTCGACGCGGGCAACCAGCAGGTCGATGTCGTCGAACGGGTTGCCGCTGCGGGACTGCTCGACTTGCTCGCGTGAGAACAGCGAGAACGTCAGGCCGAACTTCTCGAACATTTCGTCCTGCCACTGCTCGACCAGGCTGCCGGG
Organism: Thioalkalivibrionaceae bacterium; assembly: GCA_046299415.1. Taxonomy (GTDB): domain Bacteria; phylum Pseudomonadota; class Gammaproteobacteria; order Ectothiorhodospirales; family Ectothiorhodospiraceae; genus JBKBII01. Next base: position 336,488 of record JBKBII010000002.1, on the reverse strand, counting down.
GGCGACGATCAGCACGCGCCTGGCATCGGCGCGCATCAGCAGCTCGCGGATGAACAGGCCGGCCATGATGGTCTTGCCCGCACCGGGGTCGTCCGCCAGCACGTAGCGCAGCGGCTGGCGGGGCAGCATCGACTCGTAGACGGCCGTGATCTGGTGCGGCAGCGGCTCCACGTTCGACGTGTGGACGGCCATCATCGGATCGAAGAGGTGGGCCAGGTTGATCCGGTACGCCTCGGCCGCGAGCTTGAACTCCTCACCGGGAGCGTCGAAGGCCCAGGGGCGCCCTGACTCAGCCAGCGACAGCTTGGCCTCGTCGGTGCGGAACAGCATCCGCTCAAGCAGCTTGCCGTCGGCGGTCTTGTAATAGACGGTCAGGGCGTTGTCACCGACCAGCTCGGTGGTGACGATGCGCACCACCTGTCCGGGCTCCAGGCCCGAGATGGCCGCGTTCTTCTGGATCTGTTCGAGCTTCAGCACGGCGCGCCCCTTGTCGTTCCGGTCCCGATGGATCAGGGCTTGCGCCGGTTGTACGGTGACTGGTTGGTGGGCTTGAGGGAGACGTTTTCATCGCCTGCCTTGGCGCGAATCGAGTCTTCCGTGCGCCCGAGCTTCAACCCGATGACGCGCGTGGGCGTGTTCTCTTTCGCCAGTTGCTTGAGCTGCGTGACGTCGGCAGGCGTCCATTGCTTGCCGTGGTTGGCAGGGGGCTTAGCCATGGTGGGGCTCCTTTCGGGCGTGGGGGTTGAGGGCGATGCAGACCATGTTCGTCATCACTCGTCGCCGTGACCGTCGTAGCCCGGCGCCAGGACCAGGTTCGTCACGCCGTACAAGGCCTGGCGATTGCGCAGCCAGAGGTGGAACTCGCCGCCCTTGAGGCTGTGGTCTTCGGTGCAGTCGACGTTCCAGCGGCGCAGCAGGTAGCCCGCCATCGCGGCACGGGCCCGGACCTTGAGCACGCCGTTCTCCATGCCGTACTCGGCTTCGATGGTGTCAGGGTGCTGGACGTTGGCCGGGTGCGGCACCAGCTCGAGCTCAGTGACCCGGTTCCACTGGATGTCCTGTGCAGGCAGCTCGTGCTCGTTGATCGGGCCGGGCAGCATCTTGGCGTCGGCCAGGCGCGCCAGGACGAAGTCCCGGAACTCGCCGCTGCGGCGGTCGAAAGCGCGCACGTGCCAGCGTTGGCCGTTGTCGGCGAGCGTGAAGGGCACGATTTCCCGGGTGGTCAGCCCGCTCGACAGCGCGCGGTAGGCGACCTCGACAGCCGCGTTGCGATGGATCGCCCGCGTCAGGACAGAAAGCATCTCCAGGTCGAGCTGGCCCGGCAGGGCCGTGCCTTCTTGCGGGACCACGCCCTTCCAGCGGATCGGCTCGCCGTCGCCGTAACCGTCCGACAGCCAGGTCAGGACGCGCTCGGCGGGGAAGTCGAACAGCGGCCGGAACCAGGAGGCCCGGACGTAGACCTTGCCCTTGGTGTCGTACTCGAGGTTGCGCGGCGCCAGCTCCTTGTACTGCGCGATGTCGCGCGTAGCCGCAGCGGCCTGGATGCCGAAGCGCGTCACCAAGTCCTGCCGGCGGATCTCGCCAACGAACCGCAGGCGCAGCTCAACGAACGCGAGCCGGTCGCGTTGCGCCTGAGTCATCTCCGGGAGTCGGTCGCTGGACATGTTCGTGTGTTGGTTTTAGTCGCTTTTGCGGAAGTATATGCATATCCAAAACGAACGTAAATCGGTCGCAAAAAACGCCGAGGTGCAGCTCAAAATGATGATAATATGAAGATGTAGGCCGCAACTCCATGCCAACGGCTGCCTGACGAGCGCAGCGGCAGGGTCGAGTTTGCCGTCGCCGGTGCCCACCGGACCGACCTCGCCGGGGGTCGGCGAGCGTGTCGAGGTGCAGCGAGGGGCGTTGAGCGCCCCCCCTTTTGCCCTTATTCACTACAATCTAGTCGCTGACTTCCGCAGGGCCGTGGATCAGCGTTTTCTTTATAGTGGAACTCTACCCCCACCATTCAACGCCCAGCCTAGATCGGTTTGGCGTTGAATGGTGGGCGCGCGATACCGAGCGGGTGCCGCCGATGATTGTCGGCATCGCCAGCGCATCGAGACTCGACGGCCCGGGGATTGAAAGGCGCGTTACTGCGGTTGTTCAGTGGTCCCAATCGGCATCGAGCACGATTCGCCAGCGTGCCCGGCCCGCGCGCAGATGATCGAGCGCGTCATTGATCTGCCGGAACGGAAAGCGCTCGACTTGCGGCGCGATCTGATGGCGAGCGCAGAATTCGAGCATGTCGGTGATCGTCGCTGGACTTCCAAGCGGCGAGCCTGAGAGCTGTTTTTCACCGCCGATCAGTGCAAAAGCGGGCACTGGGATCGGCTCGAGAACGGCGCCGACGATGTGGAGACGACCGCGCGGGGCGAGCGCCGCGAGATAGTCGTTCCACGAAAGCGGCACATTGGCGGTCACCAGCACGAAGTCGAACTGGCCCGCGAGCGGCTTGAGCGCAGCCGGGTCGTTGCTCGCAACAACCTTATGCGCGCCGAGGTTCAGCGCTTCGGTGCGTTTGGACGCCGTCGAGGTAAATGCCGTCACTTCGCATCCCCAAGCGCGAAGGAATTGGACTGCAAGATGGCCGAGTCCGCCGATCCCAACGACGCCGACGCGATCGGTTGGTCTCACGCCAAAGTTTGCAATTGGGCCGAATACTGTGATGCCACCGCAGAGTAGCGGACCTGCGGTCGACGCATCGAGGTTGTCCGGCAGCGGTGTGGTCCAAAGCCAGTGGGCGCGTACCCGTTCCGCAAAGCCGCCGCGGTGGTGTGTGATGAGCCCTGTCACGTCGGCGCACAGATTTTGCGAACCGCCGAGGCAGGTGTTGCACTCAGTGCAGCTCGACGCGAACCAGCCGACCCCGACAAGGTCCCCGACTTTGACTCGTTTGGCGCCGGTCCCCACGGCTACGACGCGACCGACAACCTCGTGTCCGGCAACGATCGGATAGGTCGTCTGGCCCCAATCGTTGTCGATCATCGAGAGGTCAGAATGGCAAATGCCGCAGTGCTCGACAGCGACTTCGACCCACTCGTCCGCCAGCGGGCCGGGGTCGAACTCGAAAGGACGTAGCGGGGTGCGCGGTGCATCGGCTGCATAAGCACGAATGGTCATGATGGTGATCCTTGTGACAGGTGTGGGCAGGCCGGCGCCTCGGGAATCCTCAGTCGATGGGCGAGGCAAGTTCAGTGGAGTCAATCTGGTCGTTTTTGGCGAGCGAGCATTCGACCGCATCGAAAGGCGTGACCCTGCGGTCCATTCGGGTGTCGGTACTCAGTTTTGCATCAGGTCGACGAACTGACGCGCTTGGCAGGGTCCGGTGCGCCCGACTCATCGATAGGGCAGCGGGTTTCGTCGATTCGGCTGCATTGCCCCGGTTTTGGATCGCTTGAGCGGTCGGGTTATGGAGGTGTCAACCCGGCTTAGTTGGCGATTCAAAAAAATACAGTTTTCAGACCATACTCCGGGGCCAGCGTTGCATCAGGCGTGTCGCAATGTTTCCATTTGACTCGCTAACACGCTGCGTGTGGTGTTGTCCGCTTGTGGGTCGAGTTCGAGCGATTCTGGGCGTAAGGCGACGTCTCCTTTGCACTGACCTAACCAAACGCGTTCGCTCGCTGATTCGGTTGGCTGATCCGGTTGAGCGAGTCTGCCATTTCGACCTCGTCGGGAGGTGGGTTTGAGGACAAACCCGAAAACGCCGCGCTCGAAAGAGAGCTTGCGTGCGATCAGCGTGAAAGGGGGCGTGGCGCGCGTGCAGGCCCCTTTAGGGGTTCACGCCCGGCGCTGGGGGCTTTGATGGGTCAGGGGGAGATGGGGCTGGGGCGAGATTTTGCGAGCGCACCTGGCGTCACAGTAATCGCTCTGAATGGTTTGAACTCGCGATAAGCGCGGTCACGCCGGTCCGTGTGGGTGGAGAGCGCCGGGCTGGCACACTGAGACTCACGATGAGACTTTGGTGACGCTCGATGCAAACATAGCGACACCTCCGCAGTGGGCTCCGGAACACTTTGGGTGAACAGGCTTGTCCGGTGTCACTATCCGCGATGTTTTCGGCTGAGCGCGTGGCGAAAGGCTGTCAGCCGGGTGGGCGGGCCTTGGACCGCGGTGGGGGCTGGATCATGCGGCCAGCTGGTAAATCACTGACTTGTGGGGACTGCGATGACCGAAAGCCATACAGCGGAATTCCTGGCGTTTTGCCAGCAACGAGCGGCGCTGAAGTTTGGCGAGTTCAAGCTGAAATCGGGACGAATCAGTCCCTATTTTTTTAACGCAGGGGCTTTTTTGACTGGTGGCGATCTTGACCGTTTGGCGCGTTTTTACGCTCAGGCGATCGTGGCGTCGCGGCTCGAATTCGATGGGCTCTTCGGGCCGGCGTACAAGGGTATTCCGCTGGTGGCGGCGGTGGCGATGGTGTTGGCGCGCGATCATCAGCGCGATTTGCCGTGGACTTTCAATCGCAAGGAGGCGAAGGATCACGGCGAGGGTGGGTCTTTGGTGGGCGCGCCTTTGCGTGGCCGAATCCTGATCGTCGACGATGTCATCACAGCGGGTACGGCGATTCGTGAGGCGCTGGCCATCATTCGCCGAGCGGGGGCGATACCGGTCGCTGTCACCGTGGCGCTCGATCGTGAGGAGGTGGGGCCCTCTGGATTGTCCGCGATTGGTGAGCTGGAGCGCGATGAGGGGCTGGACGTCGTGCCGGTCGCGCGCTTTCGTGATCTCGAGGCGTGGGTCGCAGACGCCATCGATGACGCTGACGCCGAGAGTACTGCGCGGCTGTCGGCGATTCGTGCCTATCGCGAGCGCTATGGGATGCGGTGAGACGCGCACGCTGGGTCATCTTTCGCAGACGCTTTGCATTTGCGCTTTGCATCTGGCGGGTCTGGTGGCGCGCGGCGAGGACGAGACGAGCGACGGGTTTAGTCACAAAAAAGCCCGGGTCGCTGCCCGGGCTCTCCGGGCGGCCGTGACCGGCAACCCGAACTGCGTGTTCTACGAGCGACTGCGTCGTTCGATCAGAGCGCGCGAACCGAACCGGCCGCCAGGCCTTTCGGGGTTTGCTGGATTTCAAAAGAGACTTTCTGACCTTCGGCCAGCGTCTTGAAACCCGAGCCGTCAATGGCGGAGAAATGGACGAAAACGTCCTTGCCGCCGTCATCGGGGGTGATGAAACCAAAACCCTTGCTTTCGTTAAACCACTTGACCACACCAGTATGCACAGCACGAACCTCTCAAAAACGAGTCAAAACGACGTGGTGGTGAGTCCAACGACACTGCTACCGAAGCGGCTTGTGACCACAAGATCGGATGAGCCCGCAACCCCGACCACGCCGAAATCATACGCTGGCCAGTTTTAGAACGCCAACGCTCGGCGAATGAACACAATACCTGTGTTCGAATCGGGTTGTACGTAACTTGTACTTCAGTGTCAACCGACGGCCGTGAACCACGTTAAAAAACCGTCGCGTTGTGACTTGCCGTTTGCTGGTTCCGGGGAACTTGAAGAGGGGCTTGAACGCTTTGGTAGCGGTTGGGTCCCTTTTGGAGTTTCGCGGGCGTTCGAGAATGCGTTGCCACGCCGGCGTTGAAAAGACGTCGATGGTTTGGGCGGGGCGCCGCGCCACGCGGAAGGCGCTCGTGTTGGCACGGTGGCGGCGTTCCGTTTGAAGGTGGGTCACAGACGAACGTGATGACGCACTTTGGCTCTGCTGGGCTGCCGAGCGACCGCGACGAACGAGGTCGCACGCGTGGAGTGATTTCAGATTCTGATCGAGGCCGAGGTGATGATGACGCGATGTTTCCCGTCTGCAGATCTGTCCGTGGGTCGCGCGCGCCTTGAGGCGTGGTTGACGAATGCCGGCGCGGCTTACGCCGCGGGCCGTAATTATGCCGAGGCGCCCTTCTGGGCAGGAAGTGGTGAGTCTGGCACCGATGCCGCGCTTGAGCGCGGCCGGATTTCGGCGCTTTCGCCTTGGTTGCGTACGCGCCAGATCACCGAGGCGGACGTCGCCGTCGCCGCGTATCGCCGTCATGGTGCGGCAGCCGAGAAGTTCGTGCAGGAGGTGTGCTGGCGGACGTACTGGAAAGGATGGCTGGAGCTTCGGCCATCACGGTGGTCCGAGTTTTGTCGTTTGGCGGCGATCGCGCAGCCTCGTGCCGTCGAGCAGGCCATCGCGCGTGCCGAAGCGGGGGCGACGGGCATCGAGGCCTTCGACGCTTGGGTCGACGCGCTGCGCAAGTACGGCTGGCTTCACAATCACGAGCGCATGTGGTTTGCGTCAATCTGGATCTTTACATTGGGCCTCCCGTGGGCGCGTGGCGCGGATTTTTTTATGCGCCATTTGCTCGATGGCGATAGCGCGTCGAACACGTTGTCGTGGCGGTGGGTGGCGGGATTGCAAACGCCGGGCAAGCATTATCTGGCGCGGGCCGACAACATTGCCCGTTTTACCCGGGGGCGCTTCGATCCGCGCGGTCGACTCGAGGAAAACGCCGAGGCGTTGCCGTTTGATGGTCACCCTCCCGCCGATGAACGACGGTTACCCAGCGCGCGTTGGATTTCGGCTCAGCGGCGCGCGGGGGGCGCGTTCGATGCGACCCAGCCGACGATGTGGCTGTTGCATGATGATGATTTGAGCGGTCCGGCGGTGGCTTGCGGACATGAGTTGCAGATCGGTGAATCGTGCACCGCGGTGCGGCAGGCAGGTGGCCCTGATGCGCGCTGCGATGCCCTTGCGGTGCTCGAGACGACAGCGCGCAGGACGTCGCGATCGGAACAAATGGTCGATGAAGGCGTGGTCGCCTGGACGGCTGCAGCGTCGGCCCAGTTCTCCGCTCAGCTTGGTTTTTCGCTCCCGGAGCTGGCTGCGCCGCGGTCGACTCCGACGCATGGCCAGTCGCGTCGAGGTCGCGAGAACGACCAGGCGCGTTGGTGGCGAGCATCGGCGACCAACGAGACCGCACTATGGCTGCAGGTGACCGATGATTTTCGGCAGATTGCAGCATCGGGGGTACGTCAGGTTGCGTGTGCCTGGATGCCTGTGGGCCCGAATCGTGATCTCGCCGAGCGCTTGGTCACGTGCGCCACCGAGGCCGGGCTCGAGTGGTGGTGGTGGAGTCGCGCCTGGGATCGACGGCTATGGCCACACGCGACTCACGGGTTCTTTCGATTCAAGGGTGCGATCATGCCTCTGATCACTGCGCTCGACGACGAATCGGTTGCCGAGGCCGGGGCCGAGGGGTGAGGGGTGTCGTATTGGCCGGATGTCGACGCTGGCGGTGTATCGTCGCGCCGACTGTTAGGTCAATGATGCAGAAGGGTGATGCGACACCTCTCGGTGAGGGTTGGTTTTGATGGGGCTGCAGTCGCGGCGTCTGCGTTGTGTCGAGTTGTCGTCCGACGATCCGGTCACGCAGGCGTGTCGGCGGATGGGTGTCGAGATCGAAGAGTCTGGGTGTGCCGACCCTGTCGGCGAGCAGTCGGGTCAGGGTGTGCGTTGGTCGCCCAGCATCCATCGTGCGCAGCGCGTCAAAAGATCGGCCGAGGCTGGTGTGTCGGCGCGAACGGTCGTTCTCGGTGATCGGCGGGCGAGCCCTGAGCTGTTTGCGGCGATCGATTCGTTGGCGCCGGGGGTGTGGCTCGAACGGGCCAATGCGCATCAGCATCTCGGCGGCGAGATCGCACGCATGTTCGTGCTGGTCGACGCATGCATTACGCCGGCTTGGCTGGATGCGGTTGCCGCCGTGGTCGGGGCGTTGCGTGCTGGAGGCGAGCTCGAGTTTTGGCTTGATCCCGCGTTGGCTCGCCGGAGATCGAGTCGCTTTGTGTGCCATGTTCTTGACGCCTGCGAGGCGATTGCAGTCGGTCCGTTGAATGAGGGCCGCTCGAAAATCGATGAGCACGACAAGAGTGAGCGCGAGAGTGCGCTAGAGAATCTGGCTCGGCCCGGGGCCATACGCGCTCGCGCAAGAGAGTCGTCGACGGCTCGATCGGTTTCGGCAACCTGCTGTGCGGCTGATCATCCCCCACGATTCGCTCCATTCGGATATTTATCGGTAGGGCAGGGTGGCGAAGCGTCGGCCGGCGCGACTGTCGCAGCGGCCAACGCGGGCACTGCCCTTGACGCGAGCCATTTTTCGCGCGGCTTGAATGGCACCGACGAGAACGCCTCGATCAAGCGTGAATCATCGGTGCAGGCCATCGAAAAACGAGCCGATGGTGACGTCGATCGTCATCGCGAGTGGCTTACTCAGTGGATGTGCTGGCAGTTGGATACGCGCTGCGACCCGTCCCCTGAATCGTCTCGGACCCGTGCATCGATCGACATTCAGAACTCGACGTGTGCGCCAAGCCTGACGCAGTGGAATGAGACTCGTGCGGCGTCGGGTATCGGCTGTGGCGGATTTGACGGCTCGGGCGTGCCATCAGTGGTTCTGGTAAAGGGGCCGCGCGGGGCGGGCAAGTCGACCTTGGTCGCCGAGGCGTGGTTGCAGGTGGCTGGGCGCGGCGCGGCCGCGCTCGGTTTCAAAGGCGGGACGCTTACCCGGATCGAGCGGGGATCGGCGCCTGTGTTGATCGCGCGGTATCCGACTGCGAGTGCTCGCTTTGAGGTTGTGGCCGCAGCAGGCGGTGCGCGTCTGGTTCGACATTCGTCTCCGCCAGTCGGCGCGAACCCGATCCAGACTGGGTCTGGATCCGGTCAGGTGTTCTGGATCGTTGAGGAAGCGGCACAGTGGCCGGTTGAGACCATTTTGAGCTGGGCACGCGAGGGGCGCGCGTTGTGCCTAGTGACGACGACGGCCGGCTATGAAGGTTCCGGATCGAGTTTTGAGCATCTGTTACTCGCGGGATTGTCGCGCTTATCGTGTCGCGTAACCGAAATCGTGTTGCGCGACACTCGACGCGCGAACACTGACGATGCCGTTGGGCGTTGGCTCGATGCCTGGTGGCCGGAAATCGGTCCTCGAGTGTTTGCGCGGAGCACCGGTTCGGATCGTACGCCGGTTGTGGTTGGGCGTGGTCTCGCGCGGACTGCAGGCGAGTCCGCAGCGCGAGTCGCGGAGTCGGGTCGGTCTGGGGTGAATGAAGGCCCGGAACGTGCGCGGACGAGGTTGTTGACGCATTGGTTGCGCGGCAACAGTGAGTCTGAATCAGACGAACCCGAAATGCGCGGGACCGAGGCGGTGGAGCATGTGGTGTTGACGACCCGTGGCGTGACGGAATCGTCGTTGGAATCCGTGCGCCCGGCGCTCAATTGGTTGGCTCGCGGGCATTATCGTACGCGGCCCGCAGATATCTGGCGGTGGCTCGATGATGATTCGCTGCGCTTGTTCACCATCGAGCGCGTGCCTTCCTCGGCCGATGCCGATGCAAAGGTATCGCTCGTCGCGGCGGTTCTAGTGCAGCATGAGCCGGGTCTCGATGCGAGTCTTCGCGAGGAAATACGCGGGGGGCGTCGGCGCCCGGGTTCGGCGCGAGTCACCGGCGCTGCGGCGCTGTGCGGCAGAGACGAGATTGCAGGCTCGTCGGCTTGGCGAGTAGTTCGGTTGTTGGTTGCGCCGCCTTATCGTGGTCAGGGGATGGGGCGGACGTTGCTCGATGCGGTGGCTGAGTCGGCCGTGGCAGCAGGGGTCACGACGCTGGCCGCGAGCTTCGGTGAGACGCCGGAATTGGCTGTCTTTTGGGCGCGTTGTGGGTTTGCCAAGCTCTGGACTTCGCTACGTCGCGATCCGATGACGGGGCGGTCGAGCTGTGTCGTGACGCGGGACCTTCGAGTTTCGGTCGTTGCTCAGGTGACGTCGGCGCGCAGTGAATGATCGCCTGTGCGACGCCGCGCCGGAACGCTGTGATATCGGGGCCGACCGTGAACGTGGGCCGATGCGCGACCATTGAACGGTTGCGTGCGCTTTTGCATTCAGGACAGGAGATCAGTGATGGCTGCAGTCAACGATTCGCCTTCACCCGCCGCAGGCCACTCTGGCGATGAGTCGTCGGGCAGTGATCCGTCTGGAGAGACGCCAAAGACGGCGACCGGGCGAGCGGTTTGGGAGACGTATGCGTTGTTGACCGGTGACGAGGATGCGCGGGTCTGCAAGGACATCCCCGAAGCCGCTTGCCGCGCTCAGCCCAAAAACTACGTCATTCACTTGGTGACGAATACGTTGACCAAGATCGGCGACGAGCTGGCGTCCGCGCGAATCGTCTTAGCCTGGCTGCTGGGCGCCTTGGGTGCGCCGGCGGCATTCGCCGGATTTCTGGTGCCGATCCGAGAGTCGGGTTCGTTGTTGCCGCAGCTGTTGATTGCGGCTCAGATTCGGGCGCGTGAAATTCGCAAAGGATTCTGGATCTTGGGGGCGTTCGGTCAGGGTGCAGCGGTCGCGGGAATGGCGGTTGTCGCGTTGACGCTGGAGGGAACGGCGGCCGGTTTCGCCATCCTTGCATTGTTGGTGGTGTTTTCCTTGTCGCGCGGTGTGTCGTCGGTGGCGGCCAAGGATGTGCTCGGTAAAACGGTGGCGAAAACTCAACGCGGCGGAGTCATGGGCTACGCCGCAGCAGCGGCTGGTGTTGTGACCCTCGGCGTGGGTGTCTTTTTCTTTCTCTACGATCCCAGTAATGGCGGCATTGCGGTTTTTGCGGCCTTGCTCGCGATCGCGGCTGGGTTGTGGTTTTTGGCGGGGACCTTGTTCTGGCGGCTCGAAGAACAGCCCGGAGCCACCGAGGGTGGAGCGAATGCTTTGGCTGAGGCGCTGGCTCAGCTGCGACTGTTGCGCGACGATCGACCGTTTGCACATTTTGTGCTGACGCGGGCGTTGTTGATGAGTACGGCCCTGGCGCTGCCGTATTACGTTTTGCTGGCTGAGGAGGTGTCGTCGGGTGACTTTGTCACGCTGGGGTTGTTGATCATTGCGACGGGCTTGGCGCAGTCACTCTCGTCGCCATTTTGGGGGCGGTTTTCCGATCGTTCGTCACGTATTGTTTTGATGCTGTCCGGCGCTCTGGCGACGTTGGTTGGCGCGGTGACAGTGGCGCTGGTCTGGACACTGGGCGTCGACGCGCTGGCCGGCTGGGTGTTTGCGGTGCTGTTTTTTGTGCTCGGCGTCGCGCATGCCGGGGTGCGTTTGGGCCGCAAGACGTATCTTGTTGACCTGGGCGATGAGACCAATCGGGCCGCGTATACCGCTGTCAGTAATAGTGTCATTGGCGTGTTGCTGCTGGTCGGCGGGTTTTTTGGGCTCGTGGCGCAGTTGGCTGGAACCGAGGTCGCGATCCTGGCCTTGGCGGTGTTGTCCGGTGCCGGGGTCGTGTCCGCGGCGCGTATGCAGGAGGCGGAATGAGTTTGATTCGGTTGGAGCACGCGAGTCTGGCCTTTGGATTGGGGCGGTTGCTCGATGACGTCACGTTGGCGATCGAAGCCGGTGAGCGCGTCGCGATTATGGGACGCAACGGCGAGGGCAAATCGACGTTGTTGCGCGTTCTGACCGGCGAACAGACGCTCGATGATGGGCGTGTGGTGTATGAGGGCGATTTGCGCCACGCCACACTGACTCAGGAGGTGCCGGAGATCTCTCGTTCGGCGAGCGAATCCAACCGTGACCACGATAAG
>JBKBII010000002.1:268835-324828 GCA_046299415.1 Thioalkalivibrionaceae bacterium | reverse complement strand
GATTTGCGCCACGCCACACTGACTCAGGAGGTGCCGGAGATCTCTCGTTCGGCGAGCGAATCCAACCGTGACCACGATAAGACCGGAGCCCCTGATTCGCTGGTTTGCCGTGACGCTTCGGCGAGCGTATGGGCGGTGATCGCCGAGGGCTTGGCGGGGCAGCGTGAGATGTTGGCGCGTTATCACGCCTGTGCACGGGCGGTCGAGAGTGGTGATGCTGCAGCGCTCGATGCGTTGGCTGAGGCGCAGGCGGATTTGGATGCGGCGGATGGTTGGCGCGCGGCGGCACGGGTCGATGCGATCGTGTCGCGGTTCGGCTTTGACCCGGATGCGCGATTCGCCGATCTCTCGGGAGGGATGAAGCGTAGGGTCTGGTTGGCGCGCGCTCTAGTCGCCGAGCCCGATTTGTTGTTGCTCGATGAGCCGACCAACCATCTCGATTTGGCGACGATCGGTTGGCTCGAGCGCACGCTGCCCAGTGCGGCGCGCGCGATCGTGTTCATCTCTCATGATCGAGCCTTTGTCGATGCGCTGGCGACGCGGATCATCGAGCTTGATCGCGGCCGTGTATTCGATCATCCGCCGCCCGTCGCGACCTTTATCGAGCGCAGTCGTGCTCGCCTCGAGAATGAGGCCAAGGCGCGAGCCGAGTTCGATCGGACGCTGGCGCAGGAGGAGGCGTGGATTCGACGTGGTGTCGAGGCGCGCCGTACGCGCAACGAGGGTCGGGTTCGGGCCCTGGAGCAGTTGCGCGTCGAGCGGGCCGAGCGTCGCGAGCGCTTGGGTCAGGCACGGATTTCGTTGAGTGATGGTGAGCGTTCCGGCAAGCGGGTTCTCGAGGCCGATGGTTTGGCGCTTGGCCATGGTCAGACGCGAGTGATCCAGCCGTTTGATCTCGTCGTTCAACGGGGTGATCGCATCGGCATCGTGGGCCCCAATGGGGCCGGTAAATCGACGTTGATCCGCGGCTTGCTGGGTCAGTTGCCGGCGCTGGCGGGCACTTTACGTATCGGTACGAAGCTTGAAGTCGGTTATTTCGATCAGACACGGGCGGCGCTCGATCCGTCTGTCAGTGTCGCGGATACCGTCGGCGATGGACGCGATCGGGTCACGATCGGTGATCAGACCCGCCATGTGCTGTCGTATTTGGAGGATTTTTTGTTTCCGCCGCAGCGCGCGCGCCAGCCGGTGGGCGTGTTGTCGGGTGGCGAGCGCGCACGACTGTTGTTGGCGCGAATGCTGCTGCGTCCGGCTAACCTTTTGGTGCTCGACGAACCGACCAACGACCTCGATGTTGAGACTCTCGAGTTGCTGGAAACGACTCTCGCCGGTTTTGACGGCACTTTGATGATCGTGAGTCATGATCGTGCTTTTCTTGATGCGCTGGTGACGCAGACGCTTGTCGTGTCCCGTGACGGTCGAGTGAGCGAGTACGTTGGCGGCTTTTCCGATCTTCCGGCGTCGGTGCGAGAACGCTTGCTCGACGACGGCGCTGCGGCCGAGGATGCGGCGACCGAACGCGCGGTAAACGCAGCGAATGCGACGGCGCCTGCAGCCGAAGCGCGACCGGCGCCTCCCAAGGCTCGCAAGCGCTCGTACAAGGAAGAGCGGCGGTTGTCCGAGGTCACGGCTGCGATCGCCGAACTGGAGCGTGAGCAGGCGCAATTGGCGACGCGATTGGCCAATCCTGCGATGGTCAACGATTTTCAGGCGCTGCAGGCCGCGACTGAGCGCACAGCCGAGATCGAGCAGGAGCTGGAAGCGCTTCTCATCGAGTGGGAGGCGCTCGAGTCGGCCTGACGCGATAGACGCAGCGCCTTTCGGTGGTGATCTCGCTTCTTTCTGGGCGAGATTGGGAAGCCTGCCCGTCGTTAATCCGTCCATGCTTTTGGCACTTGTACGAATCGCACTGGCGCGAGTGCTGGGTCGGTGTCAGGACAGGTCTGGACGGTTGAACTCAACTTTGGTCTTGCCTCGCCGTCACCGCTTTAAGGCGGGTGTGCGTGAGCGCGTGCGTGTGAGTGGATGCCGATAAGCGATTCGAGTTCGCGATTCGACTCGTAAGCGTCAATTGTCAGCGACGAAGACGCCGCCAGACTCTGGCATCTGGCGAGACATGGTGCGTTCGGGCGGTCGTTCATGAATCTCGCGCTCGCGTTTTCAGGCGATCCGCTTGCTGGCCCCGAGCGGATCGACCGTTCGCGCGAATCGCGGTGGCGAAGAAACGGGACACAGGACGAAGAGCATATGCGCGTATCGATCAGGTGGCTTCTCTCGGCAGGCTTCGCTCTAGCTGTGGCGGCTTTGGCAAGCACGATGTTGTTGTCGCAGTGGGCGACCCATCGTTACAGCCAAGCGATCGAGCAGCAGGCTGAGGCTCAGGAAATCGTGCGTCAGCTTGATCGGACGCAGGCGCGGGCGACGGCTTTGATCACGGATTTTTCCTTTGCTTTGGTTCAGCGCGATGGCCAAGGAATTTCCGCGATTGAACAGACCATCGAAGCGTTCGACGAAGATCGTCGCTTGCTGGCCCAAGGTCTGGAGCGTCAGCTCGCGCTGGCGGTACAGCCTTACGATGCGGCAGCGTCCGAGGCGTTGGCGGCCTTCGAACGGGCACATCGCGTATTTGTCGAGTCCCTCGAGCCGGTCCAACGAATGAGCGAGGACGAGGCGTATCGCATGCCGGCGCTGGCACTCGCCAATCGCGAAATCAATCCTGCGACGATGTCGATATCGGGTGCCGCGGCGCAGATGGTCGCGATCGAGAGCCAAAGGCCGTTGGGTGAGCGATCGGAGCCGCGACTTGAAGCGTTACAAAACCTGCGTATTCAGGCGGTCAACATCACGGCCAATATTCGCGGTTTCATTGCATTTAGAACGCAGAGCTTTGCCGATAACATCGATTTTTCCATCGCACAGGTCGAACAGGATATCGCTGCGATCGCGTCGCAAGACGAGGCCATCGATTTTGAGCAAGTCGTGTTGCTCGAGGAGATCGAAGAGGCCGTCGATCGTCTAAAGGTGATCCTGCCGGAATTGGTTGCGGTGCATGGAAGTCATCAGGCTTTTCGCGACCGTGCGTTGTTGACGGATACTTTTGCGCCGCTACGTGTCGACGTCGACCAGACCACGACGATACTGCGGCAAGCGATCACTCGAGACCTGGACGAGCGCACCGCGCAAGCAGACGCCGTCGCCGTGCGCGCTCAGTGGGTGGCGTGGACGGGTGTCGCGCTGTTCATTGTCGGTTTCGTCATCGTGGGCGTCTTCATGATCGGCGGGATCCATCAGGGGTTGCGTAACACGATCGCGGCGCTTGCGCAGCTCGATACTGCGGATGCCGATCTCACCCAGCGTTTGCCGGCGAGTTCCTTGGCCGAGCTGAATCAGATCGCGTCGGCCTTCAATCGGTTCCAGGCGCGACTGGGCGAGACGGTGACAGAGACGCGTGCGGCGGCGGCTGCACTCGCACCGGTGGCGCAGCGTCTCGAGACGGGTGCCGAGGGTGCGCTGACATGTCTGCGTGACCAGCGTGCTGATCTCGAGATGGTGGCCTCTGCCGCGCAGGAACTCGGCGCCAGTGCCGAGGAGATCGCTCGCAACACCCGACTTGGTGCCGATGCCGCCGAAGGTGCGGCGGGAAAGGTGACGCAGGGTCTGGCGTTGATGGGCGAGACCAATCGCTCGATGTCCGGGTTATTGGCGCAGATCGAGGGGGCGGCTTCGACGGTGCGCGATCTTGGGGACTCGAGTCGGCATATCACTCAAGTCGTCAACGTGATTCGTGAAATCGCCGAGCAGACCAATTTGTTGGCGTTGAATGCGGCGATCGAGGCTGCGCGCGCCGGTGAGCACGGCCGCGGTTTTGCCGTGGTGGCGGACGAGGTGCGTCAGCTCGCAACTCGGACGCAAAAATCGACCGAAGAAATACAAGACATGATCGAGCGGCTGCGCCGCGCTGCGGACGATGCGGTGGGCCGCATGCAGGCAAGCGTCGATGATGCCGAGACGACGATGGAGCGTACGGCCAACGTGAATGGCGGGTTACACGCGATCGAGACGGCTGTCCGCGAGATCGTCGAGCGAGCCGCCGAGAATGCGTCGGCAACGCAGCAGCAAAGTGCAGTGGTCGAGGAGATCGCCAGTAATCTCCAGCGTGCCAGCGATGCCCTTCAGACCTTGCTCGATACGCTCGGAGAAGTGGGTGTCGAGGCCGATCGCCTGGCCGAGTTGCAGTCTGCGGTTGAGGCCGTCCTCGGGCGCTTCAGGGTATGACCGAAAGGTTCTGATCGGACGGTGAAGGCTGCCGGACTGTCGAGTTGCGCTGTTGGCTGATCGTGGCAGCGGTTGACTGGTGCGCGATACGGTCGACGCGCTGAGCGCGCTCCGGATGTCCGTTTCAGTCGCTCAATAGGGCTTTGAGGCCGGCAAGGTGGGCTCGGGCGGTGAGTTCGCGCGTTTGTTCGGCTGCGGCGCTTCCTGGAGTCGGATCACCAGCAAGCAGGTGGGCGGGTATCTCACTCAGGAATCTAGAGGGTTCGCAGGGGCTGTCTTCCCCCGCGCGCCGCCGCGTGCCGACATGGCTCAAAAAAAGTCGTTCGCGCGCTCGCGTGATGCCGACGTAGGCTAGACGACGTTCCTCTTCGATGGCTTCGTCGGCGATGGACTGTGCGTGGGGCAAGAGTTCTTCTTCGAAGCCGACGAGAAAAACAACCGGAAACTCAAGGCCTTTGGCAGTATGCAGGGTCATCAGTTGTACGCGATCGTCGACGTCGTCGCGGCGTTCGAGGACGTCGGCGAGAGAGATGCGGGCCAGCAGTTGGGCCAGCGTCAGATGGGGCGTTTCGTCGTCGAGCGTGACGAACTCTTCACCGCCGCCGGCGTCGGCTTCGGCTTGAATACGTGCGCGATTCGTCGCGCGATCGATCCAGCCGATGAATTCGCGCAGACGTTCGATGCGGCGCTCGCCGGCTTTCGGATTCGGGCTCGATTCGATGAGCCATGCGTCGAGGCCAAATTCTTCCACCAGTCGGTACGCCAGCACTGCCGGCGGGGTGGTCTCTGCGCTGTGGCGCAGCTCTGCCACGCGGTCGGCGAAGTCGTTGAGGCGGGCGTGAGCGCGGGCATCAAGGTGTTGTGCGGCACCGAGTGAGCCGGCGGCGCGGGCAAGAGAGCAGCCCCGCGTGGCGGCGAAGTGCCCCAGTTTTGCGAGCGTCGCGGGGCCGATTTCGCGTCGTGGCGTGTTGATGATGCGCAAGAATGCGGGATCGTCGTCGGGGTTGGCGATCAGCCGCAGGTAGCCGACGAGGTCTTTGACTTCCTGGTACTCGAAAAAACCGGTGCCGCCCGATACTCGATACGGAATGTCCTGTTCGCGCAGCAGCTTTTCGAATGAGCGGGCCTGGAAGTTCGAGCGATAGAGGATGGCGAAGTCTGACCAGGCGCGTCTGGTCCGGAAGCGCTCGCTTTGAATCTCGGCCACGATGCGCGCGGCTTCGTCGGCTTCGTCGTCACAGGCGAGCACGCGGATGGGTTCGCCTGTGCCGAGTTGGCTCCACAGTCGTTTGTCGAAAACGTGTGGGTTATTCGCGATCAGCGCATTGGCGGCGTCGAGGATGGTTTCGGTCGAGCGGTAGTTTTGTTCGAGGGCAATCGTTTCGAGGCGCGGGAAGTCCTGGGCCAGGCGCGCGAGGTTTTCGGGCCGTGCGCCGCGCCAGGCGTAGATGGATTGGTCGTCGTCGCCGACAACGGTGATCGGTGTCACCGCCCCTGCGAGCAGCCTGACCAGTTTGTACTGGGAGCCGTTGGTGTCTTGATATTCGTCGACGAGCAGGTGACGGATACGCTGTTGCCAGCGGTCTCGCAGGTCGGAGTCGGCGAGTGCGGCGACCGGTAGGCGAATCAAATCGTCAAAGTCGACCGCGTTGTAGGCGACCAGCGCTTGCTCATAGTTTGCGAAGAGCTGTGCGATGCGGGCGTCAAATTCCGTTTCGGCGCAGGCCAGCGCGCTTCCAGGATCGAGGCCGTCATTTTTCCATCCCGAAATGATGTTGCGGGCGAGATCGATTTCGGGGGCGTCGTCCCTGCGATGGACAAGCTCGGACAGCAGTTGGCGAGTGTCTTGTGCATCAAGGATCGAAAAGCCGGATCGACGCCCGCAGGCCTTGAGCTCAGCGCGCAGGAATCGTAGTCCGAAGGTGTGGAAGGTCGACACCGTGAGACCGCGACGTTGATTCGCGGCGAGTCGTCCACGCAGTCGCTCTTGCATCTCGCGCGCGGCCTTGTTGGTGAAGGTGATCGCGACGATGTTGCGCGGTGGCAGCCGTCGCTGCTCGATCAGATAGGCAATTTTTTCCGTGATGACGCGTGTCTTACCGGACCCGGCGCCCGCGATTACGAGCAGGGGTCGGTCCGTGATTTCGACGGCGCGACGCTGCTGGGGGTTGAGGCCCTCGAGCATGGAGGCCTGCGGTGGCGTTGCGGTAGGGTTCGTGGAATTGAACATGAGGTTTGCGGGGCCCCGAGGATGAGTCATCGTTGCCGCGATCTGGATCTAGGGCGCGGGCACTGCAGAATCAGTGTCGCGAATACTAGGGAAGCGACGGATAAATTGCTGCATGGGCGCATCGCTCCGTTGCACAATACTTGCGCTATTGCAGCACAGCGGGTGGTGTTTCGGTCGCTGCGCTCCTTGCGCTTCGCGCGATGACTTCTTTGCGGCTTTCGTGAGCGCTTCGGCAACGACGGAAGCCTTTGTGATGTCTGGATTCTTCGCCTGGGGCTTGGTGAGCGTGGTCGTCGAATGTCGAGTTGAGTCCTCAAGTTGAGTCGACGGCACGTCAAATCATCTTGGTTCGGATGTGTTTGACGGTGAGTCGAATGCGTTGAGCATCGATGAACCTCAGACGGGCCGGCTGAGGGAAGTTGGCCGGCAGACCTGGCCTTCGGGGTTGGGCCACTGAGCTTGAACGAAGGACTGTTACGAGGCGTTAGATTCACGGCAGAATCAGCCTCGCGTGTTCAACTCGGCCGAGCAGATCGGTGGCTGGGCGCTGGCGCCCGATGGCCTGTGCGGGCGACCGCGATGGGTGGTTGTTCAGTTAATCAAACGGAGGAAGGGCGATGCGGATCGGCAAAGATAGTGGGCGGACACTGGCGTTGCGCGGCGCAGGGTTGTGGATCGGCACGACCGCTCTGCTGGTGATTCTATTCGGCGGGGGCGTTGTCGGTTGCAGTACAACCGCGGGGCTGGGACAAGATATTCAGCGCGGAGGCGAAGCGATCGAGCGGGCCGCGGACCGCAATCGCTGAGGATCGTCGTTGCGATGAAGCCTGAGGCGCTGATGACGCCGGCGGTCGAGGCCGGAGCACCCGGCACTGAAGCATCAGGTGCTGAGCCGCCGGGCAGCGAGATGCGCGATGGCGTGTGGTGGCCACAGGCCCGTCGCGTCATCAGCCCCAATCAGGATGCTCGGCCCGAGGGTGCGCGGGTCGAACTTGTGGTGCTTCATGCGATCAGTCTGCCACCGGGTCGTTATGGTGGTGGCTGGATCGAGCGTCTGTTCACCAATCAGATCAACCCTGATGCGGATCCGTATTTTTCTGGGCTGGTTGATTTGCGCGTGTCGGCGCATTTTCTCGTTGCGCGTGATGGCGCGGTGACGCAGTTCGTGCCGACGTCGGCGCGTGCCTGGCATGCAGGCGTTTCGGAGTGGAACGGACGCCCTCGTTGCAATGACTTTTCGGTCGGCATCGAATTCGAGGGCTGTGATGACGAGGCGTTCACGTCGGCCCAATACATCGCTGGTGGGCGTTTGCTTGCGTGGCTCTGGCAGGTTGAGCCAACATTGACGCGCGAGGCAGTGGCTCATCACAGTGCAATTGCTCCTGGCCGTAAAACCGACCCCGGACCTTTTTTTGATGACGATCGCTTACTCGCTGCCGCTGATGCCGCCAGTGCGATGATCGTCGAGCGTGATGTCGGGTAAATGGCCGTAATGCGGCGATTTCTGGCCCCGCCTTTTGATTTGGTTTGAGCGAGTCGGGCCGGCGAGTCGATGAATGATTTGCGCTTCATCGAAGCCGTGATCGCGTTCTGCAGCGCGGAGTTATCTCTGGGGATTCGCGGGCTGTGGTGAAGGGCTTGAGGCCCAAGGGTGGGCGGCACGAGGCCGGCCGTAACCCGTGATCTCTGCTCGAATTGGCTTGAAGGCCTCGCTGCTGGTTCAGCAGCAAGGCCTTCGGTTGTGGGCGATTAGGCCTGCCGCCGGTGGGCGGTGCGGATCGCGCAAAGGCCGCTGGGCGGGCAGATCAGGGCTTGACGAGGACGTAGCCCTCGATTTGCTTCTGCGCGACGGTCGCTACGCCAGAAGGCACGATTTCAACGATATCGCTGAGCATCGAATAGGCGCTTTCGTCGAGGTTGCGTGAGGTCAGGGTGTTGCGGCAGACCTCGAAACGGACGCCTCGTGCGGCCAATTCGCGCACTGCGTTGTCGAACGTGTTGCCGCTGGCGTCGACCGCGTCGTCAAGCAAAAAGTTGATGCCCGAACCGTGCGTGACGACGACGAGATCAATGTGATCGTCGCCCACGGCGTTCAAGTGGTTGTTGATGTTGCGGAGCGATGCGTTGGCGTTTTGGAAGTCGTTGACGTGGTAAATGACGCGTTGGTGCGTGTAGCCGTTGGCGGCTTGTTCACCGTCGTGTTTTGCGTTTGCCGTCGAAGTGGCCGTGATACCGCCAGCGAGCAACAGTGCGGCGGCGAGGGGCAGAGCGTTAAGCAACGTGCGTGAGGGCATGGGTGTTCTCCCGAGCGTTTGGATCCCGCGAATTACGGTGCTCCCAAGACGCTTGATGCGATTGGGTCATTCCT
Organism: Thioalkalivibrionaceae bacterium; assembly: GCA_046299415.1. Classification (GTDB taxonomy): domain Bacteria; phylum Pseudomonadota; class Gammaproteobacteria; order Ectothiorhodospirales; family Ectothiorhodospiraceae; genus JBKBII01. Next base: position 315,955 of record JBKBII010000002.1, on the reverse strand, counting down.
TGTGGTTGATAAATAAGAAATTGAAAATATTCGATTTTTAGGTTCTCGCCTGCGGTGATGTCGCAAGCAGAGCATCGATCAAGTGCTCAATGTCCGCGTCGGTGTGGGCGGCGCTGAGCGTGACCCGCAGCCGGGATTGACCACTCGGTACGGTCGGCGAGCGGATCGCGGGTACCAACAGACCGAGATCGTCGAGGCGTTGCGCCCACGCGACGGCGTCAGCATCGTGTCCGCCCGGTACCTTGATGGGCTGGATGGGCGTCGACGACGGCATTCGTTCAAGGTCGGTGCGATCGATCGCTTGAGTGAATTTGGCAATATGGCGTTGCAGCGATGCGCGCCGCTGGGGTTCGTCGCGCATGATCGCGAGCGCGGCACGTGTTGCTGCCGCAATGAGCGGGGGTTGTGCGGTGGTGTAGATGTAGGTTCGGGCTCGTTGGCGGATCCATTCGATGAGGGTTTTGTCGCCGGCGATGAAGGCGCCCGCTGTTCCGAGGGCTTTGCCGAGCGTCGCAATCAGCACCGGCACTTGGGCGGCGCAGAGTTGAAGGCTGTCGAGTGTGCCGCCGCCGTGATGACCCAGAACGCCAAACCCATGCGCGTCGTCGACGACCAACCACGCGTCAAAGCGTTGTGCGAGCTCGACGAGGGCGGGGAGTGGTGCGATGTCGCCGTCCATCGAAAAAACGCCATCGGTAACGATGATCCAGCGTTCGTGACGCCGTCGCCTCGGCGCACGAGCGGTTAGGCGAGCGGCAAGATGATGGGCGTCGCCGTGGTCATAACGCTGGGTTGATGCGCGTTGAATCCGGGCGGCATCGATCAGCGAGGCATGGTTCAGGCGATCTTCAAACACCACGGTGTGACGATCGGAGAGTGTCTGCAGCACGCCGATGTTGGCCATGTAGCCTGTCGAGAACAGTAGCGCGGCTTCGCGTCGCGTCGCTTGCGCGAGTTCGGTCTCGAGCGCCTCGTGCTCGGCGTGATGGCCATTGATCAGATGGGCGGCACCGGCACCAACGCCATAGGTCGCGGCAGCCGCCATCGCAGCTTGCGCGATTCGTGGATCGGCTGCGAGACCGAGATAGTCGTTGGAGCAAAACGCGAGGCGTTCGTGTCCGTTGATGCGCTGATGCGGCGTTTGTCGCGAATCAAGACGTCGGGTTTGACGCCGACGGTCTTCCTGATCGATGGCGGCAATCGAGGCCCGGGCCACAGCGTTCAGGCTGGGCGGTGCGGAGAGAAGTTCGCTTGGTCGATTGTGCGTTGGTGGTAAGTAACGCTTGTCGTGCAGAGCGCGCTGGTCGAGCGGTTCATCGGGGGGAGGGATTTCGGCCGCGGTGTCGGTGTCGCGGGGCTGACTGACCGGTTCTTTCACGTCTATCTGAATCTTCGGTGGTCCTGTTGCGTCGCGACGTGAGACGCTCGGATAACGCACTCGATCGAGCGGTTGGGCTGCTTCTAGGCGCCGAGGTGTGCCGGACTGGCGTTTAGGCCGAGGCGATCGAACAGTCGCTGATCGGCGTCGTCGCCGGGATTGGGTGTCGTTAACAACTTGTCGCCGTAAAACACCGAGTTGGCTCCGGCAAAGAAGCACAGCGCTTGAAGTTCGTCGCTCATCTCGGTACGCCCGGCGGACAGGCGCACATGTGAGTTTGGCATCAGGATCCGTGCTGTGGCGATTGTGCGGACGAATTCGATTGGGTCGAGGGCAGCGGTGTCAGCCAGTGGCGTGCCTTCGATACGAATGAGCTGGTTGATCGGGACCGACTCAGGGTGGCAGGGGAGATTGGCGAGTTGCTGTAACAGGCGCGCGCGATCTCGACGCGATTCGCCCATACCAAGGATTCCGCCCGAGCAGACGCGAATCCCGGCATCACGGACGCGCGCGAGTGTTTCCAGTCGATCCTGATAGGTGCGTGTGGTGATGATTTCGCCGTAAAACTCTGGCGAGGTGTCAAGGTTATGGTTGTAGTAGTCGAGTCCTGCGTCCGCCAGTCGCTTGGCTTGGGCGTCGGTCAGCATGCCAAGTGTGACGCAGGTTTCGAGCCCTTCAGCGCGAACGGCCTCGACCATCTCGATGATACGTTCGAGATTACGATCGGTTGGATTGCGCCAGGCGGCGCCCATGCAAAAGCGACTCGCGCCTTGGTCCTTTGCGGACTGGGCAGCTCGCAAAACTTCTTCGAGGGGTAACAGGCGTTCGCGTTCGAGAGCGACGTCGTGGTGCGCGCTTTGGGGGCAGTAGGCGCAGTCTTCGGGGCACGCGCCTGTCTTGACGGACAGCAGCGCCGATCGCTGGATGGCGTTGGGGTCGAAACGTTGGCGATGAACGCTATGAGCGCGAAACAGCAGATCGTTGAGCGGCTGCCCGATAATCTCGATGATCTCGTCGATGCTCCAGTCGTGGCGCTTCACGGCGTTGACATCTTGGGGAGCCAGGGTTGATGAGGTGTGAGGGTCGCAGTTGTCTGGAGCTGAAGTCATCGAAGAACTCGCGGTCAGTGGTCGTCGATCAGGGGCGGTGCCAGGCACGTGATCGTCAATGCGCCAGGCGCCAGTCTTCTCGGCTGGATTGCCACAGAGCGTGCAGGGTCCAGGGAATCATGATGGCGGCGGCGAACAGCCAATAGCCGCGATAGTAGTTAAGATCCGGTGGGAAGAAGGTTCCGACGACAATCAAGGATCCCATCAACGCGTAATAGCGGTAGGCCGCCCACTGGGTGTAACGACGCACTAGCGGATGGGGGTGGTGGCTGTTGAAGGCGTAGACCATCATTGAGGCCCCGAACCACAATACGAGTGGCACGATGCCAAAAATCGCGGCGAGGATGGTGCCTAGACCGACACCCGGCGCGGCCAGCCAGAGAGGAACTCCGGCAGCGCCTATCGCAAGCAGATTGCCGACGTCGAAAATACGAGCGGCCCGTCGGTTGGATGTCGGATTGGCGCCTGCCGGGGTCGACGCTGTCGGTTCCGGATCCGCGTGATGAGAGGGCTTGTCAGTCATGGCGACATCGCGGTCGTTGAGGGGGAGGACTCGGCTAGACATCGTATCACTTGAATCGATTTGTTCGGTGCAGAGAGATGCGTTTTGGCGCGCTTGCACAGATTCATGAGCGAATGTCTCAGAAGGGGTCATGCCCGGGTATCGAAGCGAACGCTGAGGAAAGCCGCGGGGGCAACGTCCGCTGTGAGTCGCGAGACTCGACGGGCGGTTCAGCGAGCGCGCACTGTGCGATGCAGCGGTGCGCACGCGCAGCAGGCTTTCCAGCGCTGGCCTGATCAAAGCGTTTGATGCTGAATATCCGCTTGGGCCGATGGGGTCGAACGCCGCTCGGAAGCACACAAGGAGCGTGAGAATGCAGAGGGATCCGCGCAATATCCGATTTACGAGATCCTCGTCTCGTGATCAGATGCGATGGCTTTGGCCGTTTCAGTTCGGTCCAAGTCTCGTATGGTGATGGACTGTGGCCTTGCGATCCCTCGCTTCGTTGCGATGGCGACGATGTGGGTGGATTGGTTTCGCCGCGGTCACCCCTGTCTTCTGTGTGGCGCCCCCCTCTCAACCGAGTTGCAGACTCAATCAAAAGCACAGTTGTGTCGTGGGTGTCACGAGCAGTGGTTGAGTTCGCCTGGGCGTCCTCTGGGACCGCCCCCCGATGGCGTCGAGCGGCATTTTTCAGCTTTTGCCTACGCGTGGCCGCACGCGCAGGCGCTCCTGCGGTACAAGCACCGTCTCGACCCACGACTAGGGGCGATCCTCGGCGAATGGATGTCCGTGCGGCTGGGGGGAGTGGTAGCCGAACGCTTGATCGCCGAGGGCGTTCGCAGTGTCGAGGTCGTTGCACTACCTCTACATCCTTCGCGTCAGGCTGCGCGCGGCGGCAATCAGGCCTTGGCTCTGGCTCGTGGTCTGTCTGCAGGGGTTCGTCAGGCCTTGTCTGTTCAGAGTGCAGCAGTCGCGATCGCCGACTCGACGGCCGGACTTCGGCGCGATGCTGGACAATTTTGCGAGGTATGGGAGCGACGGGTGTGTCTCGTGCGGTCGCGCGCGACGCCTCATCAAAGGGGCCTCGATCGCCGCTCGCGACGACGTAATCCCAGCGGGGCGTTCGAACTCGCCGATGGATCAGCGCGTGACGGGAGCGGAGCATCTTGGACTGCGCCCGATCGTGTCGTGTTGGTGGTCGACGATGTCATGACGACCGGTGCGTCACTCGCGGCGGCGGCGAGGCCACTTCGCGCCGCGGGCGCCCGCGTTTGGACGGCAAGCCTTTTACGAGCCGGGCGGTAACCTCCGGTGCGACTGCGCTGACCGAGTGCCGACAGCGTGTGGACCGTTTCCGGTTGATCGGATGGCGGCGGTAGCGTCGCGTAGGGTGATCCAATCAACAGGATTGGCTTCTGGTCAGGCAGACGTCAGACATGCACGGAATGGGCTCGGTATGCGACGCGTCGCGGCCCGCGCCGCTTTCGGTCTTTCTGCGTCAACCATGCGGTAATGGTCGCGTATCGGCTAGCCGACGGATTTGCCGAAATCGGCCAGGAACCGGTCGATGACCAGCGCCGAAAAGACAATCAAGCCCAGCCAATGATTATTGCGAAAGGCTCGTAAACAATCGGCGGGCACTCGAGAAACGATCAGCACCTGTTGGTGAAACGAGAGCAAGCCGGCCAGCGCCACGCCGATGAACCAGGTGATGCCATACTCGAGCCGGAGCCCCAGCATCACAAGACCGGCGATGAACATCGCTTGCAGGAGGCCCGTGATCAGTCGATCGTGCTCGCCGAACGCGATCGCGCTGGATTTGACGCCGATCTTGCGGTCGTCGTCGCGATCAGTCATCGCGTAGAAAGTGTCGTAGACGACGATCCAGACGATCGTGATCGTGAAGAGTAGCCACACGTCAGGCCCGGGATGGGTGCCGTGGATTGCCGTCCAACCCATCGGAATCGCCCAGGCAAAGGCGATGCCGAGGTGGACCTGCGGGAAAGAGTGGAAGCGTTTGGCCCATGGATAGGTGGCGGCGAGGACCGCCGCGACGGCGGCGTAGGCGATCGTCAGCGCATTGGTGAACAACACGAGGATCAGACTGATCGCCGCGAGTAATGTCGCCCAGCCGAGCGCGTGTCGGGGCGCGAGCTCACCGGTCGCTAGAGGACGGTTGCAGGTGCGGGCGACGTGGGGGTCGAAGTCGCGATCCGCATAGTCATTGATCGCGCAGCCAGCAGCGCGCATGAGCACGACGCCAGTGACAAAAATCATGAGGATCTTCAGTGGCGGTGCGCCGTCGGCCGCCAACCATAGGCCCCAGAGCGTGGGCCATAGTAGAAGCCAGATTCCGATAGGACGATCAAAGCGCAGCAGACGCCAGACCGCAGAGAAGTAGCGTCCGAGGGGTGTATCCATACGGATTTTGAAGGGTGAGCTCATGCCGCAATCCGCGCTGCGTGAAGCGCACCAGCCACCTCTAGCCACAGCGACTCGAAGGCTCGGGCTGCGCGGTCGGCGTAGGCGTCCTGGTTTCGCCCGGCTGCGCCAAAGGCGAGCGGGGAACGGTCGCGGCTCGAGGCTTCGATGCGCGCCGCGTAGGGGATTTCGGTGCGGAAGGCCGTCGGCAGCCTGGTGCGAAGTTGGTCACCCCAGTCGCGGTGATCGCGCCGTCTGCGATCGATCATCGAGAGGAACGGCCTCAGGGTCAGGCGCCGGACGCGGTGTTCGGCGAGGTAGCCGACGATCTGCTGATAGGTCCGTAGCGACAGCGGCGCCGGGATAAGGGGCATCGCAACGACGTCGACCGTGCGCAGCAGTGTCTCTGCGGTGGTCGACAGGCTGGGCGGGCAATCGAATACGACGAGATCGAAGCGGTCTCCGAGATCCGCCAAGGTTTGTGCGAGGATGACTTGAGGGCGGTCGACCTCGTCGAGGTAGCGATCGAGGTGACGGATCTCGAAATCGGCCGGCAGGACCGACAGTCGAGGCCAGGCCGTTGGGAGCACGCTGGTGGCCCAGTCGCGTTTGCCTCGGGCGAGTTTGCGGACTTTCTGGTCGAGACCGGCCTCCAAGCCGAGCATCCAGGTCGCTGCAGCTTGGGCGTCGAGATCCCAGACGAGGACCCGGCGGCCGTAATTCGCCGCGAACGCCGCGAGCTGGACGGCAGCCGTTGACTTGCCGACGCCGCCTTTGAGGTTGTAGAGCGCAAGCGTTTCCAGCCGCTGACTCATGTGTGATTCTCGTTTTCGATTGCAGCGTGCAGCGTCGCGAGATGAGCCTCGTAAAGGCTCCAAATCAACGGGGCGATGGCCCCGCGGCTGGCCGGATAGGTGAGGCGATCCGGGTTGAATTCGAGCAGACGCTCGGTCTCGGTGTGCTGTAGCCGGCCATCAATGGCGTAGAAAATCAAGACGAGTGTGCCCTTCTGCATCGAAGGGATCAAAGCGCCGATCAGCCCGGTATCGAGGAGCCCCGGCGCGCCACGAGCATCGCCTTCCTCCATGGGGGGCCGCACGAGTGTGCCAAGCAGTTCGCGATAAGCCTGGTCACAGGCGTAGCAAATCTCCTGCGCACGAAATCCACGTTCGCGCGCGAGAGCGGCGTCGATCTCCGGGTGTTCGAGTTGCAGCCGAGAGGGCTCGAGCGTCACGCGGTTGAGCTGCCCGTTGGGCAGCAGACGCGGAACATCCTCCCGGCAGGACGGACAGCGCCAGCGCGCCACACTTGGGCCGGGGCGGATGTTGTCAGCACGCGTCGTTTTGGCCATGGCGGAAAACGCTCAGTTGAAGTAGCCGGGCTCGTTGCCCTGTTTCCACTTGATGTTGCAGCCGAGCGAGGGCTTTTGGTCAGGGCTGATCGGCGTTCCGTTCAGCAAGGCGTCGATGGCGGCGCGCAGATCCTCGCCGGTGACGGGCAGGTCAGATCCGGGACGGCAGCTATCGAACTGTCCGCGGTAGACGAGGCGGCGATTGGCATCGAACAGGAAAAAGTCGGGTGTGCAGGTGGCTTGATAGGCTTTGGCCACTGTTTGATCTTCATCGAGGCAGTAGGGAAAGGCATAACCGAAGCGGCGGGCGTCATCGCGCATCCCATCGGGGCCGTCTTCTGGGTGGCTGTCGATGTCGTTGGAGTTGATCGCGATGACGGCGACACCGCGCGCGATGGCGTCGCGCGTAAGGCGTGCGAACTCGTGGCGAATGAGTTGGACGAAGGGGCAGTGATTGCAAATAAACGCGATCAGAAACCCTTTTGCGTCCGGAAACGAATCAAGCGATATCGTGTTGCCCGAGACGACATCGGGTAGCGCGAAATCGGGGGCTTTGGTGCCAAGGTCGATCATCAACGAGGGCGTTCGGGCCATGGTTTGTCCTCCGGATTGGGGTCGTTACGGTCGCGTGCGCTCAGGTTGCGGCTCGCAAGGGCTTCGCATTCGCGGGCTCGTAGCTTCTGAGCCGACGCGCAGGACGCCTTGTGTGGGTTGATTCGTCGAGGCAGTCGTTTGGGCGTGATCTTAGCAATCCGCAAGCCCCGCTGCCGCGCGACGTGTGCGCCACGTGGATTTTCATGCGGTTCTTGCGTGGCTGTGAGTCGGCGGTTGCCAATGAGCTGTGCTGGATTTCGAGAAGGCTCGCTGAAAATGCGGATGCCGGTGATGTTTTTGGGGGTCGTTTATGCGAGCAGGCTGGGTTGAGGCGTCGGTACACGGCGTGCATTGGTGGACCGACCGTCTGTTCAGTTTGCGGCTGCGTGCACCCGCGGGCGCACTCGCGCCGTGGAGGGCCGGCCAGTTCAATCGTTTGGCTCTGAATCTCGGCGGCGAGTGGGTTGGGCGGCCGTATTCGTATGTCAATCCTCCGCAGTCGCCAGAGCTGGACTTCTATCTGGTGACCGTTCCGGGCGGCCGTCTATCGAACGCGTTGGCCCGGCTCAAGCCGGGTGATGCCGTGGCGATGATGGAAAAGTCACAGGGCTTCTTTACGCTGGATGAGTTGCCGGACGTGACGCCAGATGACTCGACTGAGGCGCCGACGACGCTTTGGCTCATGGCGACTGGAACGGCTGTGGGGCCGTATTTGTCGATGTTGCGAACGGCGGGGCCTTTTGAACGTTTTGAGCGGGTCGTGCTTGTTCATGCGGTGCGGTATCCGGAGGATCGCAATTACGGTGACGTGATCGCTGATCTTGGCGCGACATGGGGCGAGCGTTTTCGTTTCGTTTCGGTTGTGTCGCGTGCGGATCGACCCGATGCGTTGCGCGGCCGTATCCCCGCCCTGCTGCAATCCGGCGCGATCGAATCGGAGGCCGGGACTGTGATTACCCCCAGGCACGCGCAGGTTATGCTATGCGGCAACCCGCAAATGGTCATTGATACACAGAACGTTTTGCAGGCGCGGGGTCTCGAGCGCAATCGAAAACGCAAGCCAGGACATGTGACGGTCGAGAATTACTGGTAGCTGAGATGCGACGGCTGCAGGACAGTGCGTCATTGATTCGGCCTGGGCACGGCGTGTATTGCGGTCGAAGCCATTGGATGGCGGCTTGTCGCAATGACGGACTCGGGTTCTCTCTGGCTGTCGGCGCTCAACGATGATCTCAAGCTGGAGGCCAGCTGAGGGGAAGTCAAAGGTGAGACGGATGACCTCAGGCTGTGCGGCGTTCGCGCGGACCTTGCGGCAGATTCGCCCTGTGCGTCGTGAGTCGCACGGTGAGGGCGGCTAAGTGGTGTTGCCAGTAGTGCGGTGCTAGGCCTGCATTGCGCTTCGGTTCGCCTTGCCGGGATTGATCGTGGGATAGGCCGTATGCGCCATGGAGTGCATCGGTTTTTGCTCGGTCGCTGTGCGTTGTACTCGGTGTCAATCTGCGGCAAGACGTCGGTTGCGACTCGTGCGCAGAGGCATTGACCAAGCGTCGATTAGTGCAGCGACCTGATCGGTGTGGCTGGGCCGCGAAAGCAAGTGATCTGTGGCGTGAAGGGCGACAAAGCTTTTTGGGTGCGGCGCACGTTCGAAAATTTTGCGAGCGTTGTCGATTTCAACGATGTGATCGCTCGGCGCATGGAGAATTAGGAGCGGGGCGTGAAGTTGAGACAGTCGCTGGCCTGGCGGCGTTGCGTTGCGGACGCTGTCGACGAAGACTTGGCCGATATCGACTGCTTTGCCGGCGAGATTGATTCGGGCAACGCCGTCGCGCTCCAGTGATTCAGCTTGCGCGGAGAAGTGACGCGTGATGTGCGCGGGCTCAAAAGGCGCGGCGATGGTGATGATGCCGCCGATGTCTGGATGATCGATCGCGGCATCCAGGGCAACCGTACCGCCAAAGGAATGGCCGATGAACAGGTCACAGGCTCGTCCGCACCGATCTTCGAGTGCGGCAACGGCGGTTGCGAAATCTTCGCGATAGGTCGACCAGGTGGCCGCGGAAAAGTCGCCTTCCGCAGCACCCAGACCCATGAAGTCAAAGCGCAGACTGGTAATCCCCCGATAAGATAAGGCTCGCGCAAGGCGAGCGGCTGCGGGAAAATCCTTGCCGCAGGCGAAGCAGTGTGCAAAACAGGCGCACAGCGCGTTGTGAGGTGTGTCATCCGGATCGTCGGTTGGGGTCGTGTTCGCCCCGAGTTGCGCATAAGTCAGAATCGCCGAGAGGCGTATTCCGCGCTCTGTCGTCAGGGTCAGTCGTTCAACGTCCATGGCACCTCCTTGAAAAAAGATCGGCGTGGGCTGATGGCCGACCAGTGCTATCAGGCTTCGGTCTTTGATGATGTAGCGAATGGCAGCGGCAAATCGCGGTGGCGGCGGCGATCGGTGGGAATGGCGGGCGGGGCGGGCTCTCGCGACGGACGATGATCGACTTGGATGAACGTGATGGACTTGGATGAAACAGAGCGTGCGGAAGTTCAGGCGCGGTTGGCCGAGTGGGAGGCCGAGCATCGTGCGCTGGACTTGGCAATCGACGCGATGGCTGCGCAATCGACGGTTGATGCCCTAGCAATGCGCCGCTTAAAGAAGCGCAAACTCGCGATCAAGGATGCCATCGAGCGGTTGCGCAGCCGTGCGATTCCGGATCTCAACGCTTGACGCCCGTCGTCGACGAAAGTGTGTGGAGCAGCCGCGGCTCGGGTCGTCGTTCCCGCGAGTCGCCGGTGATCACCGTTGGATGGTGATCGTGGGTTTCGCTTTCAGCCATATTGGTGCTCTGCGGGGTGCCTCAGAAATGCCAGGTCACGTCGTGCCATGTACGCCCGGCTCAATCGATGGCCAGACGCTTTAAAGTCTGACGCCTGAGCACCAACGGGATTGATCGTTCGCGTCACGCAAGCGTGATGAATTCGGTGAACGGACTTCGCTGCCGGCTTACTTTCTTGAAGGAAAACTCTGAAAAGAGCCGCGAGTAGAATTCGGCGCCGGGCATCCGAGATGCAGTAACCGAGGCATCACAAGTCGTCAGGCGAGGGTCCGGGCACCGCGCCGCCCAGCACTGTGTCAGCACAGCCATTTTGGGGCCCTTCTTGGGGCGGAAGGGATCCAGCCTGTTTTGCGATCACGGATCAGTTGCATTGGGCTCGACAAGATCGATGGCCGTCGGCAGGGCTCAAAGTTCGATTGAGCCAGTACAGTCTGCGGCCGGGGCGCCGGCGCCTATTGGATCATGGTCTATGGGCGGCGTAGTCAAAGATGGGCGGGAAGATCATGATGTCATCGGTACTTGGGCGGGAACGCTTCGATCTGTTGGGCGCCGTCCTGAGCTTTGGCGAACGCGGCTTGCCCATCTTGGTGTTGGCGAGCAGTGGGTTGGTGTGGATTTTACTTCCTGCTGAGTGGGCGGTGTCGGTGGTGCCTTTGGGTGCCGGTGCCATGCTGAGCATTGCAGGACTTTATTTGTTTTTTATCGTTCAGCACCTTGAGCGTCTGCGGCCTGATACTCGCAAGCTGGCGGAACGCAGTGTGAATTCGCCCGTCTCGTTGCCGTCAGAGGCAGGCTTTCGAACGGTGGACCGTGGCGGTGGTCTCGCACAGGATCGATTGACTGTGGTCGCGCTTTCACGTCGCCGGCGAGTCGCCGAGGGGGTGACCCTTCTTACGGTTATCGGTGGTCCGGTGCTTGCGGTTGTGCTTCAAAGTGAATTGGCAATACGCCCAAATCTGGCGGTTGGAGCGGTCGCGTGGGCACTGTGCGTTGGTGGCTTGGCACTGTCGCTGGTGATTGGCGGCTATTTGCGTGCTGCGTTGCGCGATTACGTTGCCGTTGCCAGCGGTGCGCTGGGACAAGCCGTGGTCGGGCCAGACATCGCGCATGGTACTGGGGTAGACATGGAGCCGGACGCTGTGGCGTCACTGTCGGCGCCGGTGGTACCGGCGAAGTCTATCGATGACGACACTGGGTTGTCGGTCGAGCCGTCAGCGAGCCCCTGTGTCGCGCGAGTAGCCAAAAGTAGCGCTGAGCGTTCGCTGTCGCGTTGACAGGTGCGGACAGTCCCGAAATCGATGACGTCGGGTCGAAACTGTATCGATCCCATTGACGATCGGGGGCGCGGTCGATCGCGCCCCCGGGCCGGCTAATCGAGTCTTGTGGGGATCGCTGTCGGCGCGTGAATCAAGAGGTTGGGAGGTCTGGCGCGTGTCAAAGACGATGATCGTGGCGACTTCGATGGGTGCCATGTTGGTTGGTCTAGTGATCGTTCTTGCAGTGATCACGGCCGTGGGTGAGCGCGCGATTGAACGCCTTTACCCGCCAGTCGGGGTCGAAGTGTCCGTCGGTGACGAGCGAATCCATGCCCGGGTGCGTGGCCCGGATGATGCGCCCGGCGTGCTGTTGATCCACGGTGCGAGCTCAAATTTGCGCGATCTCGACAGTAGCTTGGGCGAATCGTTGGCCGAGGCGGGTTTTCGTGTAGTGAGTGTCGATCGCCCAGGTTTCGGGTACAGCACGCGGCAACCGGGGCGCCAATTCGATCCCTCGGCGCAGGCCATGATCCTGCTCGATGCGGCGCAGGCGCTCGGGCTCGAAAAGCCGATTGTGATCGGTCATTCCTGGGCGGGCGCGATCGTAATGGCCGCGCTGGTTGAGCATCGCGAGCGGGTCGCTGGTGGCGTGTTGATCGCCGGGGTCACCGGACATTGGGCCGGTTCTCTCGGGGCGGCCTACGAAATTGCAGGTTTGGCTTGGATCGGTGCTGGTTTTGCACGAACCTTGCTGCTGCCCGTGGGGTGGTGGGTGCTTGATGAGGCTGTTGAGTCGGTTGCCGCGCCGCAGCCCGTGCCTGATGGATACGCGGAACGGATTGCGGCGCGTCTTGCGCTGCGACCGCGAACGTTCTTGATCAATGCCGGGGATGTGGAGCGGTCCAACGAGTTCTTGCAGTCGCTGTCGCCGCGTTATGGTTCGATCGATCGCCCCTTGATGGTGATCCACGGTGATGCTGACGAAATTGTTCCGTTCTGGAATCACGGCGAGCGATTGGCCCCGATCGTGCCCGGCATCGAAATTCACTTGATGCCGGGTGTGGGACATATTCCGCATCACACGAATCGCGCTGAGGTACTTCGCGTGTTGCTACCGTTTTTGGGTCGTCTCTCACAGCCCCGTTGAGGCTGATCCGCCGTCGTTTGCCGAGATCTCAATGGGGCTCGTGTGAGGGGGGCATTCAGGCGCCGTAGCGCCGCGGTCCGTGGGCGAACGCCTGAAACGCATCGATTGAATATCGGGCGCGAGGCCTTGAAAGGGTCATTCCAGCGAGCGACTGCGTCACAAAGGCATTGCATAAAAAAGGCGACACCACATGTGGTGTCGCCTTTTTTTAAAACCGCTAGACTCGATCAATGCGAACTGAACCGAGGGCGTTGATACTCCCCCGGTCGGCAACTTCGGATCAGGAGAAGATGTCCGAGGTAATGCCGTCGTACCAGCCCTGGGTGTAACGCGCTTCGGCGGCGCGAACATTGTCGTCGGCGTCAGCCGGTGACAAACCACCAGCGCCTTCGACACCGACGATCGTGCCGTCGCTCCCGAGTGTGTAAACGGCAGCGACCGAGATCGCGTAGTCGGGCGCAACGAGCGAGTAGCAGGTGTTCGTCGTCGATGGAACCAGCGGATCCTGGCCGCGCAGGCTGCGGATGATGGACGCTGCGGCAACCTTGCCCTGGTTGTTAGCCGAGTGGCCCGACTTCGGCATTGCGCCCGCGACCGACGCATCACCGATGACGTGGATGTTCGCGTGAATCGTCGACTCGAAGGTCTGCTGATTGACCGGGCACCAGCCTACGTCGTTGGTCAGACCGGCTTTGGCGGCGATCTCACCGGCGCGCTGCGACGGCACGAAGTTGAGCACATCGGCTTTGACGCGGGTGAAGCCGCCGTCCGAGATGCAGGTGAGCGTCGAGGTGTCGACTTCTTCGACCTGGCCGCCGCGCGAACTTGGGACCCACTCGATCATGTCCCCGTAGAAACGATCCCAGCCTGCAGTGAACAAGCCTTGCTTGGAGAAGTTTTCCTTGTTGTCGAGGATGATGATCTTCGACCGCGGCTTGTTGGCCTTGAAGTAGTGGGCGACCATCGAAGCGCGTTCGTACGGCCCAGGCGGGCAGCGGAACGGGTTGCCGGGAGCCACCATTACGAAGGTGCCGCCATTGGGCATGGCTTCGAGCTGAGCGCGCAACGTCTGCGTTTGTTCGCCGGCTTTCCACGCATGAGGGATGCGGTTGGCATCGGATGCGGTGATTCCTGCGACGCCGTCGTAGTTGAAGTCGATCCCCGGTGACATCACCAAGCGGTCGTAACGGATCGTCTGACCACCAGCTGTGCGGACAGTTTTGCCGGAAGCATCGACGTCGGTGACGCTGTCGGCAACGACATTGATGCCGTACTTCGACTTGAGCGTTTCGTAGTTATGGCCGATGTCGTCCATCGAGGCGATGCCGCCGATGACCCAGTTCGAGCCGTAACAGGTGTAGTAGGTGGCATTGGGTTCGATCAAGGTAACCTGAACTTCGGGCGCGAAGACCTTCAGGTATTTGGCCGCTGTGGCGCCGCCCGAACCGCCGCCGACCACGACGACGTGTGCGGATCCGAGGTCAGCTCGGGCGCCATTTGCGGCACAGCCGACTCCGGTGACGGCGACTGCGCCGCCAACGCCTGCTGCTTTTAGAAAACTGCGACGATTAATGTTGATCATGATTCGTGTTCCCCAGTGTTTCGGGCAGCGAACATTGCGTGAGTTGCAAAATTTTGTGCTCGTGCCTTGGATGAAAACCGTTCGCTCCACAGCGGGCCGTCGGCCACGTTGCGGATCAGCGTCGGATGGATCAGTTCTGCGCAGTGTTTTGTGCGATCCATGCCGATATCGCGGCGATTTCCTCGTCGGTGTAGCCCTTGGCGTGACGGTTCATGACCGTTGCCGGGCGCTGGCCGTCGCGGAAGGCTTTCATCTGCGAAACCATCAGGTCTTCAGGATAGCCGGCGAGGCCAACCACTGAGCCGGCTCCAGCGCCAGCGGCGCCGTGGCAGGCGAAGCACGATGAGCCGGCAACGGCGGCCCACGTGACGTCTTCGGCCGAGGCCGTAGTCGCGAAGGCTGGGGTTGCGATCAGCGCGACCGCAGCAAGGCTTTTAATCGATAGAAATTTCATGCGGTGGGACTCCTCCACAAGTGAGCGCTTCTGCGCGTTCTCATTCGCAGCCGTGATGAGCTGCTCCTCCTCAGAATTACCCGGTGCGTGTGCCGGGTCGACTAATCGTGGCTCGTGCGGTTAAGCGTGGCGAAATTGACGCCAGCGAACAGCCGCCGAGTCCGACGTTCATATAGCATAAAGCATGTCGTTTACATAACGCTCCAATGCCACGAGAGACCTTATGGAAGATCGCCGAAGATTTCCCCGGCTGCCGATGACCGTCGAGGTCAGTGTGCGCAATGTCGATGGTCATGTGCATCGTTTCACCTGCGCAGACTTGTCAGGCGGTGGCGCGTTTCTGAATTTCAACGCTGATGACCGGCCCGAGGAGCTTGCTCCCTTTGTCGATCTAAGTGCTGAGGATGAATTGGTGTTGCAAGTGCTGGGCTTTTTAGGTGACGGTGCCTCCGCGCCTGAGGTGCGGGCTCGAGTCGTGCGCGTCACTGAAGATGGAATCGCCGTTCGTTTTGATGATGATCATTAGTGGTCAGCCATAACTAGTTATAAGTCACTAGTCGTAAGTCGTAGCCCGTGCGTGCGTGCTTGCAGTATCAGGGGGGCGATTCAGGCTCGCGTGCTGTTGGCCGCCGGCCGGCGCGAGACTCAACCCGCCAGGGCTTCTGGAGGTTTCGGCCTGAGCTCTCGCCCGGTGATCTCGACGGGCGACTTCCAATTGAGTCTTAGCGTTGGGTTATTTCGAGAGAATTTTGATCGGGGTTCGGGTTTAGCCCCCCCGCAAGGACATGCCAATACAGCATGACCGATATCGAAAGCCGGCCTCAGATGCGTCAATCCGCGGCCCGAGCCCGCTTTGAAGGACTCGGGTACCCGCTTGTCACTGCGCGTGCGCCGTGTCCATCGCGCTGCCCCGGGCCTTTCGCATCCGCGACATTTTGTGCGCGACGCGTGCAGGTGACGAGTGAGGTACGTCACGCTCAGGGCGGGTATTGCTCCGTATCGCGCGCTGGTCGGCGATTTGAGCAACACCTGTCTCGGTTTGGCGCTGCAGCGATACCCGCCCCCGCCGGTCGCTATTCTTCGAGATCGAGCCCCATCGCAGAAGCACCTTCGCGCCAATAGTCGG
The DNA here is from genome assembly GCA_046299415.1 of Thioalkalivibrionaceae bacterium. Classification (GTDB taxonomy): domain Bacteria; phylum Pseudomonadota; class Gammaproteobacteria; order Ectothiorhodospirales; family Ectothiorhodospiraceae; genus JBKBII01. Next base: position 300,210 of record JBKBII010000002.1, on the reverse strand, counting down.
CAACGAGCGGTGTGCCGATGAGATAGGCGCCGGTGTGCTCCTGGCCTCGCTCAAGCGCTTCTTCGACGGCCACGTCCCATTCTTCGGCGGTAAAGTCACCGCGCCCGATCCACATCAGCGCGACGAGCTCGGCGCGTTGTTCGAGGTCGAGCGTATCGATCATTGCCACGATGCGCCGCGTCATCGGATGATCGTCCGCCGCAAGAGCCGCGGCTTCGAGATCGATGTCGGCATCGATTGCGTCGATTTCTTCGTCGTCCGACTGAAGGTCATCGGCGCCGTCGAAAGATTGCATCGATTGGACCAGATCCTGCAGTAATTCAACGTCGATCATGCGCGGCTCCCGGGTTGGGCTGAAATGGGCAAAGACTGAGGCTTGAAAGTAAGAGACTTGAAGATAAACGCTGGCGCATCTGATGTTCAGATCTGATCATCGGACACACGGCGTCCGTTCTTCAAACATGACGGTCCAACGGCGCTCGTGAAGCGAACCGTCGAAGAACGTTGCCGCTTGCCCAATCGCCGTGCATTCGCCGGATGGGTTTGCGACCAGGTGGGTCGAGGCTCGGGCCGCGATAGGCACAAAGGACCGCGTGTGGCGTGGTGCGGGTTCTCTCGCCTAGCCATGGGTCTCGCTCGCCGCGAGCGGGACGTTTCGCGCTGCATTTCGCTCGCGGCTTTCTTTGACGTTTTCGTAGGATTGCGCTCAGTGCTTCAGTTCTACGAGTTGAATCAACACCCAAGGCGCAAGCACGACGGCAAGAAATCGATGGCCGCCGGTCTGCCAAAGCTCGGCTTGCTCGTCTGTGACGTGTGTGATTTTTCCGTCCACAAGCCAGGCATGGACCCGAGCCGTGTCATCGTCGCGCACCGCACGGGCGACGGTAAAGAAGTCAAGTTCTTGATCCACAGCGAGCAGCGCACCGCGAGCGAAAGGTCTGAGCAACGCGTCGAAGGCCGCGACGCCCGCCTCACCCTCAATGGACGTCGCATCGTCGGACCATTCAGTTTCGGTCGGGTTTGAGCGCATGATCGTGCTCCGTGCAAATTTCGGGTCGTCGGACGTCCATCATCCGCTTGGGTTCAGTCGCCCGGGTGAGCGTACGCCCGTTAATGTATTCGAATATCGAGCGTTTCATGGGCGACCGAGATCGGCTGGAGGTTCGCGTCATCGCGACGAGGCAGGCCGTATCCGTGCGGTGCCAAGCGCTGTAGGCGGGCAATTGGAGACAGGGCGATCGTGCCATGTGCTGGCGCCGATCGCATCTTTGGTCTTACGCTTCAGCTCGAAAGTGTGAGAGCGGGTAGCGCCGAAGGTCGCGGACGCGGGGGGTGATCGGCGTCAGGCTGGTTCAGGCGGACGCTCGTGCTGACGAGAATCCAGGCATGAGTTCTAGCGGTTTTCGGTGCTAGATATCGTGTTTTTCGAGACGGTTTTGTCACCATCGCGGGCCGTGCCCACGGTCGATCGTGTGGCGGAAGTTGTCCGGCCGCCCGTAACCGCCGCCTTTATTTCGATCACGATTTTGGATCTTGACGGTATTTCAGAGCCAATTCAGTCCGCCGGCGCAGCATTTTGACTGTTATGTTCGCCTTGCTGAATCGATGCGGTTTGTGGTGTTCGCAGAAGCCGGCGGCGAATCCGAGCGAAAAGGCGAATCGTGGCCGTTGATTTGCGACGGCAGCTTGTCGGAGAGGGAAATAACACCCCGATAGGCACCGCGGTTAGCGGTGTCGCGCGCGTGGTTAGGTGCTACACGATGGGTGACGACAGGCATTGGAGTCGATGATGGCCCTACACGCAGGCTTGCCAGGTGATGGATCGACCATCGACAGCGTCCAAAACGGTACAGATTTTGTGGCGGTGAGCAGGTCGAGCCGCCTTGAGCCGCGTTCGAAAACCGCTCTGCGAATGACAGGTGTCTTACGGTGAGAGCCACTCAAAAGCCTGAAGAGCGTGGCGGAAAGGGCAACGATGTAAGCCTGGGCCGACCATGGCCTGTATCGCAAACACTGCCGGACATCCACCGTCGTGGCGCATTCAATGCGGGCTGGCAGCGCAACGTCTCGATCGCTGGAGGTCCGTGGGTTCGATATCGGCGGAGCGGCTTGCCGTCGAACGATCCGTGGATCGGTAGGGAGCGCGGAGCAATGGTCGCAGATATGAAATTTGCCGAAGGGATCAGCGCGTGCCTCATCGTGGATCGAGCGCCGCTCGGTCGACAGCGACCGTTTCCGCTCGGAGTGTCGTGTCCCGCGTGCAGAGCGACGCGCTGCAGAAAAATTACAGCGCAGAATTTTGGGACCCTGCGGCCTCTTCAATCCGGAGGTTTGGCCCTCGCACTCATGGCCTTGTTGCTGACCGTGGCTGCCTTCGAGTCGGTCTGGGCTCAGTCACCGAGTGCGGACGAAGCAGTCCGGGAGGCGCTCAAACAGGTTCCGGGTCAGGTTCTGTCGGTGCGTCCGGTCGACCTCGGGTCGAGCAGTGACTCCACGTATAAGATCAGGATTCTCACCGAGCAGGGGCATGTGCGGACGGTCAGGGTGCCATCTTCTGGCGCGCCAGAATCCGATACCGCGTCGCCGTCGAATTCGAACTCTTCGGGCGACGCGAGCAGCAGCACGCAGCCTGAGCAACGCGAGATCGGCCAGGCGGGCCGGACACCGGAGCCGAGATCAGAAGCGGGGGATGCTTCCCGGGGTTTCGACGTGGTGCCGATCGGTGGGGCGTGGAACGGACGATAGCGCGGGCCGGATCGTCTGTCGGTGGCGATGAGTTCGCTGCCACGTGCAATCGACGTGCGCTTTTTTAAGTCAGCGACTCACAAAGCGGCCTGTCTCGAGCGCGGGGCTTCGGTCAGAGGCGGAAATCCGGGATTTTCATCATCACCAGGAGGCATACATGAATTTGAGGATTGCGGTGCTGGAGGACGACGACGCGCTGCGTGAGCGCGTCGAGGCCGCTCTTGTCGGCGAGGGCTGGCGTGTGGATACCGCGGCCGATGGTCAGCTTGGTTTGTATCAACTTGAGGAATACGCGGCTGATTGTGCGATCGTCGATCTTGGTCTGCCGTCGATGTCCGGTCTTGATGTGATTCGTGCTGTGCGCAAGTCCAAACCCCGCTTGCCCGTATTGATCTTGACCGCGCGCGATCGCTGGCAAGACAAGGTCGAGGGTCTTGAGGCTGGCGCCGATGATTATCTGACCAAGCCCTTTCACATGGAGGAATTGTGCGCGCGTATTCGTGCGTTGGTTCGACGCAGTTTGCAGGATGGTCAGAGCAAGATGGATTTTGGCCCGATCAAGATCGATACGGCGACCGACCAAGTGTGGGCGCATGGTGAGGATGTGGCGCTGACCACTTTTGAGTACCGCCTGCTGCTGCAGTTGACCCGACAGGCCGGACGGGTGCTGAGCAAGGACGCCTTGTCGGATTATTTGTACGAGCACGACGCTGATCGCGAAAGCAATGTCATCGAGGTGTTGATCGGTCGCCTGCGTCGCAAGCTCGATCCTGATGGATCGTTGAACCTGATCGAGACACTGCGCGGCCGTGGCTATCGATTCGCGCTCAAACCACGTACCGACGATACCGGAGAGCCAGTCGCTGCTGCGCATGAGTGAATGGCTGTCGCGACCGGGTACGCGTCGTCGTGACAGGATTCGCAGAGCAGGTTGGATGCGCCACATCGACCTGCGGCTGCGCGTCACCCTCGTGGTCATGGTTGTCACGTTGTTTTTTGCGATGTTGACCGCCCTGGTTTTGGAGCAGGCGTTTCGCGATAACGTTGAGGCCGCCGCGCAAACGCGCCTCGAGGCGCAGATTCTTCTGTTGATGGGGGCGGCCGATGTGGCCGGCCCGCGTGAGGTCACGTTACCGACCGTCCTCCCCGAGGCGCGTTTGCAGTTGCCCGGTAGCGGACTTTATGCACGGGTGCTCTCTGTGGGCGGGGTGGCGCCGCCGCAAGTGCTGTGGCGATCGCCTTCTGCCATCGGGGTCGACCTTTCGGATTGGCGCGAGAGACGTTTCATTCAGCGCTCACAGACCGTCGAATGGGAGGTGGACGGTGATCTGATCCCCGTCACGTTTCAGATGTTGGAGGACCGCCGTTTGCTCGATCGGCAACTGGAGCGCTACCGACGGCAGCTGTGGTTGTTGTTGGGGTCGATGACGCTGATCTTGCTGATCGCACTAATTGCGGCCGTCGTCCGTTGGGGGTTGCGTCCGTTGAAGTCCGTGCGCGTCGATCTCGACCGGCTGCGCGACGGTCGCGAGCTGCGCATGCGCGGCAGCTATCCGCCAGAGATCCAGTCGCTGACCGACAGCATCAATCTCTTGCTCGAGTTCAACGCCAAACGACTCGAGCGGCAGCGCAATGCCTTGGCCGATCTGGCGCATTCTTTAAAAACGCCTCTGTCGGCATTGCGGCTCGATCTCGAGTCCAGTCAGCCACGCATCGATCAGGCGCGTGAGCAGGTCGATCGCATGCTATCGATCATTCAATTTCAACTGTCTCAGGCGGGCCGAGGAACGCCGGATCCGTTTATCGCGCCGTTGCAGGTCGCACAGACGATCGAACGTACGGTATCGGCGCTCGATCGTATTGCGGCGGCCCGCAATGTGCGGTTGGGCAGCAGGCTCGATGCGTCGATCGAGTTGCGTATCGAGCCCGGCGCGCTGTTCGAGCTTCTGGGGAATGTTCTCGACAATGCCATCCGGTTTGCTAAATCGCGGGTCGAGGTCACGCTCGAGCGCGATGACCGGGGCGTATTACTGGCGGTTGACGACGATGGCCCGGGGTTCCCGGCGGAGGCGTTGAGCGGTTCAGAGAAAGATTCTGGCGTGCCCGAAGCGCTTGGACGGGGCCGACGCCTCGACGAGAACGACCGCTCGCCGGTGATGGAGGGCGGTAACCATGGTCTCGGGCTCGATATCGTCAAAAGCCTGGTTGAGGATTACGGCGGTCGCTTGATCATTACGCGGGCGCCGGCGCTCGGTGGGGCGAGAGTGGCGTTTCGTTTCAGCTAGCCGCCCATCACTCACCGCTAGCCCCCGATAACCGGCTGCGCTTGGCACCGGCTTGGCACCGTGATCAGCGGCCGTGATGGTTGCCTCTCGAGGACGTCCGTGGTCGTCGTCGCGGTCATCAGCAACGATTGATCGCTTTGGTGTTTTTCGAGTAAATCGTCGCGCTGCGATGCGGGCTTGTGTCCGGCGCTGCTTTGGGTCTTTAGCCGATTGACAGAGTAAGCGTTGGCGCTTGAGTCTTGATCGGATGACTCCGTCTTAGTGTGGCGAAGGCTGTGATAAGTCGCTGGCAGGGCCCCTGCGGGGCGAATTCCTTCGCCGATTCTTGTTTGAATCGCCTGTTGTCCCGTGTCTGGTCCCGTGCCCACGGATTCGGCGATTGCGCGTGTTGATCTCTTTGTGCCATTTGCTGTGATCCGGGGCTGTGATCCGGAACAGTCATGGGCCTGATCTTGCCTGGAGTCGCCTGCAAAGACATTGGCTTTGCTGAAAACGCCGAAGAAATTCACGTAGCCCGTCGTGCAAGCCCCGCGGAGCAGGGGCTGCGGGATAGCGGATAGCAGCTGTCGTCAAGACGGGAAGCGCGCGCCGTGCAAGGGCGGGCTGCGTCCATGCAGAACCTGAGTCAGCGTCTGTCCAAAAGATGGGTGTCGTCGGCCCAGCGCAGCGTGGCGTTACGAATGAACGGGCCAGTGACTCGTAGTGCTTCGTCGAGCAGGGCTTGGTTGAGGCCTCGGTCGTCGTGCTGGGCCCTGCGTGCGGTTTGAATCAGCCCCCTTAAGTCGTCGTCGCCGGGAAGAGCGGGCAACGCGGAAAGTGCTTGTGCCAGTAATTGAGGAGCAGGGCGATCGTGGGTTGGTGGAGCTGAACGCGATTTCGACAATTTTTTGCCGTCAATTGCGCGCGCGAGCGGATGGTGCCAGCTGGCGATGTGAATGTGTCCATGGCGTAGCGCCCCGGGAACGATCCCGGGACCGTTCCCGGGGCTGTCGTTGGGCGTCGGATGCTCGGGCGAGGTTGGGTGGCTGGTCTGTCGCGGTCCGTTGTGGAGTCCGACGGTTTTCAAATGGTCGATCAGACGGTGCTGTCGCAGACTAAAGGTCAGCAGATCGATGCCGCGAACCCATCGATTCACGCCGCTGTCGAGATCGTCGATCAGGCCGGCGAGCAGTGAGTTGGCCTGCCCATCGCGCCGCTGCACGATGAAATCACCGCCGAGCAACGAAGGGTTGGCCCAGATTTCGCCAAGCACCACGTCGTGGATCGTCAACGGTTGTGTTTCGAGAGCCAGCCGCAGCGCGTGTGGGTCGACGGTTGCGCGCGTTTGAGCCGGGCGGTTACCTGAGTGATGAGGCGAGCGGCTCGATGCCGATCGCGGTATCGGCGCTGGTTTGCAGGTGCCCGGGTAGATGGGCCCGTCAGCAAAGCGCAGTGTCGCAGCCGCAAGATTGCGTCGACTGCAGCGACAGGCGAACAGATGACCGCTCTGCGCCAGCGCTTCAGTGATTTCGCGGTATCGGGTCTGTCGCCCTTGCTGGCGCGCAATGGCGCGGTCCGGTTCGAGGCCGATGCGCGCCAGTTCGGCAATGATGTGGTGTTCTGCGCCGGGCAGTACACGTGGCGCATCGAGGTCGTCGATGCGCAAGAACCATTCGCCGCCCCACGCACGTGCGTCCAGCCAGCTCATCAAGGCCGAGAACACGGATCCAGCGTGGAGATGGCCAGAGGGTGTAGGCGCGAATCGCCCGACAACCGGCCTCAGCAGGGCGGGTGTCGGCTCGGTGCGGTGATTGGGTAAGCCTTGGGGTTGGCCTGAAGCGCTGTCGACGCTTTCGTTCTCAGAGATGCCCCTTGGTACGGGGCGATCGCCACAACCCAACAGCGGCGTACGAAGGGTCATCGCCGGGCGCGAAAACGTACTGTTTATGGCTGTAGACATGGGTAACACAGTCCCTGCCGCCACGGTCGCGTGTGCTTTTGGGGCTGTTGCCGCAAATCCTGCGGCGACGACTCGCTTCGGTCGCGATGCCTGACGAGACGACGATCGAGCCCGCGAGTCATTGGTAAACGCTGATGGGCGCGCGCTTGCCGTGGGGCGTGGCGTTCAATGCGAGCGCCGCGCAATACAGCGATGCGCCTGTGTAGACACTTGCTCGGCCTCTCCTTGAGCATGACGAAGCGGGATCGAAGATGCACTGGAGTTTTGCCGGCGTGCCTGCGGGTCTCTCGACGCGCGGGCTGCAGATCAGGCCATTTGCCGTTCTTTGATTTCGGCGATGGTCTTGCAGTCGATGCACAGTGTCGCAGTCGGCCGAACTTCCAAACGCCGAATGCCGATTTCGACACCGCAGGATTCGCACCAGCCGTAGTCGCCGGCGTCGATGCGGCGCAGAGCTTCGTCGATCTTCTTGCAGAGTTTGCGCTCGCGGTCGCGTGCGCGGAGCTCGAGGCCGAATTCTTCTTCTTGAGTGGCGCGATCCGCCGGGTCTGCAAAGTTGGCCGCGTCCTGGCGCATGTGCCCGACCGTGCGATCGACCTCTTCCATCAATTCACGCTTCCAGCGCAGGAGCAGTTCGCGAAAATGCGCGAGCTGTGCGGCGCTCATGTACTCCTCGTCTTCGCCAACTTGGTAAGGCGCGAGGCCGCCGGTCACCATGTGGCTCGATGATGGAGCAGGTTGGTTTTGATCTTTGGATTTTGCCGCGCGAGAGGTTTGTGCCACGGGTACACTCCTTGACTAGAAGAAGGGTGGGGCGGATGTATCGGATGGGCTTTTCGTGCTGGGCCGCGCTGGGGTCCGACTAGGCGTGTTCGGCGACCACGCTGCCTGTTGAAGTCGTTGTGCTGTCTGGTTCTCCTCGCGCGGTGCACGGCTGAATCGTTGAACCTGTCGGGCCGCTCGAACTGCGGCGGTTTGATATCTGTCGCCGGAGGCGATCGTCGGTCGTGGATCCGTCTTCGCGATTTCGCGCGAGCGGCCGGATATTGCGTTGCCTGAACCTGGCCTCACTCGGCTGCGGCATCCTCGGGTTTGGACAGCCTCGGGTTTGGGCAGCCTCGTGTCTGGACAGGCTCGGGCGTTGGAAATTGATGGTCAGGCAATCTTGGGTATTTGTGACTCCGGTTATCGCCGAACGATACTTACGACCTGGGACAATCTCGATCGCGCCCTTGATCGCGACGGATTCGCGTCTCCGAACGGCCTGCCGAATCGGTTGTCGCGTGACGGGCGCCCATCGAGGCCGCTCCCCTGTTGTTTTGGATCACGCAAAACGGCGCGGGTTTGTAACAAAGTTTCACTCGTTCGGCAACTCCTTGCCCGGGGTCGTAGGGTGTAGGGTTTGTGTTTGTGAAACGGCGATCGAGCTTGCCTGAGGGATTCGAGAGCGCTTTGGGCCTGCAGCCGTCGGCAGGAATCGTTCTATTCGGCTGACTAGATTCATGCGCCGTGTTTAGGGCGGTCCGATGACAGGGTTATTACGGCGTGGATGGGTCGATGACCGAGGCGCGCGGTTCTGACCGCCGGCGCTGGCCATGCGCAGACGTCGCTCGCTTGGCAGTCACGGCGCATTGACGGGCCGCGTTTGCCCTCGGCATTGATGCTTACACATCGGCTACACCGTTTGTCGTCCGCTTGTTTTGTTCGGTTGTTGGCCTTTCGGCTTTTGCGATCTCGTCTGGCGCGATGAGGGTTCGAACGCGCGTGGGGCGGTCGCTGCGTTATCGTTCGCTGGAGTGGTGTCCATGATCTATCGAAGAACGAGGGGCTCGATGTGAGCGAACTGCGCGCGTTGTTGTGGGATGTTGACGGTACGCTTGCCGATACCGAGCGCGATGGCCACCGGCCCGCGTTCAACGCCGCGTTTGCGGAGGCTGGCCTCGATTGGCAGTGGTCGGTCGAGCGCTATGGTGCGTTGCTGCGCGTCACCGGTGGTAAGGAGCGGATTCGCGCCTATCTTGCCGAGGATCATCCGGATTGGCTCGAGCGCGACGATCTCGATGACTTGATCCGCGGGTTGCATGCCGCGAAGACGCGGCACTACGTCGCATTGCTCGAGGCTGGCGGGATTCCGTTGCGGCCAGGTGTTGCAGCGTTACTGCGTGAGGCGTGGGACAGCGGTGTGAGACTCGCAGTCGTGACGACGACAACGCCGGCAAACGTCGATGCGTTGCTGAAGGCGTCGGTCGCGCCGGCACTCGGAGCGGTTGCCTTTGAGATGTTTGAGGTTATCGCCGCCGGGGATATCGTTGCGGCGAAAAAACCAGCGCCCGATATTTATCACTACGCGCTTTCTGCGCTGAATCTCGATGCCCGTGAGACGCTGGCCCTCGAGGATTCCGAGAATGGCTTGCGGGCGGCACTGGCAGCTGATGTGGCGACAGTCGTGACAATCAATCCGTACACGGCTGCTCAGGATTTCTCGGGTGCGGTTGCGGTACTCAATGGTTTGGGTTGTGGCGAGGCGCCGGCGCATCATCTTGCGGGCCTCCCACCGGTTGAACTGCCAGAGGGCCGCGTCGGGCTTGGAGCGTTGCGAGCTTGGCATGCGGCAGCACAGTCAAAAATGGCTTGATCGCGCGTGTTGCCGCGAAGTGTCCTGGATCGAACTGGCGGCGACTTCATGAGTTGCGCGCAGCCTGAACGGAATCCAGCAGGCGAGTGCGGCTGGGCTGGGAACGCCAAACGCCGAGTCATTCTTTTGAATGGGCCGTCATCGAAAGACTGTCGCACGGCGGTGTCGGTCGAGCGCGATTTTAATCAGGACGTTGGATAACGCAGCCGCTGTCTTGGGCCGGCTTCGCTCAAGTCGCTCGTATCGCGTGGCGCGGCATTCGGTGAAGTGGGTATTCGCTCGGCTCGGCTTCGCAGCTGGTCAGTCTTGATCCGTTTGTCGTTGCCGAGAAGCGGGCGGAGTTCATGCGAGATTCGCTCGTTCTATCTCGATATGTGGCGGCATGTGGCGGCTTGATGTCAGCGTCGATCCTCGACACGAACATCAATAGCGCCGTCGCTGAGCGTGATTTGTAGAGCGGCTCCGATTGGCGCTTGGTCGGTTCTTGAGATGACTCGGCCCTCGCTGTTGCGCACGATCGCGTAGCCGCGATCGACGACGGCCAATGGGCTGAGCGCTGCGAGTGCGCGTATCAAGGCGTGCAAGCGATTGCTAGCGTCGTTGCGCGTGTTGAGGCCTGCGGTGCGTAGACGGCGATCGAGGCGTTTGATGCCTCGGTCATGTGCGATGAGGTCCATATCGATCTGCCGATGAATCCTGCGCAGGCGCAGCGTCAGTTGGTCCAGGCTTGAGCGCTCTTGCTCGATGTGCTCGTGAGCACGCTTTGGCAGGCGGCGCGCGTAACGCGCGAGGTTTTCGCGCATGGATTGGATCTGTCGCAGCGGGTGATTGCGGCGATGGCGATCGGCGAGTTGCTTGAGGCGCACCTGTTGCTCAGCAAGCCTGCGGCGCAGTAGTCGCTCGATGCGCATGGCGAGATCGTCGATCCGTTGTGCGTGATATTCGACGTTGCGGCGTGGATGCTGGAGATCGAGACGGCGTTCGATCTGCCCCAGACGCTCTTGGAGTTGCTGTGTGGCGCGCTCGGCCTGGCGGCGGGCACGTTGTGCGAGAACCTGAATTCGGGCACGGAGTTCTTTTTGATCGGGGCTTACAGCCTCGGCGGCGCCGGTCGGCGTTGGTGCGCGCAGATCGGCGGCGAAGTCGGTCAGGGTGGTGTCTGTTTCGTGGCCAACACCGCTTACGATGGGGATCGCCGAGTTGGCGACGGCGCGGACGACGATTTCTTCGTTGAACGCCCAGAGGTCTTCGAGCGAGCCGCCGCCGCGGGCGATGATCAATACGTCGCAAAAGGCGTCGCTGTTGGCCTGCTCGATGGTGGCGACGATTTGCGGCGCAGCACGCGCCCCCTGGACCGCACAGGGATAGAGTTTGAACGGCAGCAACAGCGGGAAGCGTCGCGCGAGCGTGCGCGCGATGTCGTGGCGCACGTCCCCTTGTGGACTCGTAATAACCCCGAGCCGATGCACGAATCGCGGCAGACTGCGTTTGCGGTCGGCGTCGAACAGGCCTTCCTTAAGCAACTTTTGTCTGAGGGCTTCAAACGCCGCGAGCAGCGCGCCGGCACCCGCGGGCTCGACGCTTTCGACCACCAGTTGAAACTGCCCTCGTGCGGTGTAAAGACTGGGTTTGGCGCGCAGCCTGACGAGATCGCCGTCGGTAAAGTCGGCGGCGCGGCTCCTTCGTGTACGAAACAGTACGCAAGAGACCGTGGCTTCCGCGTCCTTCAATGTGAAATACACGTGTCCGGATGGATAAGCGCGCTTGCCGGCAACTTCGCCCTCGACGTAGACGAGGCCGAGTGTGTTGAACAGCAGTCGTTCGACTTCGCGATTGAGTTCGGCAACACTCAGTGGGTGATCGTGAGTGTCGGCGAGTTCGTTACGATCGCCAAGGTAAGCCGGTCGTGGGCGGGGCGTTCGGGCCATGGGCGTTGTAATTCCGGGTCAACGTGATGGGTTGATCAAGCCGGCCGTTCCCGGCACGCGGTGGCCGTCGAGATGCTGATGCAGAATGTGCTCGAATGAAGCGGTTTGGCGCCGCCTTTGTGCGCCGGATTGGCATCGTGGCTGCTGCGGCTGGCTTGTATTGTGATCGCTTGGTGATTGTTCCTGTTTGGGCCGTTGACGTCGACTGTGCGCGCGACGCCAAGCTTGTGGCGCTGCGCTGAGAATGCCGTTGCGCCTGCGGCTTCGTGGTGTCTGTTTGATGCGGCTTGAATCGGGCGGTGCTGTTGAATCAGGCACTCACTCTGCTTTTTTGCAGGCTCCGTGCGAGACTGCGCGCCCACCGATGTTCATCATTGGGGGCTGAAACGCTTGCTCATTCGATCAAGCGCCGCGGCTGCGCATCTGGCGCGAAATGCTCTTTGCCGACTGAAGGATATTCCCTATCGCTGATCCGATTGATTTTTCGCCAACGTCACGAGACGCAGCCGCATCCGATACAATCACGAATTGGCATTGTCCGCGTAAACGCACGCGCTGTCGGGGCTTGTCAACGCTTTGGCCGGGTGTCGCCGGGGTTGTCTGCACGGGATGCTCATGGCGATGCGTTCGCGCCTTCGCCTGTTGCGCGCTCGAACGGCGCTTTGTCGTTATGCCTGACGCTCGATGTGCAGCGGCGGTGACGATCAAAAGCCAGGATCGGGTGTAGGTGCTGCGCGTATGCGGACAGCCGCAGGCCACGCGGAGACTCAAGTGAATATCATCTCGGAAGCCCTCACCTTTGACGACGTTCTGCTCGTGCCCGGCCATTCTAAGGTCATGCCGAAAGACGTCGATCTGCGCACCTGTGTCGCCCGCGGTATCGAGGTCTCGATGCCGATTTTGTCGGCGGCAATGGATACCGTGACCGAGGCGCGATTGGCGATTGCCATCGCGCAGGAAGGCGGCATCGGCATCGTTCACAAGAACCTGAGTATTGAGGCACAGGCACGTGAGGTCCGGCGTGTAAAAAAATACGAATCGGGCGTTATCGTCGATCCGATAACGACAACACCACGGGCCACGGTCGGTGAAGTCGTTCGTTTGACGCGGGAGCATGGCATCTCGGGCGTCCCGGTGGTCGACGGTACCGAGTTGGTCGGAATCGTGACCTCGCGTGACCTGCGCTTCGAGACGCGAATGGACGCGCCGATTACCGAGGTGATGACACCAAAGCCACGCCTTGTCACTGTTCATGAAGGCGCCAGCCGCGACGAGGTCATGGCGCTGTTGCATCAGCATCGCATCGAGAAGCTCCTCGTCGTCAACGGTCGTTTCGAGTTGCGCGGCATGGTGACGGTCAAGGACATTCAAAAATCCACCGAGCACCCGCTGGCGTCGAAAGACGGGGCGGGCCGCTTGCGTGTGGGCGCAGCGGTGGGCGTCGGCGCCGGTACCGATGAACGGGTTGCGGCGTTGGTCGAGGCCGGGGTTGATCTGGTGGTCGTTGACACCGCGCATGGGCACTCCCAGGGCGTGCTTGATCGGGTGGCCTGGGTCAAGCGGGAGTACCCTGATCTGCCGGTGGTCGGTGGCAATATCGCGACGGCGGAAGCGGCCTTGGCGCTTGTCGATGTGGGCGCCGACGGCGTGAAGGTGGGGATTGGGCCGGGATCGATCTGCACGACTCGAATCGTCGCGGGTGTTGGCGTGCCGCAGATCACGGCGATTTCTGATGTTGCGGCGGCCTTGAAAGGTCGAGGTATCCCGGTCATTGCCGATGGCGGTATCCGCTTTTCCGGCGATTTCGCCAAGGCGTTGGCTGCGGGAGCGGATTGCGTGATGCTCGGCTCCCTGCTGGCGGGTACCGAAGAGGCGCCCGGCGAGGTTGAGCTGTACCAGGGCCGCTCGTATAAGAGCTATCGCGGCATGGGCTCATTGGGTGCGATGCAGCAGGGCTCGTCCGATCGTTATTTTCAGGAGGGCTCGGGCGCGGACAAATTCGTGCCGGAGGGCATTGAGGGCCGAGTGCCGTACAAAGGACCGATCTCTGCCATTCTTTATCAGCTGATCGGCGGTGTGCGATCGTCCATGGGCTACGTGGGTGCGGCGGATCTTGCAACTTTGCACGAACGTGCGCGCTTCGTTCGCGTGACGACCGCCGGGATGCGCGAGAGCCACGTGCACGACGTGACGATCACCAAGGAAGCACCGAACTACCGGATCGATTGAGCGCGTCGTACGTCGATCAGGGCGTGAGTCGCTGTGAGTCGTTACGCGGCGAAGGGCGACCGTTGAGCGGCCCGATCGACGTCGTTGGCGATACGGGTCGGCGCGTCGATGGACGCGTGAGCTACCGGTTGCGTGAATTCGGGCCGCGCTGGGGTCGCGTCCTGCTGATTTTTTGCGGTGCATCGAGTGCCGTGGGCTCCAGCGCGAGGCAAAACAGAAGTGCGACATCGCGCCCGCGGCGACTGTGAGCGCCGGTACGCCGTGGTTCGACCGACGATGAGTGCAGCTCGCGTGTGATATTCGCTGATAAAAAGTCACCAACGTCCGTGAGCCGACTTAGGCCCGACCCGGAGCAGTCCATGAACACCGATCTTCACGCGCACCGCATCCTCGTTCTCGATTTTGGCTCGCAGTACACCCAGCTGATCGCCCGCCGTGTGCGTGAGGCGGGGGTCTACTCCGAGATCCATCCCTGGGATGCCGACGACGCCTTTGTGCGGGAATTCGCCCCGACCGGCATCGTGCTCTCGGGCGGGCCGGAATCGGTGACCGCCGGAGATCCCGGCACACCCAGGGCGCCAGATGCTGTTTTCGAGCTGGGTGTGCCGGTGCTCGGAATTTGCTATGGCATGCAGACGATGGCTGCTCAACTCGGTGGGCGCGTCGAGGCATCGGCGCATCGCGAGTTTGGGCATGCCGAAGTGCGCGCGCGCGGGCACACGCGCCTGCTGCGCGATATCGAAGACCGCACCACGGCCGAAGGCTTTGGCATGCTCGACGTGTGGATGAGCCATGGCGATCACGTAGCCGGATTGCCGCCGGGCTTCAAGGTGATGGCCTCGACCGACAACGCGCCGATCGCCGGCATGGCCGACGAGGATCGACAGTTCTACGGCGTTCAGTTCCACCCGGAAGTAACGCATACCGCGCAAGGTCAACGCATGATCGAGCGCTTCGTTCACGAGATCTGTGCTTGCCAGAACAGCTGGACGCCCGCGAATATCGTCGACGACCTGATCGAGCGCGTGCGTGCGCAGGTCGGGAGCGATGAAGTCGTTCTGGGACTGTCGGGCGGCGTCGATTCGTCGGTCGTCGCTGCCCTGTTGCATCGCGCCATCGGCGATCAGCTGACGTGTGTGTTTGTCGACAACGGCCTGCTGCGTCTGCACGAAGGCGACCAGGTGATGGCCACCTTTGCCGAACACATGGGCGTGCGGGTGATCCGGGTGGATGCCGAGGCGCGGTTTCTGACCGCACTGCAGGGCGAGGCGGATCCGGAAGCCAAGCGCAAGATCATTGGCCGAGAGTTCGTCGCGGTGTTCGACGAAGAGGCTGGCAAGCTCGCCAATGCCCGCTGGCTGGCGCAGGGCACGATCTATCCCGACGTGATCGAGTCGGCTGGCTCCAAGACCGGCAAGGCGCACGTGATCAAGAGTCACCATAACGTGGGTGGGCTGCCGGAGAACATGAAACTCGGGCTGGTCGAGCCGCTGCGCGAGCTGTTCAAGGACGAGGTGCGCAAGATTGGGCTGGAACTCGGCCTGCCACGCGAAATGGTGTATCGCCACCCGTTCCCCGGCCCCGGCCTCGGCGTGCGCATATTGGGCGAGGTGCGCAAGGAGTACGCCGATCTGTTGCGCCGGGCCGACGCGATATTCATCGAGGAACTGCGCCGCGCCAAGCTCTACGACGAGGTGAGTCAGGCGTTTGCCGTGTTCCTGCCGGTGCGCTCGGTGGGCGTGATGGGCGATGGCCGCAAATACGACTGGGTGATCGCCCTGCGTGCCGTGGAAACCATCGACTTCATGACGGCGCGCTGGGCGCACCTGCCGTACGAATTTCTCGATCGGGTCTCGCGGCGCATCATCAACGAAATCGACGGCATCTCACGCGTCGTCTACGACATCTCCGGCAAACCGCCCGCCACCATCGAGTGGGAGTAACGCGGCATCCGGAGGCGGGTGACACCGAAGCGCGCAACGCTTCGACCACCGTATGCAGGGTCAACTGTCGCGAGCCGACGTCACACGCCAGTGTCGAGGCTAGATCCAGGGACGCGGGGCGGGTCAAGTGTGGCGACACGCCAGTCGCAGCCGAGCGGCGGTTTTTCGTTTTCAAAGGCGCCGAAGGTGACGCTTGCGCGCCCGGTGCACGCTCGATGAACGTCGCCTATCGCCGCCGCTGCGGTGGCTTGGGCAGGCGCCCACGGCTCGCTCATTCCTTGATTCAGTGTTCGCTGGGGTTTGTGGTCACGTTGGACAGCGTGAGGAATTCGAAGGACGGCGCAGACTCGAACTGCGCGGAGACCTCGCCCGAGAGGATGCGCGCTTGATCCGGCCCGAGCGCGAGGGTTTTGACGTCGCAGCCCGCGCAAAAGTCGATGGCGTTGAGGTCCACCCAAAACACATTCGGCGCCAGCGCAGACTCGAAGTAGTACAGACGGTCTTTGTGGTCGAACACGGTGCGCCAGCGTGTCGAGGAAATGTTCGGGTGGTTCTCGGTGGTGATGCCGTAGGGTACGGATACGTTGCGGATGACGCCGAACATGCTGGCGGTGGCTGTGCGTCGGTCGTCGGTCTGCGGGATGGCGTTGACGTAGAAGCGGGCGCGGGCAAAGCGATCAGCGGCGCGGTTGGTGCCGGGTAGCATGACGGTACCGCCGATCTCGTTCCAGTATTCCGCCAGCGCCAATTGGCGATCAAAGGTGGGCGAGTTGGTCATGACCTGGTAATCGCGACTGTGATGGATGACCAGTTCGCCGCCGATGTATTCGAAGATGGCGCTGTCGCCGCTGGCGTCAGATAGCGAGAGGTGCAAGGTGGCGAGCCGGTCTTCACCCGGCATGGCATCGCTGACGACGACGTATTCGCCGCGCTTGGCGTCTTCGACGGCTTCGGCGACGGTGGCGAAGTTGTCCAGCATGTACTGGGCCCATAACGAGATGGCCAGCCCCGGGGCGCCGGTCGAATCCCACGGCGTGTATTCGGATTCCACCAGCCACAACAGGTTGGCGGAGAGGCCCATTTCGTTGACACCGTCAGCACTGGCGATGTCATAGGCCGTGGCGACGACGCTGCCGTAGCGTGCGGTCCAACGTGCTGTGTTGGCGCCGGTCCCGCCATCGCGCCCGATGCCGCGGGGCAAGATCCACAGGTTGCTGCCGATGTCCACGCGCCAGTCCATCGACCGGGCCGTGATGATACGGTCGTCGGGGCCGAGGTACACCACGCGTGTACAGGCCTCGGCGATGGCTACGCCCATCAGCAGGGGCACGACCGCGGATATCATGAGCCGCTTCAATGTGATCACGTCGTTCTCCATCGAGTGTTTAAAACGGCAGGAGCGAAGCTGTTTTTGTTTGACCCCGCGCCCAGGCCGGGTGAGTGACTAGAATTTCCACGTGACACCGAGTAGCGGCCCGGACTGGGCGACATCGACGATGCGTCCATTGCGGCGGTAATCGAAGTCGAGGTATCGGTAGCCGGCCGACAGATAGGCCTGATCGGACAGCTGCCAGTTTGCGACGATCAGGGCCTGAATCGTCGTATCGGCGCCGCCCAATACACCACCGCCACCGACATCAGCCTGCATGATCGTTGAAAGCTTGGGTGTTAGGGCGATGTTGAGGCGAACGCCAACGAGTGCATCAACCCAGCGCGAACGATCGCGGGCCGACAGCGAAAGCCGTGGAATGTCGGCTTGTGCGGTAACCTGTGAAAAACGCAGCCCGGTGTAGAGGTCGACGTGCGCGCGATCGTTACGCAGAACGGTCCGACCGCCGGCGAGGGTCAGTGCGCTCTGCCGGACTTTCCCACGGGCGTCGAAGCGGATTGGAGCGCCAGGCACCGCGACCCGGCCCTCTTGGCTGGAGGACGTCCAGGTGATGTCGCCGAGCAGTAACCAGTCGTTTTTGCGCGCCGTTCCGGAAAGAAAGAGCGCCGCATCGAGGTCCTCGATCAGCTCGCGAAACGATAAATCGGCTTCGACGGTCGGGAACCCGGCTGTAGGTCGGACGCGGCCCTCGAGGCCGATGGCCCAGGCATAGGGTGTGAGTTGATAGCGCCAGCCCTCGGCATTATCGGCGGCCACGGCTTTTTGCGAAGCGAGTCCGATCAGCGCCAGGAGGACCATCACAGCGTGGAATGAGGTTTTCATGAGGGCCTGCTCGAACGCGGGGCTTTGGCGGTCGTAAAGATATACGAAGTGGGTGACGACGCTGACCGCGAGATCGCGCTTGCCGGCGCGGTGCGGTTTGTGTCTGGTCTTGGTGATAGCGGGAGTCTACAGCCGCCTTGGTGTCAGCAATACGGGTCGGACAAGTTTTTTTGAGCGCTCCGCATCAACCTGAAAAAAACCGAGATCGAGACAATGGGGTTGGCGTCGACGATCGTGGTTCGCGGGCTGGCTATGGGCGATCGATCAAGCAAGCAAGCGTCCCGCCCGGCGACATCATCGCGCGACGATCGATGTCGCGTTTTCAGTGTCATTGCGACGTGCCGAGACGGGCTTGCGATCTCTCGATCATCGTCGTTGAGAGCGTCGGCTCGCCATGGTCTATTGTGCGATGACCATTGTGCGTCGAGAGAGGGCAGTCAATGCGGACGATCTGGGTCGATGCTGATGCCTGTCCCGGCGTGATCAAGAACGTACTGTTCAAGGCAGCGATAAGAACGCAAACGCAGGTGACGCTGGTGGCCAATCATGCCTTGCGCCCGCCGGCGTCGCGGTATGTGCGCTTTCATCAGGTGCCGCCCGGTTTTGATGCCGCTGACCATTGGATCGTTCAGCAGTGCGCAGCCGATGATCTGGTCGTGACGGCAGATATTCCGCTGGCGGCAGAGGTGATCGCGAAGGGCGCGTTGGCGCTGAATCCACGCGGCGAGTTGTATACCGCCGGGACGGTCGGCGCCCGTTTGGCGATGCGCGATTTCATGGAGGCGCTGCGTGCGAGCGGGGTGCAGACGCAGGGTCCGGACGCGCTCGACCAAAAGGATCGACAAGCGTTCGCCAATGCGCTTGACCGCTGGCTGACCAAGGGTGGGGTGTGAAGGCGCTGCGTGTCAGCCGCTGAGCCGACATGGGTGTCAGGGCAACGCTAGACGAACGCTGGCGCGGGCACACGCGGAGGTGATCTCTGTGCGCCTTATGGCTGATGGCTTGTGTGCTGGCCATTCGGGCCGTTCTGCGGCT
Organism: Thioalkalivibrionaceae bacterium; assembly: GCA_046299415.1. GTDB lineage: Bacteria > Pseudomonadota > Gammaproteobacteria > Ectothiorhodospirales > Ectothiorhodospiraceae > JBKBII01. The sequence goes on along the minus strand of JBKBII010000002.1, from coordinate 281,259 downwards.
TCGACGCCCTCTGGTCTCTGGCTTTGCCTCAGATTGCAAACAGGCTGTTGATCGTGTCGAAGGCCTGACGGTTGCGGTCCCAGGGGATTTCTGTGCCGCCACGGGGTTCGGCTAGGCGTCGAATCGCTGCGATTTTCGTCCGGTCGACAGCGGCCAGGGGGGCGCGGGTTGCACGCAATGCCTCGATGTTGGCGGCCTGAAGGACGTCGAGCTCGCTCACCGGGGCCTCGTCGTCGATGGTGCGATCGATTTTTTCGTGTTCGACGACGATCCGGATGGTCTCCGGGTGGAAGTTCCAGTGTTTCAGAACAAGTCTCGACAGCGCCACGTGGGCGATCCGAATGACGACTTCGAGGGCTTCGGGGTCCTGTGAAAGCGCGGGATCGACGGCCGCGCGTTTGAGGATGGGTAGGGCGCCGATGTCGTGTACGAGGCCCGCCAGCAGCGCCACCTCGGCGTCGAGGTGGCGCTGAGTGCGGGCAATCAGGTAGCTCAGGATCGCAACATCGAGTGAGTGTTTCCACAGCGTCTCGGCGCGTTCGGCGATGCTGTCGATGCCGGTCTCGAAGGTTTCTCGCATGGCCAGCGCGATGATGATTTGACGCGCGCGCTGCAGGCCAAGCCGTGTGATCGCGGCGCGCAGCGTTGTGCAGGGTGTCGTTCCACGGTAGGCCGGACTGTTCGCGTGACGGATGATACGACCGGCAATCGCTGAATCGCGCGAGACGAGATCGGCGATGTCGCTGATGGTCGTATCGGGCTGGTCGGCGATGAATAGCGCTTGGATTGCAACATCGGGAAGGACCGGCAGCTCGAGCCGACCCTGATGGGCGTCTTCGCGCAGTCGGTCGAGAAACTTTTCGATCATCTGTCGCTGAGACAAATCTCGCCCCTTGAGGTGGCCGGTGGCCTACACGAGTCGCTAGGAGTATCTCAGGATTGTATCGATCTTGAAGGGGTGATGAGACGTGACCAACCCGTCTGTTTTGGTACGGAGTCGAAAAACGGCAGGCGGTGATCGGGGTGGTGGCGCGTCCGAGATCGGCGGGTTTAGGGGTTGCCTGGAGAGTGCCCCGATGGCGATTACAGGGTTTCCCTAGGAGATTTCCACGCGGCGATCCGACGTTTGCCAAGAGCGCATCATGAGCGGTGTCCCATGCGCTCCGTCCCAATTTCAGGTGACGATCCGCTGGCGATGGTCCGGCATGATCTGACGGTTCTTGACTCGCCGAGATTGGGGGCTGCCGTCAGCAAGTGTCGTGCCCGGGCTCGCGACGATCGAGGCTCCTTCCATTCGCCATCAATCGCATCGCGATGAATCCCAACATGGTGAATCCCGACGTTTGGGGTGTCGCGGCGCGATTGCGCGCCAGGGGTCATGCGATCGATTGATGCATGACCCTTTTAGGGTCAGCGCGCGGTTTTGGGCCGCGACGAATCAAAAACGCACGCCGGCACCGAGCATGATCGCCCAAGGGTCGATGTCGACGTTGACGCGCAAGGTGTCGCCCTGTGGGTTGCGAATGGTCGCGGTGGTGTCGATCGCCATGTAGTACAGCGAGGCGCCGACGAACCAGCGATCGTTGAGGTCGATGTCGAGCCCAGCTTGTAGCGACCAGCCGACGGAGTCTTTCAGGCTGATGCGGGTAAAGCCCAGATCGTCGCGGAGCGCGCCTTTGGTCTTGCTGTTGAAGAACGTCGTGTAGTTGATGCCAGCTCCGAGGTAAGGGCGCACGGGGCCTGGTGTGTCGAAATGCCATTGCAGCGAGAGCGTAGGCGGCAGCTGCTGGGTCTCGGCGATGGTGCCAACGCTGGCGAGCGTGACGTCGTGACGAAATGGCGTTGCTGCGAGAAGTTCGACACCGACATTCGAGCTCACCATGTAGGTGGCGCTGATGCTCAGCGCGGCGCCGTTTTTGACGCCGACCGCGCCTGCCGGCGCGAAGCTGTCGCCATTGAGCGTAAGTGGCCCGCTATCGTCGTTGGGGGCGACCACGGTGGGTCCGAAGCGCAGCAAGCGGTCGCCGGCTTCGAGGGCCTGGGCTGGGGTGAGCGCGCCGATAAGGGGCGTGCAGAAGACGATGGACGCGGCGAAGGCGTAGGGATGGCGACGAGCCTGCTGTGTGCGTGCGACCAGGGTTGCCATCGCGTGCGCCTGGCCGTAGGTCCGGCTGAACGCATTTTGTTGATCGTGAGTCATGTGTATCTCTTCGTTGCGCCGCTTGGTTAAAACGCCAAATCGTTGGCGCTAGGGCTCTGGTCCGAGGAGTGTGTCGGTACCGCACGCGTGAAGAATTGCGCTGGATCAAGTCTTGCGCAGAAAGCGACCAAGGGTGGGCATCGTTTCAGGTTGCGGGAAGTTGGTCTCGATCGTCGACGCCGCTGCCTCTATCAACGTGGGCGAAAGCGTCAACGGTGGCGCGCTGGAAACCGTTTTCGGTGGGAGCGAAAGCCAGAAAAAGGGCCGACCCGATGATCGGGGCGGCCCATCGTGTGACGCGGTCGAGTGACCCGCGGATGACATCGGGCAGTCAAGTGGACGCGCGACCCCGTAGGACGCACGGCGATGCGACGATGTCGATGTCGTGGTCGAAGGATAGCGGTTTGGCGTTGATCTCAGTCGTGGTTGGGCCGACGGCCAGGTCGAGAGTCGTTGGGTTTAAGCGTGACGAGCTCCTCTGATGCCGTGGGATGGATCGCGATCGTACGGTCGAAGTCGGCTTTGGTGGCCCCCATGACGACGGCAACGGCGAACCCTTGCAGCATTTCGTCGACGCCTTCGCCGATCATGTGGACGCCTGTGACGCGCTCATCGTCGCCGACGCAGACGAGTTTGAACGCGCTGGGCGCTTTGGCATGGTCGGCGAAGGCCCGCGACAGGCCGACGAAGCGCGTTTCGTAGATTTTCACGGTGTCGCCGTGGGCCTCGACCGCTGCGGTTTCGGTGAGTCCGACGCTGCCCGCGGGGGGGTGTGTAAACGTCACAGTTGGCACGAGGTCGTAATTGACCGGCTCGATATCGTGGTTCCCGAACCAGCGCTCGGCGAGCCGGCGTCCGGCGGCGATCGCCACGGGCGTGAGCGGCGCGCGCCCCGTCACGTCACCGAGCGCGAAGATCGATTCGACTGCGGTTTCGCCGAAGGGCCCTGCGGGTAGCGTGCCGTTGCGGGCGATTTCGACTCCGGTCGCTTCAAGCCCCAGGTCGCGGGTGGCCGGACGGCGTCCGACGGCCCAGATCGCACGCTCGAATGTGCCGATGCGCTGATCGCCAGCGCGGACGGTGACATGCCCGGCTTCACCCTCGAGACCGGTGACGGTGGTGCCGAGGATGGTTTTGACGCCCTGTTCGGCGAGATGCTGGGCGAGGACTTCCGAAATCATTGGATCGAACATTTCCAGGACTTTGGACTCCATCGCGATCACGGTGACGTCGACACCAAAGGTGGCGAGCATGCCGGCGAATTCGAGTCCGATGTAGCCGGCGCCGATGATCGCGACCGAGCGCGGCAAATCGGTCCAGGCGAAAAAGTCGTCAGATGTGCCACCGAGCGCGGCGCCGTCGACGGGAGGGACGATCGGCGCACCGCCGGTTGCGATGACGATTCGGTCAGCGCGAAATCGTTGTCCATTCGCTTCGACGATGTTGGCGTCGACCAGGCGCGCGTGCGCCGAGATGTGTTCGACGCCCAGTTTTTCTAGATGTCCGGACCAGTAACGATTGAGGCTGGCCAGCAGGTCGTCGCGTCGCGTTTTGAGCAACCCGTAGTCGAAGCCGTCGACGCCGATGTCGAGGCCGAACTCATGGCCGCGCTCGGCCCATTCGAGAGCGTGTGCGGCGTAGTAAGTCAGTTTCTTTGGTACACAGCCGACATTGACGCAGGTTCCGCCGAGGGGGTTGGGGTCGAAAACTGTGACCTTGCGCCCGTAGGCGGCAGCGCGTTCAGCGAGCCCGAGCCCGCCGCTGCCTCCACCGATGATCAAAACGTCGCGTTGTTGCATGGCGTGCTCCACCGAGTTTGAGAAGTTCGAAAGGTTGTCGGGCGAAAGTGACTGCAGAGTTGCGCGTGATCGGGTGCGTCTGCGATGTCGATTCTTTTATTTGAGGGCAAAGTTCGCGGGGCCGGTCTGATGACCATCCGCGCGACGGCCCGTTCGTACGCGAAGGACCGATCAGTAGCTTCTGTTGGTTGTGCAGTCGCGCACGGTCGGCGCGAGCCACGATTCATCCCGTCGCATATTTTTAATGACGGGCAGACTGGGCCGCGTCGCGGGCGCGAGTCGCAACTGCTCGAGTGTCCGTAGTGACGCAAAATCGCGCGGCGGCTTGACGCTGATCGACCACTCGCCACGATGTCAGGACGCTACGATCAGGACTCACGATCGGCGGCCGTCAGTATTTTCTCGCGCACGAGTCGATCTGCTCAGGGCTTCGCGGTTGAGCGATGTTGGATGCTGTATCACTCGACCGTGATGTTGAGCGCACCGTGGGTTGTGAATCCTGTGTCGATACGATCGCCGAGCGTTTGCGGTCTCGCGGGATTCGCCAGGCCGTGCTGCGCGAACGCAGCAGCGCGTATTGGGTCGTTCGATGTTCGCCGTTGCTACCCTGCGGGCGCCCGGATCTCTCGATCGGGGCAGTGGGGCGTCGTCGTGCTGGCGAACATTCCGAACGCCACCTGGCGGTCTCGATCAGCCTCCGCTCAAGCGGAGGCTTGATCAATCAACCGGAGGCGTGCTCGCGTCAGGCGGCCTTGCGGTTTTTCATGTGGTTTTCCAGATCGTCGGCGCCACCGATGCGCTGCCCGTTGATGAAGATCTGTGGCACGGTCATGGCGCCGGTGGCGGCACGCAAGCTGCGCAGCGTTGCGTCGCGGCCGAGGATGATCTCTTCGTAATCAAGGCCTGCATCTTTGAGCATGTCTTTGGCACGCGCGCAATACGGGCAGCCGGGCTTGGTGAAGACGACGACGTCCTGGGGGCGCGCTGTGCCCGGGGCGATGGCTTCAAGCATGGTGTCGGCGTCGGATACGACAAAGGGGTCGCCCGGTTCGTCGGGTTCGATGAATTGTTTCTCGATCACGCCGTCCTTGACCAGCATCGCGTAACGCCACGAGCGCTTGCCAAAGCCGAGATCGGTTTTGTCGACGAGCATGCCCATCTGCTCGGTGAATTCTCCGTTGCCGTCGGCGAGAAAGACCACGCGATCCGCTTGTTGATCCGCGGCCCACGCTTCCATTACAAAGCCGTCGTTGACTGAGATGCAGGCGATTTCATCGACACCGTGCTTTTTGAACACGGGCGCGAGCTCGTTGTAACGCGGCACGTGCGCGGACGAGCAGGTTGGCGTAAAGGCGCCGGGTAGGGAGAACACGACCACGGTCCGGCCACGAAAGAATTCATCGGACTTCACGTCGTGCCAGTCGTTATCTTTCCGGCAGCGAAAGGTGACGCTCGGGATGCGCTGACCGATGCGATCTTTGAGTTCCATTGGGTTTCCCTCGGATTGAAGTTTCGTATGGAGCGAAGTTTGAGTGATTCCGTGGGCTCGGCCGTTGCGTTTGACGCGAACCACGAAGCCCAATCTACGGACTCGGTGGTGATTCGTCTAAGCGTTTTTCTCCATTTATTCGATAGTTTTTTACTATCAAGCAGGCTCGCCGACTTCTTTGTAGAGCCGGAGAAGGCGAACTTTAAGTCAAAAGAAAACTGACGTTAAAGAGGTCTGACCTGACGAAGTGGGGTTTCGCACCCGGGCTGTGGGGCCGGGCTGAGGTCGCGGCGACTCGTCAATCGTGGTCATACAGGTCCAGCGTCAGCTGAATGCTCGGTCAGGGGCTCGTGACGACCGCGCCGACCGATGCGCGCATCCGAGCGCGGGTTGACGCAGGTGGGGCGATTGCTCATGCTCTTGTGAAGCTCGCCATTAGTGGCTGGCTGTTGACGGTGGCCCGGATCGGTCCCCTCGCGACGAAGCTTCACGAACCCCGCCAGGCCCGGAAGGGAGCAACGGTAGTGAATCCTTTGGGTGCCGGGGTGTGGCGGGTACGGGTCGCCACCCTTTTCCGAGGCGTGATGCTGATGGGTCGTTGCGTCCATGCCGATTTTCCATGGTGTGGTATGAGCCCGGATCGGCAGGCGCTCATTGCTGCAGTCGACTCGCTTGGGTCGTCGCCCCATCGTTTATGGCTACCGCGCATCTGACTGCGTCCGCTCGATGCCCCGGTTCGGACGATCAGAGTCTCGTTTGCGCGAAGGGATCCGGACTTTGTGTTGGATCTGAATCGCGATGCGGATGCGGTCGTTTTATCGATCCAGTTTCGGTGATGCGGCTGTTGTTCGCTCGTTGCGGCTTTAACCAGGAGTTAGACACCCTGAGTTGGTCTGTTCGATGAGGTGCGGGTTCCGCCCGGGGGATTCGAGCCGACGTCGGATCGAAAGCGTGATATCGACTGCGGCGATCCCCGCGACGCCCCTCTTCGCCATGTCTTGTGGCCGACGTCGACTGGTTCTCGTAACGTGGTCGCGAGCGCTTGGTGAGATGGGACTCCGCCGCCAAACGCTTGGCCTCTGTCCGTTCCGTCCAACTGGGGTTCACATGCATCAAGCGCTCGCTCGAAAATGGCGTCCATCCCGATTCGATGAGTTGGTCGGGCAGCCAGCCGTCGTGCAGGCGCTTTCCAACGCCTTCGCGCAGCAGCGTCTGCACCACGCGTATCTTCTGACCGGCACCCGTGGCGTCGGCAAGACGACACTGGGTCGCATCCTCGCGCGGTGCTTCAACTGCGAAACGGGCCCCACCGCAACACCCTGCGGCACGTGCCAGAGCTGTGTGGAGATCGCGGCTGGCCGTCATGTCGATTTGATCGAGGTCGATGCGGCATCGCGAACGAAAGTTGAAGACACACGCGAGCTGCTAGAGAACGCGCAGTACGCGCCGGTCTCCGGGCGGTTCAAGATCTACCTGATTGACGAAGTGCACATGCTCTCGGAGAAGAGCTTCAACGCGTTGTTGAAAACGCTTGAGGAGCCGCCTGAGCACGTCAAGTTCATTCTGGCGACGACCGATCCGCAGAAACTTCCGATCACCGTGATCTCGCGTTGTCTGCAGTTTGCGCTCGCACCGATGGCGCCTGCGGTGATCCAGTCGCGCTTGGCCGAGATTTTGGCGGCCGAGTCGGTATCAGCGGAATCCGCAGCGCTGGCAAGAATTGCCGAGGCGGCGCAGGGTTCGATGCGCGACGCATTGAGCCTGACCGAGCAGGCGATTGCCTTCGGCGGCGGCCGTATCGATGAGGCTCAGGTTAGCGAGATGCTCGGGTTTTTGCCGCGCGATCGCATTACGGCACTGCTCGACGCGGTGTTTGCCGGTGACGCATGGACGTTACTCGAACGACTTGCCGACTTGCGTCGTCACGGGCCGGATTGGGCGCGGTTGCTCGCCGATGCGGCGGACCTGTGTTACCTGCTTGCGTTGGCTCAGGCCGCGCGTATCGCCGGGGGCGGTGCCGCGGAAGATACGACACAAACTCGCAAGGGCTGGGCCGGGTCGAGTGCCGCGCTTTCGGCATTGCTGCCGATTCGGGCCGAGGCGGTGCGCGATTGGCTCGCTACTCGAGCGGCGACCGTTGATGGCGCGATCTTGCAGCTGTGCTTCCAGATCCTGATCGAGGGGGGGCGCGACCTCGCTTTTGCACCGAGTGAGGCGACTGGCGCTGAGATGACCTTCTTGCGCGCACTGGCGTTCTGGCCGCAATCACCGATACCGTCGCATCAGTCGGATCAGCCCCCGTCGCACGGGTCATCCCATCCGTCATCCGATCCGACCTCGAAACCGGAACGAACAACGGTCAAGGCTTCTGCGTCGCAAAGGGCCGATGCAGCGGCTTGTCCCGAGGGTACCTCGACCGAGATGGTCGCTGATTCTGCGAGTCGATCGGCGGGCAATTCCGCAGACCATCGTCCGGGTTCTTCGCTGAATGATCCAGCAGGTCACTCAGCCACAAGGACCGCGCCGCACTCGTTGTCCGGTGCCTCCGCTGTGATGGCCGAGGCTCAGCCTTCCCGTCGTGCTCCGCCGGATGCAGTGCCACTGGATCGCGCGTCAGATAGTACCGGGAAGGTGCCCCGCTCGGAGGCGGTATCGCTGACGGGCAGCGCCAATCCATCATCGTCGCAGCGAGAGACTCTGGCACCGACGACGTCCGCTCCTGTGCGCTCGGACGCCCTGCGCGAGCCTGTGCAAGCATCACCCAGAGGCTTGGGCGCGATGTCGTCGGAAGCCGAATCGAATCGAATTGGTGAGCTGCACGCAGAAACCTCGGCTGCGGCTGCCCCCACATTTGATGCGATCGAAACATTGCAGGATCGGTCCGCTACGGAGCGAGGTGCAGGACCAAAGTCATCGGCGGACAAAGCGGCTGAAATCGCCGCTCGAGGAAACGGGGTTTCGGCAGGTGTGGTGTCAGAGGTCGGAGTCTCGGGAAGCCGGTCGCGACAAAACGACACGCGAACCGAGACGATGGTCGTCGATCCGCACGATCAGCAGCGCGGCGCGGCCACGACGAGCGAGGTTCAATCTCGCGAGGAGACAACCGATCCCGCGGATAGCGTTGATATTTTCGACGATGACGCGTTCGCTCGGCTGTGGCCGACTTGGGCAGACTCGTTGTCGAGTGGGTTCTTACGGCAGATCGCGATGAATTCGACAGCGCGCTGGCGCCGTCGCGACAAGGAACTCGTTCTCGAGCTGAGTTTTGCGCCGGTGGCTGAGGCGATTGCGTCTGCAGAACGTCTAGCGCGTTTGCACGACGCGCTGTCACCGACGGTTGCGTTGGTGTGCGAAGGGCGTCCGTGGCGCATCGTTGCGGCGGGTCATTTCAGCGACGCTGATGCGACCCCGCAGGCTCAGAGTGAAGCTCGCGAACGTAGACGCCGCGAGCGAATCGAAAAACACGTGCGCTTGTCACCGATCGTGCGCAGTCTCGTTGAGAATCAGGGTTTTGTCATGGAATCACTCGAGGTCGCTGAGGCGTCGATCGCTACGGATCGCGCCGGTCGTGATCATCAGGTTGGTCATGATCTTGATGCCCGCGCTTCTCGGGAACGTTCGGCATAACGTGGTGTGCTCGCATCCTTTGGGGTCCGGTTATTGCGAGAACAATCCCTGTGCGGCTCCTGATCACGCTCGGGCGACGAACGATCGAGATCGGTGTTAGGCCCTCGACGCTTGCTGGGTCGGCAGCGATCCGATCGCCCAGCGCTCATCCAATCATGGTCTGGCTGTTGTCTCGGGCGCTAAAAAACGCTGAGGACCGTCACGAGTAAGGGCGTCGGTCGCCCGAGCCGGGTAGCATGCCAACCAGCGATGGGCTCGTGCAGCCGTTGCTCCGTATCGCGCTTGAGTCGACAAGGGCAACGAATGGTGCCGATTGCAACGATGCGTGTGGTCGATGTCTGGTTCAAGGGATCTCATGCATACCAGGGACTATTGACCCTCCGCGAGATGACCTTGTCCAGAATGACCCCGGCTGTCGGGAGTCTCGGCTGGCAGCGTGGGCTCATCTGACTACTGCGAGCAGGGCTGGGCACATTGACGCCGACAGGTTGCGACCCTTTGTCGATACCGAGGGCGATCAAGGTCGAACCGTGAGCCGATGAATCGCGACCCTCGGACAGCCGCGATCGCCGACGCGGATCGGCACTCTGGGATGCGGCTTAGGTCAAAGTCTGATAGGGGTGGTGAGCTGCGGCTTGAGCGACGCTGGGGAAGCAAAAGGCCAAGCGCGGAGGCTCAGGGTCAGCACGATGCATTGATTCGACGTATTGCACCGAAACATTTTGAGGAGTGTCGCAACATGATGAAAGGTGGTCTCGGTGGGCTGATGAAGCAAGCCCAGAAAATGCAAGAGGACATGCAACGGTTGCAGGCCGAATTGGCGCAGACCGAGGTGGAGGGTCAGGCAGGTGGCGGTCTCGTTCAGGTGACGATGAACGGCCGACACGAAGTGCGCCGTATCAAGATTGATCCGAGTCTTTTTGACGATGATCGTGACATGATCGAGGATTTGGTTGCGGCTGCCTGCAATGATGCGCTGGCTGCGGCTGAACGTATGGCGAAAGAGCGAATGTCGGGTTTGACGGCGGGAATGGGTTTGCCGCCGGGGATGAACCTCCCCTTCTGATGCGTGTTGGCGTGAGTCGGTGCAGCTCGGTCCATCCCGCGGATCGAGCCTGTAGCGTTACCCGCTCGCGCAAAGACCGCTGATGACCATGATGCGTGGCCTATCGAGCTCTGACGTGGGCGAATCTCTGCGATGAAGGACGACGTTGCTCCGGCCCGTGGTGTTCGGTCGAGTCACGCCAACGCATCGGTTCGCGACTCGATTGTGGCGCTGACCGTCGCGCTGACGCGTCTTCCCGGACTTGGTGAACGCAGTGCGCGTCGCATGGTGCGCCATTTGCTCGAGCGCGATCGGGCCGCTTTGAGCGCATTGACACAGGCGCTCAATCAGCTCGAGGCATCGCCGCTGAAACCTTGCGAAGGTTGTCGCCGCTGGTCGGACACGCCGTTGTGCCCAGTGTGTCTGAACGATCAGTGCGTGGGAGTGTCGAGTGGGTCGGCCTTGGCTCCCGACGTGGATGGCGGCCTTTCGGATGTCACCGCTGATGTCGAGGCTCTGGGCGAGGCCACGGGCAAGATATTCGGCACCACGGATGAGCGCACCGCGCTGCAAGCGCGTGGCGCCGCGGGTTGTGATGAGATTTTGATCGTCGAGCATGAGTGGATGCTCGAATGGTGGGAGCGCCGAGCCGGGCCCTTGCCGCCCGCTTTCGTTTTGCATGGGCAGCTGTCGCCGATTGACCGAATCCAGCCCGACGATATCGGCTTGCCACAGCTCGAGTCGCGGTTGGCCGCCTCGCCACCACGGCGGGTGAGGGTCGTGCTGATCGATCAAGTGACTGGGCGGCTAACGGCGCAGGCCATCGCCGGTCGCATGCAGAGTGCCGGCGTTGATTGTGCGCTCGAGGCAATTTGGCTTGCGCGCGACGACGAAGAAGCGCTCGCGGAAGCATTGTCTCGTCGAGCGGTGTAGACCCGTTGATCGATCGCGTGGCCGATTTACCCGTCCAGCGCGAGTCAGGACGCGGTTTCGGGCTCTTCTGCATTGCCGAACCGGCCGCCGCGCAGCGATTCGGCGCGACGATAAAGACGTTCGGCGGATGAGAGCCAACGATCGAGCCATGTCACGGCTTGCGCGTCGTGGGCGAGCAGGTCACCGAGCCCCAAGCGTTCGAATGCGGCTGAATCGGCGGCGGGCGCCTCGCGAAAGTCGCGCGAGTCGATATCACACAGATGCGCCAGAACGTAGGCGACGTGCACGCTGTCGCTAAGCCAGTTCGTAGGAACACAGTTGTCGGTGTCATTGGCGAAATCCGTTGGGCGCCGGTGGTGCTCGATCGCACAAGCGATCGCATTCGGTAGCTTCCAGGCGCGAGCGACGGCGGCGCCAATGGCGCTCGAACTGGCGCCCAGTTGCGTAATTTCCAGTCGTTCGAGGTCGGTGATCAGAGCGTCATCGCTTGACTGCTTGGGTGTTGCTGAGTCCCGCTGAAGCTTGGGCGAGTTGGGTATTGATGTTTCGTTATCAGCGGCCTTGCTGTTCGACGCTCTGCTGATATTGGTCAATGCAAGCCGATGGCCCGCGCGGGGGTCGATCGAGTAGACGACCAGATTGCCGAGTCCGTGAAGCAGTCCCGCGAGAAAGGCGAGGCCGACTGCGTTGCGATGAATGGGCCATGGCAGGTGGTCTGAATTTGCGCGGCTTGGGCCGTGGGTCTGAAGGTGTTCGGTGATCAGCTGTGCGAATGCCGCGCAGTACAACGACAGTCGCCAGTAGGCGTCGAGCGGCAGGAACTCGATGTTCCGCTCTGCGAGTTGATCGGCGAGGACGCCGCCGATGATGGCGCGTCGTATACCTTCGCGGCCAAGCAGAACGAGCGCCTGAAGAATCGAGTCGACCGCGCGTGGTGGTGCGATTGCCGCACTGTTGGCGACGCGCAGTACGGCTGTAACCAGGCCAGGATCGGTCTCGACAAGTCTGGCGATGTCGGAGAGGTCGGCCTCATCATCGTCGAGCATCGCGAGAGCACGGGCGAGGACAGCAGGGATTGGAAGCACCCGCTCGGCGGCCTTGACCCAGTCATTGATCGAGCGCCGGCTGCCAGGAGCCTCGCCGGTGTTTTCGGCGTTTTGGCTTGTGCTTGAGCTTGCGCGCGGGGGAGATGTCATGTGGCGCTCCGTCGCTGAGGCGTGTCGGCGTGGGGTTCGATCATGCACCGGTCTTGGTTATTGCGGCTAGCCATCGCGTGGGGGCGTTTCGAGTGGCTGGCTTCGAACCAGACCGATGTGCGCGAGTGTCCGGCT
>JBKBII010000002.1:177140-268738 GCA_046299415.1 Thioalkalivibrionaceae bacterium | reverse complement strand
ACGTGAGATTTGGTTCTCAGCTTCGATGGTCTTGATGTCTGCGGTCGGGTTCACACCCTTGCTTCTGCAATATCCACCACATGAGCGCGGACGGCGGTTGCCGCGTACTTTCGACCCTGTGAGGCAGCTCGCCCGGAGGGTTTTGAAGTTTTTGTTGCCTGAGATTTGGCCGGATCGAAGGGCGAGGCGCGAGCCAAGCGATGGGTGTGAGGATGAACGACGTGAGAGGCGGAACCGTCGATCGCGTGTGGATTTCGAAGATGGGCTGAGAGTCGCGCCCAGAAACGCTGTTGCTCGCGGGTGGGGCGCTAAAGGAAGCCGCGAGCGGAATTCAGCGCTAGATCCTCGGAGCGCGGCGACCGAGACGTGACAATATGGGCTAGCAAGCGAGCATCGCGCACGCAGCAAGCGATTCAATATTCCCTCGGTATTCCCTCGCTGCGGCGCGTTTGAGGACGCTGCCGGAGTTGGCGGTGAAGACGTCTGCGGTCGCTCGTTTGTAGGCGTTGGCTCGCGTGCGGTTGAGCGTCGCCGTGGTTTCCTGGGTTTGGTGGTTTGCGAAGTTGTTCTGGTGACCTGATCTTTTGGTCGTGATCGTTGTCGGCCGCTTGTCGGAACGGCTAAACATCGTTGTAGGTCTACAGAGAAAGTAGATTACGTTTTAATCGATGCACGCGCGAACCGTTCGGTCACGCTTGCTTGTGACGTCATGAGGCGTTTACCGCCGAACGCTTTTTTTCAAACTTGAGGAGTACGCTGATGAATGTCATTTTGACCGACGTGGTCGCCCCTGGCGCTCGTATCGACCGGCCATCCGAGAGTCCATCAAGTGACTCGTTGTCTAATCCCGCGATCGGTGAGTCAGCAGCGCGAGTTCGCAGGAACCACGTTCTGATCCGTCGCTTCGCGTTGCTGGGCGCGATGATCGGTGGAATGTTGGCGGTACCAGCCATGGCGGAAGTCGTGCTTGAGTCCGTGGTGTACGACGTCGACGGCGTGGAGATGCATGGAACGCTTGCCTACGATAGTGGGGTGAGTGAGCCGCGTCCCGGCGTTTTGGTCGTGCATGAGTGGTGGGGCCACGATGACCATGCTCGTGCACGCGCTGCAGCGCTTGCCGAGGAGGGTTATGTCGCTCTGGCGCTCGACATGTACGGCGAGGGGCGGACCGCTGATCATCCTCAAACTGCGAGCGAATTTGCGTCGGAGATTCGGAGTAATCGGGATTTGATGCTCCGTAGGTTCGACGGTGCTCACGCCTGGCTGGGAAGCCATGAGCGTGTCGCCGACCAGAGCCTGGCTGCCTTGGGCTACTGTTTTGGCGGTTCGGTCGTGCTTGAGGCGGCTCGGGCCGGGCGAGACTTGTCGGTTGTTGCGAGTTTTCATGGAGGGTTGGGCACTCAGAATCCTGCGAACGCGGAGACGCTGCGTGCCGAAGTTTTGGTTTTCAACGGTGCGGCGGATCCCCTCGTGCCAGCCGAGCAGATCGCAGCGTTCCGCGAGGAAATGGATGCGGCCCAGGCCACATACACGTTTGTCGATTATTCGGGTGTTCGACACTCATTTACGAATCCGGGCGCCGATGCCCTCGCGGAGAAGTTTGGTATGCCGGTCGGCTACGATGAACGCGCGGCGCGGACGTCGTGGACGCACACTCTGGAAGCCTTGCGTGTGAAGGCGCAGACCACCGAATAGCTCCCTGCGTAGAGGTCTCGACGCGAGCGGGCGGATGAGATTGCGGCTCGGGTTTACCCCGCAGGTCTCGCTTGGGCCCCGTTTCGCGATAGGTCGCGGCCGTTCAGTCTTTTTGGTCTCGGCCATCGAAAGCGTCGTGCGGTCATGCGCGGCCTTCAGCGAAGTCGCTTGCGCGAGACGTAGGCGACAATCGGGTGGGCATAGCCGTGCGAACAGTTGTGAGACCGTCGTGAGATTGAATGCTTGGATGAAATATTTCAACGGTTCAATGCTGTCTAGTGCCGGTTCGATAGGCGCGCGAAAGAAGGCTGAGCGAGCGACCTGTTGCGACAGACGACAGGTTATGGCGCCTTGATTCAGAACGCTGGGCATTCAAGGCTCTTTTGATCTGGCACTCTTGGATTGAGGGCTTCTTGATCAGGCGATGATTTTCGCCGGGAAAGGCTGAAAAAAGCCTCAACTGGAATGCGGCGCATATCGCCCGGCGCACGGTGTGCGTGCTAGAACAAGCAGTCAAGTGAGTGAGCCGGTACCTCGCATCGCTGCGTTCGCGAAAATTTTCGTGAGCGTAGCTGGAGTGTGGGCACTGGCCTGCGAACCAATGTTTGGTGTGGTCTGTGGCTCGAGTGAGGGGCAAGCGATGACCCATGACATGAACCCGGTCCTGACGGCTGCGTCGTCGATGAGCCTGGGGACCCCGGGCACCGCGAGCGCGACGCGTGTTTTGCTGCTGGGCGCGGGCGAGTTGGGCAAAGAGGTTGCGATCGCTCTTGCTCGATTGGGGGTCGAGGTCATCGCAGCCGATCGCTATGCCAACGCACCGGCGATGCAGGTTGCGCACGCGTCCGAGGTGCTCGATATGCTCGACGCCGAGGCGGTGACCCAGTTGATCGAGCGGTGGCATCCGCTTTTGGTGGTGCCTGAGGTTGAAGCGATCGCAACCCAGGCCTTGGTAGAACTCGAGCGCCGCCAGGCGGTAGCGGTGATTCCCACGGCGCGAGCCGTTGAGTTGACGATGAACCGCGAGGGCATTCGCCGTTTGGCCGCCGAAACTCTTGGTTTGCCGACTTCGGCCTATCGCTTTGCTGACGATTGGGAAAGCTTCCTTGCGGCGGTCGACGCGATCGGGCTCCCGTGCTTTGTCAAACCGGTGATGTCGTCATCCGGCAAGGGGCAAAGTCTGGTGCGCGACTCATCGCGTCTGCGCGAGGCCTGGGATCGCGCACAGACGGGCGGGCGCGCTGGGGGTGGGCGCGTGATTGTCGAGGCGCCTGTCGTTTTCGATTACGAGATTACGTTGTTGACGGTCAGGCACGTCGGTGGCACAAGTTTTTGTCCGCCGATCGGCCATGTCCAAGTCGATGGTGATTATCGTGAGTCGTGGCAGCCGCAGCCGATGTCGCCGTTGGCGTTACAGCGTGCGCAGGCGATGGCTCAGAAGGTCACCGAGGCGCTATCGGCCGTGGCCGGAGGCGACACGAATGACACGGATCGAAATGGAGCTGTCGCCGCGCCCTGTTCACCCGGATTCGGGGTGTTTGGCGTGGAGTTGTTCGTGCGCGGCGACGAAGTGTGGTTCTCCGAGGTGTCGCCCCGTCCGCACGATACCGGCTTGGTGACGCTGATGAGCCAAAACCTGTCGGAATTCGAGCTGCATGCCCGTGCCATTCTCGGTCTACCAGTCCCGACGATCGCACTTCGCGGACCGGGCGCGTCGGTAGCATTGGTTGGCGAAGGCCATTCGGACTGCATGCGTTATGCGGGCGTCGCCGAGGCTTTGAGTGAGCCTGATACCGACCTGAGGTTGTTTGGTAAACCAACCATCAGTGGTTACCGCCGACTTGGCGTCGCCTTGGCAACGGCGCCTACCGTGGATGAAGCGCGAACCAAGGCGCGACGTGTTCACGACGCGATCCGTATTGAGTATGGGCCTTGAAGGCTGATGTTTTCGGTGTTCAGTCCAAAGCGAGCGATTTGTGTATCGGGTACGCGATCAGGCCCTGAGGGTGCCGAGTCGCAGCACCTCTCCGAGCCCATTGAATTCGCTGAATTCCGAGCCTGCATCCCCTGACCGATGCGCCCCGTTCCGCACGGGGGCGGAAGAGCCGTCGCGAGATTGCCGGTTGGCCTAGGCTTCGCTTCATGGCGCTTGTCTTTTGGGCGACTCAATCGAGCGATGTGCGGGCGATCTTGGTCTGATCGGTTTCGGCTACGGATTGAGGTGGGCGTGGGCGATCATGGTCTCGAGCGGCGACGCCTCGGGCTCGGTGCTGTGCCGGCTGGTGCTGTGCGAGTTCGAGCCAAAAACGCCGCGGTCGATGGGCGTTCTTGATGCTCCGGCGTCAATGTCTCGAGTAACGGCTCCGGGAGGGGTGCGATGTATCGGGAAACAGCAGTTTTTGAGCAAACGTTCGTCGACGTTGGCGACGGTCATCGCCTGTACGTCGAGCGAGCAGGCAATCCTGACGGCATACCAGCGCTGTTTTTACACGGTGGACCCGGATCGGGTTGCGAGGCATGGCATCGGCGCTTTTTTAATCCTGAGCGGTATCACGTCGTGTTGTTCGACCAGCGCGGCGCCGGACGATCAACGCCGCATGCGGAGTTGACGGCAAACACGACGGCGCATCTGATCGAAGATATCGAGCGGCTACGACAGCGGTTTTCTGTCGAACAATGGTTGGTGTTTGGTGGATCGTGGGGTTCGACGTTGGCTCTGGCCTACGCGGAGACACACCCCGATCGAGTGAGTGCGCTCGTTCTGCGCGGTATTTTTCTGTGTCGTCAGCAGGATCTAGCGTGGTTTTATCAGTCGGGGGCCGGTCGGCTGTTTCCCGAGGCTTTTGCGGAGTATGTCGCGGAGATTCCGGAGGGTGGGCGTATCGATTTGATTGGTGCCTACCATGCTCGCCTGACCGATCCCGATCCGCGTGTGAGGCAGTCGGCCGCGCTGGCTTGGTCTCGTTGGGAGGGCGTGACTGCGACCCTGCACCCCAACTCGGAGGTTGTGAATCACTTTACCGATCCTCAGGTGGCGCTGGCCTTGGCGCGCATTGAGAACCATTACTTTGTCAACGCTGCATTTCTTGAGCCGAATCAACTGTTGCGGGATGCCGGGCGTTTGGCCCATATTCCGGGCGTCATCGTGCACGGTCGTTACGATGTGATTTGTCCGGTCGATCAAGCGATCGCTCTTCACCAAACGTGGCCGCGTGCATCGCTGGAGGTCATTCCGGACGCGGGCCATTCAGCCGCCGAACCCGGCATCGCTCGGGCGTTGGTGGCGGCGACCGATCGTTTTGCTGCGGAGTTGGCTGAATGATGGGGCCTGTTGTCGGTTTAGGCGTATTGATCTTGGCCTGCTGTCGCAAACGTCAACCGTTTGAATCTCGTGCGTTCGAAAAACAGTTTTTTGCCGAACGAGACTTCACCGGCCGAACTGGGTCGAGATGGCAACGCCACCAAAAGCCCGAAGGCTCTCGCGCGGATGCGCGAGAGCCTTCGGGTGAACTCGTTTCCACGAAAGATTGTACGTTGTCGGCTAAGCCCAGAACCCAGTGCAACGAGCGAGCGGGGAAAGAGGTTCAGTTCCGAGATCAGAGCCGCTCGAAATCACTAAAAAGCGCTTTCGCGCCGCCGTCCATGAAGTAGTAGTTTTCGACTCCGACTGCCTCGAGAGTGTATTGAAACGCTTTGACCTCGTGGCCAGAGATGTCGAAGACGTAAAGCGTTTCGCCGCTATCGCGAACTTGTTCGAGGAAGCGAATCATGCGGTCGGTGTCTTCGGCGCCGATGTTTTCTTCTCGGCCAACGAACAGGCTGATGCCATCGCGTTCGAACGGGCGCCGAATGTCGAGTGCTCGGGCGCCTTCACGCTGCACGCGGGCCGAGAATTCGAGCGGCGGCAACAGACGCGCCTTGAACTGGTTGAAGTCGATCAAGTCGGCGGTATCGATCGGCGAGACGCCGAATAGGGCCGTCTGCTCAGGATAGTTTTCAGCCCAGTCGAAGATGCCGGCATCCATCGAAATTGAGCGATCAAAGCCGGCGGCCTTCATGCGCTCGACGGCTTGGTACGAAAGAAAGCACGAGTGTCCGCGACAGTAGAAGACGATCTTTTTGTCGGGCGCGGCAGAGTGAATCGCGCGCACCTTTTCTACGAAAGCGGGGTCGTCAAACGAAACGTGCTCGGCGCCTTCGATTCGGAGAGTGTCGAATTCGTAACGGGTCCGGACGTCGACGACAGTGACTTCATCTCGATCCATCGCGGCTTTTAGCTCATCCAGTTCCATGACTGGAACGTGGAAGTAGATTGGGCGACCGGGAAACCCGTCATCCGCTGCATGGGCTGTGGAGATGGTGAGCAACCAGACGACGGCAGCGAGCAGCAAGAATGAACCGATCCGGTGAGTTGCACTTTTGCGAGGCGTGATCGTTGTCGTCGCGCCGGGTGGGGTTGCGGGTATCTGGTTCATCTTGGACCTCGCGAAGGATTCATTGACGTGTCATCAAAGCCAAACGCAGACTAAACACGGATCGCGTTCAGGTATTAGGCTGGAAGAAATGGATTGTCAAGTTTTCCGCGGTCGTGTTGTTAGCGCAAACAGGGCTCCTGGTGAGCCACGCGGGTTTCGAGAGCAGCGTGGGCCGCGCGTCGAGTGATGTTTCAGGCGCACGTGCGTATGCTCGATCGCCGCGTACTTGATCGCTCGAATGTTTTTGTCGGTGGTGAGTGCAGTGCCATGATTTGGGGCTTGGTTGGTGTTCAGAATCTAAACGAACTGACTCAAAAAAAGGATGTAAGGATTTTGTCGGCGCATAGCGCTAGATCGGACCGCCCCTGCCCTTGAGCTCGCCGGGTCGCACGGTCTTTTGGGTTTGTCCACGTGTGCAGTCGGTCGACCGTCGTTGTGTCGATCTTTGCGGGATTGCTCGACCTTTTTGCTCATATTGCGGTGCCTATTTCGGCTTGCTTGACGATGGAGCTCGTGCCATGCGTTTTTTTAACGGTCGTAGCCTCGAGCAGCAAACCCTGGACCAAGCTATCGACGCTGTGGTCTCGATTGATGATCGAAACAACGTAACTTTCTACAACCAAGCGGCTGAACATCTGTGGGGTTTTCGGCGCGAAGAGGTTTTGGGTCAAAACGTCAAGATGCTCGTGCCGGCGGCGATCAGGTCGCAGCACGACGGGTACGTCGATCGCAATCGCGACACTCACGAGGATCGTATTGTCGGGACGTCTCGGGAAGTCGAACTCGAACGCAAGGACGGCTCGAAGGTTTGGGTCAGCCTTTCTTTGTCTCGCATCAAGCTCGGAAGTCGCACGTTTTACACGGCTTTTTTGCGTGATATCACCTTGCAGCGAGAGGCGCAGGAAATCGTTCGCCAGACGCTGGAACAGGCGCTCGACGCAGTGGTGACGATCGACGAGAACAATGCAGTCACCTTTTTCAACGGAGCCGCTGAGCGGCTTTGGGGTTTGTCACGCCAAGACGTGTTAGGCCGGAACGTCAAGATGCTCGTGCCCCAACTCATCCAGGCGCGTCACGACGACTTCGTCAATCGCAACCGACGATCGGGTATCGACAAGATCGTGGGCACTTCGCGCGAGGTGCAGCTCGAGCGGCCCGATGGCACAGCCCGGTGGGTCAATCTGTCTCTGTCCAAGATCAGCCTCGCCGATCGGATTCAGTACACCGCTTTCCTCAAAGATGTGACTGAGGAAGTTGAGCGACGCGAGCGCGTGCGCTTGCTATCGCTGGTGGCTGATGGCACTGACAACGCCGTCATCATTACCGACACGGCGGGCCGCATCGTGTACGTCAATCCGGGTTTTGAGCGGATGACCCAGTATCGCTTCAGTGATGTTGAGGGCCGCAAGCCGGGCGATTTTCTCCAGGGCGAACTGACAAATCCGGACACGGTCGCGCGCATTCGAGAAAAGCTTCACGCGCGGCAGCCGTTCTATGAAGAGATTCTGAATTACGACAAGAATGCAACGCCATACTGGATTTCGCTTTCGATCAATCCAGTGTTCGACGGTCACGGTGAATTGCGACAGTTCATTTCGGTGCAGGCCAACATAACCGAAACCAAACTCCGGGCCATGGAGTTTAACGCGCGGTTCGATGCCATTCGGCAGTCGGCGATCGTCGTCGAGTGGGAGGCGGGCGGTGACTTGATTCTTGCCAACGATCGTGTCGGCGACCTTTTGGGTTTGAAGGGCGGCGAGATGCATCGCATCCTGGGACGTTGGCAGAGTTGGTTGACTGCAGAAGAGCAGGATGCCCTGTTGCGCGATGCCGTTTCAGTACAGAAAGAGCTGCGGCTCGAATCGGGTCGCGGAGCCGAGGTCTGGATTTCCGGCATGTTTAGTCCGGTCAGGGATGTTGCGGGTGTTGTCACGAAGGTGCTGTTGTACGGAACTGATGTCACGACGCGGGTTGCCGTAGTGCGCGACACCGAATCGGCGATGAAGGATGTCGTCGCATCGGGCGATCAGATCAGCACGATCGTCACGTCGATCCGTGAAATTTCTCAACAAACCAACTTGCTGGCGTTGAACGCCGCGATCGAGGCGGCGCGCGCGGGATCTGCCGGGCGCGGTTTTGCGGTCGTTGCGAATGAGGTTCGCGTTTTGGCGGAGCGGTCACGTGAGTCAGCCGGGCGAATCAATGACGTTGTGGCGGAGAGTCGTGACCGCATCGATTCGCTTGCGGAGTCTTTGCGGCGCCTTGGCGAGACGGGCTGAACTACGGTGGTAGCCAACGGTAAGGCGAGTGATACGGCCAGCGAGAGGCGCGAATCCAAGGGCGCTTGCGAGTTTGTGGGTTTTCTCGTGATTCGCGTGTCAAGACCACCGCCTTTTGGTTGGTCATTCGCTCGCGGGCGTCGAGTTCCCTATAATCCTGACCCAGTCAATGACGGGAACCTGAATTGCTGGGCACACGTGCCCTAAACAGGCCCTGGTTCTGCCGTCGCACCCATCTTACGGCGCTGCGGCTGCATTCGTGGAGGAGTCATCGGTGGCGGGTCATCAGCAGATCAAGGTCGACAAAGGCAATAAAATTCTCATGTTTATCACCGCAGCGGCTCTGGCTGCGACGGTCGTGTTCTTGCTAGCCCATCTCGCAGGTTTCGTGACCACCGCGGTGAACGTCGGCGCCAATGTCGAACGTGACCCCGCGGCAGTCGCGGCCCGTATGCAGCCCGTCGGACACGTAGTGGCTCAGGCCATCGACCGCGACGCGGCGCCAGTCGTCCGGGCAGCGTCCGACATCTATGGTGGCGTTTGTGCGGCCTGTCACGATACCGGTGCCGCTGGTGCGCCGAAGCTTGACGATCGCAACACTTGGGCCGAGCGCGTCGGCCAGGGCCTCGAGACCGTCATTGCGCATGCGATCAATGGTTTCAACGGGATGCCGGCCCGTGGTGGTGACTCATCGCTGTCCGACGAAGAGGTCGCGAAAACGGTCGCCTTCATGCTCGATCGGGTTGGCGTCGATTACGACGCATCCGATTCGAGCTTGTTGGTCGCGTCGCTGGGTACGTCCAGCGGTACGGCTAGCGATGGTGCCGCTGAGCCGGCAGTCGGTCAAGCGGCTGCGGATGAAGGCGAGCCGGCGGCGAGCGACCCTGAGACAGCGACGACGGATGATGCCGGCCAGATCGCGAGCGCGTCGGTTGAAGGCGACGCGGCCGCAGGTCAGGCGAAATACGCAACCTGCATCGCCTGTCACGGTGCGCAGGGTCAGGGCATGGGGATCTTCCCAGCTATCGCGGGTCGCGATGCGAGCTATATTTCCGATAAGCTGAAGCGTTATCGCGCGGGTGAGCAAGTGGGTGCAAATACGGCTTTGATGTACCCAAACGCGATGAATTTGAGCGATGACGACATCGCCAACCTTTCGGCCTACATCGGGTCGATGTAGTCGACCAGTTTTGACGGCTGCACTCCGGTGAAAGAGTACGAAGCCGATACGTGAGTCGAGACGCGAAAACGACGGGCAAGGCAAGTGGCCAAGCCACAACGTAGCGGCCGATCGCGTGTGCTGTACACGTGCATTGAGCGAACGAGCCCGAGCGATCGATCATGATCGTGGTTTGAAGAGCTCGAGACGCGATCTCCACAAGCAGGTCAATCTGGGCGGATCGATCCGAGTCGATCCGCCTTTTTTGTGGGTGGATCGGTGCTCGGCGACGCGGGCTACGTCGCTGTTTCCTTGAGGGCCGCCGAAGCGCGAGAGCGAGGATTCAAAAGGCGCGCTGCTTCGGCCCCCGGCGGCTTGTTGGCTCATTGCATTGAGCTCATACTCACGGCGGACCCGCGAGACTCAGTCTTGGTCGCTGCGGGTCGATCCGGGAAATCGTGACGGATATCAACCTTCCCGCCAACCGTCGGTGGTGCGCAGAGACAGGGCCTCCAGCATCGCGTCGGCGTCGATCTCGGATGTTTCGCCTGAACCGACCGTTTTGCCCGGGCCGTCCAATGAGACTTTGTCCTTCTGCTTGTTGGGCGATGAAGGTCGGGCTCTGTGCTCGTCGGATTGAGAGGAAAGGTGTGCGGCGACCGCACCAAGATCAGAGATGCTGCGCGCGACACGCCATGCCCGATGGTAGGCGCGAGCTGAGAGGCGAAAGCGATCAGCTGCGATGTCGAGGATGCGTTGTGCAGCAGCGCTGAGCGGTGCGTGTCGCTCGAGTCCTCGGGCATCGAGCTGGGCGTTGGCGTGTGCCTGACGTTCAAGCTGAATCTTGTGCGCGAGTTCAATCCTTTCGCGGACTCTGGCGCTGGTCTCGCCGCCTTTGCTGCTGCGAAGTGCCGTTGGCGGAACGCGTGTAACGCCGATGCTGAGATCGATCCGATCCAGAAGAGGTGCAGAGATGCGAGATCGGTGGCGGCGTCGTTGCTCGCTCGTGCACTGACATTGCGGGCCAAGGTCGCAGTCGAAACCCTGTGGACAGGGATTCATTGCGGCGATCAATTGAAAACGCGCGGGAAATCGTGCCGAACGGGTTGCGCGTGAGATTTGAATGGCGCCTGTTTCGAGCGGTTCACGAAGGACATCGAGTACGCGCCGTGGAAATTCGGTCAGCTCGTCGAGGAACAAGACGCCATGATGGGCGAGAGAGACTTCGCCGGGTCGGGGGCCGCTACCACCGCCCGCCAGAGCGACACTCGACGCGGTGTGATGGGGTTCACGAAATGGTCTTTGGCAGAGTTGTCCACGAGGCCGCGAAACGCCCGCGTAGGAATGAAGCGCGGTCACTTCGAGTGCTTGATCGAGGCTGAGCGGTGGCAGCAGGCCGGGTAAACGGGCCGCGAGCATTGACTTTCCGGACCCCGGTGGTCCGATCATCAGTAGATGATGACCTCCGGCGGCTGCGATCTCGAGCGCGCGACGTGCCTGCGGTTGGCCTCGAACGTCGGCAAGATCGGGCGCTGGCGCTTCGGTTTCGACCGAGTCTGTCGCTGGTATCGGTTTGCGGTGGGTTGGTAACTGGGCTCGCCCGTGTAGGGCCTCGAGCACTTCGGCGAGACTCGCTGCGTGCTCGATGGTTGCGTCGTGAACCAGATCACCTTCAAGCGCATCGTCCAGTGCGGCCACGAGACGGCGCTGAGAGCGAGAGCAGGCCAGTGCCGTCGGGATGGCGCCGCCTACGCTGCGTAAACTTCCGTCAAGTCCCAATTCCGCAACGAATTCCCGCTCGGCCAGGGCCTGGACGGGGATCTGCCCGGACGCAGCGAGTACGCCAACGGCGATGCCAAGGTCGTAGCGTCCGCCGGATTTTGGAAGGTCGGCTGGAGCAAGGTTGACCGTGATTCGGCGCGCCGGAAACTCCCATCCAGTCGATTGAATCGCAGCGCGAACGCGGTCGCGGGCTTCGCGTACGGCAGTCTCGGGGAGGCCGACGATCTGAAAGCTCGGCAGTCCATTTGCAATATGCGCCTCGACAGTGACGCTTGGTGCTTCGAGACCTTCGCAGGCGCGGCTGTGGCAAACGGTGACGGGCATCCTTGCTCCATCGTTTGATGTGGTCGGTCTTGCGCTCGCGGGTCCATCCGCGAGCCGGGTTGCCGAGTATGTTCGGCGGGTCGTTGATGATTTCGGCGGCCGTTGGCGTCTCCGAAGGGGCGTCCAATCAAGCAGTGCCGAAGTGCGATCGCAACCGCTCGGTGCGCGGTTCAGGTCACTGTTCTGGGGACTATTCAGGCCATTGTTCAGGGCGCGTCGTGTGGTTCATCGACCTCATTCGTTGGCGTTCCGTCGAGCCGCGATTCGAGCTGGCTAATCCGGGCTTCGAGCGAAGCGACCTGGTCGGCAAGCCGACCGACAATGGCGACCTGGATATCGAAATCCTCGCGAGTGACGAGATCGAGGCGGTCGAAGCCGGAATGGAGGGCGGCGCGGACGTGTTTTTCTGTGTCGCTCTGAAGCTGTTTGATCGATGCGGGCAGGCTTTCGGTGATGCGACGGGTTAGGTCGTCGAGTGAGCCAGGCGTGATCATGAGGGACCCCCGAGTTTAAAGCGCAAGCGGTAGCGAGTTTAAGACGACAATCTGAGACTGGCGCGATCGTTGTTACTTCTCAATGAATCTTGGATTGGTCTGGATTTTAGACTGGCCCGCCGTCTTGAGTGGCTTCGCAATGCGCTCAATTTAGTTTTAAGTGGCCATGGACTGAGCGTAGCACCACAAAGGCGCTGAGTTCGCGTGCTCCCGGCGTTCACCGGGGGGCTCACTTGAACGGATCGCCGGGGCGTGGGGTGTGACGTCGGTTGCGTGTCGGTGCCGATTCGCAGGTGATTCGCCCAGTCGTGATCAAGGTTGCGTTCCTAATTCGATGCCGTTCGATGGCGGTTTGTAACGTCCGATTGATGTCGGGAGCAAACAAAGCCACGTTACATTTAGTTGGCATTGCAGCTCATTGTGACGCGCTGCGGCCACCATCGACCGGTAAAACCTGCCCCGTAATGTACGGTGCGTCGAGGGCTAGAAACGCGACGGCTCCGGCGATGTCCGAGGTCAGACCTGCGCGTTTCAGCGCGGTTCGATCGATCATGGCTTCGTGGCTGCCGGCATTGACGGCCGCCTCGGGCTCGAGGATGGCGCCGGGCGCGACGCCGTTGACGCGAATTTCGGGGCCCAGTTCGCGCGCGAGGGATTGTGTCAGCGACCACAGCCCCGCTTTGGCTGCGCAGTACAAGGAATAGCGTTTTAGTGGGCGCAGCGCGTGAATATCGACGATGTGCACGATGGCGCCGCGGCGTTGGTGTAATTCGTGATGAAGCGCGCGCGTGAGGCGAAGGGGCCCGATCAGGTTCGATCCGAGCAGGTCGGTTGCTGCGCGTTCAAAGCAGTGTTCATCGTCGTCGATCGGTGTCGGATAAAACGTTGAGGCGTTGTGGACCAGCACGTCGACGCGGCCAAATGCGGCCAACGCCGCCTGCGCCAGCTGACGCGCATCGTCAGGATCGAGCAAATCGCCGCGAACTGCTCGAGCGGAGTCGTGGCGTACGGAGTTGAAGCGTTTGACAAGTGCGATCGCCTCGTCGGCCGAGTTGCGATAGTGAACGACGACCGACAGCCCTCGTGCGTGAAACGCTTCGGCGATGGCGCGACCGATGCGCCGCGCGCTGCCGGTAACGAGCGCGACGCGCGCTTCGCCGTCCGGTTCTGCATGGGCTGTCGTCGATGCGTGATTGGGGCCTCGCACTCGCTCGTCGTCGCCGATTTTGGCGAGCGTCGCTACGGCAGGCGGAGTCACGGGGGGCATCGCTTAACCTCGGTTGGTCGAGGCGGCGGATCGCGGTCGCCGCCGCTGTGATGGCGTGGTGGACATGTCTGAAGCGTGGACGGTTCGGGCATCGCGTGAGCGGTTGGGCCGCAGCGCGATGCCGCGTCGCGGGCTTTTTCGGCGGATCATGCGCGGTTCTCCGCCTGCGAATTCTTGCATCCTAAGCCTGTGATTCGTGATCGCGGTTTCATCGTGCTGTGCCAGCCTACTGAACGGGATTGAGCCTCGGGGCGCGTCGAGTCGGTTGGACGAAGCGACGGCGCGCGATCAGGAAACGCATTGATTGTGCCTCAATGCCGAGAGTTTGCGTGGCGAGTGGGCCGATGATGGGTCTTTGGAGTCGTGAGCGGGGTGATGTCGTGTGCGTTTTCGATCGTGTAGTTCCACAACTCCGCTGCGGCTTGATTCTCGGGCAGGGCGTTGCATGCGGTCGCTGAGATCACGATGGCATTGAGCCCGTTGGCAGTGTGCGTGATGCTGTGTCGCGGCCGTTTGCCAGACTGTGATGATTCACCTTCGCCGCCCGTTATTTCGTCGTCTGTCAGCGGGTGTTTGCGGGTTTCGCTGAATTCGTGATCATGGTGGCCGCTGATAGACTCGATGGCTCGGGTTGTTCGACGGCTGGAGTCGTTCGATCGCTTGGATCATTCGACCGTCCCGTCGCCGCAGAGCCAACTGGGCTCGTCGCTGGGGCGAGCGCGATGGCGTCGCTGCGCTTGAGCCGGGGCTTCGATCTGATGTCCGGGCGGGGCTTTGCGCGACGATGTTGGCGTCGTCGTGGTCGTGTCGATATGGGGGGATTTTTGGACGCAACCGGTGCAACGATCGCGCAGGCCCTGTATCAGCGTTTGCGCGAAAAAATCATCGAGTCGGACGGTTTTCTGCCGTTCGTCGACGTCATGCAGACGCTGCTCTACGAGCCTCGGCTTGGCTACTACGTCAACGGCCGGCGGCGTTTTGGTGCCGACGGTGACTTTGTGACTGCGCCAGAGATTTCCCCGCTTTTCGGTGCAACCCTGGCACGCGCCGTCGATCGCCTTTGCGCTGCGACGGCTCTGCCTCCTCGGGTGTTTGAGTTCGGGCCCGGGAGTGGTCGGCTGGCGGCGAGTTTGATTCGTGAGTCGATACAGTTGGGCCGGCCAGTCGAGCGCTACGACTTGCTTGAAGTCAGCCCCGATCTCCGGCGAGCTCAGCGCGAGACGCTGGTTGCCGAGCTGGGCGAGGCCCTGGTCGATGCCCGCGTGCACTGGGTCGACGATTGGCCGGATGCCGACTTTGCCGGTGTCATTCTTGCGAACGAGCTGTTCGACGCGTTCACGGTTGAGTGGTTTGTGTGGCGTGGGCGTGATGCCGTACCCGGGCAAGTTGGGTTGACGCTGGCGGCGACTGCTGAGAGCGACCGCGGTGATGGTGGACTTGCGTCGTTGAGTGGTATCGCCTGGGCGGAGCGCGATGCGCCGCAAGAGCTCGCGGCGCAGATTGTGGAGCTTGAGCGTCGTTACGGGCCGTGGCCTGAGGGATACACGTCCGAATGGTGCCCGCATCTGGATGCGTGGTGGCGATCGTTAGCGACGGCGCTGGGCGTTCGCGGTCGTGCTGTTGCACTGGTGATCGACTACGGCTATCCGGGACACGAGCGTCATGCGCCGGAACGGTGCATGGGAACGCTCGCCGGCGCGTCGCGTCATCATCGCGTCGCTGATCCGCGCGAGTCGCCCGGTTCAGTCGACTGGACGGCGCACGTCGATTTCACGCAGGTCTACGAGGCGGCGCTGGCAGCGGGTTTTGCCGTCCTCGGTTATGCACCGCAAGGTCAGTTTTTGCTCGCGGCGGGGCTGGCCGAGGTGTTTTCGCGGACGGTGACGCCCGAACCCTCGGAATCGGTGATGGCTCGTTCTGGTGAGCCCCCTTTGACTGATTCAACCTCCCCGACAGAGGTTGATGCCGGTTTTGATCGGCCCCTTAGCAGCGAGGCCGGTCCGCTTGGAGCCGCTGTGAAGCCTGACGTTGCCGGTCAAAGCGTTCGCGGCGATACGGCCCCGGCGCGGGCGGTGACTATCGCGGCTCAAGCGGTTCGAGCCTTGACGCTGCCGGGTGAGATGGGCGAGGTCTTCAAGGTGTTTTGCGCGGGGTGGAATGTTGGCGGTGACACCGGGACGAGCGAGGCCGGGCAGTCATGGCCGGCGGATTGGCCCAATCACCTTGGACGCCTGAATGCGGGGTCGTCGAGGCCTGAGGAGTGATCCGTGGGGCGTGATTAAAAAACCTACCCCGGACCTGTTGCGCCATTTGAAATGGGTGATTTTCGACTCGCTGGATTTTTTTGGGGAATGGCTTTGGCAAGTAGACCCAGTCGCTGATTTTGGGCCGGATGGCGCCGGTGAACCACGGTACAGCGCTGCGCCGCGGATATTCTGAAGTGAACCTATGTGGCCCCGAGATGGTGACGATTCTGCACGAGTACGCATCATTGTGCGGGTCCCTTCGATGAGTGGCAGCTCGAGTCGTCGTCGACCTCAAGCTTGTAGCGCGATGAGTTTTTAAGGCATCGGTTTGCAGGATCCGGAGCTTTCGAGTCGGGATGCTGCGGAGCGCTGCGCCAAAACAGACTCAGCTGTGCAACTCGGCAAGCCGCGGATCATTTCTAGGTTGGCGATCATGGGGTTGTGAGCAGGCTGGATTGCGGCGGAGGCCGATTGGCGAGACGTGTTCAGGCTCCACCGGGACTACGTAGAGCGTCGCTCGCTTTGCGGGTGTTCGCACGAATGGCATCAGGAGCAGAGTCGAGTGATGGAATCTGTAGGTGAAGCGGGCGGGGCCGCAGTCTCAGTGGGCGTCGAGACGATGAGTTGGTTGCAGGTTTGGGTGTTGGCTTTGGTCCAGGGGCTGACCGAGTTCCTGCCCATTTCGAGTGCGGCGCATCTGATTCTGGTACCGATCTTGACCGCATGGGAGGATCAGGGGCTGGCTTTCGATGTGGCTATTCACGTCGGCACGCTGGTCGCGATCGTCGCGTACTTTCGGCGCGAAGTGATCGTGGTGACGCAAGGATGGTTCGGGCAGTTCTCGCAGTTGCGCGAGTGGCGTGCGGGCCGCCCCGCGCAGATTTCACGCGAGGCGATGTTGGGTTGGGCGGTGATTTTGGGGACGATCCCGGCGGGCTTGGCCGGTTTGCTGTTTTCTGGCGCGATCGAGCTGCACCTGCGCGACGCGATCGTGATCGCTGTGACGTCGATCGTGTTTGGTCTGTTGCTGCTGTACGCCGATCTTCGCGCTCGCGGGGCACGCAGCGAATACGAGCTGCGCTGGATCGACATCGTGCTGATCGGTCTGGCGCAAGCTCTGGCATTGATCCCGGGGACGTCGCGATCGGGGGCGACGATGACGGCTGCTTTGCTGCTTGGATTTTCGCGCACGGCAGCGGCGCGCTATTCGTTTTTGCTCGCTATTCCGATCATCGCCCTAGCAGGTGCTTATCAGACGGTCAAGCTACTGGGCGCGCCGCCGGAGACGGTTCGCTGGGATCAGCTGGCGCTGGGTGCTGTCGTTGCGGGTGTTTCGGCCTGGCTCGCGGTGCACTATTTTTTGCGCTTCATCGAGCGGATCGGCATGTGGCCCTTCGTCGTCTATCGCATCGCTCTGGGCGTCGTTTTGCTGTGGCTGTTTCTGTAATGGGCCAAGCCGCGCTGAGGTTTCTGCGCTCGAGTCAGGTGCGACTAGGGTGTGGGCGGCGTGATGCATCTCGCAGGTGACGCCGCCGTCCGCAGAATGTTCAGCCACCCGTCTGGGCCATGAAACGTACGATCTTTCCGGGTCGGTCATTGAACTCGTGGCGCTGGGGTTTGCGAGCGATGGCCTCTCGAATGGCGTTTTCGAGGGCTTGATCGAGTGCTTCACCGCCAAGGCCGCCGCGCAGAACCGCCCGCAGACTGACGTTGTGCTCGTTGCCCAGACACGTGTAGAGCGTCCCGTCGGCGCCGAGGCGCACACGATTGCAGGTGTCGCAGAAATGCTGAGAGATCGGCGTGATGAACCCGAGCACGAGGTCGCTGCCGTCGACTTTGACGTAGCGCGCGGGGCCGCCTCCCGCCATGACCGTTGGAATCAGCTTGAAACGCCGTTCGAGGCGCTCGCGGACCGTGCTCAATGGGACGTAGGCACCCGTCGCCGCGCGTCCAGTATCGCCGATTGGCATGGTTTCGATCAGCCGTAAAGTAAAGCCTTGGCGGCCGCAGTAGTCGACGAGGCGGTCAATGTCGTGATCGTTGATACCGCCCATGACTACGGTGTTGATCTTGATCGGGGCAAAACCGGCCTCGCGAGCGGCGTCGAGACCGGCAAGAACTTTCTCGAGTTTGCCACCTGTGATGCGTTTGAAGGTGTCGACATCAAGGGTGTCGAGGCTGACATTGATGCGGCGAATGCCGGCCTCGAACAGCCGCGAGGCTTCTCGCGACATTCGCGTGGCGTTGGTCGATAGAGAGAGATCGTCAAGACCGGGAATCGTCGCCAGACGTCGGGCGAGATCGGCCAGACCTTTGCGCACGAGTGGCTCGCCTCCGGTCAGTCGGATGCGGCGCGTCCCCAGTCGAATGAATACGCGAATGACGCGTTCGATCTCGTCGAAGTCGAGCCAGTCATCGGGCACATCGAAATCGCGAAAGCCTTCGGGTAGGCAGTACTGGCAGCGCAGATCGCAGCGATCTGTGACAGATAGGCGCAAATACTCGATCTGGCGGCCAAAGCGATCGATGAGCGTGGCAGCGGCGACTGGGTCACTGACCCGCGGAGATTGATCTGGGGTAATCGGCGATTCGAGTGGAAGCGTCATGGCGTGATGGTAGACCAGCTGTGTCGTTGTCATGAATGTCACTATCGCGGATGCTTTTGTTCGGTCTGTAGTGGCGACTTGCTCGATGCGGCTCGTGCACGGTGGTGTGTGAGTCGCTGGTCCTGTGAAGCAGGGGTCATCAGCCGGTGTTCGCGAGTTGTTGGTGCTCGAGGTGTGCCCGTGCGCGAGTTGCGGTATCTCAACAGCGTCGACCACGACGATCGCTCGCGCTTCGGGCGCCGACGAGCGTTTATCGATAAGCTTTCTTTGTTCGGAATCACGTCTGTTTATCAAGGAATAAACAGGCGTGTTTGGCGAAAATCGCCATTCGCAGCCAAACTAGCACCCGAAAAGAACGACACAAATGTCGCATCCCTGTTGAAGCGACTCGTAACCCGAGGGTGGGCGCGAGTCGATCCGCGTCAAGACGAGGTGGCCGATGAGTGCATTGCCCCAGTTCGAGAATCATGCTGAGCAGGAGATCAAGTATTCCACATGCTATATGTGCGCCTGCCGTTGTGGCATCAAGGTCACGGTAGAAAACAACCGCGTTCGCTACATCCAGGGCAATCGCAACCACCCGATCAATAAAGGGGTGCTGTGCGCGAAGGGCAACGCCGGCATCATGAAGCAGGAATCTCCGGCCAAACTGACGCAGCCGTTGATTCGTAAGCCCGGCACTGAGCGCGGCGCAGGCGAGTTCGAACCGATTTCTTGGGATGCGGCTCTCGACATGCTGACGGAGCGTCTCGCCAAGATCCGATCGACCGATCCGAAAAAACTCGCGTTCTTTACCGGCCGTGACCAGATGCAGGCGCTGACAGGTCTGTGGGCGACGCAGTTCGGCACGATCAACTGGGCGGCGCACGGCGGTTTTTGTTCGGTGAATATGGCGGCCGGGGGCCTCTACACGACGGGCTTCGCGTTCTGGGAGTTTGGCGATCCGGACTGGGATCGAACCAAGTACCACATGCTCTGGGGCGTCGCCGAGGATCATGCGTCCAATCCGATCAAGATCGGTCTGGAAAAGCTCAAGCGCAACGGCGGCAAGTTCGTCTCGGTGAATCCGGTTCGGACCGGTTACCAGGCGATTGCCGACGAGTGGATTGGTATCAAGCCGGGTACCGACGGGCTGTTTGCGCTATCGATGGCGCATGTGTTGCTGAAGAACCAGCAGTTCGATTGGGAGTTCCTCGTCCGTTATACGAATGGCCCGCATTTGGTGGTGTGCACGCCGGGTGAAAAAGGCGATGGGCTGGTGCTGCGAGACGACGCGGGCAAACCGTTGTGTTGGGACATCGAGCAGAAAGCCTTCGTTGACGCGACCCAGGTGGGCATCCAGCCCGCCCTGGTTGGTGAGTACACGGCACCCGATGGTCGCCCGGTGAAAACAGCGTTCACGCTGTTGGCCGAGCGCTATCTGGATGACCGCTACGCACCCGAGAACACGGCCGACGTCACCGGCGTGCCGGCTGAGACGACCGAGCGTCTGGCCCTCGAGATGGCGCATGTCGCCTTCAAGGAAGCAATCGTTCTCGACATCGAGTGGACCGATGCCTGGGGCCGTAAGCACGACAAAATTATCGGCCGCCCGGTCTCGATGCATGCGATGCGTGGGATTTCGGCGCATTCCAACGGCTTCCAGACCTGTCGCGCCATTCATCTGGTGCAGGCGCTTCTCGGCGCGATCGATAATCCGGGCTCGCACTTGGCCAAGCCGCCATACCCGAAGCACGTGCCGCCGGGCATTAAACCCGCCAAGGAGATGGCGCCGAATACGCCCCTCAAGAGCCCGCCGCTTGGGTTCCCAGTGGCGCCCGAAGATCTGGTCATCGACGACCAAGGCAATCCGCTGCGAATCGACAAGGCGTTTTCATGGGACGCGCCGGTGTCGAACCACGGCTTGATGCACATGGTGATCAACAACGCGGTCAAGGGTGACCCCTATACCATCGACACGCTGATTTTCTTCATGGCGAACATGGCGTGGAACTCGTCGATGAACACGACGGGCGCGATGGACATGTTGCGCGAAAAGGACGAGAACGGTGAGTACAAGATCCCGTTCCTGGTCGTGTCGGATGCCTTCCACTCGGAAACCGTGAATTTCGCCGACCTCGTGCTGCCCGATACGACATATCTCGAGCGCCACGACACGATTTCAATGCTCGATCGCCCGATTTCCGAGCCCGCGGCGGCTGCGGATTCGATTCGTCAGCCAATCATCAAGCCCGAGCGCGACGTGCGTCCTTGGCAGGAAACGCTGGTCGAACTGGCATCACGCTTGAAATTCCCGGCCTTCACCAACGAAGACGGCAGCCGCAAGTTCGCTGACTACAAGGATTTCATCGTCAACTTCGAAAAAGAGCCGGGAATTGGTTTCCTTTCAGGATGGCGGTTGGACGACAACGGCAACGAGACGCATCTGCGTGGTAAGCCGAATCCCAAGCAGTGGGATCGATACATCGAAAACCAGTCGTTTTTTGTGTATCACCTGGCACCCAATCAGCAGTTCTATCGTTACGCCAACAAGGATTATCTCGATCTGGCCGTACACGCGGGTTGGGTGGGCAACAATAATCCGATCACGATCGAGCTCTACGCCGAGAGCCAGCAGCGGTTCAAGCTCGCAGGCCAGGGCTTGTATGACGGGCCATGCCCGACCAAGCCGGAGCACAAGGAGCGCCTCACGCAATACTTCGATCCGTTGCCGATCTGGCACAAGCCCCTTGAGCAATGCCGGATCGATGAAGACGAGTACCCGTTCTACGCGGTCAACCAGCGACCGATGTTCATGTATCACTCATGGGATTCGCAAAACGCGTGGCTGCGCCAGATCTGCGCTCAGAATTTCCTATATATGAATCGTCAGAAGGCAGAGTCGCTGGGGATCGAGGATCTTTCCTGGGTGTGGGCAGAATCGCATCACGGTCGCATTCGGGTTCAGGTCAAGCTGATCGAGGGCACCGAGGAAAATACGGTCTGGACCTGGAACGCGATCGGCAAGCAAAAGGGGGCTTGGGGTCTCAAGGAAGACGCCAACGAATCAAATGACGGATTCTTGATGAACCATTTGATCTCGGAGCTTTTGCCGCAAAAAGGCGATTCAGTTGATGTGATCACGAACTCAGATCCCGTCACTGGTCAGGCGGCTTGGTACGACCTCAAGGTTAAGATCACGCCCGCGGCGCCGGGCGAAACGGGAACATGGCCGACGTTCGACGCAATCAAGCCTTTGCCTGGGGCTAAGCCCTCGCCGGACACGGGACGCTACAACACCCATAAGCCGGTTCATCTGAATCGCTCGCTGAAAGACATCCTCACCCGCGGCGGGCACGATTCTTATCAAACCAATCGCTCGAATAACAAATAAGAATGGCAAATGACCGTTGGCTCCGGGCCCGCCGGGCCCGAGCCGACTCTTTTGCACAACCCTTCGGAGGAAGACGCCATGCGTCTCGGACTCGCGATCGATCTCGATACCTGTGTGGGCTGCCATGCCTGCGCGACTGCTTGTAAGCAGTGGAATACAGGGGGCACCACAGGGCCTTTATCGGACTACCGTCCTTACGGTCAGGACCCATCCGGGGTCTGGTTTAATCGCATCCGGCATTACGAGCTGGGCGATTACCCAACCAATAAAACAGTCAATTTCCCGATGTCCTGCATGCACTGCGAGCACGCGGATTGCGTGACGGTGTGTCCGACCGGCGCATCGTACAAGCGCCCTGAGGACGGCGTCGTGCTGGTCGACCAGGACAAGTGCATGGGCTGCAACTACTGCTCATGGGCGTGTCCCTACGGTGCGCGCGAGCTTGATCGTATCGACGGTGTAATGAAGAAGTGCACGCTCTGCATTGATCGAATCTACGATGCATCTCTCGCTCCCGAGGATCGTCAGCCGGCCTGTGTGATCACTTGCCCGGCACACGCGCGGTTCTTTGGCGACTACGATGACCCTGATTCGGAAGTCAGCCGCCTGACGCGCGAGCGTGCCGGCACGAAGCTGATGCCCGAACTCGGTTACAAGCCCGTCAATACGTATCTGCCGCCACGTCTGACACGGCCGATCCCAACGGATGATGTCCGCTCGAACCCGCTTTTGGGTGCAGTAAAGGACTGGGTGAATCGGGCGATCGCTCGCTGAATCGAGGAGGGCGGTGGTCCATCCACTCGTCAAGGCAAGCCAAGTTTGTGTTGCTTGAGTTGTTTATCAAAGCGCACCGTATTGAGGAAACGACATGCATCCCGCGTTATCCGTCATTTTGTTTACCGTGATCTCGGGCGCCGGCTACGGCCTGTTCATGCTGCTGGTCGGCTTTCACTTGCTGGGCATGGGGCCGAATATGAGCCAAGGCGAAATTCTCGCTCACGGTATCGTTGCCTTCGCATTCATCACCATCGGTCTGTTGCTGTCGACCGGCCATTTGGCTAATCGCAAAAATGCATGGCGTTCGTTCATGCGATTCAAGACGTCGTGGCTGTCGCGCGAGGCTGTGTTCGCCGTTCTGTTCTACCCTTTCGCGGCGATCTATGGCCTCGGCGTCCTGATCTCCGGTGCCGACGTCGGAGCCGTCGCGTTTGTGGCTGGCTTGATCGCTGCCGTGCTCGCTTTGATCACCTTGTTCAGTACGGGCATGATCTATGGCTGCCTGAAAACCATCCGCCAGTGGAATACCGCGCTGACGCCTGCGAACTACATCTTGCTCGGTTTGGCGACCGGCGCGACCGTGTACGCCGCGATCGCGGCGAGTTTTGGTAACGCCGCACCAGTGCACGCCGCCGTCGCGTTTGCGCTCATTTCGCTGGCCCTGTTGACGAAGTCGATCTACTACTTCTGGATCCTCAAGGTGACCGGCCCGACGATCAATACAGCCACGGGCTTGCACCGTGCGACCGTTCGTCTGCTTGACGTTGGCCATACGGCGGGCACCTTCCTGACCGACGAATTCGGCTATGACCCCGGCAATGAGCGCATCGAGATGACCAAGCTCGGTGTATACCTGCTCGGCTTTGCCATTCCGTTGATGGTGTTTGGTGCCATCCTCGCGGGTGCGCCAGCGATCATCGCCTGGGCGGCGGCGGTCGCTGCGCTGGTCGGCATCGGATTCGAGCGCTGGTTGTTTTTCGCTGAAGCACGTCACGTCGTCTTGCTGTATCACGGGGCGCAGCACACCTAAGGCATCAGGTTGTTGTGTGCGACGGCGGCGCGTTGAGTTCAACGTCGTCGCCGTTTCGCTTTGATGGGCGGCTTGATCGGCGTGCTGCAGATGAGCTGCGGTTTTGAGGCGAGTTGAATTGACAGCGGAGCCGATACTGATCGCGTCGAGCGTGCCGTGGGGGCGGGGCTTACGCTGTTCTCACGAAACCGTTTAAGGACGTCCGCTCCGGACTGACGCTCGGATCATCTGCGTCGCGCGTCGATACTGGGTAGACGGCATCCGGGTGACAACTTTCCAACGCTGGGTAAAGGACCAACATGCGTCGCACGAGACTGCCCCTCCCGCCAACGGATACTTTGATGCTGTTTCGCCCGTTGACCGAGGCGGGACACGCGGATCGCTTGGCGCGAACCGCCGGTTGGTGGATTTTGATGGCTGGCTTGATCGTCGTTCTGATGGGGGCTTCGCTCGGTCATCAGGGGAGCATGATTGAGGGAACAGTGCTGGCGGTGCTCGCGTTGTTCGCGGGTTGGATGCGCTCGCGCTGGCTTGCTATCCCTCTGCTCATGCTGATCGCTTTTGGATTTTTTACGTCGGTTGTGGGCGGCGCGCCGCTCCCGGTGGTTATTTTCTCCGGGGTGATGATGTTCATCGCCATCCGCCTGCTCGAAGCCACGTTTCGCTTTCCTGCAGGCCGCTCTGCCGGTCCGCAGTGATCTTTGATCGATTGCGGCGCCGATTCAGCTTGCCTGGGTTTGAATCTTCTCGAACCCGCTGTCCGGGCGCAGACCCAGTGATTCGAACCCGCGGCCCGAAGACCGGGGATAGAAGTCGATGGCCATCCATGGCGCTCAGTGACTCGAGTATCGCGGGCAAGGTTCAGGCTTGATGATGGGCCTGGCGGCATAAACGGCGATACGCCGCAGATGAGCGCAGAAGCGGTCAGTGGCTGCTGATGGGGTGCGATTGGCCGCAACCCTCAAGCCCGCGATTGGCGCGTCTCGCCCGTTTGTCTTGGCCGTTACGATCTCACCTTAAAGCACGGTCCTGTAAACGTCGGCGGATCAAATGCGTCGGGAGCGTCCGGCGCGAGCGGGTCAGTACGCAACCGGAACCGGATCGAGTGCTCGCCACAGGTACCAGGTCGCGACACTCCGCCAGGGTCTGAAACGTTCGCCAAATTCACGCAATTCTCCCCCCGTTAGGCGGCGGCCGCCCAATTCTTCAACGTAGATTTCGGCGACGCCTTTCTGGACGCCGATGTCGTCGATCGGCCAGACGTCAGGACGCAGCAGGTGAAAGATCAGAAACATTTCGGCGGTCCAGCGACCGATGCCGCGTACGTCGGTCAGCAAAGCGATCAGCGTCGCGTCGTCCATCGTCGGAAAGTGCGCCGGGTCGATTCTGCCGTCGGCGAAATGGCCCGCTAGATCACGAATGTATTCGCATTTACGCAGCGATAGTCCGCACTGACGCAGGCCTTCATTGTCGGACTCCGCCAACACGACTGGCGTGATGACAAAAGCCTGACTCAGGCGATGCCAAACGGCGTCTGCGGCCTTTACGGAAATCTGTTGACCGACGATCGACCGCACCAGTGTTTCGAATGGATCACCCCTCGACTTGAGCTCAAATGGATAACGAGCGATCAGTGCGCGCATGCGGCTGCAGCGTTCTGCCAGATCGCTTTGAGCGCTTTTCCAGTCGACTGGATGCTTGAGCGTCGAGTGACCGGGCGCGATAATGTGGTGTCGTTCGAACGGAGACATTAAAAGGTTGACCTGAAAAGGGAAGATCCGTGGGACTGGATTGTCGTGCAGCGGTTCGATCCGCCGTGGCATGCAACCAAACCGGTCAGAATTGCGTATCCCGTTTGTTCCCGCTGGGCGGAACACACTGGAGACGACAAAATGACAAAGCCAAAACTGGACCGAGGGCGCTTCGCGCCGTCTCGGTGGCGCCATTTGCTGGTGGCGTGTGGCGTGCTCGGTAGTGTCGCAATCGTCAGTGGTTGCTCGAGTTCGTCTGATTCTGCTGCAGAGCCGATCGCTCCACCGATGGTTTCTGGGCAGGATGTTTTTCGGTTCGAGACTTTTGGAAATGAGCGCTTTTGGACCGACGTTATGCGTTTGCCACAGGGCATCGTGGCCGCTGAACTGACGCCGCTCCAAGCGCTTGGTCTCGGTCTGCAGGTCAACGTTGGAGCCCTGAGCGCGGGCACGACAGATGCGCTTCTTGGGGCCCTGGCGCAGGTCGAGAACGGCGTCAATCCTGAAGAAACGGCGCTGGGCAGCCCGGCGGTCACCGCTGTTCTGATCAATGAGGGTGCGGTGATCGGTGTGGTCGGCATCGATGCCGATGGCAAGCGTATGCCGTTGGGCTCAGAGGATGGCTACGATCCTGATGTGATGTTTACCCGAGTCGGGGTTTCGTGTGCGTTGTGCCACGCGACGACCGATGGGTCCGTCGTTCCGGTCGGCTTCGTCGGCCCCGGGTCTGTTGGCGTGCCGCTGGATGGGCGTATCAACGAGGGGCTGGACGTTGGGGCGATTTTTGCTGCGGCACAAAACCCGGCCGCGTACTTGCCGTTCTTGCAGCTGAAATTCGATGACTCACTGGGGGGGGCGTCGCTTGGCAAAACCGATTTTCCGGGCATTCCGACGTCTGCAACCGTCGACGAAATCACTACGGCTGCTAGGCAGTTTTTGACCGGCACCGATGCGTCTACTGGTGAACGTCACTACCCGCGCTCTCACTTCGATGCGACGCCGGATGGCATCGGCAATCCCACCTATTTCCCGCCGTTCTTCCGAACTGATCTCGCTGCGCCCTGGGGCTCGTCAGGTACCTTCGACAAGCTATCGGACTTCAACAACTTGGTCTACAC
This sequence comes from Thioalkalivibrionaceae bacterium, assembly GCA_046299415.1. Lineage (GTDB taxonomy): Bacteria > Pseudomonadota > Gammaproteobacteria > Ectothiorhodospirales > Ectothiorhodospiraceae > JBKBII01. The sequence continues at coordinate 242,362 of JBKBII010000002.1, read as the reverse complement.
GGTGGCGCTCGATCCGACCGTTCTTGTGACGAGCAATGGCCGCGCGTTCCTCGAAACACTTGCGGGGCCGGTCGGTACAGAGATCGTAGATACCTACGAGCGTGTTCTGCGCGCTACGGCGTCCGACGTCTTGCCTCAGGGCTCGAATCCCGACGACGTGTTCCCGTTGATTCAGGCCGCACGCACCGATGTGCAAGTGGGTTCGCTTGCGGGTGTTGTAGGGCTGCGGGTCGATGAGGTGAAGCTTGCCGCGCTGAACGCCTACACGGATGCCTTGCCTGCCCCACCAGCACCGTCAGACACGGATGCCCAGTTGGCGGCCATGGGTGAGCAGATTTTTATGACGCCGCGCAACATGGGCGGTGCCAACTGTGTAGCCTGCCATACCGGAAACCCCAACCAGCCGGTTGAGTTTGATCGTATCCGGCCGATTACTCAGCTTTATCGGCAGTACGAGGATGATATTCTGACGTTGTTTGAACGCCCGGGAATCACCAACGTGCAGACGACACTTGCGGGTCCGAATCCCGAGTATGACCTCTCGCTTGTGGTACTCGATGCGTCGTTGCGTGGTGAGCCGATAACCAATCCGGGCGCGAAACCGGGGATCGCCAAGCCGCTGTTGCTCGGTCTCGCCGATAAGGACGAGTTTTTGCACGACGGTTCGATTGGCGGGAGTAATGCACGTGATGGTCTGAATCGGCTCCTCGATCCGCAACGCGGGCCGAATTCACCGCATCCGTTTTATTTTCCCGGTGTAAACGCCCAGGGTGAGCTGCAGAGCGGGGCATTGCTTGGCGGCGGAGACGGCTCTGACGGGCGGCGCGCATTGGTCGAGTATCTGATCTCGCGCACGACCAGCGATTAGTGCCGGCGTGTTCGCGCGACGGCGTTGGTGGGCAGACCTCACTTGAAACGGGTCCGGGATTAGTTTCAAACAGGGGGCCTGCCTTGTAGATTGCTGACGTCCGTGAAGATGTGGTTACAAAGAAACCCCGCCGATGGCCTGTAAATGGCCCTCTGCGGGGTTTTCTCGTTTGTGCAGATGCCGCTCGATCTAGGCGGGATTGATCCGTCGTCAGCGGCAGGGCGCCAGCCAGTAAAAGCGATACGGTGGGATCGCGAGGCGGTCATCGAACAGTCGTGGCGTCTCGCCGCTGTGTAGGTCCTGTAGTGCACCGGCGAGAAGACTTCGCCGCTGAGGCAGCGGTTTTAGATCCAGCCACTGTGGCTTGGCGTCGAAGTTCGCAATCACGAGAACCGGGGGATGCAGACCGTCAACGGCGTGACGTATGAAAGTGAACAGATGCGGGTTGTCGGTGTTGATCAATTCGCGATTGTTGAAGTCTGCGAACGCTGCGATCGAACTGCGAACGGCGAGGATGCGCTGCAAGGCGGTGAAAACGCGATGCTCGATCGTGCCATGTTGTTCGCTGCGGGCCGCGATCGACCAATCAAAGGTCGGTCGGTTAGACCAGCGACTGTCATTGGCCTTGGCGGGGTCGTCGAGATAGCGCCGATCCGATCGCAGGCCGAGTTCATCGCCGTAGTACAGCAGCGGGATCCCGCCAAAGGACGCGATCATTCCGTGCAGCAGCGCGATGCGATGAATGGCGTGTTCGATCTCGTGAGCGTCATCCTGCTCGAGCGCGGCTTCCAGCCCGGCGAGTGATGCAAGCGAGCCGGAAATGCGTGCGTCGCCGGTACGCGGATTGGCGCCGAACAGGGCGCCGCGCGCGTCGGAACCCGAAAACTGGCCGGTGTAGTAATCAAGCAGGAAGCGCCGGTGGGCCTTGGGGTCGTAGCCCACCGCGGCGATGTCGGCGTCGTCGAAGCCAAGACCGATGTCGTCATGGCAACGGGCGTAGTTGAGCCAGGTTGCGCCATCAAGTTTGTTGGGCAACGACTGGATGCCTTGATTCAGTAGACGAGCGTTGCGTGTCGCCATCGCATCCCATAGCAGCGCCATGAACGTCGCGTTGTAGGCGATTTCGCATTCTTTGGCGACGACAGCGTCTTCGCCGAAATACTTGATGATTTCGACCGGTGCGACGATGGCTTCGGCGATGAACAGCACGCCAGGCGCGACCACCTGACAACAATCCTTCATCAGTTGGAGGATCAGATGAGCTTCGTGCAGGTTTTGACAGTTCGTGCCGATCTTTTTCCACAGGAAGGCCACGGCGTCGAGACGTAGGATGTCGACGCCTTCGTTGGCCCAGAACAGGGCGATGTCGATCATTTCGACGAAAACCGCAGGATTCGAGTAGTTCAGGTCCCACTGGTAATCGTTAAAGACGGTCATGGCCCATTGATTGATTTCGGGGATGAACGTGAAGTTGCCGGGCGACGTCTCGGGAAAGATCTCCGGCAGCGTCTCGTCGAAAAGATCGGGAATGTCGCGATTGGGAAACAGGTAGAAGTAGTCTTGAAAGCGCTTTTCGCCCGCTTTGGCGCGCAGGGCCCATTCGTGCTGATCCGAGGTGTGATTGACGACGATATCGGCGATCAACACCATCCCGCGCGCGCGCATCGCGGTCGTCAACGAGCGGAAGTCGTCTAGCGTTCCAAGTCGCGGATTGATACGGCGATAGTCGCTGACTGCGTAACCGCCATCGTTGGCGCCTTCGGGTCCGTCGAGCATCGGCATGATGTGAACGACGTTGACGCCGAGTCTCTGAAGGTAACCGAGGCGTTCGCGGACGCCGTTCAAAGTGCCGGCGAAGCCGTCTGCGTATAGTGCCATCGCCGCGAGGTTCGGGCGCAGAAACCAGTCGCGATCGCGTTCGCGTTGACGATCCTGGCGTTCGAAATCGGCGCTGCGCTCGATCGTACGCGTCGCCATGACTTCCACCAGTCGCCGCAATTGTTGGTGAAAATCCGGGTGTGAGCCGTACAGGGTGCGAAAAAGCGAGTGAATGGCATAAAAGTTCGCGCCCAACCGCGTGTAAAAGTGCCGCAGGTCAGCCCGGCGGATCTCCGGTTTCAGTTCGTCGAGCAATTCGTTGAGCAAATGGTGCGCTGCAGCCTCGTACATCAAGGGCTCCTTTCGACGTTGATCTGGGCATTGTGCCTCGCGTGGGCTTAGCTGGCCTCGGGTCGCTGGACTTGGCACTGATCGACCTGCCCGAGTTCGCATCGATCCGTTGGGATCCGCACCGCCCAGAACGCGGGCTTTTTGCGATTCGGGCGCTGCCCCATGCCCGCTTCAGGTCATTCTGTAGGCCTTCACTGAGCGCCATTGCGTGCGGCGGCGCACGCAATGGCGCTGGACCGTGTCGATCTTCTCACCAACACGAAAGCCGTTGGCGCCCGGTGCCCGGCCTGTCTTTGATCGAAGCGGCTGATCGGGCGGCGGCTGCCACCGTTGAAATGATAAGGCCCGGGGCGCGCGCCGGCGACCGACCGCAGGCGGCATGATTTCCCGCCCACGCCAGAGGCTCGATCAGGACTCTGTGTGTGGTGCCCATTTCACGCTCCATCCAATTCATCCGATGCCAACCGATCGCAGACGAACATCACGATGCCGTACCGGGCCTCTCGGTTCGCCGTGAGCTTTAAAACCATAGAGCGCAAGCTCGTGGGCGACGGGCAGTAGTCCGGTTGATACGACACCAACACATCGTTGGTCGGTGAGCCTGAAAGGCACACGCCGCATTCGCAGGGTCAGTCGGAATGGTCGAGAACAGTGCAGACTACGATCGTTTTCGGTGCAATCTGACCGATGGCGCGCAGAAATGCACTCGGTTGGCACGGCAGGCCGAGCTGAGCCTAGATGTAACGAATCCCCCAAACCTTCAAAATGTCGTTGCGCTGTAGCTCTTGCGCGGCCGCAAATAGAGCGAACGTAAAACCGAAATCAGCCGGTGCCGAGGGGGCGTTCGACGCCCTGTATGCGGGTCTGCGCCCGTTTTTCGGCAGAGGAAAGTCCCCGAGTGTTTCTTCTGAGCTTGGCCTCATGGCACGACGCGTGATGCGCCGTGCAGCGCGTCGTGACGCGATTGAGAAAATGTCGTCCCGGGGCCAGAGCGTTTGTGCGTGGATGGCCTTTCCATCGCAAGGCTCAGGGTCTCTCACGGCCTGATGACCGCCCATCGCGCGGAAGATTACAAGCGATCCATCGATGCGCCGATTCCACTGAAGTCTGTGCTGAGACGGGCGGTTCGTTGGTTTGATTGGTCGCTCATCCGACAAACGAATCAATCCTGGCACGAAGTTCGCTAGAACCCTCTCGGCTCCGTCCTGAACGGGGACCCGTTTTTTATCGAGAGGGAACGATATGAAGCTCGTCACAGCCGTGATCAAGCCGTTCAAGCTGGATGATGTTCGCGAGGCATTGACGCAGGTCGGCGTACAGGGAATGACCTTGACTGAAGTTAAGGGCTTCGGTCGTCAGCGAGGGCACACTGAGTTATATCGAGGTGCCGAGTACGTCGTTGACTTTTTGCCCAAGGTCAAACTCGAAATCGCCATTGCCGAGGATCGAATCGATCTTGTCGTTGAGACGATTTTAAAAGCAGCCAGTACCGGAAAGATTGGCGATGGGAAGATTTTTGTTACCCCTATTGAGCAGGTGGTTCGTATTCGGACGGGTGAGACCGGCCCGGAAGCGCTGTAAACGATTTGATCTTTCCAATTCGCGAAGAAGGACGACATCATGGATACTGAACAGCAGATCATCGAGCTCGCTTATGCGCTCGACACCTTTTACTTTTTGATTGCCGGCGCGCTGGTCATGTGGATGGCCGCAGGTTTTACAATGCTCGAAGCTGGGCTGGTGCGGTCGAAGTCGGTCACTGAAATTGCAACTAAAAACATTGCGCTGTATTCGATCGCCAGCATCATGTACATGTTGGTCGGCTATAACATTATGTATGGCGATGGTCTGAGCTCAGTCATTCCTAGTATTGGGTTTTTGATCAGCGGCGATAACGCGGTCGCAGATGTTGTGGCGTCGGAGGGCGAAATCTACTACTCGGATCGCGCCGACTTCTTCTTCCAAGTGGTGTTTGTCGCCACGGCGATGTCGATCATCTCGGGTGCCGTCGCTGAGCGCATGAAGCTTTGGGCGTTCCTCGCATTCGCGGTGGTGCTCACAGGATTCATTTACCCGATTCAGGGCTTCTGGAGCTGGGGCGGTGGCTTCCTCGACGAGCTGGGGTATTCGGATTACGCGGGCTCGGGAATCGTCCACATGGCCGGTGCTGCCGCAGCGCTGGCAGGCGTTCTTCTGTTGGGTGCACGTCGTGGCAAATACGGCGCCAACGGCGAAATCCATGCGATGCCTGGATCCAGCATGCCACTGGCGACGCTCGGCGTTCTAATCTTGTGGCTCGGCTGGTTCGGTTTCAACGGCGGTTCTGAGCTGAAGGTCTCCGACGTCGAGTCGGCTAACAATGTCGCGGCGGTTTTCACCAACACCAACCTTGCAGCTGCCGGCGGAGCCTTGGCAGCACTGGTTCTGTCGCGAATCATGTTTGGCAAGGCGGACTTGACGATGGCGCTCAACGGCGCGGTTGCGGGCTTGGTGTCAATCACGGCTGAGCCGATGATGCCGACGCCCATCCTCGCGGCCTTTATCGGCGCTGTGGGGGGCTTGATCGTCGTCGTGTCGATCATTGCGCTCGACAAGCTGCGAATCGATGACCCGGTCGGTGCGATTTCAGCCCATGGTACCGCGGGCATCTGGGGTCTGTTCGCTGTGCTGCTGTCGAATCCAGATGCGACCTTCGTCGGTCAGATCATCGGCATCGTGGTCATCTTCACCTTCATGTTTGTTGCCAGTCTGATCGTGTGGGCCATCCTCAAAGCGACGATGGGGATCAGGCTCTCGCCTGAGGAAGAGCAGGTCGGTGCCGATGTCGCTGAGTGCGGAATCGAGGCCTATCCGGAGTTCAATCGCAAGTAAGGCGGTAAAGACGCGGTCGTGTAGCGGCCGCGTTCTACTCATGAGGTGAGATGTCGAGACGCCGGTATCGATCTCAGATGATGTGCGACACCAATTTCAAAGTGTAGTTTGAGTTTTTGTGAGTGCCCCCCCCCATGGCGTTGCTTGCAGGTACTGGGATCCAGGACCCGGATCTGTGTAACAATGCTGTTAGACGCGTCCTTTCGGGGTCGCGTCTTTTTTTGTTTTCGGTTTTGGTATCATTAGCGCGTATCGGCCCTGTCGCTCGTCTGTGACCGAGATATCTGGGTGCTATGCGCACGTATTGGCGCGAGCATTGCGAAGCAAGTCGGCAGGTTAGAGGGGCCTTCGGCCCGGTCGTGGACGCGTTCTCCGTTGACGCACCGGCAGGTAGACACAGCCGAATTTTCGCTATCCGTCGATGTGATTCCCGTAGGGTGTGGTGATGGTATTTCGCTTTTAAATTTTGTTGTCGTCTACGAGCGTCGCAGGACTTGCACGATTGCGAAACTGACTCAGCTGTTTCTGTGTGGTCTTGGCCGCCTTTTGATGATCGGAAACCCAATCGGTGATGGCGAATAGCAACGCAGTTGCGGCAAGGGTCAGGTGAATCAGAACTTTCCACATCACCTGTTCTTGTGTGAATGCCTCGATCGTGAGAAATACCTTGAGCAACTCGACGCCCGAAATCGCGACGATTGCGCCGATGAGTTTGAGTTTGAGGTCTGAGAAGCCGACTTTGCCCATCCAGGCCGGACGGTCGACATGGTCACGGGTGTCGAGTTTGGACACGAAGTTTTCGTAGCCGGAGAACACCATGATCAGGAGCAGGCCCGCGATCAATGCGGTGTCGACGAGAGAGAGAACGGAAAATACGGTATCTGCTGTCGATCCGAACATTGCAAGCTGCGTCAGATTAAAGAGCTCCTTGGCGAATTTGATCAGCAGGACGGCGATCGCGAAGATCAGGCCGACGAAAAAAGGGGCCAGAAGCCAGCGGCTGGCGAAAATCAGGCCTTCGAGCCGGTGTTCAAAAGCGCCGCTGTGGGGATGATCAGGGTGCATCGTGGTGATCCTGTCGATGAGGTGGCTGGTGATTGGGCGCCGCAGCGCGCATTGTAGGACTTCGGTCCCGGGCCTACCATGGCGTGATGCCATGTTCATCGCTCCGGTCATCGTTACCTTTGTTGGTGGTCCGTGATCTGCGTACGCCGCAGATCGGCCCCTTGTCTTTCGAGTTGAGGCCCGGTGAGTTGATACAGGTCTCAGGCGTGTCGGGGGCAGGCAAGTCGCTGTTGTTGCGAGCGTTGGCCGACCTCGATCCAGCGAGCGGAACGGTTTTGCTCGACGGACGTGGACGCGAGACATTCAGCCCCAACAATTGGCGAGCACGAGTTGCCTACCTCGCGGCGGATTCGGCGTGGTGGGGCGAGCGCGTGGGCGATCATTTCGACTTGAATCGTCGCGCCATCACTGAGAGTTGGCTCAATCGGCTGGATCTCCCGGCAGAAGCGTTGTCTTGGACGGTGGAGCGGTTGTCGTCAGGCGAACGTCAACGCCTCGCATTCGCGCGTGCGTTGGTGGCGGAACCTCAGGTGTTGCTGCTCGATGAGCCGACGGCCAATCTCGATCTTGCAAATACTCAGCGCCTCGAGCGAGCCGTGAGCGCTCATTTGACTGAAAACGACGCGGGCGTGGTTTGGGTCAGCCACGACGAGGTTCAGCGACATCGCCTCGGCGGGCGTTGCCTGATACTCGAGAAAGGACGCTTTGTGCGGGAGATTACGGCTTGAACGTCATCGCGTTGACCGCCTTCGATCTGGCCTTGGCTGGCTTGCTGGTGGTGGTTTTGGGCGCGATGACCGTATGGCAGAGCCTTTGCGTTGCCCGCTCGCTCGCGATCGCTTCAGTTCGAACCGTGCTCCAATTGTTGCTGGTCGGCCTGGTGTTGCAGTGGATTTTTGACGTCGATCACGTGGCCTTAGTGGCGTCGATGAGTGTGTTTATGCTGGCCGTGGCCGGTTATGAGGTCATGGCCCGCCAGAACAAGCGGTTTCGTGGCTTGTGGGGTTATGGTCTCGGCACGGTGACGATGTTCGTTTCGTCGTTCACGGTTGCGTTGCTGGCGTTGACAACGATGGTGGGCCCGGAGCCGTGGTGGACACCGCAGTATGCGATACCGCTGTTGGGGATGATCCTGGGCAATACGATGACGGGCATCGCGCTGGCCCTTGATCGGTTGACGTCCGCGGTGGCACGCGAGCGTCGGGTCATCGAGGCCCGTCTTGCGTTGGGACACGTGCCGCACGTCGCGTTGGCGACGTTGCGTCGCGAAGCGGCTCGTGCGGGTTTGATGCCAACGATCAATGCGATGGCGACGGCCGGCATCGTCAGTTTGCCCGGGATGATGACGGGGCAGATTCTTGCGGGTACGCCGCCGATGATCGCCGTGAGTTATCAGATTCTGATTATGTTCTTGATCGCGGCTGGAACTGGATTCGGAGCTTTGGCGGCGTTGTCTCTTGCGTCTCGACGCCTGTTCGACACGCGCCAACGGTTACGTCTCGATCGCCTGGCTTGAGGTGAGTGAAGGGCAGTGCCGCGCACATCGACGGCGCGATCGTAAATCGCGTGGACTGGCTGATTCTGCGGCTGAGGGAAGTGATCCGTGTTCGCAACGAAAAGCCCCGAAACGCTAGGCGTTGCGGGGCTGCTGCTAACGGCCAAAGGCCGGGCCGGAGTTCGAGGATGGGCGTTCTGCCTTAACTGGCTTCGATGCGGCGCGTATCAGCGCGCGTGCGCAACCGGATCGTGGCGTCTTCGAGACGCCGATAGGTGCGTTCTTTCACCGATGAAACGAACACCCATTCGGCCTGTGCCTGATCAGCGGTGAACTCCGTGATCAGATAGCCACGATCGCCGAGATTGGCCGCCCGCAGTGGCTCGATCAGGGCGACAAAGGCTTGCTGTGCGAGAGCCGGGTTCTGCGGCAGGAGTGCTTCGAGACCAGGCGAGCTGACCGACGCGGTCGCAAATTCGACGCCGATCGGCGATCGGTCAAGCGTACTCAAGTCTGAGGCCCACGCGTTGTGCGTGTCGCCCGCCAGCACTACGAGATTGTGGTCGAGGCTGCGGGCAACCTGGAACAGGCGCTCACGTTCCACAGGGTAACCATCCCAGGCATCGAGGTTGTAGGGAATCGCCGGCTGCGCGAGGATCGCGCGCTCCGTGGGCGTTAGGGTCTCGGGTGCAATCTGGGCGCGCTGAGCCAGCGCAAGATAGCCCTCGACAGAGATCGTATTCGCTGGATCGGCGGGCAGACCGAGAATGGCCGAGGCCAAACCCAAGAAGACCGGCGCAGGGACGTTCATGCGGCCGATCAGGACCTGTTGACCGAGCACCTGCCAGCGAGCCGTCGAATTGGCGAGACCGACTTCCAGCCAGCTAAGTTGCTCGAGGCCGAGGAGGGTGCGGCTCGAATCGGTCAAGGCCGCCTGGAAGCCTGCGGCGTCGAAGCGGCCATCTGCACTGATGAAGTCGGCGTAGTCGAGTTGCTCGTCGCGGGCCAGATTGCGCGTGTCGAGCATGTGCAGGGTGACGAGTCCGCCGAATTCGAAGCGCCGGAAAATGCGATCGCTCTGCGGTTGTTCACGCACCGGCAGCCATTCGAGCCAAGCCTTGATGGCATTGGCGCGGCGGACGAAAAAATCACCTTGGGTGGCCGTGTCATGGTTTTCAGCCCCGGCACGCCAGCTGTCGTTGGCGACTTCGTGGTCGTCCCACACCGCGATCATCGGATGGCGAGCGTGGAACGCCTGTAGGTCGGAGTCTGAACGGTATTGCCGGTAACGGCGCCGATACTGATTGAGTTGTACCAGCTCGGCGTCTGGTTCCGACAGGCGCCCCAGCGCGGCGGCGTCTGCGGAGGCGTAGCCGGAGCGGTCGTATTCGTAGATGTAGTCGCCGAGATGCAGAACAGCGTCGATGTCATCGCGTTCGGCGATGTCGCGGTAGACGTGGAAGTAGCCGGCTGGGTAGTTGGAGCATGAGACGACTGCAAACCGAATCCGCTCGGGTGTGGCGATCGGCAGGGTTCGGGTTCGTCCGATTGGGGAGACTTCGTCCTCGACGCGAAAGCGGTAGAAGTAAACGCGATCCGACAGCAGGCCGTCGGCGTCGACCTTGACCGTGTAGTCGCGCTCGGCCCGGGACTGAGAGACGCCGCGACGCACGATGTTGGTGAACGCTGCATCCGTGGCGACTTCCCAGTTGACATCGACGGTCAGGTCGCTGCCCCGAGTCACGTGTGTCCACAGGATGACGCGGTCGCTCAACGGGTCGCCCGATGCGACGCCAAAGTCGAAACGCGGCGTGTCATCACTGGTCGTACACGCGCTGAGCAACGAGCCTGCGACGGGCACCGCTGCGGTGGCCAACAGAAAACGACGACGCTGGAAGGACACAGTGTACCTCGCAAGACAAGATAGGATGAGCGGTCGTCGAAGCATCTGATCGCGTCGACGCGTGGAGCAGGCCGAGCCAACAGCGGTGATGGGAATCGTGCAGGCGAAGCCCATGTCACCATTGATGCACGGCCTTATCGTGCAAGGTGAAGTTGTCAAGGGCGTGACAGTTGGGCGTCGTTGCGATGTCGATCGTCGCCTGACGCTGAGGTGCTGGCGTCACGTGTGAAGTGACGTCTGGGCGGTGTCTTCGTAGGTGCAGTCTGAGTCGCCATCGATGACAAGGCTTGGCGTTCGCGGGCCCGCCGAGTGGATGGGTGCAGGTCGTATCGACGTTGGCGCGCCATCCCCGGACGACCGAAACCTCGGCCGTCGAGATCGGCGCTTCAAGACCTTGGCGATCAATCTAGCGACGTTTTCGGGAGGTTCGAGGTGATCATCGATCTTTTGCGCCACGGTGAGCCGGTCGGAGGTCAGCGTTATCGCGGCCATGGTTGCGATGATCCGTTGTCATCGCGGGGTTGGGCGCAGATGTGGTCTGCGGTTGGAATCGAGAACTCTTCGAGTGCGACGGTTGTGGAGGGTGCTCAACGACCGCATGCTGAGGTGTCCGGCGGCGGCGATCCGATGACTCAGTGGTCGATGGTGATAACGAGCCCAATGCGCCGATGTCGCGAGTTTTCCGAGGCGTTTTGCCGAGCTGCCGGCCTGGTGTCGCCCGTGGTTATTGACGATCTGCGCGAAGTGGGTTTCGGTGTCTGGGAGGGTCACACGCGGGAGGCGATTGAACGTGATCGTGGTGACGAGTACTACCGCTTTTGCGCCGATCCGGAACATGCCCGGCCGCCTGGGGCTGAGCCTCTGGCCGAATTTCGCCGACGCGTGGCGGCTGCCCTGACGCAGATTGAGGCGATGTGGGTGGCTCGCGCCGAGGGGTCGAACGAAGGGCCAATTCTGGTTGTCGCGCATGCCGGGACGATTCGCGCGCTGCTCGGTCAGGTGCTCGACCTTCCGCATGCCGCGCTATACCGCATTGATTGTCGGTATGCGTCGCTGAGTCGTATCACGTGCACTCGTGATCGGGGTTGGCGGGTCGGATTCGTCAATCGGGTGAGCTGAGCCGGGACGATGTGTTTCCAAGCCAAGTGTCGATGGCGGCACCTATGAAAACGCTGAAGAGCGCCACGCGCGCGAAGCCGAACCAAGCGCCCGAAGCGAGCTCCGAGCCACGCAGCGGTGCGCCGGCGCAACAATGAATCTAGCGGGTCTCACGTCGGTCGGTCGAGACGGAATGACTCCGTATGGCAGGGTCCAGATGGATCGACCCGAACGACCCGTTCAGGTCATGGCGTTGAGTGCGTCGAGGGCGTCGGAGAGCCTCTCGACGCCGATCAATTCAAGGTCTGATGGTGTGCGTCGGATGCGATTGCCGGCCGGAGCGATCACGCGACGGAAGCCGTGTTTGTAGGCTTCGAGGATGCGCTCTTCGCCAGCTGGGACGGGACGGATTTCTCCAGCGAGACCGATCTCGCCGAAGCAGCAGGTTTGGGCATCGATGGCGCGGTTGCGATACGAACTGATCACCGCAGCAAGAACAGCGAGATCGGCGGCGGTTTCCTGGACGCGCACGCCGCCGACGACGTTGGCGAAAACGTCTTGGTCGAACAGGGCAAGGTCGCCGTGGCGGGCGAGAACCGCCAAAAGCATCACGAGGCGAGCGTTTTCGAGGCCGAGCGTGATTCGCCGGGGCGGGCCGCCTGCACAGGCCGCGACCAGCGCCTGAACTTCGACCAGCATCGGTCGTGTGCCTTCACGGGTGACGAGAATGACACTGCCGGGCGCCGGCCCACCGTGCCGTGACAGAAAGATCGCCGAAGGGTTGGCGACCGGTTTGAGACCCGTCTCAAGCATCGCGAAGACACCGAGCTCGTGTACCGGGCCAAAGCGATTCTTGGCCGCTCGAAGCATGCGATAGCGGCCGCCGTGATCGCCCTCGAAGGCCAGCACCGCGTCGACCATATGCTCAAGCACACGAGGCCCGGCCAGTTGACCTTCCTTGGTGACGTGGCCGATCAGGACGACGGTAATGTCATGCTGTTTGGCCAATCGCACGAGCTCTGCGGTCGATTCGCGCAGCTGCGCCACGGAGCCGGGGGCCGAGCTCAAAGCCGCCGATGACAGGGTTTGAATCGAGTCGATGACGAGAAGTCTGGGGCGTAGCTCGGCGGCCGTGGCGCTGATGGACTCGACTTCGGTCTCCGTCGAGACTCGCAAATCGTCGACCGAAAGGCCAAGGCGTTCGGCGCGCAGCCGGATTTGCGCGACCGATTCCTCGCCGGTGACATACAGCGTTTGGCTGGCCGGAAGCGCCGCCAATGTTTGCAGCAGAAGGGTGGATTTGCCGATTCCGGGGTCGCCACCGATGAGGATGACCGAGCCGGGGACAAAGCCGCCGCCCAGCGCTCGGTCAAATTCGGAAAGCCCGGTCGATGTGCGCGGCAATCGCTCGGCCGGCACGTCGCCGAGGCGCAGTGTTTGCGCGCGACCGCCGGTCCAGCCGCCCCGAGCGGCCCGGCTGGACGCGCGTGGGCCGCCGGTCGGCACAGCGACCTCTTCGATCGTGTTCCAGGCGCCGCAGTCGCCGCATTGGCCCGACCATTTTGCCGTTGTGGCACCGCATTCTCGGCAGGCATAGCTCGAATCCTTGCGGGCCATCGTGTTTCCTGTGGTCAACGGTGGGGCGACGGTGAGCGTCGGCGTCCAGGTGAACGGTGTATCAGAGGGGCGTCGTTAAGTGCGCGTCGACGCTGCTGGCCAGCCGGTGTTGCCGTCGGGGAGTAGTCGTACGGACCGCACGCGGTTGTCCTTCGTCTGAATCACTTCGAGCCTCAGGCCGCTCACCGCGATACACATGGGCGCTTCCGGGATGTGTTCAAGGTGTTCGACGACCAGCCCGTTGAGGGTTTTGGGGCCATCGAGCGGAAGTTCGAGGCCCAGCATGCGATTGAGTTCGCGCAGACTGACGGCACCGTCAGCGACGACGGAGCCATCGGCTTGGCGGCGAATTTCATCGGAAACGGCCGGTGCGTCGGTGGTGAATTCGCCGACGATTTCTTCGAGTAGATCCTCGAGCGTGACGAGTCCGCGAATTTCGCCATATTCGTCGACGACGAGCCCAATACGGCGGCGCTCGCGCTGAAACTCGATCAGCTGGCGGTGAAGAGACGTTCCTTCGGGGATGAAGTAGGGCGGCGTGATGACCTGTTCGAGTTGCTCGCGGTCGAAGTCTTCGCGGTAGACGAGCGGCAGCAGGTCACGTAGATGAATGAAGCCTTGGACGCGATCGAGTTCACCGCGCACAACCGGCAATCGTGTGAAGTGCGTTGTCAGGATCTGTTCGACGAGGTCGTTCCAGTCGTCTTCGAGGTCGAGAAAATCGACTTCATGTGGCGGAATCATGATGTCGTCGACCGTGGCGCGCTCGAGATCGAGCAGGTTGAGCAACATTTTCTGGTGTTGCCCGGAGAGCATGTGGCCCGCTTCGGCAACGGCACTGCGCAATTCGTCTGACGACATTGCATCCTGACCGCTTGGGGTCACTCGCACGCCGATCGCGCGCAGGACACCATTGGCGGTGACATTGATCAGCACGACCAGTGGCAACAAAACGCGAATCAGGACGGAGTAAACGTAGGCCGCTGGGTACGCGATTCGTTCGGCGTGGAGTGCGCCGACGGTCTTGGGTGCTGTCTCGGCGAATAGCAGCAAGAGGATCGTCAATACACCCGTCGCAATTGCAATACCCGGATTACCGAACAGACGCAGACCAATGAACGTTGCGATCTGGGTAATCAGGATGTTGACGAGATTATTGCCGAGCAGGATCAATCCGATCAGGCGATCGGGTCGTTCGAGTAGGTTGCTGGCGAGGCGCGCGCCGCGATGACCCCGGGTGGCGCGATGGCGCATGCGATAGCGGTTGAGTGCCATCAGCGCGGTTTCCGACCCGGAAAAGAACGCCGACAGCACAAACAACCCGCCGAGTGCGATGAAGAGTGTGGAAAGCGGAATGTCTTGCACGGTGGGGGTCCGTGAGCGCTCAGGCGCGACCGAGGACGAGTTCCAGCACGAACTTGGAGCCGAAGTAGGCGAGTACGAGCAGGATGAAGGCGGCCATGATCAGGACGGCGACGCGTTGCCCTCGCCAGCCGCCGCGCCAGCGCCCGATCAGTACGACTCCAAACAGCGCCCAGGCCCCGATTGAAAGAACCGTTTTATGAACGAGGTGCTGGGCGAAGAGATCCTCAAGGAAAATGAAACCCGAAACCAGGCTGGCACTCAGCAGTAGCCAGCCGATCAGCAGCGTCCTGAACTGCCAGATCTCCATCGTGAAAAGCGGTGGCAGCAGGCGCAACCAAGGCTTGGGTGGATGATTGTGCAGCGCGCGGTGTTGCATCAGAACGACGGCCGCCTGCAGTGTGGCGAGAGCGAGAAAGGCCCATCCGAGCGCGGCAAAAAGAATATGGATGGCGACGTCTGGTGCATACACCATGGCCGAGCGGCCATCGCAGAAAGCCAGCAGCAGGCTGCCGAGTGCCCCGAGCGGTAGGATTATCAGCCCGAGCGGGGCGAGCGGTTGGCGTAGAGCGGATAGCCACAGAAGGCCACCGACGAGCCACAAGGCGGCGGACAGCGCGTTGGCGAGACAGACGTTGAAGCCGTCGGCCACACTGATCGCGGCGATCAAGGCGATGGAGTGCAGTAACAGCGAGACACCCCAGATCATCATCGATTGCCGCAGGCGCGTGCGAGCTAGCGAGATCGCTGACGCTGCGTTCGTCTGAGTCGAGCCGGTGGGGGTCAATCGGGCCAACGGCGAGTCGCCGAATTCCGGTTCGCGGCACGCAGTGCGCAGCGCGCCGACAAGCGCTGCGAGGGCCAGCGCGTAGGTTGCGGTCGCAATGAGTGCAATCAGGGCTACCATGGGTCGATTATCCGTGTGTGCTGGCACCGCCACAAGCGGCGCTAATTTGCGGTTGGGGAAACGCTTTCGAGGGACTTTGGCCTCCAGCGCGGGCGCCCGACAGGTTGTCAGACAAGGCTGCGCCTGTGTCGCCATGTGTCGCCATTTATTCAGTGTTCCCTCAAAACAAGGCTGCGGTTAGCGTTCATACGATGCTGTGCGAACGCCAGCAGAAAGCGCCGCGCAACGGGTATCGGGCGTCGGAATCGATCAATGGTCGAGTGCGGCGTCGATGATCCAAACGAGTCTGCGGCTTTGCGTTCAGATTGGCGAATGCTCGCCGTTGAGCATTCCACGTGACGATGCGCCGCGTGGGCTGTCGGGACGGATCGTTCGGTCAGCGGTGGCCGGGCCAGGGTGTTGGAGCGGGTTCGGATTTTTGCGGCGGTCGCGGTGGTGACGCTACGGCGATGGGTCCGGTGACGCGCGGTGTCTGATGTTTTTTTGGGCCTGTGATGGGTCGTCATGAGGAGGTGCTGTGCGAACTTTAAGTCGAGGGGCTGCAGACGAGCTTGCACAGCCTGCAGCAAGGCTCGAGTGGCGGATTCTCGTCAGCCTTGCGCCTTACTTGTTGGAGTTTCCCGTGCGTGTCGCGGCGGCTGCGGCGCTGCTGATCCTGGCCAAGCTGGCAAACGTGCTCGTGCCGGTGGCGCTGAAGTACATCGTCGATTATTTCGAGCAAGCGGGCGGTGTCGCGGCGACGCCAGGGGGGGCACTGGTCGTCGTGCCGGTCGCGTTGATCGTGGGCTACGGCCTTCTGCGCTTTGCGTCGACGTTTTTTGGTGAGTTGCGCGATCTCGTGTTTGCGCGGGTGGCCGAACGGGCGATGCGTCGTATTGCGCAGCGTGTGTTTGAGCATTTGCATCGCATGGATCTGGCGTTTCATCTTGATCGTCAGACCGGCGCTTTGGCGCGTGACATCGAGCGTGGAACGTCCGGAATCAGCTTTTTGTTGCGATTTCTGGTGTTCAATATTTTACCGACGTTGCTCGAAATTGCGTTGGTCGCCGGCATTTTGGCCTTCGCCTTTGGCGTGAGTTTTTTGCTCGCGGTGGCCGTCGCGGTCGTGGTCTACGTCGTGTTTTCGGTGTGGGTGACCGAGTGGCGGACGCGCTTCGTCCGCGAGGCGAACCTCGCCGATAACGATTCGAGCGCACGAGCGATCGACAGCTTGCTGAACGTCGAAACCGTTCGCCATTTCAATAATCAGGCTTTTGAGGCGCGCCGTTATGACGCGGAACTCGCCGCCTATGAGAAGGCGCGTCTGAAAAGCACGTATTCGCTCGTCGTGCTGAATTCGGGGCAGGCGCTGATTATTGCAGCGTCGATTACGGTGATGATCGCGTTGGCGGCCCATGGTGTGGCAAGCGGGCGTATGACGCTTGGCGATCTGGTGATGGTCAATGCTTACATGATTCAGCTGTTTTTGCCGTTGAATTTCTTGGGCTTCGTCTATCGCGAGATTCGTCAGTCACTGGCTAATATCGAGCGCTTGTTCGGCTTACTCGACACCGCGCCACGGGTCAGCGATCGTCCGGGAGCGACCACTCTTACGGTTACGGCCGGGCGTGTCGTGTTTGACCGTGTGAGCTTTGCCTACCCTTCGGACAGCGCACGAGCAGAACTCCGCGACGGGGAAGCCGTTCAGTCTGATACGGGTGGCGTCGAGCACACGGTACCCGCTCCGATGGCTGAGGCCGACCCAGCCAAGCAAGTCCGTGTCGTTCTTGATGAGGTGTCTTTTGTGATCGAACCGGGCGAGCGCGTTGCGGTCGTCGGGCCGTCGGGAGCCGGCAAATCAACGTTGGCTCGGCTTTTGTTTCGCTTTTATGATCCGACTGACGGACGTATCACGATTGACGGGCAAGATCTGCGCGAAGTGTCGCTCGATTCGGTTCAGCGGGCGATCGGTGTCGTGCCGCAAGAGGCGGTGTTGTTCAACGAGACGATCCGGTACAACGTCGCTTATGGTCGTCCGGGCGCGACGGAGAGCGAGATTCTGGAGGCCGTGGAGCGGGCGCATTTGTCGAACTTTGTGGCTCAGCTGCCTGATGGTTTGGACACGCGCGTCGGCGAACGTGGGTTGAAGGTGTCCGGTGGTGAGAAACAGCGCATCGCGATTGCTCGAATGTTGTTGAAGAATCCGCCGATTGTGATTTTGGATGAGGCGACGTCTTCGCTCGATTCGACGGCGGAGCGTGCGGTACTCGAGGCACTCTCGGCTTTGGCTGAGGGACGAACGAGTCTGACAGTGGCTCATCGCTTGGCGACGATTCGCGATGCCGATCGGATCGTTGTGATGGAAGCAGGTCGTGTCGTCGAGAGTGGTCGCCACGATGAGCTCTTGGAGCGCGACGGCGCGTATGCGCGTTTGTGGCATGCCCAGCATCGCCGTGCCTCATCCGAAGGTTCTCGTTTGGCCGGGGGTCGATGATGAGTTTTTTCGCCGAGTCGAGGGGGCTCCGGTCTCGCAGCCAAACGGCGTCGGTGGGCGCAGTCAGCCCTCGCGTTCCGATGTGTCGGACGGTGTGGGGCGGTATGCGGTTGTTTAGGTTTCTTTGGGGGCGGGCGTTGCGACCACGTGGGCTCAGCGGTGGCTGGCGCGCCGATGTGTTCGCACCGGCGTTCATTCGGGTGTCAGTGATGACAGCAACGAACGAAAGACCGGGATAGCTTTGTCTTTGAAATGCGTCAGTCACGTGGTGAGTCGCGACCGGGAGATCGATGTGAACAGTGATGCGGCGGGCGATCGGATCCGACCAGAATCTTCCTGCGGCTCGGTTGTGCGGTCCGAAATGCGCTGGAGTCATGCTAGCGGACGAGCTCGGTGTCGAGCTGCGCTGGCTTGCTCCAGTCGGACAGCGCCGCAGGCAGGGGCCGGCACGGTTAGCGGCTGCTGGCCGGGTCCGCAACGCATTGGCAGTCGGGCCGGGCCGGCGGTTGTTCGGACGATCGTGGCTCGTCGCTGCAGTCTGGCGATGATTGTGGCCCTCCTCGTAAGCGGTTGTGCTTCGGCCGCTAACACGCTGCCGGCCGAATCCAGCTCGACGATCGTTGCCGGGACGGCCAAGACGAGCGTCGAGTCTATGATCGGGCCGTCCCCCGCAGCGGTAGCTCCGGCGGTACGACGCGGTCGCGCAGAAGACTTCCCGACGTGTGTTGCAGCCTTAGCGGAACAGGCGCGGCAACAGGGCATCACGTCGGATGCGGTCGTGGCAGTCCTCGATCGTGCACAGTGGCTGGATTCCGTGGTGTCGCTCGACGGCCGACAGCCAGAATTCGTGACGCCTTTCCATGAGTATTTCGCGCGGGCCGTATCCACTCAGCGCGTGCAAATTGCGCGTGCACGCTTGAGCGATCACCGCGATTTATTCAATCGCGTGAGCGCTCGCGACGGTGTGCCTGCCGAGATCCTCGTGGCCCTCTGGGGGTTGGAGACCGATTTTGGCCGTTTCCTGGGGCGCACGGATGTGGCCAGTGCATTGGCGACGCTGGCGTGCGAGGGGCGCCGCGAGCGCCTGTTCGTCGATGAATTATTGGCGTTGATGCAATTGGTCGAGCGCGGTGACGTGACGCTCGATCAGACGGTCGGATCATGGGCCGGTGCGATGGGGCAGATGCAGTTTATGCCATCGGTCTACCTCGGCTATGCCGTCGATGGTGATGGCAGTGGGCGGCGCGATCTATTCACGTCGCTGCCTGATGCGATGTTCTCTGCAAGCCGGTTTCTGGCCTCGCTGGGTTGGAACCGTGATGAGGCGTGGGGGCAGGAGGTTCTGCTGACGCCGGCTTTTGACTGGACGCGTCTGCGCGATGATGAACGGCTCACGCGAGCCGAGTGGGCGTTGCGGGGCGTAATGCCGGCGGGCACTTGGCGATTCCCCCCCGAGGCGCGATTACGTTTTGTGGCCCCAGCGGGTCATCGCGGGCCGATTTTTCTCGTGGGGTCGAATTTCGACGTGATTCTTGGCTGGAACCGCTCGGAGCACTACGCCGTGTCCGTTGGTGTGCTCGCCGATCAGGCAGCAGGTCGACCGGGGCTGCGTGTGATGCCGCCGACGGATGTGCCGCGTTTGACTCGTGAGCACGTCGTGCGGCTGCAGGAGCAGCTCAATGCCAATGGTTTCGACGCCGGTGCTGTCGATGGCTTGATGGGGCCTCGGACCCGTGCGGCGGTGCGCCGCCAGCAGGCCGCGTTGGGACTGATTCCGGATGGGCAGCCGGATCGGATGCTGTTGGCACGTTTGGCGATCGACTGATTCTGCGAAGGCCCGATGCTGATGGCTTGATCGCGAATCCAGAACTTACCTTTTTGCGTAAAAAGCATCGGGTTTTGTGGAAACGAAGACGATCCGCGCCCGACGACCTTTGCAAGTTCCGGGCGGTTGTGGGTTGATGCGAGTCGTCAGCGCATTCTGTGCGCTGACCTTGACTCACTCGCGGCCGCTATGAGCAGTTGCTTATCTTGATTCTCAGGAGAACGACACGATGAAAAACGAACTGTTCGAACGCAAGACGCTGACCGCGGCGATGGGTACGGTCGCGATCGGTTTGGCCATGGGTTCGGCGCCGGCGTTTGCGGCGACCGATCTCGGCACTGGATATCAGGCGCAGAGTCAGGGCGGCTTGATGCTCGCTGGACATCACGCCGAAGGTAAGTGCGGCGCCGCTGAGGAGAAGTCGTCTGAGGGTTCCTGTGGCGAAGGCAAGTGCGGTGCTGCTGAGGAGAAGTCGTCTGAGGGTTCCTGTGGCGAAGGCAAGTGCGGTGCTGTTGAGGAGAAGTCGTCTGAGGGTTCCTGCGGCGAAGGTAAGTGCGGGAGCCGTTGAGCCCTGACGATATGGGCTTTTCGACGGCTGTAATGGGTTCGGGCGAGCGGGCTCGAGCCGGAGTCGAAGGTGCCGGCCTGGGGTTGCGACGCGCTTTGCTGCAACCTCTGTCCGACCACCTGAACGGCGCGACACCCGAGACGGGTGATTCTGGGTCGCCGGCTCGCGTGCCCGATTTTTTGGAAGTTGCGCCGGAAAACTGGATGCACCTCGATGGGCGTCTCGCACGCCGTCTGCGTGAATTCACCGAGCGTTTCCCTTTCGTTACTCATGGCCTGTCACTTGATCTCGGTGGCATCAGGCCGCTTGATCATGTTTTTTTACAGGATTTGAAAAGTTTTTTGGATGTCCACGGCATCGCTGACTACACCGAGCACTTGTCGGCATGTGGCGATTCGGTTGGGCATCTATACGATCTGATGCCGTTGCCCTTTACCGGGGTGACCGTACGGCGCGTCGCTGCGCGGATTCGTGAGGTCCAGTCCATTCTGGAGCGTCGGATCGCTGTCGAAAACGTCTCGTACTACCTTCAAATCGGTGGTGAACTCGACGAGGCAAGCTTCATCACGGCCGTGCTCGAAGAGGCCGATTGCGATTTGTTGTTGGACGTCAACAACGTTGTGGTCAATTCGATCAACCATGGCTACGACGCCGAGGCTTTTATCGCTGCCTTGCCGCTGAATCGAGTGCGTTACCTGCATCTGGCCGGTCATGATTACGAGGCTCCGGACTTGCGTGTGGACACGCACGGCGAACCGGTGGGTGATGAAGCCTGGGCGCTGCTTGACAAGGTTTATCAGCGTCTCGGAGCGGTGCCGACCGTGCTCGAGCGCGATTTCAATTTTCCGCCCCTGGCCGAGCTGCTGGCGGAGGTCGATCGAGTGGCGCTGTGTCAGGTCGGTGCTTCATCATCGATGGCGCGCGCCGAGGGGGCTGGTCGTCGTTTTGAGCAGCCGGTGACGGAATGACGATGAATGCGAAGGACGAGCCAGACGACGCGGTACATGCGCGTTTCGACGCGCTTGCCGCTTATCTGCGTGATCCTGATCATGCGCCGCCGCCACCTGGGCTCGAAGCACGCCGTCTAGCGATTTACCGCCGTTTGTTTCGAAATAACGTCCGCGGCTTGCTGGTCGGCGCATTTCCGGTGACCCACCGCGTTTTGGGCGACGCGCGCTTTGCTGATCTGGTCGAGCAGTTTCGTTCGAGTCACGCCTCGCATACACCGTATTTCCATCGCATCGGTCGGGAGTTTCTCGACTGGGCCGTGGCGTGGTTGAGTACGACCGAGGGTCAGTCCTGGCCTCCATTTCTGGCTGAGCTGCTGCACTACGAGCGCGCTGAGTTGGAGGTGGCTTTCGATCCGGTCTCGACGCCACCGCCGTATGACGCTGACGGTGATCCGTGGAGGGAGCCGGTGGTGCTGAGTCCCAGCCTGACCCTACTGGCGTATGAGTTTCCGGTGCAGCGCATCTCGGCGGATTTCCAGCCACAGGCGCCGGACCCGGTGCCGACATACTTAATGCTGTTTCGCGCGGCTGACGACAAGGTGCGCTTTCAGGCCCTAACGCCATTGGCTGCAGCTTTGCTTTGGGAGCTCAAGCAGGCGCCCGGGGCGCTGGCGACCGTGTTGCCGGCGGTTCTCGGTGCGCTCGGTCTCGTAGAGCGCTGCGAGTCGTTGACTGACGAGCCGGTGATCCGGGTGATGGATCAGGCGTCGAATGATGGAGCGTTAATCGGCAGCTCACTGGTGGCTGAGGCTGTCGCGCTGGTGCAGAAGTGGCGTAAGGAGGGTGCCGTGCTCGGAACGTTGGCGCACGCGACACCAGACAACGAGTCGGCTTGACTTGATTCCGGCAACGCGGTCAGCGTTGATTGGCGAAGTGGTCTGCGCCCAGAGAGTAGGTCCAGAGAGTGAGCCCGGCGAAAAAAAGCCCGGCTTTCGGCCGGGCTTGAGTGTGTTTCGCGTGGTTTCTCACGGCGTATCTTGGGCATCGCTATAAAAGCGCGTTGCTCGGTGTCGATCCTTGCGTGCCCTTGTCCAAATCAGGAGGCTGATCCGGGCGTCCGGTGCGCGGGCGTCTCGCGAGGCCAGCGCGAAGAGGTCGACTCGCCGCAATCATTCCTCGACGTATGAACGTAGGTGCTGCGCGCGCGACGGGTGGCGAAGCTTCCGCAGGGCTTTGGCTTCGATCTGCCGAATGCGCTCACGTGTGACGTCGAACTGTTTGCCGACTTCCTCTAGCGTGTGATCGGTGTTCATGCCAATCCCGAATCGCATGCGCAGGACCTTGGCTTCGCGCGGGGTCAGCGTGGCAAGGATTTCGTGGGTGGCCGTGTGGAGGTTGAGACGAATTGCGGCGTCGGTGGGATTGAGCGCTTTTTCGTCCTCGATGAAATCGCCGAGATGCGAGTCTTCATCGTCACCGATCGGCGTTTCCATCGAGATGGGCTCTTTCGAGATTTTCATCACCTTGCGGATCTTGTCCTCGGGCATCTCCATGCGCTCGGCGAGTTCTTCAGGCGTCGGGTCGCGACCCATTTCCTGAAGCATTTGTCGGGAGATGCGGTTGAGTTTGTTGATTGTTTCGATCATGTGCACCGGAATTCGAATGGTGCGCGCCTGATCGGCGATGGAGCGCGTGATCGCCTGGCGAATCCACCAGGTCGCATAAGTCGAGAATTTGTAGCCGCGGCGATATTCAAATTTGTCGACCGCTTTCATCAGACCGATATTGCCTTCCTGAATCAGGTCGAGAAACTGCAAACCGCGATTGGTGTACTTTTTGGCGATGGAAATGACGAGGCGAAGGTTGGCCTCGATCATTTCTTTCTTCGCCCGTCGGGCTTTGGCTTCACCGATCGACATGCGACGGTTGATGTCTTTGATCTCGGCAATGCTCAAACGCGAGGACTGTTCGATTTCCGCAAGTTTGGACTGCAGCCTGCGCACGTCCTCGGCAACCGTTTTAATGCGGTCGGTGTACTTGCCTTTGCGCCTTACAATGCGATCGACCCACTTGAGGTCGGTTTCATTGGCCGGGAATGATTCGAGGAAGTCCTTGCGCGGCATGTGCGCCTGATCGACGACGAGGCGAACGATTTCACGCTCGTAACCGCGAATCTGTTCGACTGAATGGTGGAGTGCACTGGTCAGGTCGTCGACGGCTTTCGGGTGGAGTTTGAACTGCATAAAATACTGCGCGATTTCAGCCCGAGCCGCCGCGTAGGCTTTTTGATCGCCGGCGTCATAATGCGCCAGAGCCTCGGCCAGCATGCTGCGTAGCAGCGCAAAACGCTCGCGTGCCTCTTCGGGGTCGGGGCCGGTGTCGACGGGCGTCTCGGCGTCTTCGTCCTCGTCGTCGGTATCAACGTCGCTGCTATCGTCGTTGGCGGCGATCGTGAGGTCTTCTGGCTCGTCTGCAGCTTCGACCAGGCCACGCGCAACGGCTTCGCCATCGGTCGGGTCAGGCGCGATGAAGGCGTTGATCAGGTCGGTAAGTCGTGTGCTGTTGTTGATGATCTGATCGTATTGCTCGATGAAGCGCGAGATGATCCCCGGGTGATGCGCGACGGCGAACAGAACCTGCATCAAGCCGTCTTCGATGCGCTTGGCGATGCGAATTTCGCCCTCTCGCGTGAGCAACTCTACCGTGCCCATTTCGCGCATGTACATGCGCACTGGGTCGGTGGTGCGACCAAAGTCGGAATCCGCTGATGCGAGCGCAGCGACGGCCTCTTCCGCGTCGTCTTCCGACGAGCTGACGTTGCCGTCGCTGAGCATCAGCGTATCGGCATCGGGTGCGGTTTCGTGCACCGTGATGCCCATGTCGTTGATCATCTGGATGATGTCTTCAACCTGCTCGGCGTCGAGCAGCGAGTCGGGCAGATGATCGTTGACGTCGGTGTAGGTCAGGTAGCCCTGCTCCTTGCCAAGCGCAATGAGCTCCTTGACCCGTGAGGTGCGTTCTTCTTTGAGCGAGAGCTTTTCGGTGGGCGCGTCGCTTTGGTCAGTGCCCGATTTAGCAGCGCGCGCGGTCGTGATGTCGGCCGTTTTATTGGCGGCGGCGCTCGGCTTGGCCGCCACTTTGTTACTCGCGGTCTTGCGGCGGGTGGGTTTGGCGTCTTGGCTCATACGCAACCAGGCTCCGGAATGCTTGTCGATTCGCCGACCGACCATCGGTCGGCGATATGCCGCTTATGCGGCGGGTGACCTCAGTGATGCGAGGCTGTTGCCCGTCTCATCTGGGCATGTGCCCTGGGGACAGGGCGATGGCCAGGGTGTCGCCCTCTGGCCGAAAAGATGATGTGACATGACTGCCGTTGAGCGTTTTCTGCTGGCGCAAGCCCTCAAATTTCGCTTCATCGGCCATTGCCGTCGGTATTCGGCGAATCGTGCCAATGTGCGCTGCTTTAGGCGTGACGATGGCGCGCCTCGCATCGGCCTTCGGCCTGTTGTGGACGAACGACCCGCGAAGAGCAATCCCCTCGTTGCTGTTTCATGTCTGACCTTCCCAGTCTCGTCGACTCGAAATTCGGGCTCGGCTATCGTTGGTTTGGCCCTTGTCTCTTTGTGGTATGTCCCGCCGAATCGGACTCCATCGCGCTCGCATCACGCCCTGTGGCTTCGAGTGCCCTCGAGGCCGGCCCGTCCGTCCGCGGCGGAGGTTGGCGGCGGGGCCGTCTCGCTGGCTCGAGTGTCCAACGGTTGGAACGAGGTTGTGCGTCCGCGAAGATGTGACGCTGTCAGGGCGATGTGATCGGTGTCGTGTCGATTCGACGGCATCGGTTGCGATGAGGGCCGGGTGTCGAGTAGGTGGGTGGGCGATCAACGAGCGAATCGGGAAGTATAGCAAGCTCTCGGGAGCCGTTGATGTTCTCGATAGCGTTAGTCTGGGCGTGCGTCATCAGAGCGGATCGCTCGGCTGAGTGCGTTGAGCATCTCGCGTTCATGGGGTTCGAGCGGTCGACGCAGGCGGGCAAGCTGTGTCATGCGCGCGAGGCGCAGCTGACGCATCAGGCGTCGGGCGAGGTCGAGTACGATCCGATCGCGCGTGACGGCGTCGTCGTCGGTCGTAATCGCGCTTCGCTCGGATGCGGCGAGCGCTGCGGCGAGAGGCGCATGTGCGGATGATCCGCGTAGGGCTTCGAGCAGTTGCGCTGCTGTGCGTGGCGCGACGTCTTCGCGCGTTGCTGCGATGATTTGGCTCAGTAGCTGGCAGGCACCTGGATCGATGGATGTGAAGCGCGTGAGCTCGTCGGCCAGGCTGTTGCGTTGCGCGCAGTGGTCGGCCAGCGTTATGGACGCGTCGGCCGAAACTCCATGCTCAAGATCGCTGCCCAAACGCCGGTCTTGGTTGTTTTCGCAGCCTTGGCCGCGATCGTTTGAGTCGCGGCGACTGCTGTCGACGACGTCGGCCGTCGAATAGGGCGGTGCGTTGTCCGCTCCGAGCGGTGTTACCGGATGTTGGCGCAATGTTTGTAAGGTCTCAGGAGCCTGAACGATGCGTTGGAACAATCCGCGCCAGAGCTGATGCCGTTGCGTGGCCAACGGATCGCTCGACGCCACGACCGCAGGAACGGTCGGCGACTGGTTGTGTGTCTCTTCATTGAGGGCCGGTTGCCGAGGCGGCGATGCATCAATGCCTTCGTCGTGATCAACGACCCAGTCGAAGTCACAGGCTTCGCCGGTGGATTCGTTGTGAGCGTTTCCGGTGATGGATTTCGAGTCTTGATCGTCGCCTTCGCGGGGCGGGGGCGTGGAAAATGCCGATTTGGCGTTGTCGCCGCGGGTCGGTGAGGGGTGACGCGAGGAGGCAGACGATCGCGCGAAGTTGTCACGTGGGTCCGGCGTCCATGTCGTGTCGGTGAGCGGATCTTTTGGATCATCCGCGGCAGCGGCTGATTGTGCGATTAGCAGACGGTCGAGCGCGGCGAAGGCGGGATCGGACGCCGCGGCGAGGCCCGATTTTCGCGCAGAATTTGATCGAGGTTCGTCTGAACGGTTTGTCGCGCCTTGCGGGGCGGCACGGTGTCGGGCCATGCGGATTTCGCGTTCGCGCCGCAGTCGTTCGAGCAGGGGGTCGAGGGTCGCGCTGGGTGTTTGCGTTCGTTCTGCGATCAGCGCCAGGAGTTGGGCACGATAGACGTCGTCGTTGACGCCGGCGCAGGCTTCGAGCGCTGCGTGTGCGAGTCGAGTCCGGCCGTCGGCATTGCCGGGGTCGTGCTCGGCAGCGAGAAGATCGAGCAGGGTGTCGGCGAGAGGCTTGGCCATGTCCAGACGAGCTTGCCAAGCGTCGAGACCTTCACGACGAACGAGGCTGTCGGGATCGTCGCGCTCGTCGAGCAGAAGCACTCGCAGCGATCGCGTGCCCGTGATGAGTGGGAGTGCAACATCGATCGAGCGTCGTGCTGCACGGCGACCGGCGGCATCACCGTCGAAACAGAGGACGACGCGGTCGACTTGTCGAAACAGCGTCGAGAGCTGTGTTTCGGTCAGCGCGGTGCCCATGCATGCCACGGCGCGATGAAAGCCGTGCTGGGCGAGTGCGATGACGTCCATGTAGCCTTCGACAACGACCAGTTCGTCGAGTGCGCGCTCGTCGCGTCGCGCTTCGAATAGCCCATAAATGACGTCACCCTTGTGAAACAGGGGGCCGTCCGGGCTGTTGAGATACTTGGGCTCGGCGCCGTCGATGCGCCGTCCACCAAACCCGATGACGCGGCCGCGGCGATCGAGAATCGGAAACATGACCCGTGAGAAGAAACGATCGCGCCGACCATCCTCGGTCAGCAGGCCTGCCTCTATGAGGTGTTCGATGCGGTGTGCATCGGCAAGGTGCCGTTTGAGTCGGTCACGGCCATCGGGTGCCCAGCCGAGACTGAAGTCGCGCGCGATGACGCCCGAGACGCCGCGTTGCTTGAGGTAGGCGATTGCGGTCGGGGCTTGGCGCAGTTGTTCACGATAAAAAACATTTGCGGCTTCCAGCGCTTCGCGCACGGGTGATTTCAGTTTTATTTGTGGCGCTTCGCTGCCATCTTCACGCGGCACTTCAAGACCGGCGCGTTCGGCGAGTGTTTGCACGGCCTCGGGGAAGGCGAGATTCTGATGCGCCATCAGAAAGTCGAACGCGGTGCCGTGTGC
The DNA here is from genome assembly GCA_046299415.1 of Thioalkalivibrionaceae bacterium. Classification (GTDB taxonomy): domain Bacteria; phylum Pseudomonadota; class Gammaproteobacteria; order Ectothiorhodospirales; family Ectothiorhodospiraceae; genus JBKBII01. The sequence continues at coordinate 214,997 of JBKBII010000002.1, read as the reverse complement.
ACCGCAGCCGAAGCAGTGATAGAACTGTTTTTTGGGCGAGACGTAGAACGAGGGCGTGTTCTCGTCATGAAAAGGACAGCAGGCTTTGTATTCGGTGCCGGCGCGCTTGAGCGGGACGAAGGCGTGCACCAACTCGACCAGATCCGTGCGGTCGAGAAGCTCATCGAGAAAACTTTGCGGAATGCGTCCTGCCATAGGGTGCGGTAAGTGGTGCCGTAAAGAGTGTAGACGACGGTTTTGGGGCGCGCGCTGATGACTCGCCGGCACTGGCCGGCGTTGATCGCAACTCGATTCTCGTCCGGCTCACTTCGTGCGGACGTCGATCGAACTGATTCGACCGCTGGATATCGTCCGGTGGTCCTTGATCATGAAGGTGGTACTTGATCATGAACGTTCGCAATCAAGGGTCAACATCGGCATCAAGCCGCCATCATCGGATCAGGTAAAGCAAAAGAACGGGCCTCGTCGGGGGCGACTTCGCCGAGCTGATCCAGCATCGACCGCAAAATACAACGTCTTGGCTTTTGGGTGTCGTCTTAGACTATGGGCATCGGTTGAGTGTCGTACGGGTTTATCAAGACCGCGTCAGCGACTTATCGAGCGGAGTCTTGTGATCGTCGGCGATCGAGATTTCTCGACGTCACGGCTGCGGACGATCGTTGTGACGATTCTTTTGCGTGAGCGACTAGGGCCTCGAAGAGGGCGCGGTGGCGCTTGAGGTGGGGCAGAAACTCGGGGTGCCATTGCACACCGATCACGAGCGGCCCGTCAGGGGTTTCGATCGCCTGGATGACGTTGGTGACGCGTTCCCGACCGACGACTCGCAGACCGTCGGCGATACGATCCACCGCTTGCGCATGCAACGCGTTGACCGCGAGCGTCGATCGCTCGACGGTGTTGGCGAGGCGTGATCCTGGTGCGATGACGATTGTTTTGACCGGTAAGACGGACCTGGCATTCGGTTGTTCGACGTAGAACGTTGAAAGCTCGCGGTGCAGGCTGCCGCCGCGATGGACGTTGATCAACTGCATACCGCGACAAATGCCGAGGACCGGGCGCTGCTCGTTGCGCGCGCGGTCCAGTAACGCACGTTCGAGAGTGTCGCGTGCCGGGTCGAGCCCCGATGTGCCGAGCGAAGGGCCGCGAGACCGTAACGCCGTGGCGAGGCGCGACGCCGGTAAACGACGAATCAAATTTTGCCACCATCGCGTGGGTGCACCGATGCGTGCCAGCAGGCGCAGGCCGAAGATCAGCGGGTAGACGATCCAGGCCAGAAGCCGGCGTCCGAATGCCGCCAAACGACGAAGCAGGCGTCGGTCGGCGTGTCGCTTGCTGTGGGTTGGAGGCTGTTCGCCGTTCGGCTGGGCTTCTGATGCGTGCTTGCGGTCTTTGTGTGCTGTCGCGGTTCGCCCGCGCTGTGCGGTGCGGTCTGAATGATCGGCGCCGTGCTCACCGTCGTCGTCAGCTTCGGCGCGGGCGACGCAGTCGAGTGTGTGAATCGTGGCGCCATTGTTGTCTGCGTCCGAGCTTGGGATGTTTTGACTTTCGAGCGCGCTGCTTTTGGCTTGATGATCGTCGCCCGCATTTCCACCGCTGCTCGCGGCGGCGGTGACCTCGGCGTAAAGCGCCGGGTCGACATCGGCGCCGCCACCGACGATCAGTCCATCGAACGCCATGTTGTGACGCGGTTGACGCGGGCGAACTCGGATGGGACGCCCTCCGGCTCGCCACACGCCCCAGGCCGTGAACCACCACATGGCGGCACCTCCGCGGTCGGGCCCGGTGACGATGATGCGTGGTCGCGTCATGATTTGAGGGTTTCGAGTTCTTCGCGTAGGCGTTCAGAGAAACGATCGAAGGCGCGCCCGATTTGTTGCGTGGGGCGTTCGAGCCAGGCTTCGGCCAAGCGATCGAGGCGCTCGGGAGCCGCGGCGAGGCGTTCGATGCGGACCCAGCCTGCGAGCGGGTCGCGCAAGCTCCAGTTGGCGCGGTCGATATGAGAGTTGGGTAGGCGGTAATGAAACGCGGGCCTGGCTTTGATCAGATGGTGCTCGACAGGGGCGGCGTCGATACGTTCTGGGTCGAGTTCTGCGAACAGCGGTAGGAGATCGAGGGGGCGATTGCGTGTGGGATTGTCAACCAGGTAGTCGTCGATTAGGGCGGCCAGCGAGTCCGGCGGTCCCTGCTCGAACAGGCGTCGAAGGTAACGGCTCGGGAAGGGTTTGACGTAGGGCGAGAGCCGTCGCGTGAGGTCGATGCCATCGTCCTCGCGCAAGCTGTCGTAAAGAATGAGAAAGGCCCGCAGGATGTCGTGGATCCAACGTGGATCGGCGGTTGCGATCTCCACGTTGAGCTGTAGGCCGAAGGCGTAGGCCAGCGACGTCGAAGTGCCCCGTGCCCCGATGTCGCGCAGGCGTGCCCGGACTCGATCGAGTCGAGGTAGCTCGGCCAGCGGTATGGGTGGAGCCACGAGTTCTTGTGGGACGACTTGCCCCGCAACGTCGGCAATCCATTGATCAATCCGGTTTGCGTCATCGTCGGGAATCTCGATACCGAGGTCTGCGAGTCGAGTACGCCACACGCGATCCTTGAGGATCGAGGCGTCGAGCTCGACGACGAAGTCTCCGGATCGCGTTTCGAGCCGTCTCAGATAGGCGCCGTCGCTGCTGCAGTCGCCGCCGAATTCAGCTGCGGTTGTCGCACAGATGGCGTCGAGATCGACGCCAGCCATCTCGATTTCGACACCGATCCGTCGCGGTTTGCCATCGGCCGTATGGCTCAGCGGCAGGTTTGGCCAATCGGTTTCTTGGGCCATGCGGGTGTCACCGTGATGTGCGGAATCGGCGGGCAAGGATGGATCCGATGGCGTCGCTGTCATGCAAGACTCCTGCGGCGAAAAGGCAATGGTTTTGAATGCTCAGCGTCGATCAACCACGAATCGCTTGCAACCGACGGCGGTGTTGCGCAGGCTTAGAGCCCATGAATCCTTCTCGCGATGTCGTGTTTGTAAACGATCTGATGGTGGACGCTGTGATTGGCGTTTACGAGTGGGAGCGACGCGTGCCGCGTCCACTGCGCATCGATCTGGAGCTCGAAACGGATACGCGTGATGCCGCGGCGACCGATTCAATCGGTCGTACGATCGATTATGAGATCGTCGCACGCCGCGTGGCCGAAATAGCCGGTCACCACCCGCATCATCTACTGGAAACACTAGCAGAGGATATTTCATCGGCCATCTTGAATGAGTTCGGCTGTTACAGGCTTCGGCTGACCGTGGCGAAGCCGGGCGCGATTGCCGGGGCACGAGAAGTTGGCATTCGGATCGAGCGTGATCGTCAAAACGAATCCGACCCGAGCGAACGCTGAGCTGCCGTTGGCTGGCATCCACGCGCCCTGTCCTTCAGAAGACATATTGGAGAGTGTTGCGAGTGCGGGGCAGCATGAGAGGCTGGGACGCCTGTGGCGCAGACACCGCGCCACAATGAGTCTGTTCGGTGATGGCGCGAGCACTGCATCACACAGCGAGGCGCCCGCGCAGCGATTGATTCAGCGTTGCCCCCGGGCGACGACCGATAAACTGCCTCGTCGTGATCCGACCCTGTGACTTGAAATCTATTTGTTGGGGCTCGCGCGCGAGGAAACGGATCAGGACGGAACAGAGCCATGCGCATCGCGATGTTCAGTAGCCGAGCCTACGATCGACAAGTCTTTGCCGAAGAAATCGCTCGCCGGGTCGCCGAGGGCGAAAACGCACATGAGTTGATCACAATTCGTGAGCGCTTGTCGCTGGTATCTGCGGTGCAGGCAGAGGGCTGTCGCGCGGTTTGTTTGTTCGTCAACGATGATGCCTCGGCGCCGGTGCTCGAGCGCTTGGCTGAAATCGGCGTTGAGCTGATCGCGATTCGCGCGGCGGGCTGCGACAACGTCGATCTTGCGGCTTGCGAGCACTTGGGACTGAGCGCGGTTCGGGTCGCGGGTTATTCGCCACAGTCGGTTGCCGAGCACACCGTGGCTTTGTTGTTGGCGCTCGAGCGGCGAGTGCATATCGCGCATCGACGCTCGCGCGATTTGAACTTCGCGCTCGACGGATTGGTGGGTCGTCCGCTGACGTCTTGTCGTATCGGGATCGTCGGAACCGGGCGAATCGGGAGTATCGTGGCACGCGTCATGCGGGCGGGTTTTGGTTGCGATGTCGTCGCCGTCGATCGTTACGAAAACGCCGAGTTGACGGCGGTCGGTGTGCGCTATGTCGATCGCGATGAGCTCCTGGGTTCGTCCGATGTGGTGTCGTTGCATGCGCCGTTGACGACCGAAACTCGAGGGCTGCTCGACGAGACGGCATTCATGCGGATGAGGCCCGGTGCGGTGGTGGTGAATACGTCGCGTGGCGCTTTGATCGATACGGAGGCTGCGATCGCGGCACTCGAGCGCGGTCGCCTCGGGGGCTTGGCGCTCGATGTATATGAACACGAGGCCGATTGGTTTTTCGAGGATCACTCTAATGCGCTGCCGAGCGATCCTTTGTTGTCGCGCCTTCTGATGTTTCCGAATGTCTTGCTAACCGGTCATCAGGCGTTTTTGACGACCACGGCACTCGGCGAGATTGCGCGGGCGACCTGCGAGAGCTTCGATGATTTTGAGCAGGGCTTGGCGTTGCGTCATGCGGTGTGTCGAGTGGAACCGTCGTCTGAGGCCCGTTGACGGATCCGTCGACGCGGATTGGCGTGAGCTGTCACGACGATGGGGCTTCGTTCATGCGCCTTGGTTGGCGTTTGAGTGTCATTTGATCAATGTCTTTGGGCTGGGTGATACTTGGATTCAAACCGACGGAGTCTTCGCAGCGATGACCAAGCTGAATTCTCGCCATGAGGACCGAGGCTCGATAAAGCGGCGAGATCATGTCGTCGGCATGCGAGCACTGCGACGAGCGTTTGTATCGCCACTGCGAGTGTTTGGATCAGCGCTTGGGAGGTGCGAATTCAAGACGCGACGCCGTCGGGTGCAGCGCGGCCCGAGCGCCGAACCGATGACTCGATGGGCAGCGATCGCGATGCTCACGGTTGTTGCCCTGATGCTTGCGGGTTGTGGGCCGATCTACTCCACAGAGTATCGCTATACCCCGCCGGCGGGTGAACAGGCGCGATTCTGTGTCGCGCAGTGTATGAACACTCGCGAGCTGTGTCGGATCAGCGCCGAACAACGAGCCGCTTTGCGGGCCGCCGAATGTCGCAGTGAAGCTGATCGCACTTACGCGCAGTGTCTGGCCTCGGCCGGAACCGATGAGGCCCGGTCGCGCTGTCGTCCGCGAACGGCGAGCTGCAGCTCGAGTGTTCAGTCCGAACGATGCGACGCCGATTATCGCGTCTGCTATCAGACCTGCGGCGGCAAGGTCGAGTCGCAACAGGTCTGCACTTTCAACTGTCGTTGAGTCCTTTGATTGCAGCGATCAAGGGGCTTTCGCCCTCGACACGCTGCGACGCGCCGTACGCAAACGGTTTCGAATGGTCATGCCCGACGACGTCGTTTCAGGCGCCGCCATGCTCACGAGCAATAGCGCGATGGCCGATGTCGCGGCGATGGAACGAGCCCTCGAAATGGATGCAGTCGACGAGCGCATGCGCAGCGGTCTGGGCTTCGGCGACTGAATCGCCGTGGCCGACGCAGCACAGCACGCGCCCACCATCGACGATCACGTGGTCGTCGCGAGATCGGGTTCCGGCGTGAAAAACCTGGCCCGGGCGCGACGCGGCGCAGTCGAGGCCCCCGATGGCTGCACCTTTTTTGGGATTTTCTGGATAGCCCTCGGCGGCGATGACGACGCCGAGCGCGACTTTGCTACTCCAATTCGCATCGACTAGATCAAGATGACCAGAAACCCCTGCTTCGAGGAGATCGACGAAGTCGGACTCGAGGCGAGCCAAGATCGGTTGGGTCTCTGGATCCCCAAAGCGGCAATTGAACTCGAGCACTTTCGGCGTGCCGTCGGCCGTGACCATGATGCCGGCATAGAGAAACCCGGTATAGGGCGTTCCGCGCGCGCGCATCCCCGCGGCTACCGGTTCGATGACGCTCTCAAGAAGCTTGCCCTGCAGGGCCTCGTCGAGGATCGGTGCCGGCGAATAGGCGCCCATGCCGCCAGTGTTCGGCCCGGTGTCGGCGGCATCACGGCGCTTGTGATCCTGCGACGACGCGAGCACCAAGACGTGTTTGCCATCCAGCATACAAATGAAGCTGGCTTCTTCTCCGGCGAGAAATTCCTCGATCACGACGCGATGCCCCGCGTCGCCGAAGGCGTTGCCCTCGAGCATGTCGCGCACCGCGGCTTCGGCTTCATGTAGGGTTTCGGCGACGATCACGCCTTTGCCTGCGGCCAGACCATCGGCCTTGACGACGATGGGCGCACCATGTCTTCGCACGAAGGCAAGAGCGGGCTCAATGTCGGTAAACGTCTGATGAAATGCCGTCGGAATCCCATGCTCGTTCATGAAGGCTTTGGCAAAAGCCTTCGAGCCCTCAAGTTCGGCACAGGCGGCCGTGGGGCCGAAAATCTTCAGACCCGCGGCGCGAAAACGGTCGACGACGCCGGCGACCAAGGGGGCTTCGGGGCCGACGACGGTCAGTGCGATGTTTTCGCTGCGCGCGAACTCAAGGAGCGCGTCAACGTCGGTTGCGGCGATGGCAACGTTGGTGCATTTGGGTTCGCCGGCGGTGCCGGCGTTACCGGGCGCGACGAACACGCGGTCGACGCGTGAGGACTGAGCGAGTTTCCAGGCCATGGCATGTTCGCGGCCGCCGTTGCCGATCACAAGAAGTTTCATCGCGGAGCTCCAGTTGTATCGATATGGACGGCGATGCCGGTGTTTGCCGCATCGATCATCGTGATGCGAATGCGGTGGGGTGCCGCATCGGTGTGTGAATATGGCTCGGTGTCATCCAGAATCTGACGTGGAGCCCATCGGCCTTCAGTGAAGACTGGTAGGCTCCTTGTGGGCTTCCACGGCGCAGAAGCGACGTCGTGGTTTTCGAGTCGTGCCACGTTGGGCGCCGTGAGTAGACGCTGCGTCGAGGCGGGTGGATCGGCGCCGTTTGCCCTGTGTCGATCAGTGCCGGAAATGACGCATGCCGGTGAAAATCATCGCCATGCCGTGTTCATTCGCTGCAGCGATGACCTCGTCGTCGCGCATCGAGCCGCCGGGATGGATGACAGCAGAAATGCCGGCCTGTGCCGCGGCGTCGATGCCATCTCGGAACGGAAAGAACGCGTCCGACGCCATGACGCACCCGGCCACCGCGATGCCTTCGTCGGCGGCCTTGATGCCAGCAATCTTCGCGGAATAGACGCGCGACATCTGTCCGGCGCCGATGCCCACGGTCTGTTGGTCGCGTGCATAGACGATCGCGTTGGATTTGACGTACTTGGCGACGGTCCACGCGAAACGCAGATCGATGATCTCTTGTGCCGTTGGCGCGCGTTGGGTCACGGTCCTGAGTTCGCAGTCTGCGAGGCTACCGAGATCGGCGTCCTGCACTAGCATGCCGCCTGAGATACGTTTGAAGTCGAGTGCGGGAGCGGGTTCGGCGAGCGCGAGTTGAAGAACGCGGACATTCGGTTTGGCGGCGAGCGCTCGGGCGGCGGCGGGCGTGATTTCGGGTGCGATGACGACCTCGATGAATTGGCGCGCGACCATGGCCTGTGCTGTGTCGCCGTCAAGCGGGCGGTTGAATGCAATGATGCCGCCAAAGGCCGAAGTCGGATCGGTTTGATAGGCGCGTTCGTAGGCCATCAGAGTGTTATGCGAGACCGCTACGCCACAGGGATTGGCGTGCTTGACGATGACACATGCCGGCGCCTCGAATGCCGTGACGGCGGCCCAGGCGGCATCGGCGTCGGCGAGGTTGTTGAACGACAGCGCCTTGCCCTGCAGTTGCTCATAGCCCGCCAGCGTGCCCTTTGCTGATTCAGGCTCGCGATAGAACGCCGCCGCCTGATGAGGATTTTCGCCGTAGCGAAGCGTCTCGACCTTTACCAGTGAGACGTTGAGCTGAGCGGGAAATGCGCTGCGCTGAGCGGGTGCGGAGAAGCTGGCCGGCGCAATCGAGGCAGGATCGATGGACGACAGATAGCTGCTGATGGCTGCATCGTATTGTGCCACGTGGTTGAAGGCTTCGATCGCGAACGCGGCGCGGTCGGTCAGGCGCAGTCCGCCCGATGTCGCTAGCGCGTCGAGGAGGCGCGGGTATTGCCCGGGATGGGTTGCGACGGCAACGTCGGCAAAGTTTTTTGCGGCAGCTCGGAGCATTGCGGGGCCGCCAATGTCGATGTGTTCGATCGCTTCGGCTAGGGTGCAGCTTGCGGCGGCGACAGCCGAAGAGAATGGGTAGAGGTTGACGACGAGCAGATCGATCGGCGCGATATCGTGCTCTTGCATGACGGCATCGTCCACGCCGCGTCGTCCGAGCAGGGCGCCGTGAATCTTCGGCTGAAGCGTCTTGACGCGACCATCCATGATTTCCGGGAAGCCAGTGTGCTCGGCGACGTCAATGACTGCGATGCCGTTCTCGCGCAGCAATTTTGCGCTGCCGCCGGTGGACAGCAGTTCGACGCCGTGGGCCGACAGGCCCCGAGCGAGTTCGACGAGGCCGGTTTTATCCGAGACCGATAACAGGGCTCGGCGAATCGTGACCTGATCGCGAACGGTTTGCGGGGCGGGACGTAGGCTTGATGACATGCAGGCTCCGATCAGTGGCGACAATGAGCTCAAACGCCCGACGCGGGGGGGCAAGGCTCGCGGAACGCGAAGCGGCACGCTGTCGAGGCGGCAGAATGTAAGGGCGTCAAGTGTACTTGCGTCGCAAAAATGATTCAGGCTCGGCCTCCGAGTTGCGCAGCAATCGGGTCGTTTTTCCTTGACGCCGAGGCAACGAAGGCTAGGGCGAGACTCGATCCGGTCAAGCTCATCCGTTGCGTCACGCCGACTCGTCGCGCGTACGGGTCCACTGGAGCCGGTCAGACTCACGAGCCGTAAGCGGCTGCGAACCCCTGTGCGTCGGCGAGGTCCATCATTAAATATCCGATTGTGCGGTGACCGCTCGCCTTTGGGAGTGGCTCCAAGCCGACCAGCTTGGGTGGTGTAGCGCTAGAGTTGCACGACCTCCGGGAGGTGCGGCCAAGAAGAGCCGACCAGAACTCGAGCGTTGTGCCCAAGTTCTGAGCCGCGCCGCGGCCGTCTCAGACTGTGGCCGGTGTTGAGACGTCGGGTGGCTCGAGTCGTCGACAAAAGGGGAGGCGACGTCCGCTATCAGACAGGCGACCGCTTCACCGATAAGCCCCGACGGCTGTTGAGTCTCCCGCGGTTCAGCATTTGCAGCACGGAAATTCGCATTGACGCGGGCGCCGGTCTAGGGTGGGGGTGAGGTTGGGGATCGGATCCGACCGAGCGAATGTTGAGTGTTCAATAGAGGTGTTCGTTATGAATGGTTCGAGCTTTCGGCTGCACGTGTCCCCGGTGGCAAGTTCTGCGTCTCGGTCGCTGTCAGGGTCCCTGCGCGAGATGTGGTGGGTCGAAGGCGAACGCCGTCGCGTGCTTCGCGAAGGACTCGCCTTTCTGCCGTTGGTCGCGGTCCTCGGTGTGTTTTCGGGCGGTGCCGGCGCGCTTTCGGGTGGGGCATTGGCGAACACGGCGATGCTTTCCGGCGGTTCGATCTCAAGCGCACAATGGAGTATAGGCTTCGACCCGGGCTTGCCCAGTGCGTCTGCCGTTTTGACTTCGCGCTCGGCGGTGCTGGACGCGGCGTCCAGCGTCAGTCAGGTTCAGCCTCTGCGACCACAGACTCCGCCGCCGATGTTTGAACTGGCCGATGTTCCGAACGACGAGCCCGAAACCGTGGGCGTTGCAACACAGCGTGCCGCTGCTGATCGTGCCGTCGACCGCGATGCAGATCCCCGAGCTCGAGTGGAGCGCTGAGCGCGCGGTCGAGCGCAATCTGAAGGAGCTCGGATCAGGGCTCGCGCCGATGTCGTGCTGCGTTGCCCTGCGCCGAGTCGTTCGCGGCGGGTTACGTCACCTTGAGTTTGGAGGGGCGCTGAGCGCCCGCTCTGCGCCCCGCTTGCGGATCTCTTTAGTGCCTTCTCCAACATCCGAATACACCATTCGTCTCGCGGATCAAGTTGCGAGACGGGCACCGGCGCGCGCAACCTATTGCCATAACTGAACAAGGCTGTCGGCATCGCCTCCCTGGTTTCGGTTTCTTTGTTCTCCTGCTCTGGAACGACTTTACAGCGCTCGACCTGTGCGAGACGCTGATCGCGCTCGCCGGTCTGCGCCGGTGCGACAGCGTGTGTGAGTGTCGACGTCTTCCGAATCGCTCGTCGGTTCAGTCAGTTTGAAAAAAGTCGCCTACTGGGCTTTATCGGCGCTGTCTCTTAGAGCCGAATCCCGTCTCTGCGGCAGGTCTATTTCGAGTTCGATCAAGCGCGATACGGGTCGGTGTATCCGGGGGGAGCGGGAATGAAGCGCTTGTAGGCCCAGTTGTACTGCGCCGGACAGCGGCGGATCAGAGCCTCAACAGCGGCGTTGATGGTGGCAGCATCATCTTGTGCATTGCCAGTCAAGGCCGGGACGCCATCACGGCCGGCAATGACAGAATGAAAACGGTAGCCACGGCCCCAGCTGAGCCGCTCGGCGGCAATGAATATCACCGGAACACCACCGCAGTGTTGTGACAGCCTCGAGAGCAGCGTCATCGTTAGCGCAGGCCGGCCAAAAAACGGCGCGTACACGCCCGATGCGCCCTTGGGACTTTGGTCCGGCAAGATGCCGACGAACTCACCGCGATCGAGCGCTTTGCGCAGCAGGCGCAGGCCTTCGCGGTCGGCCGGCGCCAGGGTCGCTCCGGTGACGGACCGTGAACGGTGGACCCAGGCGTCGACTCTTTTGTTCTTCAGGGGGCTGTAGAGGCTGGTCATCGGCGCATGAGTGGCGCAGGCGAGCCCTGCGAACTCCCAAGAACCCAAATGCGGCGAGGCGATCAAGGTGGCGCGCCCCGGCGGCGGAGCGAGTGACTCGTGCGAGTTGCCCGGACTGCCTGCGTGGTCTGAGGGCGCTGAGTCGCTTGGTAACGGGCGTTCGAGCGTATGGCGTTCGATCGATGCCGTGTCGGGTGGAGCGGGCGGCGAGGAGTCGATTCCGGGAAATGGTGCGTTGTGCGCGTGACGCCGAATGGCCTCCGGTCCGAGCCGCCAAAGCCTGGGCGCCTCGGTCATGGCTTTACCCATTTCGATGAACGAACGCTTTGCAGTGCGTTCCCGCCAACGCAGAGACTGCTCGGGGAAGCACAACGCGAGATTGACGCGAGCCGTGTGACGCATGCGTGTTGACGTGTGCCACGCAAGCCAGCCGATCCCGGCACCGAGCGCGTGACCGATTGGCAGCGGCAGCCACGATAGCGATTTGAGTAATCCCAGGCCAAGCCCATCAAGCAGGGCGCGAGAACGCTTGCGCGGCCGATCTACTCGACTCATTGCGGATCGGATCCTTCATCGCCGGGTCCTGCGCTCGCGGCGCGTGTCGCTGGCGTTCTTGTGAGCGTGGAATCAAGCGATGAGGCGATCGCTGCTTTTCCTGACGGGGTCGATCCCTGCGGCAAGCCGGCGACCATCAAGGGGCGCATGGCCGACAGCAGATTTTTAAAGAGCCGGGGGATTTTGTGTTCCTGCTCGGCCAGCAGGTGTTTGGTGTATTCGCGCGCAGTGGGTTTGCTGAAACATGCGGGGCAGTTATCCACGATGACAGGCAAGTTTGCTGATGCCGCAAACGCCGCGGTTTGTCGTTCGCGGACATAGATCAGCGGCCGGATCACGCGTAGGTCGCCGGCGTCGATCGTGTAGTGAGCCTTCATGGTGTTGAGTCGGCCGCCGTGAAACGCGCTCATCAAAAAGCTTTCGGCAAGATCATCGAGGTGCTGGCCGAGGGCGAGGACATTGAATCCGTGCTCGCGCGCAGTGCGATACATCAGGCCGCGTTTCATGCGCGAACAGAACGAGCAGAACGAATCATGATCCATGTGCCGCTCGGCGAGCGTTGCGATGGGTTCGGCGATGTAATGATGTTCAATGCCGAATCCGTCTAAGTAGGCGTGCAGACGTGTCGGATCGAAGCCATCGATTTCGGGATCGATGGTGACGGTGGCGAGTTCGAAACGAACGGGCGCGCGCGCCTGAAGTGCCTTGAGCGTCCAGAGCAGGCCGAGCGAATCCTTGCCGCCGGAGAGCCCGAGTAGTACACGATCACCGTCACGAATCATGTCGTAATCGTGTATCGCACGACCAACCAGACGCCTTAGGCTGGCAGGTGGCTGCGGCAAAGCGTGGCCCGGGTTGACATTTGGCCACTCAAGAGCTGGACATTCGCAGCTGGCGGTCGCGGTTATGGAACCGGAGGCGACCGGCTGTGGGTTGGGCGCTTGTATGACGATTGCTCCATGGGTTGAAGGCGCTGAGCTGCACCGGTTTTCGATGTCAGGCTGAGCGACGTTTACTCAAGCGCACACGCCGCGATTGATCCGCCGCAAACAGAATACATGGGCTGCGCGAGCCGATCACTGCATTACGCGGCGCGCGCGTTCGCGCGCCTGTCGAATTGTTTTGCCGCATTTGTTGTCTCGCGGCACGCGTTCTGGCCCCCTCGCACTGCATGCCGCTAGCGGTTGTCCGTGGCGGTTTCCCAGCGTGAGGGTGATCGTTGTACCGAATTCGCGTCGCTTTTGCAGGCGTCGAGTGATACGGAGTGTCGTTCAATGTGCCGCCGTGAGAAACGCTGGATTTCATCGTCATGAGCTGTTGCGGATCACTCGGATAGCCGCCTCAGCTCGAAGAATCGCTGTTCTCTGGAGCGGAGCGCCTCAGCCCGTTCGTGCACTCGATCCGATTGGTGTCGCTCTTGAGGTGAATTCCTTGACTCATCCGGCGCTCAGGCCGTGCCACGTGACGAGAGCGATTTCTGCTCGGTCTGAAGCGCTCGGGCGGCTCGGTGACGCTGGAAATCGGCGATGCGTGTCCGAGGCTCGAAAACTCCCAACGTACCGAAATTTTACAAATCAAGCGGTTTTTCAGGGTCGCGCGTCGGCGTCCGTGCGTGGATCGGCGGCAGCACTGGTCCGTCCGTCTCTGCGCTGAATGCGTATGACACCGAGTTCACCCCAGGGCCTTGGAACGATTCGTAGGCGATGGCCGCGCTTATGTAGGGCGCGAATGAGATCGGCAGAGAATGCTCCGGGTTCGCTCTCGATGCGGTCGGGCAAAAATTGGTGATGAAATCGCGCTGCGGAGACGACTTCCTTGGGGTCGGCTTGGTCGGCAATCGCCCCCAAGACACCATGCAGGACCGTTGTGATGATGCGTGAGCCACCGGGTGAACCGAGCAGCCAGTCGGCATCAGGGGTTCGTACGAGGGTTGGCGTCATGCTCGACAAGGGGCGTTTGCCGGGCTCAAGGGCGTTGGCCTCGAAGCCGATGAGTCCGTAGACATTTGGGACGCCGGGCGCAGTCGCGAAATCATCGAGCTGGTTATTGAGTAGCAGGCCTGTCCCGGGAACGACCTGGCCTGAGCCGAAGGGAAGGTTGAGCGTCAGCGTCGCAGCGACGAACCGACCGTTTTGATCGACGACGGCGAAGTGGGTTGTTTGTGGGCTTTCGGTGAAAGCGTGGGCGGGTAGATGAGCGTGCCGTCGAGGGTCGGCGGCGCCATCGTCCTCCGACGCGTCGTCGGTTTGACCGCTGTTTCTGGGGTCGCTGATGGGCTGCGATATCGATGGGTCGACGCTGAGCGATGTTTGGCTCTGCTTTCGACTGGACATTGGGCTCAGCGCTGCGCGCGGCGGACGGGCGCGGCGTTCTGGCCCGTCATTTAGCAGGGCCTCGAGAAGATCGTTGCTATTGCGAGTGGGGCGGCTGATGCGCTCGATTACGGCGGCCCGACGCGCAGACAGGCGTTCGGGAGTCAGCCACGCAGCAATGTCTGCGGCGTCGCGCGCCGCCAGAAAATCGGGGTCACCGAGGGCGCCGGCGCGAGCTGCATAGGCAAGGCGCATCGTTTCGGCGAGAAAATCCACTGCATCGGCATCGCCGATGTCAAATGTGGTGGTGTGCTCGAAACGGGGCTTCGGGGGCCGCTCACCGGTCGCGTCTTCATCAGGATCGGCGAGAACCGCGAGCATTTCGAGCAGGACCAACCCGCCGGACGACGGTAGTGGTGCGGTTACGATCTCGATTTCACGACCTGCGAGATGCGCGCGATGGTACAGAGGTGGGCGTATCTGAAGCCGATACCCATGAAGGTCATCGAGGGTCCAAAGTCCGCCGATCGAGCGCACGCCAGAAACCATGCGCTGAGCGAATTCGCCGCGGTAGAACGCGTTGAAGCCTTGCTCGGCGAAAAGCTGTAGCGTCTTCGCGAGGTCGGGCTGAGTGAGGACGTCGCCAACGGCGAGCGGCCTTGAATCGCTCCCAGGATGGGTGGAGGCCATCGCGTTTTTGTTTCTGGGATCGGCCTCGGTTACGGATGACGACAGCGGCGCAGATCGATCGCGATGGGGATCGCGGTGGCGAGGTCGAAGATGCTGAAAAATTTCGACTGCCGCCGGCGATGCGGCCAGCGCTTCGGCTCGGTAAGCGGACATTTGCACGAAACGCGCCGTCACCGGGAACCCGCGCACCGCCGCCGTGATTGCGGGCTCGAGCAGGGTTGCTCGATCGAGAGTCCCGCGTTCATCGAGCCACGCCAAGGCGGCAGGTATTCCGGGAATGCCGGCGCCGAGGGCTGAATCGAGGGTCGCGGCCGGGTTCGGTTGGCCTTCGGCATCAAGCAGCAGTGTGCGATCGAGTTGTCCGGGCGCTGTTTCGCGAGCGTCGAGAAACAGAATTTGTCGCTGCGGCTCGGTCTCGAGTGAAAATCCGTGCGGCTGATCTTCGACGGTGCCGGGAGAGTTTGGCGAGGGTTCGCCGATCAACCAGAAGCCACCGCCGGCCAGCCCCGAGCCGTAGGGCTCGACGACGCCGAGCGTTGTCGCGATTGCGATCGCCGCATCGAAGGCATTCCCGCCCGCGTGCAGGATTTTCCAGCCGGCTTCGACAGCTAGAGGGTGAGCCGCAACGACGGCGGCGTGGCTCGGATTGAAGGTCTGATGATTGTTTTGGTCGCCAGATTCGATGCCTGAAGCTGTTGCGGTCGCGCACGCCATCGCGGTGAATGTTGCGATCGACAGGCTCAGCACAGCCCAACGCGCGAGCCGTCCGTTTGCGTTGTCACGGTGCTCGCTGCGTCGCGATATGCTTGGAAAGCAAAGGATAGGCGAGGTTTTCAGCGTGCCCGGTCGTGGGCTTGAGCGGGTGCCCCGGTGTGGAGCTTGCAGTCGGCTCTGATGAGGCATTTTCGGTTCAATGGGCTGTCGGAATGGGGGGCGGTTTGAAGCGGCGTCAGCGGGCGGTTGCCAGGCTCAGCGCTCGTGATCAAGGCGCCAACGATCATTAATCCGGGGCGGCCTGTCGCTGAGTTCCTGGATGCCATGTCGGCCACAGAGACCCCTTTGCTAGCGGTCGAGCCTCGAGATCTCTGACTCGTCTCTGCCGATGAGGCGGGCTTCAGTCGCTTGCTCATCCGGCTTGGCGGGTCAGGCGCTCGTATTTTTCCATCAGCGTCGCGCGACTTTCCACGCAATCGGGATCATTGGGGATGCAGTCGACAGGACAGACCAGCCGGCACTGCGGTTCGTCGTAGTGACCGACGCACTCGGTGCAAAGGTCTGGATTGATCTCGTAGATTTCATCGCCGGGGCTGATGGCGCTGTTCGGACATTCCGGCTCGCAGACGTCGCAGTTGATGCATTCGTCAGTGATCATCAGGGCCATACGCAACTCCTTGAACGGTTTGGGCTGTTCGGCTCGATTGACGGGTGGGCGGGTCAATGGGTACGCCCGGTGGGCGGGACGGATCAGCTCGTACTCCTCTCGCGCTTGGATTCACCCTGCTGATAGTACGCAGTCAGCCGGCGAGCAACGGGTTCCGACACGAAGTGTGCGACGTCTCCACCGAGACGGGCGATTTCACGAATTAAACTCGACGAAACAAAGCTGAACTCTTCGGCTGGTGTCAGGAACACTGTCTCGACCTGCGGGGCGAGCTGGCGATTCATCGCAGCGAGCTGAAACTCGTGCTCGAAGTCCGAGACAGCGCGCAGGCCACGAATTATGACGACGGCATCGTGACGCGTGACAAAGTGGGCGAGTAATTCGGCGAAACCGACCACATTGACATTGGGTAAATCCGCGAGTGTTTCGCGCGCCAACTCCACGCGTTCGTCGTGTGCAAATGCGGGGCGTTTGTTGGGGTTGGCGGCGACCGCGACGATAACGGAGTCGAAGAGCCGCGCTGCCCTTCGCACGATATCGGCGTGGCCTAGTGTGATGGGGTCGAATGTGCCGGGATAGACGGCGATCTTGCTCATGGTATTGGGCCTGTGACGGTGGACTTGTAGCGCTCGGCGCGTTGCGATGGACTCAGAGTCGCGTCCGCCAGTTGACCGCTTTCGACGGATGTTCCGCCCGCTCGGTTTTTAGAGTCCGTGTCGCGGAAAAAAACACCTCGGTGCGATTACCCGTGTTGATCTTGAGGCTCGGGCGTTTCGAGCGCTTCATGGCATCGGTTCGGGCGGGCCGTGGGGGCGTCAGCCGCTGCGGGGTCGTTGGCTTGCATCGGGTTGAGCGGCGTCGTTGCGACCAAAAGCACGTCGGTCAGCGGGAAGTTTGTCTTATCTCGTGACTACGTCGACCATGCTGAGCGTTCAAGGTATCCGATGATGCCTCATATGGGTCGGACACCACCCCTTTGTGTGTCGCATGTCACCTCGATCGGAGCGTCCGATGACCGAACTTGATAATGATGACTATCGCCCACCGCTGGCTGACTATTGGGACTCACTGGAAACGATTCATGGACCGGGTTTTCGCATCGAGTCATTGACGCACGAAGAGCGCGCAACGTTGATCGATCATTTGCGCGATGCGGTCGAGCGCGATCGTCGTGTCACCCGGGTGGAAAAAACCAACCTGAAGATCGTGCTTGATCACGCGCAACGCGTTCAGTCGCGATCGTCTCAGTCGTGAGGAACGCGCGGCGACGTTTGGCGTGTCAGGCCACCGATACTGGTCGGCGCTCATCGACATTCTTTTGAGCCGTGGGATCCAAATCAAGGGCTCGGATCAATGACTGCTGCTCTTGCTCTGTGACCTCCCGGCGTCTGGGCGCTGGATGGTCCGTGCGGGCGTCGTGTTCTCGCGAACGCGGCGGTTGTTGCGCCCGCATCAGCGCAACGTGTCGGCGTCAAACCGGGCACGCGGGCAGCGCTAGCGCGGTTGTCCTATCGGTGGTGTTTCGAAGACCGGAGGAGGCGTTGATGTCGGCTGCATCGTCACCAGAGTTGTGAGTGTCGGCAGGGATAAGTGCGGTTTGGCTGGGACGTTTACTTGCTTCCGATGAGCCGGATTCGATCTCAGACGTTGTGCCGAAAAAGCGTTCTCGCGTGGGGCCGTATGCGCGTTCCGCTTGGATCAGGCGCCGTTCCGCCAGACCAACCGCGCAGCTCGCAGCTTTTCGTCCTGACTCGAAATATCCAGCGTCGGCGAGTGCGTGGGCCAGATTGTTCCACGTCGGATCGCGCTGTCGCTCGAATTCATCGCGACGCAGGAGCGTGATCAGGATCTCAGCAGCCTCTCGCGGCCGTCCAGCGGTGATGTGCGTGTTGGCCATGGCCATGTTGGCGACCCAGTACTGATCACGGCGTTCTTCACGGCCCCGGTCAGAGTGTTCGACAGCCGTTCGATCGGTGGCCGTTTCAGCGTCCACGGGGATTTGCGCGGGATCTTCGAGGCTTCGTTCGAGGCGTTCGGCGATCGCGGCATAGCCAATCAGCGCAGCATCAAGTTGCCTCGCATGTTCGAGTTCGGCGACCGCAGTCAACCATCGCAGCGGCTGCACCCACGACGGCGGTTGCTCGGGCGGGAGTGCGACAAAAGCCCAGTTGCCGCCGCGCGTCCAGCTGTGGAGCCAAGTGACTAGCGGCGTTTGCAGCGCGCGTCGGTCAGCGGAGTGCTCGATGACAAGTTCGCGTTCGAGGTCGTAGCCGATGACCACTGCGAAATGCCATGCCGGCGCGACGCGCAGTCCGAGATTCTGGAAAACGGCGACCGGATGACCGCTGGCAACGGCCTTGAACACCGCTTCGGGTTCCGGGTCGAGTCGCAGAGCGACCCAGTCCCTGGCGCGCACTGCGGCGCGGACTTCGGCTTGAAATGCGCCCTCGCGCGCGGGGATGAAGAGTTCCTCGATGAGATCTCCGAGCGGCGGCGCAGCGCGATCGCCGGCGGGTTGCAAGGGCCAATCCGCAAGGCCGGCGCGCTGGAGCAGCTGACCGTTGTCGCAGGCAGCGCCGGCGGACCCAACGCGATTCCTGGAGTTACCTTCATATGGATCCTTTCCATCGCTGGCTGCAGCGAAGGCCGCGGCTGATTCATGCTGAGGTATTCGATCGGCGACGTGCTCGATGGCGACCTGTTTCGCGGTGGACTGTGCATTGAAACGGTTGCCGGCTTGCTTTGCACCGCAGGTCGTTTCATCGCCTGGGGGTGACTGTCTCGCTCGGTGATCGAGAAGGGTCGCCGCGACGGCGGGACCGCAAAAAAAGCGCTCGTCGGGGTAAAACGGTATGTCTTCGAGTAGTGCGCGCGTGGGAAGATCGGCACCGACGACACGATCAGCCAAATCGCTGATTGCTGGGCGGCCGGCGCAGCCGGACAGGACGCTTGCGACAAACAACAACGCCGGCACGATTGCGCCCATCGCCACCTGGCGCTGAGCGGCCGCGTCGGGTGGCGAGCGCGGGTCGGGGGCTCGGCGCAAGCGAAAACGCGTAAGGCCGGCCGATGCGTTCATCGTGGTGGTGGCCGGCCGAAGAGTGGCGAGCGTTCGATGGCCAGTGCGCGCCGTCTCGGCGACCGTAGTCGCGTCGCGGCGACGACGGTCGGACATGTCAGCGAACGAAGCTGAAAATATTGGTGATGCCCAGGGCATCGGTGATCACGAACACAAGGAAAACGACAGCGACTGCGGCGAGGGCACCAGCGCCTGCAGGCAGGTCGTCGAAATGGCGATCAAGGTCTTGCAGTTCTGCGAGAGTGAGTCGGTCGAGCCGGGCTTCGGCGAGGCTGGGCGAGACGCCGTGCTCGACCAATGTCGTCAACAAGCGCTCACGGGCTGCGGCGGCGTCGAACGCGGAATCGGTCGTTTGACCGAGAAGCTCTGCCGTACTAACACGCGCCTGAGACGAGAATGCGGGATCGGCCGATTCAAATGTCAGCGCAGGCGCTTGGGGCGGGTGTTCATTCGCAGTGGCGTCTTGAGCGCCAGCTGTGAGGAGGGCCAGACCCCAGACGGCTGCGACGGATAGTGTTAACCAGCGCATCGTGGCTTGCTCCCTATTTGGCGCGGTGGCGCGCCGTGTGGTGGCGGGTTTCGGTTTGCTCGTTCACTACACGAATGATTGCGGGCACGTGTAACAGTGTCGAAACTGAACGTACCCTATCGATTATTCACTTTGCCACCTGAATCGCAACCGTCTGGCTGTTGCTGATTCGGATGTTCCTTCGGTCTGGCGCCAAGTCGATCGACCTCTGTCGCGCAGCATCTGACCCGGCATCCGGCCCGCCAGAATAGTGTTGCGAGGCTCGTTAAGGCTCGTCCGCGTTCAATGATGGCGGCAGATCCTTGACCGCACTCGTCTCTGCGCGATCGCTCGAACTCACTCAGAGCTTCGTTGGTGGTTGCTCGCGGGTCCCGGCGCATTGGATTCAGTTTCGTGCGGTTCAATTTCAGCGAGCAGTTCGGCGTTCACGACAACGTCGGGACAGACGAAATCTTCGCGTAGACCTTCGCGGACCTGTCCGGGCTCGAGATCGTAGAAAGCGGCGAATGCTGCACGGTGGTCCTGGCCTTCGCCGCAGTGATAGATGCGTTCGCGCAGGTAGGCGGTAACAGTCTGAGACGACGTGTTGGTCGCGCGCCATTGCGTGTAATTGCCTTCGCAACGCTGTATCGAGCGAAATTCGAAGGCGACTCCATTGAGTTCGGTGACGGGCATCCAGGCCGTCTGAGCGGCGGCGTCGCCGGCCAGGAGGCCGGCGACGATGGTGATGGCAAGCCATCCGTTTGCGCGGGCGCCGTTTGGGCTTGAGCGCATGGTTTAAACCTCCTTGAATACGGTCCGGTACCACGCGTTGCGAAGAGTGGTGAGGGTGGTGGGCATCACTTGGTGATGTTTCGATCTTCGCGCGGGCGATCCCGGATCAAACACACCCTTCAGGGACGGATGCCCGGCGTCGCTCATTCCCGCTGTGGCGATGGGCGCGGTGGCCCGTTTTTCGGCCGATATGAAGATTGATCAGCGGGTGATGTCGATCATGCATTGCAGTGGGCTCTTCACGACGAAAAGGGTGGCAGGCGGCGCGGCACGGCGATGCGGCGGAGTCGTGTGTAACACGGCAGGCCGTTTTCAAACGGGGGCGGGGCTTCGCCCTGAATCAGCGGCCGTAGATAGTCGCGGGCGGCTGCGGTGATGCCGTAGCCGTCGGGTGAGATGAAATGGTCGGGCATGCCTTGTTCGATGTTGGCGACCGTTTCGAGGTCGGTAAAGCCGATTCGCCAGCGATAAGGATGGGTCGAGACGCGTTCGATGATCGGCATGAAGCGGTCGCGACCTGCAACGACCCCTTCGACGGCCGCGCGCCCGACTGCATAGGCCTGTTCAACGTCGACTCGTGAGGCGAGATGGCGAGCAGCACGCTGGAGATAATCCAGTACCGCCCAGTGCAGTTTGTGTCCGGTTTTTTCGCGCACGAGGTTGGCGAGACGCGGCGCAACACCGCCGAGTTGTTGATACGCGTAGACCTCGTGCGTCTGTTCGACGGCGTAAAGTGAGCCATCCGGTTTTTTCAAGCCTTCCGACGCAATCACGACACAGTAGCCAAAGCGCTCGATCGTGCGTTCGAGCTGATCGAGGAATTCGGCCTCGTTGAAGCGTTTCTCGGCGAACAGAATGAGCATAGGTGGGCGGCCGTCGTATTCCTGTGCCAGTGCCGCGGCCGCTGCGAGCCAGCCGGCATGGCGACCCATGACCTCAAGGATGAACACCTTGGTCGAGCTCGTGTGCATCGATTCGACATCGAGACTCGCTTCGCGGACCGCCGTGGCAATGTACTTCGCTGCTGAACCGAATCCAGGCGCTGAGTCGGTAACGGCAAGATCGTTGTCGATGGTTTTGGGCACGCCGATCGCGCGGATCGGAAAATTCATGCGCCTGCTCATTTCTGCGACCTTGAGACAGGTGTCCATTGATCCGCCGCCACCGTTGTAAAACAGCGTGCCGATGTCGTGCGCTTGAAAGACCTCGACGAGGCGCTCGTATTGCTCTGGATTACGATCGGGGTCGCCGAGATCGAAGCGACATGAACCAAACGCGCCGCCGGGGGTGTGGAGCAGTGCGCGCAGCGCCAAGGGATCTTCCTGGTCTAGATCGATCAGGTCCTCGTGCAGGAGGCCGAGAATACCGTCAGCAGCGGCCATCAAGCCAGAGAAGTGCGCGGGATGCGCGCGAGTGGCTTCGATGACCCCAAGTGCCGAGGCGTTGATGACGGCCGTGACGCCGCCCGATTGGGCGTAGATGGCTTTTTGCGGCATGCGTTGACTCCTCAGGTGTCGTCGAGTGGCGATTCAAAACAGGGTCAATGCGCGGACGGGGACCCGCTTCGACCCGCAAACTGCCCGATAAAGGATTCGGCGGTCTATCGCGGGGTTGTCACAAATCCCAGTGCTTTCGCTGATTTCGACGTGGTGTACGGGGCGGCTCTGCTAGACTCGCGCGACGTCGATAACGGCCGTCTCGCGCCGCACGCTATCTTGATGGCGATTGAAGCGCTCGGTGCGCGCTTTGGACGGCCCGCTCGAGAATGATTTGTGACGCAGGCTGCCGTTGCCTTGATGATTCGAGATTTGCTTCCACAGACTGAGGACCCGCGACATGCACATTGGAACCACGCTGACCAATTACATTATCGAGACGCAGCGCACGATGCCGAACGCCACTGGTGAGTTTACCGGTCTGCTCAACGACATCGGCGTGGCTTGCAAAAAGATCTCGGCGCTCGTGAACAAGGGTGCGTTGGTCGATGTGCTGGGATCTGCCGGCTCAGAGAACGTGCAGGGCGAAACTCAGAAAAAACTTGATGTCATTTCGAATGAAGTGTTCATCGAGGCTCTGTCTTGCAACGGGCATGTTGCGGGACTCGCGTCCGAAGAGATGGATGACATTCTTGAGCTGCCAAAGGACGCGCCGCGTGGCCACTATCTGGTATTGTTCGATCCGCTCGATGGGTCGTCGAACATCGACGTGAATGTGTCGGTGGGCACGATCTTCTCGATTCTGCGCGCACCAAAGGGACGCGAAAATCCAACGACTGAGGACTTTTTGCAGCCTGGATCGCAACAGGTGGCGGCGGGCTATTGCCTGTACGGACCGTCGACAATGATGGTCTTGACTACTGGACAGGGCGTCAACATGTTCACGCTCGATCCGGACTTCGGTGAGTTTTTGTTGACCCGCGAGAATGTGCGGATTCCCGAGGACACGCAGGAATTTGCGATCAACGCGTCCAATTCTCGTTTCTGGGAAGCGCCGATGAAGCGCTACATTGACGAGTGTCTGGCCGGCAAGGAGGGCCCGCGCGGCAAGGATTTCAATATGCGCTGGGTGGCGTCGATGGTCGCCGAAGTGCACCGGATCCTGACGCGTGGTGGCGTGTTCACCTATCCGGTCGATGAAAAGCTCAAGAGCAAGAACCAGTCGGGTAAGCTGCGGTTGATGTACGAAGCCAACCCGATGAGTTTCATCGTCGAGCAGGCCGGTGGTGCGTCGAGCACTGGTCGCGAACGGATTTTGGATATCCCGCCTGAGGGCATCCACCAGCGTGTTCCGGTTGCGCTGGGTGCGAAAAACGAAGTGGCTCGAATTGTCGAGTACCACACGTCCTGATGGCCTGAGTCCGCTGACTCTGGAGTGTCGTTCGAGAAAAGCGCTTCGGGTCGAGTACTCGGGGCACTTTGACGTGTCACAAAACCACGCTCGGCACGTCGCATTCTGTGGCCTGTCACAAAACCTGAAAGGCAAGCGCCATGCGCAACCTTGGGTGGCGACTCTGTTTGGGGAGACGCTGAATAAGGCGGGTCGCGTAACGCGGGGACCGCAGCGCAAGCCGCTGGTATCGCGCGTCCAACATCGCGGGACGGGCGACTTGGATCGGTCGCATTGACCGGTAATTATGGCCTCGGTGTTTCGGGATCGATTGGGGTTTCGACCCCGAGCGAGTGATTCGTGATCCGAGGCGCTGAAGTTTACGTGACAAAAGGTCGAGCGATTGGCGCTCATCGTCGACGCCCTCAGTCGATCCGCTCTTACGGTGTTTTCTGTCGATGCTGGCCGCGTGGCCGGAAGCGTCTCCTCGGATTTTCGAGCACGTTCGTGCGATCTTGCCTCGTTCGCCGATGGCCGACGACGCGCTCGATGGCCATGGGCGAGCGTTGATTCGTTGCCGAGAATCGGGTGTCGTTCGCGATGAAACGCTCAGTGAGAAAGGTTCGGTGAGTGGAGTTTCGAGGCCTTGTCGCGACCGTCTCGCGATGATAGCCGATGGCGATTGCGCGCGCGGAGCCCGCGGTCTTTCGGAGTCGACGAGCGCTGTCGTGTGTGTCGCTGTTCGGACCGCGGACGTTTCTCGCGGTTGTCTCTTCAGCGCGACGGCGCGTTCTCGATCAGGCGCTCCCAATCGGCGATTGCGGTATCACGCTCGCGCTCGAGTTGTTGCTGCTGCTCGAACTGGGATGCGCGGGCAGCGCGTTCTTCCGCTATGCGCTGGTTCAGTTCCGCGAGTTCACGTTCGTAACGGGCGAGCTCGTCGGGGCGGCGGTTTTGGCTGTCCCGCTGCGCAGAAATGCGTGCGCGTTCGCGCAACAGCGCGTGCTCTTGTGCTTCGCTGATACTTCTGTTGCCTCCCAGAACCGCGATCCGGCGGTCGTAGGTTCGTGCGATGTCGTCCACCGAACCAAAGGCCTGACGGAGAAAGCGAGCGCGGTCATCGTCGCGACGCTGCGCTTCGCGCGCAGCGAGCTCGGCTTGCGCAGCGGCTTCGGCGGCCTCCAGTGCTGCTGGATCGTCGATGGGTGGCGGCGCTCGCCGAACATCGCGTGTCTGACCTTGCCGGTCGATAACGTGGTGCTCGCCCTGTGAGCTTTCAGGTGGCGGCGTTGTGCTGTAGTGCGTGACGTTGTTCGAGTCGGTCCATTTGTAGATGGTCTGTGCCGAGACGCTGGAGGGCGCGAAGACACTCGAGGTTACTCCCAGGGTCATGCTCAGCGCGAGCGAAAGCCCGACAGAGCGATGTACTCCGCGCGTATTACGATGTGCGAGCTGTGACGGCTGCGGTCGGACGTGTCGTCCGTCGAGGTGTGTCGAGAGACGTTTTGGGGCTTCAGCCGTAGCGCAGGGGGGGTGTCTTGATGAGTGCGCGCACGGGCTGTTGATCGCCGAACGTGTTGCAACGGTAGTCATTCTAAGGGGCCTCCTGCCTCCGAGGACAGCTCGATCGCCCGGCGTGGAAGAGCCGATCAGCAATCTTTGAGTCGGCACTCTCTCGGTGAGTCATGGCTGGATGGATCGCCAAGCGCGAAATCGTTGATGTGTTCTGGAATGCATGCCTGAAGTCCTGTTCGGATCGTCGAAGCCGTAGGGCGCGTTGTGATCTTGCTTCAGTTTGCGGGTGCGGTACACACAGATTCGAGGCAACAGATGATCGATTGCTGCGCGGCTCTCGTTCTCTTGTCTGGCGATTGACGGAGTGTCGGTTGCCGCACTCCGGACGTCTTGCGCCGTGCCCCTGTCGCGGCTTTTTTCAGCGCTTCCCGAAGCGTACTCATTTGTCGTTCGGGCTGTCGACATCGCTGCTCCAGCCAAACCGCTCGTTGAAATGTTCGATGCCTTCGAGAATACCGGCCGCGTATTCGGCTTTGGCGAAGTAGATGCGCTGAAACCCGACCAGCCCATCGAGTTCGGGTTGATGGTTGCCGACGACGACACCGAGGACCCGGCCCCGGAGCATATCTTCGTCATTGCCTGAGTCGCCGGCGACGACAATCTGCTCGAGCGACAGGCCCCATTTGGCAGCAAAGTAGCGCACGGCCAGTCCCTTGCCGGCGCGAACCGGAAGTAAATCCAGATAGCGCGAGTGTGACAGGATCATGTGCGCGTGCAGGTCGTTTCGAAACAGCTGCGATTCCAATTTTTCGGGTGTCAGCGCGTGCTTTTCTGAGACGAAGTAACTGCGCTTGAACCTTCGTTGATCGATTTCGGGCTGGCGTTCGATTCCGTCGACTTGCGTAAACACAGCGTCGATGCGATCCGGTTCCCAGCGATGGTTGAGGTGCTGGAACCAGCCGCTGTCAGGAACTTGCTCGGGCCCGTAATGAATCTCGGATCCGACCGAGGTGATCCAGACGTCGGGGGTTGGGATGTTGTGTTCGGCGAGCACGGCCGCTGCCGAATCGAGGCGGCGGCCGGTGGCGACACCAAAAATCAGATCGTCGCGATGGCGCTTGAGCCATCGCACGAAAGAACGTGTGGCGGTTTCGTCGCCGAGTAGGGTGTTGTCGATGTCCGTGATCAGTGCTCGCTGGATGCGTGATAGACGCCCGGATGCTTTGCGTTGGGGAATCTGCGTCGGGACGATCGCCTTGGAAAGTCGGTCGACCAACTCGACATAACGACGGGCATGGACGTCCCAGGTGAAATGCTCGCGGACGCCGCGCTGTCCGTTTCTCGATAGGACTTTCCATTGATCGCGGTCTTTGAGCACCTGCTCGATCGCGTTTGTGATCGAGGCGGGGTCGAGCGGGTCGACGAGAATCCCGTTGCGGCAGCGCGCGATGATTTCTCGGGGGCCGCCGTCGTTCGTGGCGATAATCGGTAGGCCGGAAGCGGCTGCTTCGAGAAGGGTGAGACCGAAGGGTTCAGTCAGTGCGGGATTGACGAAGACACCTCGGGTCGCCGCGGCGAGCTGGTAAAGTCCCGAGACTTCATCACGATCGTGATGTTTGGGCAGGGCGATTTGTCCCCAGAGGTCGTGGCGATCGGCGGCGAGCAGCAGACCCGATATGACGTCTCGCGCGCCGCGATCGAGATCGCGTAGATCATCACGGTTACCGGCGACGATCGTCAGATTGGCGTGTTGACGCAGCCAGGAGCTGGCAGCGAAGGCGTCGATCAGCGCGTGAAGGTTTTTGCGTTCGTCGGGTCGGGCGATGGCGAGAACCATCGGACGCTTGGGATCACGAAGAAAGCGTGTGATCGAGGCTTCGACGCCGTGTTTCCCGATGCTTCGAGTGCCGCTGCGCGGGGCGTGAAAGCGAGTAATGTCTGTCCCGGGCGGTATCACCAGCATGCGGCTTGCATAAAAATTGGCGTAGGCCGCGTACTGAGTGTCGATTTCCTGTTGGGTCGAGGCGATGACTGCGTGGGCGTTCGCCAGCGCTTCCTCTTCCGCGTGGATGCGCGTGCTGATGGCATAACGCTCTTCGATGACGTCGTCGGTGAGTCCGGCATCGCGTAATCGACGGCGTTTCTCGCGTCCGAGAGAGTGGCCTGTTTGCAGCAATGGTGTGCCGAGAAGATTGGCGAGCTGCACGGCGACGTAGCCGGCGTCGGCGTAGTGGCCATGGACCGCTGAGGCGCGTAGCCCGGTTTCCTGCATGACCCGTTGTAGATGCGCCAGGGCATTGTCGGCGAAACAGTCGAGATGTGGCCAGAGCTTTTCTTTGCGCAGATAGCGCCGTGGCCCACAGTCGATGCGGACGATGCGCGCGCGTTCGCTGAGGGGTTCTTCTTCGGCGGCGTAATCCGCGGAGACCTTGGAGTCGATGACGCGGCGTGTCAGTAGGTCAACTCGGGCGACGTCGGGATGGCGCCCGAGCGCTCGCGCCAGCTGAACGACGTAAAGGGTCTGGCCGCCGGTGTCGGCATCGCGACCGAGTTCGAGATCGCGGCCGCGAATCAAGCCGTGAATGCTGAGTAAAACGATGTAGAGTCGATCTCGACCTTTGCGCTTTGGGATGACGTTATCGTCGTTGGCCGATGGTTTGGCTGCTGAGAGATCGGCACTGAGCGAGCCGCCGTCTGCAGCACCGGGTGAGGCGTTATTCGTGAGTCCGGCAGTATCGGGCGCCGCGGTTTGGCTTGAGGGTAATGAGGGTGCGCAAGCTTCGGACATCTGGCCTGTTCTCCGTTTGCGAATTTTCGATTCGCTGATCAACGCCGCGAGGGTCAGGTTCGGGGCCGTTGAGGTTGGCGCCGCTGGAGCGCCGAGTGTTCGTTCGATGCGGCTTGGCTGGGTCTTTTGCGTCGCTTAGTCTGGATCACAAATCCAAACGTGGCTGAGTCGTGCCCAGAGCATGGAAGCCAAATGATTTCGGGCCCAATCGCGCTCTCTACGGAGTGCCTGATCCGGAACCTGATGTGGCGACCGGGAAACTCCACGCGAGTCGTTTGGTCGGTGATTGCATCCACAGGCGATCCTCGGAGGAAGACAGTGTCATCGAACTTTGACGCAGATTCATCACCGGCTTTCCAGGTCGACGAGGACGAGCTTCGTCAACGCTTGACGCCAGAACAATACCGCATCGCTCGTGAGCACGGGACCGAGCCAGCGTTCAGCGGACGCTATGCCGACCATCATGCAGATGGTGTTTACCGTTGCGTCGTCTGTGGTTCGGCGCTGTTCGATTCGACGACCAAGTTTGATTCGGGTAGCGGATGGCCGAGTTTCCACAGGGCCATGAGCTCCGCTGTGACCGAGCATCGCGATGTCAGTCATGGAATGGTGCGGACTGAGGTTCGATGCGCCGCTTGTGATTCGCATCTGGGACACGTGTTTCCCGATGGGCCGCGCCCAACCGGTCTACGCTACTGCATCAACTCGGGTGTTCTCGATTTCCGGCCCCGCGGTGCCTCTGAGTGATGTTCAGGGCGCTATTGGTGGGTTTGCTGCCGGTCGTGACTCGACTCGAGATGTGAGCTAAACGTTTCGCGTCCTGTGCGGTTGGATCGCTGGCGCCGTTGAGGGAGGCGCCGAGAAGAAAGCCGCAAGGGAAGTGTCGCGCGCGATGTGCTCGCAGCGCACGCGAAGATCGCATGAATCAGTGGTTCATCGACGCTCGGTCGCGTTGCTTCTGGTGCCGCGTTCGCAACGGTGGGCGGTCCCCCGATCCCTCATCGTTCGAGCGCGCCTCGTAGCCTTTCCGCACGCCAGCGTTGATATTGTGGGTGGGTCTTGAAGGCGCCGCTTTCGACGTACTCGTGACGCGAAATCAGGCTATCAATCTGCTCAGGACCGATCGACGACAACGGTCGGCCGTTGTAATCGATCAACCACGGTGAGTCGATTCGTAGAACTTCCTGGCCGTCTTCCGAAATCCACACCAGTGCCGGCCGTTGTTCGAGCTCGAGGGTTTGCGCCCAGCTGGTGCCGATCCGCACCCAGTCAGCAATCGAGTCCGCTTGCGTCGTTGCGTCGTCATCAGACGAAGGAGACGATACCGAATCGAGATGGGCCAGTGATGCGTCAGGTATCGCGATTCGCGTCCAGCCGGCCAGTTTCTCTTCGATTTCAGGTTGGGACAGGAGCGCTCGATAGGCTTCGCTTTCTTGATGCCGATCTGCGGGTCGACCGGCGCTGGCTTCAAAAAACAGCAGGGTTGGGAGGTTGAGCGACAAGTCGTTCTCATCCGATTTGTCAATCAAGGTGGAGGGGCTATCAAAACCCCGTGGCGGGCTCCACCGGATCGATGGCTCCGGCGACTGTTCGGTTTGAGTTTTGGCATCCTGCGCGGTCGTTGCTTGCGCGGAGTCGGGCGACGGATCGCGTGCGGCAACGGCATCGATCCAGGCGAGTAGCTGATCGGCGTCCTGAAAGCCGACACGTCTGGCGACCGGTTGGCCCTCCGTGTCGAGCAGCACCATAGTCGGCGTGAACTGGGCGCGCAACGCGATAGCGAAGTCTCGCGGCGTGGTGGACTGGCCCTGCGGATCGATCAGCGGCACGTCGCTGAAAACGTCGAGCGCGATGACATCGTATTGCTCGGTCATGTGTTCGATGACGCGTGAGTCCTCGAACGTCGATCGTGCCATCGCGATGCAGTGCAGACATTCTTCCGCAGAAAAAAACAGCGCGAGTCTTTTGCCTTGTTCGGCGGCAAGGGCGCTCTCGTCGGCCAGATCGTAAAGCGTGTCGGTGAACCATTCCGGGTAGACGATGGTGACGCGCTGGGCTGGGCCGGATGAGTTCGAGGCGCCGACTGTCGCGTTGGTCGCCGTGGCGACGGCGCGGTCTGACGTCGATGCGGGTCTGTCGCCACGTCGGTCCGTGGCGGTTGCGATCGCCGATCGCGTATCGCTGTGGTCATCTCGGCTGGCCGATTGCTGAACGCCGTTGACCGATCCCTGTTGTGTGAGGAGCTGGTGCCCAGCATGGCGCTCGGCAGCTCCGCTGTCTTCGGCTGGCTGATTCGCGCTGAGGAGGACGTTGTTTGCGTGAGCCGGCACGGCGTCGCTCATAAAGAGCAACGTCAACGCGCAGATGATCGCTGTGGCGTTGAAGCGCAACCCGAGAAGGTCGAGCGGGGCGATGTGGGCGAGTGAGTTGCGATTGAGCACTGTCATCGGGAAGCATCCGTTTTTCATTCGTCATCCGCATGACGCCGGTGCACGGTCAGATCTTCCAAAGGGTTGCTCAGCCTGATTGGATCCGGATCGCTGAAGCTCTTGGTGGTTAGCGATGTGTATTTGTGATGTTGATCTGTAGGGATGAGCGCATTTCGCGGTGCTTTCAACCATCGGATCAGTCATCGGAGTTGTGTGCGCCGTCGTGTGTGCCCTCACGGCTTCGCTGCGTCGCCGTTCTCCAACCCTCGGTTGCTGATCTTGAGCGCGTCTTGCGTCGAAACCGACAGACCAGCGGTCACGGCGAAGCGCATCGCATCTTCGAATGACAAGTCGATCGGGGTGATTTGAGAGCGTGGAATCAGCAGCGTGTAGCCGCCAATCATGTAGCTCATCGGCAGATAGACAGCGACCCTTTGGTCGTCTTCGGACGGGGCTTCATCGGATGAGTCGTGGCCGGGCGGGAGGTCTAAAGCGCCCGCCACGCCTCGTAGGGCGTTACGGCTCGACGGAAGATCCGTGCTGTCGGTTACCGATCGTTTGGTGACTCGAGTCGGGCTGCCGCTTCGCTTGGCGTTTCGTGACGGTTTGTGTTTTGCCGGTTGTGATGACGTTTGCGGCGATAGATGCGGCGGAAACAGCGAAGGTGATAGCGGTGAAAGATCCTCACGGGTCACCATGCCGATCAGAAGCCCCTCGGTCCCGGGTAGGCGGACGAGTACGGTTTGACCGAATGCCTCGCTCATTTCGCCTGAGAACATGCGCGTGACGTCTTGTACCGCGCCGTAGATGGTTTTGACGACTGGAAGCCGTTGCAACCAGCGCTCAGCGACGTCAAACAGCGCTTGGACGGCGTAAGCTCGAAGCAGAAGACCGAGCAGAAACAAAAGACCGATTCCGACAAGGACGCCCAGCCCCGGAAAATACGCGACTTCCGGGAGGATGGCGCGAAGAAGGCCCCCGAGGAGCCGCTCAGCGGTCGACCCCAACCACCACAGGACTGCAGCGGTCACCGCGATCGGAAGAATCGCGACGAGTCCCGTGAGCAGCGTACGGCCGAAATGTTGAGCGAGCGTGGTCATCAGTGATCGGAATCTCGGAAAGGTCGGGGTTCAGGGACAATGACGAGGCCCAATGGCAAAGGCCGCCGGACGAAACCCTCCGGCGGCCTTTGACGGGCTTTGTGACCCTCGCAAAACTCCGGCTCGAGGAGGTGCGGGCGCGAGTTGAGCAACGCTGTGATCGATCAGCCCGCGCCTGCTTGCGTGGAGTGGGTCCAACGTAAGCGATTAGCCCTGCGTCAACGCGAATAGCGTCATCTCGACGCGACGGTTTTGCTCGCGTCCCGCGGGTGTATCGTTGCTGGCGATCGGCCGTTGCGGGCCATAGCCGATCGTATGGATTCGGGAGGGATTGACGCCACGGACACGAAGCGCGTGGGCGACGGAGTCGGCGCGACGCTGCGAAAGGTCCATGTTGTACTGCAAGTTTCCAGTGGAGTCGGTGTGTCCAGCGACTTCGACGCCGGTTGATTCGTAGCGCACCAGCACATCGGCGATGCGTGCGACGACGGCATCGAACTGGGGCTTGATGACCGTCGAGTTGGTATCAAAGGTGACTTGTCCCGGCATGTTGAGCACGAGGTCGTCGCCGACGCGATCGACTTCGACGCCGGTTCCGGCGAGCTCACGGCGCAGCTCGGCTTCTTGCTGATCCATGTAGTTGCCGACGACACCGCCGGCGACTGCGCCGATACCGGCGCCGATCATTGTGTTCCGGGTGCGGTTGCGGCTCGATGCGACATTACCGAGAACGGCACCGGATACGGCACCGATGCCAGCGCCGATGGCGGCGCGTGACGGCCCGCCGGTTTCCGGATTGGTGGCGGTGCAGCCGCCAAGAGCTAGAGCAGATACGGCGATCGCCGTCGCGAGGAGAACGGCCGGGCGGTTGGCGCGAAGCATAGTGGGTCTCCTGGGAGTCGTCGTGGGCCTGATGATGTGGGTTGGACGGAGGGCTGTGATTCTTTTGGTGGCCGCCTCGAAAGCCAGGTCGTGACTCGAGGCTGGGGTGCAAGACTCATGGTCAACGCGGTATTGCTTGCGAGGACGATCATCCGATTATGGCGAACTGCCTTACCATCGTCGACGTCTATTCCGGCGACAGCCTAGCGAGCGGCGGCTCAGAACGTTTGACGATCGTTGCGTCAATGCGCGATCGGATGCGTCGTGAAGCATTGCGCGGCTCGGTGAATCGACGGTGAAGGCCGTGGGCCCGATGTTGTGATGCGTGCGGTCGGCAGTGATCGGTGTGCACTTTTTGAAAATAAAAGCATTAATGCGATTAATTCGCATTAATGCTTTTATTCGTTTAAACTGGATTCAGACATCGGAGATCGCGGATCGCTCTGTCGTTCGGGTTGTTGGCCGTGCCGCTCGTGGGTTCTTCATCGGTCAGAAACACCGGGCCCGGAGCAATCGTCCTCACCGTCGGATCAAAGTCCGTGTGGTGCGATACGAGTTTCGCGCCCGTATTGAGTTGGTCGAGCATCGACAGTTCCTGACGAGCCAGTGTCGCGGAGGCTCTAAAGGCTTCTGCGCGGCCGATTGCAATCCAACGTCCTTCGATGGCGGTCACGCGAATCATGATATGATGCGGCCACGATTTTTATGGCGGTCTTGTTCCGGATTTCATTCAACACAACACATCAAGCGAGCCAGCCAGGGTGTCCTCATCCAGCCAGCCAGCATCCCCGGTCTCTGTGCCGTCTCAGGTCGCGGTCTCGCGGCGACGGGGCGGTCAGCATCTGCGGACTGAGTTTCTTGGAGAGAGGACATGCAAAACACTTTCAGACCCCAAAACACTGTCGGACCCCTTTTTGAAGGGCGGCCATCAACGGCTGGTCGCGCGAAACTCGCGATGGCCGTGGGCTTGGCGTTGAGCGGAGCGGTCATGCCCGCCCTGTCGCAGGCGCAGCAAACCGTCGCACCGGCTCAGGCCAGCGCCGCCGAGTTGCCCCCGATCGATATCGACTATCGTGGCGAACGCGTCGCCGACCCGCGTTATGCCCGCGATCTGCAGGAGACGCCACGGGTCATCACCGTGCTGTCGTCGGATCTGCTCGAGCAACGCGGCGTCACCGAACTGCGCGAAGCGCTGCGGTCGGTGACGGGGGTCTCGTTGCAGGCGGGGGAAGGCAACCCACCGAGCGGCGACCAGTTTAAGATTCGCGGTTTCAACGCCCGCGACGATCTCAACGTGAATGGCACGCGCGATGGCGGCAACTACTTCCGTGATCCGTTCTATGTCGATCAGATCGAGGTGATCAAGGGCCCCAACTCGGCTTTTGGTGGACGGGGTTCCTCGGGCGGTACAGTGAACTTCGTGACCAAGCGGCCGACGCCAGAGAATCGCGGTCGTATCGAGGCGTCGATCGGCACCGATTCGTACTTCCGTTCGACCGTTGATCTCAACCGTGCACTGGATGACAACCAGGCGTTCCGGATCAACGTCATGGGGCATTCGGAAGACGTTCCGGGACGAGATGTCGTCGAGCAGCGCCGCTATGGGATTTATGGTGCCTACACGTGGGGATTCCAATCCGACACGCAGATCACCGCCGACTACCTGCATCTGCGGCAGAACAACATTCCGGACAACGGCTTGCCGTTCGATCGCCGGGCACCGGGTAACCTGCAGGGGACCGGTTCAGGACGGATCGCGCCGGTCGATTTCTCGAACTTCTACGGTCACACCGACGATTCCGAGCGGGTCGATGTCGACCAGGTGGGCCTCATGATCGACCACGCCTTCAACGACAATGTGCAGCTGCGCAACCAGACGCGTTACTCGCGGGTGGATGTCGATCGATTGGTGTCATCACCGCGCTTCACGCTGGCCGAGGAAGGAACCTTCGAAGGGGCGACGGTGCGCGGTGACCTGAGGCCACGCGATCAGCGCGACGAGAATTTTTCCAACCAGACCGACCTTCTGGTCTTCCTCGAGACGGGCCCGGTCACGCATGATCTGGTGCTCGGTGCCGAGGTCTATCGCGACGATATTTCTAACCGCCGCCGCCCCGAGGTTAGTGGGCCCAACACGGATCTGGCCAACCCAGCCCGTCGCACGCGTCCCGCGGCTGCCTACGATGGCACGACGCGCAATCTCGACGTGCGAGGAACGGGTGTGTATCTGCTCGATACCATTGCCATCAACGAGCGCTTTGATGTGCACGGCGGCGTGCGTTATGACCGCGTCAAAGCCCGCGCATCGGTCACGCCGAATGACGCCGGCGAGACGTTCACGCCGAACGGGATCACCGACGCCGAGCGCAAGGACGCTGAGTGGTCGTACAACCTCGGCATGGTGTTCAAACCGCGCCCGGGCACGGCATTGTTCGCCAACTACGGTACGGCGTTCGAACCGTCGGCAACCTTCGATCGGAATGTGGTGCAGCTCGCCGGTGGTAACTCGAATCTGGTCAATCCGGATTTCTTCGACGCCGATCCGCAGAAGTCAAACGCGATCGAAATTGGTGCCAAGCAGACGGTGCTCGATGGACTCGATCTTGGCGCGGCCTTGTTTCGGACGACGAAGCGCAACGCGCGCCTGCCGAACTCGTTGCCCGAGGACAATAATCCACCGAGCCGCCAGCGCGTGGAAGGTTTCGAGCTCAACGCGGCGGGATCCGTGATACCGAACTGGCGCCTGTACGCGGCGTATTCGTACCAGCGCTCCAAGGTTCTCTCGACGCCGCCAGGGGGTGAGTTTTTCGTCGGACAACGCCTCGGCGGTGTGCCGACGCACTCGTTCTCACTGTTTACCGACTATGACATCACGCCGCGATTTGCTGTCGGCGGTGGCGTCCAGTACGTCGGTGATACGGTCAACAACATCGTCGACGAGGGAGGCGTTCTCGGGCGCGTCGATTCCTTTACGGTGGTTGACCTTTCGGCGACGTACCGCATCGATCGAAATAGCCAGGTTCGACTGAACCTTTTGAACGCCTTCGACGAGCGCTACATCTCCCAGGCGGCCGAAGGCTCGGCGCAAGGGATCCCCGGCGCGGGTCGTCGTCTTCTCGTGACGTATCGTTACGATTTTTGAGGTCGATCGATGGTCATCGTGATGCCCGAGATTTTGCTGCCCGAGGAGCTGGTGTCCATGCACCAGCGCCTTGCAGCAGCGCCATGGGATTCGGGCGTCAGCGCCGGGCCACAGGCCCGTCTGGTCAAGCATAACCGGCAGATTGCAGAAACCGAGATGTCTGCCGGCCTGTTGCGCGACCTGCGGGGAACGGTGATGCGAGCACTGAACCGTTCCCCGGAGCTCGTGAGCGCGGTGCTGCCGAATAAGGTCATTCCACCAAATTTCAATCGTTACGATCCCGACTTCCCGGCGTACGGGCCGCACATCGATAACACGCTGCGTCCGTTACCCGACGGATCGTGGCTACGTACCGACGTATCGGCGACGGTTTTCCTGTCGGATCCCGACGAGTACGACGGTGGCGAACTGGTCGTGCACGACAGCTTTGGCGTTCATCGTGTGAAAGCACCCGCTGGCGCCATCGTGGTCTACCCGTCTGGTTCGCTCCACGAGGTTCGCCCCGTGACGCGCGGTACGCGATTCGCGGCGTATCTGTTTATGCAGTCCCTGGTGCGCGACGCTTCACATCGTCGCATGCTCTGGGAGATTGATCAGGCGCTGCGTCGGCTGCGCAGTGAGTTGGGTGATGGGCATCCTGAACTCGTGCAGTTGACGGGCACGTACCACAATTTGTTGCGTGAGTGGTCCGAGACGTGACGATGTCGATGGATTGGATCATCCGGCTGGTGGTGTCACCCGAGACGCTCGGCGCCACGATTCGGTCGGGCGAGAGGGTGGGGTCGGGCGTTCGATCCTTCCCCGCGCCCCGCCACAACGACAATGAGAGTGATATTCGATGAACGAAGTCGTGGAAGGTCTGCGAACAACGATCGAACTAGGTGGTCCGGTCGTCGTCATTTTGCTGATTTTGTCGTTGATCGCGGCCACCGTCGTGGTCTACAAGCTGATAATTTTTGCGCGCTGGCGGCTCGACGATGACAAGGGCCTTGCGCGCGGAATCGATGCGTGGATCGCTGGCGACCGGGATGGCGCGCTGGACCGTCTGGCTCGGCTTGGGACGCCGGGTAGCCGCGTCGTTGCGGCGGCGATTCGCGGCATTGAATGCGCCGACGGTGCGCGGCATGAGGCGCTCGTACGTGAAGAAGTTCAACGCTTGGGGGCAGCCGCCGTTGAGGACGCGCGCAGCCACCTGCGGATACTCGAGGTGATCGGCGCGCTGGCGCCGTTGCTGGGTCTTCTGGGTACCGTCATCGGCATGATCGATGCGTTCCGCGCGCTCGAAGAAGCCGGTTCGCGCGTTGATCCCTCGGTGTTATCCGGCGGCATTTGGGTGGCGCTGATGACGACGGCTGTCGGCTTGGCCGTCGCGATCCCCGTCGTAGCCGCCTCGGTTTGGCTCGAACGTCGCGTCGAGCGCTACCGCCACCGTCTGCAGAACGCCGTGACACGGGTCTTCACCTCGACCATGCCTCAGTCCTCGATCGAGTCATCGTCGCGCTATGAGCCCCCCATCGGTGCGCCTATGCGGCGGGCCCGGGAAACCGGCAAATCGGGAACAGCGGCGCCCGCGACCGCGTACCGGCTCGACGTCGATGAGGCACGTCATTCGATTGACGAAGAGACGACGGTCATACCCTCCGCTTTTGGCGCACGCGCGCGCTGATCGAGTCGGAGATGGACGCAAAGATTATTTTTCCCGTCGCTGATCGGCCGCGACGTGCATTGATCAGCCTGACGCCACTGATCGACGTCGTGTTCATTTTGCTGGTGTTTTTTATGCTGGTGTCGAGTTTTGTCCACCAAGCGGCGCTGCCGCTATCGACGCCCATCGAGTCCCGGACAGCGACGAGCGTAGAGTCGCCGC
The DNA here is from genome assembly GCA_046299415.1 of Thioalkalivibrionaceae bacterium. Classification (GTDB taxonomy): domain Bacteria; phylum Pseudomonadota; class Gammaproteobacteria; order Ectothiorhodospirales; family Ectothiorhodospiraceae; genus JBKBII01. The sequence goes on along the minus strand of JBKBII010000002.1, from coordinate 178,159 downwards.
CGCTGCAGGTGATCTTGCGCACACCAGGGCGGGTTGAGCTCAACGGCAACGACTACGCGCTCGACGATTTGTCGCTCGCGCTGTCGGCGGCTCTTGCCGACCATCCCACCCGAGCAGTGACGTTGCGGGTACGTGACTCGGTATCCGTGCAGGCAACGGTCGCCGCGCTCGACATTCTACGGGCCGTTGGGCCCGACATCCTCAACCTGCGGCGTCTGGAGGAGTGAGGATGCAGCTGCCAGAACCCGAACGCCGTGAAGTGCCGGATAATCTTATCCCTTTGATCAATATCGTATTCTTGTTGTTGATTTTTTTTATGATCGCGGGGGCGATGGAGGTCATTGATGCGCTTGATATCGACGTCCCTGAGTCAGGGTCGGAGACGGAGTTGTTGGATTCGCCGCTGACGTTGTTGCTGGCTGCGGATGGCCGACTGGCGATCGGCGAGGACGTGTTTACGCTTGACGAGCTTGAGATGCGCATGGTGGCGATCCTGACGGATTCAGAATCGCAGGCGGGCGATTCGGCCCCCAACATGACCGCTGAAGCTCCGATTCGGATAAAGGCCGACCAAGCCGCGGATGCTGAGCTCCTTCTCGGTGCGTTGGAGGCGCTGCGTCGCGCGGGAGTGCCTAGGATCGTCCTGGTCACGGAGCAGCCATGAGCGCTCGTCGATCGGCGAACCGGCTAGAAATCACGTCGAAGATTGAATCCTCGTCCGGGTTTGCGACTGCGCGGGCATCGAGACTGCCGTGGGTGTTGGCCATCTCGACCGCGCTGATCGCGCACGGCATGCTTTTTTGGTTCGTGGCGCGATCCGAACCCGATCCCCTCGAAATCGCCGGAAGCGGGTCGCCGGCCGTTGAAATTGCGATTAATTTGGGTTCGCTGCGTCCGACCGACATCGCTGAACCATCGCACGAGGCCGACGCAGCGGTTGAGCCCGAACCCGAACCCGAACCCGAACCCGAACCCGAACCCGAACCCGAACCCGAACCCGAACCCGAACCCGAACCCGA
>JBKBII010000002.1:0-177043 GCA_046299415.1 Thioalkalivibrionaceae bacterium | reverse complement strand
GATCCCGAACCCGAACCCGAACCCGAACCCGAACCCGAACCCGAACCCGAACCCGAACCCGAACCCGAACCCGAACCCGAACCCGAACCCGAACCCGAACCCGAGCCCGAGCCCGAACCCGAACCCGAACCCGAACCCGAACCCGAGCCCGAGCCCGAGCCACGGCCCGAGCCACGGCCCGAGCCACGATCGATGGCCCCATCGCCGCCAAAAGAGGAGGCACCGGCTTCTCAGCCGGCGACGGCAGGCGACGACACCATCGACGATCGCGAGGTCACGCCGTCTGAGGAAGCTGCGGTTGACCCGCCAGGCGATCCTCTGGCGCGAGAAAGTTATTTGGCTCGGGTCTCTGCGATCTTGGAGCGAAACAAGGATTATCCGCGAATTGCGCAGCGGCGCCGTCTCGAGGGTACGGTGAACGTCGCGTTCCGCATCGAGATCGACGGGACGATTCGCAACGCACGCGTCGTCGGATCGTCTGGGATCGATGTTTTGGATCGGGCGGCGTTGGACACGTTCGAGCGCGTTGGCGTGTTGCCGCCGATTCCGGCTGAACTCGGCCGTCAACCCCTGGAGGTCACGGTGCCATTTTCCTTCCGGTTGCGGTAAGGCGCGGTGGATTTACGGTCCGGCTTTCATGGTCCGGGTTGATTCCTGTTCAGCGCTGTCCCAGTTTTGGCAAGTGCGAGCGGTGACGGAGCGGGTAATCAGCGTCTGGAGCTGCGATGACCGCGAGAGAACTGCTGGAAAGGGCCGAGAGTGAGGTTGAGCGCAGTGCGCCCCGAACGGAACAGCCCATTCGTCGTGCATCGTTGAGCGGGGTGTGAGTCGTACCGCGTCGAGTATGGGGGTATCCGCTAAGCCATTGATTCAGCCTTTCCAACGGCGGTCTCCGCTTCACGTTCATGATGCTGTGGCTTGGCGTGAGACTCGAGACCTGAGCCGCCGGGCCCTGCTTGAGGGCGTACAAGACCCGAATCAGGCAGTCAACGGTCGTCGGGCCGCCTTGGAGGCTTTGCCCGAAAGTCCTGCACGTATTGGAGCGTGCGCGGCGTCGATTCGCGGGGCCTAAGGCGCGGCCATGGCCCACGATTGAGCGCATCCGCGTCACGCTTTCAGCGACAGGTCACAGACCCACGCTCGCACGCTGGCCCGTGTCGAGCGACCAGTTCCGCCTCTGATCGGGTGAGAGCGCGTCGCAAGGGCCGCCGATGCGTCCATGAAATCTGGCTTGAGCGATGCGCAGCTCGATACTGCGAGTCGATGCAAAGCCGGTGGACGCTTCGGACAGGGCCTCAGGCGACGCTCAGGCTCGCACGCAGGCGCTCGAGGATTTCTTGCGTCGCGGGGCGTACGCCACGCCAGATCTGGAAGGCTTCGGCCGCCTGTTCGACGAGCATACCGAGCCCATCGCTAAAATGATCGATGCCAGCTTGCTGTGCCCATTTCCGAAAAGGCTCGGCGGCTGGGCCATAAGCCAAATCGCAGGCAACGCTGCCGCGGTGCGCGATGCGAGTGTCGAGATCGAGACGGTGACCCGCCATGCCTGCAGATGTGGCCTGGATGATCAGGTCGAACGAGGGCGGCGCGCCGCCGTTTTGTAAAGCGGAGAGGCTGCAGCCGTCGACAGGAATGGCGACGGGGCCGGCCTGTGCCGAGCGAAATGCGGCGGCCAACGCGAGTGCTTTTTCCGGGCTGCGATTGGCGATCATGATCGACCGTGGAACCTGTGCGAGCAGGGGGCCAAGAATGCCGCGCGTGGCCCCGCCCGCGCCGATGATCAGAATGCGAGCGTCACGCAGTGGTGCCCCTTGGCGCTCTCTGAGGTCGCGAACGAGCCCGGCGCCATCAGTATTGTCACCGTGAACCGTCGTGTCTCCCTGGTCGTTCGTTTCGATCCAGAGTGTATTCACGGCACCGGCACTCTGCGCCCGTTCGGTGAGTCGATCGGCGATGCCGAGGGCGCGTTCCTTGAACGGTAGCGTGACGTTCAGGCCGCGTAGCCCGGCGCGAAACCATTCACGAACCTGACTTTCGAAGTGTTTCGGATCGCCGAGGCGAGCTTCGTAGGTGAGGTCTTCCCCGCTTTGTGCGGCGAAAGCGCGGTGGATCTCCGGCGAACGCGAGTGTTGGATTGGGTTGCCTGTTACGGCGTAGACGTCGGTCAAGCGCTGTCTCCAGATAGCCAGTCGGCGACGACTGGCGCGTAGTAGGTGAGGATGGCATCGGCACCCGCGCGTTTCATGGCCAGCAGGGATTCTAAAACGGTCTTGCGCTCATCGAGCCAGCCGTTGGCAGCGGCCGCTTTCAGCATCGCGTATTCGCCTGAGACCTGATAGACGAAGGTCGGACGACCAAAGGCTTCTTTCACGCGCCAGACGATGTCGAGATACGGCAGGCCCGGTTTGATCATGACCATGTCGGCGCCCTCGTCGAGATCGAGGCCGACCTCGTGCAGGGCTTCCAGCGCATTCGCTGGATCCATCTGGTAGGTCTCTTTGCCGGCGCGCCCCAGATTGGCGGCAGAGCCTACGGCATCGCGGAACGGGCCGTAAAAACTTGAGGCATATTTGGCGCTGTAGGCGAGGATGCGCGTGTGAATATGACCCTGTGCCTCGAGCGCATCGCGGATCGCGCCGACGCGCCCGTCCATCATGTCGGATGGTGCCACGATATCGGCACCGGCTTCAGCGTGCGAGCAGGCTTGGCGTACGAGAGCCGCAACGGTTTCGTCGTTGAGGACATAGCCGTTGTCGTCGATGATGCCGTCCTGGCCGTGGGTGGTGAAGGGATCAAGTGCGACGTCGGTCATCACACCCAGATCGGGAAACCGCTGCTTGACCGCATGCACTGCACGTTGGGCGAGACCTTGCGGATTCCAGGCCTCGGCGCCATCGAGTGACTTTCCAGCGGCGGGGACAACGGGAAACAGCGCAAGCAAGGGGATCCCCAGGGCCATGGCGCGTTCGGCTTCGTCGAGCAAGGCGTCGATCGAAAGGCGTTCAACGCCCGGCATCGAGGCGATGGGCTCTCGTCCTCTGCCTTCATGAACGAACACCGGCCAGATGAGATCGTCGACCGTCAGCCGATGTTCGGCGACGAGACGCCGAGAAAATGCGTCGTGCCGAAGTCGACGGGGGCGATGGGTGAGCGTCAGGTCGGAGGTTGGCATGGTTGGCTCGCGCGGTTGCGGTTTCCGGATTGTAGGCTCAGCGAGGATTGAGGCCGCCTGCGAGCCAGTCGCGGGCGGGTAAATAGTCGCTCAGGAGTCGGGCCTCATCGCTACCGGGGTCAGGGGTATAGCCGTATTCCCATCGAACCAGAGGTGGCAGGCTCATTAAAATCGATTCTGTGCGCCCTCCGGATTGCAGGCCGAACAGTGTCCCCCGATCGTAGACTAAATTGAATTCAACATACCGCCCGCGTCGATAGAGCTGCCAATCGCGTTCGCGAGCTGAAAAGGGCGTGTTTCGTCGCCGTTCGACAATCGGGGCGTAGGCCGGCAGGTAAGCATCGCCAACAGCGCGTAGATACGCAAAACTGCGGGCGAAACCCCATTCATTCAGGTCGTCGAAAAACAGCCCGCCGATACCCCGCGCTTCATTGCGATGCTTGAGGAAGAAATACTCGTCGCACCAGCGTTTGTGGGCTGGGTAGACGTCACTGCCAAAAGGTGCGCAGGCTTCGTATGCGGTGTGGTGCCAGTGACGACAGTCTTCTTCGAAGCCGTAGTACGGCGTGAGATCAAAGCCGCCTCCGAACCACCAGATTGGCGCTTCGCCGTCTTTTTCAGCGACGAAAACCCGTACGTTGGCATGAGACGTCGGCACGTAGGGGTTGTGCGGGTGGATCACCAGCGAGACGCCAGCAGCGGCAAAGCGGCGGCCTGCGAGTTCAGGTCGGTGCGCCGTCGCGGAGACCGGCAGGCCATCGCCGTGGACGAGCGAAAAATTGACGCCAGCCTGCTCGAAGACGGCGCCGTCGCGCAAGACGCGGCTTCGCCCACCGCCTCCGGCGTCGCGTGACCAGGCATCTTCAGCAAATGAAACCTCGCCATCCAGAGACTCGATCTCGGCGCAGATTCGATCCTGCAAGCCCTCAAGGTAGGCCACGACGGGTTCGAGGGCGAAAGGCGCGTTGTCTTCGGGCCAGCGGTCGGTTGCGCTCGCGAGCTTCTGTGACGTGGGCAGGTGGAGCGTCGAAGAAACAGACATTGCGGGGTCTCCCGGTCAACTATCAAGGCGAGTCGACGAAGCCACAGCGATTTTGATCCGTGGCGAAGTCCCGAGGCGGCGACTCGATGGCTTTTCCCATTATCGACGATCTAGCGATCCGACCCTTTGAGACGATCGAATGTTGGACCGATTGGGTCGGGATCTAGCGCAGGCATTCGCCTGTTGCAGCGATGCGCACTGGCGATGGTTGCGCCTCACCGCCTGTCGCGCCGTCGAGTATCAAGTCGATGGTGTCGCCGAACACGCGCTTGACGCAGGCCGCGTCGCGGCACGCCGGCTCACCGGAACGATTGGCGCTGGTTGAGAGAAGCGGGCCGGTTTCGGCCAGGAGGTGACGCAGCGGTGGCCAAGCCGGAATCCGAACGGCGAGCGAGGAGTGAGTACCGCGCAGCCACTCTGGGCAGGCGGGCTTGAGTGGCCAGCACCAAGTGGAGAAGGCCGGCTGGCGAGCCTGTTCGACGTAGGGCGATACGATGTCGGTTTCGATCCAGTGATCGAGATCGCGTAGATCGGCGGCCACAACAATGAAGCCTTTGTCAGAATTACGCCCCTTGAGTGCAAGTACGCGCGCGACCGCATGAGCCTGCGCAGGGTCACAGCCGAGACCGAAGACGGCTTCTGTCGGGTAGGCGATGACACCACCTGTCTGTATGAGCCGGGCGACGGTTGGTGGGCGGTTATCGTGGCGGGAGTGAACCATGGACTGTGCCGCTCGAGATTGAGACTTCGACTCGTTCGAGTTTTGATTCTGACGCTGATCTGACGCTGCGATCGGATCTGGGCACGGAAACCAACTGATCAGTCAGACGGCCGCCGACTTGATCGGTCGTGGATGACGGCGCTCGCTTTCTCGCCTGACGACTCGTCAGGTGTCGCGTGATGCCGCGTGCCTCGCGTTGAATTGCACTCGCGGTTGTCTTCGGCATGCGTTGGACGCGCAGTTCGGATGAGTAGTCCTGTCCGTTGAATCACGTCGCCTCGCTGGCAATGTCCGCTTGCTACGCGGCGCCCCGCGCTCGTTTTGGCTCGCGAGGTGGTCGATTCTTATGTGGTTCCACTTGTCGCTTTAGCTGATTTTGAGGCTTTTCCGCCAGTTGCCTTTGCTGGCGTGGCTTTCGTTGACGCCGATCGGCTGCTCGAAGCCGTGCTGGTGCGTTTGCGCGTGGTGGTCTTCGTGGTGGCCTTGGTCGTCGTCGAGCCTGCGGCTTTGCGAGTGGTCGCCTTTTTCGAGCCTTGACCTTGAGTCTTGCTGCCGTTTTTCGCGTTGCCATTGGCAGCGGTTTTGGTCGCCCCCTTGGCCGAACCGGTGGGCGCCGCTGATTTGCCCTTCGCGCCGCGTCGCCCACGTGCAGGCGCCTGCGCGAGAAGCTCAAGGCATTGCTCGCGAGTCAGAGCCTTAGGGTCGGTTTCCGTGGGAATCTTGGCGTTTTTGGTGCCATCGGTGATGTAGGGCCCCCAGCGACCATTGAGAACCTGTACTGCGCCATCGTCGAAACTGGCAATGAAGCGCTCGGCATCCTTGCGCTTTTTCTCTGCAACGACTTCGAGCGCGCGCGGCAGCTCGATGGTCCAAACGTCGTCGTCGGCCGTGAGCGAGGCGTATTTCGAGCCATATTTGACGTAGGGCCCGAAGCGGCCGATGTTGACCGAGACGGGTTCGCCCTCTGGCGTTTCGCCAAGCTCACGCGGCAGACGGAACAAAGCTAGGGCCTCTTCGAGAGTGACCTTGTCCATTTTCTGGCCAGGTAGCAGTCCGGCAAATCGTGGTTTTTCCTCATCGTCCTTGGTGCCGATCTGCACGATGGGGCCGAAGCGCCCCAAACGTACCGAGACTGGACGACCCGATTCAGGATCGGTGCCGAGTTCGCGCGCCTGCACCGCTTCAGCACGCGATACCGTTTCTTCCTTGAGCTCGACGCGCTTGTGAAAATCGCGCCAGAAACCGTCGATGACGGGCAGCCATTCCTTTTCGCCGCGGGCGATATCGTCGAGATCGTCCTCGAGGCGCGCGGTGAAGTCGTAGTCGACGTAGTCGGAAAAGTGCTCGGTGAGGAAGGCGTTGACGATGCGGCCGGTGTCGGTCGGTATGAATCGTTTGCCGTCCATTTCGACATATTCGCGATTCTGCAGGGTCGAGATGATGCTGGCGTAGGTCGATGGCCGACCAATGCCGTATTCCTCGAGCGTTTTGACGAGACTGGCTTCGGTGAAGCGTGGCGGCGGCTCGGTGAAGTGCTGTTCGGTGACGACGTCGGCGAGTCGAATCAAATCGCCCTCGACGAGTTCGGGTAACGCGGATTCGGCGTCCTCATCGATTGAATCGTCACGGCTTTCTCGGTAGACCGCGAGAAAGCCGGCGGTTTTGAGCGTTTGACCGGTGGCGCGAAAAACGATGGCGTCGTCGTCGGCTTCGACCGGAACGAGATCGGCTGCGACGGTATCGAAGGTGGCGTGAATCATCTGGCAGGCGACGGTCCGTTTCCAGATGAGCTCATACAGGCGCGCCTGATCGGCGCTGAGAAATCGTCTCACTGTATCGGGGGCCCGCGTGGCGTCGGTCGGGCGAATGGCTTCGTGCGCTTCCTGAGCGTTTTTCGACTTGGTTTTGAATTGGCGTGGGCTGTTCGGAAGTGTTCCTGCGCCAAATCGGTCTTCGATCAGGCCGCGGAGGTTGGCGATGGCCTCTCCGGCGAGACTGGTCGAGTCGGTCCGCATGTAGGTGATCAGGCCGATCGCGCCGTTTCCGAGGTCGATGCCTTCGTAGAGTTGCTGAGCCGTTCGCATCGTGCGGCTAGCAGTGAAGCCGAGCTTGCGCGAGGCTTCCTGTTGCAGAGTTGACGTGGTGAATGGTGCGGCAGGGTTGCGGCGGCGCTCTTTCTTTTCGACCCGCGAAACGCGCAGTTCGCCGCTGCGCCCTTCGGGCAATGCAGTATCGACGCGCAGGTCGGCACTGACCGACATCCCGGCTGCGGTAAGCAGCTCGCGCCGCGCGGTGCCTGCGGCGTCGCTGTCGGTGATCGTGAATTGCTCGAACTTTTCTCCACGCAGTCGCGCAAGGCGCGCGCCGAACGGTTGTCCGTTGAGCTCGCAGGCGGCTTCGAAGCTCCAGTATTCACGCGCGACGAAGGCTTCGATTTCGTTTTCGCGATCACAGATCAGGCGGAGCGCCGGACTCTGGACCCGGCCCGCAGAGAGGCCGCGTTTGATTTTTTTCCATAGCAGCGGCGAGAGATTGAAGCCGACCAGGTAGTCGAGTGCACGCCGGGTTTGTTGCGCATCGATGAGGTCGAGCGACAGCTCACGTGGGTGGGCGACGGCATCGCGCACCGCGCGTTCGGTGATCTCGTGAAAAACAACCCGGTGGACGGGTTTGTTCTTCAGAAGGTTGCGTTCTTTGAGTAGTTCACAGAGGTGCCAGGAGATCGCTTCGCCTTCGCGGTCTGGGTCAGTCGCGAGGATCAATTCGTCGGCTTTTTTGAGTGCTTTTGCTATGGCTGTGACGTGGCGCTCGTTGCGATCGATGACCTCATAGCGCATGGCGTAATTGTGTTCGGGATCGACGGCACCTTCTTTGGGAACCAGGTCGCGGACGTGACCGTACGAGGCAAGTACCTCGGTGCCGGGTCCGAGGTACTTGGCGATGGTTTTGGCCTTGGCAGGTGATTCGACGATGACGAGACGATTGGGCATGCGCGGATTGTTTTCTCGGTCGGTGGACTGGATCAGTGCAGAACGTCGTGATCGCCGGGTATGTGATCGTTCATTACGAAAGCCTCGAGACGAGCGTATTCGATCCGCTCGTCGGGTTGATTGAAAAGCACCATCAATACGACCCACTTGATCTGCTCGAGGTCGATTTCGTCGCCGTCGAGCTCGAGCGCGCGGTCGATCACCAGCTCGCGCGTGCCGAGCGTCAACAGGCCATTTTGCTCGAGGAACAGCAAGAAGCCCCGTGCTTCGAGGTCGATCCGCGCCTGTTCCTCGGGCGTGTAGACGCGCATGGCGAACGGTTTGCGGTTTTCGCCTTCATCGCAAGGGGCTTCGCTGATCAGTCGATCAAGCCAATCGAGCGCCCCTTCGATTTCGGGCGCCGGAAAATCGGCCGCGACGAGTCGCGCTTCGAGCTCGTCGCGCTCCGGCTGGGGGTCCTCGTCGAGAAGGTTCTCGAAAAGGTAGAGCAGCACGTCAAGGACGCTGACTTGAGTCATTGTGAGACCGTTTTTGGTAAGCCGTCGATCGAGAGGCGGGCTGTGGGAATTCGAAATCAGGTTTAAACAAGGATGAAGCACACGCAGCTTTTGACCAAGTTTCCGTATCGCTGCGGTTTGACTCTGATGCGGGCTTCGACTTCGAAATGAACACGATTCAGGCCGTTACTGAATGTTGGGGCTTTTTCTGGCGCTCGGCCAAAGGTGTCGGTGAAATCGGTTTGATTCCGGTGTCGTGGGTATTTGGCCGGAGGGATGCTTTGCGTCGTTTTGCCGATGCTGCGCGTAATCGGTACCCGTTGGCAACCAGGCCGGCTCCGCTTGTGTTGGTGAATTCGCGTCGACCGACTGCACACAGCCAGCGCGAACGATCGCGTTGAGCGAGACGTTCTGCTGCGATCTGCCGCGATTTTTCGCCAGTGCCGCCGGCCAAGGTCCGTGAATCACCATCGCGCATCGGCGGCGTACTGCGAGCGTTAACGCGCGGCGTTCAATACGCCTAAGGCGCGACGGTTTCGAGGTCGGTCGGATGATGTTGGCGGATAGGGGCAGCGCTAGAGAAACAGGCCGAACATTTGCGCTCAGCATGACCTGTGTTCCGATGGTAAACGCTGAATGCGACCGTCTTCTGTGCGGGTGATCGCGCCCATTAGCTCGAGCCTCGCGAGCGCTGCGGGCAGGCGTGCGAGTGTCGGCGGTGCGATCGAAGTTGTTCGATCGGTCCTTGCCACTGGCGCGGCCTCGAACTCGGCAGCAGCGTCGTTTTCGATGGCAGCCGCGAGTTCGTCGTAGTGGATTGGTGAGTCACCGAGGCGGTCCAGTAACCAGCGCGCTTCAGGCGAGGCTTCGGGCCAGGTATCGCCCGGTCGCTGAGGCCCGCGATGCTTCGACATCCCGGATGATGGCCCATGGGCGTGATTTGAGGTTTGGTGGGGGATTGGACGGTAACTAGGACGAGTCGGTGTGTCAGTCGGTGCGTGTTCCGTCCGCACGTTCTCTGATGTTGGATCAATCGGCCGATCACCACGTTGTGGATAACGGTCTTTGGAGACGTCGTGCGAATCTTCGGCGCCTATCAGCCGTGTCGAATTGCCGATGTTGGGTGATTGGGGCTGGATTGTCTGGTGAGCGTCGCGTGTACCGACGGCTCCGCGGTTTGCCGTGCCGGCTTGCGATGAGTTCAGTGATTGATTGGAGTCAGCTGATCGGTCGGTGACCGGCTCGGTGTTCGTCGTGCCGACGCCCAGCCAGTCGGCAAGATCTTCGAGTATTTCGTCAGGTGATTCGACTAGCATCGCCCCATCTCGAATGAGGCGATGACAGCCGCGAGCGACGGGGTTGTCGATTGCGCCCGGAATGGCGTAGACCTGCCGGCCTTGTTCCATGGCGAGACGGGCGGTGACGAGTGTTCCGCTCGGGATGCTTGCTTCGACGACCAGTGTGCCGAGCGCGAGTCCGCTGATGACGCGGTTGCGCGCCGGAAAATGACCGGCGCGGGACGGTGTGCCGACGGGCCACAAGGCGACGAGGAGTCCGTGATCGGCGATGCGATGGGCAAGGCGCCGGTGGCGGGCGGGATAGATGCGATCGGGTCCGGTCGCCATGACGGCGATGGTCAAGCCAAGCGGGGCGTCAAGGGCGCCGCTGTGCGCCTCGCCATCGATGCCGAGCGCCAGTCCGCTGGTAATGACGACGCCTGCTTCGGCCAATTCTCGTGCGAAGCGGCGCGAATGGCGCAGGCCCGGTACCGTGGCCGATCGTGACCCGACGATCGCCACTTGCCCGCGGGCGAGAAGGGACGCATCACCGACCGTGTACAGCACGGGCGGAGGGTCTGGCAGGGTTCGCAAGAGTGCTGGGAAGCGTGGGTCGGCTGAAGCGATGATCGTGTGATTCGTGTCGCTATCGCGCCAGGCGAGGTCCCGGTCGATGCCTTTTGCGATGGCGTCACGCGTCGCCGTGTCCTGGCGTTCGGGATGATGCCGCGCGGACACTCCGGCTTCTTTCCAGCTCTCGGACTGCGCGCGCAGCGCGGCTCCAGCAGTGCCAAAAAATTCGCAAAGACGAGCGATCCGCAGCGCACCGAGCCCGGGTGTGTGATGCAGCCATAGGCAGGCATCGATGGAGTCGTGAAAGGCCACGATATCGTCAGGCGTGCCGGCGGTCGCTGGGCCGCCTGACGGGCAGATAGGGGCGGTGGTCATTGCGCGACCCCGTGTCGGCGCGAGCGCGACACATCGATGGTGCCGGGATGGCACTCGCGCCGCTCAATCGCGGGTCACTTGTTTCGCCGTGGGGTTCGGCGCGGCGCCCGAGAAGCGTTTGCTCTGGGCGGTCAGAGGGACTAAAGCCTAAACCCCGGCACGAGCGTCGGGAGCGGGATTCTGACTGGGCGGCGGCGCGTCCTTGCACCATTGGCACCTCAGGTTTGGGTTAGGGTCAGCGCTCGGCTCTTGGGTGATACATGCGATAGCCCTCACGAATCGGATGGGTCGACTGGATGACGAGTACATACGACACCTTTTCAAAGGTGGCGAAGACCATCGCGTCACCGACCGTCTCCTCAGGCAGCGTTACGAGCTCGCCTGCGCCTTGGCGAACGGTGTCGCGAACGGTGCGACCCGCTTCCCAGATGCGAAAGACCTGGCCCGGCTTGATGCCCTCGCGTTCGCCGCGGTTGATAATCGCGATCTGATAGCGACCGATTTGCGTCAGGGCTTCGAACAACGCGATGACCGTCGCCTCGGCGTCTTGTGGCGGATCCGTTAGCTGGAAGTTGAAATCGGGGTCAGCGAACAGCGGGAGGAGCCGGTCGCCGCGCAGTGCTTCGCGCTCGCCCTTGACGATGCGCATGACCGTGACCGGTTCACCTTCGCGTGTTGCGCGCACGACTTCGGCTTCGCCCACCGGGATCGTCGCGATGCCGAGCAGCTCTCCGGTTTCGGGGTCGGTCAGCGGGTGGTCGCGCCTGACGATGTGGTAGGTGTCCCAAGCCTGCGCGTCGCTCGGCATTTCGCGGACGTAAATCGTGTCGTTCGGCCCCATCACCACCCGTTCGTCACGGGCCGAGAGAATGTAGGGCGCGCGCTCGAGCGTGTCGTCATCGACGACATGCGGTCGGAACATGAACGGCAGGAAGGCGTCGATCGGGCGGTCGAGATCAACCTCTCGCCGAATGCGGGGCTCGAGCGTCAGGGTGACGCGCGGTTCGCCGCCGACGGTGACGATACGAAGAATATCGCCGGGGTAGATCAGATGCGGGTTGGCGACTTGCGGGTTTTCCAGCCAGATCTCCGGCCAGAAAATCGGATTTCGCAGGAATCGATTGGCGATATCCCAAAGGGTGTCACCACGCTTGACGACGTACTCGATTGGTGCGTCGGCTCGCAATTCGGCTCGCGTACCGGCACGGCGTTCGGTGCTGCGTTCGGTCTGGGTCGACGCGGACGACTGCTCGACCGCAGTCGTCGCAACACTGGGGGTGCTCGCTGCAGACGAGGGCGAGTGCCCGTTCGGGGTCGTTGCACACGCTGACACCAGCGCAGCTAGACTGATAGGCAAGCCGGCGGCCAATGCGAGTCGGATAGGGCGCCAAATTGGGCTAGTCGTCGATTGCGAGCGCATCGGGTTCCCTCGGGCAGATCGTTAAGTGATGCAGATTCGGCGAGGTTGTACGATGCCGTGCCTCGCCAGGCGTGTAGGTTTGCGACGCAGACCGTGCGTGTGGTTTGTTCAGCCGGCGTAGATCTGATGCAGGACTTTCGAGTTCAACGGATTGCCGCACGTGTTGCACCGTGTCTGCTGGTCGGCCACGTTGCGCCCGCGTTGGGAACGCGATGGGGCCTGTTGGCTAGGTCGTGTGTACGCGTTGCGCAGTCGACTGACTGGAAATCCCGCTCTTTTTGCGGACTCTTCATGAACGATAGCAGAAAGTCCCGAGCCTAACAGCCAGTATTTTGGGCATGTTAGAAGGCGATGTCGAAATTCGAATGGGCGAAGAGGTTGGGTATGGCGGTACGCAAGATTTTACGTTTTCCAGATCCACGGTTGCGCCTGAAGGCGGTGCCGATTGAGCGGGTCGATAATGAGGTTCGGCAATTGGCCGACGACATGCTCGAGACCATGTACAGCGCTCGCGGTATTGGATTGGCCGCCACGCAGATTGATGTTCAGCGACGCATTCTCGTGGCTGATGTGTCGGATAACGGGGATGAGCCGCTAGTGCTCATCAATCCGGAAATCCTGTCGAGCGAGGGTGTGGAGCAGATGGACGAAGGTTGCCTATCGGTTCCGGGTTTCTATGAAACGGTCGAGCGCGCGGATCGGATTCGCTTTCGGGCACTCGATCGCGAGGGGCAGCCGTTCGAGCGCGACGTCGAGGGTCTACTGGCGGTCTGTATTCAGCATGAGATCGATCATCTCGACGGAAAGTTGTTCGTTGATTACCTGTCGACTCTCAAACGCGATCGGATTCGCAAAAAGCTCGAAAAAATGGCCGCTCGGGGTGAGTTTTCCGATGACGAAAAGGTGATGGCTTGACGCCCGTTGCCGCTAGGTGTGCGACGTCGCCGCGCACGTCGCTGCGTTATGCCTTCGCCGGGACACCGGATTTTGCGGTGCCGACACTCGCAGCGCTGCTCGAGCATTTTGGTCCTCCCGTTCGCGTGTGGACTCAGCCTGATCGCCCAGCGGGCCGCGGGCGAGCCGCGACGGCCAGCCCGGTCAAGCGCTTGGCTTTGGCGCGCGAGCTCGCTTTGGCGCAGCCGGAGCGGCTGGACGAATCGGCCATCCAGCTGCTCGAGGGCGACGCGATCGACGTGTTCGTTGTGGTCGCGTACGGGCTGTTATTGCCGCCGCGCGCGTTGGCCGCAGCGCGTGTGGCCTGTCTCAATCTACATGCGTCGTTGTTGCCGCGATGGCGAGGGGCGGCTCCGATTCAGCGTGCCATCGAGTCCGGTGATCCGGAGACCGGTGTGTGCGTGATGCAGATGGCGCGTGGGCTCGACACGGGGCCTGTTTATGGTTGTGCAAGTACGCCGATCCGACCTGATGATACCGCGCAGACCTTGCACGATCGCCTCGCGGAGTTGGCCGCCTCGACGCTTGTCGAACATCTGCCAGCGATCGTGGCGGGCGATTGTGTGGCGCGGCCGCAGGCGACCGAGGGCGTGACGTATGCCCGCAAGCTCGACAAGAACGAGGCTTGGCTTGATTGGTCGCAGGCGGCGGATGCGCTGGAGCGACGGGTGCGGGCCTTTACGCCATGGCCGGGCACGCAAACAGCGGTGGCATCGGCGCCCCAAGACCTGGCACGGCGACTGCGTATCGTTGCTGCGCGAGCATTACCCGAGCAGGACTGGCCGGGCCAGGCAGCGCCGCCGGGTAGCTTGATCTGGTCGGGCCGACGCACGGCGCCGATGGTGCGGTGCGGTCGCGGGGTGCTCGAGCTGATCGAACTGCAATGGCCGGGATCGCGCATCATGCCCGCAGCCGATGCTTTGAGAAATCGCCTAGAGTGGCTGTTGCCAAACGCGCTGCTGACGTCAGATACATCGTCGAAAGCGGTGGTGACGACGCCTCGACCCGACCAAGCAGCCGCGAGTTTACAGGGGCATGTTCCGGCGAGCGAGGCGCTATCGACCCCATCAGCCTCAATACCGCAGACGGTGGAGGTGCTGCGACTGGCGCCCGAACATGGGCACGAGACGGGTTCGGATCGTCGCGGAGAGTTGCGGTGAGCCGCGTTCGAGATCAAGAGTCGGCGCGTCGACCGGCACGCGCGATGGAATCGAAACACGTCGTTCGAGCGCCGGGCGGGGCCTCGGTCGACGGCGGTGGGGATGTTCAAGCAGCGGCCACGGGAACCGCTGATTGGTGCGCCCGGCGCAGCGTCTATGAAATTCTGAGTGAGGTGTTGCTGGCGGGGCGTTCGGCGAGCGCGGCGCTGGAGCGGGGGCTGCCCGCCGTGGCCGTCGATCAGCGTTCTTGGGTGCAGGCGCTGACGCTGACGGCGCTGCGCTTCGCGCCGCGCCTCGAATTGCTGATCGAGGCGTTGCTGGATAAACCTTTGCGCGCTCGAGATCGTGGCGGCCAGGTTCTGTTGATTCAGGGACTAGCAGAGCTCTTTCATTTCGGAACGCCGGATCATGCTGCCGTGCGCGAGACCGTTGCGCTCACGAGAACGGTCGGATTGGCGCACCTGACCGGTCTGATCAATGCCGTTCTTAGGCGGGCGGCGCGTGAGCGCGAAGCCTTGTCGGCGACTTTGGATCGTCGGCCGGAGTCGTTGTATGCGTTGCCCGGCTGGTGGTTGCGTCAGATGCGTCGCGATTGGCCGCAGCGTTGGTCGGAAATGGCGGCCTTGGCACTGGACGAGGCTCCGATGACACTGCGTGTGAATCTCGCACGCGGCGATCGTGGTCGCGCGATTGCTGCGCTCGAAGCTGCAGGGATCGAGGCGGCGCCCCATCCTTTGGTGTCTTCTGCTCTGACGCTGAGCGCGCCCTGCTCGATCAACCGTTTGCCGGGTTTCGCCGAGGGGCTGGTGACTGTTCAGGATGCGGCGGCTCAGCTGGCGGCGTGGCTGGTCGCGCCCGAGCCCGGCGATCGGATACTCGATGCCTGTGCGGCCCCCGGTGGCAAGACGGGCCACTTGCTTGAAATGGTTGACGGTGAGATCGCTTTGATCGCGGTCGAGATCGATGGGATTCGGATGGCGCGAGTCGAGGAGAATCTGGCTCGGCTGGGATACGTCGCGCACTTGGCGATCGCCGATCTGGCGGCGATCGATGAATGGTGGGATGGGCGGCCGTTCGACCGTATCTTGCTTGATGCGCCGTGCTCGGCCAGTGGCGTGCTGCGTCGCCATCCCGATATCAAGTGGTTGCGGCGCGCCGATGATCCGCCAGCTCTGGCGCAGCGCCAAGCCGAGCTACTCCGAATGTGCTGGACGCTGCTGCGGCCGGGTGGACGCTTGGTTTACGCGACCTGCTCGATGTTCGATATCGAAAACGTCGACGTGGTGGCGGGATTTTTACGTTCGACGCCGGATGCTGCCGAACGATCGCCAGCGATCCTTTTCGGTGAGCCGCGAGCGGTGGGGCGGGCGATCGCGCTCGGCGATCTGGGCATGGACGGGTTTTACTATGCCGTACTGGAAAAAGTGGCTCGCGACGAGGTTGGCGACACGCCGGCGCCGGGTGCTTGATGAAGGATCCATGGGGCGGTGGGCGTTGATGGCGCTTGAGTGGTCGGTTGCTCGCCGTGAGCCGCCGGTGCGTCGTTTTGGATGCGTTGCTCGAGGGGCTGCAGAGGGCGTCGCTCTGGCGAGTTCGATGGGTCCAGTGATGAAGCGTGTGATGCCCTCGAGGGCGCGATCGACGGATGTCGACGCTGGATACGCCGGGGCGGTTTCCGTGGAGCGCCGGTCCATGTCGACCATCGTCACATTGGCTTTTTTTTTAGTGTCGCTCGCGCCGGTCGCTGTGTACGCGCAGGGTTCAGCGGTCGATTCTGCAGCGGGTGTCGTGGTGGATTTGCTGCCTCTGATGGCGCTGGCTGATGCGCTTGATAACGGTGTCGTTCTGACACTGCGACGCGAGACGTTGATGTGGCCGGATCGGCGGCGCGAGTCGGGCGCTGGAGCGTCGTTCGATACCACGGCTAATCCGCAGATCGAGAATGATGGTGCGAGGCGCGCTGGAGATGATCAGCGTGGCAGTGCCCTGATTTCGCAGACCGATGCCGTTCGCGTTGCGCGGGCCTGGCACTGGCGGCAATCGGCACTGACACCCGTGCGTGCTTGGGCGAATGGATTTCTCGAGCCGGGCATGGTGCGCATCGAGGATCGTTTATCGATTCAATATTCGAGCCTGACGCGTTCGTACGTGCTTCGTTTCGAGCGTGTGGCGGTCGAGCAGGCGTCGCCGGTCAGATCACGGATGCGCCATGACACGCTGCCGCGTGATCACGTTGCCGAGTCCGAGGATCCGCACGACGCTGCCACGATCCGGCGTTATCCCGTTCTGAGAGACGCTTCAAGCGCCCCTTCTGCGATGCTGCGGCAAGCGGTGTTCAACGATTTGGTCGCGGCCCTGATTCAGGCGGAGCGCTGGTTGATGGCGCCTGCATTCCCGCGCGCAGACGAACCTCTGATCGGACCCGTGGCTGCGGCGGCGGTGCGGGTACGCTTCGATGTACAGGCGTTACCCTTGCCGTTGCAGTGGGGTGAAGCGGTGCGCGGCTTGCCGCCGCTGGGTGGGCGAGCGGGAGAGCCATGGCAGATCATTCGACCGTGAGGGGCGCGAGTACCGCGCCGGAAGCCGCCGACTCGGTCGGGGGTTTGCCCGAATCTGGCGCATCGAATGCGATGTCGGGCGGTCGTCCGCGACGCTGTCTGTCGCGGTGGCTGGCACCGTTGCGCGGAGCCAATGCGGCGGTGCTGGCCGTGGCTGTGTTGTTTGTTTTGCTGCTGGCGTCGCTGACGGTCATGGGCGATGTGGCGCAAAACTCCGATCAATTCGAGCAGTGGTTTGTCTGGTTGGTCGCGTTCCATGCCGTCGTTCTGGTGCCGCTGACGCTGGTGATCCTGTGGCAGCTGATTCGCTTGGGCGGGCAATACCGTGTGCGGGCGCCGGGCTCGCAGCTGACATTGCGTTTGGTGGCCAGTTTCGTGCTGATTGCGGTGATTCCGGCGGCCATTGTTTACACGTTTTCCTATCGGTTTTTGACCCAGGGTGTGGATTCGTGGTTCGACGTGAGGGTCGAGGCGGCGCTCTCCGATGCTTTGGAATTGTCGCGGTCGTCGCTCGATTTACAGGTGCGTCAGCTCGCGCGTGATACCCAGGACATCGTCGATGAGTTGGAGAATCTGCCAGAGTCCGTCGTGCCGGTCGTGCTGAACGAGCTGCGCTCGCAGATGAATGCGCTGGAACTGACCCTGATCGGCGCCAACAACCGCATCGTGTTTTCCAGTACCGACGCGTCGGTGCGGCGTTTGCCGACGCCGCCGAGTCAGGACATCCTATGGCGCATCGAACCGGGGCGACCGTTCACACGTATCGAGCCCGTTGGGGATCCGGCCGATCTGCAGTCGGTGACGCGAGTGGTGGCGCTGTCTGCGAACGCGCCGCCCGAGGTTGAGCCACGTCTGCTTCAGGCGGTTTATCCAGTCGATCGGCGGATGAGTGCGTTGGCCTTGCGCGTCGAGGACGCCTTTGGGGGCTACCGCGAATTCGCCTATCTGCGGGGCGTGATCAAACAGGGCTTCATTCTGACGATGTCACTGGCTTTTGTGATCGCCGTGATGGCTGCCTTGTGGGCGGGCCTGCTCGTGGCGCGCCGCTTGACGACGCCCGTGGCCGATCTGGCAGAAGGCACTCGGCGTATCGCTGATGGCCAGTACAACGCTCTGTTGCCGGTGCGTCGCCAGGACGAGCTCGGCTTCCTCGTGCAGTCGTTCAACCGCATGACACGAAATCTGCGGGAGACACGGGCAGACGCTGAGCGCGCGCGCCGTATGCTCGAATCCGAGCGGATGTACCTCGATACGGTGCTGCAAAATTTACGATCGGGCGTAATGGCGCTTGATGCTCGACTGGTGATTCGGACTGCAAATGCGGCGGCGTCGGCGATCCTTGGCGTTGTGCCGGCTCGTCTGCGCCGCACGTCGATCGATGAACTGGCTCGCGTTGAACCGGCGATTGCGGCGTTTCGTGAAGCGTTGGTCGATGCGCTGGCTGCACCTCGTGACGAGTGGTCTCGCGAGGTTTCGATTCCGGTCGCGGGTCAGCGGCGCGAATTGGTGGTGCGCGGAGCCTGGTTGGCCGAGCCCGTCGGACAGCAGGGTCTGCATGTTTTGGTTTTCGACGATATGACCGACTATTTACGCGCGCAGCGTGAATCGGCCTGGGGCGAGGTTGCGCGGCGTCTGGCCCACGAAATCAAGAACCCATTGACACCAATTCGCCTGTCCGCCGATCGGCTGGCGCGTCAGCTCGGTCCGGTGGTCCAGGGTCGCGAGCATGAGATTCTGGAGCGGGCGACGCGAACGATCGTGCAGCAGGTCGACGCGATGAAGACGCTGGTAAACGCATTCCGGGACTATGCCCAGCCGCCGACGTTGGCGATGACGACCGGAGATCTCAATCGCTTGACGCGGGATGTCGCTGATCTGTACGCGTCCGATGATCGTCGCCAGATCGAATGCCAGCTCGAGCCGGGCTTGCCGTTGCTCGAGTTCGATGCAGGTCGCTTGCGACAGTTGTTGCATAACTTGATCAAGAACGGGTTCGAGGCCGCCAGCCAGCATCGTGATCCTGCGGGCCTTTCGCCACAGCTCGCTGATGCATCAGTTGAACGCGCCGAACGGCCGACCGTGTGGGTGACGACTCGTCGTGACTGTCGTGGCGCACGTGAGGGTGTGGTGCTCGAGGTGGTGGACAACGGTCCCGGAATCGATCCGACTCAGTGCCGCCATATTTTTGAGCCTTATGTCACGAATAAGCCGCGCGGGACGGGGTTGGGCTTGGCCGTGGCGCGCAAAATCGCCGAGGAGCATGGCGGAATGATCGAATGCGATAATGTGTCGGGGCGTGGCGCACGCTTTTGCGTCTGGATGCCGGCGACTGTTGCCGGGGACGCATAACGCGTAACCCTCGGGGTGACACGAGTGCGAGCGTCGCGAAGCACGTTTGCGACGCAGAGTCATCCATCGACTTGGAGGCAGGTGATGAGTGGGGCCTACATCCTGGTCGTCGACGACGAACCGGACATTCGGACGTTGCTGGGCGACGTTCTCGAAGACGAGGGCTACAGCGTTGCGGCGGCGGGGTCGGTCGCAGAGGCGCGATCGGCACGGCGTGCGCGACGCCCTGACCTTGCGCTGCTGGACGTCTGGTTGCCCGATGGCGACGGCATTGCATTGTTGAAAAGTTGGACCGAGGAGGAGGATTTCGTCGCCGAGACCGGGTTTCCTGTGGTCATGATTTCGGGCCACGGCAACGTCGAGACGGCGGTCGAGGCGACCCGTCTCGGGGCGTTCGATTTTCTCGAAAAGCCACTGTCGATTGACAAGCTTCTGATCACTGTCAAGAACGCGCTCGATGGCGCCCGATTGAGGCGGGAGAATCTCGGGCTGCGTCGCGCAGCGGCGACGGTCGTCGAGCCGGTGGGCTCATCGGCCGCACTGGTGGCGCTTCGCGAACAGGTTTTGCGTGTGGCCCAACACGATGCGGCCGTGTTGATGACCGGTGAGGCTGGCGTCGGCAAAGAGACGTTTGCACGCTATTTGCACGCGCACAGCGCACGCGCCGATGGACCCTTCATCGTTGTGCCGATCGGGGGGTTGTCGACCGCCGAGGCTGCGACGGAGTTGTTTGGCGCCGAGCAGGGCGAGAAGATCCAGTTTGGCCTGCTCGAGCAGGCCGTGGGCGGTGTGCTGTTCATCAATGAAGTCGCTGAACTGGATCTGGCGACCCAGGCGCGTTTGCTGCACGCGCTGGAATCGAGTCGCGTAACCCGTATTGGCGGTGCCGATCCGATTGCGCTCAACGTGCGCGTGATCGCAGCCACTCAGGTCGATCTCGACGCCGAGGTGGCGGCTGGACGTTTTCGTGAGGAATTGTTTTACCGATTGAACGTGCTGCCACTGCGGGTTCCGCCCCTGCGCGAACACGCCGAGGATGTGCGCGAGCTGCTCGAGTTTTATGTCGAGCAGCTGCACCGCCAGGAAGCGCTGCCAGTGCGCCGCTTCGATCGCGCGGCGCTCGACTACCTGCGGCGTTACCACTGGCCGGGCAACGTTCGCGAGCTGAAAAACTTTGCGCAGCGCCTGATGATTTTGGGGCAGGGCGAAACGATCACTCGCGAAGAGGTCGAGCGCGTCTTGATGGGGCGACCCAGTCCCGAGGTCGTCGCCGAAGAATCGTCGTTGTTCCTCGATCTACCGCTGCGCGAGGCCCGCGAGCAGTTCGAGCGTGCCTATCTGCTGCATCAGCTCGAGCGCACCGAAGGCAACATGACCAAGCTGGCCGACTTGGTCGGTCTTGAGCGCACGCATCTGTATCGTAAGTTCAAGACGCTGAACATCGATCAAAAGAAGGTCAAGGACGGCGAATGAAGTGGCTGATGATTCGACGTCGACCTTGCACGGACTGGTGTCAGCGGTCGGCGTGGCCGCGGTTTGGGCTCGTGGTCGTCGCTCCAACCAACCGTTCGGTCAGTGAGTTTTGTCGCGGGGCTGGGGCGACGCGATGAAGCGCATTCTGATTCTCGGCGCCGGTCAGGTGGGTCATTCGGTTGCTGAAGCGTTGACC
Organism: Thioalkalivibrionaceae bacterium; assembly: GCA_046299415.1. Taxonomy (GTDB): domain Bacteria; phylum Pseudomonadota; class Gammaproteobacteria; order Ectothiorhodospirales; family Ectothiorhodospiraceae; genus JBKBII01. The sequence goes on along the minus strand of JBKBII010000002.1, from coordinate 156,286 downwards.
GCTGACGGTCATGCAGTGACGGTTGTGGATCGTTCGCCCGAGCGGCTTGAGGCTCTCGGGCAGCACCTCGATTTGCGCGTGGTGTGTGGCCATGCCGCCCATCCCGACGTGCTTGATGCCGCCGGTGCACGTGATGCGGAAATGTTGATCGCGGTGACCGATTCCGACGAAGTCAACATGATCGCGTGTCAGGTGGCTTCGACGTTGTTTTCGGTGGGGACGAAGATCGCGAGGGTTCGGGCGCAGTCCTACATCGAAGCCGAAGGTTTGTTCGCGCAGGACGCGATCCCGGTCGATCAGACGATTGCGCCCGAGAATCTGGTCACCAATTACATCCGGCGCTTGATCGAACATCCCGGCGCGTTGCAGGTGCTGGACTTCGCCGATGGGCTGGTCTCGCTGGTCGGGGTTCGGGCGTATTACGGTGGTCCTCTGGTGGGTCATGAGTTGCGCAGTTTGCCCAAGCACATCCCGGGTGTGCAGACCCGCGTGGCGGCGGTCTACCGTCGCGATCGCGCCATCGCTCCCGATGGATCGACGGTGATCGAGCCGGATGACGAGGTGTTTTTCGTCGCCGCGAAGAAAAACATTCGGGCGATCACTTCCGAGCTCCGCAAGGCGGAAAAACCCTATAAGCGAATCGTGATTGCCGGTGGTGGCAATGTCGGCCTGCGCTTGGCGACGGCACTGGCCGAAAAGTATCGCGTGCGCATTCTCGAGCGTGACTCACGGCGTGCCGAGGACCTCGCTGAGCGCGTGCCCTCCGGGGTTCTGGTCCTTGAGGGCGATGCGTCGAATGATCGTTTTCTCTCTGAAGTCGATCTTGAGGGCACGGACGTTTTTTGCTCGGTGACCAATGACGATCAGGCGAATATTTTTGCGGGCATGTTGGCCAAGCGTTATGGCGTACGTCAGGTCATCGCCTTGATCAACAATCCGGTCTACGTCGATTTGGTGCAGGCGGGTGCGATCGACATCGCTTTTTCGCCGCAGCAACTGACGGTGAGCGCTCTGCTCGCCAGTGTGCGAGAAGGCGGGACGACCACGGTGCATACCCTGCGACGCGGAGCCGCCGAGGCGATCGAGACCGTGGTCCACGGTGACGCCGAGACATCGGCTGTCATCGGGCGACAGATTCAGGATCTGCCCTTGCCGCGAAGTGCGACGGTGGGCGCGATCGTGCGCGGTGAGGAGGTTCTGATTCCGCATCGCGATACAGTCATCGAGGCTGAGGACCATGTGATTCTGCTGCTCGCTGATCGCAGCAAGGTCAAGGCCGTGCAGAAACTCTTCCGTCCCAGCGCGCTGTTTTTCTGAGGTCGCGATGCAGATCCGCGCCATTCTCCGCCTGCTTGGGGTGCTGCTGACGTTGTTCAGCGCGGCGATGCTGCTGCCCGCGGCGATCGCGTTGGCCTACCGCGAGGACTCGGTGTGGGCGTTCGTCGAGGCGTTTGCGATTCTGGCGGCGACCGGCGCGGTGTTGTGGTTGGTGTTTCGTAATCATCGCGCAGAGCTGAAGGTTCGCGATGGTTTCATCGTCGTCGCGCTGTTCTGGGTCGGGCTTGGACTGTCTGGATCGTTGCCGTTCATCCTTGATGAGGCGGTCGACGTCTCGATCAGTGACGCGGTGTTCGAGTCGGTTTCCGGGTTGACGACGACGGGCGCGACGGTTTTGACGGGGATCGAGGATCTGCCGCAGTCGCAACGCATGTATCGCCAGCTTCTTCAGTGGCTGGGTGGCATGGGCATCATCGTGCTGGCGATCGCGGTGTTGCCGCTTCTCGGTATCGGGGGCATGCAGTTGTTTCGCGCCGAGACCACAGGGCCAATCAAGGAGAACAACAAGCTGACGCCGCGGATCGCCGAGACGGCGCGAAATTTGTGGATCATCTACGTCGCGCTGACGGTTGCCTGTGCCGCGGCGTACTTCGCCGCGGGCATGACCGCTTTTGACGCGATCGCGCATAGTTTTTCGACCGTGGCCATCGGCGGATTTTCGACCTACGACGCGTCGCTTGGACATTTCGATAGCGCGCTGATCGAAATGGTCGCGGTGGTGTTCATGCTGCTGTCGGGAATGAATTTCGCGATGCATTTCATCGCGGTGCGCCGTGCGAGTCTCGCCCACTATGGCCGCGATGAGGAGTGGCGGATGTATATGGTGCTGATCGGCGGCGCAACCGTGCTGACGGTCGGTTATCTGTTGCTCAGCGGGTTTTCGGACGACTTATGGGTCTCGTTACGACATGCGCTATTCCATGTCGTGTCGATCGCGACGACCACCGGTTATGCGACCACCGATTTCCATCTATGGCCGGGTTTTTTGCCGGTGTTGCTGATCATGCTGTCTTTTGTGGGGGGATGTGCGGGTTCAACCGGCGGCGGCATGAAGGTGATTCGGGTGTTGATGCTGTTCAAGCAGGGGCGCCGCGAAATCCAGCGTCTGATTCACCCGCATGCGGTGATCAAGGTTCGTTTGAACAATCGTCCGATGGGGGAAGACGGTATTGCTGCGGTCTGGGGCTTCATGGCGGCCTATGTGCTTGTGTATATCGTCATGCTGCTGCTGTTGATGGCGGCCGGGCACGATCAGGTGACGGCGTTCTCCGCGGTCGCCGCAACGCTGAACAATCTGGGTCCTGGCTTGAGTGAAGTGGCGTCGAATTATTCGTCACTGGACGCATTCTCCAAGTGGGTTCTGGTCGTGGCGATGATCATGGGGCGTCTTGAGATCTTTACGATTCTGGTGCTGCTGACGCCGGCGTTTTGGATTCGTTGATGGCGGCGTTTGGTGCTCTGTCGCGGGCAGCTCGGCGCCGGGTGCGCGGGGCCGCCGAACGGCTGGCGCTGGTGCTGTTGTGGTGGTTGCATCGCGGGTTGCCGTTGGCGTGGTCGCGGCGCGCGGTGCGCGGCTTTGCAATCGCGCTAGGAGGAGCCGTGCGTCGCATTTCGGCCAAGCGCGTTGCGATCGCCCGTGCCAACCTGCGGGCCTGTTTTCCCGATCTGGATGAGGCTGATGTCGAGACATGGATCGCGAGACACTACCGCATCGCGGCGCAGGTGTTCCTCGATTATGGATTGCTGTGGTTCGGTGACGAGACACAGCATCGCCGCTTCATCGAGATCGAGGGCTACGAGCATTTCGCCGCGGCACGTTCGACACACAGCGCTGTCGTGGTGCTTGCGCCGCACGCGCTGGCGCTCGATTTTGGTGGCCTGCGTTTGTCGGCCGAGGCCTTGGGTGTGTCGTTTACTAAGCCGATGAAAAATCCCCGTGTCGAGGCGTTGAACCGTCGCTCGCGGATGCGCTACGGCGGTTTGATCGTGCATCGGTCCGAGGGGTTGCGTCCGGTTTTTCGCGCCATGCGTCAGGGGCGGTTTTTTTATTATTTGCCGGATGAGGACCTCGGAGCCGAGGGCGCGTGCTTTGTGCCATTTTTTGGTGTGCCAAAGGCAACGCTGACGGCGCTGACGCGGGTGGCGCGCATCAGCGGTGCTGCGGTCTTGCCGACCCTGAGTGTCTACGATGTCGAGCGAGACCGTTATCGCCTGATGATTCAGCCGGCGATGCATGGATTTCCGTCGGGTGACGATTGTGCGGACGCGCGTGCGATGAATGCCGCGATTGAAAGCTTGTTGAGTCTTGCGCCTGAGCAGTACCTGTGGACGATGAAGCTGTTTCGGACGCGACCTCCGGGCACCTCGCCGATTTATCGTTAGGCGCATGGCCGCGGCCGATGTGCCGCGCGCCTTCAGGGAAGACGGCTGCCGTCTTCGCGGTCCTCTCGTCGCGCCGCGTTTGGTGCTTCGTCACGGACGTCGCGTGGATGCTAGCCGTATCGCACAGAGTCCGTTGGTCAGGATCTTCGGCGTTTCCTCGGCGACGTGATGTTTGCAGTATCTCTTCCCTCGATATTCGTTGGTGTGTGCCGCTGAATCAAGGGGCGGGTGCGGCGTTGGTCGCGCTCGATTCTGACACTCACACCGTGGGCCTCGGTCTTTTGCGCATCGCGATTCAAAGGGTCGCCACTGGCGCGCAACGTCATCGCGTCGTCACGCAGGCTGCGTACCTTCCCAAGGATGATGCGCGACCTCCAGCTCAAGAAGACCGCAACTACCGACGAGACCGATGTTTGGCGGACCGGTCCTATCGGCCGGGCCGTGACGGCGGCGATGGGAAAAAAAACGTTGAGGTCTGACGACTCCGTTGCCGTGGGCCATCATGAATCCTTGCAACCGGAAAAGCTGGAGCACGTTGTGTCGTCGGTGATTTTAACGGCAGGGGAATCGGGTCGAGGCGGGGCCAAGCCGACCGCAGCTGATACGCCGGGTGTGTCTAATCCTGCGCTGTTAGACTTGAGCGGATCGGCTGAACGCGCCTGTATTCAAACTGGGGCCAAGCGTTTCAATGCTTTGTTGCAGGGCACTGGCTGGGCGTCCCTTGATACGTCGGCTCGCTTTGCGGCGGTCAAGCGCTCCAGCGAGGCCACGTCGCACGAGCCACCACGTGGCGTGTCGCCGGTACCTGCGGTGTCGCTCTATCCGATGGTTGTGGCGGCCCACCGAATCGCTTTCGCTGAGTTGGTGGTCGGGGCGGTGCCTCCTGTTTCGCGTGATCTTCATGAAGCGGCGTTGCTTCATAGCGAAGCACTTGCTTGGCTTGCGAGGCTGTCAGGTTCGGCACCGGTTTCTGATGCCGTGAATGCCGGTTCGGCGTGGAATTTGTGGCGTGAGGTCGAGGCGCAGCGCTCACGTTTTGCGGCGCTGCACTATCTCGAGCATCGCCTGGTCGTGTGCAAACGTTTCGAGCGCGATGCGATTGCTGCGCTGATCGACGAGTTGCAACATTCTTTGCAACGGTGCTTCCAGCGTCTCGCAACGCCGGTTCCGGCTGAGCGGCTGGCGGCCGTTGATGCGTCGGCTCGTGTTGAAGCCGGCCGCCGTCCGGTAGAAGAGTCGTCGGCGAGATCGGTGGTGCGCGGTCTGGCTGTTCTGCTCTGGACGGGGCGAGCGGCACTGGAAGCCTGGGCGCAATGGAGCGCACGCACGGCCAATACAGGTTGGGTTCACGGGTCGGATTGGTCGCGCTTTTTGCGTTTTGCGTTGGGTCGCGATTGGGCCGATGGAGCCGCGCGGGCTTTTGCAGTCCTCGAGTCGGTATCAGCCGATTGCTCGTTCATTGAGAAGTCTCATGCTGGTACGGGCTCCGAGCTGGCGGGATCGGTCGCGCTCAGCGCGATGTTCCACGCGCGCGAATCACAGCGTGACGTCGAGCGTCTGATCGAAGAGATTCGATCGCGTATGGCGATGTCACCGCTGCCGCTGGTCGCCGATGAGGCGGTATCGCTGCTACCAAGTGATCACCGTGTGGCGATGGCTTCGACCTGGCGTGATTTGCAGGTTCGGCGTCTCGATTGGCGCAACCGTGTCCAGGCCTGCCTTGAGCCTGATGGCTTAGCCGCCATGCTCGATGAATTGGCACAAGGTCTCGCTCGGTTACCGTCGGGACTTGAATCTGACACCATCGGCGATGCGTTGGCAGTTGCACGATTGGCCGAGTACTTGGTCGAGCGGTGGAGCCAACGGGAGGCTGGCAACCGACCGGCGTTCGATATGATTCCGACGACTTCTGTTTCGCAACGCTGATACGTGATGATGGGCGGGGCCGCTCGTAGTGGCTCTTTTGGGCGGTCGCGCCGCGCGAGGGTCACGATGCGAATAGAGTACAACGGCGGAAGTGAATTCGGCCTCGAGAGCTGCGTGTGTCGTCGAGCGCCGCGAGGTCGGAGTCCGCACTCGACTGTCCTAGAGTAGTCTGGCGGGTTCGTGCGGTCACCGGGTTGAATCGACGGTTTGGCGGCTGATCGAGTCGCCGGGTGCGATGGTCGGCGCCCGGCGGGGTAAAACTTTGACGCGCGAAAACAACCGGCCCCGTGACGGCTTTTGACGCGGCCATGTCATCGAGCGTTAACTGACCCTATGCCCGAAGGCGATACGGTTCATAAGCTGGCGAATTACCTCGCGCCGCTCCTTCAGGGCGTGTCGGTTGCTCGTATCGAGACGGGCCGGCCGCCGGTTCGGCGTGAGCATTTAGTCGTCGAGTCGGTCGTGGCCACTGGAAAACATCTGTGGATGGGCTTTGCTGACCGGCACGGTGCCCGTTCTGCCTTGCGGACCCACCTCGGAATGTGGGGGAGCTGGCAGCAGATCCCTTTTTCGCGTCAGGCGACCAGATCGGACGATGCGGACGGTGTCAGGATCTTGATCGATCGGTGGCAACGTCGCTCGATGGAACGGGTGCCTCCGGTGACGCTTTGGCTCGCTGACCGGCTTTTGGTGTGCTGGCAGCCTAGAGAAGTCGAGTGGCGGGTGGGTCGTGTGACCATGGTCTCCGGCCATGCATTCGGTGGCTGCGTTGGCCCCGATCTCATCGCGAAAGGGGGGGCGCCCGTTTCTGTGCAGAATCCGGGGCTTGACGTCACTGGGCGTCTGGTTGCCTACAACGATGTGGAAGAGCCGAGTTCGGGAGCGAACGACGGCATGGGTGAGTCACGGGCGCCGCCGTCGACGCCGAACAACGGTGTCGTCGGCGAGGCGAGACACGGGCCATCGATAGACAATGACTCGAAACATTGCGTTTCGCGATGCGGCTCGTTTCAGGGCCATGCTGTGATGGAATCAAGAGGGGTGTGCCCGCAAAATTGCGCTCGCGGTACTGCTGTCGAGTCGGATGACCTTCCGATCGATGTGCATCGGTTGCGTGCCGCGACCAGCGCCAATCGCCCGATGACAGATATCCTGCTCGATCAACGCCTGGCGTCAGGCATCGGCAACGTCTACAAAAGCGAGCTGTTGTTTTTGCATCGCGTTCATCCCTTGACGCCTCTGCATGCGATTGGCGACGACGTTCTCGCGCGATTGTATGCGGACGCGCAGGCCTTACTCACGCGTAATCTACATTACGGCCCACGCATCACGCGGCGCACCGCCGAGCGCGGCGAGCATTTGTGGGTTTACGGTCGTGGTGGGCATCCGTGCAGGGTGTGTGGGACACCGATCGAGTTTCGTCTGCTCGGTGAGCATCACCGCTCGACCTACTATTGTTCGCGGTGCCAACCCGCGCCGAGCGGTGTGCAGGTGCCGCCGCCCCCGAGCTCGGATCGCACCGCCAGCCGGCTCGATTTTGGCCGATCGCGTGGCCACGTGCCGGATCAATCCGGGGATGCCCGGCCTGACTCAGGCCGGTTCCATCGATATCGCAGGAGGCCGCGATCGTGCACCTAGAGACTCTTCTGCAGCGCTTTCACAGCGAAAAGACACGCCTTGTATCGCCTGAGCAGGCGCTTCCGGGTCGCAACACGCCGATTTTAACGGGCGATCCTTGGCATCGGGTGTTGGGCGTTCCGCTGCTTGCGCCGATGCCAGCGGGCTTTCAGTATTTGGACGTCGGCATGGGTTGCTTCTGGGGTGCAGAGCGCCTGTTTTGGCAAATCGACGGCGTGTATTGCACGGCGGTGGGTTATGGCGCTGGCTACACGCCCAATCCGACTTACGCCGAAGTGTGTAGCGGTCGCACGGGCCATGCAGAGCTGGTGCGTGTGATCTTCGATCCGGCGCGGGTGAGTCTGGATGGGCTGCTGCGCGCGTTTTGGACAGGGCATGATCCGACCCAGGGCATGCGTCAGGGCAATGACATCGGCACACAGTATCGTTCGGGCTTGTATGCGTCTGACCCAGCTATGATTGCGCGCCTCGAGGCCAGTCGCGAGCTCTACGCTGAAGTTCTCGCCGAGGCGCAGTGGAGTCGGTCCATTACCACCGAAATTCGGCACCTCGAGTCGGCTGAGTTTTATTTCGCTGAAGCCGAGCATCAACAATATCTGGCGGCCAATCCGAACGGGTATTGCGGTCTCGGGGGGACGGGCGTCCCTTGGTCAGATCGTTGATCACGATGCGAAGTGGCAAACAGCAGATCGCCAAAGCATCCGTTGGCGCGACTCAAGGTCAAGCCGTTCGACGCGAGCATCGCGTGAGCTGAGTTTTGTGACTCAACGCGAGCGGGTTGCGGGCGCTGTGCCGGCGTCGCGGTCGATTCGACGTCATCCCGACCTGCTTTCAGTCCTTGCTGTGCCCCGGGTGTTTCGGGGCAAAAGCACAGTGAGATGATGCCCAACCTGTGGCCTGAGTGCGGCTTTTGGCCCGGCACGCAGACAACGCGCAGAGGGTGCCCTGGGGCCGCAGCAACGAAATATCGGGCCTGCGGACATGCGCCCAAGCCGCCGGACGAGGCTACAATCGCGTGGGATAAGTAAGCGACCGGGCGTCAGCGACATGTCGCGGTCATTAGTGGGGTGTAGCCTTGAGCCACAGCGCTGTTAGCGACTGAACGTGGCGCGTTTCGCAAGGCTGCCGGACGGACTTATCTCGGTCGGGCCGATGTAAGACGCAACCGCATTACCCAGTCGGCCCAGGATGGTCCGACGCGTCGCCGGTTGCGTGTGACTTTTCTGCGGAAGGTGTCGCGCGCCGAGCTCATGGAGTGAGCGAGATGCCCAAGAAAAGTGAGACGAGAGCTGCGAGTGCTCGCGCAGCGGCCGCACCACGCCGGCAGGCGGCAGGGTTCAAGCACTGTCGGTCGGGCTTTACTCTTGTTGATTTGCTGATGGTTGTCCTGATCTCTGCACTGCTAGCGAGTGTCGCTGCACCGGCAATGGGTCGTCTGACGGACCACATGGCCCTGCGTTCTGCGCTTCAGTCGTTACACGTCGACTTGGCGTTTGCGCGGGGCGAGGCGATCATGCGTCATGGTTACATTTCGATGTGCCCGAGTCGCGATGGCGATACCTGCGATGATTTTGACTGGCAAATCGGGTGGATCGTTTTCGAAGATCCCGAGCGCCTCGGTGTTCCGGCGCATCCTGAATCGATTCTGCGCATCCAGGGACCGATTTCCGTTCGAATGACGATCAGTGGCAACGCCCCGATTCGTCGTCATATCGGATTCAATGCGCTTGGTGTGACGCGAGCCCGGAACGGCGCGCTTTTGATGGGGACACTGCGTCTTTGCCACGCGAAGCTCAATGAGGGTCGCGCTTTGGTCATCAATCGCAGTGGACGTATCCGTCAGACCTCCGTGAACTGTGGCGTGTAGCGCCGTCGGTCGACGTGCTCGTCGACGATACCAGCCATTCGGTCGCCGAGTGCCTTTTCGCCTGTTCATCAGGCGTTCGCATCTGCAACGTTGTGGCGAGTTTTCGGGCCTGGATTCCTCCCCCAGTCTTTGCGGCCGCGTGTCAGTGCCCGTGACTGTTCTTGGGGCCCCTTGGCGTCATGAACGACCATCGCTCTCGTCTGTTGTTGCCAGGCCCGATCCTCTTGCGCCACGGTGGCTCGGTGTTTTGCGTTCATGGCGCGACAATCGTGACAGCCGGTCGAGGTCAAAAAACAACCGTCTATCGCCGCAGAGTCCAGCCCCGCAGAAAACGCCTTGACCTTACGGCGCGGTGCACTTTAACTGCTCGATAAGGGCTTACGGATTTCTGGCGGTGGGCTGATGCGCGGTTTTACTCTCATTGAACTGCTCGTGACGATTGCCGTTTTGGCCCTCCTCGCGGCCATCGCGGTGCCGAGCTATAACGCGTTCGTCATCAACGCTCGGACGGCTGCGCTCGCAAATGATTTTTCGGCTGCGGTGGCCTTGGCGCGGAGCTCGGCGATGCAGAGGTCGGAAGTGATTCGTCTTGAGCCTCAAGTAGCGGGTGGCGATTGGGTCGATGGCTGGCAGGTCGTGCGACCCTCGCAGACGCCAGTCGAGGTCATCAAGGTTTGGACTCCCGCCCCTATCGGGGGACGTGTCGTCGACCAACCCAATGGCCCGGAGCCGATCGTTTTCGGTCCTTTAGGTGATCGCCGAAGCATCGACTCCGTGTCGATCGTGCGCGTGGGTGTCGAGGGTTGTCGCGGCGACCGCGCGCGCGAGCTAAGAATCCGGGGCAGTGGTCACGTCGAAATCAATCCATTCGACTGCGCCAGTTTGCCGTAAGCCAGTCCGCGATGAGATCCGCCATGAGCCCACGCGCCCAAGCATCGACTGATTCGAGATTCACCCGACCGCCGGTACTCACGCGAACAGGGGGCTCGTTTTTCGCCTCGCGCGGGGATCTTGTGAGGCCGAGGCAGACCATCATGGATCAGCGAAGCGTCAATCAAATCGGTCAACACGGACCGAACTCAGACCGGGTGGTTTTGAAGGGTCGGAAATGGCCGTCGACAGAGGTCTTCGGTTTTCGCAACACTTCGGGTTTTTCACTGATCGAGGTTTTGGTTGCAGCGGTTGTGCTGTCTGTTGGCTTGTTGGCTTTGGCCGCGGTGCAAATCAATGGGCTGAAGGCTTCGACCGACTCTGCGTACCGGAGCCAGGCCGTGGTGCTGGCCGAACAAATGTTCGACCGCATGCGTCTTGAACGCGAGCAGGCGCTTGCTGGTTCTTTCGACGTAGAGGTTGATGAGGATGGCGAGGAGGTCGTCCCTCAGGCCGTAGAGGATTGGATCGATCAAGTGCGCACGCGACTCCCTGCGGGCTCGGGCGACATCCAGCGAGTCGGAAGCAGTGTCGTCGTTCGGGTACGTTGGCAAAATCGGTTCGGTGACCGTGATGGCGAAGCCGAGCAGCACACGCTGACCTTGAGGAGTGAACTGTGAGAGCTTCGTTAGACCGCACTCAGGCTGCCCTCCTCGACAGAGGTGTCACCTTGGTCGAGTTGTTGGTGGCCATCGTGGTGAGCTTGGTCCTGCTCGCTGGCGTGCTAGCCGTATTTGTTGCGACCCAGCAATCCAGTCGCACGCAGGCTGCGGTGGTCTCTGTGCAGGAGTCGGCGCGGTTCATCTCCGAGCGCGTTTCGCGCGACATCCGTCAGGCAGGATTTTTGGGCTGTACCAATCAGCACGCCATGGAGTCGCGGCGATCCGATGGCCCCCTGAACTCCGGCATTCGAAACGTTTTGAATCCTTCGCCAATCATTGACGATGCGCCGTCGTACTTCGACTGGCGATGGGATCGCGGCGGTTTCGTCAGTGCCGGTGTGGCGGACGGCAACGATTGGTTGCGCGTTGTAACGTTCGGTGACGATCAGGCTTTTAGCGTTGTGGGTCACGATCGCAATAACGATCGTATCGACGTTGCGCCGACCGAAGAGATTGATCCGGGTGACGTGATGTTGGTGATCGACTGTCGAGGAGGGGCCATTTTCGAGGTCACTTCGACGCCTGCCCAGATCGAAAACAACGGCCATCTCTTCTACGCCGCTTCGTCTGGTGCGACGGGTAACTGGACCAACCGTCTAGGTCGTGAGTTTGACAGTTCGGCCCGGGTCTACACGTTGTGCAAGCGTGGCACTTCCGCGGCCAACCCCTGTGTCGGTAAAACCTCTGGCCAGCTCGCAGCACAAGTGGGTGCCGTCACCTACCGCGACCTGGGTGATGGTCGGGTCGAGCGCGTCGATCGTTTCGGCAGCTCTGAGTTGGCTGACTCAGTCGTTGGTTTCCGGGTAGAGATGGGTGTCAAGAGCGCTGCAGCGCCCCCTGAGTTCAAGCGTCCTGCTGCGCTGGCTGCCGCCGAATGGCGTCGAGTCGGAGCCGTTCGTCTCGAGTGGCTACTCGCAGGCCGTGCGGCCGCTAACGTTGTCGACGAGCCACAGACATTGCGGTTTGGCGGCGATGACTGGACGTCGCCGGACCGACGGTTCCATCAATCCTTCGAGCTGGTTCAAGCGATAAGGAACCGCAATGACTAAAGGTGTTCAGTCTGAATGGCATCGCTCATCTGGATCGCTTCGCCAGCGAGGTGCTGCTTTGATTATCGGCGCCGTTTTGTTGGTGGTTCTCAGCGTTCTCGTTCTTGCCAACATGCGCGGCGCAGGCATCCAGGAGACGGTTAGCAGTAACTTTGAAACGCGATCCGAAGCCCGTGAACTGGCCGAAGCCGCGCTACGAGCGGGTGAGCGCGATATCCGTCAGGGCGACGCGGTTTCGCGACCCTGTTTTGGGAGTAGCTTCGGTTCGAAAGTCGCCGATGCCAGTGGCGGATCGGCCACCTTGATTGGGCCGACTTGCGCACATGATCTCCCGAATCCACCGGGATTTTCTTCAGCGCGGGCGGGAAATGCGCGCTATGTCATCGAGCGTTTGCCGACCACGCAGAATCCCAGCGAGGACAATTTGGCGTCGGATGAGGTGAAGGATTTGAGATCGATGTATCGAGTGACCGCAGAAGGCACCGTTGGTAACGCCCTCGTCATTCTGCAGAGTTTTTATTTTTTTTGACCGGCTAGGCGCGATTTTGGTCACAGTTCGAGTTTTGGGTTGCTTGAGTTACAGCAAGTCACGTTTTTGAAAAACCGGTGAAAGATCTTGGCTGTGAAGCGAACCACGAATTGGTCCTTAAATTTTGAGGAAGCAGCGATGACATCGAAATTCGGGGTACGGCATGACCGCAAGATCCTATTCGACGCGGCGACGGATCAAGTCAGCCAATCGGCTTCGACTCACAGGGTCGCCGCCATGAATCCACCAATGATGCGGCGCAATCGCCTGATCCCCTTGGTTCTGATGGTGTTCGCTGCGGGTACGCTTGCGCCGGCGGCATCCAATGCGGACGACGTTCCTCTCGCGCAGACACCGCTGTTTCTGGTGCCCAGTGCGTCGCCGATCGCGATGCTGAATTTGTCGGTCGATCACCAGCTGTTCTTTGAGGCCTACCCCGATTACGCCGATTTGACCGGAAACGGCGCGGCCGAGCGAACATACAACCACGAGATTGACTATTACGGCTATTTCGATCACACCAAGTGCTACGACTACGAAAGCGGTCGGTTCGAGCCGAAGGGCATTACGGCGAACAAATATTGCGATGGCGTCTCGGGGTCTTGGTCGGGGAATTTCCTTAACTGGTCGACGATGTCCAGGATCGATGTGGTGCGTCGAATTCTATACGGCGGATTTCGCAGCACCGATACGGCATCTGAAACAGTTCTCGAGCGGGCATACTTGCCCAACGACGCCCATTCCTTTGTTCGCTTCTATAACGGAGCCGACGTTGACCGCCTGACGCCGTTTTCGATGCCTGAGGCGTCAACGTCGACGTCTTCGACGTCTCGGGCGGTGGTCGTCACAGGTTCACGCACTGGTGACAGTGAGCGACGTAGCTTTGTGACAGGATGGCGCGGCAGCGATGTTCAGATCGGCGATCAGATGACGATACGCTCGACGTTCGCTGGCGCTTTGATTGAAATGCAGGGCGTGGTCCTTAGCTTCAACAGAAGCAACGGTGAGGTCACGCTTCAGATCACGCAGGGTACCGGTACCGCGGTACCGAACCTTCTCAACAGCTGGACTCTGATCAACCACAGTCGTGCAGGCTTGACGTTTTGCAATACCACCGTCGCGGCTTCGGGCTACTCGCAGAACATCACGGCGCCGCCGCTGTTGAGAGTGGCCCGGGGCGATTACTCGTTATGGACAGCGAATGAGCGCTGGCAGTGTCGCTGGAGTGAGGAGAAGGCGTTGACCGGTCACCCGGCGATGACCGTGGGCAACCGGAGGATGTCTAACGGCAATATCCGCTCGATCACGCGCCTGTCGGCCAACGCCGAAAACCCACGGCGCGCGGATGTTGCACCCGCTGGGGCGCCGGATGAGGGTTTCCACGTTCGCGTTTCTGCCTGTGTGTCAGAGGAGCTGATCGGTGATGAGCCTTGTCAGTCGTATGGCGAGGGCAGCGCGCGTGTATTCAAACCGACGGGCTTGTTGCAGACTTACGCCGACCGTATCAATTTTGGCCTGTTGACCGGCAGCTACGGGCGGTCAAATTCGGGTGGTGTCTTACGGCGCAACGTCGGCGACATCTCGGACGAGATTAATCCAAGCACAGGGCAGTTTGCGCTAGCGCCCGGCGCGGAAAGCATCATCCGCAACCTCGATGCGTTACGGGTCTTTGGCTATAACCATAACTCCGGCGTGTACAACGACAACAATCCGGGCGACAACTGCGCTTGGGCGCTGGTCGATCCCGCCGAGACACGTTGTTCAAACTGGGGTAATCCGCAGTCGGAACAGTTTCTCGAGTCTCTCCGCTATCTTGCAGGGGCCGCTTCAGGACAATTCGTCCCGGCCAACGATCGCCTGGCCGCCCTGACCTCCGCGACCTGGAAAGATCCCCTGAGCGAGGATAATTTCTGCGCGCCGCTCAATATTCTGTCGTTCAACTCGAGTGTTGCCTCTTACGACACCGATGCGTTTGCTGGTGCCGCGGATTTGCCGGGTTTTGGCTCTGTTGCGACTTGGACGAACAAGGTCGGCGAGGGCGAGGGAATCCATGGGACATTGCGTTACGTGGGTCGGGTCGGCGATACCGGTGATCAGCACTGTACGCCCAAGACCGTGACCGCCCTGGCCGATGCCCATGGACTGTGTCCTGAGGCGCCGCGTCTGCAAGGTGGTTTTCACGTCGCTGGTTTGGCGCACTACGCTTGGACACGCGATATTCGACCGACCCTCCCCGGTGTACAAAACGTCAAAACCTTTGGCGTAGCGTTGGCGCCTGCGGTACCTCGTATCGAAGTTCCGCGTCCGGGCGAGGTCAACCCGTCTGTTCAGATTCTTCCGGCGTGTAACGAGCCCTCCCGTGGGCGTTGCGCGATCGTGGATTTTCGGATCGTGGAGCAAGACCTCGACGCTGGCACCGGGCGCTTCTTCGTGCAGTGGGAAGACTCCGAACAAGGCGGCGATTACGACATGGACATGAACGGTATCCTGTCGTACCGCTTTGTGGGGGCTGGCAACCAGATTGAGGTGACGACTCAGACCTTCGCCGAGTCGACGAGCGCATCGATGGGCTTCGGTTACGTAATTACCGGAACCACGAACGATGGCTTCAAAGTTCACTCTGGCGTGAATAATTACACCGGACAGGATTGCAGCAACTGCAACGTGAACGATCCGGCGACGACTCGCACGTACACGCTCGGGGCGTCGTCCGCGTTGCCGCTGGAAAATCCTCTGTGGTATGCGGCCAAGTGGGGTGGGTTCGATCGCGATCTCGGTGATCAACCGACCGATCAACAGGCTTGGGACACCACAGGAGACGGGCGTCCCGACAATTACTACTTTGCGGTGGACCCGCGTCGTTTGGCTGACGATCTCGCCGCAGTCTTCGATCAGCTTTCTCAGGAAGAAGGGTCATTTACCGCGTTATCACAAAACTCGACGCGCGCGGATATCGGGACCGCGCTGTTTCAGGCGCGATTCGATTCGCGCGACTGGTCGGGCGAAATCCGCGCGTACGAGGTGCAGCCCGACGGTACGCTGGGCGGAATCAAATGGACGACCCGTCAGGCGGGGCGGATACCACCAGCGGCCTCGCGCACGATCGTCACTCATAACGGGGTCAATGCTCTACCATTCAGCCTCGCCAACTGGTCTCAACTCTCCGAGGTGCAGCGGCAAGCTTTGATAGCGGGTGACGACGAAGCGACAGGGCAGCAACGTTTACAGTGGTTGCGTGGCGAGGCCGTGACGGGGATGCGTGAGCGGTCCACTCCGCTCGGCGACATCATCAACTCCGACCCCCTGTACGAACACGGCGGTGATTTCGGGTTCGCACGCTTGCCGGAACCGGAAGGCGAAACCTATCCAGCGTTTCTGACTGCGCAGCGCGCCAGGCGCGAGATGCTCTACGTTGGCGCCAACGACGGCATGCTTCACGGTTTTGATGCCGCCACCGGTGATCTACGGTTCTCGTATTTGCCGGGGAGCAACTTCGCGCACCTCGCGGATCTCACCTCAACGAATTACACCCACCGGTACTTCGTCGATGGATCGCCGCGCATCGTTCACGCTCGTATCGATAATCAGTGGCGCACTGTCTTGGTCGGGACGACCGGAGCCGGCGGTAAAACTCTGTTTGCGCTTGACGTGACCGACCCTGACGGCTTCGGTCCCGATTCAGTGCTGTGGGAGGTTGCCGGGGGTGAGCTGGGCTCGATCCTGGGTTCGCCGACGATTGCGCGGCTCAACAACGGTGATTGGGTGGTGATCGCTGCCAATGGCTTTAACACGCCGGATGGGCGCGCAAAGCTGCTAGTTTATGATCTCGCCACGGGCGACCTGCTGCGAGCGATCGACACTAAAGCCGGCAATACGATGACTCAGTGGAACGGCTTGGGTCCGGTGACGCCGGTGTCAATCACCAACAACGGTATTACAGATTTCGTCTACGCCGGAGATTTCCTCGGGAACCTTTGGAAATTTGATTTGACGGGCGAAAACCCGCCGGAGTGGGGTGTTGCTCTGGGAACGGCTGAGACACCGGTGCCCTTGTTTGTGGCCCGCGATGCAGATGGAAACCGCCAGCCGATTACTGTGCGGCCCGAGGTCGTTCGGCATCCCGAGGAAGGGCGTGTCGTTCTGTTCGGAACGGGTTCGTACTTCCGTGCTGGCGACGACGTCGTGGGTGCTAGCCCCCAGATTCAGACGTTTTACGGCATTTTCGATCGGGGTAGTGCGCTGTCCGGACGGAGTCAGTTGCGCCAGCAGACGATTCTGAACGAGCAGGTTGGGTCGTTCGAGCTGCCTGACGGAACGATACGCACCCGGCGTGTTCGCGTCTCGTCGGACGAGCGTTTGCGTGCTACTGACGAAGGCTGGTTTATCGATTTGAGCTTTAACGGGATCAGAACGAGCGAGCGCGTGGTTCGCGATGCGGTGTTTCGGTCGGGACGAGTGTTCTTTTCTACTTTGATTCCTGACCCGTCACAGTGTTCAGCTGGCGGTACCGGCTGGACGATGGGCCTCAATGCCCTGACGGGGCAGACTTCGGTTGTGTTCGATCTGAATCAAGATCGTCAGTTTGACGAGGGCGATCAAGTCACCGTTGATGGCAAGAAGCTGTCACCGTCGGGCATTGCACCCGAGAGCGGGATTCCGGGGCGGCCCTCCTTCGTCGAAAGCGATGATGGAACGCGTATTCAGATTCCGACAACAAGCGGAGAAATCGAGAACGAGGGCGTCGAGGATGGCGCCCTGCGAGGGCGCCAGTCGTGGCAACAGCTGCGTTGAGCGATGATCAGTCTGGCGACCGAATCGGCGAACCGACTCGGTCGCCAGTCACGGCACAACGTGGGCGCCGGTTGATTTGGGTGCGATGGTGCGTCGCCGCAGCGGGAGCCGACGAGACGGCCAACTGAATGGCCGCAAACGGTACGTTCTCGTGTGAGTCGAGACGTTCTCGAGCACCCTTGCGACTTCCGGCAGGTCTTGAGGGGCATCTTGTTTGACCCCGACTCTTGCTCGGCTATCAATGGGCGCTAGGGCATTAGTACAGCTTGACATCAAGAGGTCATTGCGCCTAACTGATTCGCGTGAACAAGTCAGAAGTCTCCATCGGCGGGAACGCATCATGAAGATCGAAAGCACGGCTCGTTTTACGACGAAGCGTCGGGCCTGTTCGGCAGGCTTTACGTTGATCGAGGTGATGATCGTCGTCGCAATCATCGGTATTCTGGCGGCGATCGCGTTTCCGTCCTACGAGCGCTACGTCACGAACTCATGGCGTGCGAAGGCTGCTGGATGTGTCACCGAGTTGGCGCAGGGTATGGAGCGGCGATTTACCGCAAATCTCAGTTATGTCGGTACAGCACTGCCGCCGAATGGCTGCGTGGCCGAAATCGTCGACGCTGGGCGCTACACCTTTGCCCTGAACCCAGATCCCACAGCGACTACGTTCCGAGTCGTTGCGACGCCGGCGGGCCGGCAGGCGACCGCGGAGACTCGATGCGGGACGATGACGCTGAACCAAGCGGGTGCCAAGACAGCATCGGGCAGTCTCAGCGGCGGCGAATGCCTGTAACAGTTCCTCGCCACTCGGACCCGAGAGACGTTCGGATCCCAGATGGCGAAAAGCCTTAAAGCTCCCTCCCAGGCCCCGGGGCTCGCGCGTCAAGCGGTCAGCGCTGGGCGATGAGACGGGAGGGCTTCCTTGCGCTTGTTTGTAGGCCCGCAATGGACACGCAGCTGCACAGTCAAAGCGGATTGCGGCGCGAACGATATTGCTGAACAGGCGTCGTCAACCCCGTCTCAACCGTGCAGCGTCCCGGTCGATCGACGTCCTCAGGCCGGGTTTGTCGGAGTCAAAAAGTCCGGCGACGCGAACTTCACGCATTCGTGCCACGCCACCCTGAGACTCCACTCTGGACCGCGATCGTTGCGAGTGTCTAAAGATCGTCGTTGTGATCGGGGTCCAGCGGGCCTCCATCCGCCCCCGCAAAGCGCTCCAGCGCCCGGGCTCTGTCCCCATCGCCGAGTGCCCGATGCTCACTCTGAGAACTTGCCGGCGGCTTTAACCTCGGATGCCAGATGGTGGCGCACGTAAGTCCCTTGTGGCAGAGCGCCTTGTGTGCAAGGGCGCTTTAACTTTGTGGTTTAGGGGCATTTTTTCAGCATCAATGGCCTCGGGATGACAAGACGCATCTCGAGGCGTTTTTTGTGTTTCTCGAACCGGTCGCGGGAGCTCGTTGATCGTATTCACGAGAATACGTGGGTCATGAGGCCCCATGCTTACAAGGCAACAGGCGCCTAGGTCGAGGGGCGAGAAGCCCTGTCGGTCAGGTCGTCTGAAGTCACTGATGCGCTCGGGAGCGAGACGGATGGCCTGCCGGCGACCGGGCCGCCGAGGCTCGCGGACCGGGCTGATCGACAGAGGTCAGCCGAACAACTTGCGGCGGAGAAATTCTGGTGTTGCACCGGCTGCTCGGTGGATGGCCGCGTTGTAATACTCGGTTTCAAAGGGCTTGTCTTCGGCGGCTTCTTCGCGCAGGAACGATACCGGCGCGTCTTTTGATGCGATCGAGCACGTCCACCAACCCGAGGGATAGGACACCTGAGGGAAGTGCAAAGTCAGGACGTCCAAAAAGCCTGCCGACCGCAGCGAGTCATGCATGGGCTTGATGATCGTGTCGGTGTGCAGGAGGGGCGATTCGCTTTGCTGCACTAAGAGGCCGTCCCGACCGAGCGCGCGGATGCAGTCCTGATAAAACGCCTTTGAGAACAGGCCTTCAGCCGGACCTACCGGATCCGTTGAGTCGATGATGATCACATCGATGGAGCCGGGCTCCGCGTTTTTGACGTAGGCGATGCCATCATCGAATAACAGTTCTGCACGTGGATCGTCGTTCGATTCGCACAGGCTCGGAAAAAACTGTTCGGCCAAACGCGTGACGCGTTCGTCGATATCGACCTGAACCGCGTGTTCGACTTCTGGATGCTTGAGGACCTCACGCAGTGTGCCGCAGTCGCCGCCGCCAATGATGACGACCTTTTTCGGGGCGTTATGCGAGTACAAGACGGGATGCGACATCATTTCGTGATACACGAAGTTGTCTCGATCAGTGAGCATCACGCAGCCATCAATGACCATCAATTTCCCGAAACCAACGGTGTCGTAAATCTCGATTTTTTGAAATGGCGTTTGTTCTTCGTGCAGTTTCGCGTTGATGCGAAGCGAGAAAGCGCTGTCTTGATGGGGTTCTGAGAACCAGTTTTGATCGAGCGTCATGTTGGTTGTCCAATTTTGGGCCACGGCGAGATTGGGCCAGAGCTTAGAGCGAATTCAAGGCTGCCATTGGTTGATGAAGTTTTCGCGATTGCGCGTCGACGACGAGCACCCTGCGTATCATACCGCTCGCGTGTGGCGATGCCGTCGTTGACGGCGCCGGCGTGGTCTCGTTGTGGTGGGGCGTTCGCGGGGGCTTTGTGATTCGGGCAAGCGGTCTATTGAAGGCTGCCGACTCGGCGTCGGTTGCGACGCGTCGCAGCGCGACCGCTGCCATGGGCTGCGTGATCGACGTGATCTTCGTGGGCTGTTGGAGATGGACCGCGGATGCTAAGAGGCCGCTGTAACGCATGCGTCCGAGAGTCGGGCTGAGCTGGAGATGTGGCGGCCTTGTCCGAATGCTGCGGCTGCATACCGGCGAGGCCCGCCTGCGCCGTGGCGAACCGCGAGAGGCAAAGCCTCGATAGGGAGAGAGAGTCGTGACCGATACGTTTGCTGCTGATGAGGCCTTGCGCGCCGCGACGGACAGGCGGGCGTCAACCCCCGTCGCCGAGTGGTATGCCATTGATGATTGGAACGGCGGATTCTTTTCTATTTCAGACAGAGGTCGGGTCGTTTTGCGCGATCCGGAGCGTCCGAATCATCCCGGGGTTGACTTGTTCGAACTTGCAGAACGCTTGGCCGCTGAGCGCATCGGGCCGCCGGTTCTGGTGCGTTTTCGCGATGTGCTCGGAGCCCGTGTGCGCCGCTTGCAACGGGCTTTCGCGACGGCGGCGGAGGCT
Organism: Thioalkalivibrionaceae bacterium; assembly: GCA_046299415.1. Classification (GTDB taxonomy): domain Bacteria; phylum Pseudomonadota; class Gammaproteobacteria; order Ectothiorhodospirales; family Ectothiorhodospiraceae; genus JBKBII01. The sequence continues at coordinate 135,901 of JBKBII010000002.1, read as the reverse complement.
GTCGGCCATCGTGGCGCGTACACATCGATCTACCCGATCAAGGTGAATCAGCAGCGTACGGTGGTTGATCGCATCCTTTCGGAGCCCAATGCTCGTGTGGGCCTGGAAGCCGGGTCGAAACCCGAGTTGCTCGCGGTGCTGGCGCTGGCGCCGGCGGGCGGCGTGATCGTTTGCAACGGCTACAAGGATGCGGAGTACATTCGTTTGGCACTGATCGGCCGGCGCCTCGGTCATCGTGTGTATATCGTGATCGAAAAGCCGTCCGAGCTGGATGTGGTTCTGCGCGAGGCGAAAGCGCTCGGCATTGTGCCGCAGTTGGGTGTCCGTGTTCGACTGGCGTCGATCGGCAAGGGCAAGTGGCAGAACACCGGCGGTGAAAAGGCGAAATTTGGACTGTCAGCAGCCGAGGTGCTGCAGCTGTTGGAGCGGCTGCGCGCCGAGGGCGGCCTCGAATGGCTCGAGCTGATGCACTTTCACATGGGTTCACAGATCGCCAACATTCGCGATGTGCAGGCGGGAATGGGCGAGGCGGCGCACTATTTTGCCGAGTTGGTTGACGCCGGCGCGGTTCTGAAAGTCGTTGATGTCGGCGGCGGTTTGGGTGTCGATTACGAGGGTTCGCGGTCACGCTCCGACTGCTCGATGAATTACACGGTCGAGGAGTACGCGTTGAACATCCTGCGTCCTCTCGCGGCGTTGTGTGAGGCGCGCGGACTGGAACATCCCGAAGTGTTTACCGAGTCTGGCCGCGCGATGACGGCTCACCACGCCGTATTGATCACCAATGTGATCGATCACGAGTCGGCGCCATCGCAGCCGCTGCAGCCAACGGATGATGAGGCGCCCTTGGCTTTGCGTGGTCTACGGGAGTTGGCGGCTGGGAGCAACCGGCCGCCTTCTGAGATCTATCATGACGCCGCGTTCATGGTGTCAGAGTGTCAGGAGGCTTTTGCGCGGGGCGCTTTGTCGCTGGCCGCTCGTGCCGAGGCTGAATCGCTGTATTTCGCAATCGGCAAGCGCTTGCTGGCGCCCTCCGAGGTGTTGCCTGACGAAGTGCGCACCGAGCTGACTGAAAAAATGGCCGACAAGTACTTCTGTAATTTCTCGGTGTTTCAGTCGATCCCCGATGCTTGGGCTATCGATCAGATTTTTCCGATTCTGCCTCTGCACAGGCTGAACGAGCCGGCGACAGCGCGCGGCGTGTTGCAGGATCTGACCTGCGATTCCGATGGCCATGTCGATCGCTATGTCGAGCGTGGGCGCGTGGTGTCGACGCTACCGCTGCACGCTTGGCGGCCGGGGGACCGCTACTATCTCGGGGTGTTCCTGGTTGGGGCGTATCAGGAGATCCTCGGCGATTTGCACAACCTGTTCGGTGATACCGATTCGGTGAATATCGAGCTGACTGACGACGGGTACAGCGTGCTTGATATGGAGCGCGGCGACACCGTTGGGGAACTGTTGCGTTACGTGCATTTCGATCCGGATCGTCTCAGGCGCGCGTATCGCGACAAGGTGTACGCGGCGGGACTCAAGGGGGCCGAGGCGGCGACGCTGCTTGGCGCGCTTGATCAAGGTCTCGATCACACGACGTATCTGACGACCTAGCGGATACGGTCGTAGCGCGCGCATCCCGTAGGACCTCTAGGCGGTTCATGGAGGGCGCTGACGATGGCCGTGAGCGGGATGCGGTGCAAGGCGCTCGGAGTTTGAATCGAGACGATGCCGTTCCGCGCGCCAAAAAAGCGGATGATGCTGGCGCGCGTGAACTTACGAACCGGGCGTTTTCAGCGATGTCCGGGCGCTGGCAACGTGAGGCCCGTGCCTGACATCCGGCCCAGCGACCCGCGCGACCCATTCGGCGGCGCGGGTCGCTGGACTCGTGGCGAGCGATTCAGAAAAAGCGACCGGTCTTGACCGTAGCAGCGCTGAATCCAGGCACGCACGATTTTCAGGTTCACGCCAAAGGCGTGCGCTCCGCGCGCAAACGCTTGAGTACCGACTCACCGTATAACGGCCGCCACGCTCTCGACCGCGTGACCTAGACATAACTTTCTTATGGTCCACGGGGTGAATTCCTTGGATGTTTGAGTCGGCACACTCAGCGTTTTGTGGAGTTGCTTCATGGCCGATCTATAGAGCTCAGGCGTAGTGGGAGTGATGTATGAAGGTGTTTGTGTATCGCGCGACGCGGCGTGCCGAGATGTTTGTCTACCTACTCAAACAGGATGATTTCTCGGTGCTGCCGGAAGAGCTGCTGCGAGCGGTCGGCAAACTTGAACCGGCGCTGAGCTTTGATTTGACAGCGGGGCGGAAACTGGCTCGAGTTGATGCGGAGACGGCGCGACAAGCGCTCAAGGATCAGGGCTATTTCGTGCAGCTGCCGCCGCAGGTTGAGGATTATGACGCGCTGTACGATCCCTTCCGCTGATTTTTTCGAGTCTCGCTGATCCCGTCGATTCGTCGATCCGGCCTGTGTTCGCTATCGCAATGGGGCGTTGGTCGTGCTTTGGGAATGGTTGATGGATTGACGAATCGATACAGCAGCGCTTGTGATGAAACGGTTCCGCGGGACGACTTCAGCGAGGTCGGGTTGTGAGTGTGCGATCGCCACGGACGAACCACGGCGCACTTGGCGGCGTGTGCGCATCGCGGCGCGGTGCTCGCGCTATCGCGTATGGTGGTGTCTCGTTGCGCACCGCACTTCTTTCACCGCGTTCGTCCGTGTTTCCCAAACGGCTTGCGTGACGGCACGTTCGAACTGCAGCGCCGTTTTCGGGTTGCATTAACGATTAGACTTTGCTTGAGTCGCCAGGGTCTTGTGCAATCGAAATCGACGCGGTGGCGATGAGTGCGAGCCAGGTCTGTCGAAAGTGGCGTTCTGGACCGGGCCGGTCTTCACAGTGTTTTTGAACGACTGCCGCCAATCAATCGCCAGCATCCCCTGCCTGAAGCCGATAAGCGGCCTCAGACGCGGCGCCGCGCGCGGCCGGTCGGCGGGTGATTGTGAGCAAAGAGCACACCGCTGGGTGTGCTTTCAGCCCCTGCGTCGCGCAGGCGCTGAGTCCAGGCGGTCTCGAGCAACGGTTGTTGGTCGACGCGCTCGATGGCGATGCCTCTACGCGGCCCCACCGCACCGACGGTTGACGCGAACGATTGCCATAACGCGATCCAGTCGACGTCAGTCAGGGGCTGTCCGTTGGGGCGTTTGTCGGCGATCACCTCAAAGCGTTTCCCGGGGACGCTGACAAACAACACGGGGTGGCCATCGAAGAGGCCGAGCCATCCACCAACGATCAAGCGGGCGCTTGCGCTGCGGCCGCCGTTGCTGCGTTCCTGCGTCGACGTTGGATCGTTGGTAGCGCTCGTCGATTGCGCGGTGTCGTCGTTTGCACACGCGTTGCTCGCGCTGCGATCGGGCCAACGCAACAGGCGGCCCCAAGGTTGCGCGGGGTCGAGCGCGGCGAGCCAATGTACCGGAGGCGCGGAGGCTTCCTCGCTCCAGTGCGGGGGGCTCCAGGCGCCGGCATTCGCCGTGACGGGCGAGCTGCGGCCGGCAATTAAGCCCGTCGATGATTCGGTATCGTGTCGTGATCGGCTGTGAGCGCCGCCGGATTTTGCTCGCGGTCTGTGATCATTCTCTGCGAGCAGTCCATCGGCGGGGCGCTCGAGACTGCGCAGGCGATCGATCGCGTGACGGCGCGCGAATTGGATGCCGTCGAGGCCTTCGATAAAGTGCCCGCGGCGCAGATGCCCTTGTTCTTCGAGCTGCTTGAGCACTGGGTATAACGCGCCAAAGCCGCCGTCGAAGCCCTCGGCCTGAACGGTGGCCCGCGAGATGAAACCGTAACGTTCCAGCCATTGATCGACCAGCAGCAGTGCCCGTTCGGTGTCGACTGACGTCCGCTCTGCGTCGTCTCGTGCGAGTTCGCGCAGACCGCGTTGAATCTCGGTGGTTAGGCTGGTGTAACGACCGCCCGCGAGGCCGCGCGTACCTTGCTGCCGGCGCCGTGTGCTGCGCCCGAGCCGGAGCGATGGGCCGAATGGCGATATTGCGTCGCGATCGGGGCGCTCATCGTTGAGCCATGTGGCGGTGTTTGCCGCGTTGACGTCAGGGGGGCTGCCGCCAATGGGTTGGCGGGTTTGGCCGATTGATCGCCACGCGCGTGCTGTTGGCCGTCCAGCGATCGAGCGCTTGCCGTTGGCGGTTTTTGATTGACCGAGGCTGCGCAGCGGGCCAAGTGTGTCGTTGATGACGCGCCCGGTCCACAACAGTCGAGCGAGAACGTCGTCGAGCTCTGTGAGGGGGACGGTGTTGCGGCGCTCGTTCGAAGCGGCTTTGCTGTCGCCTTCGGAGCGACGGTGAGCGTTTTGAATGTCCGCCGAGGCGTCGCGCCAGGCTTCGACAAGATCCATGTAGTAGGCCGTACCGCGGCGTTCCAGAATGTCGAGTAGCAGTCGTTCGTCACGGGCATTGTCGGATGCGGACGGCGTGCGATCGTGACTCGGAGCGTCGGCTGGCATCAGAGCGAGGGCCTCGCGACGCAGGAATCGAACGCGGGCGTCTCTGGGGCCGGCAGGATTCGCGCCAAGCCATTGCCATTCGCCGCGAGCGATCAGTAGCTCAAGGGTGTCGAGGCGAAAGTTTGCGAGGCGGGAGGGCAGGATGACGTCACGCCACAGTGACCAGGGCGCGGCGTGGCCTTCGAGCTGAAGCAGGACATCTTCGATCCGTGGCCGGTCGTGCGAGTCTGCGAGCCCCTGCCATTCGAGCAGGAAGCGTTGATAGGTGGCGCCGTCGACGGCGGCGACTTCTTGGCGCGCCGAGGCGAGGGTGCGGCGTTTGATGCGACGCAGGATTTCAATGTGACAGAGCTCGATACCCTGTCCGCCGGGGCGCAGCGCCCCGCGAGTCAGGCGCCCGCTGCGAACCAGCGCCTGAGCGGCTTGATCGACCAAGGCGATGGGCAGGTCGTATCGCTGCGCAAAGGCTTGGGCTTCGAATGGCCCGTGGGTCGCGGCATAGCGGGCGAGGAGTTGCTCGAGCGGGCTCTCTCGACGTTCAAGAAAACGGTCGGGCAGTCCTGCGGGCGGGGCAAGACCCAGCGCATCGCGGTAGAGGCCGGCGTCGTCTGCGGCGATCCAGCGTGGTTCGCCGGCGATCCTCACCACAGCGGCGCGGCGGCTGTCGCGAAGTTGTGCAAGCCATGTATCCAGTGTGGCTCGGGCGTGGGCGACGGTTTGCGCTGATGGTGTGGGCTGTGAGTCGGTCTCGTCTGGACGTGTCGTGGGGCCGTCGGTCGCCTCGATGTCGGGGCCGTCGGTTTCAGCGTCGGTCTGGGCGATTGCCAGCGCAAGCGCTACGATTTCGTCCGTTCGGCGATCGCCGAGTCGTCGTAGCCAGTCGTGTAGTTCGTCGACCGATCGCGGCACGCTGTTGGGCGTTTCGCCGCGCAGTTCTCGTTCGAGGTGTTCGATGACGCCGAGATCGAGCAGTTCACGCAGGTCGGCGTGACCGATGAGTTCGGCGAGGAGTTCACGGTCGAGGGTGAGGGCCTGCGCTCGACGTTCGGCGAGTGGCGCGTCACCTTCGTAGACGTAGGCGGAGACGAAGGCAAACGCGAGCGAGCGGGCGAGCGGGGAGGCGCGGGGCGTTTCGACTTCGATGATGTCGATCGAGCCGCGCTGGATGTCGTCGAGGATCTGTCGTAGCCCGTTGAGATCGAAGACGTCGGCGAGCAGTTCGCGATAGGTTTCCAGCACGATCGGGAAGGTTGGGTAGCGCTGCACCGCCGCGAGCAGTTGGGCCGACTGGATTCGCTGGGCCCACAGCGGGGTGCGGCGGTCGGGCCGATTGCGTGCGAGCAGTAGGGCGCGCGCGGCGTTTTCACGGAAGCGGGCAGCAAAAACGCTCGATTGCGCGAGCTGTTCGGTGACGATGCGTTCGAGCTCGGCGGCGTCCGGCAATAGCGTTTCGAGTTCTGGTGTTGCGTCGCCGTCGGTGAGGCGCAGCATGATGCCGTCGTCGGTGTAGAGCACCTGTACATTGAAGCCGGTATCCTCGGCGAGGCGGTGTTGCAGCGCGAGCGCCCAGGGTGTGAGGACGGGGGTGCCGAACGGCGCATGAATGCACACGCGCCAGTCGCCAAGTTCATCGCGAAAACGTTCGATGACGATGCGCCGAGGGCCTGGCAAAACACCGGCAGCCTGGATCTGTTCGTCGATCAGGCGCGTGAGTTCGCGCGCGGCCGGTGGCGATAGCGGCGTCTCGGCCAGCAGGTAGCGCAGGCGATCGGAATCGGATAGCGGCTCGAGTGCGGCGTTGAGTTCGAGCATCAGTTGGCCAAGCGCGAGCGGTCGGCCTGGGCCGTCGCCGCGCCAGAATGGCAATTTGCCGGTCAGTCCGGGTGCGGGAGATACGTGCACGGCATCGTGGGTGATGTCTTCGACGCGCCAACTCGATGCGCCAAGCGTGAGGATTTCACCCGGACGCAACTCGTGCACCATTTCTTCGTCGAGCTCGCCGATTCGTGTCCCGGAATCGCCCAGCTGGACCCGGTATTGCCCGCGGTCGGGGATGGTGCCGGCGTTCAAGCGTACGGCGAGGCGCGCACCGCGTCGGGGTGTCAGTGTTTGCTCGGCGCGGTCGTAGGCGAGCCATGGGCGCAAATGCGCCAGTTCGGTCGAGGGATAGTGGCCACTCAACAGATCGAGAACGGCGTGGAGCGCGGCATCGGCGAGATCGGTGAACGGTGCTGCCCGTCGAATCAATCGCTCGACGTCTTTGACGGGTGTCGGTTCGCCATCAGGGGCCGCGCAAACGATCGCGACGATCTGCTGCGCGAGGACGTCGAGGGGCGCACGGGGAATGACCAGCGGTTCAATGCGACCGGCGAGCATTTCGGCGCCGAGGACGGCGCACTCGAGCAGTTCGTAGCGATGGCGCGGCACGATGCGTGCGATCGAGGTCTGATCGACGCCGTGGCCCGCGCGGCCGGCGCGTTGCAGGCCGCGTGATACGGCGCCGGGCGATTCGACCAGGATGACGAGATCGACCGCGCCCATGTCGACGCCAAGCTCCAATGATGAGGTCGCGACGAGGGCGCGGATCGCGCCTGATTTGAGGCGTTCTTCGAGCTCGGCTCTGCGTGCGTGCGAGACGCTGCCGTGGTGTGCGGCGCACAGCTCTGGCGGTCGGGGGGGCGTATGAACGGTATCGGTCGCGGAAGACTCTTCGAGAATGTCAGGGTCGATGCCTTGGCCCGTGGGCGCGTCGTCGCCCGATGGTTCTTGAGCCGCGAGGGTTTCGGCGTGGGCCGTGTTGAGCCGCTGAACCAGGCGTTCGCAGAGGCCCCGGGAATTGACGAATACGATGCTGCTGCGATGGCTGAGGATCAGCGGCAGCAGGTGGCGCTCGAGCGCGGCGGCGCGATCACGATTGGCGCGAGGCGCACCACTGACGGCGTCGGCGTAGAGCTGGCCGAGGATCGAGCCGGCGGTAATCGCAGGTGCCGCTGATGTTGCTGGCACGGGATTCGGCCAGCCGCCGCCCGCGCCTGTCGGGTCCGCCGGGTCGCGGACGTCATCGATTTCGTCGAGTTCTTCTGGAAGCAGAACCGCAAGATCGAGGTGCGGCGGCTCGGCTGCGTCACAGATCGTGACGTCTCGGTCTCCGCCGAGCCAGCGTGCGGCCGCAGAAGGCGGCTCTACGGTCGCGGACAGGCCAATGCGCTGGGGGCGGTCGGTGGTGGCATCGGGCTGGATCGAAGCGAGACGTTCGCACGATAACGCAAGATGTGCGCCGCGTTTGCTACCGGCGACCGCATGGACTTCGTCGATGATCAAGGTGTCGATGTCACGCAGGAGATCAGCGGCTTTGGACGCCAGTAGTAGGTACAGCGATTCGGGCGTCGTGATGAGGATGTCGCCGGGGTCGCGTGCCTGACGCGCGCGCTCGCGGGTTGGCGTGTCGCCGGTGCGCAGGTCGATACGAATCTCGGGCGCCGGCTCACCACGGCGTAATGCGTGATGGGCGATGCCGACGAGTGGTGCGCGGAGATTGCGCTCGACGTCGGCGGCCAACGCTTTGAGCGGTGAAATGTAGACGATGCGCCAGCCCCGTCGTTGCGGCTTTTCCGATTTGTCTGACGTTGTCGCTGCCCTCGGCTTGGCCCGGTGCGTCTTGGTTGGCTCGGCGTGTGTGGCCGCCTGTGGCGCCAATTCGCCATCGCGCGGTCGCCCGCGTAACAACCGGTCGATCGCGACCAGAAAAGCTGCGAGGGTTTTTCCGCTGCCGGTGGGCGCAATGAGTAGGGTGTGTGCGCCCGTATGAATTGCGGGCCAGCCCATCTGCTGGATGCGCGTCGGGCGGGCGAAGTTTGCTCGAAACCAGGCTTGCGTCGCGGCGGTGAAAGCGCCAAGGGCGTCGTGAGGGTCTGACGCGGCGACGATTTCCACGTCGGTGCGGCCTGTAGGGGTCTGGTTGAGCGCTAGGTTTTGATTCTGCGCCGAGGTGTATTCGTCCGAATGCGCTGCCGGGGCGTCCAACCTTGACGGCTTCGAGCCGGGCGAGTCGGCGTCGGATGAGTGCGGCGTCAGGGACTCGAAGTCGCATGAAGCGGGCGCTTGAACGCCATGCCGGCGCGAGTGGGGCGCGGAGGCATTCGGCCCGGGCGAATCCGACCGCGATGAAGCTGTTGAATGCCGGGAGCGTCTTCGACTCGGTTGGTCGTCGTTGTGAGAAGTCATTCGTGCGAGCGCCGCGGATTTGGCGCGCCCGGCGGCGTTTTTGGGCGCGTATCGCCGGCAATCCGACGCAACGACTTGAGGTTCCAGTGATCGCTCATCGTCGTCTGGTTACAGAGACTGACGGTTGAGCGGCGCGAAGGCCTGTGCTGCAGCTGTTGGGTCGGCAGCCTGCGAGATCGCGCTCGAGACGGCAATGAGATCGGTGCCCGCGGCGTAAAGCGCCGGGGCGTGGGCCGCGGTGATCCCGCCAATCGCGCAGATTGTCGCGTCGGGGTGCGCTTGTCGCGCAGCGCTGAGCAACTCGAGCGACGCCGGGGATGTGGCAAAGGCTTCGGGTTTGGTCATCGAAGGGAAGAAGGCGCCGAATGCAAGCAGGTCGGCGGTGCCATGCGCGGCTTCAGCCGCTAGATCGAGCCGATTGTGGCAGGTGATGCCGAACGAGCGTCGCGATCCCAGCATCTGGCGTAATTTGGACATGGCGTGGCCGCGCAGGCATTGTGGCGTCGAGCGTTTGACCGCTGCGCATGGCTGCGCCTGTGCTGGTGTTTCTTCGGTGAATTGGGCGGCGATACGATCGAGGTCGGATTGCCCCAGATGTATGCCGTCGGCACCCAGCTCGAGAGCGATCGCGACATCGTCGTTGACGATCCAGCGGCTGCCGGCGGCGCGAACCGCCGTGCCGAAATCAGCGGCCAGACGTTGTCGATCGCGATCACGGCGGCTGGATTTGTCGCGCCACTGTACGCAAGCCGGGCGTGCTGCGAGCACTGCATCGACCAGTTTCCACCACGCGACGAGGCGACAGGCCTCGTCGGGCGGAGATGGCGCGATCCAGTACAGACCGCGAGGCGCAACGGGAATGTCTGCTGCGATGAGGCTTTGATCTGTCATATCGCCGAGGCTTGGCTCGTGTGTCGGATTCATTTCGTCTGTGGTCACCGCGCCAAAGTCAGCCGAAGCCAGAGCATTGCTTCAGGCATCGGTTCAACCCTCTACGAGGACTGGAGGCGGCGTGAGTTTGGGCACCTCGGCGTTCAACCGATGTGCGGTCGAGGTGTCTTGGCGATTGGCGCGATGGTGTCTCTCGTGGTCATTCAACATGTTCGTGATCAGTGATTGGAGTCCGATCGTCTCGGCTCGGTCGTCGCCGGGACGATCGCGCGGGTGACCGGGTGGCGGCGCTCGGGTATCCATTGGCCGTGGCCGCTGCGATAGGCTCGACTGATGGCCTCAATCATAAAGTCCTGGGCGCCAAGAACCGCTTGGTGCTGTGTGTGGCCGAGAGCCAGATGAGCCGCGATCGCCGCCGCCAGCGTACAGCCCGATCCATGAAAGACCCCGCGATGGCGCGGCAGTTCAAAGCGTTGCGGAGGTTGTCCGCGTCGATACCAGTGGTTGCACACGGGCGGTGCGGGGTTGTCGTACGTGTCGTTCGTATCGTTGCTGTCGTACACATTGCCTGCTGGCGGGGGATCATTTGGCGGCGCCGAGATTGGAGGGTCGCCACCGGTGATCAACACCGCCTCGCATCCGAAACCGTTTAGCGTTTCGGCGACCGCGTCCGCCAGAATCGCGATTTCCGCCGCGATTTGGTCCTGCATCGAATGGCCGTCGCCGATTCGAGGGGTGTTGAGCCGAGTGGCAAGGTGGCTCAGGTCAGCGTCGTGCCGAGGTGCCGTCAGTCGCAGCGCTTCTGCCCAGTTTGGTGTGATGATCGAGGCGCGCGGCAGAAGTTCGGCGCGGGTGGCGTCAACGACAGCCTGTGTGGCCAGTGTGCCGCCGCCGCCGGCGACCATGACTGGATCGAGAACGACGGGAATGTCGCGGTGGTTGTCCAGGATCGCGGCGACTCGACACACATTGTCGACACTGCCGAGCATGCCGATCTTGATGGCCGCCACGCGACAATCCTCGAGGGTGATTTCGATCTGACGAGCCAGTGTCTCGCTGCGGACGAGATCAAAGCTTTCGACGCGTTGAGTGTCCTGCACGGTGATCGCTGTGATCGCCGTAGCGCCATGCACACCGAGGCGCAAGAACGTCGCGAGATCGGCTTGTGCACCGGCTCCGCCACCGGGATCGGATCCAGCGATGCTCAGAGCGGTCGCGACTCGCGCATCGGTGATCTCGATATCGTCAGGTTTTTCGTGATGCTCGGGTACCATGGGTAAGCCTTGGGTTGGTCGGAGTTGGGCGTTTTGGCGTTGGGCGTCGTGGGCGCTCGGTCGCGATCAGGTTGTCGTCGTGGGCCCTCTGCGAGTGGTCGGGAGTGGGTGACCGGGCCGGCTGAGGCCGGGCGCGGCGAGGTGGGCGTCGTCGATCATTGCGGGTCCACTGCGGCTGTTCAATTGCAGCCGATCCATCGGTGCCGATCGAGTGCTGCGGCTAGGCGGCATCGGTCGCCGGGCGCCTTTGGAGAGGGTCAGAGTAGGTCTGTTCTCGACCGCTCGGACCACGCCAGTCGACAAGCGAGATTTTCAATATTTCTGAAGGTTTCAACGGCGTGGAGTTTTTTTAAACGGCGGCAGAGGCCTGCGCGTCCGCGCCAAGCGTCAGAGGGTGTAGTTCGGGCCTTAAACTGGGCACTCCGCTTTTCGGCATTCTTCGTTTAACGTTTTTTTGAAGGACGTATCGCATGGTAGATCAAACCACCTCTGTTCACGCTTCGACTTCAGCTGCGCCGAAGCCTGACGAGACCAACGCAAGGACGCGGTCGTCTGCGCCCGCGGTGCAATCGACGGCGCTCGAAGAGGCGTTGCTTCGATTGTTCTCGGTCGCGTCTGCCGAGCAGGGGCGTGTTGACGCCGCGACTGCCGATGCGCTTGCCGTGTTCAATGCGGCTCTCGACGACCTTGCAGCACGGCTGCGCGTGCGCCACGTGGGGCCGGCGGTCGGCATGGCCGACATGAAAGCCGAGTCGGTTTACCGCATCGTTGTCGATGCTCATCGCCTCGATGTCGGGGAGCCGCGATGGGCGGTGTGGGTCTGTGATGCGACCGAGCACGCTGCCATGCGTGCGACTTGGCCGCTGGGAGGTGTCGCTCGTCTGCGCATGCGTCAGGTCATCGCGGCGTTGCCTGATTTGATGCAAGGCTGGAGTGCGGCGGTGCAGGCGGCGTCTTATCCTGTTGACGCCGCTGCACGTGGAGAGCTTGCGCGGCTGACCGCGCGATGCTGCGCCGGAACCTGAGGAAACGCGGAATCGACCGCTGCGCGGATGATCACCGGGGGCCTGCTTCTCGCGCAGCGACGAGAGATGGTTTGTGGCACGGTTTTTAGGCGCGTTGCGCCGCGTTCTATTCGCGGCTCCCCGTGGCGCATTCTTGATCAGGACGCTCGATGGTGTTCAGGATGAGCGAGGTCGGGCAGGCATTGAACAATCCGGGCTGGAGCCTCGCGCAGGGGCGTCGTTGGACGTCTTGACTGTTCCGATCCGGCGACTCGGCCCAGCTCGTCGTTTTAGGGGTAAGCCTCGTCGTCTTGGATGGCGCCTTCCTAGTCGATCCTTATTTGATGAGTCGGCGGTGATGGCGGTGCGCTTTCGCCCTGCGTGTTCCAACGCGATGGGATCGGTTCGGTGATCGGGAGAAGTTGTCTGCGTCGCTCGCCCCGCTGTTTTTGTGGCGCGTCAAAATCGGGTGATGATTTCGTCGATGTTGATGCTCTCTTTTGGTCCTTTGATTTGACCGTCTTCGATTCGAGCGCGGCCGATCAGTGCTTCTCCATCCGATGTAAAGAAACCGGTACTGATCAGCGCAAACTGGATGATGCCGAGCTGAATCGCGGTTTCGATCGGGACTGAGGCCCGGTTCGGAGCACGCGACGTCGCGATCGATGTGAATAGGCGCTGGAGCGCCGCGAGGTCGACGCGGACGTTGGCTTCGCCATTCAGCGTCTGAGCAACAACGACGATCAGGTCATCACGCGAGTCCGGTCTATCTTTGAGACCCCGATCGCGGGCAGTGGAAATGGCGCCAGGCGAGAGACGCAAAGCAGCTCCGGCGGTGACCAGCGTGCCGTTCGCATCGCTCGCAATCATCGGCTCGAGGCGAAGGCTGAAGCCGCCATCGATCAATCGACTGAGCGTGGCGTGGTTCAGGGCGTCAAGTGCGGTGTGTAGGGATCCTGCGGATTCGTTCGGTTTGGTGATCGTGGTCAATTGTGCAAGGGCTCTCTGCGTGGCGAGCCACGCGATCGCGGCGGGTCGATCGACGTCAGCCAACTGCAAGGCCAACTTGGCCTTGCCGCTCTCGAAGTCGTCGAAGCGAACGACCGGCACGTCGATGTCGATTGCGACGGCGAGGTTGTCGTTTTCGGTTGTTTCGAGTGTGAGTTGGGCGACGGGTTTGGAGAGCGTGACGTCGCTGACGCCATCCGCAGGCGTAGCCGATAACTGTTCGGCGGTGATCCGCACGTGGTTCGGTACGATGAGGCGCGCGGGTTTGAACCAGCGGCGCAGATCTGCGTCGACGGTCTGAGCCCACTGACCGCCTGATGGCTGCGCGGTGATCGGGTCGGACGGCTGTGCCGTACGAGCCATGGAGTCTACGGTGAGCAGCGTGTCGATGTCGTCGAGGTTCACCAGCCGCGAGGCCTCGGCTCGCAGAGCGACGCGCAGATTTTTCCATCTGAACCCCGCGTTCTCGGCCTCGTTGATCGCTGGTGTGACGCTCAGGGCCGGCGACCAAAGGTTGATATCGAAACGCTCAGGCGTGTGTTCGATAACTTCGAACGAGAGCGGTGCGAGGGCGACGGTCAAGACTCCCTCGTCGGTGTGGTGCGCATCGACATGTGGCGAGATTAGTGCCGGTGTGACGCCGCGAATCTGGTGACGGCCGGCGAGGTTGATGCGCCAGCTTAGAGCCATAGCTGCGACTGCGGATGGCTCGCCGGCCGTGACGGCATACCCATGAGCCTCGACGAAGTCATCGAACAGGCGGTTGGTGACGGCGTCGTGCAGCGGCAGGGCGAAGTCGATGCGCGCCAGCCCTAGCGCTTCGCGTCGCCAGAACGCTGGTGTCGATGCGCTTGGGTTTTCTGGGCCCATGCGATAGGCGTAAAAGGACGTGGAGGTCGAATCCGTAACGCCGTCAGACGGGGCCGAACTGACCGCATAGTTGATGACTGTGCCCTCGCTGCGTGTCTGGATCGACGATCGAAGGACGTTGTCCGGGACCTCGACCGCAGGTGCGCTGTGCCCGACCCAGGGGCCGTGACGCACGGGTGCGCGGCCGGTCAGATTGAACCGGAAGGCCTCGCTGTCGTCTCTGGCGTCACCGAGAGGGTCTGATCGGGCCGCGTCGCGGCTGGGGAGGGTTTGCAGACTGGGAATGCTGGCGATCACGCTCGGCGTGATCGCGAGGTCGTAGTCGAGCGTGCCGGACCACAGCCCACGCTGATAGTCGAAGCGGTGCACGGTGATGTCCGGATGGGCGACGAGCGTGCCGCGCAGCGTGGCCAGTTCGGTTTCGATGCGTTGACCGATCCATGCCGTGACTGCGATCCAACCAGCGACGAGTACGACGGTGAGCGCAAGAGCGACGCCGGCGCATACGGACAACACGACTGGGCCGCTTTGAGCGAGGCGCTCGCTCGGCGGTAACGCCGCTGTAAACGCGAACATCCGGCGTCGTTGGCTGGGGGGCGTCCCCGTGCCGTGCGTGTTGAATCGTGGTCGCGCGTGGAGGACGAGGCGCTTGAGATCAATTGGTTGCATCGCGGGCTTCCATCAGGGGTGTTGGCACCGTGAAGGAGACGCTATACCAGTTTATGTGCGGGTGCATTGCTGCGCTCGAGGCGCTTTACCCAGCAGCCTAGTCGCGGCTTTCGTCAGCGTTGCCGCGGGGGCGTTTTGCCGCGATTGCCGTGTCAACCTTCCCAGAGGAGGGGCGTCAAGGCGGCGAGTGCCCCGTCGTCACCGGCGAGTGCGGCGATGAGGCGATCGGCGCTGCCAGCAGCGAAGGTCCAACCGAGATGACCGACGCCTGCGTTGATCCAAACTCCGGGAAAACGAGTGGGCCCGATATAGGGACGCCCGCGCGCGGGCATCGGGCGCAGACCCGCCCAGGGCTGCCATCGTGAGTCGAGTCCATCGACGCCCTCGGCGGCGGGCAGATCGCGCAGTAGAGCTTGGGCTGAGCGATAGATCGTTGCGAGTCGATGGCGCGGCGGCGTTCGCGAGAAGCCTGCAATGTCGGCGCCGCCGGCGATACGAATACGATCCGGAAAGCCCGCCCGCTCGGCGTGACGTCCGAGCGGGGTGACGACGATTTTGTTGGCGTCGTCGATCAGAGGTGTGGCGAGTGGCAGCGGCAGCGCATCGCCGGGCAGAGTCAGTGAATAGCCGCGTACTGGCGCGATCGGCAGACGGAGGCCGAGGCGCGCGAGAAGCCGTGGTGCATCGACGCCGTTGGCGACGACACAGGTATCGGCCGCGATCGGTGTTGCGCCCTGGGTGCGACATGTTTCGCGCGATGAGCGTGATCGATCGGTGTCCGCGCCCGTAAGGTCACCGGTCCTGTGACGAGATCGTTCGACGACGAGCGCGGCGTCGAAGCGGCCGCGATGCAGGCGCAGATCGACGACGCGCGTTGCGGGCAGCACGCGTGCAGCGGGATCGGCAAGAAGACGGTCGGTCAGGGCGCGGCAAAAGCGTCCGGCGTCGCCAACGGCGTCGTCGGGATACCACAGGCCGCCGATGAGTTCGGAGTTCGCCGCCGGATCGTGAGCCGAGTTCGAGTCGCAACGATGTGCATTCGTGTCGAGGAGGGGCTCGCGGGCAAGGCATGCGGCGCGATCAATTCGCTCGACGCGGACGCCCAGCGGCGCGAGCGCTCGTTCGGCAGCGCGAGCGTGGCGGTCGAGATCGTCTCTGTCGCGGTAGATCTTGAGGATGCCGGAAGCGTCAAAAAGAGATTCGGCGGCGAGGGTGGGGTCTTGGTCGAGCCACCGCCGCAGGGTCGCGAGTGAATGTACGGCGAGTTGGGCGTTGGCTTCTGTCGCACGCTGGAACGGCCCGCGGCGGGCGTGCCACAGGAAGGACATCGCCCAAGGCAGTTGTCTTGAAAGTGCGCCGAGGTCGACGCGAACGGCCCCCGAGGCATCGAACAGCGCGCGCAGGAAAACACGGCTGATGCCTGGCGCGTTCCAAGGCTCGGTGTGTGAGACGTGCAGCATGCCGCCGTTGGCAGCGCTGGTCATTTGACCCGGCGCGCTTTCACCCTCGATCAGCGTGATCCGCCAACCGCGCTGTAACGCTGCATAGGCCGTCGATAAGCCAATCAATCCGCCGCCGACGATCAGCAGATGTCGGGGGCGCGCGTCTCCGATGAGCATTGCAGGGCCGTCTCCAGTCGTTTCGGTCGAGGCGCTCGCCGCCGCGAGTAGAGGTCGTTAGGGAATGTGACTGTCGGCTCTGTTCGATACTCAACGGGCCAGATACCGATCCACGGGCCGCGTCGGGCGTTGAAGTTTGCGGTGCAGAGGGTTTTGGCGCTGCCGTGTGTGGCGTTGTTGAGGCATCGCAATGAGCCGGAGCGCGTGATTGTGCAGCATCAATCGTTGATCGGCGGGGTTGTCCCTGTTGCGGCTGTGCAGTTTCGGTCGGTGCGATGGGGGCGAAAGCCTGGCCCCATGCGGAGACGGGCTTGCGGGTGCAGCGTCGCGCGCCGCGGCGGACGCCCACGCGTAAGATTGGACAGCGTCTGTCTGTGGTGCATCTAGCTTTGGTCCGATTCTGAGTGGGCGTCAGAACCCGGTCAGTCGCGGTTTCGGGCCGAGCGGGTGCGGCGTAGGCCGGCACGTTTGTCACGGCTCAGGCGGCCCGCGCGGTCGAGACGTGTAAGCAGTGATTCGATGCCTTGGTCGATGCGCGCGACGGAGACTTTGCCGCGAACGCGCATACCGGGTGCGAACGTTGCGACGCGTAGCTCCTCGCTCTGCCAGCGCAGCTCGACCAGATCGGGTTCGTCGGGAAATTCATTGAGCAAATCGAAAAGATCGGCTTCGATCGCCTCGATCGCACTGCGCGCCCGACGGTCTTTTTCCGGATCGTGATCGAGCCGATCGAGGCGATGATCGATGGCCTCGAGGTAGCGCGGGAGATCGCTCAGGCGTTCGGGGGGCGTGGACCAGGCGAAGTCTTCGGACAGCAGTCGCGCAAGTTGAGCGTCGATGTCTCGCCCGGGCTCGACCCAGTGCAGAGGTCGGGATTGGTTGAGTCGTAACACCAGCGGTTGTGCGCGTTCGAGAATTGCAGCGACGTGGGTGGCCAGCGTAAACGCCGTCGGCGTGAGCTCGTGGCGTCGCATTTCGAGGCGAGCGGCAAGGGCCTGCGCGTCGCGAGGCGGATCGAAAAGCGTGTCGGTCTCGTTCGCGCGGCTGGCCGGAGCTTGCGGCGTGTCCCGTGGAGTGTCGCGGTAGAGCAGCGTCCGGCAGGTGGCGAGCATGATTTGATCGCGCAGTGGTAGTGCGGGATCGCGCCCGAGCAGACCGCGGAGACGAATCTCACTCGCGCCGATCTCGGGAAGCTGGCGGGCGATGTCGCGGATGTCCCGCTTGAGATGCAGGATGATTAGACGAGATAGGCCGCGAATCAAAAGGTTACGCGCTTGACGTGGGTCGGGTTCGACGTCGAGCCGAACCGCGTCTCCCTCATCGATGAGGACGGGTACGACGGGGATGCGGGCCCCGTGTTCCTCGAGCTCGATGCGCTCCGGCAGGGTGCCGAAATCCCAGCGTGTGATGCCGCTGCGGCGCAGTTCGGCGGCGCTTTTGGCCGCGAAATGCGCTTCGACGCTGTCGCGGAAACGGCGCTTGAGTGCTGCGAGGTCGCGGCTGGCGATGAGAGGGTTTCCGTCGCGGTCGAGAACCTGAAATCGCATCGCGAGATGGGTGTCGAGGTTTTCGAGCTGAAAATCGCTCGGTGTGACGGTGACGCCGCCAATTCGGCTCAGGCTGGCGGCGTAGACCGCGAGGAACGGCTTGCTATTGGTCTGGGTGGCGAGGTCGACGAGAGCCAGGGCTCGCTTGGCGATGTCGGGGGCGGGCACGAGATGCCGGCGGAGTGCTTTGGGTAGGGTTTTGATGAGACCTACAGCGCGTGCCTCTAGCAGGCCCGGCACGAGCCAGTCGCCGGCATGGTCGGGCAGACCGCGGAGCAGGCCGAGGGGGATGTGCAAGGTGACGCCATCGTCGTCGGCACCCGGTTTGAAGCGATAGCGCAGTGGCAGCTCGCGCGCGCCGATCTTCAGTCTGTCGGGGAAGTCGTTGGCGTTGATCGTCGGTTCGGCAGATGCTTCGCGCGGATCTGGTGGTGTCGCTGTCTTGGGGGCGGCCGTCGCGCTGGTGGCCGCCGATCGGGATGGAGTGGAAGGTCGGGCCGCGGTCGCTTTGCGCGCACGGGCCACATCGTCGTGGGTGGCTTCCGTCGCGGCGGACTTCGCGGGAGGCTGTGCCGCCGCGTCAACGGCGGCCGCAAGTGCCGCGGCCAGATCGGTGGTGGCCGGGCCGCCGGTGGCGGTGCGCAGTTTTGCGCGAAGGTCGCCGAGGGGTGTGGAATGACCGTGGGCCTCGTCTCGAGTCGTGCCGTCTCGAGGGCGTTTATGGGACGAACCCGTGCTTGCGGATTCAGCGCAAGGGGGGGCAGCGCGCGAAGGTCTGGCGGCACGCGTCGACGTGCTTGCCGTGTGAGCGGCGCTGTGCGGGTCGTGATCGGTTCGCGTGGTGGATGACGTGCGATCATCCGGTGCGTGGTTGAGGGTCGTCCGGCCGTTGTCGTGTGAGTGTGGCGGATGGGTGTGGTTCGTCGGGGTCTTGACGGCTGCGTGGCTCGTCCGCTCGATCGAGCCGTCATGGGTCGTGATGTTGGACTCGTCGAAGAGGCTCGCCAGAGGCGCAGAACAAAGCCCAGTGGCGAGGCTAAGGCGGTCGAGGGTGTCACGGGCCGCTGGGTCGTTGCGTCGCTCGAGGCTCCGCAGCCAGTGCTCGAAACTCGGACCGTCGGTGATGGTGTCAGGCACGCAGGCGGCGTAGTGCAGGTAGAGCATGTCCTCGGTGGGGACGCGCTCGGGGCGCCGGCTGCGCACGGCGAGTTCGGCTTCGGATTCGAGCCAGGCGGCGTTGGCGCGCATGACGCGGCTCTTTGATTGCCAGCGAATCTGCGATTCGCCGGCGCCTCCGGACTGCGGTGCGGCTTCGTCGTCAGTCGCAGCGAGGTCAGGCGCAAGACCGAGGCTGGCGTCCACGAGCGCTTCGACAGCAAGAGGCAGGCGGGCTAGCCCATCGCGGATAAATCGATCGCGTGAGGCGGCGGGATCGTAGTGTGCGAGCGATCGCGTTTGCCCCTGATCGACGAGCAAGCCGTGGTAGAGGAGGCGCTCGCGCACCAGGACTCGCCCACTACGTGGCTCGAAATGCGGTTCGAGGCGTTCACGTTTGAGTAGATGCGGAATCGCCGCGACGATCCAGGCGGATTCGATGCGTCCGGCGATGCGAGCATGAACTTCATGTGTTTCGACGATGTCGGCTGCGACGATCCATGCCGGTGGTTTGCGGCTGAGGGCTGAGCTCGGGTGGAGCGTCAGGCTGCGGTTGCGGGTCGAGCGATAGCGCGCCCGAGGTCGGCGACGAGGGCTGGAGTCCTGACCGCGGGGCGTGCTGCGACGGGCGTCCTGCTGCGCTTCACGTTGCGCGAGTTGGCTTGCGAAACCTTCGATCAAGGCGCTGTGGATCGCGCGCTCAAGTGCGGGTGAGAAGTCGTCAGTCAATCGGTCGTTTGAGTCGGCAGCTTGGCTCGGGCTCGCGTTGGTCGGTGGGTTGGATGGCGTGTCGTGATTGTGATCGGTGCCGAGACGCTCGAGCAGTGCGGCGAGTTCGCGGCGGAGTGTGGCCCATTCACGCAGGCGCCCGGCGTGCAGGAAATGGCTGTGGCACCAGCGGGCGAACGCCGCCGAACCGAGGTCTTCGCGCGCGGAGTGCCAGGCCATCCAGAGTTTCAGGATGCCGAGAAAATCCGAATGTCCGACGCGCCATTCGTCATGCGCGGCGTCGGCTTCACCGCGAGCCTGCGGCGGGCGCTCGCGCGGGTCCTGAACACCAAGAAATGCAACGATGGTCAGCAGGGCGCGCAGACTTTGACGATCGGTGGCTGCGTCGAGGGTCGCCGCGAGGCTGGGGTCTAGCGGCAGGCGTGCCATGCGGCGTCCGCGGGCGCTGAGCCGGCCGTGGGAATCGAGGGCGCCGATTTCGAGCAAAAGCTTCTCGGCATCGCGCCAGGCGCGGTTTTCAGGTGGATCGAGAAATTCGAAACGCTGGGGTTCAGGCAGGCGCATCCAGCGCATGGCGAGCAGCACGTGGGCGAGATTCGATCGCAGGATTTCTGGGTCGCCGTGCGCCGGGCGAGCGCGAAAGTCGGCTTCGCTGTAGAGCCGCACGCAGGTGCCAGGGCCGATTCGACCACAGCGGCCCGCGCGTTGGATCGCGGCATCCTGTGCGATGGGTTCCAGCGCGAGGCGCTCGATGCGCGAACGCCATGAGTAGCGAGTGATGCGCGCTAGACCGGTGTCGATGACGACCCGGATGCCAGGGACGGTGAGCGCGGTTTCGGCGACATTGGTGGCGAGAACGACGCGTTGATGGCGGCCGCTCTGAAACACTCGAGCCTGTTCCTTGGTCGGTAGTCGCGCATAGAGCGGTAGCACCTCGAGGCGGCCGGCGTGACGTCGGCGCAGCAGGCGGTGCGCTTCACGAATCTCGGCCTCTCCGGGCAGGAACACGAGCACGTCACCACCGCCCTGTAACCCGTTGGGGCCGACGCAGTCGTCGACGGTGGCGATCAGTTCGCGCGTTAGGGGGTCGATGTCGTTCGAATCGTTTTGATCGTGAGAACCGCGGCCGCGTTTCGGCTCGCCGGCGTTGGACTCCCGCGGTGGGCGATAAATGATTTCGACGGGATGGCTGCGCCCTTCGATCACGAAACAGGGTGCGTCGTTGAAGAACGCGCTTAATCGTGCGGCGTCGAGCGTGGCCGATGTCAGGATCAAATGAAGGTCGGCGCGCCGTTTGAGGAGGTTTTTCAGTAGACCGAGCAGGAAGTCGATGTTGAGACTGCGCTCATGGACTTCGTCAAGGATGATCGTGTCGTATTCGCTTAGCCGGCGATCGCGGCTGGCTTCGGCGAGCAGGATGCCGTCGGTCATCAGCTTGATGCGCGTGGCAGCCGTGGTGTGGTCTTCGAAGCGTAGGCGATGTCCGACGATGGCGGGATCGGCTCCCGAGCCGGCGAGCTCGGCGGCGATGCGGTTGGCGATCGAGCGCGCGGCAATGCGGCGGGGCTGGGTGTGGCCGATGCGGCCGGCGCGGCCGCGTCCGGCGGCAAGGGCGAGTTTGGCCAACTGGGTGGTCTTGCCGGAGCCGGTTTCGCCGGCGACGACGAGTACGCGATGACGTCGGATCGCGTCGATGAGTGCGTCGGCATGGGCGGCGATCGGTAGATCGTCGGGGATGCGCAGCGCCGCCGGTGGCAGAGCGGCGGTGTCTGGAGCCTCGCCAGCGGCGTCGAACGGTGCGGTGGCACTCGCGTGCCCGTTGCTGTCGTGCCTGGCTAGGGCTGGGTTTTCTCGCTCTGCGGCGTTCGATGGCCCCGTCGCGCCCGCGACGAGTGCTGCGAGGCGGGCCCGGAGTCGATCGGTGGGCTGGTCGCGCTTCGCCCGCGCGGCGATCTTGCGCTTGAGCGCCGCGATCGAATCGCTGCTCGTCATCGATGGATCAGATGATGAGGGTTCGGGTGCGGGCATCAGCTGCCTGAGAAATTGGTGGATTCGATCAGATGTTGGTGCATGGCGTTTGCGGTGTCAGCTGTGGCCGCTTGACGTGTTGATGGCAGTCAACTTGCGGCAGTCGATTGGGCGCGATGACGGTCTTGTGCTTGATTCACCGGACACGATTGGCGGAGGGATATATTTCAGGTGCCTCCGGAGCGCTCTGAGAGGGAAACGCCAAATGATGGCCTGCAGGCGCGCATCGCTGCGTTATGCGGCGACCGTTCGCTCGCTCAATGCCCTGTCCGACGTCGTGACGCCTGTCTGCATCTTCAGAAACAAGACTTCAAAAGCGCTCGAAAGGTTTCGCGCAGTGGCTTGGTGAGGGGCTGTGGGTCGGTCGAGTGCCCTCGCGGTCGAGTAGCGCGTTTGTCGGTCCATGGCACGACCATCAGCAGCCCGGATTCGACCTCGATTGATCGCGATGCCCCGTGATGCCCCGCGATGCCCCGCGATGCGCTGACGCGGGCTGACCAGCGTCGACGTGGTCTGGCTCGGGCTGGCTCAAGCCGCCGGCATGCAGTGCCAGACGTCAACTTTGCGGATGGTTTTGCCATGCGAGCGGTACGGGGCCGAGATGAAGCAGGCTGGCCGGCGCTGGATCAGGGTTGTGATACGCGCAGGGCGTCGATGTTCTGTGCACGCAATCGGGCTTCGGCGCGCCGTGCTTCGTCGTCGCTGGCGAAGGGCCCGACAAAGACGCGGTGCCATTCGCGATCGTTGATGACGACCTTCCGGGTCTGGGTGGGCAAGCCCAGCAAGATCAGTTCGGCGCGGCGCTGTTCGGCTTGTTCCGGGCGCTGGAATGAACCGGTCTGGAGCGAGATGCCCGAGCTGGTTGGCGTTCGTGACTCCGTTGCCGGAGCGGCGGGTGCCGGGGCGGCTGGCGGTTGTGTCGGTAGCGCGGCAGTCACAGACGGTTCACGGTCTTGGGTCGTTTGTGGCGGTGTGGCCCAGCGAATTTCGGCACCGGGGACTTCAATGCCGGCGCTGGGCGGGCGAGGGGTTTCGACTCGATCGCGTGGCAGGATGTCTTGATATTCGAAGCGTGGCCGTTCGGGCGCGGCGCTGGCGAGCGGCGTCACGGGGGCGCTGTCGACGTCGCGCACTTCACGAGCGTCCCGCGTCGGGCTTTGCACCTGATGCAGCAACACACGGTCGGCACCCTGCAGGTAGAACACCGCGGCCAGTGCGACGCCTACGCCGAGTCCGAGTAAAAGCCAAAACCACGCGGGTACTCCGGCGCGGCTGGAGCGAGAAGATGTTCGGCGTCGGGCCTTGGCCATGGCTGGTGCTCTTTAGGTTCGGGCGGAGCGAGTAGGACTTGAGTGTTTGGGGCGAGATGAACGGGTCAGAACTCCGGGCTTGGCCGGCTCAGACTACGAAAAACGCCGCAGACTGACCAGTTTCCGCAAGTGCGGCAAAGACGCGCCGATGCTGAACCGACGCCCGTAGTCGTTGTGTATGGCCGCGCTGGGTAAGGTACCGCGCCGGCGCATCGTTCGCTCGCTTGTTGACGGGTTGGGTCTTGCTGTGCGTAGGCCAAGCGCCTCGCACTGCGTCCTAATCGTGATGGTATCGGGCGTGTCTCCGATCTCTGTGATGCGTAGCGAATGACATTGAATCACATACGTTCAGGTGCATCGACTCCGAGCAATGTCAGGCCGCGAGCGAGCACGATTCGCGTGCTTTCGAGTAGGGCGAGTCGAGCACCGAGGTGTTCGGGCGCCCCGTCGAGAATTCGAACCGCGTTGTAATAGCTGTGGAGGTCGGCCGCGAGATCACGCAGGAATTGCGCGATCTGGTGCGGTTCCCGCGCTCTGGCGGCGTGTTCGATGCGCTCGGGGAATTGCCCAACACGGTCGATCAGTGCGAGTTCATGCGGGGCGTCGAGGGCATTCAGCGCGGCGTCGTTCAACGTGACGCCCTGCTCCTCGGCTGAGCGTTGAATCGAGCGGATGCGAGCGTGCGCGTATTGAATGTAATAGACCGGGTTGTCGTTCGACTGCGATTTGGCCAATTCAAGATCAAAGTCGAGGTGCTGTTCGGCGCGGCGCTGAACGTAGAAAAAACGCGCTGCGTCGCGGCCGACTTCTTCGCGCAGTTCTCGCAGCGTGACGAAGCTGCCTGAGCGCGTCGACATCTGGACGCGCTCGGCACCACGGTAAAGGATCGCGAACTGCACCAGCTGAACGTCGAGTCGCTCGGCGTCGAGACCGAGCGCGATCAGAGCCGCTCGCACTCGCGGGATGTAGCCGTGATGGTCGGCGCCCCAGATGTTGATGACACGGTCGAAGCCGCGCGTGAATTTTTCGTGGTGGTATGCGATGTCGGACGCGAAATAGGTCGTTTCGCCGTTGTCACGGCGCACCACGCGGTCTTTGTCGTCACCGAATGCCGTCGATCGGAACCAGACGGCACCTTCCCGGGTGTAGAGGTGGCCGCGGGCGTCGAGTTCGGCGAGCGCGCGCTCGATGGCGCCGTTGTCGCTCAGGCTGCGTTCCGAAAACCATTGATCGTGGTGTACCCCAAAGCCTGCGAGATCGTCTTTGATGTCGTTGAGGACAGCGTTCAGGCCGTGATCGAAAACGATCCGGTAGGGCGCTTCGCCGAGCAGGCTGCGGGCGCGTTCGATCACCGCGTCGATATGCGCTTCTTTGTCGCCACCGGCGGGTTCGTCGGCGGGTAGATCGGTGAATACGCGGCTTGGTTCGATCTGGAAACGGGCGCCATGGAGATCCTTCAGCGTTGCGGCAATGTCACGAACGTAGTCGCCTTTGTAGCCGTTCGATGGGAACGAAAATGGCGCAAGACCGTTGTCATGCAGGCTTTCGAGATAGCGCAGCCAGACACTGGCGGCGAGGATGTTCATTTGCCGCCCGGCGTCATTGACATAGTACTCACGCGTGACGTCATAGCCGGCGAAGGCGAGTAGTTCGGCGAGACTGGCCCCGTAGGCCGCGCCGCGGCCATGTCCGACGTGAAGCGGGCCGGTTGGGTTGGCCGAGACGAATTCGACTTGTAGGCGTTCGCCGGCGCCCAACGTTGAGCGGCCGTAGTTGAGCCCGGCCGACAAGGCTTGACGAATGGCCGTGCCGCGCAGCTCAGCGGGGAGACGAAAGTTGAGAAAGCCGGGGCCGGCGATTTCGACAGTGATGGGCGCGATCAGGGGTGCGATGGCGCTGCGCAAGGTTTCGGCGAGGACTCGCGGTGGCTGCCGTGCGGGCTTGGCCAGTCTTAGCGCGAGATTGGATGCGAAGTCGCCGTGGCTGCGATCACTCGGACGGTCGAGCCCTACGCCTCCACTCGTTCCCCCTTCGGTGCCATTCTCGGCGTCGCTCGCGACGATACGGGTGGTGTCTGGCAGCGTGCCGCTCTCGATGAGTTGGTCGATTGCGGAGACGAGGGCTTGGCCGATAGTAATGCGAGCGTCGTCGGACATGGCGTGGGTCTTGTCCCGTCGGTTGGGGTGATCGCGCGTGGCGTGGTGATTGTGCTTGGAGTGATCTGTTTTTTGAATTGATTGCGAACGAGCGGGCGTTGGAGTGGGCTGTAGTTGGCCTTTCGCGCCAGAGACGGCGTCACGGGTGCGCTGTGGCCGCCGGTCGTAGTGGACTCGACGCTCGTTCGATCTTGGTCTGCTAGCGAGACCTCGATCGGGTCGTGTTATCCGATGTGATCGTGTTGTCGGTGCGCGTGGTTTGTGCTTCACGAATTTTTAAGGTCGCAGAGTCTAGCAGTCGCGGCATGGTCTTCGCTGGCGCGATGGTCATACGTCACGGCTCACGGCTTGTGGGTCAGTCTGTGATGGTGCGATGGATTGGACTCGACGTCGACACGGGGCGCGCCATCGGCCCAACGAGCTGCGACTGCTCAACGAACTGTAACGGGCGGGGACTCAGGCCGGAAACGGTCGCCGAGAATGGCTCGTCGAGAGGCTGTCGACTCCAAACTATGGGGCGCGAGATGTACGGGTGACCGGTTGATGGTTGCTGCTCGCGTGTGGTCGATTGTTTTGGCGTTGAACCTTCGTTGATGCGTCTCGCACCGATGGGTGAATTGAGTGTCGGTTATCCGCTGTTGAGGTCTTTTCTCGGGAATGGCGCCGCAGGACGCCGGGGGTGGGGCGCTGCACAAGACGCTTGGCGCGCGAGCCGCGAAACATGACAAGCCGTGCGGCGAGGGCGCGAGCGCCGCGCCACGCCACCCCACGCCGCGATGCACCAGGGCAGCTGTTTTTTGCGTTTCGTCGTGCGAGCCGTCAGGCCAGTGACAGCGGGTCGACGTCAACCGTCAGGCGCACCCCGCGGCGGGATGTCAACGCTTTGAATGCGGACGAGGCCTCGTCGAGCAGTGGGTGGAGCGCTGCGTGACTTGGGCCAAGCAGCAGGATCTGCTCACGGTATCGATTGTGCACGCGGGCGATGAGCGCGGGTGCTGGGCCGAGGACTCTAGGCGTTGACGGTCCGACGTGTCGCGCCCCTGCCGATGAGGGCGGTGGTACGACGTTATGCGCGTTGGTCGAGGGGGGGGGTGAGTGGGCCCCTGTCGCAGCCGACGGCGCAGTCGACGCGAGGCTACGCAGGCAAGCGGCAAGGTCGTTTGCGGCTCGGGTCGTATCATCGGCATTGATGCCGTCGAGTCGCAGTAGGGCTGCGCGACCGAATGGCGGGAGCGCCGCCGCTTGTCGTTCAGCGAGTAACTTGGCGGCGATCGGTGGCCAGCGGCCGTCACGCAGTGCCTGCACGAGCTCGTGTTCGGGCACCCAGGTCTGTAGCAGGACGGCGGGGGTTGACGCCTGTGTGGGCGTCGGCGCTGGCGCGCGTCGGGCGCGACCGGCCACCTGAAGAATTTGCTGTGCGGTATGTTCCGCGGCGCGCAGGTCGGCGGAGTACCAGCCCGCGTCGGCATCGACGATGCCCACTAGACCGACGTCGGGCAGATCGTGACCTTTGCTGATCAGTTGAGTGCCGACGACGATCAGCCCGCGTTCGGTGCGCAGGCGGGCCAGGGCACGGGCGAGATCGCGCGGGCCGGCAAGGGCGTCTCGATCGAGCCTGAGGACACGATTGAGCGGGAAGTGTGCGGCGAGTGCGCGTTCGATGCGTTGCGTGCCGAGTCCGCGCGCGTCAAGTGGCGTGCCGCAGGTGGGACAATTGCGCGGTGCGTGTTCGCCGTAACCGCAGTGATGGCACCGCAGGCGGGCCTGTCGTGCTGCGTGGTGGGGTGTGCGCCCGTGGTGGACGGTCAAATGCGCGTCGCACCTTGGACATCCGGCATTCCAGCCGCAATGAGTACATAACAGCGCCGGGGCGTAGCCGCGGCGGTTGAGCAGCAAAAAGACGTGTTCTTCACGCTCGAGCGTGGCGCTGATGGCGTGTAGGAGCGTTGTACTCAGGCCCTCGTCGGGTGTGTGTCGACGCAGGTCGATGATGTCGATTCGCGGTGGCGCGGTGCCGTCGGGCCGCTGGTCAAGGCGTAGTTGGCGATACCGGCCGGCGGCCGCGTTCGCGAGGCTTTCGAGCGAGGGTGTCGCAGAGCCGAGAATGACTAGCGCACCGGCCTGGCGTCCGCGCCAGACGGCCAGGTCACGGGCGTTGTAGAGCGGGCTTTGCGTCTGTTTGAAAGCGCCGTCGTGTTCTTCGTCGACGATGATCAGGGCGAGATTCTTGAGCGGCGAAAAAATCGCGGATCGGGTGCCAACAACGATTCGCGCCTGACCGGCGCGAATCGCAGTGAAGACGCGCGCGCGCTCACTGGCGCTTTGGCCGGAGTGGGATTCGATGACGGCGTGGCCAAAGACGTTGCGCAGCCGGGCGACGAGCTGGGGTGCGAGGCCGATTTCCGGTGTGAGGACGAGGACCGAGGGCGTCGGTTGCCCGAGCTTTTCAGCGTGAGCGATCAGCGCGGCGATGACCTCTTCGTAGATGCGCGTTTTACCTGAACCGGTGACGCCTTCGAGAAGAACCGTGTGGGCGTGAACGGGCCACGGTGGCGCGGTGGAAGGCCGATCGTCGCGCGTGCGTTCGGTGGTGGCGCCTGCTGATGCGCCCTCGAATGATGGGGCCTTGATCGACGCGTCATCGGGGGGCGTCGGGGCTGCGGCTGAGTCGAGCGATCTGGGGAGCAAGGCGACGAGCTGATCGACGATGTGGCGCTGAGCGGGTGTCAGTTCGGGGGGGCGGCCTGTGTTTGACTCGGGGCCCGAGGACGTGGCCTTTGACGTTGGGTTTGCAGTGATCTCGTGGTGGCAGCCGTTTAGCCCATCGCCCGCGGTGATGTCGCTGTCATCCGTGACCACTTCGATGAGGCCGCGTGCGACCAGACGTTGGATGCGGGAGCGCTCGGGTGGCCACGATTCGGCTTGGGCAGCAGTGCTGCAGGGGATAGGCGGTGCCGATGGGGGTGTGCCATCGATCGCGGCGTAGCCGCGTGGATCGAGCGCTGCGCGGCGGGCAATTGTATTTAGCAGGTGGTGTTGCTTCGTGGTGAGGCCGCGCGATGCGCGCGTAACGTCGTTATCTGAGGATGGGCTTTGGGGCCGTGCTGCTGGCCGTGTGGCCTCACTTGCGTTGTCGTCGTCGGGGGTGTTGCTCATCAGTTCGAGCAGGGATCGTCCGAGGGGCGTTTGGCGAAATCCGAGGATGGATGCTCGGGCACGACGGCGGGTCTTGGCGTTGATGAGTCGCGGTGCTTCGTGTGTTTGGCGCCAGGCCGGCGGGAGTGCGGCGGCCAGGCAGGGGCCCGGCGGTTGGTGGTAATGCTGCGCGACAAACAAAGCGAGGGCGACGATTGCCCCGTTCAATGCCGGCTCGGTATCGAGTGCAACGGCTATGTCGAGTCGGTCGGGCGAGAGGTTTGGCAGTTCGCGGTTTGACCGTCCAAGGGGGTCGTTAGCGCTGGGTTCTTCGGCGCTGTTCGGTTGGAGCGTCGGCAGGGCTTGAAGCGCAAGCTTGTGCGCGACATTTGATGCGACCCCCTGCGAGGATTTTGAACCGGCGCCGCTTTGCTGGGCGATCGATACCGCGGTCAGTGGGGCCGGAGAAGACTCAACCGATGAGGCGGCGGACGAGGGCGTCGGTGACGCTGGATCCGGTTGCGATCCGAGGCGTTCGTAGGCCACGACGATGCCGAGGACGTTTCGGCCGCGCAGGGTGACGCGCACGCGTTCGCCGACTCGTGGAGAGCGGCTTGATGTTGCGCTGGCGACCGCGCTGGATGTACCGCCGCAATACTCAGCTTCAGCCGTGTGATAGCGGTAGTGAAGGAAACCGTCGATCGGGCGATCGACAGCAACGGTCACGCGCCAAGCGTCTTGCACAAGGGCTTCCTGCGCTGCTGTGGCGCGCAAACCTGCGTGAGGCTGAGCGTTATTGGGGTTATTCACAGAACCTGTGGATAACTTTGTGGATGAGATGTGGCAATGAGGCTGAAAATCGCAGTGCAACACGACTTTTTACACTTTGATGAAAATATCGACACTTTTTTATATTTATCATTTTAAACAGTGTTTTACATGCGTTATCTGATGTCTGGGTCGACCAGTTTGCGGCAAGATTCGCCGACTGTGAAGCTGTTGATCGAGCGGCTGTCAACTGTGCATAAATTTTTTCTTGATCTGCGCAAGTCGGTGTTGAGTCGTTGGTCCGGTCACGCAAACGGGTACAGTCGTGGGTGCAAAGCGCTGCGGGGGTATGGCGTCCTCGACGTGCGCAAAGCACTTTGGTCGCGATCGTTCGCGGTCTGCGCGATCACGTTCGGGCAGAGCGGGACGATCAGAAAACCTGACTCGCTTGAACGACGAAAGACGGCTCGTTCAGAACGATGTCGGCGCAATGATGTCGGTGAGACGACCCTGAAAGCTTGATCGTCGCAACTTGCCCGGGGTCGATAGGATGCAGTCGGGACGATTTGGGTGTATCGATTACGCGGCCGGATCGAGGTGCTTCGACGACCGGGTGGGCGTGATGACCGTGGAGCCTCAGTGGCAACGCGGTCGGACGGGATTCGGCGGTTGGACGGGACCCAGGCCGCCATCAGTGATTGCGGCGTTTCCCAAAAGGGCCAGACGGGGGCGCTCAGACGAGATCGTGCTCGCGCAGTTTTTTTCGCAAGGTGCCACGGTGAATTCCGAGCGCTTCAGCCGCTCGCGACTGATTGCCCTGGCAGTGTGCGAGCGTCAGTTCCAAAAGTGGACGTTCGACTTCGCGCAGAACCAGATCATAGAGATTGCTCGGGGCGCTTTCGCCGAGATCGCTGAAATATCCAGCCAGTGCCCGATCGACAGCCTCTTTGAGGGTGCATGATTCAGTCGATGACACCTGCACCATGAGCGCGTTACGCTTTTCGCCGTTGACCCTCGTGTGCGCCGTGGCGGCGTTGCGGCTCGAGTGGTTCGCAGCCTTCAGGCATATGTCGCCCGTAGCCTCTCCGCGTGTTTGGTCGCTCTGGCCTGAGCCGCCCACGTCAATCGCGCTGGAGCGCGGCGAGGGTGCAGATTCCGAGGCCGACCTGCGCTTGGGGGGGGAGTTTGAGGAAGGGGTTTCGGAGCGCGGCGGGCGGGGGTTAGAGGGCGACATGCCGAATCCGTTGTGTGTTGACTAGCGCCCCATCTTTCCTCAGGTCTCGATGAACTGCAACGTGGCGCGGCGCGGCCAATTAGTGTACGCGCGCGCGGGCTCTGGTGACTCGATACGCGGTGTGTGAGGTGCGATGCCAGGCCGGTAGCGGGTTCGATTTGGGATCCGATCTGGGGCAAGCTTGAGGACAAGAGTAGGCCTTGTTCACAGTGCTTCGGTGAGAGATGCGTTTTCGCACTCGGTGTTTACGGCGGGTCGCCAGACCGCATCGCGGCGATTCGCTGCGGTTGAGCTGAAGGCGAGGCGTCGGTACGCTTCCGCGATGGAGACAAACCCGAAAATGTCTGGTGCCCCGCTGGCGACGCGTCCGGTTCACGATCAGGACCGTCCGTCTGATGATGCCCATGCGGCTGATTTGCCGCCGTCGCATCACGGTCCCGCGCCCAGCGATCTCGATGATCGGCGCCTGCGCGTGGGCCCACTCGTGGGTGTTGTCATGGGGTCGACGTCAGATTGGCCGACGATGCACGAGGCCGCGTCGGTTCTGGATCGTTTTGGGGTGAGTTACGAGGCGCGTGTGGTGTCGGCGCATCGGACACCCGACGCGATGTTTGACTACGCGTCGAGCGCGGAAGACCGCGGACTGCGAGTGATCATTGCCGGTGCGGGCGGCGCCGCCCACCTGCCGGGGATGCTGGCGGCAAAGACAACGTTGCCGATTCTTGGCGTTCCGATCGAGTCGCGTGTTCTCAAGGGGCAGGATTCGTTGTTGTCGATCGTGCAGATGCCGGCGGGGATTCCTGTGGCGACGTTTGCGATCGGTCGCGCGGGGGCGACCAACGCGGCGCTGTTCGCCGTGGCGATGTTGGCCGCGGCGGGAGATCGGCGCTTGGCTGCCGCGTTGGAGGCTTTTCGCGCCGACCAGACTGCGACCGTCGCCGCTGCGACGTTGCCGCCAGTGATGACGCCCGAGACTCTGAACGCAGTTGCAGGAGCGGCTCACGAGACTGGCGGAGCTAGAACTGCCGAGGACGGGGTCCACGGCGCTGCCGCGGCTGAGTTGGGTCGGGCGGGGCGATGAGCGATCCGGGGCGTGATTGATGCGGCAGGCGGCGTGGTGCTTCGTGCGGCGAGACCCTTGCGCGTGTCGACTTGCAGGATCGCAGCTTCAGGGTGTCGGAACGGGGCAGGACAATCGCTTGCCGAGGATCCGTGGCGGCTGCCAGAAGGAAAGCGATGATCGGCTCACTGCGTGATGATAGTGTGGATGAGGGGCAGCCGATGAGTTTGCCCGGTGCGGGCTCGATCGCGCGGCCGTTACGCCCGGGCGACATTCTCGCGGTACTCGGAGGTGGCCAGCTCGGGCGCTATCTCGTGATGAGCGCGCAGCGCGCTGGCTTGAAAACCTGGGTGGTGGATCCGTCGCCGTCGGCGCCTGCCGGGCGGATTGCGGATCGGCATTGGGTGTTGTCGGTGGATGCGCTGTCGTCGCATTCGGAGTTTGAGCAGGCGGCCGTTGTGACCTGCGAGTTCGAGAATTTTCCGCGATCGGCGCTTCTGGATCTGGCGAAGCGTGTGCCATTTCGCCCCGGTGTGCGGGCCTTGGCCGTGGCGCAGGATCGTATCGTTGAAAAAAAATTCCTCAGCGCCCTGGGTTTGCCGATAGCGCCTTGGGTGGCGTTGACGGGCTGCCGTGGTGACGGGGCCGCTGAACCCGCGGTGACTAGCGTGCGCGCAAACGGTGAACCACTGATTCATCGGCCGGATTTACGTTCGGATCGGGGGCGCGAATTCGGCGCGGAGGATGGGACATCGTTCGAGAGGGGGAAGACCGAGGACGACGTCGCACAAGCGCTCTCAGCTATTGCGTCGAGCACTGGTGAGGTGGTGCTGAAAACGGCGCGCCTCGGGTACGACGGCCACGGTCAGCGACGGCTTGACGCAGATGGATCCGCAGGCGCGGTGCAGGCCGCGATGATGGCGTGGCGCGAGTTGGGTGGTGTCGATTGTGTGATCGAGACCCGCCTCGATCTGTTGGCCGAGGCTTCGGTCGTTGTCGCGCGCGCGCAGGACGCCGCGACTCGCGCGTTTCCGCCGATCGAAAATGAGCATCGCGCCGGCATTTTGCATCGATCACGCTTTCCGGCGGCGACTTCGACGATCCGGGAGGCCGCCGACGAGCTGCGTGATGCCGCTGTGCGGGTCGCTGAAGCCCTTGACCTGGTGGGTGTTTTGACCGTGGAGTTTTTCTTTTACCGTGATGCGTATGGCAATTCGCGCTGGGCGGTCAATGAGATCGCGCCGCGTCCACACAATTCGGGTCATGTCACGCTTGATGCCGGTGGTCCGTCGCAGTTTGATTTGCAGCTGGCGGCGGTCGCAGGGTGGGCGCTACCGGATGTGTCCGACTTACAGCCAGTCACGCTGTACAACCTTTTGGGCGCAGTCTCCGACACGGCCTTTGACGCGATCACGCAATGCGGCGATGCGCGCCTGCATTGGTATGGCAAAGACGAAGCACGGCCGGGTCGCAAGATGGGGCATGTCTGTCGCGTCGGATCGAGTGAACCACCGGGCGATGCGCTGAGCGCTTTGCTCGATGCCGCGCCTTGGGCTAAACGCTAACTGACCGGGTGGTGGGCTGCATCGAGGTCGACGGGGTGGCTGAATCCCCGAGGACGTCGGTATCCCTGATGTGAGGGTGCTGGACGCCCCCGGTCGCTCGTGTTTTTTGATCTCGTGAGGGATCTGAGCGCCGTGCCCCGCTGTAACAGGACTCGCCATCCGCCTGGATTGCGGGGCGGGTGTGGTGGTCTTTCTCGGCGGTGGTCGATTGTTTGAGTCTTTTTTGCGCTGGCTCGCGGTGGTTTGGAACGCACGCGAAACAGCCGATGTCGTGTCTCTGAGCTGCGTTTATCTCGATGCGGTGGTTGGGATATCGAGCTTGCCGACACAACGCGGCAGCGGTCGCAGAAAATCGCTTATGTGACGGTCGATGTGGTGTTGGCCAGCGCCGACGGTTCTCGCGCCGGCGATTGGATCCGGTCGAAAGCCGGTTGTTTTTGCGGTGTGCCAGGGGCCATCGGGTTTTTGAAATCCCGATGAGGCTCCATTTGCGAGATCTTTCACGTTATTTGACGAGTGCAGCACGATGAGCGAATGGACCCGGGCCACCGATTTTGCCGATGCGGAAAGTCGCGCGCGGCTGCGGGCAAGGCTTGCTGAGCCACTCGAGATTACCTTTGACGTCGGCGCAGTCGGGTTGCAACTGTCGACGACCTGGGGTTTGTTTTCGCCACGAGAACTCGATACTGGCAGTCGCCTGTTGCTCGAGGAGCTTGAGCGGCGCTGGCAGCGCGAGCCCCCCGACGCCGTGCGTAGTGTCTGTGATCTTGGGTGTGGGTACGGCCCGCTGGGTCTGTGGATACGCAAGCGGTTGGGCTCCGAGTGTCGTGCGGTGCTTCTCGACAAGGATGTGACCGCGGTGGAATTTGCCCGTCGCAATGCCGAGCGCATCGCTTGCGCGAGTCCGCCGCCGCGCAACTTGCAACAAGTGCGATCCGACGAGGAGCTGTCCTCCGATGCGATGACCACCGCAGGGTTCGAGGTCCTACTTTCGGATGGCTTTGCTGCTTTGCCGCGTGACGCGCGCTTCGATCTGGTGGTGTCGAATGTGCCGGCGAAGATCGGTCGGGAGGCCCTGTACGCCATGTTGCTCGACGCTCATCGCCATCTTGTTCCGGGTGGTGAAATCTGGGTTGTGACGATCACCGGGCTGCGCCGATTTATCGAGGGCGCCTTTCGCGATGTTTTTGACGATTACGACAAGATCAAGCAGGGGCGCGATTACACCGTAGCGCGCGCACAACGAAGCGATTTTGGCGATCGGACGGTTGATCGTGGGCCGAGATCGAGCCGAACGGAATGAACCAAGCTATGACGTGATGTGCAAACGCCTCGGTGTTAGTCGTTTGTCGGCAAGAGCATGGTGTTGACGCTGGAGGCTCGACAAGGCGACGGCGTGAGGTAGCCCGATCAAACCTACGATTTAACTGAGATAATGATTGCGTTGGAATGTTGCGCCAGTGACGTTGTCGTGCCATGTTTCATGAGCCCGCTTCGGTCAACGTGCCCCCAAGAGTGCGTCGCACACGAGGCGGATTTGCCCCTTGCGGCTGATACCGGCGCTCATTTTGGGCTTCACACCGGGTAGCTTTGCGTCGATCGCATTCATCAGTCGTTGATTGATCTGCCGTATACAGGCTTGGCGGATCCGCAAAGAGATCCCTTGATTGGAGGAGGAGTCCTGATGAAACGCAATTCTGTGGTTTTCGGCACTGTATCCAGTGTTGCTCTGCTGGCCGCTTCGATGTTTTCGACTTCCGTATCAGCTGAAGACGTTGCCGCAGGCCAAACGCTGTACCAAAACGTATGCCTGTCATGTCACGGCGCACAAGGCGCGGGTCAAGCGATTTTCCCGTCGGTGCAGGGCCAATCGGTCGATTACTTGACGGGTAAGCTTGAGCTGTATCGTAGCGGCGAGACCGTCGGCCAGCACACGGCGCTGATGGCTCCGCATGCGCGTTCACTGTCGGATGAAGATATCGCGAATGTCGCGGCGTATATGTCTGAAACCTTTCAGTGATCTGATTCGTCGATGTTCGAGTTGAGTGTCGGCTGGGTCTGTTTTTTTTAGGTTTCAGCCCAACCCGCGACATCAAGGAGATGGGCGAGTTCGGTGGCAGGTTTGCCGCCGAACTCGCCTTTTTTCTTGATCGGATGATTGTGCGTTTGGCTTAATTCAACCCGAGAGTGCAAGCTCGGTCCGTAGGCACATTCTGGGGTTTTTCATCGTCGGTATGGACTTCGCCATCCGTGGACGTCTGGACTCTTGACTCTGTCGCAGATGAGCGTCGGAAGGGCGACTTGTGACCTCGGCGATTGAGCGACCGACGCAGACTGAGGCGGCGATTAGAGTGATGTAGGCGGTCTGAACCACGCCCCGCATGCGATCGCCGGGCTGGCTCCGATGCGCCTTTGCGGCGTTTGCTGACTCTTGGGCCGCCGCTGGCCTCGATGGGTGGATTGATGTCTGGCGAAAGCCGGTTCGAGGGCCGGCTCGCGAAGCTGTGGTTCCAGCTTCTGCTAATCTTCGCATGTGGCTAACGAAGCACGCGTACGGACTGCTTCGATCGTGATGGTTATCGTCGCGATTGCGGTAGCCAGATACTCGCGCTGATTTGACCTTTCCGTATGACGACGACACAGGGATTCACCATGGCTCTTCCTGATCTGATTGCTCCGTCGATTTTGTCGGCCGACTTCGCCAAGTTGGGCGCCGAGGTCGATCAGGTGCTCGCGTCTGGCGCGGACATCGTCCATTTTGACGTGATGGATAACCACTACGTCCCGAACCTGACCATCGGGCCGCTGGTTTGCGAAGCGCTGCGCAAGCACGGCGTAACCGCTGATATCGATGTCCATTTGATGGTCGAGCCGGTTGATCGCATCGTTCCGGATTTTGCGCAGGCGGGTGCGAGCTACATCACGTTTCATCCGGAAGCGTCGAAGCACATCGATCGCACGTTGCAGCTGATCAAGAACGAAGGCTGCAAGGCTGGCCTCGTGTTCAACCCGGCGACGTCTCTGTCGTATCTCGAGTACGTGATCGACAAGGTTGACATGGTGCTTTTGATGTCGGTCAACCCCGGGTTCGGCGGGCAGTCGTTCATCCCTTCGACGCTCGATAAGCTGCGCGCCGCGCGCAAGATCATCGACGCTTCAGGTCGTGAAATCCGCCTTGAGGTCGATGGTGGTGTGAAGGCGAGCAATATCGCGGAAATCAAGGCCGCGGGCGCTGACACCTTTGTTGCAGGCTCGGCAATCTTTGGCGCTGCGAACGACAATGATCCAAACCGCTATGATTCGATCATTCGTCAGTTCCGTGAGGCGCTGTCGCAAGCCTGATGCGGGTGATTCTTCGTGCGCCTGAATGGCGACGGGTCGATTCGACTTTTTTGCACGGGCTCGAGATTGGAACGTCTCATGAGCGTCGCTTGATTTTTCTTCGGGGCTGAATTTGAAATCGGCTGCTTGCGTGCCGCATCGCGATTTGGCGTTCGCTGGTGCGGCGCGTTCGTGGCGAAACGGCGCCAAGACCGAGCGCAAAAGGCCCACCGGCCGGATCAGTACCGCTTTCGTCGGTGGCAGCGTGACGCGGTCCGGATTGGCAGTATTTCCATCGGTCCACGCGCCCTTGAGGCGTTACGCGGCTCGAGGTTTAAGCGGCCGAGGAGACGCAGCCCCGGGGTTGCGGTCAGTCAGGGTCTGTTCGACTCCGCGCTCGATTCGACTCAGGGTTCGTGTCGATTGAGCTCGTCTCAGGATCGTTCGCGGTGGTGATGGGCGTCGTGTTCGGTTCGGCTGCGTTGGGGTCGGTTGTCGCGACGCCCCAGGGCTGTGATGACTGCTGATCTGTCGGGCATGAATCGAGCTCTTGTACATGAATTTCGCTCGGTCGTTGGCCGGTTTGGCTGGATACACGGCCGATGTTCGGTTGATAGCGGACCGCTCGTGACGGACGAGTCCGATATGCGGGATCGTGATTCGTTGGATAGAGAGTGTCTTGCATGAATTGGCGTCCCGAACTCATCCTGATCGATCTTGATGGCACGTTGGTCGACAGCGTGCCGGACTTGAGTTTTTGCGTCGACGAGACGATGCAGGCGCTGGGATTGCCTCGGCGCGGCGAAGCCGCTGTCCGTTTGTGGGTTGGGAACGGCGTCGAACGACTGGTCGCGAGGGCTTTGATCAATGCGCTCGACGGTGAGCCGGATGAAGACTTGTTGGCTCGTGCGTTGCCGGTTTTTCGCGACTGCTATCAAGCCAACTCGGCACGTCGGTCGACTGTCTACCCCGGTGTCCGTGAGGGGCTGATGGCGCTGCGAGCGGCCGATTTCAAGCTGGGCTGTGTGACCAACAAGGCTCGACGGTTTACCGAGCCTTTGCTCGATTCTTTGCACTTGGCGCCATACTTCGAGCTGTTGGTGGCGGGCGATGATTTGGCACAGAAGAAGCCTGACCCAGCGCCGTTGCTGCATGCGGCGGCGACGCTGGGGGCCGAGCCGCGACGCTCGCTAATGGTCGGCGATTCGAAGTCTGACGTTCATGCGGCGCGGGCGGCAGGCTTTGCTGTGGTCTGCATGCGTGATGGCTATAACCACGGGCGGGATATTCGCGAGGAGCATCCTGATGCGGTGCTCGAGCGGCTCGACGAACTGCCGGCGCTGCTCGCTGCGGGCGCAGTGCCAGAACCCGTTTCGTTGCGGGCTCAAACATGATTTCGCGTCACGATCCAGAGCTCGATCCGCCGTCTGTCGAGGTCCACTCGGCAACGAGTCCGGGTTGCCGTGATGCGCGTGAGCAGTTGATTGCGGCAGCGTCTGCCGGCTATCGACGCGCGCCGGTCGCGCGTGACTACCCGGGTGATCTCGAAACGCCGCTTTCGGTTTTTCTGAAGTTGGCGCATGCGCCGCACAGCTATTTGTTTGAGTCAGTACAAGGCGGCGAGCGCTGGGGGCGTTATTCCTTCATTGGTTTGCCGGCGCGAGAGCGTATCGAGGTCACCGGCCACAGCGTTCGCTGGCTACGCGATGGCGAAGTCGTCGAGCAGGTTGAAGCGGTTGACCCGCTGGCGTGGATCGAGGCTTTTCGCGAGAAGCTAGCGGTTGCACCGGCTCCCGAGCTCGGACGGTTCACGGGTGGTCTTGTCGGCTTTTTCGGTTTCGACACGGTGAGATTGATCGAGCCGCGTCTCGATCGTCAGCCGCGCCACGACGATGTCATTGGTCTGCCCGATATCGTGTTGATGGTTTCGGAGGAGATCGTAGTTTTCGATAATTTGAGTGGTCGGTTGACGCTGATCGTGCACGCGGAGCTGGACGCTGCTGACGGTATTGATGCGGCGTTGAACCGTGCAGAGCGTCGGCTCGATCAGTTGTGTGGTCGATTGGCGGCGCCAATCCCGTCTGCCGCGATCGGCGCTCGAGGCATTTCGCGGATCACGCCGACGGAAGCGACTGGCACGACTCCGGACGGTCAGGTTACGATGAGCCTTGACCGTGAATCATTTGAGGCAATCGTCGAGCGGGCGCGGCAGTACATCATCGACGGTGATGTCATGCAGGTCGTGCTCGCGCAGCGCTTGAGTGAGCCTTTTGCCCTGCCGGCGTTGGCGTTATATCGCGCCTTGCGGGCGTTGAATCCGTCGCCGTATCTGTTTCATGTTGATCTGGGTGACGCACAGATCGTCGGCGCGTCGCCTGAGATACTGGTGCGTGTCGAGGATGGTCTGGTGACGGTTCGGCCCATTGCCGGTACGCGTCGCCGCGGCGCCGACGCGCTCGAGGACGCAGCACTCGAGGCCGATTTGCTCGCTGATCCCAAGGAACGTGCCGAGCATTTGATGTTGATCGATCTCGGGCGCAATGACATCGGTCGCGTCTGCGCTCCGGGTAGTGTGCGCCTGACTGAGTGCATGACGGTCGAGCGCTATTCTCACGTGATGCACATCGTGTCGAACGTCGAGGGTCGCTTGGCTGAAGGACTGGGGCCGATGGATGTTTTGCGCGCGACGTTCCCGGCTGGCACCGTATCGGGCGCACCGAAACTGCGCGCGCTCGAGATCATTCATGAGTTTGAGCCGGTGGCTCGCGGGCCCTACGCCGGTGCTGTGGGGTACCTCGGTTGGAACGGCAATCTCGACACCGCAATCGCGATTCGGACAGCAGTGGTGCGTGATGGCCGCTTGCATGTTCAGGCAGGGGCGGGGGTCGTGTACGACTCGGTGCCCGAGAGTGAATGGGTTGAGACGTTGAACAAGGGGCGAGCCGTGCGGCGCGCAGCCGAGATTGCCCGGTCGCACTTTGCGGGAACGCCGCCGGTACGGACGCCGATCAATGATACGGACGTGCATGCCGTCGATGCTGCCGGGCAATACGCCGATGAGCGTCATCGCGACGCTGAACCTAGCCGATCCGCGGGTGCGCTTCGTCCGTCGCCTGTGATCGACGTGAGGAATGGCCAATGAGCGTTCTATCCACGATGTTGCAGCAGTCGAGTACTCGAGATGATGCGCGTTGCGGGGCGAGTCTGGGGCCATCGAGTGGCCGCGGGCGCGTAGCTTCGGTCGGGCCGCAAGCAATCCTGATACTGCCTGTCGTGCGCGAGCGGTTCTTGTTTTTGTTCTGGGTGTTGTGGGTCACATTGGTGGTTGTGGCGACGTCGGTGTCTGCGTCCGAGCGTGAGCTCACTTTTGACCACGATTCGAGAATTGGAGATTTCATCGCGGTCGAGTCGGCTGGTGTCTCACCGTGGGTGGCGCTCGTGCCCGGCTCTGAGCCGGTTCACGCCGTGTGGTCGCCCGATGCCGCCACCGGAGCGTTGGGTGAGGCCGTGTTTGATGCCTGGAGCAGGTTGATTCCGCATGCTGCGAATCGGCCTGAAGGCGGAGCCGCTCGGGGGAACGGTGGCGAAACCGAGACCGGAGGTCGCTCTGACTCGAATTCTCGCAATGGTCGCGGACGTGACTCGGGAGCGGCCGCGGTCTGGCTCGATTCAGAGACTTTTGCGACGCGATATACGGCAACAGAGGGCTTTTCTTCATCATTGAGGCCCAAGCATTCCGGTGACGAGGTCCGTGACGTTTTGGTGTTCGTGCCGGGCTACCTAGGGCGCGTTGGTAACTTTTCTGCCGCGGGTGTACTCGCGCCATTGGTGGCGTCGGGCTGGGTCGACGCCGGGGCGGTGTTGGCGACGGGTTTTGGCGCGGTCTTCACGAGCGAAGTCTCGGCGGCATCGCGTGTGATGTATCAGATCGGTTTGCCGAGTGATCAGGGCGTCGAGCTTCAGACACAGTGGCTGGATGTGTTGGTGCGGGGGATCAGCGACCGGCACCCGCAGGCTCGGCTGCATTTCGTTGGGCATTCGGCTGGTGGGGTTGTGGCGAGGTTTCTCGTGTTGACTCGACGGGTTCCCGCGGCGGCGACTGTTGTGACGATTGCGAGTCCGAACGGCGGGTCTGAGTGGGCTGAGATCGGGCAGATGATTGGCGACTCGCCGATGGGAATCCTGACGCCGTTTTTCGGCTTGCCGGATTTGCGTGAAGGCGCTGGCCTGATGCGCGATCTGGGTCGTTCGCGCCCCGGTACTCTACTGGGCTGGATGAATGCGCAACCGCATCCGGATTTGCGTTGGGTGTCGATCGTGCGAGCGAACGATGAGATCGTCGCGCCGTGGTCGCAGGATTTGGGCCGGGTGGGGCCACTGCGTGGCAAAGTCGAGACGTTGGTGAGTCCTGCGGGACACGCGTTGACGCCGGCCGATGGCACGATTCTCGCCGCCATCTTCGCCG
Source organism: Thioalkalivibrionaceae bacterium (assembly GCA_046299415.1). GTDB lineage: Bacteria > Pseudomonadota > Gammaproteobacteria > Ectothiorhodospirales > Ectothiorhodospiraceae > JBKBII01. The sequence continues at coordinate 95,345 of JBKBII010000002.1, read as the reverse complement.
CCGTGACGCGTGAGAGCGATTCGACCCGTTGACGTTATTCACTTTTTTGAGCCTGAAAGTCTCAGCGCTTTGTCGTGGGTTGCCGGTAGCAAGTCGGTCGCCCGAGACCCGCTGCGCTACGCGTCGTATTTTCGCGGGCTCGTCGCTGGACAATGGCGATGCGTTTCGTACTGCAGACTGACGTCGCGAGGATTCCGAGTCGGACCGGCGATGCATGAGGGCGTGATCGTGCGAGATGGGCGGCGCAAGGGTCTGGCGAGAGCTCTGGGTTGGCGACAGTCGGTTTGCCGAGCGCTTGAGTTCAAGCAAGATCGCTTCGGTACTCAGCAGGAGCGCGTCGGAGCCGAAACCGACGGCTCCGCGCACCGACTTCTTGTGACTTTGTGAGATCAGGCGATAACGTTTGGGAGCGGGGTCGACCCGTAGCTCCGGTGGCTTGAGGTTGCGGCTCCGATGTCGTGGTTTCAGCGGCGTTTTGGAGTTTCGTAAGGCGTCTTGCACCGTAGGGTGGTGCTGACCAGTAATGTTGAGAGAACGTTGGCCATGTCGTCAGGTGTGAACGAGGTTTCTGCGCAGGCGCCCGTGCAACCGAAGTCCGTTGTTGATTTGGATTTTCGGTGTCCCGCACCGCGTCTGTTGATGATCGATAACTACGACTCCTTCACGTTTAACCTCGTGCAGTATTTTTTTGAGCTGGGCGCGGAAGTCGAGGTGGTGCGTAACGATGCGACGGACGTGACGGCGGTCGCGGCCGCGGTGACGTCGGGCTGCGTCGATGCGATCGTTTTGTCGCCCGGCCCGTGTTCGCCCAATGAGGCCGGTGTGTCGTTGCCGATCTTGGCGGCGCATGGTCGTGAATTGCCGGAGAGCCTGCCGATTCTGGGCGTGTGCCTGGGACATCAGGCGATTGGCCAGGCCTTCGGCGGTCGGATCGTTCATGCTTCGCGCATCATGCATGGCAAAACGTCGTCCGTGCGCCATCGCGGCGAGGGCGTGTTCAACGGTTTGCCCGATCCGTTTATTGCGACGCGTTATCACTCGTTGGTGATTGAGCAGTCGTCGTTGCCCGAGATTCTCGAGGTCACGGCTTGGACGGAGCATGACGATGGTCGGGTTGAAGAGATCATGGGCGTGCGCCATCGATCGCGTCCGATTGAGGGTGTTCAGTTCCATCCAGAATCGATTCTGACTGAGAATGGTCACGCGTTGCTGCGCAATTTTCTCGTTCGAGTCGAGTTCGGGCGCGATCAGACGGGCATCGCGTCGCCCAAGTGACTCATGCGTCACCGCTCACGGCCACTTAACAGCCTTGACGACTGACGGCTCGGTAGTCGTTTTGGAACAGATCTGATCGACCCGCGTATCTTTTTATCTCCGTTTTCGAGCTCGAGCTCACGCTTGTTCCGCGGGCCTGTAGCGACCGAGTTGGCGATACGACAGCCTTTTGATGTGGTTGCCCACGGCCGGTTTTTTGGCTGGGCGGTGCGGCGTTTCGCTCCGGCGTGTCCGTTTCGATGTACGCGAGGCCGCACGTGTGTCGTTGACGAGGGCTCGTCATGGCGACGGTCGCTGCGGCCCCGGCGAGGATTGCGTCGATCATCTTGCGATTGATTTCGAGCGTTGCCGGGCGTGCAGCATGTGTGGGCGAAGGCCCGCAGCCCCGGAATCTCCGTCACATCTCGGTGAACCTCGCCTCGCTCACGGGGTCGCCTCACCTGCGTACGTTCGGTAGGCCATCGGAGTGTGCCGCGGGCGGTGGTTTTCCGTGGAGACTGATCTTGTCCAGAGCGAGTGTGATTTTCAGGTTTGCCGGAATACGCGGGCGGCGTAACTGGCGTCGGTCCTCGAGCGGGATTCGGATGAGCGGCCCGTGGGCGGTTGCCATCCTCACTCGTTTGGTTTCCGACGGGTTAGCAACCGATTTGCCGCCGAAGGGTGTGTCGACTTGAGCGCGCAACAGTCGGTGGCGAGGGCCGCGTCGGCTCGACGACGGCGGTTTTTGTTGTTGCTTGCGCCTCTCGCGATGATCGGGCCGTTTTCTCTCGACGCCTATTTGCCAGCCTTTCCGGCGATGGCCGCTGCTTTTGAAACTCCAGAGGCGCGCCTGCAATGGACGCTGGCGGCTTATCTTTACGCGTTTGCTGTGACCACGTTGCTTGCGGGCCCTTGGTCTGACGCGCGCGGCAGGCGAGAACCGTTGTTGATTGCGCTGTCCGTGTACGTCGCGGCGTCCGCGGCGATCATTGTGGTGCCTCATTTCGAAACGGTCGTGTTCTTGCGCGCGGTGCAGGGCGCGGCTGCAGCAGTGGGAATCGTGTTGGGGCGGGCAATCGTGCGGGATGCTTTTGCTCCAGATCAGGCGCGCCGGATGTACGCTCAGGTCATGCTGTGGTTTTCGCTGGGGCCTGCGGTCGCGCCGGTCGTCGGTGGCATCTTGGTGGTCGCGTTTGATTGGCGCGCCGTGTTCGTCGCGCTGACGCTTTACGGTGTCGCAATGATTTGGGCGTTGGCTGTCGCCTTGCCGGAAACCTTGCCGGTCTCGGGACGGCTGCGGGCGCATCCGCGCGATGTCGTCAGGCGCTACGTCGATATCGTGTCACGACCGGCGTTTCTTGCGCCGGTGATCACGTTCTCAGCGTTGTTTGCGGGTTTGTTCGTGTTTATCTCGTCGTCGCCGGCGCTGATTTTTGGGCCGCTGAACGGCGCCGAAGGCGATTTTTGGTGGGTGTTTGCGCCGCTGGTGGCGGGCCTCGTGCTGGGTGCGATCGCGGCTGATCGTTTTGGCGGGCGGTTGACACTGTCGACGGTGATCACCGTCGGGGCATCGTTGGCGGGCGTTGCGTTAGCGGCACAGGCGACAGCAATTTGGCTTGCACCTGGTGTTGTCGTCTGGTTCGTGCTGCCACTTTCGGGCTACAGTGGCGCTCTGGCGTGGTTGGTGCCAGCGGTGACGCTCGCAGCGATGGATACGATGCCACAGGCTAGAGGGTCCGTGTCGGCGGCACAGTCGTTCGTACAATTGACGAGCGCGGCGGCAGTGACGACGTGGGTGACCCCCACGCTCGTTGCCTGGGTTCATTTTTCGCCGTTGGGCGTCACCGCGGTTGCTGCGACTTTGTGGCTCGTCGCGGCGGTTTCAGGTTATGTCTGGTGGCGCCAAGCACGTGCTGTGCGATGAGCGCAGACAGAAGGTCCGCCCGGCATGGCGAGCTTGATGTGACTCGATATCAGCGATTGTCCCGAGCTGCGGCGGATCGGTGGTGAAAAGTGTGGGCCGTCTTGGATAAGCGAGGTGCGGTCTCAACGGCCTGACGGCGGGCGTGTCTCGGATTTTGGATCGTTGCGCGCGTGCGAAGCGGATCGAGCGCTTTAGACGGTCGTTCGTCGGGTCCGCGGGGGCGAATTTCCACGTTGTGATGCACAAACGGAGAGGGCATCGATGTTGTTCAGTGAAACATTGAGCCGGCTGATTGACGGCCACTCGCTTGCGCGTGATGAAATGCGCGCGGTGATGGAGCAGGCGATGACAGGGCAGTTGACACCCGCCCAGATCGGCGCATTGCTCGTAGCGCTCCGGATCAAGGGTGAGACGCCCGCTGAGATTACGGCAGGGGCGGAAGTGATGCGCAGCCTCGCGACCCGTGTCGAGGTGCCGACGGACGGTCTCGTTGATACCTGCGGAACGGGCGGCGATGCCGCCGGAACATTCAACATTTCGACGGCGTCGGCGTTGGTGGCGGCCGCCTGTGGCGTGCGTGTGGCCAAGCACGGCAACCGGTCGGTGTCGTCTAAATCAGGCAGTGCCGACGTGCTGGAAGCGTTCGGTGTGCGGCTCGATCTGACCCCTGAGCAGGTGGCGACGTGTATTGAGGAGGTCGGCGTCGGATTTCTGTTTGCGCCGGCGCACCATGGCGCGATGAAACATGCCATTGGTCCGCGCCGCGAACTTGGCATTCGGACGGTTTTCAATTTGCTTGGCCCTCTGACCAATCCAGCGGGTGCGCCGAATCAGGTGCTGGGGGTTTTTGCCGACCGGTGGGTTCAGCCGATGGCGGAAGCGCTGCACGCGTTGGGTTCACGGCATGTGCTGGTGGTGCATGCTGAGGTGGGCCTCGACGAGGTGTCTATCGACGGTAGAACTCGCGTCGCCGAGTTGAGAGACGGTCGTATCCGCGAGTACACCGTCGACCCAGACGAATTTTCGCTCCGACAGGCACCACTGGACGCCTTGCGTGTGAACTCGATTGCGGAGTCGGTGGACTGTATTCGGGCCGCATTCTCGGGTGAAAAAGGACCAGTGTCGGATGTGATTGCGTTGAATGCCGGTGCGGCTGTCTATGTCTCGGGGCAGGTGACGACCTGGGCCGATGGCGTCGCTTTGGCGATGACGGCGTTGGAACGCGGCGGGGCCATGCAGACTCTCGAGCGTTTGGTTGAGCTCTCGCAGAGACTCGCGACAGCAGGCCAGCGCGAGCCGGGCGACGGTAGCGGCATGCAGCCATCAGGCGGCCAGGTATCGCGAAGAAGCCATCACAATGAGGGTGGGGCATGACGGCGCTGCGGCAAGGCGATACAGGTTCGCAGACACTCGGCGCGGGGTCAGTGCCCGATGTGCTCGAGCGGATCTTGACGCGCAAGCGTGAGGAGGTGGCCGAGCGACTCAAGAACACGCCGGTCGCGAGGCTCGAGGCACAGATCGTAGCGGCAGCGCCACCACGCGGATTTATCGACGCGCTTGATCGAACCGTTGCTGCGGGCCGGCCTGCCGTCATTGCCGAGATCAAACGGGCGAGTCCAAGCAAGGGCGTTCTGCGTGAATCTTTCGACCCGACGTGGATTGCTGAGCGGTATGCCGCCGGTGGCGCCACCGCGTTGTCGGTGTTGACTGATCGCGATTTTTTTCAAGGTGATGATGCCAATCTGGTCGCCGCGCGATCGGCTTGTGACCTGCCTGTGTTGCGCAAGGATTTTGTCATTGATCCATATCAGATCATTGAGGCGCGGGCACTCGGTGCCGACGCGATTCTTCTGATTGTTGCGGCGCTCGATGAGGCTCTGTTGGCGGCGTTGTACGACGCGGCTCGCCGTCTCGATCTCGACGTGCTGGTTGAGGTTCATGACGCTGCGGAACTCGATCGTGCGCTCGCGCTTGGTGCCCGCCTGATCGGCATCAATAACCGCAATCTGCGGACCTTCGAGACGCGAATCGAAACGACACTCGAACTGATGGCCCGAGTCCCAGCCGGAACTCGCTTGGTCACTGAGTCTGGTGTGCTCACGCGCGCTGACGTTCGATTTTTGCGGGAAGCGGGAATTGCCCGTTTTCTCGTTGGTGAGGCCTTTATGAGGGCTGACGATCCCGGCGCTGCGTTGGCACAACTCTTCGATTTGCAGCAGCGCGACGCGATGGCGATCGAGGGAGGGGCACGATGAGCCGGGTTGAAGTGAGCTGGCTGAACGGTGTCGCTTTCGTAGGTGAGACCGAGAGTGGTCACGCGATCGTTATGGATGGAGCGCCCGAGTCTGGAGGGCGAAATCTTGGCGCGCGGCCCATGGAGCTATTGTTGACAGGCCTCGGCGGTTGTACGGCTTTTGATGTCGTGACCATTCTGCGCAAAGCGCGTCAGCCCGTTCAGGACGTCAAGGTGGTGGTGAGTGCTGAGCGTGCCGAGACGATCCCGAAGGTTTACACGAAGATTCACATTCACTTTGTCGTCTACGGCGATGTCGCAGAGACTCATGTGAGGCGCGCCGTTGAACTCTCGGCTGAAAAATACTGTTCGGCATCGCAGATGCTGGCAAAGGCCGCGACGCTGACGCATGACTACGAGATTCGGAGCGGTACGCGTCGCAACGATGAGTTGGCCTAGATCGGCCCCGCCCCGGAGCGAAGAGGCGCGGAGCAGGGGGTTGGGCTGAAACGGCGCTCGTGGTCAGGTCTGTGACCGATGCGCGGCCGTGATTCGTTCGCCCCGTTTGTGAAGGACATCTGGGGTCTGGCGCTCGGGAAGCCGACGGGGCTTGAGCATTGGCTGCGGCGATTGTTCACGGCAAATCGCGGCGTGCCTTGATCTGCGCGTCGCGGCGAGTCTGGCTGGAATCGGACGGCCTGGCACCGCGATAAGACTCGAGAGCGTTACGGAGAATACGCAAGCAAGAGCGATACGACGAGTGGCCGTTGGGTGTGTTGAGTGTTCGCTTCCGGTGATGAATTCGGGCCATGACCAGGCCTTGCAGGTTTCATTTTTGGTGCAGCGTGGGCCAGTCTTTATCGCGTCGACGCGCGGGGCTGTCGGGGCGTGCGTCTCCGGTGTGGCATCGAAGGCCACGCGCCGCGCGGATTGCGCGGTCTCGAGTGATGAAGTTGGGCTTCATCGCAACGTCATTGCGCGGGCGTTTAATCGCGATCCAGACCAACCGGATCGGACATGTGACGCCTGTGCCTCAGTCAACTCGATGAAATGTGCAGGCCGGGTCAATGTTTCGTCCCGGTTTCGCGCCTTGGTTTCGCGATAGGCGCGGCTGGTCACCGGGGCTGCAACGCGGTCACTCGATAGATGGTCCTCTGATCTGAGACGCGGCATCGGCATGGTCGCGCAGAGAGATTTTCGTGCAGTTCAATCATCGGGGCTCTACAATCACGCGCCTTTCTACACCCGCCTTTCCGCCATGCGCGCGTGACGAGCGTGCGGGTTTCGTTGGGGGCGACGAGTATCCAACGGATCTCGAACATTCCGCCGGCACGTCGTTTCGCGGTGCCGGGACTAGTGGCTTACGGCGTCGGTCTGGGGCCGTGTGTTAGGAGGTTGCGATGGCAAAGCATTCAAAGCAGATCAAGCTTCACGGGTTCAATAATCTGACGAAGAGCTTGAGCTTCAATATTTACGACATCTGCTACGCCAGTGGCGATCGTCATCGCGACGAATATATTTCGTATATCGATGCGGCGTACAACGCGCGACGTTTGACCCAAATTCTTACCGATGTCGCCGAATTGATCGGCGCGAGCGTGATTGATGTCTCCAAGCAGGATTACGATCCACAGGGTGCGTCAGTGACGATGCTGATTTCGGAAGAGCCGATCGCGACGGAAAAAATCGGTTACACCGAAGGGCCCGGCCCTTTGCCGGAAACTGTTGTGGCCCACCTCGATAAGAGCCATATCACTGTGCATACGTACCCCGAAGCGCATCCCGAGGGGGGCATTGCAACGTTCCGAGCAGACATCGATGTGTCAACTTGTGGGCGGATTTCGCCGCTGCGAGCTTTGAACTATCTGATTCACAGTTTTGAGTCGGACATCGTGATCATGGATTATCGCGTTCGTGGATTTACTCGTGATATCCGCGGCAAAAAGCACTTTATCGATCACAAGATCAACTCGATTCAAGATTTTTTGTCTCGTGATACTAAGGATCGGTATCAGATGGTCGATGTCAACGTGTATCAGGAGTATCTGTTCCACACCAAGATGATGGTCAAGGAGTTCGACTTGAACCATTACTTGTTCGGTATGGGTTGTGGCGATTATTCGAGCAAGGAATTGGCAAGAATCTCGAAGCTGCTGAGGCGTGAGATGGGCGAGATCTTTTACGGACAAAACATGCCGAAAATGCCTTGATGAGCGCCGAAAAATTATGAAATTCAGAGAAAAGCCGGGATTCCCCGGCTTTTTTGTGCCCTGTTCACGAATCGCGACGCCTTGCGCATCCGGGTCTAACGTTGGCGTTCGGGGACGGTGCGGGCGCGCACAGAAATCTCCCTCGCGGAACTTCTGGGCATTCTTGGGTACGGATAGGTAAATTCCGTGAACACTCTCCGGAATTACAGAAGGGTCGGGTGGCGTCGGATTGAGTAGCGAGCCGAAACCGGGGCGATTTCGAGAAACTGTCGAGCTTTGAGTGTTCGGAGGGCTGAGGCCGAGATTGGTGCCGAACCGGAAACAGGGAGGTAGTCATGAAAGTCGAACGTGATGGAAACGAAGTGGTGGTCGAATTGGCGCCAGAGGAGGCGCAAAAATTGGCGTCCCAACTCACCGCCCTTGACGGCGAGATGCGCAGTGGTTCACGTGCGTTCGGCTCGCTGTTGACGCAGGCGGGGTACGAGCGTGCCGATGATTTCCGTCAGCCGCCGCATGCCTTCGATGAGAATGCGCCGAAGCAACCGTCGATCGAAAGTTGAGTGGAGTCTCGCACTAGGCCCGTTCGGGGCCGGGTCGTGAGTCGGTGGCGGCCGGATGGCGTTTGAGCGGCGCGCTGCGGAAGGCTGAGGCGGCCAGCTACGGCGATCTACGCATTTCGCCCAGGGATCGTGGTTTGGCCCGGGGGCGTGAAGATCTCCGCGGATGCTTAGCCGAAATCCTCTCTCTCAATGGCAAGAGGCCTACGTATAACCATCGGTCCCGCATCGCAGACGCTCCCGGTGTCTTGCTGGAGTGGCTTTCGGCAAGACGCGGCCAGATGGGCCGAGAACCGGCCAAGCCCGCGTCAGACGAGGCTTTCGAGACGCCGCTCCGTCCCTACCGCCCCGAAAAACAGGTGTCCTGCTGGCCTGAATGAAGGTGAAGTAGGTGTGGACTTTTGTGACATGTCGCAACCTGAACAGACGCCGCAGCCCTCCTCATCGAAACCTGCCCACGATGAAACCCGCGCGTTCGCTTCCGAAAAAGCAGAAGCATCACAACTCCGACAGGCGTTGACCGACCTTCGCGCCACGGTCGAGCGCCTCGAAAAGTCCCGCTGAAACCAAATTGACCACGTTGCCACCGGAAAAACCGCGCTCAAACCGCCCCAAAGCCCCCGGCTTTCCCGTTAATTCTTCGCATGAGCGCTGTCTCACCGACTCCGAACACCCTGATCGGGCTCCGGTCATCTGCTCCGCTTCTTTTAATTTTAGCGAGGGCGTGGCCTAAAGTACGGACCGATTAAATCAACCGATGGGATTGGCTTATGGAATGGGCTGACGGGTCGACAACGAGGCCGGCGATACGGGGTTGTCCTTGTGTACAGAGACCCTTTACCAAGCGTCGCGACAGTTCTTAACGGTCTTTCGAAACGCAGAAAATGCCAAGGAGAATCTAATGAACCTTGAAAAAGCTGACGATCAGATCCTTATCACGATGCCGCTCGAAGAGGCGGCGGATGTCCTGCATACGTTGGAACAGCATCCGGATGCGCTCTCGTCCGGCCAGCCTCTGGCAAAGGCTTTGCGCGAAGCGGGTGTTGAGCCTTCCGCGATCGAAAGACGTACACGCACCGAGTACGTTCCCCCCGCAGATACGGACTCTTGACGGCTGCGACTGCTGCGCCTTGATCGCGCAGACGACCCGTTGGGGGTCTCTTTTTTTCGAAGCTGTCTCGATTTGTTCGGCTGAGCGCTTTTGGTGCCGATCACGCGGACGTTATCTCGTGCCGTGTCTCATGACCTGACGCCAGATTTCGAGCGTTGTTTTTCTCGGTCTTCAGCGCGAACTCGTCATGTGCGGTCTGTCATCAACCGTTGATGGACGTCCACCGGGAGCGTCGCGGCTTGATCAAACTGGTAAGTGATGCGGATTCACTCGGCTCTCAGGCCGCTGAGCTCTAAGCCAAAACGCTGACGACTGGGCGGGTGCATTATCGTCTCGCGCTGCGCTCGCTTTGCCGCTCATCCACGTGTTGCGTCGCGGTCGCTATTGTCTTGGCGGTCTTGTGCTGCGCGCTGACTTGTGACCCCTTTTGTGTCTCTGGGAGACGATCGACTTGATATCGCGCACCAGCCCCATCAGTGCTGCGAGTGTCACCGAACTCGAAGCGACAGTCGTGTCGCGCCAAGCGGTTGAGGGCTCCGGTTTTCGTGCGCTTGGCGCGGGCAGCCGTCAGCCCGTGCAATGAGCTCGCGCGAATGGACCCTGGCCGACGTCGTGTGCGGGTCGGCCGGCGTCGATCGTGCCGATGTTCTAGCGCTATCTCGCTGCTCAGGCTGCTCGTGAAAGTTGGCGAGCGGAGCACGCTAGGCGATTCAAACGCGCGCCGAAGGAGTTTTATATTCGGTACGACGTGTTCTTCATGATGCTCGCGGTGGCGGGCATGAGTACGGCTCGCACCACCCAGGGAAGTTTTTTTCCACCCAAGGCCATTGCGGCTGCCCCGTGCTCACCCTCTTCGATGCGCATGCGCTCCAGCACGGCGCGCGATGCGGTGTCGGCGGCCGGAAGGCGGCGCAGATGATCTTCGAGGTGTTGTTCAACCTGACGTTCGGTTTCGTCTACGAAACCAAGGCTCGCAGCCGGCCCAAACAGGCCGGCGGTGGCCCCCATCGCGGCTGAGCCGACAAACCACAGTGGGTTGAGCAGGCTTGGTCGTCCACCCAGCGCTTCGATTCGGGCGCGACACCAGTGCAAATGGTCGCCTTCTTCGCGCGCCGAGGACTCGAGTTGCGCGCGGGCTTCTGCGTTTTGAGTGGTGAGAAGTTGGCCATAGTAGAGACCTTGCGCGGCAACCTCTCCGGAGTGATTGACGCGCATCAGCCGAGCAGCCTCGTCAGCTTCGTCGCTTTCAAGCCAAGGCTCTCGCTGCGAGGCGAGGATTTCGTCCGCGGGTGAAGCCCGGCCGCTCGATGGGGCGTGGCCGGATGCGATCTTGAGCATGGCGTCTGCCGTCACAAGCAGACGGTCAAATGGCGTCAGGTCCCGCATGAGTGTCCTCCGGTCGCGTGTGTGGCGCGCGCATCCAAAATGGATCACGACGATACTTTGAAAATGGTTTGGCGATTTAAATGAACCTGTCTGCAGGAGCGTTTTTGAAAACGTGGATACGATCTCTCGCGGCCGTTCTCGGCATCGTTTCAAGCGCCGTAGCCGGGCAGAGAGGGGTCTTGATGGCGGTTCTCTAAGCACCAAGACGCGCGGCGATGAAGGAGGCCAAACTGATGACGGTAACGTCGCCGGTGTTCCGTAGGCTTTGGAGATGGAGTCGGCAACCGACGTTGGTGGTCACGATGACGTCAGCTGCCGCATGACCATGATGCGCATCCGGTGAGCCTATCGAGTGTTTCGTTGGAGCGTGGGCGTTGCGGTTCAGGGCGACGAGCGTTTGAAGTCCGAGTGAGGCGGCTTGTGCAGGTTCGCCTATGCCTGTGAGCCCTCCTGCGCCGCAACACGCGGGTCCGGTCGGCGCATCAATCACTTCCACTCCCGGTAGGCGGCTGAGGTAGGCGCGAGTTCGCGTCGCGGTTTTAAGTGTGAAGCGTTCAGTGCAGGGGCTATGAAGTGCGACACGAACGGGCGTCGCCAGCCAGGTTGGCGCCATGAGATCGAGTGTTTCGAGCCAGTCCAGAACTGAAATGAAGCGTCTTTGCTGCGTCGAACGGTGTCTATCGCGGTGCGCCTCGAGATGCGCCAGGCAGCCGGAATCGAGCACGATACAGGGCTGCTTCGAGCACTCGGTAAGTGTTTTTCGGTGGGCGTTACCGGTTTCGGGATCGCCGCTGTGGGCGTGCAAGGCGCCGCAGCAGGCCGCCGTTTCGAGGCGGAGACTGGTGCTGTACGCGCGAGCGATACGGTCGAGAGCGCGAAGCGTGTCACCTTGTGCAAAAGGAGCCGTGCATCCGCTGAAAACGGCGAATGGCACGTTTATTGATTCGCGTTCGAGCGCGGTTGTTCGACGAGTGCCACCCGGAGTCTGGGTGCTGCTCTGAATCGATGATCGATGGGCAGGGCCTCGCAGCTTATCGGCTGGGGTCTCGTCGCGCGCCCTTTCTTGTGGGGCCCACGATAACCGAGGCCTCGGATACCCCAGGATCGAGCCCTTCCATGGCAATTCGATGGCATCGAGACGGCGCTCGATGGCCGACCAGCGGCTTGATGACGGCTTCGCGACCGAGTGTGAATCGCGCAATCGCGACGGCCGTCTCTTGGTGATCCGTAGGCCGCGGGCGAGGGTTGCGACAAGACGCGCCAGCCGTGGACGAACCAAAAGGCCGCGCAGCAGGCGCAACGTGAGCGGCAGCGGTTGATGTTGTCTCAACGAGACCCGAGTGGCATCAAGCAGCGCGGTAAACGGAACCTTCGCCGGGCACACCGATTCGCAGCGCCCGCAGCCCGTGCAGGTGTCGAGATGACCCAGTGCAGTCGGATCGTCGAGCGACAGCCGACCATCGCGCAATGCGAGCATCAGAACGATTCTCCCACGTGGACCACGCGACTCGATGTGGTGGACTGCAAACGTCGGACAGTCTGGAACACACAGGCCGCACATGACGCAGCGATCTGCGTCGGCCAACAGCCGCGCGAGCTCGGTCGGTGACCCTCGAGGTATGAGGTCTTGATCCTTCGGCGGGTCCGTTGGGAGTGGCTTCATGGCCCTAGCTTAATGCAGACGCGGATGTGGGCCCGATGATGGCAAAGATGCTCGTGACATTGACGCGATGGGTAACCCCGGTGTCGTTTTTGGGATCGCGGAACATGGCGTTTTGTTCTGATCTGCCGGTGACTTCGTATACTGCAAGACCCTCGGGCGAGTTGCGGGATCACCATGGAAGCTTTCTACGAACGCCATTTGTTTTTCTGCACGAATTGCCGTGATGATCGCGCCTGTTGCGAAGATCACGGCGCCAGCGAGCTGCGCGCCCATGCCAAGACGTATGCCAAATCTTTGGGCATCCACGGCCACGGCAAGACTCGCGTCAACTCCGCGGGATGTCTCGATCGTTGCACCGAGGGCCCGGTCTGCGTCGTGTATCCCGAAGGCGTCTGGTACACCTACAGTGACGAGGCGGATGTCGAGGAGATTGTCCGCGAGCATCTCGCAAAGGGTCGGATCGTGGATCGGCTGCGGATTTAGCGTTTCTCGCACAAGAACCGAGTCTGCGCTCGGCCAGATCGGTTTGACATAGCGCTTCTCACTCCTGAAAATATGCGACTCGGCTACGTAGCTCAGCTGGTTAGAGCACATCACTCATAATGATGGGGTCCCCTGTTCAAATCAGGGCGTAGCCACCAAATTCGGAATCCAGTCGTTTTCGGTGAACCGTCTCTGGAAGATTTTGGTTCGCGATGAGACTCGCTCTCGGTCGGGCTTTTGCGGTCGGCGCACCGATACTGGGCGCCTCATGCTGCGGCGAGAACGTCGTTGAGAGGGCGTCGCAGTGACATCGCGCAAAGCTTCGGCGGTCGAAGGTGACTTTGCAGCTCGCAGCACTGACGAAAACTCGATACGCGATCCGCAGCGGCGTCGTTGGGACCCGCAAGGCGCCTTCGAAGCTCGATCGGTAGGCCGATGCCGACTGTATAGGCGGTGCAATCGCGCCCCGCTCGATCCAGACGTTCCTACGATCTCAATACGCTTGCGATTACCTCGGCTGACGACCGGTCGAGCGCGAGCGGCTCAGTGCGTGCGAGCACACTTTGCGCCGAAGCCTGGGCGCGATCTCCTGGTTCGGTGCCCACGGAACGACTCCGAAGCATGTTGGGTTCACCAGTTTGAACATCCGCGACCGACACCAAGCGAATCTGCAAAGGCTTTTTTTAAGGTCACGCGGTCCACGCCGTGGGGGCCGTGCAGGGTGGATGCCCGCTCAGCATTTGCGCCGTGGCGCGTTCTTTGAGGTTGATTTTGCCGTGGCCCTTGACGTGGCCCAAAAATCTGGCGTCAGTCGGCCCGGCGCTCGTCTGGCCCGTGTTGACGTCATCGATTTCGTTCGCGCGCGCCGATTCCGCCAGGCTTTTCCCACCATGGGCCACCCCACCACGCAACGAGGGCGCCGGAGAGAAACATTGCGGTGGCGACCAGCCAAAACGCCGAGACGATGGCACCGGTGGCCTGTGCGGTGACGCCGAAGGCCAGAGCGCCGATGGCGTAGCCCAGATCGCGCCAAAACCGATAGACACCGATGGCGGATCCGCGCCATGCCGGCTGAGCGTGATCCGCCACCGCGGCGCTCAGGTTGGGATAGAGCAGGGCCATGCCGAGTCCCGTGATCGCGGCGGCGAAGGTCCACCCCGCGACTCCGCTAAATAGCGGTGAGATCGCGACACCGGCGCCACAAATCCACATTCCCGAGGCGATCGGAAACTGCCGGCCGATATGATCGGACAAGCGTCCGGTCATGAGCTGCGCCCCGCCCCACACAAATCCGTAAACGCCGACCACCCAGCCAATCATGCCAAGGCCGAGACCCGCCTGATACAGGTATACGGGGTAGATCACCCAGATCAGCGCATCGACGAACTTTTCGACCAATCCGGCTTGGCTCAATGCGGCCATTCGGCGGTCGCGCCAGCTCATCAACGCAAAGATTTGGACCGTCGACATCGCTGCTGCAGGAACGGCAGATTTCGACGTGGGACCGCGCGGCTTTGGGTTGCTCAATGCGTTGTCGGGTTGCCGGTCAGAAGATACAGGCGCTTGTGTGGCGCTTTCGGCGGCCTGCGCCCACGGCAAGGTCTCGCGAACGAGCGTGACCGCGATGACGAATGCGGTCGCGATGACCGTGACGCCGAAAATCAAAAGACCAAGACGAGGGTCGAGGACGGTCGCGAGATAGCCGGTCACGATGCCGGCGATGGCGACACCGACGTAGCCCGAAAATTCGTTCAGTCCCATTGTCAGCCCGCGCTCGTCGGCGCGTGTGAAATCGAGCTTGGCTGTCTGCGTCATTGACCAGCACAGCCCCTGATTGATGCCGAGGAACACTGTCGCCACGACGATCCAATGCAAAGATGGCGCGAAGAACACCAGAAAGGGGATTGGGATTGCGGCAACCCAACCGAACACGAGTACGCGTTTGCGTCCGATCTGGTCTGCAAGACGGCCGGCGGCGAAGTTCATCACAGCCTTGACGACCCCAAAGGCGATGACAAATGTCGCGAGCGCAACGAATGAGCCTTCGGCGATATTGAATTCACTCTCGGCCAGGGCCGGCACCACCGTGCGCAGCATGCCGATTGTGAGGCCGACGAAGAATACCTGTACCAATTGCCGGACGAACTGGTCGAGGTTTTCGTAAATGCCGAATGCAAGTCGCTCAGAGCCGATATTGGACTGGGTGGATGACATCATCGGGGGGCTCATGAGGTGAAGGGCGATATGCCGGTGAACGGCTGACGGCGAGCCGCAGATGGCAGGACCGCGCCCGGTGTTGGTTAGGCGTTCGGGCCCCGTGATCATGGTCAGCGCTCATCCCCGTCGGGTCGTGACGAGTGCTGTGGCAAGCGAGGAGCGAGCGGAGCCAGACGCCATCTCGCCCGATTTGTTCCAGGTGCGACCGATCGGTGGTCGAGGGGAGTCGCTGACTACATGGCTGCACAGGCGCATCGCTTGCCTCTTGCGAAGCGTTTAAAGTCTCTTGGCCGGTAGTTCGGGGCGCTGGACTTTGTGTTTCTTTCGCGCCCCTTTTTGGCGTTTCCATGGCCTGAGACCGGATCGAACGATGCGGTCATCATGTGATTGACGTATCAAAAATTGATGCGCCCCCTCACTTTTGGCGGTCATGGTGGCGACGGTCATCATGGTGCGCCGCATGAAAGCTTAACGGGAGTATTGCCACAGGACGCTTGACGGCGTTTGAGGCGTCACGAGCCTGGATGCGTGTTGCAGTCGGAACGCAGGGTTTGAAAAGCTTTGATGATGTGAACTCGGCGGCTTGCGGTCTCATTTCGCTATGATCGTTGGCGGGCGTTGAATTCACCTGCGCTTTGAGCGTCGGCGACTTTGCCGTTCGCGCGTTTTGCCAGTGTTTGCTCTCAGCCGTTCTGGCTTTCGGATGAACTGCTCGAGCGAGTATTGACAGGAGACTATGGTGGCCCTGCGCGTTTTGCATACAGCCGATTGGCAAATTGGGCGGCAGTTCGCCGGATTTGCGCCCGAGGCCGCGCTCTCGCTGTCCGAAGCGCGCATCGAAGCGGTCGGTCGGATTGCCGATTGCGCCGCGCAGCGCCATTGCGACATCGTGTTGGTGGCCGGTGATGTATTCGACGCGCAAGGCGTTGGCGAGCGTACGCTGCGCCGGACCTTCAATGCGATGGCACCATTTTCAGGCCCTTGGGTGATGTTGCCGGGCAATCACGACGCTGCGCTGAGTGAAAGCGTCTGGGCGCGGGCCGAGCGTCTGGGTGTAGTGCCTGAGAATGTTCATCTCGCTTTAGAACCCAAGCCCATGCGCTGGCCGGAATTGAATCTGAGCGTTTTGCCGGCGCCGTTGACGCAACGGCATACCTACGACGATCTCACGGCGTGGTTTGACGACTGCAAGACGCTCCCCGGTGATTACCGGATCGGTGTTGCGCATGGGTCGGTGAAGGGCGTTCTTGCGGATGAGATCGATTCGGCCAATCCAATCGCTGCTGATCGTGCCGATCGAGCAAAGCTCGATTATCTGGCACTGGGTGATTGGCATGGTCTGCGCGTACTCGATCAGCGCACCGCCTACAGCGGAACGCCAGAGCCTGAGCGATTTCGCAATAACGATCCGGGTTACGTGATCGAGGTTGAGCTCGATGAGCCGGGCGGCCTGCCGCGGCTGCAGCCGATCAAGATTGGGCGCATGACCTGGTCAGCCTGGCAGGACGAGCTGGTGTTGTCCGCCGACGTCGACGCATTGATCGCTCGGCTCGACGCACTCACCGCGGTTGACGTGGTGGATTTCCGCCCACGAGGCACATTGACGCTTGCCGATCGGCAGCGACTCGAGCGCGCGGTGCAGGCTGCTGACGCTCGCGCTGGAGCGATGCGTTTTGATCCGGAGCATCTGCGACTTAAGCCTCGTCGCGAGGAGCTGGCGATGTTCGCGACGCAAGGTTACGTCGGCGAGGTGTTGGAGACGCTGCGCGAGGCGGTCGAGCGCGACGAGGGTGATGCGGTGGCAGAGGAGGCGTTGCTGATCCTCGTCGATCTGTTGACCGAGGCTGGACCGCAGTCCGGCCGCCTGGCGCCGCGCAATCCATCGACGGGTACGCAAGACGCGACGCGTTTCGCGCCATGAGGCTGCAGCGGCTGCGAGTCCGGCAGTTCCGGCGTTTTCGCGACGCCGTGACGCTCGATGCTCTGAGCGGCGGCCTGAACGTCTTCGCCGGGCCAAACGAGTCGGGTAAAAGCACGTTGGTGCGGGCGATTCGTGCGGCTTTTTTTGAGCGCTACAAGACCGGCGCGCTGACGGATCTGCGCCCATGGGATGATTCCGGCGCGGCGCCCGAGATCGTGGTCGAGTTTCATCATGACGATCAAGATTGGGTTTTGCGCAAGCGTTTTTTGTCGCAGCCGCGTTGCGATTTACGCGTCGGCGACGAGCGTGCGTCCGGCGATGCGGCAGAGGCGCGTATTGCCGAGGTGTTCGGGTTTGAGTTTGCTGCGCGCGGAAGCAGCCAAGACAAGCACTGGGGTGTGCCGGGCTTGATGTGGGTGGAGCAGGGCTCGATGCAGCAATTGCGCGAACCTGTCGTTCATGCGGCGACGCATTTGCGCAACGCTTTGGGCGATGTCGTTGACGAATTGTCGAGTGCCAGCGGCGAAGCGATCATCGAGGCCGTTGAGACCCAGCGCCACTTGTATGAAACGGCAGGTGGTCGACCGCGAGGCGAGCATCAAAAGACGCTGGAAGCATTGGCAGAGCGTCGCAGGGCCGTGGACTCACTTGAGCAGAAGCGCCGCGAGTATGCCGCGCAGGTCGATCGTCTGAATCGTCTGCGCAGCCAACTGGTCCGCGAGGAACGCTCGCCACCCTGGCAGCTGCTGCGGCGCGACGCCGAGGATGTGGCAGCGCGCTTGGCCGAGGTTCGGTCGTGGATGCGTGAGCAGGAGGCCGATCAGCGAAGTCGGGCGGCGCTGGTCGCGCAAATCGATCACCTGCGCGATCAGTTGCAGCGTTTCGAAGAGGACCGTCGCGAGCTTCAGCGCCGTGCAGTGGCCCGAGATGAAGCCGCAGCTGCCCTAGCCCGTTGCGATGCGATGGTGAGCGAGGCCTGCGCTGAACGCGATGCGGCAGCAACGGCGTATCAGCAGGCGCGGGTCGCAGCCGAGGCCCTGCGGCAGAAGAGTCAGCGAGCCGCGGCACGACTCCGCATGACCGAGCTGCGGCGACAGCGGCAGGACGTCGTGCGCGCCGTGGACGAGGCGACGCAGATTGACGCACAACTCAAAAAATTGCGCGAAGCGCGTGCGCTAGCGGCCTTCGCTGACGCTGATTTTGTCGACAACATACAGCGGCTGCGAGCGGCGACGCGGGATCGTGACACGGTGCAGGCTCAACGCGAGGCGATCGCGACACGCATCGAGTTTGAGCTGAAAGAGGGCCATCGGCTGCAATTGAATGATGAGTCGCTGACCGGTCACGGCGAGCGACTACTCGATGATGTTGCCGTTCTCGATATCGCCGACGTCGGACGATTGCGCATCGTTCCGGGTGGGGAGGGCGTTGCCGAGCTGGTGCGGCGACAGGCGCATCTGGATGCGACGATACGGGAAGCTTGTGTGGCCCTCGCGGTATCAGATTTGGCGGCGGCAGACGCACGCCTGCAACGCTTACAGGACATCGAGCGACAGATCGATGCTGCCGAGGCGCGGTTGGGCGCGTATGCACCCGATGGCTTGGCCGTATTACAAGATCGGCTGATGTCGATCGATCACGCGCTCGATGCCGTGCTGGCTCAGCATCCCGATTTGGACGTGTCGGCGGAAGAAATTTTGGCTGCGCACGCGGGAACTGACGGCGCAGAGACCGAAGACGCAGGGGCGCTGCTCGCTGGAAACGCGGATCAAACGACGCGCCCGTCGCAGGTGCTGACGGCGCATGACGACGCGCGCGCCGCGGATGACTCACAGGCGCTGCAGGCTGAGGCTGCGCTGATACGGGCCGAGGCAAGTCTGCGCGAGGCGCGCGAGGCGTTGGTCGCGCACAAGGCCCGACTAAACGCTGCACAAGCGGAACTCGAGCGAGCGTCCGCGCGCGTCGAAGGCATTGATGAGACGGGCACAGAGGTGATAACCCGTGAGCGTTTATCGGCGCTCAAAGCCGAGCAGCAGGCATTGAATCACGCGCTTGAGCATCGTCATCAATGCATTAGTGAGGCTCGGCCAGACGCGCTCGAACTCGATCTCGAGCGCCTCGAAGCGGCAGCACGGGAGGCCGAGTCGGCTTATCACGCGGCTGCCCGCGAGCGCGCCGAACTTGAGACGGCGTTGCGGCTGCTCGGCGCCGAGGGACTGGATGAGCGATATGCCGCCGAGCAGGTCGAGATGCAAGCGCTTGCGCGGCGCGTGGCGCAAATCGAGAAGCGGGTCAACGCGTTGAATCGTCTTCGCGAGCTGCTGATCGATGCGCGTTCGCGCCTTCAGGACCGCCTGCGGGCGCCACTAAGGGCTCGGCTTGAGCACTACCTGAGGCTGTTGTTTCCCGGGGCTCGGGTGTCCATCGATGAGCAGCTGTTGCCCTCGGTGTTGAAACGTGACGGCGACGATGGCGCGATCATCGATGATTTGAGTTTCGGCGCGCGCGAGCAGCTGGGGCTGATCGGGCGGCTGGCGTACGCTGATTTGTTGCGCGATGCGGGTCGCCCAACTTTGCTGATTCTTGACGATGTTCTTGTGCATAGCGACTCAGAGCGCATGGCCCGCATGAAGGCGCCGTTGTTCGACGCTGCGCGGCGCCATCAGATTCTGGTTTTCACCTGTCATCGTGATGCTTGGCGCGACGTCGGCGTGTCGATTCGGGATCTGGAGACGAGTCTGAAACGCGAGTGGGCGGAGGTCGTGTGATGGCTTCAAGGTCAGACGGCGGCGCCGGGTCAGGATCCGGCCTGCGGGCGCGAGATGGAGCGGGTCCAGCGTGCGACCCCGCCTCTCCTCAATGCTCCCGGTCATCGTCTGTGTCGCATCTGAACACAGGACAGACTGCAAGCGGCGAAGTCTCGGCCGACGGGCGAGCTGCTCGGCCGGTGCATTGTCAGCAATGTTTACTCGCGCCCTTCTGTTTACCGCCGGGGCTGTCTTTGGCCGAGCTTGCGCGTATCGATTCCGAGGTTCGCCGACGTGCGCGGATGCGGCGAGGTGATTCGCTATACCGTGCGGGTCAGGCGTTCGGCGGTCTGTTCGCCTTGCGGAGTGGTGCGCTGCGACTCGATGCGCGGTGGCCTGATGGACGGTATTCGGTCGTCGATGTCGTCCTGCCCGGTGAATTGGTCGGCCTCGATGGCGTCGGCCGTGACACTTACTCCTTCGATGCCGTTGCGCTTGGAGATGTGTCGGTCTGCGCTCTACCGGTGGCGACGCTGGAGCGGTTGCAACGCGAGATCCCGAGCCTGCAACGGCATTTTCTGGCTGTCATGGGCGCACGCCTGCGCGACGAATACGAGCGCCGTCTGCGTTCGTCGATGGAGTCGGCAGACGCTCGATTAGCGATGTTTTTTATCGAGTATTCCGCGAGGCTCGAGCGCACGGGCCGCCATGCGCGTCGCTTCCGCTTGGCACTCCCGTTGCGCGATTTGGCGGATTTGCTCGGTTTGCGTGCAGAAACACTCAGCCGTGTCCTGAATGACTGGGAGCGCGGAGGCGTCATTGCACGCCGAGGCCCTCGGGACATTGAGCTGCTCGATCTCGACGTGCTGCACCAACGTGCAGGGGTTGGCCCACTCGTCAAAGATACCGTGTCGAGTTGATCGACACGGTGCGTCAGGGTGAGCGCATCGAGACCCAATCGCGCGGGAGCCAGGCGGAATCGCGAATTCGGGATCGCCGAGCGATGGGTAATCGGGCATCAGCGGAGTCGTCAGTCGTTGGCTTCGCCGCGACGTTTCATGAAGGTCCTCCAGAACCACCACAGGACGTACGCGCCGTAGCCGGTCAAGGCGAGTATCGTGACGATAGTCATGGTGATGATCTGTTGCTCGATGGTGAACATGATGTCCTCTCCAGCGGCAGACGATCGGACGTCGAACGCGATGAGCATTTTCCTCGCGTGGCGCGAGTGGCTCGGGTCTGCCGCAGAATTGAAGGCCCCCCGCGCCGCAAATCATCCTCGCCCGATGCTGGGTTCAGTACCTTGATCGCGATCAACTTTGTACTCGGGACTTTTTTCGGAGCACGCAGCTCCGGTGGGCACGCGCGTACGGCTGCGCCCCCGGCATCGCAGCGATGTTGTAACGAGTCAGGCGGAGCGGAGGCTGGGCTCGGCAGCCTGTATGGGGGCACGCGATCGGGTTTGCCCTGGGGTCTTGTTATGTTTTGGTCTGGCTCGCGCGAGAGGTTTTATTTGGTGTTCATGTTGTTTGTGCGTTGTGTTCATGGGGGTGCATCGGTGGTGTTTTGCGTGTATCGCGACACTGTTGTTGCGGTCGGCGAGGTCATTGATCGCCGCTGCCGGCACCGGTGTCGCGGTCGCCGTTCACTCAATCTTGATAACGCAATCAAAGGAGTTTGAACATGAACTCGATGCTCGATATGACGCGCGTGACCGATCGGCGTGTTCTGCCCATGCTTCGGCGTCCGGGGGCAACTCTAGCCTTGCCCTTGGCTGCGGGGCTCGCGTTTCTCAGTCTGCAAGCACAGGCGGATTATGCGGTGGAAGGCGCAAACCTTGAAGCCGAGAAGGCGCGGATCGTGGCGGCGCAGCAGGCTTGGGGGGATGCCTTGTTGGCGATTTCTGCGGCGAATCGGGATCAGGGGGTCGACGCTGCGCGAGACCTGGCAGTGGAGGTCATTGACTCGGCATATGCGTATGGCTTTGGACCGGTGCTTTTCAAGCCGACGTTGACGTCGGGTGAGCAAACCTTTCGTACGAGTCGCGAGGGCGCCATAGCCTACTTTGTCGGCGGTGACTCGGCCTTTCCTGACGACTCCGGTTTTGCCCTGAAAGATTGGGTGTCGTTTTCGATTGATAACGCCGCGATGTGGATCAGCGACGGCAAGGCGCTGACGATGGGTCATGTCCACCTGACCGATGGTGGTGGCAATGTGACGACGGTCGAAAAGACTTGGGGTTTCAAAGTCGATGAGCAGGGCGATCTGCGAATCGTGCTGCACCATTCGTCGCTTCCTGCGGAGCTTGAACGGTCGCCTGGGTCGGGCCGTATCTGAGCGAGACTCGCCGATATTCGTTGTCACAGCGGGCAGCCGATGAGCCGTCTGACGGCTGCGAAGCGGCGTGGCCGTGGGGCGTCGAGGAGGGTTCTCTCGATCCATCGACTTTTTTGATCCGATTTGAACGTTTGCCGTAGACAATTCCATAGGGATTAGGCCGCGTTGGTTGCTGATGAGCGGTGACCTGCGCGCGCCTTTTGGCTGCTCGCTAGCCGGGTAGCGAAGATGGGCTGCATCGAGACTCGTTCGCATGCCGGGATGACTCTCGCGATGCATTGACTTCGGTCGGATCAAGGATTGCCCACTTGTTCAGGCAGGGCTGTCGATCCCGGGATAGTCGAGGGTTGGCGCCAGTGATCCATAGGGCGAGCGGCCTGTCGGCACGAGTTGGCGTGTAAGGGTCGAACGTCACCGCCATTGGTGCGGGTATGCCGTCGGCTGGCCAGAAAGTGATCCATCAGAGACGCGGATATGAAGCGATTCAGAGATCGATTGTGGTTAGCGTTTCTGGTCCTGGCGGCGTTGGCGGTGGCACAGGGCATCGTCGCGGCGTGGTCCTTTGAGCGCGCATTGGCGAAAGTTGAAGCGGGCCGTATCGCCGCTGATTGGTACAGTGGGCTTTTGGCTCTGGCTGAGGGGCAACAGAGGCTCGAGCGAGCGATCGAGGGATTGAACAGGGTCCAAGGGCCGTATGAGGCTGAGGAGCATCGGGGGCAGAAGGCGGCCGAGAATCCATATGTATCGGAGTCTTGGCTGCGCGAGGCTGCTGTGCGCACCGCGATTGAGAATGTCCATGATCGTCTGACGAAACTCCGGCGATTACACGCAGAACCACAGACGGCGAAAGATCTCGACAACCTGGAAGAGGCGTCGATCGAGACCCGCGATCGGTTGCTTTCCCGAATGGCCCAAGTCGAAAGATGGTTGCAGGGTTGGCCGACGATCGAGCGTCCTGAACAGCCTGCCGCAGATTGGGCGACTGACGATATCGGCTCTTTGGTGCTGACGGAGAACGCTGCCCGCTGGCTGGCCGAGGCGGCGCAGTCGGAACGCATGCTGCTTGTCCATCAGCGTGCGGAGGCTGATCGGTTGCTCGAAAGGGTTCGCTGGGTGTCAGGCTTTGCGTTGGCGGCCTTCGTACTCGCGTCGATCGCCTTTGCAGTTTGGTTTTCACAAGGACTGCGCCGGCCATTCGAAGTGGTGACACAAGCGGTTGAACGATATCGGGAGGGTGATTTTGCGTTCCGTCTTGCTGTTGATCTGCCAGCGGAGTTTGCGCCGTTGGCGCAACAGATGAATGCGATGGCCGCGGATCTGGAAGCCCGAGGCCATCGCCAAACTGAGGATCGCGCAGCTCTGATGGAGGCTCTTGCTGAGCGCAATCACGCCTTGGCAACGGCGTTGGATGGTTTGCAGGCTACGGAGCGACGCCGACGGCAATTCTTGGCGGATCTCTCACACGAGTTGCGGTCACCGGCAACGTCGATTCGGGGGGAGGCCGAGATCGCTTTGCGACAGCCGCAAAGGCCGGAACGAGACTACCGCATGGCGCTGGAGCGGATTGTCGCAGACAGCGAACGTCTCGCGTTTGTGGTGAGCGATCTGTTGACGATGGCGCGGGCGGAATCTATCGAATGGCCGCAGGCGATGAGCGATATCGACGTGACGAATCCACTGGACGCGGCGCTGACGGCGGTACGATCTCTAGCCGACTCGTTGGGAATCGAGCTGCAGGTGGGTCAAGCGCAGGGCGCGCTTGTGCATGCCGACGCACGTCGGCTCGAGCAAGTATTCGTGATCGTGTTGAACAACGCGATCGAGTACTCGCAGCGTGGCGGCAAGGTCGTCGTCGGCGCTTCAATCGATGGGCGACATTGGTGCGCCGAAATCCGTGACGAGGGAATCGGGCTCGAGGCCGATGAAATCAATCGGGTGTTTGATCGGCATTTTCGTGGCCGCAGGGCTCGGGTTCATCGTCCTGACGGTGAGGGTCTTGGATTGGCGATCGCCCAGATGTTGATGCGTATGCATGGTGGTTGGGTGACGCTCGAGCCCTGCGTCAAGCCCCACATTGGAACGGTGGCGCGCATTTGCCTGCCAACCGTTGTCCCTACGAAAGGACCCGACTCATGACAGTGTTTGCCCGACAGGCGCAGCGAGCCTGTGAGCGGGGCGCTTCCGACTCGATGGTCTGGACGGTATCTGGGGGAACATCGCATGGATTTGATCGTGATCGAAGACGATCCTCGGATCGCTGATTTTCTTTTGCGCGGCATGAGTGCTGAGGGGCACCGTGTCGAAGTGTTCGAGCGAGGTGTGCCGGGTATGTTGGCGCTGCGAGAGGCCCATCGCGAGGCGCGACGAACGGCTGCACCGGTGCCGATCGCGATCGTCGATCGAATGCTACCTGACATCAATGGTGTCGATATTTGCCGATCGCTGCGCGCCGATGGCGTCGATTCGCCCATTCTGATGTTGACGGCCCTCGATGCCGTGGAAGACCGCGTCGCCGGGCTGCAGGCGGGCGCCGACGACTACTTGCCCAAACCGTTCGCTTTTGAAGAGTTGCTGGCGCGCATTGAGGCGTTGGCAAGGCGAGCGCGTCCGACCGATGGGCCTCGTATGACGTTGCGAATTGGTGATTTGGAATTGGATCGGGTGCGTAGGCAGGCGATCCGAAATGGCGTGCTCATTGAGTTGACGGCGAAGGAGTTTGGAATTCTCGAACTGCTGATGCAATCACCGGGACGGCCCTACAGTGCTGAAAGAATCTTGTCCACGGTGTGGGGCCAGTCTGCTGATCCGCTCACCAATGTGGTGCAAGTGTACATACGGCGCTTGCGCGCAAAGATCGACGTCGCGAGTCAACCATCCCTGATTCAGACACGTCGGGGGATCGGTTACGCGGTCGTTGAGTCGATCGCAAGCGCCCATGATCGGGCACCCGATGAGCGATCTGGCTGATGAACTCGAAGCCCGATAAAGCTTTTTCGTTGGGGTCTTGACGCGACTTTAGCGGTTCGACGAGATGGAAGAGTCACTCGCTGACCAATGACGAGCCGCGCCTTGTCCATACCTTTTAAGCGGGCCATAAGCGGTCGCAAGGAGGGCAAAGGCGGCGAAAAAAATCGGGTCGTCAGCGCGAGCGCTAACGACCCGAAGGCGTACCTTTTATCTTGATCGTGCTCGACGCCGTATGATGCGGCGGCGCCGAGTGATCGTTTACGGTAGCAAGACCGAGTCGATGACATGGATCACACCGTTGCCGGCGCGGATGTCGGTCTGGATCACACCGGCGCCACCGATGCGGACGCCGTCTTCATTGGCGATCTCGAGCGTGGTGCCGGCCAAAGTCTCGACGCTGTCCAGCGCCAGCACGTCCTCGGCGACAACCGTGCCTTCAATCAGGTGACCCCGCAAAACATCGGCCAGTGCCTGTGGATCGGCAAGAAGTGACTCGAGTGCGCCTTCGGGCAGGGCATCAAAGGCGTCGTCCGTCGGCGCGAGCAGCGTGAACGGGCCGCCAGTGACCAACGCGTCCGTCAGGCCTGCCGCTTCAGCTGCGGCGAGCAGCGTCGAGAATCGACCATCGCGTTCGGCCGTGGTCAGCAGACAGGCGAAGCCTTCCGGAAACAACACCCGGTCGACGACGTGGATGACGCCGTTGCTGGCTTCGATGTCGGCCATGATGACCTGACCACCGCCGACAAAGAAGGCATTGTCGCGGGACTCGACGGCGAGCGAGGTCTCGGCGAGCGAGTTGACCGTCCCGCCGTCCTTGAGATCGCTGGATTTGATTTCTCCGGCGACGACGTGGTGTTGCAGCAAGCGCGCCAGCATGGCCTGGTTTTCTTCCTGCATGAGACCACCAACGGCTTCACGGGGCAGCGCAGCGAAGGCGTCGTCGGTGGGGGCGAACACGGTGAATGGACCGGCGCTTGTTAGGGCTTCGGCGAGCCCGGCCGCTTCGACGGCAGTCAGCAGCATGCTGAAGTTACCGGCCTGATCAGCGATTTCTGGAATATTACCCAGGACTGCCGCAGGTTTTTCTTCGCGGGTGTCCCGCTTGCCATAGCCGTCATCGCCCTTCGAGCCGTAGCCCTCTGTACCACGGGCTTTGGCGCCTCCCATCGTAGCGTTGCCGTAGTTTTTGCTGGTTCCCCGATCTGCGCGTGGCGCGTAGGGCGCATACATCGGCGCTTGCCGCGGCGCATAAGCAGGGCCGTAGAAGCCCGGGCGATTCATTCGTGGGTCAAGCCGCGGGTCGAAACCGCGGGGGCCGTACATCGGCGTGCCATAGGCGCGCGGGTCGTTGAATCGAGGGTGCATCGGGTAGCCGCGGTGATGACTCGGGCCGTAGTGGTTGAACGCACCGTAGCCACCTTGACGATCATGGCCGTAGGGGTGGGCATGAGCGCTGATGGGGCCGATGCTGAGGGCCGCCAGAGTGGCGACGGCGAGTGAACGTCGGATCAAGCTGTTCTTCGAGCGCATGATGGACTCCTGTTGCTCCGAAACTATCAAATTGACGTTGCTGTGGCTGATCCCGCGTAAGACCTCAAGTGACCCGGTTGCGGGTGCACCTGATTCGAGCGGGTCGCGTTTCATTTGTGAAGGTTTGATCGCAGTCTTTGGGTGATTCTGAACATGGCTCCGTGGTTGGCACCGTCGCTGAAAGCTTTGCTCGAAAGTGAACTCACGCGACACGCTCGGCCGCGTGAGTTTGGGTGGGTCGGCGAGCATCGGATTCGTTTTCACCATTCTGTCCAACGGCGGATGCGTCGAGTCCTGGAACCGATCGGGGTGGGTGTCAGCGGTTTGGTTGGGACCGTGATCGCGACCTTGAGCTGTTGCGTCTCATCCTTTCACAAGTCACGCGATCGTGAGTCCGTTAGAAGTTCACGAGGTTCCCATTCCGTGATCATTGCAGGGTCAACAGACGCGATCATCATCAAAAATTCATGGATTGAACTCATCCGACCGATTCAGGCAGGACGCCGGAGCAGCGATCAACTTTTGCTCACGCGCCATTGCGTAGGCGGCTCGCGGCGCCGTCCACAGCGCAGGTAGCAGGATCAGCGACACCGGGATTGCAGAGACAACGATGAACTGTTGCAAAGCGCTGATTTGTCCCGCACCCATCGCGAGCAGAACCGCAGCCATGACGGCCATAGCGAGGCCCCAGAACGCGCGCAGCAGCGGCGCCGGATCGTTTTCGCCGGTCGTCGTGACCGCGATGGCGTAACTCATCGAGTCGCCGGTCGTGGCAACGAAAGTTGTCGTCAGGATCAGGATCGCGACGGCCATCCAGAGACCGCCTGGTAGTTGTTCGGCAACGCTGATGGTGGCGACATCAAAGCGGAATTCGCTCAAAGCCGAGGTCATGTCGATACGGCCGTCGAGCTCGAGTGCGATCGCTGATCCGCCCAGCAAGGTGAACCATACGGTGGTCGCGATTGGCGCGATCACGGCAACGGCGAGAATCATCTCGCGGATGCTGCGACCGCGAGAAATGCGCGCAACGAAGACGGCCATCAGGGGGCCGTAGCCGATGAACCACGCGAAGAAAAAGACCGTCCACCACTGCATCCACCACGCGGGTGCAACCTCTGCCGTCTGGGTCGCCATTGGCAGGAACTGATCGAGATATACCCCAAAGCCGGAAAACCACGCGTTGAGCAGGAAGAGCGTGGGCCCGAAAACGAGCAGGACGCTACCGATTGCGATGACGAGAAAAACGTTGAACCGCGACAGTCGCTGGATCCCACGATTGATCCCCGACACCGCAGAGGTCACATAAAGACCCGCGAGCGCTGCCAGGATGGCCAATTGGAGGGCGAAGCTGCTGGCAAGACCGAACAGCGTTTCGAGCCCAAAGCTCACCTGCGTCGCAAGAAACCCGATGGGCCCGACGGTGCCGGCGACCACGGCGATGATGGCCGCTGCGTCGACGACGCTGCCGAAGGGGCCTTGCATGACACGCGCGCCAAAGACCGGAACCAGCAAAGTACGTGGCCGCAGCGGCAGGCCGCGGCTGTGTTGGTGCGACAGCACGATTGCGGTCAGCGCGCCGAGAACCGCCCAGGCGAGAAACCCCCAGTGCATGAAGGACTGCGCGAGTGCCGGTGCGATTGCTGCGCGACTACCGGCCTCCACATCGAATCCCGGCGGCGGGACGACGAAGTGATACAGGGGCTCGGCGGCCGCAAAGAACACGCCCCCACCCGCTAGTAGCGTGCATAGGATGATCGAAAGCCAGCGGAAGCGGCTCATCTCGGGTTGGTCGAGGCCGCCCAGACGAGCTCGTGCCGCGGGCGTGAAGGCCAGCACGATGGCAACGGCGAATGTCGCGAGGAGCAGCCACTGAAAATAAGAGCCGAGATTGAGCGCTGTGGCCGCGAATGCGGATCCGATGATGGCCGATACGCCGGCCAGATCAATGACGGATGCGGCGAGAAACGCCAATACGAAGCCGATCGTGAGCGTCAGAACGATAGGGTCCCCTAACCGGTTGCTGTGTGTTTGCAGGTTGGGCGCTTGGTGCGCGGACGCGACTGGCTGTGAATTGATGTCGGAGCCTTGGTCGATTTTTTTGGACACGGCAGTTCGCCTTTCGTTGGAGGGGCTTGACTGTAAATGTCTCGAAGAGTTTTCCACGGCACAGCACGGCAGTGCGACCCTTGCTCAACGCAGACGTTCGCTGTGGTATTGGTATGTCGCATGCGGTCAGTCTGTGACGTCGCTACGGCGGGGGAGGAAGCGTGGAGGCTCGATGGTGGGTTGTGGCTGCGCTCCTTCTGGCCGTCGGATATTGGTCGATGCGCCCCCCCGATTTGCCGATCATTCCACCGGATGATTCATTCGATCGGTTCATCACCGACCGCGTGCACGCGCAAGGTGATGTCGCGTTCCAAGCGTTTTCGCGGGGCGATCTCGGTGCAGCGAATGATCCTCGCGACGATGCGTTGATCGCAATCGATCGTGCGCCACTCCAGCATTCTTTTGACACAAGCATGGATTTGGGCCCGGCCGTGCCCTGGACGCGCTCCAGCGTGGGTGGTACACGACGCGGCGAGCTTGTGCCTCGGGCCCGCTACGCGCTGGAGGCCAGGGTCCTGGCGACGCGTGGCTATCGTTTTGATCGCTTGGCTGATGTGGCTCGTCTCGACGTGGCGTTGGGTTGGCAGGACATGGCTCGCGATGACGTCCTCGATGCGTTCAAGATCAATCAGCGCAACCGTTTTTATTTCTGGCGCGCGGAGCACTTGCCGATCGATCGCGCAACCGTCGAGCGCTCGAGTGCCAACGTGCATCTGATTGCGGCTTCACCGGATATCGCCGCAGAACTACGCCGGCTGAGGGTCGACGATCACGTTCGCATCGAGGGCTATCTGGTTGATGTTGCGTGGGAGAGTGGTTTTCGTGCCGCGACCTCGCTGACTCGTGATGATACGGGTGCAGGGGCCTGCGAAATCATCTGGGTGCATCGCGTTCATCGCATCGCCGGCAGCGGTTGATCACGTCGCTGCGGCGTTGCGTGTAAACCGGGTGACTGTCATCGCGAGGGTTACTTGGTTTTCCTGCTGGTCCACGCACCGGGATTGTCTCGGATGAGTGTCCTGTGATGAATTCCACTGGGAGCGCCACGCAATCGGCGGCGTAAACCCATCGAGATGCGAGCGAGATCTGTGAGTCATGCGCAGTCCTCAGCACCGCCAACGCAGCGCTAGAAACTTCAGCCCGTCCAGTCCTTGCGCTTGCGCAAGGACTGGACGGGCATGCGCAGCGCAATCATTCAGTGTTTCACCGAGCTGCCGGCTCATGAACTGTATGCCTGCGGCGAACGGCTGGGTGTCCAGTATTCGAGGCGCTACACTGCGCGGCAGCGTCGGGCCTCGGCGCTATTCATTCGGATGGCTATGAAGGGAGTGTGGATGTGAAGCGTCACGAAACGGGCACCGGTCGTTTTGGTATCCGCATCCGTCTCGAAGACGGTAGCACTTTGGCGATGTCGCACCTTTTGGGCGACAACTTTGAGGCGTATCGGTGGTTTTCGACTGAGCAGGCGCGCGATCAGGCGCTCGTCGAGATGCAGCGTCATCTCCCCAACTATCGCGATTCTGATCGAGTTCGCGAACGCTATGAGCGCGTCGAACGTGACCATGGCTGACAATGCGCGCGGTCCGACCTGCTCATGAGCGGGTGTCGCGTAAGGGCGAGTCACTCCTGTGTCGTACCTGGCCGGTTGCTCATCTGGCCCGCCGCGAGGTTAGTTTTCCGGCCCGTTTTGCGCAATTTTGTCTGGATTCTTGCCTGATTCGATCGAGCGTTGAGTGTGTCGGCCGGCGCTTTCGTGCGGGTCTTTCTGGTGCGTGCCTTGATCATCAAGGTTTTCGACATCGTCGTCGATCGATTGGTCGTACAGCGATTCGAGTAGATCGCCGAACCGGTTTTCATGACTCTCCAAAAAAACGAGCAGGCGCTGACGGAAATCGAGGTAACTGCGCTCGAAAGACGCGAAGTCATCACCCCCGGTCAGCGTTGCGACCGCGCGATCGGCCTGTTGCAGAGCGTCGCGCAGATTCAGCGCAGCGGCCATCGCGCCTTTGACCCGCTCGCGCGGCTGCGGGATCCAGGCGCGATCGGCGACTAGAGATCGAAGCATCTCGCCGATCTCGAAGATCCGCTTGCGCATCCGCGGCAGTGCACCGATCTGGCGACTCTTCAGATCATTCCAGACCGCAGATTCAACCAGCTTGGACCAGTCGCGACGCAGTGTAGTGACGACGTCGGCGTCGAAGTCAAATGCGTGTTTTAGAGCTTGATCGTCGAGTGGCATGACGGATTCCTGATGTGAAGCTGGCGCCTTGCTGTTATTTGTGGCTCTGGGTACTCAAGTCTCGCGCGCCGCGCAGGACATTGCTCGCGATCAAAGTGACACAGGAATGACGCGAGAGCCTGAAGCGTCCTACACTCGTGGGGTACAAAAACAAGCCGCCTCGAAGCGGCAGGATGGGGGGTTATGGGAGGCTGGTTGACGCACCGTCGCCTGCGCCAGCAGGTGTGTGATTTACGTCCGCAGTTGTACCGCACGGCGTTCGCCTGGACGCACGATTCTGCACTTGCTGATGACCTCGCCCAAGAGGCCATGATGAAGGCGATTCAACAGATTCGGAACTTGAAAGACGAAGGCGCACTCAAGGCTTGGGTGTTTCGGATCATGACCAACTGTTGGCGGGACTGGGGGCGTAGACAACGTGATGTGGTTGATGTCGACGACGTCGACTTGTGGTGCGACGACTGCCCCGAGCGCGAGCATGAGCGTGACCGGGTCGTTTCGCAGGTTCGCGGCGCGATGGCTCAGCTTAGTGACGACCACCGGCAGGTCATTGCGCTGGTCGATCTCGAAGGCTTTGCCTACGCCGAAGTGGCAGAGGTGCTCGAAGTGCCGATTGGAACGGTCATGAGTCGCTTGTCGCGGGCTCGTTCGCAACTCAAGCGCCGGCTACTCGAGACGGCGCCGCATTTGGCTCAACACGAAGACGCTGCGCAGGATCCGTCGCAGGCCGAAGCGGCGCCAGACTCTGCGCGCGCTTCCCTGAGATTGGTGAGAGGTGCTCGTGTCTGACTTTCGGAGACCCACGTCAATCGCGGCCTCGCGTGACCGACGCGGGCCCGGTGGCATGAGTGACGAGGCGATCCATGCGCTCGTCGATGGCGAGTTTTCGCCCGCTGATCGCCTCGATGCGCTCGAAACGATCGCGGCTGATCCGGCCTTGGGACAGGAAGTCTGTGAGGTGCATCGCCTCAAGGCACTGGTCCGCACGGCGTACGCCGACGTGAAACCACCCGTCGACGATGCCGCTGTGTCGGCCTGTGATGTTTTGCGCGCGGCCAGCGCCAATCGCGGTGCGCGCTCCTCGCGTGCAACCATGAGACAAACGACCCGCGATGGCGCCCCCGAAACCCGACCCGGCGCGAGAATGAGACCGTGGCCGACGCGATTGGGCAGCGCCTGTTTGCGGTATGCGACGGCTGCCGCACTGACAGGTGCCGTGACCGCGATGATTGCAACGGCAGTGATCGGGAGCGCGATCGACACTCATAATACGGCGGTGGCGACCAGCGCTAATGGTCAACTGAAGGCGACAGAACATTCAAGTGCGCTGGACTCGGCTGCAAGTGACCCGTGGGCAGTGGATCAAACCACTGCTCGGTTTTCGGTTGCGCAGGTTCCAACTGCGCAGGCCTTTGATGCGCCGATTACGGCCGAGACACAGCAAATTCTGCTGCATCTCACCGAGTCAGATCCAGCTGTGATGGCTGATTTGCTCGCTGACCTCGAGCGGCTGCTGCGTGAGGGCGCTCGGCATCAGCGGGATCTTCGCGTGCAGGTGGTGACCAATGCCGGTGGCTTGAATCTCCTGCGTGCTGATCGGTCGCCATTTTCTGAACGCATCGCGAGTCTTCAAAGAGCGTTTCCGCAGATTCGGTTTGCCGCTTGTGAAAGTACCCTCGAGGATCACCAGCGAGCCGAGGGCGTTCGTCCCGTGCTTCTGCCGGGCGTGATTACGATTGACTCGGGCGTTGCCGAGGTCGCTCGGCGCCAGCGAGAGGGGTGGGTTTATATTCGTGTTTGAACACCGCGTGCGGAGCGGGCACGAGAGCGTCTTGGTCCGGCCTGGCGAGTTTGCGGGGCTCGACGCGATTGAGCGAGGTGTCGTCTGCGGAGTCGTCCGACTTCGGATGATAAGCCTCAAATCGATGTATCGGATGCGTGAACCTCGTTCGTGCTGTCTGCACCGGTCAAGCGGCAAAGCGCTTTGATACCTACATCGCTCACGTCAAATCCGGTGTTTCAGGCTGTGAATGTCAAGGGCTCGATGGGTCTAAAAAAACGCTCGCCGTCGTCATGTGCCCGAGTGGCCGGCCGATCACTTTTGTTTGTCGGCGTCATCGTAGCCGCGCTCGTTGGTCTCGACTCCGCCGTTGCCGGCGGATCGGGCAACACATCCGGGTCCGGAGCAGCACCGGTGACGGCAGTGACGGCCCATGCGCCGCGGATCGTTGGCGCATCAGCAGGGCATCGTCCTACGACTTCGGTGAGCCTTGCCTCGTTGAACCCAGGGACGGGAGTGAACGTCGACGCAATCGACGAGTCTTCGCCGTTCGACGTTCGTTCGCTCGGGTCTCGACGGCCTGAGCTGCACTCGTCGAAACCGCAGGCATCCGAAACTCGGTCGGCGGTGCTGCGAGCCAAGGCGGCCTTGTCCCTAGCCGATCGCGGTGTCGTGATCGCTGCAGCGCCGCCAACCAACGCGGCTGTCGAGAATCAAGTCGTCACTCGATCAGGCGATCGCTCTGTTGAGGTGTCGCCTGCGGGCGAGTTGCCGTCGGCCATTGTCTATCACGTTAACCATGCGTCACCCGCCGAGCAGTTTCTCGCGCTGCGCAGTTTGCAAAATCATATCTTCACACTCAACGACGACGACACGGCGTTTCTGCTGGTTTTGCAGGGTGGCGGATTGCGACTGTTGCATGACGCAGTTCACGATCCTGATCGCTCAGGGATGATCGATGTGCTGCTTTTGCATGGTGTTCGGCTGATTACGGATCAGCGTTCGCTGGAGAAACTCGGTGCTGGGGACCTCGTCGAGCGAGAGGCGTTCTCGTCGCAGTCCCACCGCCCGGGAGTATCTCGCGTATCGAACGACTCGCCAGCAAAAGCTTTGACGCACCATCGCGCGCCCGAGGAGGACGCAGGGCTGTACGCTGCTCAACATCTCGAGATCGTCCCGAGCGTGTTGTTTTTTCTGAGTGATGCCCAACGCCGCGGTGCTCGTTACATCAAGCCTTGAGGTTTTTTCCTCGGCCATGATGCAACCGGCTGGGGCGAGTTGATCGGTGTTGACCTTTGGGCGGTTGTCGACGGCGGTCTGGTGGGGTTGGGTACCGATTGGACGCTTTGGCTGGCGCGCCTGAGCATGCTGCTTGCAATAATCTCGAGCTTTCCTACCAGTCTTCCGGCCGGGTCGACCTATTCTGCCGGAGACGTGGTTACGTACGAGTCGATTGCTCGCGGGCTTGACTCGGGGGCACGCCGCCGTGGCACGCCGGCTTGCGGAGCATTCGATCGTGATTTGATGGATGCCTCGCGAGCCGAGTCAGAGCGGTTGGGTCGTTGTTTGGTGGTTTGGTATTGGTCTGAATAGGCCTGTGGCCGGCCTGTTGTCGGTCCGAAATCATCGGGTACCGGGGCCGTGGTCTTCGGCAGTGTCGTGACCGACCATCGCGTTGGCCTTGATCAGACGTTCAGGCGTTCCCACGTCGAGCCACAGACCATCATGAATCTCGCCACTGAGACGGCCCGCCGTTGCCGCGCTTTTCAGAATCGGGCCCAGGGCGGCGGGACCCGGTGGAAGTC
Source organism: Thioalkalivibrionaceae bacterium (assembly GCA_046299415.1). Classification (GTDB taxonomy): domain Bacteria; phylum Pseudomonadota; class Gammaproteobacteria; order Ectothiorhodospirales; family Ectothiorhodospiraceae; genus JBKBII01. The sequence goes on along the minus strand of JBKBII010000002.1, from coordinate 60,875 downwards.
CTGCAAACAGCGCACCGCGATACCAGGCGATGCCGCAGAACGTGGCGCTGGGTAAAAAAACCTGGGCGTGGATCGCGGCGACCGCATGGTGTGGTGATGCGAACAGGTATGGGTTCGACGTTGGGCCTTCTGCGGCTTCGGTGGCGGGATCATCATCCAAGGGCAGCACGCGACCGGCGACGAGCCGAAAGTCGCCGCTGGGATGATGGCCGGGGTTGGGCGCCAAAACGAGATGTCCGAGGTCGCCGTCGGCGAGGGCGGGCGGCGTCAGTGGGTGATCGCAAAGGACATCGGCGTTGACGACGAGGATCGGGGCTGCGAGCGCCTGAGCATCGACGAGTGCGCGTCCATCGTCGTACAACGCGTGAAGGATGCCGCCTGCGGTTTCGAGGGCGCCCGGCGGTTCTTGAGAAATGCGTACGGTGATGTCGTGACCCTGAGCGCGCAGCGGGTTCAATCTTCCTCCAGCGCCGGCCGTGATCCACTCGACGATGACTTGACCTTGCCAGGCCACGTTGAGCGTGATGTCCCGATAGCCAGCTGCGACGATGCGATCGAGGGCGTGTGCAAGAAGCGGCTTGCCACCGACCTCGAGCATGGGCTTGGGGCAGTGATCGGTCAGCTCGCGCATTCGAGCACCACGCCCGGCGGCGAGCAGCATGACGCGGGTGTGGCTAGGTTCGATCCGGTTCATCGCTGGAGGGCTGAGCCGCTGCGACGGGTGCGTGCGGTCAGGACCGCGGGTGGATGCTTGTCGAGGCTCAGGCCGTGCCGCTCGAGAACGCCGTCGAACCACCATTGCAGGGGTTCCAGCGCCGCGGTGGCCCAGTGTGGCAGCTGTGCGAAGTGGCGTGCTGTTGCAGAGGCGGAATCCGGTCTCAAGCCGTCGTGAACCCGTTGCCACACTCGCGCTTGATGAGCCAGGTAGGCCGGTTTGCCATCACGCGCGTCGAGTCGGCTAAAGATGCCTGCGATCTTGAGCGCCCGTTGCAGACCGAGCAACGCGGCATGGCCCTGCACGGTGGCAGGGTCGAGGCCGGTCGCAGCGCAAAAACGTTGCCCGATGCGAACGACGAGATCCGCTGGAACGTCACGGCGGGCATCGTCGGCGAGGGACACCCAGTCGTAGGCCGGGCTACCGATAAGGGCGTCCTGGAAGTCGAGTAGGCCGGCGCGGCGTGCGGCTGCGTTTTGCACCACGTCGGCGCTCAAGTCCATCAGGTTGTCGACATGAAAGTCGCGCAAAACCAGCGTTTTGGGCAACGGATGTGCGTCGACGGTGGCCGCCAGGGTGTGGATTGCCGCCGCGAAGCGATGGCGTTCTTCGTCGGTGCAGGAGGTCCCTGTCAGGTGCGGGATGTGCCAGTCGACGAACAACAGCGCTTCGTTGATGAGTCGTTCGCAGTCGTAGTGCGGTGGGCGATACTCGGGCGCGATGTCGTGGAGTTCTTCTTCACCACGTCGGCGCCACTGTTCATTGAGTGTGGCGAGCGTATCGATGGCGAGGTCGTAGAGCGTTTGTTCATCGGCGCCGCTGGCCAAGGCGCGAGTGAAACTTCGATCTCCGAAGTCTTCGAGCAGGGCAAAACCCAGGTCATCATGACGAGCGACGCAACGCGGCGCCCGCAGGCCCAGGCGCTGAAGCAGCGAGGCCAGCGACAGGAAAGGTTCGAGAGATTCTTTCGTTGGCGGCGCATCGAGCACGATCAGCGTTTCGCGGGTGAAAGGACGCGGAAAGCCGATGCCGGTGGTGACTCGCCAATAGCGCCGGAACGAGGCATCCGCAGCAACGATACGCAGGCTCTGGGTGTCGACCAGGATCTTGGGGGGGAGGCTTTCGAGCCAGCGCACGAGTTGATTTTGACGCTTATCGTCGGCGTCCGGATCGACAGGGTTGGCGACATTGTTCATCGGTATGGATCGGACTCGTTGCGATCATGATTGCGGTGAGATGATCGGTCGATCACAGCGTCGTGGTCGGCGATAGGGCCTGATTGAGCCGCAGGATCGTCGTCAATCACAAAGTTGGCTTTCGCATTCGCGGCAGGGTCCGTAGGGGCTCGAGGCTCCGTAGGATTGGTGTGATCGGTGGTGACCGTGTCATGCGCGTCGTTGCCAATGCCGTGTTCGACGACCACACGATTACGCCCGGCTCCCTTCGCCGCGTATAGCGCCTCGTCAGCGGCGCGAAACGTGTCGCGTATCGCGCGTGTGGCGGACAGTTCAGCTAGGCCGATGCTGGCCGTCACCGACAACTGATCGCCCCGCGTGCTGATGATCGGTTGTCCCGCGATGGCGGCGCGTATACGTTCGGCGGTGTTGCGTGCATTGTCTAGATGGCCGCAGGCGACCAAAACGATAGCGAACTCTTCACCACCAATGCGTCCGATGACGTCGTTTGGACGGACCTGTTGGCGCAAGCGACGCGCGACTTCGACGAGGACATCGTCACCCACGTCATGGCCATGTTGGTCGTTGATCTGTTTGAAGTGATCGAGGTCGAGTAGCACCAGGGCCGAGTAGTGTGCTCCGCTGGTGACCAGCGCCTGACAGCGATCGAGTTCGTTGAGAAAGTGCCGTCGATTGGGTAGGCCCGTCAGTGAATCGGTGTGGGCGTCGCGTTCAAGCGCCAACAGGTTGGAGCGCTCGAGGGTTTCGTCGGTGATGATGCCGAATACCCGGAGTGGCTTGCCGTCGGCGCTGCGCATGATGACGCGGCCTTGCAGCCTGAGCCAGGACACGATGGATCCGCGATCCAGCCGCAAATGAGTGTCGAGTGATTCACGATCGCCGTTCTGCAGGTTGCGAAAGGCGTCGCCGATTTCGGTTCGGTTGATGTCTGCGAACTGCGTGAGTACCACGGTCAGGGGTAATGACGACGGCAACGGTGCGATCATCCGCGCGGCGCGGTCGTCAAAACTCAGTTCGTCGGTTGCCATTTGCCATTCCCAGGTGCCGATTTCGGCACCCTCGAGGACGGCCTGAAGCTGTTCGGCGAGCGCCTGGCGGGCGGCGCGTTGTTGCGAGGCGAGGATTCGCGCTCGCCAGAGAAGTGTGCCGAGTAGCCCCATCATCCACGCCAACCCGATGACCACGACCCAGCGCGTGGTCGCGTCGGTCGGCGGCGAGACGTTCAAGTGGTCGAGGCTTGCCTGGATCCACGCCACGGTTGGGGTGTGGGCGTCGTTGGCGCCAGGCGAGTCGAGGTCGTTGCCGAGGCCGTCCTCACCGGAGTCATCAATCGTGATCTCATGCAGTGGGACCCACAGATTGGTGGAGGTCGTGTGACCTGCGCGTGTATCGCGGTGGTGGGTGATGACGGCGCCTGAGGGGAGCGCGTAGTGACGGACAACAGGTGGCACGAGGCTGGCATCCCCGATGATCGCGCCGACACCTTCTACCGAGAACGCTTGCGGCAGCGGATCGTAGTGGTTCGTCCGCGCGATTCGGATGCGCGCTTCGTTGGCGACGCTTTGGAAGAGGGCTAGACGCGAGCGAGTTCGTTGGCGAAGAAACTCAAAAGTGGCGCTTGGTGGGTCGGCCAGTTCGACGACGGCGATGACGCGTCGACCCGAGGCGTCGAACACCGGAGCCGCGGCACGAAATGCGCCGCCGTGCAGGCCAGCCTCGAAGCCCGCCAATGGGGTGCCGAAGTCGCGCACGAGGCCGGGAAGACTGCGAATCGCGTCGATGCTTTCGCCCCAGCGTTCGCGGTCATGCATGCGCACGAGAACCCGCGGTGGAATCGCTTGATGAATATATAGGCTGGTCGATGTGTTGTCCTCGCGCAAGGCCGACCAGATGGGCTCAAGGGCTTCGACAACGGTGCGGCGGGTCTCGAGGATGGTGTCGACGTCGACGGCCGTCGAGATCGTGCGCAGCTCAAGGGTTTGTAAGGCTTCGACCACGCCGGGTTGTCGCAGTATCAGGCGCAGCAGGCGCTGTTGCTCATAGGCGTAGGCATCGATGGCCACGCGCAGTCGCTCGTTGACGGATTCGGCCTCGACCTGCCATTCGTTGGCGATTCTTTGCTCATCAATTGCGCGCCAGGTGGTGGCCGTGAGAACACTCGTCACGGTGAGCAGAATCCACCAGAGGGCAATGGTGAGGTAGTCGCGTGGCGCGAAATGTGGTCCGGCCGACCCGTTATGGCCCGGCAGTTCGGAATGATCGACAGAGGCCATTGCGCTCACGGCGCCCTTTGATTTCATGGTTCTAGCATATCGCGGGGTGCCGGGTCAGGGCGACTTCGAGGTTGCGCTCGATTCCACGGCGGAGTTTCGGCCTGCGGTCGTGGGAGTTTTTGGTGGTGCGGGTTCGAGCCGACTGACCGCCGCCGCCTTTGAGCGGGCGCGAGACACGAGAAAAGGGCGCGCGGTGCGACAAAAAGCACGGACACGGCCTACAAAACGGGGACCGGACCAGCTTGGCAGATGGCGCTGATCCGAATCTGGAAAGGTGGCAGCTGAGTCAAGGTCGACGTGATCGGTCGCTTGAACGCGACGCGATGTTATGAGTCGCCGAACAGGTCTCGGGTATAGACCTTGTCTGCTACGTCATCGAGCTCGGCCGCTTGGCGGTTGGCAAGAATCACATCGGCCTCGCGCTTAAAGGCGTCGAGATCCTTGATCACGCGTGAGCGATAGAACTCGTCTGTGTCGAGGACGGGTTCGTAGACGATGACCTCGATCCCTTTGGCCTTGATACGTTTCATCACACCCTGGATGGCTGAGGCGCGGAAGTTGTCCGAACCGGCCTTCATGACCAGGCGATAGACGCCGACGACGCGTGGCCGGCGCTTGACGATCTGATCGGCAATGAATTCCTTGCGCGTGGTGTTGGCCTCGACGATCGCCTGGATGATGTTGGAGGGAACATCACGGTAGTTGGCGAGCAGTTGCTTGGTGTCTTTTGGCAGACAGTAACCGCCGTAACCGAACGATGGGTTGTTGTAGAAGTGACCGATGCGTGGATCGAGGCACACGCCCTCGACGATCTGACGTGTGTTCAATCCGTGGGTTTCGGCGTAGGTATCGAGTTCATTGAAGTAGGCGACGCGCATGGCGAGGTAGGTGTTGGCGAACAGCTTAATGGCTTCGGCTTCGGTGGAGTCCGTGAGCAAGATGGGCACGTCCTCTCGCAATGCGGCTTCTTTCAGTAAGGCGGCAAACCGCTGGCCGGTTTCGCCGCGGTCGCCTACCACGATGCGCGATGGGTATAGGTTGTCGTGAAGGGCGCGCCCTTCGCGCAGGAATTCTGGGGAAAACAGAATATGGTCGACGCCGAGTCGCGCGTTCAACGCCTTGGTGTAGCCGACGGGAATGGTCGACTTGATGACGATCGGGACGCCGGGCGCCAAACGCAGGACGTCTGCGATAACGGATTCGACCGAACGCGTGTTGAAGGTGTTGGTTTCGGTGTCGTAGTCGGTTGGCGTTGCGACGATGACGAAATCCGTGCCGGGATAGGCCGTTCGCGGATCTGTGGTGGCTGTCAGCCTGAGCGGCTTGTGGGCGAAGAAGTGTTCGATGTCGGGATCGACGATCGGCGAACGGCGGTCATTGATGAGGTCGACTTTGGCGGCATCGATGTCGAGGGCGACGACGTCGTGGCGCTGCGCCAGCAGTACCGAGAGCGAAAGTCCGACATAGCCAGTTCCGGCAACGGCGATTTTCATGGGCTTTCCTAGATGGGTTGTGCAGGCCGCTACGGCGCTTGCTCTACAGCGGTTCGGCCGTGCGATGATACTGTTCGATCGCCAAGAGAACGATCTGCTCACGATCACCAGGAGGAGTCGACAAGATCCCGGCGTCGGCCGCGACGCTTTGCCGGCCCCATGCGTGTCGGCGATGCATTTTGCGGTCATGCGCAAGGGTCGATCGGCTTGCCGTATGGGCTCACGCGCGCGACTCCACTACAGGTTCGCGTAGGCGGGTGACGATTTGGTGACTGCGATCGAGACCGATCAGTGATCGCGGTGTGTGGGGCTGGCCGCAGAAAGGCGAGCGATGTGCGTCAGCACGCGACGCTGCGGTTTGCGCTTGCGCGCTCGACTCAGGGCCGTATTGATTCTGCGGTCCTTTCGCCCCGTTTTTCGGCGCGTGTCTTCGCTCCTTAGCCCCTGCGCCGGTTCTCGGCGAGCTGTGGGCTCAGTGCGGCTTTTGATCGTGGCGTGGGCGCGTCGCTGCGACGTTCGGCAGGTCGGTCGTCAGCCAGGCTCGGTCGGCGATTGCGATCGCGTAGCGGTTTCGCCCTGCATGCTTGGCTTCGTACAGCGCGACATCAGCTCGCGCCAGCGCGGCGTCGGCGGTGTCCTCGGGGCGCAACAGCGTAGCGCCGAAGCTTGCAGTGATGGGAATGTCGATTTGTTCGCAGCGCACCGGCTTGGACTCAAGCGCGCGACGAAGCCGTTCGAGCGTGCGGGAGGGCCCCGCGGGTAGTTCGCATCCGGCAAGGATCAGACCGAATTCTTCGCCACCGAGTCGGCCAATGTGGTCTCGCGGTCGCAAGTTGGCTTGAATGCGCTGAGCGACCTCGATCAGAACCGTGTCCCCGGCTGCATGGCCGTAGTCGTCGTTGACCCGTTTGAAAAAATCGATATCAAAGATCGCGACGATACTTTCGTGATGCCAGCGGCGAATGGCCTCGATTTCGCCGTGCAAGTCGCTGATGAATTGGCGTCGGTTAGGAAGGTCGGTGAGTTCATCGCGAGAGGCGAGGCGGTTGAGGCGCTCGCGATTCTTCACATCCTCATCGATGTCGCGGTGGACACCAAAGGCCGACAGAGGCCGCCCATCGGTGTCGCGGGTAATGATTCGACCCGTCGATTGAATCCATCGCCATCCACCGCTGCGGGTTTGTACGCGAAGTTCGATCTGAAAATGTGGCGAGCGGCAGTCGACATGCAGCTGCCAGGCCCGCTTGTATGCCTCACGATCTGCGGGATGAATGCGAGCAAAAAAACTTTCGAGAGTGTTGATTTCTAGGCTGTCCGGCGGTTCATCAAGGAGTTCCAAAGACCGTCTGTTGAGGTGGATCCTTTCGGACGGCGGGTGATATTCCCAGGTTCCGAGATGGCCACCTTCGACGACGGCAGTGAGTCGGCGGTGCTCGGTTTCGATTGTTTCGACACGTTTTTGGTCGGCAGTGACGTCGGTCATGGTGCCGTAAACCATGGTACGCATACCGTCCTTTTCGAGCCTTGCCGCTTCTTCGATCACCAGCCAGCGTCGGGTTAGAAAATGTTGAAAGCGGTAGCGCCGGCGCCGGTCGGGGTGTTCGAGAGAAACCCAGCGATCGGCGTGTCGCTCAAGGTCGTCGGGATGAATGCCAACCGTCCACCAGTCTCGCTGTTTTCGTGCGTCGCGCGGGGTGATGCCCAGTAGACGCGCGGCGTTGCGTGACAGGTAGTGCGTCGAGCCGTCCGAGAGATCAAAGGCGAAAGCGATGACGGGCAGGCCATCGAGGATACGTTCTCGAGCTTCGGCTTCACTCTGGATCAAACTTTCGAGCGTGCGCACTTGATCTTCGTGATCGCGTTTGATGTGTTTGAGTTGCCGTGTTTCCAGCAGCATCAGAACCAGAGCCAGGCTCAAAAGGATCAGTGCGAAGCTCAGTGAGGCGAGGGCCGCACCATGTGTCGTTAAGTTGTGGAAGCCGTCGCTCAGCACGATCGTTGTGACACGGGCTCAGGCGCTGGCTCCGGGTAGGCGACTGCCGCGGGGCTTCGCGTTGCGCGCTGATATCGCCTTGGCTCAGCGTCGGGTGCAGCGGGTGAGCTTGGTGTGCTGAAGTTGTCGGCTGCGCTGCGCTGGGAGCAGGGCGAACACGTCGATCGGTTTGGTTGCGTTCGGTTGCTATGGGCGTATGCGGACATAACAGCGATTTCCCCATTTGCGACGCGTCAGCTCGCGCGCGTGCGACGTCAGCCCTAGCTTGTTTTGATTAAAAGCCGAAGAGCGCGTGCAATGATCGGGAGGCAGTAGGTGAATCCTTGGCTTGAGGCCTTTCGGTCCCGCATGCCAACGTGCTCTAGATACACGGTTCGTGGCAATACAACTTTGGTCGTGGGGTTCAACACGCCTTTGGTTGTAGCGATGCCGGGGGAAGCGGGGCGAACGGCCGCAAAGAGATCGCAACGGTTTCTGAGGGACGTTCGCGGCCGAGGCGGTAGATCGTGGCCTCGACTGTGCCGGGCTTAAGCTTTCAGGCGATATCCGCGATTTTTTGATCCGTATGAGCGGGCTGAATTGATTCAGCTGGAATTGGTTTTCGCGTCTACGGTCAAACCGAATCCATTCGTTTCATATAGCGTGAACGCGAGCCACGACGACGACGCCAGAGGATGATGGTTATGCCGATCAATACGCCACAGAAACGCCGAGCCAGGTGTGATGAGATGAGCCCCGATGTGGATTGTAAGAGTTGTCTCGACGACGGACGCCTAGCGGACGCCAGGAGTCCGAGCGCTGCCACGTGTCGCGGTGCGTTGAGAAGAGGCGCGATGGTGGGTTTGTTTTTGGTGGCTTTGGTGGGCGTTATCGCTGTCGCGCTGGCGATCGGACGCGAGACGGATCGAGCGACGGCGCGAATGGGCGCGGCGGTTCAAGGGGCTGACGCACCGTCCAACCGTGAGACATCGAGCGTCGCTCATGCCGGCGCAGAAGACGTTGATTCGATGTCAGGTCCGCCTGCTGGTGGTGTATCTGGCGCCGTAGAGGTGGTTTCGGCGGAATCTGGCGCTGGCGCCAATTCGGTGTTGGACTTTCGCTTGCGTGATCGCTCTGGGCGCTTGACGGCGACCGAAGCCTTCGCGGCATCGCGGAGCGGAGAGTTGATTATCGTCGATATCCGTCGGCCCGAAGAATGGAGTGAGACGGGAGTCGCCGAGACCGCAATCCCGATCTCGGTCGAGTCCCATCGCGATGGTGTCCAGGGCTTTTTGCGTGATTTGGAGTGGGCGACAGGAGGCGACCGTTCGGTGCCCGTGGCCCTGATCTGCCGCACTGGCAATCGCACGGCACAACTGGCGCCTCAGCTGCGCCAGTTGGGATATGAGCGTGTTTTTACCGTCGACGAGGGTATGGCCGGTTCAGCTGCTGGACCCGGTTGGCTGGCGCGGGGCCTGCCTCTGCGTTAACGCAAATGCGGTGCCGTTGGGGTCGTGATGATCGCGAAGGCCCGCTCCCTGCGAGGGTTCTTTGACGGCATCATGCGGTATGTGCGGATCCGTGCTTGCTGGCGTCGGCGCTCGTCTGCGTGTACGCGAATCCCCGGATGTAAGCGAATCCCATGGGGGGCCGAAGGGCGTGAAGGCGGTGATACGCCGAAAAGGAAGCGACGCCTGCATTAGGCGAGTGCCGCTGGCCCCGGTGCGGCGCTATAGCGACACGGATTTATAGATGACCCGGCGTTCGTCGCTTCAATTGTGGCTGGATGAAGGGTCGCTTGATGCGCCGAGAAAGATGCATGGCTTCTTTTTGAGGAACTCTGATTCTTGCGGGTTTTTAGTCGATGCGGTTCGGCTAGGGTAGTCCGCCGGACTCATCCAGGTCAGGCGATCGGGGTCGCTCGGGATTGATTGACGGATGTCGAACGAACGGCCTCTGTTGGGCGCTTTGAGGTGCTCGGTTGTGGTCATTCTGCTCGGTTGATCGTGCCCCTATCCAGCTGGATGAGGTTGAGGGTTCGGTTAATCACTTTAGTGTATGGGCTCAACTCCGGACTCGGGACGCTGGGCCAAAGTCGTCGCTAGAGAGAAGTTGCATGCGGAGCGAACATCGGAGTTGCTGAACCGCATCATCGGACGGGTGCCGGTGAGGACTTGGTCGGTATCTGCGGCCGGGCGCCAGGTTGGCTGGCCTTCGAGCCTTGATCGACGAGGTCGAATAACTCGATCGCCTGCGCCAGGACGACGCAACTCGAGACCAAAAGGACCATCTGTCGATGCCCTCTGAAGACATTACTCAGCGAACACATACTCCAGCCAAGGGTGTTGATTCATCGAGCGATGATCCCGTGGCTGACGACGCGGCCGTACTTCGCAAGGATGGCGACGCGGCTTGGCGTGACGGTGATGGAGAGCGTGCAATTGCGTGTTGGCACGCCGCGGCCGAAAAAGGTGATGCTGCAGCAGCGTTCGCTCTCGGTGTGATTTTTGACGAGGGTCAGTTTGTCGCGCGGGACGCGGCCATGGCGGTGCATTGGTTGGCGCAGGCGGCCGGCAAAGGACATCCGGAGGCGGCCTTCAATCTCGCGGTGTTGCTGGCCGAAGGTGATGGCGTTGCGCGCGACGCAAACGCAGCGGTGTATTGGTGGCATCAGGCGGCGCACACTGGCATGGCTGCCGCAATGTTTTACCTTGGGCTCGCCTTTGATCGCGGTGATGGCGTGCCACAGGACGGCGGGCAGGCGGCGCAGTGGTATCTGGCTGCCGCAGAAGCAGGAGAAGGTCGGGGTGCGGCGAACCTGGCTCGCTTGTTCGCTTATGGCGAGGGTGTTGAGCGCTCCGATGTGTCGGCGTTCAAGTGGTATGCGATTGCCGCGGAGATGGGTGTGGCTGAAGCAGCTCGCTACCGCGAGCGGGTCGCACGGGAATTGTCGCCAAGTGAGCGCCTGCGCGCTGGCGATCTGGCACAGCGCTGGTTACATGAGCACGGCCTCGCGCGAGTTTGAAGATCGAGTCTAGAGACCGGTGCGGGAGAGCGGATCAAGTCGTTCGCGAGGTGCTTCACCAGGTCGGTCAGAGCCTCGAATTAGGCCTACTGATGCGACGTGGTCGTCATCGAACTGCCCAGAAAAACACTCAAGAAGCGATCGCAGGTGCGTCGCCATGACGCGCCTGCGCTGCCGCACTCACGTGTCAGATCACTGTGTCTCGCAGCTCGCGTTCCGGCGGCCGTGCATCGTTTTCTGCTCGCGGTCCTTGCCGAGGTTTCCTTGGGAGGGTTGTGCCCCCCACCTCGGACTCCACAAACGAAGCCGATCGAGCGGTTGGCTTTTCGGTCGGGGCTTTTAGATCGTCGCGTTTGATCGGATTGACATTCCCACGCCCTGCCTTCGCTGGAACACGGCTCACCCCCCCCCGTGCAGCAGGATGATCGCCCGATGTCGGTACCGTACCGGTTCGATGCGTTTGACATCAGGCAGCGCTACTTGGTCAGCAGGAGTTTCCCCGCGGCCGTTATACGCAGCGTGTAAGTCATGTCGCCGTGTTCGATTTCAATCTGCTTGGCATCACCGAATAACTGCGCGCTAGAGGTCTTTTTGCTGGCTGATATCGGGTCGTTGGACGTTGAACGAATCGAGATCGTGACCTGACCGCCGGTGGCCGAACTGGCGCGTGGGGCGCGTTGCCCCTCGTGATGGTGACGAGCCTGTGTTTCGAGGAGACGGTGCATGGACGTTCACCTGTTCATCGGGCTCTCGCAAACATTCGCGAGCCTCGTTTTTCGAATGCATCCCTTGACGAAAAAAATCTGCCGAGGCTTGCGGCCGTCTAGCGACGAACAGGCTGGCTGGGCAGAACAACGCGTCAGAGGAGAGCAGGCGATGACTAGCCTGCGTGATCACCGACGACCTGGGCATCGGAATCACGATAAAAACAATAATGATTCGCGTTTTCATTGTCAAGCGAGTGAGGTCGTCGTTTTATATGCTTGGCATCGACATCTTCATCGATCCCAGAGCGGGCGGTGGGTGTTGGCCGCGGTGAGCGTGAGTGGGCCGGGTCCGGACCGTGTCAATGCTCGAAAAAAGCCGGATGCATCTCGCGAGTGCATCGGTGCGTGGCGCGCTCGATCAGCCGAAGGCTTTCAGGTCATCGCGTGCTGCGTTTTGGGTGTTTTGCCCTGCGTGCCATTCGCGGCTTTCGGCAGCTTTTTGGGCGTTGCCGCAGTCCTGCGGGCGGCAAAACAGGTGCGCGCTGCTGATTCTTGCCGCTTGCGTTGTGTACCGCGTGGGTTTCAACGGCGCATTCATGCATCCGGTGGCAAGTCGAATCCGTCGACGCCGAGCTTGGCCTCTGCGAGACGAACGGCGCGATGTAGGGCTTGCTCGGGCGGGTGCCCCGAGATCAAGGCGTCAATCAATCCGGCATTGAAAGCGTCGCCAGCGCCGACGGCGTCGATGATCGTCAGATCAGGGCTCGGAGCGCGGTGAAAGCGTTCTTTGCCGGTATCCAGCCAGGCTCCTTCACGGCCCCAGGTGAGAGTGACGATTGGCGACCACTCGCGATCCCGACCGCTCGATCGTTCACGCTGACGCCAGGCGTCGAGAAACGACTCAGGCGCTTGGGGCCATCCCATGTGTTGAATCTCGGCTGACGTCACGAAGGCACGCGAAATCATCGCGACGTCTGCATACGCAGCGAGATCGATTAGCCCGACGCGGGGCTTTTCGAGCTCAAGGAAGATCGGCTGATCAATACGCGATTGAATTGCTCGATTGAGCAACGCGCGCAGGACGTCGACGTTACGGCCTTCAAAATGAAACGCATCGACGAGCGTCGTGTCGATGGTGTCCCAAACCGTCGCGGAGGCTTCGGGTAGATCGCGCACGTGTACGACGGTGCGATGAGCCGGTGGTGTGCGTAGGATCATCGAGGTCGGGGCGGTGCCTGCAACGCGCTCGGCGACCACTTGCACACCGGCTCGATTCAGGTGCTCGATCAGATCGTCCCCACTGGTGCCAGTCGGAACACAACAGGCCAGCCAGGCGTCGTGTCCGCGTCGAGCCAGCAATTGAGCCGTGTTTGCGGCATTGCCGCCAACACGTGTTTGCCAGCGTTGGCCACGTACTTCATGGTCTTCTGATGGAAAGCGAGCCGCATCGATGATGTGGTCGAGCGTAACAATGCCGGTCGATAGGATGCGTGCCATGTCATTTCCATCGCTGTGTCTGGTGAGATTCTGGCCCACCGCTTGATGGGCCTAGCGTAGCGGGACTCGGCAGAAGCAGTGAGAGGTAACGAGTGGGTGTTCTGCCGTTCGCTTTTCGGCAAGCCATTCGAGTTGGGTTTATCGAGTTGTTCCAGTAGTTGCTGCCCGACATCAATCACGGGCTTGTATCGGGCCAGCGCCTCGAGGCGTCGCTGATGTGTCGTGACGTGATGGGGTCGAATCACACCGATTTCCGAACGGCGCCAAATGTGATGTGGTAACGGTGGGAGCGTGTTTCTAGTCCGAGCCTGATACGTGGATGATCCGTCTGCGGACGGCAACGATCCGTGCGAGGAAAGAATTCACGAAACGCGTCGTCTTTGATTGTTGCAGTACACCTAACTGATTTTTCGAGAGGACTCGCCATGGCCTCGGCGCCTGACTTGCAACACGCGCTCCTAGACCTGGAAACACGTTTTTATTTGGCCTTCGAGCGCGGCGATGTCGCGCTGATGATGACGTTATGGCATCCCGATCATCCAATAAGCTGCATTCACCCTGGCGGCCCCCGATTGACAGGGCTCAAAGCCATAGAAGAAGCGTGGCGTCTGATTTTGCCGGAGATGAAGGGTGTCGTCGCACGTTTCGATGAGGTTGTGCAGTGGCCGGCACGTTTACCCGCGCCGAATCTCGCGCCCAAGTCGACTCAGGCTGATTTTGGCATGATCGGCGGTAAAGAACGGGTCAACGCCACGGAGTCCCCTGGCGAGCCTCGAGACTTGCGATCGCCGACTGAACTGACATCACAAGCCTCCGTGCAAGAGGTATCGACGCACGTTCGGCCTCCGGAGACTTTGAATGACCTGCTCGTGGCGCGGGCAGGTCGTGAGCGCTTCTACGTCGACGGTGATTTACGCGGTGTCTTGCTCGCGACCAATTTGTATCAGTGGTCTGCGGTCGAGTGTCGTTGGTACGTGGTAGAACATCATGCGAGCCCGGATGCTCGCCCAACCGATGCCCCGGCCGGCTCGTCACGTCTTCAATGAACACGATGGATTCTCGATTTTCAAGCGGCCGGCACGAAGGCGAACCAGGCGTCGATGTTTTGGCGTTGGGTGAAGCGCTGATCGAGCGCTACGCCGCGGCCTTTGCGAGTTTCGACATCGATACGATGATGGAACTCTGGGCGGTCACGACGCCAACCGCTGGCGCTGAAGTGACCTGTATACATCCGTCGAGCGCTCGTGCGAGCGTGGGCTTGGCCGCGGTGATGGAGTCTTGGCTGTTGGTTTTTTCGCGTTCGCTCAATATCAAGGTCGTCAGAAAACTGTTGACGGCGCAGATCGTCGGTGACGGGTTTCACCCTTCTGCAGCATCTCTACAGTCCATCACGCCCCAGAAGACCCAAGAAGTGGCGGGCGATGCGGCCACAGCGTCAGCTTTGATCGTTTTGCATTTTGAAGAGGAGATTTTCCGGCCGGGCGATGTCGAACCCGCGGGCAGCATGATGGTGACCCAGGCTTGGCAACAAAGCCCCTGCGATGAGCCCACCGGCGATGCCTCAAACAGTGATCCAGACGCCAGCGGTACGTCTGCGAGAGGAGCGTGCGGCGTTTCCAGCTCACACAATGACCTCGGCGAGATTTGCGCCAACAAGGCCTTAAGCGCCGAGCTGGCAAGGAATTTTCGTTTACTGCTGCATCACGCAAGCCGTGGTCGCGTACCCCAGCGAACGGAACCGGATAACGGATTGATTAGGTCCTCGGCGCGGATTCATTGAGAACTGATCCCAGTCGAGCGATCGCCGCCAAACCCCACCCGTAGATGACAGCTCTCCAAAACTAGCTGTGAATTTGATCGCGGCAACTCAAGCATCGGTCGGGGTTGATCGCTTGGCAACGAGTACCGGCTCCGAAGCTCAAGCCGCCGAAGATACGAACCGTCCAACGCACTTGGCAAAGCACACTCGGAGGCTGCGTTCTGAGCTTTGTGCCTCGACTTACCCTCGGCCTGTTGGCCAAAAGGCGACGCATTATCGCGATACGGGGTCCCCGAGCTCTCGAGACAGAGTGCTCAGAGCCGGCGTCGCCGATTTTTGCGGGCGAGGCTTAGGATTCTGACCGTCCGCAACGTTCAGGATCCGGCGTGATTCGCTTGATTTGTTGCGCGAATGCAACGGGTGACGGAATACGTTGTGGCGTTTTATGTAAAAACTGCTTGAAAAGCGACACTGTGGTGTGTATAAAACACTCGTCATTCGCCACAAACCGGCCCCGGTAGGCGAACGCGACAACCCAATCACCGTGTTTCAACTCCTGGGAGACACACCATGAAAAAGCAGATTCTCGCCGCGGCCGTTGCCGCCGCCTTCATCGGCGCACCGCTCGCCGCGTCCGCTGAAACCACTCTGTACGGTCAGTTCACCTACGAACTGGGTGCCGTCGAAAACGCCGATGGCGACCGCGTTGCCAACCAGTCCTACCGCGGCACCCGTATCGGTGTTCGTGGTGGCGAAGACCTCGGTGGCGGCCTTCGCGCCATGTTCCAGATTCAGGGTGCTGTCGCCCCGAACAGTGGCTGGACAGCTAACGAAGAAGTCAACGTCGGTCTGAGCGGTGGTTTCGGTCAGCTGCGTCTGGGTCAGTCGGACACCGCGTTCAAACTGGCGAACAACCGTTTCCGCGTCTTCACCGACATGCTGCCGGAAGCCTCGGTTGCTGATCAGGGCGCGAACAACTTTATCCCGCGCAACAACGCTCGTGCCCAGGGTATTCACTACCGTTCACCGAGCTTCGGCGGCTTCTCCGTCAACGCGACGCTGGCTGGTGGTAGCCTGATTGGCTCGGCTGGCAACGTTGCCCCTGGTATTGGTAACGACCCGACCGGCAAGAGCACCTACGGTGCGCTGAGCTTGCTCGGCAACCTCGGCCCGGTGATGCTGTCGGCTGGCCTCGAATCCATCGATCCTGAAGGCGACGACAACATAAACAACTTCTCGGTCGGTGCGTCGTACAGCGGCGGCGGTCTGATGGTCGGTCTGTTGTTCCAGAGCATCGAAAATGCGAACGGTGACGACGATTTCACCTACACCCTGCCGATCACCTATCGCATGGGTAACATTGGTCTGCGTGCGGCCATTCAGTACACCGATCCGGATCAGGACAACGACGCCACCGATTTCGCGCTCGGCGCCAGCTACTTCCTGAGCCGTCGTACCCAGGCTATGGCGAACTTGTGGACCACCAACGACACCGACGCCACGCACTTCTCGGTCGGCGTTCGTCACAGCTTCTAAAAGCACGTAAATCTGCGATCGGACCGATTCCAATCGGTTCGATTCGCAGATCTGATCCCTGATTACGTGGGATCATTCGGAACCCGGCTCGTAAGCCGGGTTTTTTTGTTGAAGAAACGTTTTGGGCGATGGCTTGCCTTGCGATTAGGCGCTGGTGGTCGGCCGCGGATATCGCTGCATGCGATGCTCGTCCGCTGTGCTCGATCGAACGGTGTGTGATTCGTGCCCCGCGTTCGCAATGCCTCTGAGGTGTCGAGAGGTATCCAGCTCAAGCGAGCGTACGCCTTCAGCTATCGACCGTTACGGTCGGATTCAGACAGTGTGCCACCGGCCGTCGCGCCCGCGCTTTTCGACAGATGGGAAACCTATCTTGTAAGCCATCTTGCGACATTCCGGGATCCAATAGCCGAGATACACGTGCGGCAGGTGCCATGTGCGTGCCAGCTCGACCTGGTTCAAGATCATGTAATGGCCCAAGCTTCGCTTCTCCAGCAGCGGATCAAAGAAGCTATACATCGCCGATAAACCCCGTGGCGTTCGGTCGGTTACACCCACCGCGACGAGTCGCCCCTCAAGTCGCAGCTCGATCGGCAGCGCTTGCGCGTGGCGGGATTCCAGCATGCCGCGATATTCATGTTGCCCCGTGTGATCCATGCCGCCCCCGGCGTGGCGCGCCGCAAGATATCGTGTCAGCAGATCGACGTGTTCGTCGATGTCGATTTGCTGTGGCAACTGAAGGACCAGATCGTGATTACGATGTGCGATACGGCGTAGCCGCCGGTTGGGCTGAAACTGATCCACCGCGATACGGACCGGGACACAGGCGCGACAGTCTTCACATTGATGGCGATACACGAAGCGACCACTACGGCGAAAGCCTTCAGCCAGCAGCTGTCCAAAGCCGTGGGCACTCAATCGTGCGCTTGGATCGACAAGTACGGTCTGCATCGTTCGGCCGTCGATGTACGGACAATGTTGCGGGGCGGTCATGAACCATGCGATGGATGCGGGTGAATGCACTTCCATACGTCCTCCGGTGCCGATGTTGCTGATCTGTGGCGGCCTTGCCGACGAAGCTTTGCCTTTTTTACGGATGACCGATTGGCGTCGAGGGACACGTCACCCGCGAGGTTTGGTCTCACGAAGGCACCGCCTCAGATGGAAGCTGGGCGTTGTCAGCTCTGCTGGAACACGCTCGGCATCGACTTCATCTTGCAAGAGTTGGCTTCGTTGAACAAGAAAGTGCTACACCTAGGACGCCGAGACAGTCGCGACAGCGAAAGCGCTCTAGCACCTTCGGCGAATGACATTGGATGTCTCGCGACTCGAGCCTGGTCGCCTCGCATGGCATCCCGCTCAGGGCGTCATCAAGCGTGTCGAGATCGCATTCGGAGCCGGCATCGAATGTTCCCAGTCTGAGGCGACCCGCCGGGTCAGCAACGGCACTTCCGAACTGCGCCAGTTGGCTGCCACGCGGCGGATGAGCGGCACACGTTTCGTTTCGGAGGCTCGTTCGAGTCGTTTGGGCATGGGGTTGCAATCGCGGCGCACTTCGGGCCTGCAGCCGCCACTTTGGCCACTCGATGCCGACGATGAGAAGCTGACGTCGGAGAGCCGACCCCGGAAAACTGTAGCGAACCACGGAGGCGCGGACGCGTTCGGCTGTGGTTCGAGGCGCACCTGACGTGGGAACCATCATGATGGGTTCACATCCAGTACCCTATCTGGGTTAAACGCCGTTTTACGGCACCCGTCCTGTAGTTCCTCGCGGCAACTCGCGTCAGTCGTTGGATTCAGGTCTGGAGCAAGCAAGATCACGGTCATCGAATCGGCGGTTGGCATTGCGGGGAGTGGGTCAACAGGCACCGCTCGCGCACCGTGGTTAGATTTGGTGCTCTTTGCAGTCGAGGCTTGTCCGCCAAAACGATGACCGGGGCCATCACGGAAGCCTCGAGGTTTTTCTGGAACGCCTTCCCGGTCTCGTCAGACGAAGCCGACGTTCGCGGCGGCGGTGCCTTCCTGCGGACGCTTGTTGTTGATAGGACGCTCATGGATTTTTCAAACGCCACGCTCTCGAGCTCAAAACCGTCCGGCTCCGAATCGGCTCAGGCCGTATCTTTTCGGGCCGATTCCAATCACCCGGAATCGACTGACGACGGGTCGCCGGCCATCTCGAGGCCCCAGGATGGACGCGGAGGTCATTCGCCGGCGGCCGAAACCGAGGGCCTCTCCATGGCGAAGGATTCGACAGGGCGCCCATCAGCGATCGGGCGCGATCCGCAAGAGGTGCGGGCCTGCAGCGAAGCTTTGCGCGCGGCCATCGCGAAGCGTGTGCACGTGCTTGATGGCGGCATGGGGACCTTGATCCAGGCCTACAAGCTGGAGGAGGCGGATTTTCGCGGTCATCGGTTTGCCGACTGGCCGCGCGATCTTCAAGGCAACAACGATCTTTTGGTGTTGACCCGCCCAGATATCATCGGCCAGATCCATCGAGATTATCTTGAGGCCGGCGCCGATATCATCGAGACGAATACCTTCAACGGTACGACGATCGCGATGGCGGACTACGGCATGGAAGCCCTCGTGCCGGAGCTCAATCGGGAGGCTGCGCGGCTGGCACGGGAGGCCGCAGACGAATTTAGCTTACGCACGCCGGACAAACCGCGATACGTGGCCGGCGTTCTCGGCCCGACCAACCGCACGGCGAGTATTTCGCCTGACGTCAACGACCCCGCCAAGCGCAACGTGACGTATCGCGAGCTGAGCGAGGCCTACGCCGAAGCCGCCTATGCGCTGATCGAGGGCGGTGTCGATCTGATTCTGATCGAGACGGTGTTCGACACACTCAATGCGAAGGCGGCCGTGTTCGCAGTGCAGCAGGTGTTTGATCAGATCGGATTTCGTTTGCCAATCATGATCTCCGGGACGATAACCGACGCGTCTGGGCGAACGTTGTCCGGCCAGACGACGGAGGCGTTCTGGAACTCGCTGCGACATGCCGAACCTCTGTCAATCGGCTTGAACTGTGCGCTCGGCGCGAAGGAGCTGCGACCGTACGTCGAGGAGCTCTCTCGCATCGCTGATGTGTTCGTAAGCGTTCATCCGAATGCGGGTTTACCTAACGAGTTTGGCGATTACGACGAGACGCCCGCCGAGACTGCGGCAGAGATCGAGGATTGGGCCAGGGCTGGATTTCTCAACATTGTCGGCGGCTGCTGCGGGACGCGCCCCGAGCATATCCAGGCAATCGCCGAAGCGGCCACGCGGTATCCGCCGCGTAAGCCACCGGAGATCGCGCCAGCCTGTCGACTGGCCGGACTCGAGCCGCTCAACATCACCGCTGAATCGTTGTTCGTCAACGTCGGTGAACGGACCAACGTGACGGGTTCGCGGAAGTTCCTGCGTCTCATTCGTGAGGGGCAATACTCCGAGGCCTTGGAGGTGGCCCTCGAACAGGTCAACAACGGCGCTCAGATCATCGATATCAACATGGACGAGGGCATGCTCGAGTCCGAGAGCGCGATGGTGCGATTCCTGAATCTGATCGCTGGCGAACCCGAAATCGCTCGCGTGCCGATCATGATCGACTCGTCGAAGTTCGAGATCCTTGAAGCGGGACTGCAATGCGTTCAAGGCAAGCCGATCGTCAACTCGATTTCGATGAAGGAAGGCGAAGCAAAGTTCATCGAGCAGGCGCGGCTGTGTCGGCGCTACGGCGCGGCGGTGATCGTGATGGCCTTCGACGAGAAGGGGCAGGCGGATACGGAGGCGCGCAAGGTCGAGATTTGTTCGCGCGCCTACCGGTTGCTAACTGAGGTCGTCGGCTTTCCGGCCGAAGACATCATCTTCGATCCGAATATCTTCGCGATTGCAACAGGGATCGAGGAACACAACCACTACGGTGTCGATTTCATCGAAGCGACGCGGCGTATTAAATCCGAATGCCCACACGCGCTGATCTCTGGCGGTGTCTCTAACGTATCATTTTCGTTTCGCGGCAATGAGCCGGTGCGCGAGGCCATTCACGCCGTGTTCCTGTACCACGCCATCAAGGCCGGCATGGACATGGGGATCGTCAACGCGGGCCAGCTCGCGGTATACGACGACATCGATCCGGAACTGCGCGAAGCTTGCGAGGATGTCGTTCTCGATCGGCGCGACGACGCCACCGAGCGATTGCTAGATCTTGCGGAAAAGTATCGCGGCCAGACTGGCGCCGAGAAAAAGGAAGATCTGGAGTGGCGCACGTGGCCGGTGGCAAAGCGCCTTCAGCATGCGCTCGTGAAGGGCATCGATAGCTTCGCCGTCGAGGACACCGAAGAGGCCCGGTTGCAGTTCGATCGGCCGATTCAGGTCATCGAGGGGCCACTGATGGACGGCATGAATGTCGTCGGCGATCTGTTCGGCGAGGGCAAGATGTTTCTGCCGCAGGTGGTCAAGAGCGCCCGCGTGATGAAAAAGGCGGTTGCACACTTGATCCCCTTCATTGAGGCCGAGAAGTCAGGTGGTGGCGAGAGTAACGGCCGAATTCTGATGGCGACGGTGAAAGGCGATGTGCATGACATCGGGAAAAATATTGTAGGTGTCGTGCTGCAATGCAATAACTTCGAGGTGATCGATCTCGGCGTCATGGTGCCGGCGCAGAAGATCCTGGATGAAGCTCGCAAACACGACGTCGACGTGATCGGCTTGTCAGGCTTGATCACGCCATCGCTCGAAGAAATGGCGCATTTGGCTGCCGAACTCGAACGTCAGGGTTTTCAGACGCCCCTGATGATTGGCGGGGCGACGACGTCACGTGCGCACACGGCTGTGAAGATCGAGCCTAATTATTCCGGGCCGGTCGTCTGGGTCAAGGATGCGTCGCGGGCGGTTGGCGTGGCGCAGAGTCTGATTAGCCCTGAGCTGCGCGAGACTTTTGCTGCGAATATACGGGCGGAGTACGCCGAGCTACGCGAAGGCCTGGCTGGGCGCAAGCAGAGAATCAAATGGTTGACTCTCGAGCAGGCTCGTGCGAGCCGTCCGGCGATCGAATGGAGAGACTATCGTCCGCCGCGCCCTCGCGTTCTTGATCGCGAGGCGACCTTTGGCGACGACCTGTGCTTTCTGCGCCGCGATGAGGGCGGAGCCGTTTTGCGGTTCGATGATTACGATCTGCGGCAGATCAGCGAGCATTTCGATTGGACGCCGTTCTTTCACTCATGGCAATTGCATGCGGCTTATCCGCGAATTCTGGATGATGAGATTGTCGGTGAGGAAGCACGCAAGCTGTTTGCTGACGCGCAGCAGATGCTCGAGCGCATCATCGAGGAACGCTGGTTGACGTGCCGTGGCGTGGTGGGATTCTTCCCGGCCCAACAGGTCGACAGTGACGATATTCAGCTCTACCGCGATGACCAAGGTCGCGAGCCCTTGCTGCGCCTGCATCATTTGCGTCAGCAAACCGAAAAACGTCGCGGGCAACCGATGTACGCGTTGTCGGATTTCGTCGCACCGGCCGAGACGGGTGTGATCGACTGGATCGGTGCATTTGCGGTCAACGCGGGAGGGGTTCAGCTCGAGCAGCGTATCCGCCAATTTGAAGTTGAACACGATGACTACCATGCGATCTTGTTGAAAAGCCTTGCCGACCGATTCGCCGAAGCCTTTGCCGAGGCGCTGCATCAGCGCGTTCGGCGGGAGCTGTGGGGCTATCAACCCGACGAGGCCTTGAGCAACGAGGATCTGATCGCAGAGAAATATCAGGGCATCCGCCCGGCGCCCGGGTACCCTGCTTGTCCTGAACACACGGAGAAAGCTCTGCTGTGGTCACTTTTGAATCCCGAAGGCAACGCAGGCATGACGCTTACAGAGAACTTTGCAATGCTGCCTGTTTCGGCCGTTTCGGGGTGGTACTTTGCACACCCCGAGTCGCGTTACTTCGGCCTTGGAAAAATCAACCGCGATCAGGTCGAAGACTATGCGCGGCGCAAGGGCATGACGGTCGCCGAGGCGGAGCGCTGGCTGGCTCCTCATATCGGGTATGAAGTGTTCGCCGCTGAACGGCCCAAATCCACGGGCGTCGCGGATGCGGCAGCTTAAGGTAATAGCCCCGAGAAACAGCCTCGAGTAACAGGCGAGAAAACGCTGAAGGAAGCCGCGAGTGCGAATCAGCGCAAGGCGCCCGAAGCGAGAATCGCGCAACGCGGCGCCGGTCCGTGGGGCAAGTCATTCGGCGTCTCTGCAAGTTCAAACGGCGTCCGTGACCGTCAACGGGTGCATTCGCTGAGCCTAACGCGTGACCTTGATGTGTCTTCCGCACAACGCCAGCCGAGTTCACATCGCGATTGAGCGTACGCCTTTGTTGTATTTTTGCACTGCACTTAAACGAGTCGACGTCGTATCCTAAACGTCCTGATCAGACGCTGCTCTCGTGGTTGATCGAGGCTTTTGTGATCGATCGAGTCCTCTGAAATGCCGGCGGGGCGCCTTCGCAGGGCACGATGGCGCGGTCGGCTACATGTCGGTGCTTTACTGCGGTGCCTCTCCGAAATGCCTCGGTAACGCCGTCGAGCCGACGTTTGCTCTTCGCGCCGGCCTTGGTGCCTCGATGGATGCGCCGAGTGTGCAACGCGTGGTCGAGGGGTCGTAAGCCATCAGGAGGGTCGGCGAAGCCAGCATGGCGTGCGTGGGCTTGGTCAAGCACTCTAATTAGCGTGACATCGGGTCCGCATGATCCATCGCGGTGCAATGTTGAGTCGACTGGGTGCAACCGCGCTGCTCCTTGCACGTTTGTTGTGCGTGTACAACAAAAGTCTGGAAAATGTAGAAAAAAAACGACAAACTCGATTGAAGCGGTGATCTCGTTCGAATATAAAGAAACTGTGAATTGCCATGAGTCGCCGTCGCAACCGAGTCGCTGCGGGGCTCGGCGGTCGCCGTTCCTGACCCTCGCTTGGCCTGATCATCAGTTGGAAGGTTTCGCCAAGCCTCTTACGTTGAGAGAATCGCCATGAAAAAACAATTGCTCGCCTCTTCTATCGCTGCTCTGGTCGCGGCTGCTCCGCTTGTAGCGTCGGCAGAGACCACGCTGTACGGAAATTTTCAGTACGAAATCGGATTCCTCGACGACGGCGATGATCGGCTCGTCACCCAGTCCTACGGTGATACTTACGTCGGTATCACCGGCGGTGAAGACCTCGGCGGGGGTGCCAGCGCTTTCTTCACCGTGGAGATGGACGTGATTCCGAACGGCGGAACCGAAACATCGATCTTGATCGCCGGTCTTGAAGGCGGCTTCGGTTCGTTGACTGTCGGGCTCGATGACAACGCTTTTGGCCTGAATTACGACCACTTTGATATTTTTGACGGCCTTGCAGCCGATTCGCTCGAGCCGCTGTCGGAAGGATCCGTTTCAGGTTTGTTGTATACCACGCCGAGCTTTGGTGGTTTCCAGGCGATGCTGTCGGTGATGAACGATGACCTGTCGGGGGCCAACAAGGACTACGACGTCAGCCTTGGACTGATGTATGAACTTGGTCCGGTGCTGTTGAATGCAGGTCTCGAATATATCGACGGTGAAGACGCGACCAACTATCAAGTTGGGGCCATGTATGCGGCTGGCGATCTGAGCGTTGGCTTGCTCTATCAAAGTTTCGACAAGATCGCTGACGTCTTTATCGCCCCGTTGACCTATGACTTTGGTCGAGTGGGCCTGAAAGCCGCCGTGCGTTACATCGACTTTGACGGCGGTTCTGACGCGACGGAATTCGGTCTCGAAGCGGCCTACAATTTTAGCGGCCGTACTGCGGCATTTGCTTCGGTGTTCACCGAGGACAAGAACCGTACCTTGGCGGGTAAGGATTTGACCCAGTTCACGGTTGGTGTGCGGCACGCGTTTTGATCCACCTTGTGCTCAAATAGAGATGATGGCGATCCATCGAGACCTCGGACGGCGGACGTTTATCGCGGTTTTGTGAGGCTTGGTTTCGAGTACCACCGTCGTTGATCGCCTTGGTGAATCCGGGGGTGCCGTGCACATCGGTGTGGTGCCGCGCAGGCGTCCTCCTCTTCAAGCCCTAGCCGCGCTCATGGCGAGGACAGCTCCGCAAAAAACCCGAGGCCGTCGTCTCGGGTTTTTTTGTGCGTCGCCGGTGATCGCTGATGCGCGTTCGGGTCAAGTCGATGATTCGGCTCCCGTGAGAGAGACGCTGAGTCGCTCACGACGGCGCTCTCATTGTTTTGTGGGTGCTTGCATCTGCTTCTGCGCGAGAATGGGACACTGACCGTGATCGCTTCGCGTCGCGGTCACGCCTTTTGAGCGTCGCGCTATCAATGACCCTCAACGAGAGTCTTCATTGATGTCGGCGCGTTTGGGTGATTCTAGTGAGCGTGGCACGACGAGGGTCGCAAGATCTTCCCGACCGAGCTGTCAGACACTTAGCGTTCAACAAGATGCAAGGAGAAAACCATGCGTTTCATCGTTGCTGTTTCCGCTGGGACCGATGATCCGACCCGAGCTTCGCTCGGCATGATTGCCGCCAAGGTGGCGAAGGATCAGGGTCACGACGTGACCGTCTGGCTGCAGGGCGAAGCGGTCCACATCGCGCGGCAAAGCGTTTACGACAAGATCGTCGGCCACAATATGCCGCCGATGAAGAACATGGTCGACGCGCTGGTCGAGGCGCAAGTGCCGTTCCTGGTTTGTGAGGCCTGTGGCCGCGGTCGTGGCATTGCCGAGTCTGATCTTCTGCCCAACGCCCGTTACGCCGGCATGGGCGACTATGTGCGGGCGGTCGCCGAGTTCGATCGCTCGATGAGTTTCTGAGCGTCGCCGCGTATCGCGGCTCGGCGCCTGTCATTCGCCGGGTGGGTGAAAGGACGGGCCCATCGCCTTTGTCGGTCTGTTGACGGACGCCGTGTCGTCCGTGCACAGGGCCGGGTCCTGACGGATGGGTTCCGAAGCGGTCAAGCTCCTTTCTCGACGGACACTATCAACGGGTCGTCCTGCAACCCGGAGGGGTCTCGTGCTCTGAGGTGTTGGACCGATCCACCCTGTCGGGTGACGCGGGAATCGCACGGCGCCGAGGGTTTCTGAGCCTGCGGTGCACGCCTTCCGCCGGGTTCGGGCCGCCACGCTCATAGCGCGCTGATGCGGGTGCGCTGTTCGATCAGCTCATCGCGTTGGCGCGTGAGGTCGGTCAGCTGGCTGCGTGCTTGCTCGACAACTTCGATGGGAGCACGTTCGACAAACGAGGCGTTTTCGAGCCGACCTTTCAGGCTGCTGATGCCGCGGGCGATCTTGTCGAGCTCGCGGTCGAGACGGGCCAGTTCGGCGTCCTTGTCGATCAAGCCCGCGAGCGGGATGAGGATCCGCATTCGTCCGACCAGCGCGATTGCGGATTCGGGTGCGTTCTCGTTGGGGTCGAGCCAGGTAATCGATTCCGGGCGGCCGAGAAAGACCAGGGTGGGTTCCAGGCGGTCGAAGCGGTCTTGATCGCTCGCGTCCCAGCCTTGCAGCAACACCGGGATCGGTTTTCCGGGAGCGATGTCCATTTCGGCGCGAATCCGTCGCAGACCACCGATGAAATCCTTGAGCCAGCGAATGTCGGCGACCGCATCATGGGCATCATGCGCAGTTGCGAGGGCGGTTGAGACCGCCCGGTAGTCTTCGGCGCGGGGCCAACTCGCAGAAATCAGGAATTGCCTGGCGGGTGGAACATGGGGAGTCAGCGGCACGTCTGGTGCGGCCAGCGCCAGTGCTTCGTGAATCTCTTCGGTGATGAAGGGCATCAGAGGGTGCAGAAGGCGCAGCACGGCGTCCAGCACGGTGACCAGCGTGTGACGTGTGGCGATTCGCGCGGTGTCGCTGGCGTCGCCCTGCAGCATGGGTTTAGCGAGTTCGAGGTACCAGTCACAGTAGTCATGCCACACGAAGTCGTAGAGCGCTTGGGCGGCCAGGTCGAAACGATACGCGTCGAACTGGGCGTCGACGGTGTCGATCGTGTCAGCCAGCCGGATCAGGATCCAACGGTCCGCGGCAGAGCGTTCGGCCTCATGGCCCACGCTGCAGGGTTGATCCCGGACGTTCATCTGGACGAAGCGCGCGGCATTCCACAGTTTGGTGCAGAAGTTGCGGTAGCCCTCGATGCGGCCCAGGTCGAATTTGATGTCGCGGCCGCTCGTGGCCAGCGCCGCGAGGGTGAAGCGCAGCGCGTCCGTGCCGAACGCCGGGATCCCGTCGGGGAACTGTTTGCGCGTGGCTTTTTCGATCTTGGCCGCCATTTGCGGCTGCATGAGCCCGTGGCAACGTTTGTTCAACAGTTCATCGAGCCCGATGCCATCAATCAGGTCGATCGGGTCGAGCACGTTGCCTTTCGACTTCGACATCTTCTGGCCTTCTGCGTCGCGGATCAGGCCGGTGACGTAGAC
This sequence comes from Thioalkalivibrionaceae bacterium, assembly GCA_046299415.1. Classification (GTDB taxonomy): domain Bacteria; phylum Pseudomonadota; class Gammaproteobacteria; order Ectothiorhodospirales; family Ectothiorhodospiraceae; genus JBKBII01. The sequence continues at coordinate 34,292 of JBKBII010000002.1, read as the reverse complement.
CTCGCGGAACGGCACGTCGTCCATGAAGTGCAGACCCATCATGATCATCCGGGCGACCCAGAAAAAGATGATGTCGAAGCCCGTGACCAGCACGCTGGACGGATAAAAGCGCTTGAGTTCGGCGGTGTCCTGCGGCCAGCCGAGCGTCGAAAATGGCCACAACGCCGATGAAAACCAGGTGTCGAGGACGTCTTCGTCCTGACGCAGTACAAGCTCTGCGGGCAGGCCGTGCTGGTTGCGCACTTCAGCCTCGCTGCGGCCCACGTAGACATGGCCCGCATCGTCGTACCACGCAGGAATGCGATGGCCCCACCAAATCTGCCGCGAGATGCACCAGTCCTCGATGTTGCGCATCCACTCGAAGTAGGTCTTCGACCAGTTCTCGGGCACGAAACGGATGCGCCCGTCCTCGACGGCGCGAATGGCCGGGCCGGCGAGTTCGGTGGCCTTGACGTACCACTGATCGGTGAGGTACGGCTCGATGACTGCGCCGGAGCGGTCGCCACGCGGCACCATGAGCTTGTGTTCGTCGATCTTTTCGAGCAGACCCTGGGCTTCAAGTTCGGCGACGATCTTTTTGCGCGCTTCGAAGCGGTCGAGCCCCTGATAGGCCTCCGGCGCGTTGTCGTTGAGTCGCGCGTCGATCGTGAACAGGTTGATGATCGGCAGGTCATGTCGCTGGCCGACGGTGTAGTCGTTGAAGTCGTGAGCGGGCGTGATCTTGACGCAGCCGGAGCCGAACGCCGGGTCGACGTAGTCGTCGGCAATAATCGGAATTTCGCGGTTGACGATGGGCAGGCGGATCGTGCGTCCGATCAGGTGGCGATAGCGTTCGTCCTCGGGATGCACGGCGACGGCGGTATCGCCGAGCATGGTTTCCGGGCGCGTGGTCGCGACCACCAGATGCCCGGGACCGTCAGCCAGCGGATAGCGAAAATGCCAGAGGTGGCCGGCTTCTTCCTCGTTCAGGACTTCGAGATCCGACACCGCGGTGTGCAGGACTGGGTCCCAGTTGACGAGTCGTTTGCCGCGATAGATCAGGCCTTCCTCGTAAAGTCGAATGAACACCTCGCGCACAGCGGCCGACAGGCCTTCGTCCATCGTGAAACGCTCGCGCGACCAGTCGATGGCATCGCCGAGCCTGCGCATCTGGCGGGTAATCTGCCCGCCCGATTCAGCTTTCCATGCCCACACGGCGTCGAGAAACGCTTCGCGCCCGAGGTCACGGCGGGTCTTGCCTTCGGCGGCGAGGCGGCGTTCGACAACCATCTGGGTCGCGATTCCGGCGTGATCGGTGCCGCCCTGCCACAGGGCGGATTGGCCGCGCATGCGCTGCAGGCGGATCAGCGCATCCATCAGCGTGTGCTGGAAGGCATGGCCCATGTGTAGGGTGCCCGTCACGTTCGGCGGCGGCAGCGCAATGCAGTACGGCGTACCGGATTCGGGTGCCGCAAACAGGTTGGCGGCTTCCCAGCGGGCGTAGCGGGGCTGCTCAATGGCGGCCGGGTCGAAAGTCTTGTCCATGGCGGTGCGATTCCCGGCCCGAAGACCGTTGTTGACGAGGCGGTTGAAGTTGCCTGTGCTCGATCTGTTGGCGATACATTGGCCCCAGAGAGACGCGCCTTCAGAATGGCGCCCGAGCGTTGGGCGGCAACCGAAATTCCCGTTATCTTAACGGCTGCCAGACGATAGGGGCGGGCTGGTCCAGTGAAACATCAGGCGCAGACGGGCGGAAATTCGGCTGCCGTGGTGGCTCGTGGACGATGAACTTTCGTCGAGGTTTGCCAACATCGCTCTGCGATGCGCTTCGGCACCCATGCCGCATCACCCGGCGAACCGAGAAACCGGGATCGCCATGGCGATCGCCGGGTACGGTGAAGTCGCCCGCCCCGAGGGCGCTGGATAAGCGTGCCAGACTTGCACTTTGTACGGAGGGTGTTTATGCCGACACCGCGTTCGCCCTGCCTCGCCCCGAACATGTATCCCGAGACCATCCTGTACGAGACGGCTGGGATGCGGCCCGGGGCGATCGATTGGTCTCGGGTCACGGCGGCGCGCTGGTGGGCGCGTGGCCAGCGACTGGAACCGTTGACGCGCTTGACCTCTGAGGGGTTGGACGCGCTGGAGGGTCTGGCACGTCAAAAAGCCGCGTTGCGGTCCAATATCGAAAACTTTCTTGCGGGTCGTCCCTGCAACCACATGCTGCTGTGGGGCAGTCGCGGGACGGGGAAATCTTCGCTGGTGCGCGCTTTGCCCGCCGAGTTCGCCGCCCGGGGTCTGCGCATGATCGAGGTGGACCGGGACGATCTCGCCGATCTACCCCGTATCGCCGCTGAGCTTGCGCCATTGAATTGGTGTTTTCTCGTGTATTGCGACGATCTGACCTTCGCTGCCGGAGAGCGTGGCTACCGGCATCTGAAGACTTTGATCGAGGGCAGTCTCGAGGCGCCGCCCGAGAACGTTCGTCTGATCGTCACGTCGAACCGGCGTCATCTGGTTCCAGAGTTTCGTGCGGACAATGCGGCCGCGCGGGTGCTCGATGGCGAGTTGCACGAGTCCGAGGCGATCGAAGACGCGGTTGCGTTGGCGGATCGTTTCGGGCTGTCGTTGTCGTTTTACGCGAATCGTCAGGAGGACTACCTGGCGATCATCGATCGGCTGTTCCCGTCGTTGCCCGCGTCCTGTGATCGCGCCGCCTTGCATGTTTCGGCGTTGCGCTTCGCGCGGGCTCGTGGCCAGCGTTCCGGCCGTACGGCGCGGCAATTTTTCAACGCGGCCGGCGGAGATCCCGAGCGCGCGGTGCGCCTGGCAGGCGTCGCGGAGGAGGATCGATGAGCAGAGGGTCTCGAGCCGGGCGTGCGAACGCCGGGGATTCTGGCCGCGGGGCCGTCGAAACCGGTGCCGATAAGCCAGCGGTTGCAGGCGATGCGCCGAGGAACTCGGCTCGCGGCGTTTCGCGACCGGTCGATGCGGCAGCCTGTCTGCAAGCATCCCGTCGTTGCGAGGTGGCTGCGCTTCGTCATCTCATGCTGGCAGGTGGTTTGGTGCTGGCGGTCAACGCCCTGGTTCATGCACTGCAACGCGAACGAGGTTCGAGCAGTCTGTGGCTGGCGCGCTCGGGCGGACGGGCCGAACAGTGGCTGGTCGAGCATCGCCACGCGGTGGACGTTGCGCGTGATGCACTCGACCAGCGACTGGCCGAGCGTCTTGAGATCCAAAGTTGTGGCGCTCGCCTGTATGCGCGGTTGGCCCTTGCGCTGGAGCATCTGGACGCGATGGTCGGACTGCGTGACCAGATCGACGCGCGGGCGCTGACCGTTGAGCAGGCGGTCGGTGCTTTCACCCGGCTGATCCATGCATTGCTCGACGTGGTGTTCGAAGCCGCCGATGCTGCCACCGATCCGCCGGTAGCGCGTGCCTTGGTGGCGTTGTTTCATTTCGTTCAGGGCAAGGAACAGGCCGGTCAGGAACGCGCGATTGGCGCTGCAGTGTTTGGTCGGGGCTCGGTATCGCTGGGGGAACGCGACGCGCTGTTGCAGCGAATCGAGTGGCAGGATCGGTGTTTTCAGGTGTTCTCGGACTTCGCCGAACCGAGCGTTCAGGCTCAGTGGGAGGCCTTTCTCGACCAGCCATTCGTCGCCAGGGTCGAGCACCTGCGGCGTCGGTTGCTGACCGGAGGCCCGGAGCCGGACGAGTGGCGACCGGATGTTGCAGAAACCTGGTTTGCCCGTGCCACGGAGCGAATCGACGCGATGAAGATGATCGAGGATGCGCTGGAGGCCGCGCTGGAATCGATTTGTTCCAAGCGCCTGGCCGAGGTCGAGTCCGAGCAGGCCGCATTGGACCTCAGGCGCCGTCATTCGGCCGAGTCCACCGCAGCGAATGCCTCGCCGACGTCGCAGAGGGTTGTGGCCCCTTCAGCGTTTCTTGAGAGTCCGATCCGGTGGCCCGATATGGATGACGTGCACTTGCCGTTGCCGTCGCTCCCGGTGGACATCGGGACAGACGCGGGCCGTTCGATCCTCGATGTGTTGCACGAGCAATCGCGCGAGTTGCGTGAGATCCGCAAGGAGCTGACCGATGCCCGTCGCGCCCTGGAGGAACGTAAGCTGCTGCAACGCGCCAAGGCACTGTTGATGAAGCACCGGAACCTGACCGAGGACCAAGCACATCAGCTACTGCGACGGACGGCCATGGCGCAGAACCGGCGGCTTGCTGATGTGGCGGCGGCCACGATTGATTTGGCCGAGGTGCTGGCTGAGCCCGATGCATCGCTCACGGGCGCCGACCAGACGCCACCACGCCGCCCGGCCTGAACGACCTTGGTGCGGCCGCACCGAAACGGGGCTTTGTTTGGGGCGTACGCCTGTCGCTGGTGCGTAGGGGTTTCGGGGTTGCGTCCTGGGCCGCCCGGCCGAACCTCAAAAGCACTGGGCAATGCCCTGTTTTAGCTTTTAAAAATCAGCATGTTCTGATTTATCTAGGCGTGTGTGAACGACTTGGCACGACCCCTGCATTGTTCTGATTAACACGTACCAACGGCGGTACGTGGAATCGATAAGCGATTCAGGACAACGGCGTCCACCCGACTGCACCAGGAGGCAGTCGAGTGCGGCGCCGTTTCTTTTTGGTGTTGCGTCGCCGGGTGGGTCCGCACTGCAGAAATCAACGCGATGCAATCAGGAGAATCGATGATGAGCAGACAACCAATATCTCCCGCCCGTCGGCGGTTTCTCGGGCAGGCAGCCGTCGGTGCTGGAGCCCTGGCACTGGGCGGGGTAGCGCCGGAGTTCTTCATTCGTTCCACCCGCGCCAACACCGTCGAGACAACGCGCGCCAAACTCGGCTTCATTGCGCTGACGGACGCCGCGCCGTTATTTGTCGCCCTGGAAAAGGGCTACTTTGCCCGGCACGGCATGAAGAATGTCGAGGTCCTCAAGCAGTCGTCCTGGGGTACGACCCGCGACAACCTCGTGCTGGGATCGGGGCGCGGCGGCATCGACGGCGCGCACATCCTGACGCCGATGCCTTACCTGATCTCGACAGGCGCGGTGACGCAGGGCAACCAACCCGTACCGATGCGCATCGTGATGCGATTGAACACCAACGGGCAGGGCATCTCGGTCGCCAAAGAATACGCCGAGCTCGATGTTGGCCTGGACAGCGGCAAGATGAAAGACGCGCTGCTGGCCAAGCGTGTAGCTGGATCGGATGGTCGGGCGGCGATGACCTTTCCCGGCGGGACGCATGATCTCTGGCTTCGCTACTGGCTCGCCGCCGGCGGCATCGATCCCAACCGTGACGTTTCCACCATCGTCGTGCCGCCGCCGCAGATGGTCGCCAATATGCGGGTTGGGTCGATGGATGCCTTCTGTGTCGGCGAGCCGTGGAACGCTCAATTGATCAATCAGGATATCGGGTACAGCGCGCTGACCACCGGCGACCTTTGGAACGATCACCCGGAGAAGGCCCTGGGCCTGCGGGCCGACTATGTGGAAACGCATCCGCGTGCGACTCAGGCGCTGATCATGGCCGTGATGGAAGCCCAGATGTTCTGTGAGGCACCGGAGAACAAAGCCGAGGTGGCCGAGATTTGCTCGCGGCGGCGATGGATCCATGCGCCAGCCAGCGACATCGTGGATCGTCTGCAGGGTCGTTTCGACTTTGGTCGGGGGCGCGTCGTCGAGGGACATCCGTACCCGATGAAATTCTGGGCGGACCAGGCCAGCTATCCGTTCAAGAGCCACGATCTTTGGTTCCTCACCGAAAACCAGCGCTGGGGCTACCTGCCGGCCGATCTCGACACCAAAACCCTCATCGATGAAGTCAACCGCGAGGATCTCTGGCGCGAGGCCGCCGCGGCGCTGGGCGTCGATGCAGCCGAGATTCCGGCATCCACTTCGCGCGGTGTTGAGACGTTTTTCGACGGCACGGTTTTCGACCCCGAGAACCCACAGGCGTACCTCGACAGCCTTGCGATTCAGGCTCGAAATGCCTGACCCCGCTCGCTCCCATCCTCATCAGGAGAACGCCATGAGTGCGATTCTGGATCGAAATCAAACGTGGTTCGGCGCGGCGGCCGAACCGGGATCGGACGCCCCTGTCGCGCCAGCGCCTGCAGAAAAATCAGCACTTCCGATGCAATCTGCCGTGACGCCGTCGGCATCGGCGCCGATCGCTCGTGAATCGGTGTGGACGCGTCGTATGCGTCATCTGGCCAGTGTGGTGGTTCCGCCGCTGGTCATTCTGGCCCTTTTTCTGCTGATCTGGGAGGTGCTCACGTCTTCCCCGGGCGCGACACTCCCACCCCCGACACAGGTCGTCTCCGATACCTGGGAGCTGATCGTCAATCCTTTCTACAACCATGGCGGGAATGACGTCGGCATGGGCTGGCAGATTCTTGCCAGTCTCGAACGGGTTGCGTACGGATATTTGCTGGCGGCGCTGGTCGGCATCGGGCTCGGCGTGCTGGTCGGACAATCGACCTGGGCGATGCGCGGGCTGGACCCGATCTTCCAGATCCTGCGAACCGTGCCACCGCTCGCCTGGTTGCCGCTGTCGCTGGCGGCGTTCCAGGATTCCAACCCCTCGGCGATCTTCGTGATCTTCATCACCGCGATCTGGCCGATCGTCATCAATACCGCCGTCGGCGTGCGCAACATTTCCGACGATTACCGCAATGTCGCCCGCGTGTTGCGCCTGAATGGGCTCGAGTACTTTTCGCGAATCATGCTGCCGGCCGCTGCGCCCTACGTCTTTACCGGCCTGCGCATCGGTGTCGGCCTTGCATGGCTGGCAATCGTCGCAGCGGAGATGCTGATCGGCGGCGTCGGGATCGGCTTTTTCATCTGGGATGCCTGGAACGCTTCGATGATCAGCGACATCGTTCTGGCATTGGTCTACGTCGGATTGGTCGGTTTTGTGCTCGACCGAATGATCGCCGCAGTCGGCAACCTCGTCACGCGGGGCACGCAGGCGTCGTGACGCCTGGTCACTGCCGCCCTCGCATCGTTACGGCCGGGGCACTTGCACCCGACGCACCAGGAGATATCCATGAACGCCTATCTGTCGCTGGAACAACTGAACAAGACCTTCGGGATCGGGCCCTCAGCCACCGAGGTTCTGCGCGATGTCAATCTGCAAGTGGATCGTGGCGAGTTCATCGCCATCATCGGTCACTCCGGCTGCGGCAAATCCACCGTGCTGAACATCGTCGCAGGTCTGATCGATCCGACCAACGGCGCTGTGATTCTCGACGGACGAGAAGTCAACGGCCCTGGCCCGGATCGCAGCGTCGTGTTCCAAAACCATTCGTTGCTGCCGTGGCTGACGGTCTACGAAAACGTCGCACTCGCTGTGGACAAGACGTTCAGGAACAGCAAGTCGCGTGCCGAGCGTCGCGATTGGATCGCTCACCATATCGCCATGGTGGGCATGTCGCACGCGCTGAACAAGCGTCCCAGCGAAATCTCCGGCGGCATGAAACAGCGCGTTGGCATTGCCCGGGCGCTGGCCATGCAGCCCAAGGTCTTGCTGATGGACGAACCCTTTGGCGCGCTGGATGCGCTGACCCGGGCGCATCTTCAGGACGAAGTCATGCGGATCCAGAGCGATCTCAACAACACGGTTCTGATGGTAACCCACGATGTCGATGAAGCCGTGCTGCTTTCTGACCGCATCGTCATGATGACCAATGGCCCTGCTGCCACCATCGGCGATGTTCTCAAGGTCGATCTGCCGCGTCCGCGTAACCGCCTGGAGCTTGCCGACCGGCCTGACTACAACCACTATCGTGCCGAAGTCCTGCGTTTTCTGCACGATCGTCACAAGAATCCCGAGTCCGCCGCAGCCTGATGCAGGCAGGCCGTCTCGTGTGCGCGGCGCCGCGTGGCTGATCGAAGGCAGGCCGCGATGAACCCATCGAACCCCCACGAGGCACGGCGCCTCGTGGGGGTTCGTCGTTCTGAGTTACGGGTGGCGGTCGTCGGGGTCCGGGCGACGATCTGGCTTGGCGCTGCGGCGGTCGGCGGGCAATGGCGACGGGAATCAGCTGATGGCTGGAGCGGGGTGCGTCGAATGCGGCATCTCATGCCGGGTGCCGGGCCGGATGCGCACGGATATCGCCCGCCGACCTCGAGGCCTGGTCGCGCGCGCTGTTTTGGTGCGCACCCTGCGCGATCGTGGGTCGTCTGGTCCGCATTGGTTCGTGCAGCTGGGGTCAACCTGTCATCAAAGGCCGATGAACCATCACGCGCCACTCGGTGACGCTGTTCGCCGAGCGCGATCAAAAGACTGAATTGCAAGGGATACGGAGCCTGATGGTGGGAAAATCGTGGCCACGGCGGTAGTTGGCACGGCTTCTGCTGTCGTTCCTGTGAAAGCAGGCCAACGAAGGTCTGCCGCCCGCAAGGGCCAGGGACAAAGGCGTCCACCCCGATCATGCAGCTTGGCTGCGGCATCGGTGGTGTGCGCCTTTTTGCGTTGCGCAGTACGGAATGGTGATGCCCCGACCGCGCATTCAGCCGCATTCGAGAGCAGGGGAACGGTAATGGATCAGCGAATGGAAAACAGGCGTACCGAGGGCTATCGGCCGCGATTGGTGGTGGTGGGCAACGGTATGGCCGGGATGCGCACGGTCGAGGAGCTGTTGAAGCTTGCACCGGAGAAGTACGCCATTACGGTTTTTGGCGCCGAACCGCACCCGAACTACAACCGCATCCTGCTTTCGCCGGTGCTGACCGGCGAAAAGGCCGCCGCCGAAATCGTTCTGAATGACGACGCCTGGTATGCCGAGCGAGGCATCACGCTGCATAAGGGGTGTCAGGTGCATCAAGTCGATCGGCGGCGGCGTGTCGTGTTCGCTGATGCTGGCATCGAAGCAGTCTACGACCGTCTGCTACTGGCGACCGGGTCGACTCCGTTCATGCTGCCGCTGCCCGGCTGCGATCGTCCCGGCGTGATCGGGTTTCGCGATCTGAGCGATGTTGAGCACATGCTCGCGGCCGCGCAGCGTGGTGGCCACGCGGTCGTGATCGGTGGCGGTCTGCTGGGGTTGGAGGCGGCCAACGGCCTGAAGGCCCGCGGCATGCAGGTCACGGTCGTGCACCTTCTGGATGACCTGATGGAACGCCAGCTGGACGCGGCAGCCGCCGGGATGCTTCGGCGTTCGCTGGAGAGTCGCGGGCTGGCGTTCTGCATGGCTGCGCAGACCGAGTCGTTGCTGGGAGAGGGCGAATCCGGTCCGGTGCAGGCCGTGCGTCTGAAGGATGGCCGCGAGCTGCCGGCCGATCTGGTGGTGATGGCGGTGGGCATTCGCCCAAATATCGCGTTGGCCAAGCGCATCGGATTGCACTGCGAGCGCGGCGTCGTAGTGAACGATACGCTGCAGACGTTCGATCCTTCGATCTACGCCGTAGGCGAATGCGTGCAGCATCGCGGCGAGTGCTACGGACTGGTCGCGCCGTTATGGGAGCAGGCGCGGGTTTGCGCGAATCACCTGGCCGAGTACGGCATCGGCATCTACGCCGGTTCGCAGACATCGACCAAGCTCAAGGTGACGGGAATCGACTTGTTTTCGGCCGGAGATTTCCGCGAAGACGACAGCACCGAGTCGCTGGTGTTTCAGGACGCCGGGCGCGGGGTCTACAAAAAGCTGGTGCTCAAGGATGATCGCGTCCAAGGCGCTGTGCTGTACGGCGATACGCTCGATGGCCCGTGGTACTTCCAGCTGCTGCGCGAAAAGATTCCGGTGGCGGATATCCGCGACGGCCTGCTGTTCGGCCCCGGGCATCTCGGAGATTCCGGCCATGGCGATGAGGCCTCGCGCGTGGCGGCGATGCCGGATGACGCGGAGATCTGCGGCTGCAACGGAGTATGCAAGAAGACCATCGTGGACGCGATCGTCGCGAAAAAACTGTTTACCCTCGACGACGTGCGCATGCATACCAAGGCTTCGGCTTCGTGTGGCTCCTGTACCGGATTGGTCGAATCACTGCTCGCGTCGACGTTGGGCGGCGACTACTCGCAGGCGCCGGGTTCCAAGCCGATCTGCGCTTGCACCGAGCATGCCCACGATACGGTCCGCGCGGCGATCCGCGAGCAGGGCCTGAAGTCGATTCCGGAGGTGTTTGCGGCGCTGGACTGGAAAAATCCCGACGGCTGTCATGTCTGCCGGCCGGCGTTGAACTATTACCTGCTGACCGAGTGGCCGGGGGAATATCAGGACGACGCGCAATCGCGGTTCATCAACGAGCGGGCGCACGGCAACATCCAGAAGGATGGCACCTATTCGGTGATCCCGCGGATCTGGGGTGGTGTCACCAACCCGGCTGAGCTGCGCGCGATTGCCGACGTCGCCGAAAAGTACGCGGTGCCGACGGTCAAGTTCACCGGAGGCCAACGGCTGGATCTCCTGGGCGTGAAAAAGGAACACCTGCCGGCGATGTGGCGTGATCTCAACGCCGCGGGCCTGGTCTCCGGACACGCCTATGGCAAGGCGCTGCGCACGGTGAAGACCTGTGTCGGCTCGCAATGGTGTCGCTTCGGTACGCAGGATTCCACTGGACTGGGCATTCGTCTGGAGCAACTCACCTGGGGATCGTGGACGCCGCACAAGTTCAAGATGGGCGTTTCCGGCTGCCCTCGCAACTGTGCCGAAGCCACGATCAAGGATCTTGGAGTGGTGTGCGTGGATTCGGGCTACGAGCTGCACGTCGGTGGTAACGGCGGCATCAAGGTGCGGGTCACCGACTTTCTCTGCAAGGTCGCGACCGAAGACGAGGTGGTCGAATACGCGTTGGCGTTCATGCAGCACTATCGCGAGCAGGCGCGCTATCTGGAGCGTACGGCGCCGTGGATCGAGCGCGTTGGGTTGGCCGCGATCAAGCGCGTGATCGTCGACGACGCCGAGGCCCGTTCGGCACTGGTGGAACGTTTCCGCGCCTCGCAGATATTCGCTCAGATCGACCCATGGGCAGAGCGCGCGGCCGGCGATTCGTCCGCTTCCGCACCATCGCTGACACGCGAGTTCATCCCAATTCGCCCGGTCGATGAGCGCGAATCGGCGGTCGGATCGCAGCACATGGGAGTGTCGGCATGAAGGGCCAGGCTGCGTTGATCGAAGTTTGCCTCTTGGAAGACATTCCGCGTCTGGGTTCACGAGTGGTAATTGGGCGGCAGGGCGCGGTCGCGCTGTTCCGCACCGCCGACGACCGGGTGTTTGCCCTCGACGATCGCTATCCGCACAAGGGAGGGCCCTTGTCGCAGGGCATCGTCCACGGCGAACGCGTGACCTGCCCCCTGCATAATTGGGTGATCGGTCTGGCGGATGGCGAGGCCCAGGGCGCAGATTCCGGCTGTGTGGCACACCATCCCGTGGTGCTGCGCGAGGGCCGGGTTTGGCTGGAGCGCGCGATTCTGTTTGGCACGCCCGATGTGGTCACGACCCCGGTGGATTCTGCCGCCATGCCGGTGTCGCTCGCGAGCGAGGCATGAAGGTGCCATCGCGCTCATCGATGACCGGTCGTCGCCGGCAGTCCGGTTCCGATCGGTTCGTCGCCGAGTCCGGCGCCGCCAGCCTGGATCCGGCTGGCGAACACTCAGGTGAATCCACGGTCCGCACGACCTGTCCGTACTGCGGCGTGGGCTGTGGTGTGACGGTGCAGGTTGGCGCACGGGGCATGATTCAGGTTTCCGGCGATCGGCAGCACCCGGCGAACTTTGGTCGTTTGTGCTCCAAGGGCGCTGCACTGGCCGAGACGCTCGATCTCGACGGGCGATTGCTCGAGCCGGTGGTGCATGGGCAGGTCACCGACTGGGACACGGCGCTGAATGCGGTCGCCGAAGGGCTCGCGCAGACGATTCGCGCGCATGGCCCGGAGTCGGTGGCGTTCTATGTTTCGGGCCAGCTGCTGACCGAAGACTATTACGTCGCCAACAAACTGATGAAGGGCTTCATCGGCAGCGCCAATATCGACACCAATTCTCGACTGTGCATGTCCAGCGCCGTGGTCGCCTACCAGCGTGCCTTTGGTGAAGACTTCGTACCCTGTCAATACAGTGATCTGGAGCAGGCCGAGCTGATCGTGCTGGTGGGCTCGAATCTCGCGTGGACGCACCCGGTGCTGTTTCAGCGCATCCAGGCCGAACGAGAACGCCGCACGACGGATGAGCCGCTGCGGCTGGTCGTCATCGATCCACGCCGAACGTCCACAGCGGAAGCCGCGGATTTGCATCTGGCCTTGGCACCGGGCAGCGACGGTGTGCTGCTGAACGGGCTGCTGCGGCATTTGGCGCGCGAGGAGCGTCTCGATTTCGCGTTTCTGGAAACTCGCGTCTCAGGCTTTGCCGAATCGCTGGCTGCGGCTCGTGATACGGCCGGGTCGATCCCGCAAGTGGCGCTCGCCAGTGGTCTTTCCGAGCGTGATATCGCGCAGTTCTACCAATGGTTTGCGGCGCACGAGCGGGTGGTGACTGGCTGGTCGCAGGGCGTCAATCAGACCGCTCAAGGGGTCGCGCTCGGTAATGCGATCATCAATTTGCATCTGGCGACCGGGCGCCTCGGTCGTCCGGGCATGGGGCCGTTTTCGCTCACCGGCCAACCGAATGCTATGGGTGGGCGCGAAGTGGGTGGATTGGCGACCCAACTGGTTGCGCATCGTGGTTTCGATGCGGCCTCGATCGACGCCGTCGCCAAGTTCTGGGACGCGCCGAACCTGGCGACGCAGCCAGGTTTGAAGGCCGTCGATCTGTTTGCTGCGATCGAGTCTGGACAGGTGCGGGCGGTGTGGATCATGGGCACCAACCCAGCCTTCAGCCTGCCCGACGCGTCCCGGGTCGATCGTGCGTTGTCCAGCTGCCCGCTGGTCGTGGTGTCCGATTGCGTTGCCGACAACCAGACGCTGCGGCACTCGCACATCCGATTGCCGGCCGCAGCCTGGGGCGAGAAGGATGGCACCGTGACCAACTCGGAGCGGCGCATCTCGCGTCAGCGTGCGTTTCTCCCTCAGCCGGGCTGCGCGCGCCCGGACTGGTGGATCGTCTCGCAAGTCGGGCAGCGCATGGGGTACGCCGCTGCATTCTCCTACGCATCGCCGGCCGAGATCTTTCGCGAGTATGCGGCCCTGACGGCCCTCAAGGGCCGCGGCGAGGCGCAGCGGCTACTCGATCTGGGAGCTTTGGCAAATCTTGATGAATCCGCCTATGCGGAGCTCGAGCCCATTCAGTGGCCGGCTTCATTGCGCGGTGATGTCACGGCCGGCGAGCACGATCGGCGCGCCGACGAAGCGCAGGATTCCGGCACAGCGGGTGGCTGTGACGACCAGGCTGCATCCGGGATCGGTGATCGTTCAGCCGCCGAGGAATCTGCTGGCGTCTGGACCCGTACTGTGCTCAACCAGCAGCGGCATCTCCGAATGCTGCCATTGACCCCGTCGCTACCGCCGACCTTGCCGAAGCGGATCCTCAGCTCGCAGCACGATGACCTGCCGATGGAGGAATCGCTGGTGCTGCGCCTGAACAGCGGCCGTTTGCGCGATCACTGGCACAGCTTGACACGCAGCGCCAAGACACCGCGTCTAACCGCGCATCGGCCAGAACCTCTGGCCGAGCTGAACCCTGCCGACGCTCGGCGGCTGGGGATCGCCGCCGGTGAGTTGCTGCACCTGCAACGTTACCGGGAGTCCCCCGCCAAGCCCGTAGATCCGGAGCCAGCGATCGTGATTCGTGCGGTGGTTGACGCCGGGCAGCGTGAGGGATCGGTGTTCGTGCCGATCCACTGGAGCGAACCGTTTGCCGCGACTGCCCGAGTCGGAACGCTGCTCGACGCCGTGATCGACCCGCTATCCGGGCAGCCCGCGTACAAGCATGGCGCGGTTCGAGTCACGCGTCACAGCAGTCGCTGGCAGGGGTTTCTGCTGAGTCGCACCGAGCCCGTGATGCCGGCGGCAAGCGCCGATCACCCGGGGTGTACGGGCGCCTCGGGTGCCCTGCACAACAATCCCGTGGCGCCGGGAGGAACCCCGCGAAACGTGCCGGACTATCGAGTCAAATCACGGATTCCCAATGGGTTCCGATTGGAATTTTCCGGCATGGCCGCGGTGGCCGATTGGCGCGGCTGGCTGTTGGCGCAGATCCCTGGTCAGGCGGAGCCCGAAGCATGGCTGGTGCTGGACGACTCCACTCGTGGCTCCGTGAGACTGGCGGCACTGGGGGCGGCCGGTGAGCTGCAGGCGATCTTGATGGTTGCCCCGACGCGTGCCGGTTGCGCATCCGCGTTGCCGGCGCGGGATTGGTTGATCGAGCGGCTCGCCGATGCGCGGCTGACCGACGCCGATCGTCGCGCATTGTTGTCCGGTCGCCCACCGGTTGGCAGCTCGGAGACTGGAAAGATCATTTGCAGTTGTTTGCGGGTTGGCGAGCGGACCCTGTTGGACGCGATCCGCGCCCAGCGGCTAACCAGCGTCGATGCGGTAGGCGCTAGCGTGAAGGCAGGCACCGAATGCGGATCTTGCAGGCCCGAAATTCGGCGGTTGCTCGCCACCGCCGCGACAGCGTCGGACGAGCCCCTCCGTGCAATGGCATCCGAGCCTTCGACCCCTGCGGCTTGCACGCCACAGAACGGTGTCGGGCCGACGCCGGCTTCGTTTCTTCAGGAGTAACGCAGATGGAACATTTGCCGATTTTCATGAACTTGCGCGGTCGCCGTGCGCTGGTGGTGGGTGCGGGATCGATCGCAGCTCGCAAGGCCGCGCTCCTGCTGGCGGCGGGTGCGCGGGTCACGATGGTTGCGCCGCGTTGCAGCGCCGCGGCTGCAGCGCTGTGTGCGGCGCATGCCGCACCACGCGCTGCGATCCCCGCGCGACCTCATGCCGGCGAGGCCGACGTTTCGCCTGATGGCGTTGATCGCATCAAAGCTGCACCTCAGGAAGAACGAGCGTCGCAGCGTTATGGGACGGTACCGAAACCCGGTTTGACGAGCCATTCCGAAGACGTGGGAGAGGCTACCTTGGAATGGATTGCAGCCGAGTACACCACGGCGCATCTTCACGGCTGCACGCTCGTGATCGCCGCGACGAATCGGCGCGATGTCAACGAGCGGGTCGCAGGCGACGCCGACGCACGGTCGATTCCGGTCAACGTCGCCGACCAGCCGGATCTGTGCCGGTTCATTCTGCCGGCAATCGTTGAACGCGGACCGGTGACCATTGCCATTGGTTCTGGCGGTCGTGCGCCGGTGCTGGTGCGCCGGCTTCGGGCGCGCCTGGAAAGCCTGATTCCGATCGGGTACGGCTGGCTCGCCGAGCTGGCCGGCCGTCTGCGCGAGCCGGTCGGACGTGTGTTGCCCGATGTCGCGCAGCGGCGGGCATTCTGGGAGCGGACGCTTGATGGGCCCGTGGCGCAGCTGGCGCTGAATGGCGCCCTGAACGCGGCCGAAACCCGGCTGCGAAGCGATCTCGAGGCGATCGCGAACGACGGTGATTCGGTTGCGCGGCCGGTGGTCGGCGAGGTGTATCTGATCGGTGTCGGCCCGGGTGACCCGGATCTGATGACTTTCAAGGCGCTGCGTTTGTTGCAACAGGCCGACGTGATCGTGCACGACCGTCTGGTGGCGCGCGAAGTGATCGATCTCGGGCGTCGCGAAGCGGATCGCATTTGCGTTGGCAAGCAACGCGATCGACATGCGTTACCGCAGGTGGAAATCAATGCGCTGCTGGTCGATCTCGCTCGTCAGGGCAAGAAAGTGGCCCGATTGAAGGGCGGTGATCCGTTTATATTCGGCCGCGGCGGAGAAGAGCTGGAAGCCTTGGCGACGGCTGGCATCCCGGCGCAGGTCGTGCCCGGCGTCACGGCCGCAAGTGGTTGCGCGGCCTACGCCGGAATTCCGCTGACGCATCGCGAGCATGCCGATTCGGTGCGCCTGCTGACCGGACAGACCCGCGACGGTCGGTTCCAGCTCGATAGAGTCGCTGCACCGCGCAGTGGCAGCGGATCTGCTGGCTCGGATCGTCAATCGGGTGGTGAATTCGAGAGCCGATCGCGGGTTCCGCCGTCCCGTGAGACTCTAGTGATCTACATGGGGCTGGCCGCATTGCCCGATCTCGCCGCGCAGCTTGTCGAACATGGACATCCGGACATCACGCCGGTGGCGGTGGTGTCGAATGGCACGACGCCGCGTCAGCGTGTGGTCTGCGGCACGCTGACTGACATCGCGACGCGGGTGGCGAGGGCCGGAATCGAGTCACCGGCACTGATCATCGTGGGTGCAGTAGCGGCACTGACGGAACGACTCGCCTGGTTTCGACCCGACGTCGAGGCCGCCGCGAGCTGTCATTTCCCGCAGGTTCTACCGAGAGACGAACCTGCTGAACCCGCCTGTCAACCGGATCACGCTCCAATTCCCGCGTAATGCGGTGGTCGTTCAGAGGTCAGAAAGAGCCGGTGCGACACAACTGATCTGAATCGACTTGCCGCCCGCGCGCTGGGTCAGTCGCGGCGCAGCGACCGATCGTTCTTCGATCTGCGTGGTGACGCTCGCGCGCAGCCGCGGCGAGTGGTGAACGATCAACGCGTGCGCGATCGGCTGACTCCAGGGGCGCACTAACGCGAAATGATCGCGTGCGGGGCGGGAGGCGTCGGGATGCAGACGATAGATTTCGACGACGCCGGCGTCGAGATTTCGTGTGTGGTAAAGCAATTGCGCGGTCAGCATGCGGTCATCGACCAGGACGGTCGTCGTGCCGCAAGCGCTCGCCTGCGCCAAGACCTGCTCGGTCAGTTCGCCATGACCGCGCAGGGAAGCGAACGCGTCGAGGCGGTCCCCCGCCGGGATGCGTGGCGCGACGTGCATCAGAATGACGATGATGGCGAGATGGCTGGCGAGCGTGGCCCAGAACGGCACTTCGAGTCTGCGTAGGTGGGGCCAGGCCACGAGAGTCAGCAATATCAGACCCGGCCAGGCTGGCGCTAGCCAGTTGGCGTTGACCTGTCCCGAGACGGCAATGACCCCGATGACCAACACCCAGGGCAAAGACAGGGCCAGAGCGAAGCGCAGTGCGCCAATGTGATGCGACACAAACGGTTTTACTTCTCCGTCGCGGGGGCCAGCGTTGTGATCGATGGCCCCGGTCCGCCGGAAATGGCGGACTGCGTACGCGCGCAGCAAGGGCCAGGGGCTCAATAAAAGCAGCACAAACAGGACAGGACCGAGTGTGCCGGCTTGTTCGAAGAGCGCCGACATCCATGCCCAAAAAGATCCCGTCGCACTGCGATCAGCCAGATCGTAGGTGTGCCTTAGAGAAGGAAAGTCATGTCGCGCGTTCCAGACTAGATTGGGCGCAAAAATGGTGATTGCAATCAGTGCGCCGACGTAGGGTTCTGGACGCTTGAGCCAAGCGCGCAGACTGGGTTCTGCCGCCAGCCACAACACAATCATTGGCGCGAGGATGACGGCATTGTATTTGGTCAGAAGGGCGAGCCCACTCAGGATGCCCACGAGGTACCACGTCCGGGGCGATCCACCATGCGCGATATGCGTCAGCGCCGCCAACACGCCACACCAGAGGGCGAGCAGGGGCGCATCGGTTGACGCCACGAGCGCCCCGAGGGAAACGGCCGGGAGCGTGAGCCATAACAGAGCGGCGGCGATGCCCGCCTTGAGCCCAAGCCATCGGCTGGTCGTCCAGCCGAATAAGGTCGCGGCCAGCGCATACAGCAGCGGTGAGAACCACTTGATTCCAAATGGACCATCACCGGCCAGTTCGGTGCTGAGAGCAATCAGCCAAGCGAGTAACGGCGGCTTCGAGTAGTAGCCGAAATCGAGGTGTTGCGACCAGTACCAGTACTGGGCCTCGTCCCCGTAGAGCTCGAACGGAAAGTTGGCGATCACGGCGAGCCGCCACGACGTCACCGCAATCAGTGACAGCCCGCCGACGACGAGCATTGCGCGGGTAATCATCACGCCGCTGTCATCTGGCGTGGCGGCGACGCACCACAGAGCAGTGGGCAATCAGGGCAGCGTCCCAGTAAGGCGCGATGCAGGGCAGCGCTCGTCAAATACACGATCAGGAACGCGCCGACGACATCCGACGGCCAATGTGCACCTTGCAATACCCGCGTGACACCCACCGCACTGCCCCAGAGGATCGCCGCGAAAAAAAGGCGCCGTCGCCAGGGCGGCGAGAGCAGAAACGCCACGGCCAGTGGATAAAAGGCGGCCGCCGCATGTCCGGATGGAAAAGAGCAATTGCGGGCGCACTGCGAGACCGGCAGGCCGGGAGGTGAATAACGGGCGTGACCACCGAATTCAATGGTTTGTGCGGGCCGAGCGCGCCCAAAGTGATCCTTGAACGCGGCGTTGACGATGAGTCCTGGACCGATGAGAAACGCCAGTACAAGATAGGTCAGGCGCCGGCGGCTGCAGCGGGCGGCTGAGTCGAGCGAGGCTCGGCGGTCGGACAGATCGTTGAGTAGCCAGGCGGCTCGCATGATCAGTGCCACTGAGGCGATCACGATGCCGGGCCATGGCCCGTAGGTATAAAGCGCGTCGAGAAGGGGCTTGATCGTCGCTGGTGATGATCCTGCCGTCCAGCCGAGTTCGCCCATCTGCCGCAAGATGGCGCGGTCGGTCGGGTCGACCAGAAAGAAAACGACATAGAGGACGAGCAAAATCGCGACGGCGGCCGTCGGCACGTAGCGAACCACGAATCAGCTCCTCAGCGGATGATGGGGCTCCACTTGTGGTGATCGACTTAAAGGGGATGCTGCGAGCTGTATCCCCAATAGCCGAGATTAAAACCGCCGAGGTTGACGACCGCGTGACGGCGCGATTCATTCGTCCGGGTTGGCTTCTAGGAATAGATAGGTGGCATGCACGTTCCGCCGATGCCAATCGTCGTAATGACGCAAATGGCGGAAGGCTGCGAAATCGGAGAGGTCCTCGACCACCTCGTCGATCGGCCGCCAGTCATCGATTGCGGCGCGCACTTCTTTGATCACGGTGGCCAGATAATTGCCGGTGTCACGGCGGGCCTCGTCGAGATTGGTGGCGCGACCGTGCCCGGGTACCACGTGCTGCGGCTCGAGGCTTTCGATCGCGCGAAAAGCCGCGAGCTGTCCTACGGGATTGGTGAACGAATGGATGCCCAGCATGCGCTCGGTGTAGACGATGTCGCCAGTGAACACGACCGACTCGTCAGGCAGGTACAAAAATGCGTCCCCGGGGAAATGGGCATCGCCGGCAAACCGCAATGAGAACGCGACGTTGCCTAATTCAAAATCATGCTGCTCAGCGTCTACGGGGCGCGTTGCGGGAAGGGGGCGCGTTCCGGCCAGTTCGTCGTCGCCAATGCCGGCGGCCATTCGTGTAAGGATGCCATCGCCTTGGTTCGCCTGGGTGTCAGCGGTGCGTTTGAGCGCCACGATCTCGAGGCCTTGTTCGGCGAAGAAATCGTTGCCGAGCCAGCGATGATCCTGGCTCCCTAAATTGACGATCAGCCTGATGGGTTGACCGGTGGCGGCCTCGATCGCCGACTGGATTTCGGCAGCAGCGAGATGGCTAGGACCGGTATCGATCAAAACGACGCCGTCGTCGGTCACAACGAAGCCGAGGTTCGCGTTCAGACCGCGGTTGATTGGGGTCCGGTTTTCCAGCGACCCGTAGAGATAGAACACTCGATCGGTGACGGCGATCGGCTCGATGATCTCATCGAAGGATCGATCCTTGGCGCTGGCAGAGGCCGTTACGATCGCGGCGATTGAAAACAGGACGAGAAGGAGGCGATTGCGTGTTGCGCGCTTTGTCGAAGACGTGAACGAATGGATCATGGATGCGATTCTCTGAAAGGGGTTTGAAAATTAAAACCTAAGGATCAATGCTCCAAGTAAAACGCGCCTCGAGCGGATTTTGTTCCCACGATCAGCGCGGTAACGCGCATACCATCGAGCGTGCCCATTCGATGGCAGGAGGCCCGTTGCCCTCGCCCTGTTTGCTGCCCGTGTGGGAGCACGTGTTGATCGGCACGTGTTGATCAATGTGGGCCATCGGCCTCGTGCGCGTTAGTTCGAGACGATCGGATACCACGCGGCCAGAGCCAACAGCGTGATGACCAACACCGGTGGCGTGATGACGATCCCGATGCGGAAATATTGCCCCCAGGTGATGTGGATGCCCTTTCGTGCCAGTACGTAGAGCCACATCAAGGTCGCAAGCGAGCCGATGGGTGTGATCTTGGGCCCGAGATCGGATCCGATGATGTTGGCGTAGGCCATCGCGATGGTCATCGACGCATCCAGCCCCGCTTCTTCGATCGCCAATGTCAGGGTCATGACGCCGGGCATGTTGTTCATGACCGAGGCGAGCAGGGCCGCGATCAAACCGGTTCCGATAATGGCGCTGGTTTCGCCCCATTGCGCAAGCCAGATCAGCCCGTCGGCGATCTGGGCCGTGAGCCCGGCGTTGCGCAGGCCATAGACGACCAGATACATCCCGAGCGAGAACACGACGATCTGCCAGGGTGCGTCGCCGAGGATTTTTTTCGATTCGATCACCGCACCGCGGGCGGCGACCGCCCACAGCAGCAGGGCGGCGGGTCCAACGATGAATGAAATCGGAACACCGATTGGCTCGATGAACAGAAACGCGAACAGCAACAGCGCGAGAACGAACCAACCGGTGCGGAACACGGCGCGATCACGGATGGCCGTTTGCGGTTCCGGCAACACGGCGGTGGGATAGCGCCGCGGGATGTCGCGGCGGAAATAGACGAACAACACCCCGAGTGCCGCCGCAATGGCGACGGCATTCACAGGGAGCATCACGGCGGCGTAGTCGCGGAAGCCGATGTCGAAGTAGTCGGCGACGACGATGTTGACCAGGTTCGAGATCACCAGCGGTGTCGACGCGACGTCAGCGATGAAACCGGCGGCGATGACGAATGCAAATGCGGCCGCGGGCGTGAAACCAAGGGCGAGCAGCATCGATAGAACGATCGGGGTCAACATGAGTGCCGCGCCGTCGTTCGAGAAAAAAGCCGCGACGATAGCGCCGAGCAAAATCACGAGTGCAAACAGCGCCCGTCCATGGCCGCCGCCCCATTGGGCGATGTGCAGGGCCGCCCAGCGAAAAAATCCCGCTTCGTCGAGCAACAGCGAGATGATGATGATGAACACGATCGTGAGGGTCGCGTTCCAGACGATATCGAAAACGATCGGGATATCACCTATCGAGATGACGCCCGTGGCCAGCGCGACTGCGGCCCCGCCCATCGCCGAGACCCCGATACCCAGTTTGCGGCCGAGAATTTTGGGTTGCCAGATCACGAGGGTCAGGGTGATGACGAAGATCGCAAGGGCGAGCAGCATGGATGAATCTCTCGATGATGTTTGGTGGGGTCAAAGTCGGACAGCTTCGGGTTTGGCGGCGCGATGCGGGCGATGTCACTGGCGATTCGATGCCCTCCCGTGCGTCCGATCGGTATGAAGCTCATCGCTTGGTCAACGGCGACCGCGGGGTGTGCGGGTGACCGTCGTGTGTCTGGCCACGCTGTGTTTGTCGGGCCAGCGGCGGTTCGGGTGGTGTTCGAGGTGTTGCGTCGACGCGTCCGGTTGGTGGGTAATCGAGGCGTTGACATGGTGCGTGGTGACGGCCTTTGTCGTCGTGACGGCGCTGACGCCGATCCTCCGACCCCTCGCACAGGGGGAGATCTCACCATTCATGAGTCGGTGGTGGAGCGGCGCGATGGGGACGGGGCGGGCAGTGCCTACACGCATTGGAACGGGCATGGCGATGCCATTCGCGAGGTTTCCATTCCATGGTGGGTCCGCGCTCGTCGGCGTGCTGGCCGTCGATTGACGATCAGCGCTCGCCGCAGCAACCCGAACTCACGGCGCTTGGCGTTTTTGACGGTGGCGCACAGCAGGCTGCGGATTCAGATGGGTGATCTTGGTCTTCATTCGTGGCGTTGAACAGGGGCACGTCCGCGAGCGTACGGTAGGTCTCCCAGGCCACGCCGGCAGGGTCGGTTACCCAGAACTTGTTGGAGTGCGCGTAGCAGCACACGGCGCCCGTTTCTTCGACCATGGATTCGGCAATTGCGCGGTCACCCTGTCGCAAGCGGGTTTCAATTTCGGCGAGTTCATCGTCTTCATCGACCTGAATACCAAGATGGTCGACGCCCGATCGAGCGCCGCGCGCTGAAATGGCGAAGTTGACGCAAGGATCGTCGAGCTGCCACTTGGCGTAGTCGGATTTCATTTTGCTCGGCGCCTGGCCGAACAACGTGGTGTAGAAGGTGACAGCGGCGCTGAGCTTGGGAACGGCGATATGAACGTGCAGGCGTTTCATTGAGAGGGCTCCGGTGGTGGGGGCGGTGATCGGCAGAGATTTGCGGGCGTACAAGATCCTGAGTCGCGGCAGCAGTTTTCGGTCAGAAATGTGATCAGCGCGTCCATCTGATCGTATCGGGCGGCGTAAATCACGAAGCGACTGTGTGGCCGGGCCTCGACGAGGCCAGACGCAACCAGCTCTTTAAAATGAAACGAGGCTGACGAGGCGGGAAGGTCGAGCACCGACGCCAGCTCGCCAGCGCTGAGACCATTAGGCCCGGCTTCGACGAGACGGCGATAAATCGCGAGCCGTGTGGGTTGGGCCAGAGCGGCGAGCAACAGCAAGGCTTGTTTCGTTTCCATGTTTCCAGTTTAATCGAAGTAAAGGGCATCGTCAAGCCTCGGGTAGAAGCCGGGATTCGTATCGGATCCGGAAGAGATTTCGAGCGCTGTTGGCGTTGCCGTCGTGATTGCCAATCTTGTCACGGATGCGTGGGTTCAAGGATCCACGCCACTTTGAGGTGTGGCGGCCGCTGTGGTTGCGAGCCCAGCCCCCGTTATTCGCCGGGCCCTATGTTGGCTTGAAACCGGTTTTGCCACGACCACGCGCAAAAGTTTCGAGCGTGACCGAGCGCTTTGACGCGATGCCAAGCTCGACGTTCGAATCGCGCTGATCTGGTTTTGGAATGCCTGAGGCGTGCGGCGATCACTAGGGTTGGCGGTCCGTGCGTGGTCCTCGGTCGCCGTTTTTGAACCTGTGCGCGCAATGGTTCGCTTGAGATGCGTGTTACAGGCGCGCAACCGTCAGTGCCGTAAGGCGTTGCGCGATTGGGCCAACAAAAAAGGCAACCGGAGAGGCAATGAGCCACGCGGGCCACCAGGCCTGCATCCATAACATCAGGAAGTTTTGCGGCAGTCCGAGATTGATGAACGTGATGACGGCCGACATCAAGAAGGACATCAGGCCGCCCATGAAAAAAGCAAAAACAAGTCGGTGTTTGAGCGGCGGCTTTTGCATCGTGATTGATCCTTGGGTTGGCGAGTTTTAGATCGGGTCTGGGGTGAGAAGAGTGAGTCAAATAGTTCACGACGATGTCGCAGCGATTCTGAGTCGTGTTCGGTCGGTATGAGAGTGCGAGAGCAAATGTTTGTGTGAGTCGGCTTAAGCTTGTGTGGTGAAGGCGTGAGGACGCGAGCGGTCGTCGCTCGAACGTCCCCCCTCGGCGCCGCAGTGCAGCATGACCTCATCTCTCATTCCTCGTGCGTCACTGGCGCGCCGGCTCGCCGTCACCGCCGCCGTTGGATGCGTGAGGGTCGTCGTACCGCTCGGTTTTGCGGGCCCGCTGACTGTTGAGGTCGCCAGACCCACCGACCAGTGCCAGCGACACCGGGCCATTGGCTTTTGCTTGATCGCGTGTTGGGCGACTCTTCAGGACTTCCGACCTGCAGTTTCGTCTCGAATACGTTCCATCCGGGCTCGCTTCATCGGGCTTTGTTAGCCGCGATCAAGCGAGCGATCAGGTCTTCCTCGGAGAGGTGTTCGGCTTCGCCCTCCGCGCGTCGTTGGTATTCATAGGTCCCGGCGTCGAGGCCCTTTTCACCAACGACGATCCGATGCGGGATCCCGATCAGCTCGGCGTCTGCGAACATCACGCCGGGGCGTTCGCCACGGTCGTCGAGCAGCACTTCGAGTCCGGCGTTGGTCACCCGTTCATGCAAGGCCTCGGCCGCATCTCGAACGCGCTGGGATTTTTTGGCGTTGATGGGACATAGGACAACGTCGAAGGGCGCAAGCGCTTCCGGCCACGCGATTCCGTGCTGATCGTGGTGTTGCTCAATCGCGGCGGCGACCACGCGCGAAACACCGATGCCGTAGCAGCCCATCGTCAATGTGATGCTTTTGCCTTGCTCGTCGAGCACGCTGGCGCTCATTGCCTCGGAGTATTTCCGACCCAGTTGGAACACATGGCCGACCTCGATGCCGCGGCGGATTTCAACCGGGCCCGAGCCGTCCGGTGCAGGTTCACCTGCCGTGATGTTACGCAGGTCGGCGACCATGGGTTCGGGTAGGTCGCGTGACCAGTTGACGCCGGTTAGATGGACGTCGTCCTCGTTGGCGCCAACGACGAAATCGGCGCAGGCCGCTGCGGTCGCGTCAACAATCACTGGAATGGGACAATTGACGGGGCCGAGCGAGCCCGGGCCCGCGCCAAATACGGCGCGAATACTCGATTCGTCAGCGAGTTCGACTGGGTCTGCAACCAGCGGATGTTTGCCGGCTTTGACCGTGTTCAGGGTGTGATCGCCGCGCAGAACGAGCGCGATCCATGGCGCGGGAGACTCGTGACTGGCTCTGACGATCAGGGTTTTGAGAAGTCTGTCGCGGTCGCGTCCAGTGGTGTGCTCGAGATCCTCGATCGTGCGCACACCGGGGGTGGCGAGACGTGTCATCGTTTCGGTTGCGGGGGGGCGTGAGGTGGGTGGTGGGCATGCCGCGAGCTCAATATTGGCGGCGAAGCCGCCCGGGCTGAATACGATGTCGTCTTCGCCCGAGTCTGCGAGGACGTGAAATTCATGCGAGCGGGCACCACCGATGGCACCGGAATCTGCAGCTACGGCGCGAAAATCGAGACCGCAGCGGGTGAAGATCCGCGTGTAGGCGTCGAACATGGCCTGGTAGGTCTGTTCGAGTGAGGCATCGTCTGCGTGGAATGAGTATGCGTCCTTCATCAAAAACTCCCGCGCACGCATCAATCCAAAGCGGGGTCGGCGCTCGTCGCGGAATTTCGTTTGGATCTGGTAGTAGTTGACGGGTAGCTGCTTGTAGCTCTTGAGCTCGCGTCGGGCGATATCGGTAATGACTTCTTCGTGGGTCGGTCCGAAGCAGAAGTCACGACCGTGTCGATCCTTGAAACGCAGCATTTCCGCACCCATGACGTCCCACCGACCCGATTCTTGCCACAGCTCAGCGGGTTGAACCGCTGGCATCAGAACTTCCAGTGCGCCGGCGCGATTCATTTCCTCGCGGACGATCGCCTCGACGCGGCGCAGGACGCGCAGGCCGATCGGCATCCAGGAATACAGCCCCGATCCGAGTCGACGGATATATCCGGCACGCAACATCAGCTGCTGTGAAATGACGTCGGCATCGGCCGGCGTTTCTTTGGTCGTGGAGAGGGGAAACTGCGAGACGCGCATGACGATCCTCAGGCTTCGGTTCGTGGTGGTCGGGGGTGTTTGACGGCGCCAGTTGACGAGGTTCGCGCAAGCTGCGACCAACGGCAACAACAAAGAATCGCAAGCCGATACTCGACGGGCGTCGTGTGACGCAGCTCATGTGACGGGGTTGATGCGACGGGAGGTTACACGACGATCAGCGGAACCTCGCGTTCGGAAGCGCTCAGTCCACCGTGGGCACCGCGAAAGCTTGGACAGGCTCCGATTCGGCTGTCGATCCACCAGGCACCAGGGGGCGGTTCGATGACGAAG
Organism: Thioalkalivibrionaceae bacterium; assembly: GCA_046299415.1. Lineage (GTDB taxonomy): Bacteria > Pseudomonadota > Gammaproteobacteria > Ectothiorhodospirales > Ectothiorhodospiraceae > JBKBII01. The sequence goes on along the minus strand of JBKBII010000002.1, from coordinate 8,483 downwards.
TCTCCGACACGGTCGTCGAGCTGGGGATGCCGATGAGCGGCCGGGCCGAATCCACCTCGGTCGTTCCACTCTGTGCGGCTCCAGATTCGGGCGGCGGGAATCATGGCGACAAAGCGCGCCGCGAATTCATTTCGGGCGGATTCGCGGACGTGCAGAAATCCGAGTCGGGGTTCACCGGAAAGCGGACGGATCAGATCTCGATAAAACTCGAAGCTCGCGAGGTCGATCGGGTGGTCGACGCGGCACATGCCATGATCGGCGGTGACGATCAGGCAGGAACGACGGCGCGTAGACCCCGGCGACCATGATGACCTGTTTTTGTCGAGTCGGGGGAGTGGCGGTCCACCAATCGGGTCGATTTGGCGCTCGAGTCGGCTCAGCGCCTGTGCGAGGTCAATGAATGCCGAGTCCAGTTCGCGCACTTGCGCCCTAACGCGTGGGTCATCCGGTCCATGGCGATGGCCCGATGTGTCGAGCGCCGACCAGTACAGATAGTGATACGACGGTTGACCCAGTGATGCACATTGCGCGACGCAGGCGATGGTGTCGCTGATCGCGTTGTCCAGTGTGACGTAAGGTCGTATTTCGGCGCCGCGACTCATCACCCGGTTGTAGGTCGAGTCGGCAATCTTCGCCGGGCTGTGGTGAAACACCCGTCGCGGGCGGGGCCCGTGGGCCACGCGCTGGGCGAAAGTGGGCGTGTCGTCTCTGATGAGCGTGAGCAGGCGTTCGTCGCTGATCGGCGTCGGGGGCGCAATTAGGGGTGCGGTCGCAATCCGCGGGGCCAACTTTGGCGCTCGCTCTGTGGCATGTCCTACGGCGTATCCAGTACCGCGAAGCGCATCGATTCGTGATGGTTCAAAGGCTTTTTGAGTCGTTGATTGGGGCGTATCGATAGCGGTATGCGCTGCGCGAGTGGCGGGGCTGGCATCGGACGCTGTAGGGTGTTGGTGCGCGAGCCCCCCTTGTTGGCCATCGCCATTGAGATGCGCGTCCTGAGTCTGGTCATCATCGCGCTGGGCCGACTCTTGTGCGACCGGCTTAGCAATCGACCGATTGGCTGGTGAGCCCGATGATGTCCAGGCGCCCCAGTCGATCGTGCGGGCCGTCAGTGCCTGGAAAGCCGTTTTGGATTCGCTATGCACCGTCCATCCGAGGAGCGCGTGTGCGGTTGGCGGTTGACCGGAAAGGAGCGTGTGTATCGCCGCGGTTGTGGTCGACGGAATGACCGACTGGAGTGTTGTCCGCTGGGCTTGCTTTAGCGCTGGAGCGTCGCGGAGATGGATGCAGCCAAAGCCGTCGATCAGAAAAACGACGACGTGGTCTCGCGCTCGAAGCTCACTGGGATCGAGACTTGAGAGTGGTGCGATGCCGGCGGCGGAAACGCTGTTTGATGCAGGCGCAGCAAGGGCCAGATCGAGACTCGCAAACCAGTTCAGCCAGTGATCAAGCGTATTGGTTTTGCGAGCCGGTCGTTCCGGGGGCGCGGATGTCTGATCCTTGTCACTCATGAGTTTTGAAAGGTCGCCGTGCGATGTCGTTGTCGCACTGGATGATTCGCTGGACACGCGTACGGCCGCAGCGTGAACGTGTGCCGATGAGAGGGACGCACGCGGCGTGCTGCGCGACGGGCTTGTATGGGGGCCTGCGAGGTGATCGCCACATTCACGAGGCGGCCTTAGCGCCGCCATGGCAGGGCGGAGAGTCCGGCACCTGACCTGCGCGCTTGAGCCATTCGTCGGGATCCATGGTGTGCAGCGCAAGCGCGTGTACGCCGCCAGCCAGTTCTTCGGCCAAGACGCGGTTGATCGCTCGGTGGCGGGCGATGAGGCTCAACCCGCGAAAGCTCTCGGAAACGAGCGTGACTTTGAAATGTGATTCGGAGCCGGGGGGCACGTTGTGCCTGTGACTTTCGTTCTCGACACTCAAATGAATCGGCGCGAACGCTTCGGTCAACTTGAGTTCGATAACAGATTGTTTGGTTTGTTGCGTGTTCATGGCGACTCCCTGTAGGGCACTGATGCGGAATTTCGGCTGGCGACGTTCAGTCATGGCCTTACGATCCGCATGATTCAATCGCAATTCGACCCAGACGTTTTGCTCTTTATAAGCCGATGCAAGGTGTCGTCTGAGACCGCGGTCGTTGGGTCGAGCCCGTCGGTGTGACGGGTGAGTCGTATGGCCGAAGTATGGCGCGAAGACTTCACCACGATTCAGATGCGTCTGATCCGTCGAGGTTCGTCCGTCAAGGCGAGCCGGATGCATCCGGCGGCATTACCGCGAGGCACTGTTGTTTGGGCGGTCTGTCGTGCCTCGCGAAGGGGTCGAAGGGCGCGTTTAAGCGGGATCGATGGCCTGTACTGTGCTGCCCATGGCGTTCGGTAATCGGTAGAACTCGCGGGCGGTCGCCGTGGTGTGCGCAGCGAGTTCGACCACGGTCTCGCCGCGTAGCCGTGCCACCCAATCGCCGATGTGGGGCAGGAAAGCGGGTTCATTACGACGGCCGTTGCCGATTTTCTTGCCGCTGTCCTTTGGCAAGCTGCGGGGCAGCAAATAGGGTGCGTCAGTCTCGATCATCAGGCGGCCACGGGGGATGCGCGGGAGTAGAGGATGAAGGTGGGTGCCGCGCCGCTCATCGCAGACCCAGCCGGTGATTCCGATATGGCAGTCGAGTTCGAGATAGTGGTCGAGGGCGCGTGCGTCGCCGGTAAAGCAATGAACGACGGCTGCCAGCAAGCGGTCGCGCCAGCGCTCAAGGATGCGAGCGAAGTCTGAATAGGCATCGCGTTCGTGGAGGAATACCGGCATCTCGAGGTCGGCGGCGAGTTCGAGTTGGGCTTCGAAAGCACGCGCTTGATCGGTGACGCTCGAAAAGTTGCGATGATAATCGAGGCCCATCTCTCCGAGGGCGACGATCGCCGGGCCGCTCGACGAGGTTTGATCGTTCGAGGCGGCACGGTCTTCAGCGACGAGTGTCTCGAAACGTTTGCCGACGCGATCGGTCCAGTCCTTGGCCAGGTGAGGATGAACGCCAAGCGTCGCACGCAGGCACTCGTTGTGATCATGAGCCAGCGCGACAGCCTGTTCGCTTTGTTCCGGATCGGCGCCGGTGACCAGCATCCAGCGGACGCCGAGCTCCAGAGCGCGGTCGAGGACGGCTTCGCGATCAGGGCGAAAGCTTTCGTGAGTGAAGTTGAAGCAGATGTCGATCCATTCCATTGCTGCAGTGTAAGACGTGTTTGGGCGAATCATGAGATTCGAAACCTCGTCATTGGGTGTTGAAGGCTAGAGCACCGACGGGTGTGCGTCGACTCGTAAGTGTCGATTGATAGCGCCCGCAGAAGGCATGAATCATGACGGTGTCGTGTTACAGCCTGTGGGATGGAGCGAGTGCGGTTGGGCCCTGTGGCAGTGCGCCGCCGAACGGCGATGCGGTCGGTGCTATTTTGACCGGGTTTTTGGCCGCTGTTGGGTCGCGGGCGGGCATTGGCTGTTCGCTGCCATTGGCTAAGCTATTGAGTCACGTTCTTGCCTGAGAAAAAAATGTCGGGCGCCTCGAACGCATGGCCGACTCGCGCCACGACCGTTGGTCTCGCGACTCAGAGTCTCGAGATTTGGGCCAACGAATGAGTGCGAAGTTTGGCCGTAGTCATTCTGGAGGACGATTTTGATGCGTGATGGAAACTCTCGAGCGATCTTGCTTGCGGACTATCGCTCGCCAGCTTTTGCTATTGAGTCAGTCGATTTGACGTTTCGGTTGGCGTCCGACGCGACGACGGTCGAATCGTTGCTTCAGGTTCGCAGAGAGGTGAAGGGTGAGCCATTGCGCCTTTACGGTGAGGGGTTGGAGCGAATCGCTCTGACGATCGATGGCCATGAGCCTTCAGTCGACCAGATTCATGAAGACGACGAGGGTCTACTCATTCATGGTTTGAACGATCACGCAGAGATCCGAATTACGAGCCGTTGTCGGCCAGACGCCAATACCGCACTCGAAGGACTGTACGTTTCCGGCGGGATGTTGTGCACGCAGTGCGAACCTGAGGGCTTTCGTCGGATCGCGTATTTTCCCGATCGGCCCGACGTCCTGAGCCGATATCGCGTCCGCCTCGAAGCGGAACGGACTCGTTTCCCGGTGTTGCTGGCCAATGGCAATCGTGTAGCGTTCGGCGATCTCGACGATGGGTGGCATTTTGCGGTGTGGGAAGATCCGTTTCCCAAGCCTTCGTACCTGTTTGCGTTGGTGGCTGGGGATCTGGTTTGTCGCAACGCCACATTCACGACGATGTCGGGTCGTGATGTGGCGCTGGAGATCTGGGTCGAGGCGCACAACGCCGATCGTTGTGAACATGCGCTGGCGTCGCTGGCGCGGGCGATGCGCTACGACGAGGAAGCCTTCGGTCGCGAATACGACCTCGATGTCTACATGATTGTGGCCGTCGACGACTTCAATATGGGCGCGATGGAAAACAAAGGACTGAACCTGTTCAACGCCAAGTACGTTCTGGCGAGTCCGGATACCGTCACCGACGATGATCTCGTGAATATCGAGGCCGTGATCGCACACGAATATTTTCACAACTGGTCGGGAAACCGGGTGACCTGTCGCGATTGGTTTCAACTCTCGCTGAAAGAGGGCCTGACGGTATTTCGTGACCAGGAATTCACTACGGACTGCACGTTATTCGGCGTCAAGCGCATCGACGATGTGGTCCGTTTGCGGGCCTACCAGTTTCCCGAGGACGCCGGCCCGCTTGCTCATCCGGTGCGACCGGACCGGTATGCGGAGATCAACAATTTCTACACGCTGACCATTTACGAGAAGGGCGCAGAGGTGATCCGCATGTTGCGCACGCTGCTCGGCCGAGAAACGTTTCGGCGGGCGCTCGACGTTTACTTCGAGCGCTTTGATGGACAGGCCGTTACCACCGACGACTTCGTCGCAGTCATGGCCGAAACCAGTGGTCGCGATCTCGGTCATTTCAAGCGCTGGTACACCCAGGCGGGAACGCCGATGGTGACCGCAGAGGGGCGTCATGACCCGGTGACCAACCGAGTCACCTTGAAGCTGAAACAGCGGACGCCGTCGACGCCGGGTCAGAATGAGAAACGGCCGGTGGTGATCCCGGTCCGCGTGGCCCTGTTGGGTGGGTCCGGTCGGCGCCTTGCTTTCCGGCACCGTGGTGTCGAGCTCGACGAAGTGGTGCTGGAGTTTGACTCCGCGTCGCAGGCATTCGAGCTCGAGGGCGTGGCTGAGCCTCCGCAGGCGATATCGTGGTTACGGGGCTTCTCGGCGCCGGTGCGTTTCGAAGCCGGGCAGACACCTGTAGAGCTGGCACACCTGATCGCGCACGATGACGACGCGTTTGCTCGGTGGGAGGCCGCGCAGACGCTGCTGCGACGGGCGTGGATGGTGCGCGTGCGGCAAACGGATGCTCGGCAACCCGGGCTTGCGCAGTCTATTGCCGACACGGCGGCCGCAGCCATCGCCGAAGAGCTCGAAGCGATCGAGGCGCAGATCGAACGGGCCTACGCGAGCCTCCTCGAAGACACCGACATTGAACCGGTCCTGCTTGCAACGATGCTGACCTTGCCAGCACCTCGCGAGGCCGCGGAATGGTTCGAGCGTGCCGATCCGGTTCGGCTTCGGGCGGCCCGGGATGACCTCGAAAGGCGCGTATTCACGCCATTGCTGGACGCGCTGGGCGCGCGGCAACCCGCACTCGCCGAAATCGACAATGCCGCATTCACGGCCTCCGCGATGGGCCTGCGTCGGCTACGCAATCGGATTCTGGCGATTCGCGTGGCGCTCGATGCGCCAGGGGCTGTCGAAGAGGCACTCGATCAGTGTCAGCGCGCTTCGAGTATGACGCTACGGATGGGCGCGCTCATCGCGATCAATGATCGGCTTGGTGTGCGCGATGAGCCGTTGGCCGCCTTTGAGGCGCGCTATCGTGATGACCCACTGGTGCTCGACAAATTCTTCGGCCTGCAGGCCGCAAGCGCCGCCGAAGGCGGCTTTGATCGCCTCGATGCTTTGATCGGGCATCCCGGTTACCGCTGGGAAAACCCCAACCGCGTGCGCGCAGTCTGGGGGCCGTTCATGGCGAACAATGACTCCCACTTTCACCGTATCGATGGCGAGGGCTACCGCCGTGTGTCGGCCATGATCGAACGACTGGACGCGCTCAACCCGCAAACCGCTGCGCGCCTCGTGCAGCCCTTGACGCGTTGGCGCAAGGTTGATCAACAACGCGGTGAACTGATGCGCGCAGCACTCGAGCGTTTGCTGCGTGGTCAACCCTCTCGCGATCTGCGCGATGTTTTGGATCGTGCGATCGGCGAAGCCAACGCCGGACCAGCCTCCAGCGACGGCTGACCCGACGGCGATTGCGAAGCGACGGTGCCTCATATCGGCGCTCCAGCGTGGGTCGAGGTTCGTTACAACGGCCCATCGCAGCGGGGTCCAAAAGGCTTGGCTCAGGTTTTGCGCGCTGACGTCTGGTTGTAAGAAAAAAGGCGACGCATCATCCCCGCCTTTTTTGACTCAGCCCACGAGATGAGCGGGTCGATTGGCCGGGTTCGGCCCGCGCGTCGCTCAGCGCCAGCCGACGCGGTCGAAAATCCTCAGCGCTTCGGCCTGATGGACGCCGAGCTCGTCTAGTGGCAGGTCGTCCATCTTGAACTCGCCAAAGCCTCTGAGGATGTTTGAAGGTTCGACGTCGGGACGCACTGGATACTCTTGGTTGGCTTCGGCGTACCAGGTCTGGGCAGTTTGCGAAACCAGGAATTCAAGAAGCTTGACAGCGTTTTCGGGATTCGGAGCATGCTTCAACACGCCGGCGCCCGAGACATTGACGTGTGTTCCGGTCGAGTCTTGATTGGGGAAAATCACGTGAATTTTTTCAGCCCCGGCACGTTGGCTTTCATCGCTGCCAGCGAGCATTCCGCCGAGGTAGTAGGTGTTTGCGATTGCGATATCACAAGCCCCGTCAGCGACGGCCATGATCTGATCCCGGTCACCGCCCTGAGGGGGGCGGGCCATGTTAGCCACGATGCCGCGGGCCCAGGCTTCGGCGGCTTCGCTGCCGTGACGAGAAATCATCGCGGCCAGCATCGACTGGTTGTACACGTTGCTCGATGAGCGCACACAGATTTTGCCACGCCACTGCTCATCCGTGAGGTCGTCGTAAGTCTCCAGCGCATCTTCGGTGACGCGGTCTTTGGCAACCATGATCGGACGGGCACGGAGCGAGAGACCGAACCATTCGCCCTCCGCATCGCGATAGGCGGACGGCACATTTTCGGTTAGGACCGCCGACTCGGTCGCGCGGAAAATGCCGGCCTCCGCAGCCTCGTTCAGATTGCCAGCATCGACTGTGATCAAAACGTCCGCCGGAGAACGACGACCTTCCAGGCGTAAACGCTGCAAAAGCTCGGGTGCGCTCGCGGTCACCAGTTGAACCTGAATGCCGGTTTCGGCAGAAAACTCATCGAGCAGAGGCTTGATGAGTCCCTCCTGCCGTGCCGAATAGACGTTGACGACACCTTCCGCCGAAACGGTGAAGGGAACGGTCAACGCGATGGAAACGGCGCTGGCGAGCAGTGAGCGCCCAACGGTGCGGGTCAAGGACATTGCATTCTCCTGGTTTGATGTCGTGAGGGTCCGTCGTACAACATGCGCGGATCCGGAGACGAACACAGGTGCGAGTCCGAGCCTTGATCATGGTCCTAAGCCGGTTAAAGGGGCAATGACCGGCCCCGTCCATCGCCCAATGTTGGCCGCACCCGTTGTTCGGGGTTGCTCTTGGAAGCAAACTGAGGCGAGCCACCCTGTCGTCTCCTCGCTGCGTCCGCCCTTACTCGCACGGGCGCCCCGATCCGGCACGACAGTCTGAGCCCGTCAACGGCGCCAGCTTGCTGTTCATGACCGCGTTTTCAGTTGAAAGGATGCTGTGGCTGCTTCAGTAAACGCAAATCGATCGTATTTGCGTTTACTGGGTTTGTCAAGATCTGGGCTCGAGTCCGCTCATCTTGCAGCGTGAGTCAGTCTCGCCCCCCCCCCGTGCCACGGCCGTGACAATAATGTCGGCCCGTGCGAGTCGAAAGCGCTCCTGTTAGCGCTGCACCGCGCTGCCTCCCCGGAGTGTATGGCGAGAGGGTTAGCAGATTCGTCGCTTGTTTCGTCGTCCCAAATTCATCGGCGCGCTGCGCATCTCGTCGATAAGGCTATTGCGACAAGGTGGTAGCGATAGTTGGTGGCTCGGATCGAGCGCCAAAACGCGGAATCGTCGACTGTCAATCACGCCAGAGCGCAACACCACCACGCTGTAGTGGGGGTAGTAGCAGCTTCTCTGTGCTCTGTATTGGCTTTTTTGGGAGCAGGGTGTTTTGAGGGTTGACAAGGAGGATTGAGGGGGTAAGATGCGCGCCTCGCTTGGTTGGCTCTGAGTGTGGCGAAGAGAGTGCTAGACGCGGAGCGG
>JBKBII010000001.1:178161-622503 GCA_046299415.1 Thioalkalivibrionaceae bacterium | reverse complement strand
GCCCGACATCGTGCTGGAGCAGGTGATGCGCCGCCCCTGGCCCAATGCCTGGGGCGACCAGATGCGGGTGCTCGCGCCACCCGGGTGAGCGCGTCGCGCCCAGCACCAAAAACCGCCTGCGAGCGGTTTTTTTGTGGCCTCTCGACACTCGGTCGCCACCGCTACAGGAGTTGCCAACCACAACCGACCGCCTCTAAACCCGCGCCAGCAAAGGAAATGGCCTCGAGAACGCTCGCGTGGCCACCAGAGAAAACGGAGAACAGAGAGGCGTCGGTAGGGGCAAAAACGCCGACTTCGCAGGGGTGGCGCTCGCGAGGCCAGGCCTGAAAACCGCGCCAACGCTGGAGGAACGGGCAAAAAAAATCCCAACCGATAAAGGTTGGGATTTTGGGTATTGGTGGAGGCGGCGGGAATCGAACCCGCGTCCGGTGATCCTCCGCCTTCGGCTCTACATGCTTAGCCTCTCTATTGATTTAACCAGCGGCTACCCGAGAGACGGGGAAAACCTCTGGCGATCCCGGTTCGTTTTAGTGGATCGGCGCCGGGAGCGCGTCACCACGATCTTGTGAGAGTCGACGCCCGATGACGGACGCACAAGCACGGCTCCGGTCGGACGGCACCCTACTGGGTTTTAAGCAGCGAGTGCGTAGTTGTCGTCGTTGGCAACTATATTTTTGCGATGGTTTTTACGAGGGCCATTGCGTCCTCGGCATGCACCTCCGGTTTTGCGATCCCCGTCGAAGCCAGGTCGCCCCCTTTGATGAAACGATACTGTAGCAAGGTTGGGGGCGTTCGCGCAGATTGCAAGGTTTTGCTCGAGGTGTTTTGCATCAGGCGGTTGTCCGGTGTGCGGGCGATGCGTCTGAGGATGTCGGTCGTGGGCCTGGTCTCAATCGATCGTTGTTGGCCCGGGTTTCGGGTTTTTGGGTGCCGTCGTCGATGCGTTGCGCACGGGATCGCGGAACGGCGGGATCACGATAGGGCGGATCGCGGAACAGAAGATCGAGGGGCAGAAGATCGCGAGACGGGGGCGTTGTTGGTGCGTTGAAACCGGGGTATCGAGGATGAGAGCCTCTCAACGGCGCTGGGTCCGGTGTCCACAGGGCGCGTTCGTTGGCGCAGCGATGCATTCCACGTTGTGCGGTAAAGCTGTGGTCCGCGCGTGAGTTGTTGTCGCTCGGGGTGGCGTGACGAGCGGGCGGTGTGGCTCTGGGCGTTTAGAATAGCGGTCTTTGGGCGTGTCGGGCTGGCTCAAGGATTGGGTCTGGCTCGTCACGACGCAATGGTTAATCAGCGGGGTGTGGTGATGTGGGTGATTGCTGGCGGGCAGGGGCGTGACCGGTTTGCGCTGGATGCGGTGGCAGAACGGTTGACGCCCGCCTTGGGTTTTCGTCCACAGCTTGCGGTGCGGGCGTTGTATTTGCTTGATCCGGCAGCGGGTATTACGCGAGAGCCCTTGCCCGAGCTCGTCGAGTGCTTGTCTGCGGATCGCATGGCGGCTTTGTGTGCCGTGCTTGATGAGTCGACGCCGTTTCAGCCGTTGGCGGGCACGATGTTGGCGCGGCTGTTCGTTTTGCCGCGGTTCGGTACGATCAGCCCGTGGTCGTCGAAGGCGAGCGAAATTCTGGAGCATGCCGGTTTTGGCGATACCGTGGCTCGGGTTGAGCGGGTGTTGCAATGGGATCTGGCTGCGCCCGATGGTGAGGTTTCGTCGCCGCTGTTGGCGGGCGCCTTAGTGGCGGTGTCACGCGCGATCCATGATCGGATGACGGAGTCGGCGGTCGCGGATCTGACTCAGGCACGGGCGCTGTTTTCGCACGGGGCACCGCGGCCTTTGCAGCGGGTGAGTTTGGGGGGCGCGCCAGAGAAGGCGTTGCAGGCGGCCAACACGCGCTTGGGCTTGGCGCTGTCGGCGGATGAGGTGAGCTATCTCGCGACGGCGTTTGCCGAACTCGGGCGCGACCCGAGCGATGCTGAGCTGATGATGTTTGCGCAGGCCAATTCCGAGCATTGCCGTCACAAGATTTTCAATGCGTCGTGGATATTGGATGGTGTGCAACACGACGCGACACTGTTTGGGATGATTCGGGCGACCCATGCGGCTCATCCCGAAGGCGTGCGATCGGCGTATTGCGATAACGCATCGGTGATCGATGGTCATGAAGCGCTCCGGGTGATGCCCGACGCGCAGGGAGTTTATCGCGCCGAGCAGGTCGATCTGCCGATCCTGATGAAGGTGGAAACGCATAACCATCCCACGGCGATTTCGCCGTTTCCGGGTGCGGCGACGGGTGCGGGTGGGGAGATTCGCGATGAGGGCGCGACCGGACAGGGGTCGAAGCCGAAAGCAGGCTTGACCGGTTTTACGGTTTCGAATTTGCGGATTTCGGATTGGGCGCACCCGTGGGAGGAAGATCACGGACGCCCCGGTCGTATCGTGTCGGCGTTGGAGATCATGCGCGATGGGCCGCTGGGGGCGGCTGCGTTCAATAATGAGTTCGGGCGACCCGCTCTGGGCGGGTTTTTCCGCACACTCGAGGCCACCGTTGGTGGTGTTCGATTTGGTTATCACAAGCCGATCATGATTGCGGGCGGTGTGGGCTCGCTGCGCGGCGAGCATGTGCATAAACAATGCATACCGGTCGGTGCCGCCGTGGTGGTACTGGGTGGCCCGGCGATGTTGATTGGGCTCGGTGGTGGCGCGGCGTCGTCGGTGGCGTCGGGCGAGAGCGATGAGGCACTCGATTTTGCGTCGGTGCAGCGCGGTAATCCGGAGATCGAGCGTCGCTGTCAAGAGGTGATCGATCGTTGCACGGCCATGGGTGCCGAGAATCCGATCGTGTCGATTCACGATGTGGGCGCGGGTGGCTTGTCGAATGCCATTCCCGAGTTGTTGAACGATTCGGGTCGCGGTGGGCGGATCAATTTGCGCCGGATTCCCAGCGCGGAGCCCGATCTCTCGCCGATGGAAATCTGGTGCAACGAGGCGCAGGAGCGCTATGTGCTGGCGGTGCCGGCCGATCGTTTTGACGCGTTTGCGGCGATTTGTGAGCGCGAGCGCGCGCCATTTGCCGCCGTCGGAATCGTGACCGAGGCGCCGCATTTGCTGGTCGAGGATCCCGTGCTCGGGGAGCCGGTGGTCGACGTGCCGATGGCGGTGTTGCTGGGCCGGACTCCGCGGTTGGCCCGCGCCGATACGCGTCGGTCGCGCGCCCGACCTGCGCCCGGTTGTGCGCGTTCGTTCGTCGATTGGCTCGACCGGGTGTTGACGGCGCCAGTCGTGGCGAGCAAGTCGTTCCTGATTACCATCGGCGATCGCAGTGTGACGGGATTGGTCGCGCGTGACCAGATGGTGGGGCCGTGGCAGGTGCCAGTGGCGGATTGCGCGATCACGCGCGCCGATCTCTTCGGGATGGCCGGTGAGGCAATGGCGATGGGCGAACGCAGCCCGGTGGCGATTCTCGATGCACCGGCTTCCGGTCGCCTTGCGGTGGCCGAGACGATCATGAATCTTGCCGCTGCGGACATTGCAGACCTGGGTGAGATCAAGTTGTCGGCGAACTGGATGGCCGCCGCGGGGACGCCGGGTGAGGATGCGGCGCTGTTCGATACGGTGGCCGCGGTGTCGACGTTGTGCCAGACCCTGGGGCTTTGCATCCCGGTGGGCAAGGATTCGCTGTCGATGCGTACACGCTGGATGGCGGAGGACGGTGAGCGTCAGCAAATCGCACCGGTGTCGTTGGTGGTGTCGGGCTTTGCGCGGGTGTCCGATGTGCGTCGGCATTTGACGCCCGAGCTCTCGATCGACGCAGGCTCGCTGTATGCGTTGAGTCTGACGGATCAGATGCGACTGGGTGGCTCGGTGTTGCAGCAGGTTGCGGTGGATGGTCCCACGAGTGAGGGCGACGGCTTCGATGCCGGTTTCGGCGGAGAGACTCCGGACCTGGATGATCCTGAGCGTTTGCGGGCGGCGTGGGCCCTGATTCGGGCGGCACATCGCGACGGCGTGATCGTGGCCTATCACGATCGCTCCGACGGCGGTGTGATGGTTACGTTGCTGGAGATGGCGTATGCCGCCCGTTGCGGCTTGACGATTCATGCGCCGTACGGCTGTGACGACGATTCCGCGCTCGCGCGTTGGGCTTTTCATGAGGAGCTCGGTGCTGTCGTGCAGGTGGCTTTGGGGCGCGAAGCGGAATGGTGCGAGCGGGCTCGGGCGGCCGGGTTTGCAGCGGCGATCGAACCGGTGGCAACGCTGCGGGATGATGGCGCGGTGGTGGTGAAGACGGGTAACCGCGAGGCCATGCGGGTGGCGTTGGGCAGTTTGTTGTTGCGGTGGTCCGAGACGAGCCATCGGATATCACGTTTGCGCGACAACCCGGTGTGCGCTGATCAGGCGTTTGAAGCTTTACTGGATCCGTTGGCGCGGCTCGATGCCGTGGTGCCGTTCGACCTCGACGATCGGCCGAATGCGCGGTGGCTGGACTCATCTGCGTCGGCAACGGATGCGCCGAGGGTTATGCGCGGCACGAAGCCGCGGGTGGCCATTTTGCGTGAACAGGGCGTCAACGGTCAGATCGAGATGGCGCATGCTTTCATGCAGGCGGGATTTGATGCTGTCGATGTGACCATGACCGATTTGCTCAGCGGTCGTGTGGATCTGGCGTCGATGCAGGGCCTGGCCGCTTGCGGTGGTTTTTCCTACGGCGATGTGCTGGGCGCCGGCGGCGGCTGGGCGAAGACGATCTTGTTCAATGAGCGTTTGCGCGCGATGTTTGCGGCCTTTTTTGCGCGTCCGGAGACGTTTTCTTTGGGTGTGTGCAACGGCTGTCAGATGCTCGCGCAGTTGGCGGAGTTGATTCCGGGGACGGCGCATTGGCCGCGATTCCGGCATAACCGCTCGGGCCGATTCGAGGCCCGCACCGCGCTGGTCGAAGTCGGCGCAAGCAGCAGTTTTTGGCTGAGTGGTATGGCGGGGCTGCGCGCGCCGATTGCGGTGGCGCATGGTGAGGGTCGGGCAGTGTGGAGTGATCAGACGCAAGCCGATACGGCGGTGCTGCGCTATGTGATGGCGGATGGTTTGCCTACTGAGCGTTATCCGCAGAATCCGAATGGCTCCGCGCAGGGCGCGACGGGGTTTGCTTCGGCTGATGGACGGGTACTGATCATGATGCCGCACCCCGAGCGCGTCACTCAGGCGGTGCAGTGCTCGTGGCATCCGGAGGATTGGAGGACGGGGTCAGGCCGTAGCCCTTGGGCGCGGCTGTTCGACAATGCACGAGTGTTCGTGGGCTAGAACATTTGCGTCGAGCCTCGGAGGTTTTAAGCCGCGGGCTGCGATGAGTCGAGTGGCGTCGGCGGCTTTAGCGCGATGGTCGAGTCGGTCAGTGCGTGTTGGCTTGACAACGTTTTACTGGGGGTCTCTTGGGCGCTCGATCAGGATTCCGTTTGCATCGATGGGCGGCTCGCGCATTCACGCGCGTAGTCGCGGCGTTTCGAATGTCATGCGGACGCGGACGGGTCGATTATTTTGGGTGTGGTCGATCCGTCCTGGACTGGATCTGCGTGACGCCATGCTCGTCCTGATCGCCCGCGAAAACTCGCTTTGTTCGTCGCGAAAGTGCGGCGAGACAGGCCCGAGCGGCGGACGTCGTGAGGTGATGCAGGGCGTTTCTCACGGATCATCCGGGGTCGGTCGTAGGCTGTGCTCGCTGCCGTTTAGTGTCAGGGAGGCGCTGAGGAGAGCCGCGACTGTGCGCCTGCGAGAAATGTCCGGAGCGTAGCGACCGAGACCGTGTGTGCGGTTCTGCGCGGACGCGGGCACTGCTGAGCGTAGGGGTGCCTTTGTCGCAATGTGATTTGGCGTGTTCTCGGAGCAACGGTCGGCCGCGCGGACGTCAATCACAGTTTGACTCGTGCAGGGTCATTTTCACTGCCGCAACACGCCTGAATGAGGTGACGGATGGACGATCAATCTCCGCGTACGGTGCTGATTACTGGGCATTCGTCGGGTCTCGGTCGCGGCCTCGCCGAGGAGGCTGTCGCGCGCGGCGCGCGGGTGTTGGGGATGGCGCGGCGTGAGTCTGCGATCGCTGGCGTGCGCGAGGGTGCGGTCGATCTGACGGATTTTTCTGCGGTTCCAGGGACGCTTGAGCAGCTGCTCGGCGCCGAGCGCGAGCTCGATCTGGTGATTTTGAATGCAGGCCGACTGGGGCAGATCGAGCCGATGGTCGAGGCGTCGATCGATGAGATCAAGGCGGTTTTTGACATCAACGTGTGGTCGGGCAAGGCGGTTCTTGATGCTTTGCATCGTCGCGGAACGCCGGTTCGTCAGGTGATCGCGATGTCATCGGGCGCAGCGGTGTTGATGAGTCGTGGCTGGAACGGCTATGCGATGAGCAAGGCAGCCCTGAACGCGTTGATGCGCCTGTATGCGCAGGAATGGCCGCAGACGCATTGCTGTGCGTTGGCGCCGGGCTTGATCGATACACCGATGCTGGCGCATTTGCTGCACGATGTGGATGTTGAGGCGTTCCCCGCGATCGCTGAATTACGCAAAGCCGCTGCTGCAGGGCGGGTACAGACGCCTCGCGCTGCGGCTGCGGCGATTTTTGATGCGCTGGCGTGGTTACGCGGGCGATCCAGCGGCTCTTTTGTCGATTTGCGCGAGCGCATCGACCCGGATGCGTATGCGGCGATCGTTGCACGAGCCGCAAAGTAGCGCTGGTCAGAAGATCAATCGGGTGGTGCCGTGACAGGGATGCAGTGCAGCGCCTGCACAGCCATGTATCAGGCGTGTCATTCGGCGTGACGGCGACGCTGGCCGTTGCGTTGGCCGCAACGTGGCGCGGTCGTTAGGGGTGAGGGCCGATGTCGTCAGACGGTCGTGCTGGGCTCGTCGCGGCCGATGATCTCCGTTAGGCGGAGCAGGCTGCGCGCTTCTCGCGCTAGATTGGTGAGGATCTCTTCCGCTGGAGCTGCGATATTGGTGGCTTGGCCCTCGACGCGTTTTTCGAGATAGATGCGCAGCGTGGCGCCCTTAGTGCCGGTGCCCGAAAGCCGTACAACGATTCGGCCGCGTTCACCGAAGATGATCCGCAGACCCTGGTGCTCGGAGACCGAACCATCGATCGGGTCGTGGTAGGTGAATTCGTCGGCGGCGGTGATGTCGAGGTCTGCGAGGCGCTGACCCGGCAGGGCGGGCAGACGTTCTCGCAGGCGTTCGATGACAAGTCCGGCGCGCCTTGACTCAATCTCTTCGTAATCGAGTCGCAGCGTGGCGTGACGCCCGAAACGCGCCCAGTGGTCACGCACGATCTCGGGAACTGTGCGCCCGGTCTTGGCCAGTAGGTTGAGCCAGAAAAGGACCGCCCACAGGCCGTCTTTTTCGCGTATGTGGTCCGAGCTGGTGCCGAAGCTTTCTTCTCCACATAGGGAAATGCGGTCGGCGTCGAGCAAGTTGCCAAAGTATTTCCAGCCGGTCGGTGTTTCGAAGCATTCGATGCCAAGGGCCGCAGCGACTTGATCGACCGCGCGAGACGTCGGCATCGAGCGTGCAACGCCCTTGAGTCCGTTGGCGAACCACGGGATGTGGTGGGCGTTGGCCGTCAGGATCGCGAGGGAGTCGCCCGGGCTGACGAAGCAATGTGGCCCGAGAATCATGTTGCGGTCGCCATCGCCATCCGAAGCGGCCCCAAAGGCGGGTGCGTGCTTGCTAAACATCAGGCGCATCAGGTCCGCGGCGTGCTCCGGACTGGGATCGGGTGCGCGCCCGCCAAAGTCGGATAGCGGGTCGGCGCGAAGCAGGCTGTGCTCGGTGGCGCCGAGTCGATCGACGAACAGCGGTGTGGCATAGGCACCAGTGACTGCATGCATGGCGTCGAAACGGAAGTCGAAATCGGCACGTCGAATGAGCGTTCGAATGGCGTCGAAGTCGAAGATCGCTTCCAGAAAATCGAGGTAGGGGGTGACGGTGTCGATGACTTCGATCACGGTATCGCCGCGGGTGTGCCGGCCGATGTGGTCGATGTCGATGTGTGGCATTTGCGCGATGCGGTATTCGGTCAGACTGCGGGCGCGTTGGTAGACGGCTTCGGTAACGGACTCTGGTGCCGGACTTCCACTGGCGACGTTGAACTTGACGCCGAAATCGCCATCAGGGCCGCCGGGGTTGTGGCTAGCGGTGAGCAGAATGGCGCCGGCGAGCTTGTCGTTGCGGATCAGGTGGCTGGCGGCTGGGGTCGAAAGTAGGCCATGCAGACCAATGCGAATGTTTGGGACACGGTTGGCGACGAAGATTCGGCACAGGATCTGGATCGCTTCGCGATTGAAGTAGCGACCGTCGCCTCCGAGCAACAGTGGGCCCTCGCAGAAGCCGGGGGTGGCGTCGATGATGGCTTGCGTGAAGGATTCGAGGTAGTGAGCTTCGCGGAAACGGGCCACCGACTTACGCAGTCCGGAGGTGCCCGGGCGCTGATCGTCAAAACCTTTGAACAAGATTATTTGCGCGTCCATTGAGTCGTCGTCCAGAAAAGTTTGAACGGCTGCGCTGAGCGTATCGCGGGGGGACGTTACGGCAGCTTGCGCCTGCGAGGGGTTTGCGTCGTTGAGCGGTGGCGGAGTTCGAGGCTGCGATCGATGAGGGCCACGGCCGGTGGGTCAGGATCGGTGACCGCTCGACGTTTGCACGTCGCGCGCGCCCATCGGAGCGGCTGGGGTGCGTTGGGACTACTTTCAGACTGTATCAAAAATGATGTTACATCGGCGACACGCTGTTGCTTTTTTGTGCAAGTTTTTGCGCAGTAACGAAAGATTGGCGCCCAGTTTTTCTCTAGTCATCCGGATTTCGACGCGGCGCGCTGGCTTTGACTAGACTCTGCGGCGCGCTCAGTTTGACGTGGCCCGTGTTTTTGCGGCCGTTGCCATGCAGTGATTGAGGGCGCGGGTTCGTGAACATCGGTGTCGGCTGAGCCCGTTGCCCGTGGCGGATGGCCCGATGCATTGGCGCTGGTCTCGGCATGGACATCGGTTCAGCGAGGCGAGAGCGGGCGGCTGGCTCTTGGCGCGTGTGTACCAATGCGATTCGTTGCCTTAGATTGTTCGACCAGGTGTGCTGGTTTTGCGGGAGGGGCCGATGTCGAACAGACTGACCTCGCAGAGGTGGGGGGTGGAATGAGTCAGGACGCGAGCCTAGATGCGGCGTTGCGCGAGTTGGTCGATGCGGCTGCGTTTTCGGACCGACTCACGCCGTATCCGGATGAGTCCGCCTTGCCTTCGGCGCTCGCGTTGAGCAGCCTGTTCGAACTTTTCGAGAGCAACTATCGCGGCCTGCGGCGCTTGTTGCCGGACTTGAGAGAGCGTTCGGCTGGTTCGAGTTTTGCCGGTCGTGCGACCAGTGCACCGACGTTGTATCTGTTGATCGAGGATCAGTCGCCGTATACGACAACGCTGCGTATGACGCATCGTTTTGGTGCTCACGGGACGCGGCAGCCCGATCTTGCGGTCAGGATTTTTCATGATGCGCGTCAGGCTGAGGTGCTGGATCGCTTTTGCCGGCAGGCCGAGGGCCACGTTGTGGCGTCGGATTTGCCGGATCAGAGAAGCCTGTATTGCCGGTTGCAACACAGTCGCTTTCTCAACCGTTGGCTTGAACTTTTGCATACGCGGCGTTACGCATTCGACGTTGGCGCGTCTGCTTTGAAGTCGTCTGAAGTCAGGCGTTGATAGGCGTCGACTCTGATGTCTTGAACGTACCGGAGATGGTGTCGCTATTGGGTAAGCGACGGCGCGATCGGTCGGTTCGATGACTGATTGAAGATGATGCATACAAGCGCGGCGAGTGGAATGCCGTGCAAGGCGGCCGGAAGCAATCATCGCGAAACGCGGCGGTCAGCCCGCGCAATGGTTCGTCCAGTGTTTCTCCGGATGCTGTTCTGGTCGGGTGTGCGGCGGTGGCGTGTCGGTCGCGGCGACTTGACAGTGCGTTTGCAATTCGTCGAACTGGAGACGACGGTGCCGGTTGGTCTGCAAGATCAGGGCCTGTGGCGGGTTGATGCGGCACGGGTGGGCTACGCGGATCGGAGGATGTGTCGGCGGTCGGGTTTTTTGTCGCGCCGGTGTTGTACGAGCGGCTCGGAATCTGTAACATGCGCGCTTCGTTAACGCGCCCGTAGCTCAGTTGGATAGAGTACCTGGCTACGAACCAGGTGGTCGGAGGTTCGAATCCTTCCGGGCGCGCCAAACCGAACGAGTAAGCCGGCACCGAGAGGCGCCGGCTTTTTTGTGTCCGCATTTTTGCGGTTAGGGTCTAATCCGGCCTTGTGATCGGCAACTCGTGGTTCGGTCCGGGTCGGCTAAGGGTTCGGCGCGAGCGACCAGAGCCCTGTGTAAACGCCTATGGCGGGTAGAGCGATTCGCGATGCGGAGACGTGTTGTGACGCGGAGGCCCGATGGGGTGTCTCCAGCAGCGGGGGGGCATATCAACGCGATCTGGCGCGGTCGTGCCGATCACGTCGGGGTCGGCTGAGTCATCGAGGGGAATGCTGACATGAGACGTCGCGTCCGCTTGTTGTGCATGCAGGCCGCACTTGGCCCGTGTCTGGAATCGTCGTTCGCGTTCTGATCGATGGCACAAGGCGCTATCTACGGATTTGACCACCGTGACACGGGATTGGTGCGCGATCAGGTGAGGCGGTCTGTGCTCGTAATCAGGTCGTTGCGGTTCAGATTGTTGTACTTTTTGTGTTGTGATCGCGGTATCTGGGTGGTGTTCTCGACCATGGCGACCGGATGTGGATGGAGAGGGCGTATGCAGTCTCTTGACGTGGAGCGAGTCTGTGATGCGGAACGGTCGGAGCTGCAGCGTCGGCTCGATCACTCGGCTATTCGTTTTGAGTCGCCGATGGTTCGGGCCTCATTGCTGGGCGCATTGTTGCTGTTCGGGCCATTGATTGTGCCGATTTTCGTCTGCGACTCCGGTGCGGGTGTGGCCGTGGCCGATCAGGCATCGCAGGTCTCCGAGCGGCGCGTGGACGCCGCCGAACCCAACGATACCGAGGACACTCGGCGCGAGGGGGCGGCTTTCGAGGCATTGGGCGCGGGGGGGGAAGAGGTGTTTCCGCCGATCGATGATCGCCCGCGACCGATCGGCTTGCATGTGCCAGATTGGTTCAAGCCGTCGTTTTTGGACCTCAGCGAGGATCTCGACGAAGCTTTGGCGAAGGGCAAGCAGGGCCTCGTGGTGTATTTCGGGATGGACGATTGCCCGTATTGCGAGGCGCTGTTCGAGCGTAATTTTTCGCAACCCGACATCGAGACCTATTTTCGCGAGCATTTCGATGTGATCGCGTTGGATGTGTTGGGTGCGCGGGAAATCACGACCGTCGATGGTCGCCGCATGACCGAACGCGAGTATTCGATCGAGCTGAATCTGAATTTCACGCCGTCATTGCTGTTTATCGATGCGTCGCGAGAGCCGGTGTTTGCGGTGCGTGGGTATTACCCGCCGCGGCGTTTTCGCGCCGCACTCGAATTTGTGATCGATCGGCACTTTGAGGAGCGACGTTTTTCCGAATTCCTCGCGTTAGCGGATCCGCCGCCAAAATTTGATCTCGACGATTTGAATGAGCAGGATTTTTTCGCTTCGGGGCCGCATCGGCTTGATCGTCGAGCTGCGCCTGCATCACGGCCGCTTCTGGTGTTCTTCGAGCGGCGGGCGTGTCATGCCTGTGACGTGTTGCATTCCGAGACCATCCTTGATCAACGGGTGCGCGATAGCTTGGCGCTGTTTGACGTGATCCAGCTTGATCTCGATGGTGATACGCCGGTGCTCACGCCTGACGGTCAGCGACTGCGATCGCGCGAATGGGGCGAGCAACTCGGGATTCACTGGGCGCCGACGCTGGTTTTTTTTGATGAATCGGGCGTGGAGCGGATTCGCATCGACTCGGTTGTCGGGATCAATCGCCTGCATAACGTGATGCAGTACGTGCTGACCCGCGGCTATGAGACCGAGCCGACCTATGAGCGCTGGCGCGCCGCGCCGCTGTGATGTGGAGCCAGGTGGGTGTTGCGCCACCGTTGAGCCTGTGGCGTTGGGGCGTGGTGGCCTCGGGCGGGGTCGCGTGTCGGCGGTCTCGTTGCGCCATTGCGCTGAGATGCGGTGGCGCGTGAGGGAGGCACCACGAGCGCGTGCATTAGGCCGATCCGAGCCCATCCGTCTGTACGATGGCCGTGCCGGAGGCGGCCTGCCGGCTGGGGGCAGCCGGATGAAACGAAAAAGAACCGCTCGCAGCGATGCTGGGAGCGGTCATGAGCGTGGTGGAGGCCACGCCCGAGGGAGCAGGATCAGCGCGACCCATCGCAATTTGAAAGAGCGCGTGGCCGAGGGCTCGTTCCGCGAGGATTTGTTCGATCGGATCAGCGTGTTTCCTATCTTGCTGCCGCCATTGCGCGAACGACTCGACGATTTGCCGCACCTGGTTGATGCGCTGTTGGCGAGAATGTCCGTCGCGCGCGGAAATAGGTTGTCTGAAGCGGGGCTGGCGCGACTTGCCCAGCATGACTTCCCGGGCAACGTGCGCGAGTTGCGCAACGTGCTCGAACGGGTGGCATTGATGGCTGTTGGTCGTTGGATCGAGCCGGAACACTTTGGCTTGGCGGGTGATATCGGGCAGGAACCATAACGAATCGCCATGTCCGGTGTGGCCTGACGATGGAGGCGAGTGGGGTCTGCCGAGTTGGGGTCGTCCGATGACGCTGGCCGAGCTTGAGGCGAGGTACGTCCGGGCGATGGCGATGAGGGATTCGGAAAGTCGTTGAGCGTTGGCGAGTACGCTCGGTTTGAGTGAGCGCACGCTCTATCGCAAGCTAGAGGCATCAGCACGCTGGTTCGATAGCAACGATTCCGCGGGAGAGTCCTCACCGGCGAGCTCTGAGGGCCGGTGATGTCATCGTTGTCGAGATTGCTTTTGGGCGGCTAACGCGGTGGGTCGAGAGCGGCTTGGGTGCCTCCCGGCTGCCTGGTGAATCGACGACTTGCGATCGAGAGTCCTGCACAGGGGTCTCTGTGGTCGTCTGTTTCTGGCTCGAGTGTCTTGCGGCGTGCGCAGAAGGGACCTGTGCTGATGCCGGCTGAGTTAGTCTTGCCAGACCGGTCGAGATCGTCCAGAGCGATTGATCGGCTTGATCGGTCGAACGGGTGCGCGACGGTTCCGGCATGAGCGGCGGTTTGGTAAGCCACGATCGCGAAGCCGCCAACTGGTATAGGCGTGTGCAGACCGATGGGGCGGTTGCCATGGACAACGTTCTCGAAATCCGAGGGTGTCGTAGCGGCGGCCTTGAGCGAGGCGCGAAATGAGGTGGAAATAAAGTGACTGAACAGCGTCCGGTGCAGGGTGTCGATTGGCTGAGTCCGAAGCTTCTCGCTCAGCATCGCGGAGCCATTGGTTTGGTGATGAGCCGTGCCAAGCGACTGGGTGGTGTTTTGACGGTGCTTGTGATGCTGGCCTACGTCGGCGCGGCAGCTGCTTTACTGTGGATCGATGGTGCCGCCGGAGTGTGGACCGCTTTGATCATCGCGACGCTTGCGTTTTTGTTTTTCAGGCAGCTACCAGCACTTGTTCTGGCATTTTCTCGGATGCCAGAACGGGGACGGCCCGAGCAGGCGGCTTTGTATCGCGCCATCGACCTCGCTCTGGACACACTAACGGCGCGCGAGGTCCTGCGTCGTTTGGATACCGCGTTGGCGACTTCCGATGCGTCCGCTGATCGTCAAGCGGTGCAGCGTAACGATTAAGTAACACCTGAACCCATGGTGGTGTTGCTGCGAGCGAGTGTGTGTTTTTGACGACTCGCGATGTCTCGCCGGTCGCGCTCCAAGCCCCCTGCCTGCGTTCGATTGGGGGGGTCTCGGTGCTTGATCAGGCCAACGTCGGTGAGCGGTGGTGCTGATCAGAAAGACCTTTCCGATTTTGGAACGGAGTGTCATCAAGGCCTCGCAGCGGCGTTTAGTACGGATTCCACCGCGGAGTCTATGGGTCGCTCACGGCCGCGATTGTGTTGCGCCCTGAATCTAGAGCGTCAAAGAAAGTGAGAGGTATCAGCTCGCGCGAAGGTCGTCAGGGGTCACCGTTTGTCCGGTGCTACGCGTGAGCGCTTCGGCGAGCGTTTCGATGAGTTCGCGGCCGTCGCGGTCGTTAATCCAGGCGTTTTTTTCGGCGTCATAGCCAAAATGGCCCGGACCGAGAATGGACGATAACCAAATCTGTGCGGCGGCTTCTTGGCGATTGATGATGAGTTGCGCACCATTTTCGAATTCGATCGTGAGCACGCCGTCGATCAGATCGATGTCGGCATCTTCGAGTGCGCTGATGTTTTCCAGTGCTTCTTGCAGGGCTTCGAGGGTCTGAATCGATTGAATTGCGAAGTTGGACATTGAGGCTCCGAGGACGTGGTTCGGGTGGAGGGGTTGACGATAGGTGTTGGGTCGTCGCGCGGTTATCGACAATTGGCTGCCGAGAAGTCTGTCGAGAAGACGTCTGTCATGAGTGTGCCGGCGTCAAGAATGCGTGCGTTGAGGCGGCCAAGGTCGATGGCTTCAGGCAATGGCTTGAGCCGATGGATTTGTCGATGGCTCAAACTGATGGGTTGCCGGGGAGCGAAGGACCTGTCTCTGGGGGGCGCTTCGGTGGGTGATAGGCCTGCACCGTTCATCGGTCGAGATCAGGCGCCGCGCCAGGCGGCAATCGTGATGAAGATCCAGCCAGCCAGCAGGGTGGTTCCTCCGATTGGCGTGATCGCGCCAAGCCACTTCGGCGCACCGAGGGCCATCGCGTAGAGCGTGCCAGCAAAAACGATGACACCGAGTATCCAGGCGATTGCGGCCGCGTTGGCCCAGTTGGGTGACAGGCGCGCCCAGACTGCGACCAGTCCGATCAGTGCCAGGGTGTGAACGATTTGGTATTGAAAAGCTGTGTTCCACCAGTCACTTGCGCGCGGATGCGCGGCAAACCGTTCGGCCAGGGCGTGGGCGCCGAAAGCCCCCAGCGCGACGGCGGTGAATCCGAGGAGGCCGGCGAGGGTCAGCCAGAGAGATGGGCGCGTTAACATGCGGTTTTCCATAAATCGACGGTCTTTCGACCGATGAGACTGCCTTGCTGGGTTTGGCGCTGGCTAGGCCGTTGAGTGAGGCGGCGCAAAAATCGATTGGACTTTGAAACTGAAGGATCTGGGTAGAGGAGAACAGTATGCCGTCATTCGACGTGGTATCCGAGGTCGACAAGGTTGAGCTTCGGAATGCTGTTGAGCAGGCGCAGCGGGATATCGACAATCGCTTTGATTTCAAGGGGACGAGCGCCGCCATCGAGCAGACTGATGATGGGGTGCGCTTGACCGGAGATGCTGATTTTCAACTGGAGCAGATTCTTGATCTGTTCACGATGAGATTGGCCAAGCGAGGCGTTGATGTGTCCTGTCTCGATGTGCAGGAGTCGAAGACGGTGGGCAAGGGTGTGCAACAGCTCATCGTCATTCGGGAAGGAATCGATACTGAGTTGGGTAAGAAAATCCAAAAGAAAATCAAAGATTCAAAATTGAAAGTTCAGGCGTCGATTCAGGGAGATCAGTTGCGAGTGACGGGCAAAAAGCGCGATGACCTGCAAGCGGTGATCGCGATGTTGAAGGCGGAGACCTTTGATCGCCCCTTGCAATATCAGAACTTTCGCGATTAAGCGTCATGGCTGCGTCGCTGCACGCGAGTCGCTCGACTGCGAATTTGAGATGGCGCTGGCTTGATTCCGGTCGTCTTGGTGTCGCGTCGTTTTCGCAGCGATAAATCGGCGTTTGAGTGTGGCTGGTGTGGCCCGTTTCGCTTTCCGCTAGACCCCGTCTCGATCACGGGGCCAACTTGTCGGCGAACTTCGGCAGACTTTGAGAGTCCCGCTTACTTGTCACGCATTCGCCTGTCGTTTTTGGCTGTCGGTATGCGGCGCTCGAGAGTCCCGTTCGGACCGAGCTGGGTCACTGATGATGACCCCGGGGCGTCGTGCGCTGGGGCGACTGAGTTTTCGGGTGGTTTACGTTTGGCGAGTTGTTGGATTTTGAGGCGACGATGAATTCCTCGAGCGACGAACGATCGAAGGGGCTGAGGCCGATTGAACAACGGCCACCCGATGATACTTCGGATCGGTCGATATCGGGAAAGCGATCGACAAAGGTCGTAGAAGGCGACAACGCAACCGCGGATAGGTCGGTTTCCGCGCCGGAATCGGCGTCAGCTGTACCGAATCGACCAACGGCGGACAGGGAATCGCGGCGTGCGCGGGCTCGCGGTGCAATGAAACTGTTGTTCTTCGGTGGCGCTGTCGCGTTGGTTTTCGCTCTGCTTAGCGCGTTTTTCAGCTCGCCGCCCGAGAATATTCGGCTTGACCGAATGGTTGAGCTCGGTGCGATCGCGCCAGGTGAGACGCTCTACTTCCGTTGGGGAGGGCGTGAGGTGGTGGTCCTGCATCGCGACGCGGAGATGTTGGCGGCCGTTCAGGGTGATGTGCCGTTGAAGGATCCGTCGAGTCGCCTGTCGACGCAGCCACGAGCGCTTCGCAACGAATACCGTTCATACGATCCGGCGTGGTTCGTCGCTTACGCGGCCAGTACCGACCTGGGGTGTTCGCTGATCGTCGTTCCGACGCAGGAGGCGCAGGCAGAAGCGCCGCCATGGTCCGGAGGGTTCCGGGACGAATGCCGCGGTGGACGTTACGATTTCGCGGGACGAGTGTTGGAGGGGGAGCCGGGTTTGCGTAACCTCGAAATCCCAGCGTACCTGTGGCTCGAAGAACCTACGCCGACGATAGAATTACCGGCCATTCGTCTGTTGGCAGACGGTTGACGATGCGGTTTTACCGCGCGTGTTCAACATTGATGCCGTGGGGCTGGTGCGATCGACGATCCACACCGGGTCAAGCGCTCTGAGTCACTATTCACGCCCTTGAGCTGCGACCGCTTTGGCGGGTTTCGCTGGTGCACGATCGCGACGGCGGTTTCGGTGTCGCGAGCATGATGGTGGGCTTTTCACGGAGTGATGCGGTGTGCCCTGATACCGAAGCACACAGAGCCAAGTTGCCATGGGAGGCTGCCCAAGTCTTGCAGATCGCAGCGGTCGGGCAGCGTTCAGTGACCCTTTAGATGTTTCTGTCGAGCTGAGCGACGCCGCGGTAGACGTCAAAGCGGACCGTCCTGCCTGGAACCTGATGATGAGGCGGTGAGCCGACCACGACGGGATCCAGCGGTGGCGCTTGTGGAGGCCGTTTGACGACCACTTTTGCACAGTGTGTCAGCAGCGCGGCGAGTGTTTCGGCGGCATCCCGTTCCCTGGTCAAACTCGCTGGAGAGTCGGGTTTGGGGAACCGGTTGCGCTCGATCGATGCCATCGGCGTCGCGTCGCTGGCAGGAACGTGGGTGAGTCGCTGCAGGACTCTCAAACCACCTCGCACGGCCGCTTTCGAGCGGCCCGGTGGAAACATTGGGTCGAAAATGGCTGCCGTGCTAGCGAGGTTTTCAGTGTTTTTCAGAGTTGCGCGGACGTCGCCGAAGTGCAGGATGAGGCGCGAAGCAATCTCGGGTTCGGTCTCGAGCCATTGACGATGAGCATGGCGGAGTAGGAGATAAACCCAGGGGTTGCGTTCGCAGGCGGTGACCCGGTAGCCGTGCTGGATGAGGAGGGCTGCGTCGCGCCCAAGGCCGGCAGAGGCGTCGATGATCGACGCGCCGGCGGGTAGGCCACGCAGTCGAGCAATCAGAGCCTCGTTGCCGCCGTGCGCGCGGCGCCACCCGAGCGCGCCGCCGATGAAGTCGATGCTGAGGCGATCGTTTCCGCAGACGATGAATGGGCGTGCATGGAAACGGCGTCGACATTCGCAGGCCCAGATCAGTCGGATTGCGTCGGCGTTTTGGCGTGCGCGGGTGACTGACGCTTGCGCGTCGGGCGTGGAGCGGCTATCGAGACCAAGGCGCTCGATGTCTGCGTGCAGGGCGCGCAATAAGTGCGATTCGTTTGATTGTGCGGAAAATGGCGCGGGCAGGTCGATCACAACGTCGACTGCGCGTTGGTTAGCGCTCGCGATTGGACTGCCGTCAACGTTCGGTGGCGGGTTCATACGGTGGCGGTGCGCGGGGCGTGTTCTCAGTAGTGAGGTGGACGTTCGTGCAGGGAGTCACTGGCCGCGATGTCGTCGATACGGCCTTGTAGAGCTCGCAGTCGTTCGATCAGGATGTTTTCGCGCTCGCGCATGGCGATGATTGTCCTCGTCTGATCGGCTACCGCGCGATCGAGTGTCTCGATATGCCGCTCGAGAAACGCGAGACGTTCCTCGATCACGGCCTGGTTTTCGGTCTGCGTGGTCGAATGATCTTTGGCGTGTGGGGTGTCGCTGTGCGTTGAGGTGGGCTCTGCCATGGGCGGATTCCGATCTTGGTGGGTGCTGTCGTGTCGCGGTGATGCGGGGACGGGCCGAGAGGAAATCAGACGATGCGATTTCGCGGGTCGCCGCGTTGAAACGCAGCAATATTTTGAATGACCTCTTCGATGACGTTTTGCCGTGCGGTTCGCGAGGCCCAGGCGGTGTGGGGCGTAATGCGCAGGCGCCCGTGGAGCGCCGCGTCCAGCAATGGGTGATCGGGCGGAGGCGGCTCGAGGTCGAGCACGTCCAGCAAGGCGAAGCCTGGCCGACCGGCGCGAAGCGCAGCGGCGAGGGCCTGTGAGTCGATCAAGCCGCCACGGGCCGTGTTGATGAGAATTGCGCCGGGCTTCATCAATGCGAGACGTTCGGTGTTTATAAGCTGGTGGGTGGCGTCAGTCAGGGGCAGGTGCAGCGAGACGATGTCAGCTCTGGCGAGCACCTCATCGAGCGGGACACGCGAGGGTGCAACGGTGGCGCTGGGTGATCCGTGACGAATCGATGCGCGGTCCGTCTGGAATGGATCCGCTGGTGGAGTTGGCGTCGATGGTGCGTGTCCCGATGCGGATGGGTGGAGGGATTCGGCAACGATCACCCGAGCACCAAAGTTTTGTGCCAGTTGGGCGACGCGCTGACCCAGTGCGCCGAAGCCGATGATTCCGAATATTTTTCCGGCGAGTTCGCTGATCGGATGGTCGAGGAGACAAAACTGCTTATGGGCGCTCCAGCGGCCTGATCGAACGTCACGCTCGTAGGCATCAAGGCGGCATAGTTGGCTGAGTAACATGGCAAAGACGTGCTGAGCGACCGATTCCGTGGCGTAGTTGCGGGCGTTGGCTACCGCGATGCCGTTTGTTGCGGCTGCTTTCAAGTCGATCTGGTTAACGCCGGTCGCGAGTGTCGCGATGAGCTTTAGGCGCGGCAGCGCAGCGAGTGTTGCTTCACTCAACGTGACTTTGTTTAGAACCAGCACGTCGGCTGCGGCGGCGCGAGCGACGATGTGCGGTCCGTCTGTCTCGTCGAAGACCTCCCAATGCGGCAATCGAGCCAGCAGGGGATCGAGGTTGACATCGGATCCAAGGCTGGCGGCGTCGAGAATCACGCCATGCTGCAACGAGGTCATGCGGACGGGTCTCCCTGTGCGTAGGAAAAAACGCTGGCGAGTTTTTACAAAACGTTCAATAGAAGCCTGACGGGCCCGTGTGAGCTCGCCAAGTATCGGCTTCGCCACTGCATTGCGAGTGAGATTGCTTGTCTCGCACTCTAAGCGCTTTACCTTGCTCACGGCTGTGTTTGCGGATTATCAGGCAGAGCAGCCAACAACGTGTCCGAATGCTGGGGCGTGCCCCGAATCGGCGCCGCAGGACCGTGACCAAAATCCGGAGCGGGTGATTGCTTCGTTCGCTCGAGATGATGTGTCGAGGCAACTGTGAGCTGTGCTTCGACGCGGTCTGGTTGAGCGCAGTGCTGCGGGTGCGCGACATGATCGCATGCCGGAGTGGGTTGTGACGGCTGTGCTGGGCTCGAGACCTCGAGAGTTTTTCTTGAAACCCCGGACGTTGTGGTTCTGCGCGTGAGGGTCCGAGAGGAAGCGGGCGAGTCGATCGAAGCTCATGACCGGAGGGCTTATCTCTTGCCGTTGATGGTCCGTGACGGAGCGATACACAGCGGCGATGTTCGGACTGTGGACTCAGGCTTTGGACCGCAACATCAAACGTCACGCTGCGATGTCGTGTGTACCGCTATCGTGTCGTCGAGTCGTGTTCCGTCGAGCGATGTTTCCTAGATTCTCAATTCACGAAAAAAACCACCCAAAGCGGTCGCTTGGGGTGGTTGTTGAGTGGCTTTCGCGTGGTGCGCAGATCCCGAAAGCCCTGTGTAACCCGAGATCGCTCGATGAGAAGCCGCTTGGCGGCCTCTCGCGTCGGGGCTGTGCGTTAGTCGTTACCCATGAAGGCGTTATAGAGATTGAGGAGATGCAGGAACATCACGTAGAGGTTGGCGTAGAGCGACACGGTCATCGTGATGTAGTTGGCGTCCGGATCGTGAATCATTCGACTGGTGTCGAACAGGATCGCCGCCGAGAGCAGAAGGACGACGCCCGCGGAGATGGCGAGCGACAGTGCCGGGATGGCAAGAAAAATATTAGCCACGATGCCCGCGAGCGCGACGAGCAGACCGACGAAGATGAATCCGCCGAGAAAGCTGAAGTCCTTGCGAGTGGCAAGTGCGTAGGCCGACAGTCCGACGAACGCGACCGCAGTCGTTGCGAAAGCGTTACCGACGATCTGAGGACCGTTAGGCAGGCCGAGATAAAACGTCAGAATCGGGCCAATGAAGTAGCCCAGCAGGCCGGTGAACGCGAACGTGAGCACCAGTCCGAGCGCTGAGTTGCGCGCAAAATGGATCGCGATCGGGCCGCCGATCAATACGCCAAGCATAATGAGCCAATGAACCGGCTGCGCGCCGCTGGCCATGGCGTAAAAGGCGGTGACGGCCGAGAAGGCCAGAGTCATGGCGAGCAGCAGGTAGGTGCTGCGGATGACTTTGTTTTGCCTGACGGTATCGGTAATCGAACCGCTACGGGACGTCGGCTGAGAAGCTGGGATCGGGCGAGGTTCTGCCATGGTCGTCTCCAGTCTGGATTTGAGGGGTGGTGGTCGAGATTGATCGCTATGGTTGGCGAAATATCGGCCGCGAGTGTAAATGAAATGGCGATTTGCGTGATGCGCCATGCCTGCGTTGCGATGCCGACAGTTGCTTCGTAGATCATTGAAAACGATTGTTGTTCCCAAGAAGCCTAACGCGTTTCGGGTTGCTGTATCCATCAGCCTGATTGGGGTGAGCGGTTTTCGGAAAACGCGGGGCGCATGGGTGTACAGGCGACTCGCGCGCGGTGCGCAGTTCTTGATCCCGGGTCTGGCGGCTGGTCATGCCATGCAGCCCACGCGCTGGGCGCTTTGGGTTGCGTTCGACTCGCGCGTTGTGTTGCGTCGCCTTCGAGGCCTGCGAGTGACTGGGTCTGAAAGTGACGAGATCTTTGAATAACCGGGATTTTCAAGTGAATCGGCTTCGATTCAAGGCATGCTTCACTGGAGAGGGTGGACGGAGGCGCAAGCACGCGATGACTTCTCGGCGGGGTTTCGCGCTCAAGTTTTTGGGCGAGACGGAGTGTGCGGCAAGGTTTTCGCGCGTCTTGCGCCTTTTGAGCGCGGATTGAAGGCCGTGGAACAGGGGCGTCGTCATGAGCCTGAACCCGTTTTTAGAGGAGTGAGCACTTGCGCATGTCGCGCATCAACGGGACAATCGCGCCCCTCGGAAGGGTGGCAGAGCGGTTGAATGCACCGGTCTTGAAAACCGGCGATGGGCGACCATCCGTGGGTTCGAATCCCACCCCTTCCGCCACACATTACTGCGGAATCCATCTGTTCGGTGGGTATTACTGTCGGGGCCGTCAACGGCTAAAGAAAAAACACCCAAGACGCTATGAAACACTTGGCAGAACGAGTGTTCGATGGTTCGAGATGATCGGAGTCGGCGGCGGGTGCCTCGTTCAGCCGGCTTCGGCCGTGGTCAGTCGCGGGGCTGCCCTTCGATCGACCACCACGATGATTCTGTACCGAGCGGCCCATTAGGCTTTGTCGGCGCCCGCGGTCGCTGCCCATTGTCGTAGCTAATCGTTCCGGTGTGACCCGATCGTCGGTCTGCTCACATCGTCCGCCAGCTTGTCGCGTTGGTTGGTGGGAACGGCGATGGCCAAGCAGTAGGCGAGCGGGGAGCGCTCGGCTCTGGGCTCGCGGACAACCTCTCACAGCCCGCTCGGATCGCCTTTGCATCGACGCGGAAGCGTCTTCTCTTGATGGCCGGGTTGCGGGGCCACGTGGTCAACGGTCGAGTGGGGCTCACGGGCACCCTGCCCGATCGACTCTGTCGTGTTCGCGTCCGCGATGATCTACAGCCGCATCTGCGCTCGCTCAACCTTGGCCGAATGTTGCGATCCTCGGCGAGGTCGGGCCTGACGCTGCCTGTTGTTTCTTGGTTCGTGCTCTTCAAGGTGAGGTGGGGCGACCCGGAATGCGTGAACGATGCCGGTGGGGTCGTCATTGACCGTGCTGCGCATTCAGCGATGTTTGATCATGCTCAGTCATGTTCTTGTGGTCGGGGTCCGAGGGGGTTGTTTGCGGTGTCGGTGACGCGCGCTCCGTTGGCCATGTCTGAGGCTGGCTGTGACGTCGATTGGCGCCAGGTTCGCGATATGTGAGAGAAACCGAGAACGACTGCACGTTGGTCTTTTTTGAACGTGTTGGTACGAGTCTTGAGTCGCCGCGCGAAAGGATCGGCTCACACCGGGGTCACTGCAGACCCATCGAAACAGTCCGCGGGTACGATGGGGCGGTGGCGACCTACGCGCGAAGTGGTGGGTGACTAGGCCGAACTTAAATGGTTAGGCGAGTGCAGACGAACATCGGTGGTGGGACTGGCGTCTCTGTCGCATTCTGAATGAGCGGATTCCTCAAACGTTGAAGCTGAAAAACCCTGAATGTGTTGGGAGCCGACGCTGTGTGGGCACGGCTCGCAAGGGTCCGCGGCGCTTCAACTTTTGGATCACGTCGCCAATCGAATCGCAGATTTTTCGATCGCCTGGATTTGAAGAGTTCTGATTGGACGTGTTCGTATCTCTGGTTGCGGAGATGCGCAAATCTGGTTTCGGCCATCGGATGTCGATGACTTCGCGCGAGACCGTTTTGCGGCTGTTTTGAGGGTTCTCCGGGGTGATTTTTGGGCGATCGGCGGGTGGTCGGGGGCGATATGGCGACAGGACGGACGATTGAAGGCGAGGCGCAAGAGGTGCGTGATAACGCAGCAGAGGGCGGACAATCGTCGTCTGATGAGACGCGGCAGGCGCGCAAGCCCGGTGGTCACGGTCGTGAGGGCGAGGGCATGGCGCTCGCGATCTACATTCTGTATTTGATCAGTATTTTCACAGCAGGCCTCGCGGCGATCGTCGGTGTCGTCCTGGCGCATTTGTTTGGGGGCGGGGTGCGAAACCCTGCCTTGGCGTCTCACTATCGATTTCAGGTGCATACCTTTTGGAAGGGGCTGGTCTACATCGTGATTGCGTCGTTGCTCAGTCTGGTGAGTTTTGGTTTGCTCGCGCCGCTGTTTGTGCTGCTCGCTGTCTGGGTCGGGGTGCGTTGTGGATTGGGGATACGAGATTTGATGCGAGACCAGGCCGTTCCGCGTCCGACGACTTGGGGGTTCTATTGAGTCTGAACGCCGGCTCGTTGAGGCGCGAGTGTTCAGCCGAACTTTTGACTCGGCGTCTCGCGATTCATCGCGATTGCACATCGCGTCGTTTTGGGAATTCGCGGGTGGCTCGCGGTTTGGCGACGTTGCTTTTCGACGATGCAGAGACGCGTTTGGCGCGGGAGCTTGGCATGCAGGTTTGTCGATGAATGGGTTTTTGCGGGTTTTTCCGTTGACTCTGGTGTTTGATGTCGATCGCGAACGTTTTGGCTTTGGCGAGCCGGCTCGCGCCGACTTGACTCGAGTCGGGCCGGGACAGGCGGAGTACGTGTTGGCGATTTCGGCCATCCGTCGGTTTGAGGAGTGCCCGCTGTACTTTGTCGACGCCGAATCGGACAACACGTTGCTCGATGGGGTGCGGGTCGAGCTTGATTCTGGTGGTGTGATCGTGTTGGCCGATGATGCACTGGAGCCAGAGGCGCGCTTTGTTGCGCTCATCGACCGGCTGTCACGGCTGGGCGGTGTCGCCACCCTGCGCCCCAGTTCGCTTTTAAAACGGTGTCGGCCCGTGCGAACACTTGATGCTCCGGCACAGACGGAGCGCAAAGGTGACTGAAACGCGTGTGCGGAGCGCGCGGGCGTTGCCGCCGCCGTTTTTGGGCTACGACATTCGTGGACGCGTCGATCAGGAGGTGACCGAGGCGTTTGCCTTCGCGCTCGGGCGTTGCGTGGCGAGCTTGTTTGGGCCGCGTCGTGTTGCGCTTGGCGGCGATGCGCGCTTGTCGACGCCGGAGTTGAAAGCAGCGTTGGCGATCGGTTTGGCCGCTGGTGGAGCATCGGTCGTCGATTTTGGGTTGACGGGCACCGAGCAAATCTATTTTGCGTGCTTTGCGCAGGGCTTCGATGTCGGTATCGAGGTCACTGCGAGCCACAATCCGCCGGAGTACAACGGATTCAAGATCGTGTTGGCTGGTGGCCGGCCGTTGGATGACGTCCAGTTTGCGGCGTTGGCACAGGCCGTGACTGCGGGTCTGCGCTCGACGCGCCCGCTCGCGCCGGGCGCGGGCGGGAGGCTGGCGGTGGTGGCGGGCGATGTGACGGATGCCTACATTGAGCGGTTGTTGGAGATTGCCGCGCCGGGCGATTTGCCGCCGTTGCATGTTTTGTTGGACGCCGGTCATGGCGCGGCGGGGCCGCTATTACGACGTTTGCGCGAGGCTTTACGGGCCACCGGTGCGCCGTTGGAGATTTCGCTTGCGCGTGACGAGCCCGATGGCGAGTTTCCCGACGGCGTACCCAATCCCCACGATCCGCGTCGGCGAGCGATGACGCAGGCCTTGCAGCGCGATGCGGGTGCGGACGTCGCGGCGGCATTCGATGGCGATTTTGATCGCTGTTTTTTGTTTGGTGAGGGCGGTGCTTTCGTTCAGGGGTACTACCTCGTCGGCGTGTTGGCGGCTTCCCAGATCGTCGGGAGGCTCGGCGCCCCGACCTTGGGTGCGAACCGCTGCCGCGCTGATCGGGATGACAGTTCGGCGAGCGCAGCGCGTGTGCCGCTCGTGTTGCACGATCCGCGGCTATTCTGGAACACACAGTGGGAAGTGACTCGGGCCGGGGGGCGAGCCGCGTGTGTACGAACCGGCCATACCCATATGAAGGCGGCGATGCGTGCTCGTGGCGCCGTCTACGCCGGGGAGATCTCGGGGCATCACTACTTTTCGGCGTTCGGTGGCTGCGATTCCGGGATGTTGCCGTGGTTGTTGGCGCTGACGGAATGGCAGCGCCGTAGCCAAATCAGGCTCGGATCGACGTCGGGCCCTGGCCATTCGGGCGGTTTTGAACATCTGGAAGAATCGCAAGATTCAGTGAGCTTCATGACCCTGTTCGAGTCGGCAGCGAGGCGTTTTCCGGCGAGCGAGGAGCTCAACTTTATTCACGATGAGCCGAGCGTCCTGATTGGGGAAGCCGAGCGGGCTTTGTGTTCAGGCGATGGAGCACTCGGGGAACGCCCGTGGCGACTTGTCCAGCGTGAGGCGGGTGAAGGTCTGGGTCTTGATTTCGGTGATTGGCGATTACGTCTGCGTCGTTCGCAAACGGAGCCTCTGGTGCGTCTGACGCTGGAGAGTCGCGGTGATCAGGCGCTCTTGTGCGACGTTCAGGCAGCGCTCGAGCAGTGGTTGCGTCATGCCGGTGCGGTGGCCGCGTGAATCCATTCGAGGGGTCTGACGGCAGGCCTGTTGGTCGCGATCTTTTGTTGCGCGTGTTGCAACGCTTGCTGATGCGGGTCATCCGGCATCGCTGGGCGGTCGCCGGTGCGGCTTTGGCGCTGTTGTCTGCCGCTGGTGCGGTTCTTGGCTTTGGTATTGCTTTGCGGGTGTTGATCGATTCGGGATTGGCCAACGACGCGGCTGCGTTGGATCGAGTGCTGGGCGGCATGGGCGCGCTGGTGCTGATGATGGCCGTTGCGGTGGCGCTTCGCATCCATTTGGTGGCTTGGCTGGGCGAGCGGCTGGTGGCCGATCTGAGAATCGAGGTTTTTCGCGCTGCGTTTCACCTGAGTCCTGAGCGCCGCGAAGTGCAGCGTGCCGGGGAGCTGATCGCGCGATTGACGGCGGATGCGGCGGTGTTACAGACGGTGATTCCGACGGCGTTGACGACGGCGCTGCGGAATCTCTTGATCATGATCGGCGGCTTGGCTTTGATGCTGTGGACCGCGCCGACGTTGACCGCAGTGTTGTTATTGGGTTTGCCCGTCATGGCGGCTCCGATCATTTGGGCGGCGCGGCGCGTACGCCGATATTCGCGCACGGCCCAGGATGCGGTGGCGTCGTTGTCGAGTTTTGTCGATGAAAGTGTGCATGGGTTGGAGACCTTGCTGGCTTTCAATCGCGAGTCGTCACGGGATCAGGAGCATCGGCGACTGGTTGAGGCGGCGCGACGTGCTGCCGTGCGACGCAATTCCTGGGGCGCTGCGTTGGCGGGCGGTGCGATGTTCTGGATGTTCGCCTTGGTGCTCGTGCTTTTGGCCTTGGGTGGACGGGCGTTGCAGGCGGATGCGATCAGCGCCGGCGATTTGGCGGCTTTTTTGTTTTTTGCTGTTCTGGTTGCTGGGGCCGCCGCAACGCTCGGGGAGCAGTGGTCAGAGTTGGCGCGTGCAGCGGGCGCTGCAGAGCGTTTGCTCGAACTGGCTGACGATGTACAGGCACCGACTGACGTTGAGGCCGAATCGGATCGGGGGCTCGAGGTGTGTTCGAGAGAGACAGCGGGCGCGCCGGGCGTTGCGGCGAGTTGGGCGGTTGCGATCGATCGAGTCGTGGCCGACACGACGCGCGGGCTCGAGATTCGTGGTCTGCGTTTCCAGTATCCCGATCGTGATCATGAAGCTTTGGCTATCGATGAGCTGGTGGTCGAGCCGGGAGAGCGCGTGGCGATCGTCGGACCCTCAGGCGCCGGGAAGTCGACGCTGTTTCGTTTGATCTTGGGGTTGTGGGTGCCCGCGGTAGGAACTCTGCGCTGGCAGGGCGTCGATTTGCGCACCGTCGATGCGCGTTGGATTCGTGAGCGAACGGCTTGGGTGGCTCAGTCGCCGCGGCTGTTTGCCGGTAGCGTCGCCGACAATCTGCGCCTCGGATTGCGGACACCGCTGACACCGCCCGCTTCTCTGGATGAACCGATCGATGGGCGTAGCGCGGATGGTGAGAGCGAAGGGGCGTCGGTGCGGGCAAAGCTGGCGGATTGGCCGTCAGAGTTTGTGCGCGAAGGCGACGATGATGAGCGAGCGCTGTGGGCCGCATTGGCGGCCGCGCAAGCTGAGTCTTTCGTGCGCGAATTGCCGGGCGCGTTGCACGCGACGCTCGGTGAGGACGGGCGAGGGCTGTCCGGCGGTCAGGCGGCGCGCTTGGCGCTGGCAAGGGCGTTTTTACGCGATCCAGAGTTGTTGTTGCTCGATGAGGCGACCGCTGCCCTCGACGCTGAAAGCGAGCATGCGGTGCAACAGGCGATCGAGCGGTTGGCCAACGGGCGCACGACGCTGGTGGTCGCGCATCGTTTGGCCACGGTGCGTAGTGCTGATCGCATCGTCGTCCTTGATCAGGGACGCGTGACGGCGATCGGTACGCATGATGAACTGATGGAAGCATCGCCGCTGTATGCCCGGCTGGCGAGGCTTCAGTTCATCAGCTAGAACCGGGACTATGGCGAGCGTTGAAGGTGATCGGCGGATGCGCGGATGAAGATTTTTCGGTGGGCTCGATAGGGTCGGCTATCCGAATCGCGTGGCTGAGACAGGTTTGTGGTGCGTTGTCGGCAGACGCTTTACCGGCGCGCCTTGGCGGCCTGTTCAATGCTCCGGCCCCAATATGGCTTGGATTGTGCCCACGCCGAGGCCCGCGACCTCCGGTACCACCTCATGGTGACCCTCGACCGACGGGCTGGCTGAACCGTGTGTTGCGCGAAACTCAGTCGCGCCGGGCTTCGAATTCGATGATCAATTCGACTGTGTTACCGACGAGTTCCATCGGACGCAGGCCGTAGGTCATGCCGAAATCGCCCCGATTGAAACTGCCGCGCAGTGAGGCGCCGAGGACCAACGGACGGTTGATGATTCCGCCGATCGGAAATGGATAGCGAGCGACGCGATTGATGCGTCCTCCGAGGACAAGCGGGCGGGTCTCGCCCAGCAGCTCGAGCGTTCCATGAAGAAGCCCTTCGTCTTCGCCGGTCGATTCCCAGCGCTCGGCGCGGAAGATCATTTTCGGGTGGCGTTCAACGCTGAGAAAGTCGCGATTACGCAGGTGGTTGTCGCGACCGTCGTGGTTGGTGAAGACGCTCGCTGTCTCAATTTCAATTACACCGGTGCCGAGCGTTCGCGAGTCGCGGTCGAAATCGAAATGGCCCGACATTTCGCGAAACATGCCGAGGGTTTTGGCGTATCCAGCGTGATCGACGAGGAAGCCGATCGAGGTGTGTTCGGGGTCGAGCGTCCAGCGCTCCATCTCGGCCTTTGCGGTGCCGGTTGCGGCGAGCAACAACAGAATTACGAAACCTAACGCCCAGTGCGTCGCAAACAGTTCGCCGCGTTGAGCGAGTTGTCGGGTTGCACGGTTCGAGGGTGTGCCGGTGATCGTTGTGGCGGGGTGCGTCATGGCGGTCTCCAGTGGGGGCTTTGGTGAAGCGAAGCGGGTGAAATTTCAGTCGACCGTCGCTACGGTCGGGCAGAGTCGCGTCGTGGAGGCGTTGCATTCGGTTGTTACATCGACGCGGCATAAGGCCCTTTTCGTGATGAGATACAGTCCGCGTGAGTCGTTCGACGTCAGGCGTCTCGTGCGGCCAATCACGGTGTTGTGAGTCGTCAAGAGCGGCGATGTTCCACAAAGTGCTGGGTTGATCTGGACTTGTCTGCCGGGATGGCTTCGGACCGTCGGGATTCAGTTCGTTACCGATGGGGACGCCGGGAATCAGGTTGACTCCGCGGGCCGTGCCAAGGGCGGGGTTCGGCAATCGAGAACCGCGGGCCTCGCGGCTCGTGATGGCCGGTTGACGAGCTGGATCGGGTGGGTTTGTGGGGCCGGGGCGTTCCAAGGTTTGACGCGGCGTGCAGGAGGGTGTCGACGGGACGTCAGATTCGGGGTCATCAGACTTGACGAGTTTTGATGGCGATGAACGGAGCTAAATAACCGGGTTTTGGGAAGAGGTCGCGTCAGGTGGCGTTGTTTTGTCTTCTGTTTCTGTCGGTGCCATTTTTGCCAACGTCGATTCGGCTGGCGGTGTTTCTGGCCGATTCGTCGCAGAGGTCGCGCGGCGAAACTGAGCGACGGCATCAATGGCGAATGACAGAATCAATGCAGCGAGCGCTACTGCGACCAGAGTCTGGTTCCAGTACTGCGCTGACAACGGTGTGATCGCAATCACCAGCGCCAGGCCTTGAAGCGCGGCAATGATGCGACGCCGTTGCGAAAACGGGAGCGGAGCCGAGAGCCAGCGCCAACGCCAACTGGCGGCGACGAACACGTACCGTGCTGCGCCAATCAGTAAAACCCACACGCCAATGCCGGCGTGCCACCAAGCGACGAGACTCAGAACCAGCAGGAAGGCGGCGTCGACTTCCATGTCGAAACGCGCGCCGAAGGCGCTCGCGGAGTTGGTCGCTCGAGCGATGGCGCCATCGACAGCATCGAGTAACAATGCCAACGCAGCGAGTGTCCATAGCAGGGTCCACGCCCATGGCGATGCCGCATGACCGAGGTGGTGATGCATGAGCGACGACGAGTGAGTCTGATCGAGGGGGGCGATCACCCCGACGATGGCCGTATTGGCTACAAACGTGGAAGTCGACGATGGAGGAGAAAAGAAATCCGCGATGGGTGTCGTCAGACCATATTGGAGCCAGAGCAGGGCACCAGTGCCGAGTGTCAGCGCGGCAAAGGCGAGTCCCATGATCAATCGTGTCAAGGTGACGCGGTTGGCGGCGCCCGGCGTGTCGGCGTGTTCGCGCTCACAGGCGGTTTCTGCGCAGACATTGAATGACGTTGCGTGTCGTGCCGCGAGCAGGCCGGCGATCGGTAGCCAAACCGCGAGCCCGACTAACATCAACAACGCAGTACCGAGAACATTGGCACCGACCAACGCGGCTCCGACCGCCAGAATCACGAGCAACGATCCGGTGGCGAAAAGGAAGTCGCGCCACCACGTGGTGAGACCACGGCTGAATGGGCGGCCAACAAACCCGTCGGTGGGCCGGCTTGCGTGGGCTGTGGACTCCAATGTCGATGCGAGCGTCGGTGGTGGCCCGCCCGAGCGATCCGTCAGCGGCAGGGGATGACCGTCGTTGATTGATGCGGTCGCGGCGGACGCGCAGCGGCTTTCGAAGTTGCGGTCGGTCGAGCTCGACGAAGGGCCGGGGGCCATCGATGCGCAAGGCTCGATTGAATCCGCAGTCGCTGTGTTATGACCCATCGCGACCGCCGCGCCGAGTCGTGATTCGACGGGCTGCGCGTCGACAGTGGGCTTGGGCTTGCGCGGTGTGGCCATTTCGTATCCGGGAGAATCCATCGACGCGTTGAGCGAGATCTTTGGTGTCGTTCGGGTCGTTCGAGGTGACGGGTGTAACGCCTTGCACTTGGCCCAAGGTCGCAGTGAGGGCAGCGGCTGACGGTGTTGCGGTGAATGATGCCGTCGCTCGCGCAACGCAGTTGTCGTGCGCACGTCGTACGCAGAGGGGTCACCGGCGTGGGTCGCGATTATGAACTTCGGCACTGCGACCGCAGTCCGCGAACAAGCGGCGCAAGACGGGCTTCGAGGCGAAACCGGCGAGAGTTTTTCAAGCGGCAGAATTGCCCGCGAGCGTGGTGGTTGCGGCGGTAATACGAACCTGAAGACTGTTTTGAGCGTCGTTGGTTGCACTTGAGGGAGCGCGTTTCCTCAATTTGTGCACTGTGCGGAGCCGTTGTGCACTGTGCGGAGCCGTGATGGGGCTGTGCGTTTGTTTTGCCTGGTTGAAGTTGGCTTGGTCGAGCTTGGCTTGGTTTGGCTCAGCCTGGCTTTGCGTGGCCTGGATCGTTGCGAGGGTGAGAACGAGTCGAACTGTGAGTGCGCGATCAGGTCTGTCGCGACGTGTTGAATGTTGATGCTTCGATCCGACAAAGCGCGGGTGCGGCGCGTTTCTGTCGTTGGCGGCGAGATGCCGAACTACGTCGCTGTCGCCACTTTAAGCACGTCATTGTCTGAGCAACTCGAAAAAAACTCGACTGAGCGATGCCTGTCTTCGGCATCGAAGACGCTATCGAGTGCGCGGATGGGATGCAGCACCGGGTTTTGGCACGTGAGTCGCGAACTTCAAACTCGGGGTGCAGTGACCGAGACGCACCAGCCATGCGACAAGGGGCGTGAAAAGCATGCGTCGCGGCGATTCGCTGATGTTGCCGTGCGTTCGGGCGTTTTTCCAAAGCCGTGGATCAATCGGGAGCATGACCTTGAGCGTGAATCTGGATGTGTCGACGTCCCTGTGGTGGATGGCCCCGGAAAAGATCGAAATGCGCGAAGAGTTCTTGGCACCCTTCCCGGCGATGGGCGAGGTTCGAGTACGGGCGTTGTGGTCGGGTATCAGCCGTGGCACGGAAACGCTAATCGCAAGGGGCGACGTCCCGATCGGTGAATATCGACGCATGCGGGCACCGCACCAGCGCGGCGATTTCCCTTTCCCTGTGTGTTACGGCTACTGCATGGTTGGCGTTGTCGAGTCGTTGGGTGATTCGTTGGGCGTGGGATCGCAGAACCCTGGCGAAGTGGCTGTTGCCGAGATCGAGCCTGTTGCTGCTCACGCGGAGCATGAATCGGGCGCAGGTGCGACAGCTGTGAACGCCGAACAGTCTTTGGCCGTGGGTGACAGGGTTTTCGTCTTGTATCCGCACGTGAGTCGTTTCGATGTGCCCGTCTCAGCCGTGCGGCGCCTGCCACAGGCCGTATCGCCGATGCGCGCAGTGCTGGCAGCCAATCTGGAAACGGCGTTGAACGGCGTGTGGGATCTGGCGGCACAGCCCGGGGAGCGCGTCGCAGTGTTGGGGGCGGGCGTCGTCGGGTTATTGACGGCGTGGCTGCTGGCGCAGATTCCCGCGCTTGAAGTGACGGTCGTCGATCCGGTGTTCGCTGTCGATCAGGAGCGGGCGGGCGACGTCGCACGCGTTCGTGATCGACGCGTCGAGGTCGCGCAGCGATTGGGTCTGACGCGTTGGGTGGCATCGCTCGAAGGTGCGCCGCTACAGGATGCCTGCGTGCACGCCAGTGGTCATGGCGCCGGGTTGGCGGCCGCGCTCGAGCAGCTTGCGGACGAGGGTCGCGTCGTTGAGTTGTCGTGGTTCGGGAACAAGTCGATTGAACTTCCGCTGGGTGGCGCGTTCCACTCGCGGCGATTGACGCTTCGATCGTCGCAAGTGGGTCAGCTGCCACCTTCGATGCGACCACGCTGGGACTACACCCGCCGCTTTGACGTGGTTACGCGGCTGCTTCAGTCGGCAGCGCTCGACGCATTGCTGGAGCCGGCGCTCGCGGCTGAGGACGCGGAATCTCAGATGGTGCGTCGATTAATGGAGCCGGGCTTGTGCGTACCGATCGATTGGCGAAATCTCGGCGCGGCTGACCGGAGCGCCTAGACGATCGGCGCCGACTGGTGCCATTGGCGGCGACACTCGCGGCGTTGAGGGCGTGTGTTTTGTCGGCGGCGTTGAACGTCAACTCTCGGCAACCCCGAGTAGGACCCTGAGCGCGAGATTTTGAGTGCGACCCCGGAAATACGACCCCGGGCGACCGACTTTGGCAGCGATGGAGGCCCCATGTTTCGATTGAATGTTCGCGAGCACCTGATGATTGCGCACAGCTTTCGCGGAGAGGTGTTTGGTCCGGCTCAGCGTTTGCATGGCGCGACCTATGTGATCGATGCGACGTTTGAGCGTGAGCAACTGGATGATGACGGCTTGGTGGTCGATATCGGTTTGGCAAGCGATGCGCTCAAGCGGGTTTTGGCGCCGTTGAACTACCGCAACCTCGACGAGGTCGACGACTTTGAGGGTCTCAACACGACGACAGAATTTTTAGCTCAGGTGATACATCGTCGGCTGGTTGCCGAGATCGACGCCGGGGCGCTCGGTGAGTCGGCGCGAAAGCTGGCGGCGCTAGAAATAACGTTGCACGAGTCACATGTCGCGTGGGCCGCCTATCGAGCGGCAGTGAAGTCAGGTGCGCAGTAACCACGGCGTGATCGTTTCGCACGGTTGGTGTGAGAGTCGAGCCCGTTGGTCAGTGCGAGTGGCGGTGTCGGAGCGCGTCTCGTGGTGCGTGCGGGAGGGATCGTGGGGGCGGAGTACAGGTCCCGTTTACCGAACGGTCGGTCAGTGATCGATTGGATTGTGCCGGGTTCGCTCGAGCAGGCGACCGGCGGCTATGCCTACGATCGTCACATCATCGCGGGTCTGCGTGCCTGTGGTTTCGAGCTTCGAGTGCACGAATTACCCGGTGCGTATCCGGAGCCTGATGCCGTTTCGCGAGCGGCACTTGAATCTCTGCTCGCCTCTTTGACGTCGTCCGATCCTCGGGGCCATTCACCTTCGGCCCAGCGGCCATTCGTGATCGATGGACTGGCGAACGCGATTGCGCCCGATGCGGTCATCAGTACGGCTGCTCGTCGACCGATGGTGGCGATGATTCACCATTTGTTGGGCGACGAAGCGGGGGATCTGACGCATATCGACGAGGAGTGCCGCGTGCTGGCGTCCGCATCGGCGCTTGTCGTCAGTAGTGCCTGGACGGCGCGTCGAATCGCTCGGGTCTGTGGTGCACGGGGTGAAGTGGGTGATGGCTTGACAGCAACTGCCGGGCGCTCGAGTGAGGCTGTTTCGCAGTCGATGTCTGTGATCGAGCCCGGCGTCGAGGTCTTTGCGCCAGCGGGCGCTGATGCTTTAGCCGCGATGGAGATGCGATGGCAGACGATCGTGCCGGATCGAGATGGCTCACGACTTACGAGCGCGATTCGTGACGCAGCGAGCGCGCAATCGTCGCCGCGTTTATCGGAGCAGGACGCGCAGCTGAGCTGGGATTCGGGCCAGACGACTGATCGCTCGACGCTCGATCCATCTGCCGATCGTGTTCGAGCGTGTGAGGCGCCAGCGCGACGTTGGTTGTGCGTAGCAAGTCTGATTCCGCGGAAGGGGCATGACGTGTTGCTCGAGGCCGTGGGGCGGGTGCCTGGCATCGCTTTGATGGTCATTGGTGAACCACGTGATGAGGCTTGGGCCGCAACACTGGAGGCACGGGCGCAACGTGCGGATTTGGCCGGGCGGGTCTGCTTTGTAAAACAGGCGTCAAACGAAATGTTGGCTGCTGCCTATGCCACTGCCGAGGGTTTTGTTCTCGCCAGTCGCTTTGAGGGCTTCGGCATGGTGATTACTGAAGCGGAGCGTTTTGGTTTGCCGATTGTCACGACGGAGGGTGGGGCGCTGGTTGATACCGCTGCGGCGGCGTGGCGTGTGCCGGTCGACGCGGTTGACGCGCTGAGCGCGGCGTTAGCGGTCCTGTCTTGCGATGCTCGGCGTTGCGCAGAACTGGCGGCTGCAGCGCGATTGCAGTCCGGGCGACGGGCCGACTGGGCGATGCAGGCGCGGCGTTTTGCCGACGTCATCGACGCGGCAAGTCGCGTCAGACGACGAGAATTTCGTTGATCGACGTCAAATGACAAAGGCTCTGATCGCCGGACGGGTTTTGCGGGTCGGTTCGTCTTTGTGCAATCGCGTCGACGACCCGGGTGGCGCTCAACATCGGGCGGGTTGTTTTGGGCGCATTGGAGTTGCGTTCTGCGGTTGTTCTGTTGCCCATGCGTCATCGCCGCATGCGTGCGGATGGTGGGCGCGATTCACGGGACAACACGATAGACAGTCGTGAGTGGGGGTGGCGTGGGGGACCGGAATACGGCGGCGGAGAGATGACAAGTCGTGCAGCGATCAAGCGCGCGCCGCGTCACGCAGGAGTGCGCTCGGGCAGCGACCGCAAACGCGTTTCTCGCCATGGCGTGAGTGTCCGGTGGCAAGTGTGAGTTGCGCTTCGGTGCGATTTTCAGACTGGGGACGGCGATGACCGAGGGTAGCGAATTGCGGGCGGAGGCGAGTTTTTCGGCCGAGTGGCTGGCGCTGCGCGAGCCGGCTGACTTTCGTGCGCGAAACGCGACGCTCGCGCTTTTGGGCGCGATTTTGGGGCACGCCGATAAGGCAACCGACTCTTTCGCTCTAAATCCGTCTGGCAGCGTTGCGGGTCACATAGGTGAGCGCCCGCGGCACTCGGGGCCTTCAGCGGATGGGGGCGCGCCGCTTTGGCGAGCAAGCGTTCCGCCGCTGTTGCGAGTTGTCGATCTTGGCGCAGGTACCGGAGCCAATCTCAGATGGTTGGCGCCGCGCTGGCAGGCGTGGTGCGAATGTGAGTTGGAGTGGCACGCCTGTGATCACGACTCGGGCCTTCTCGAGGTGATGCAGTTGCCCGACCCGTGGCGGGCGCGAGGTGCGCCGGCAAAGTGGCAACGTCGTCGTGGGCAGGAACAGGTCAGATCGGATACGCCCGGGCTCGAATCCCGTCAATCATTCGTGGTGCGTCACGTCGTCGATCTGGCACAGGATCTCGAGTCGGTGATCGATTCGGTGCGTCCCCATTGGATTACGGCGTCGGCGTTGTTTGATCTATGCTCAGCCGCGTTTATCGATCGGCTGGTCTCAGCGGCGGACCGGCACAACGCCGGCGTGCTCGCCAGCCTGTCGTTCGATGGACGTCTCGAGCTGCACGCGTCGAACGGCGCGATGTCAACACAGGGGTTGAGCGGCGTCG
Organism: Thioalkalivibrionaceae bacterium; assembly: GCA_046299415.1. Lineage (GTDB taxonomy): Bacteria > Pseudomonadota > Gammaproteobacteria > Ectothiorhodospirales > Ectothiorhodospiraceae > JBKBII01. The sequence continues at coordinate 586,450 of JBKBII010000001.1, read as the reverse complement.
ATTGCGATGACTGGCTGTTGGCGCAGGATCTTTTTTTGGAGCGCGCAGCGGCGATCAATGCTGATCAACGTCGCGATAAGGGATTTGGGCCGGCACTGGGCCCGGATGCCGCTGATTATCTGGCCAGTCGTATGGGGGCTGCGGGTTTCACGGTTGATTTAGTCGAGACCGATTGGCGGCTCGGTGCGAATGATCTCCCCTTGATCAAGGCGCTGTTTGTGGGCTGGATGAAGGTGCCGCCCGCGCGCGCCCCGGCCGACGTGTCGGTGGAGTGGTCACGACTGAGGGCGCTGATCGAGATGGGCGCAACGCTTGTTGTCGGTCATCGTGACGTCGTTTCGAGGCCCAGGGTTTGCGGACGAAACGAAGCGTCCGGAAGCAGCGGTGAATCGCCGGTCTGAGGGTCTGAATGCGTTTCTCGCGAGGTTTCAGAGCACGCTGACGCGGACCGTTGCGTGGATTGAACGTCCCTCCCGCTTGGCGGGCCGTGGTGCGTTCTTGGATCAAGATACGTTCGGTTGCCAGGCCGTGTTCGCGGGCTTGGAATCGGGGATGTCTGGGCCTGCTGCCCGCACCCGGGTGAGCGTGTTCAAGCCGAGTCGTGGCGTTCGCTTTCCGGATGTGCGCGAAGGCTTGGTGAGGTTTCGTCAGCAGGCCGGTGGGCGCGGCTCATCGCGTAGATGTAATACGTAGAGCAAGTCGTCGCCGAGGCGAAACATTTCGGTCTTGGGTCGCAAGGCGCCTTGCATCGTCGTGGTGGGTGGGCGAATGAGACCGCTGCGGCCACTACCGAGGACGATCGGGGCGACGCACAGGTATAGCGTGTGCAGACTGTCTTCGGCGAGAAAATGCGAAATGGTGCGCGCTCCCCCTTCGACGAGCACGCGGTGGGCGCCGCGGCGGGCCAATTCGTTCAGGATTGTCGTGGGTGAGAAGCCCAATCGGAGGGCTTGGGGGGTTGCTGTCGTGTGGGCTTTTTCGACGTACGCTGCGGCCTCCGGCACGGCCTCTGGCGTGTCGTCACGCGATTGGTGTCGCGTTTGGTCATGAGGATGATCGTGAGCTTTGGCGTGTTGGTCCAAAGGTGTGAGCGGTAGAACGACGCGTTCGACGTGGGAGGGAAGTGTCTTCGGGCCGCGCTCATCTTGGCCTACCAGCCAGAGTGTCGGCGCGTCGTCTTCCTGAAAGACTCGGTAGTGTTCGATGCACAGGCGGGCGCGCGGATCGAGAACGACGCGTACGGGATTCGGCCCCGCGACCTTACGTACCGTGAGGCGCGGGTCATCGAGTCGAACCGTTTCTACCCCGACGATCACGGCATCGTGAAGCGCGCGAAGACGATGCAGATGACGGTGGTCCTCAGGGCCGGTCACCGGAAAGGAATGACCATTTTCGGTGGCGACCCGCCCATCGAGCGTCTGCCCCAACTGGGCGACGCATCGCGGCCGCGGCGAGAGCAGTGGGCCATAGAGCGCCTCAAAGGCGGCCGGATCGTTGATGGGATCGGCGATGGCGTTGACGGCAACGTAGGACGGTCCTGTTGCGGATGAAATCGAGGGTCTGGGAATCACGTGGACGCGCGAGTCGGGCTTCGTGCGATTGCGGGCTGCTGCAGCTGAGAGGGCGTCGTCGTTCGGATGGGCGTCCGTGGGTCGCTTGCGGCGTATGGGCTGACGCGAGGCGCGAGACAGAAGTTCGAGCCACTGTTCACGACAGGCGTCAGAATCGGGCGATTGACCCTCGTGCAAGCGCATATCGAATTCGCGCGTCACTGCGGCGAGCCTTTAGACGGACGGGAGTCGTCCGGATCAACGCTTGGTATCGGCCGCTGGGCGAGGACGCGATCCGGATCAAGCTGATGTAAGCGCTTGAGAAGGTCCGCTAGGCGCGTGGCGTACTGCTGACTGAGACGAGCGCCGAGTGCTGCGGTGCCAGCCGTGGCATCACCGACTGCTCCGCTCGGGTTGAGGTCTTCGGCGAGCCAGGCGATTGCCGCTTGACCCTCGAAATCGAGCTCGTCGTCGAGGTGCTCATTGATCCCGTGGCGTTTTCTGTCTGGCTCAAGAGACGCTCGAGCGGGTGTCTTGGGTGCCGCGTACGTCAGGCCTTGCGAACGCGACACAAAGTTTTCGATCGCGTCTTCACGCACCGATTCCGGCGCGAGATGGCGCATCAGTGCCGTTTCGATGGCGCCGCCGTGCAAGCCGTTTCGACGTTCGGATTCTGGTAACTCGGCCAGCGCGGGAACGTCGAGGCGGAAGATATGAGCCTTGACCGTGAGGATGTTGGCACGCCTGAGGTTCAGGGCGGCCGTTTCGATCCAGCCAATGTTTCCACCGTGGGTGTTCCATAGCAGGAGGCGACTGATGCCGGCGTGGTGAAGACTCGGAATCAACGCGTTGATTCGCTCGATGTGGTGTTCTGCCGCGAGACTCAGAGTGCCGGCGTAGCTCATGTGCTCACCACTGGCCCCCGGAGCGAGCGCTGGCAGGACGCGGATCCAGTCCGGGCGTTCGAGGACCTGCCAAGCCTCGTTCAATAAAGCGAGATTGAGTCGCAGATCGGTATCCAGCGGCAGATGAGGGCCGTGTTGTTCGATGGCTGCAACAGGCTGGACAACGACAGCACCGGATTGGCGCGCCCAGCGCCGGAATTCGGGTGATGTGTCGCGACCCCATTCGGGCAGGGTGGGTGTTGGGTCTCGTGGTTCGTTGCTGGCCATTTTTGCCCTTGACGTTTTGGTGATGCGAGTCGTGTTGCGCTGTGATGTGACGATCAGCGACGCGCTGATCATCGCTGTGATGTCGCGGCGACGATGCCGTGATCGGCTGTCGCGTCGATGCCGTCCGCGGAACGACACGCGGGCCCGTCTGAAAATCGCCAGTTGCCCTCGCTTCAGACGGGCTTCGTCGTCGTGGCAGAGGCGTCAATCAGGCGCGCGTAGATGTCGCCAGACCGCCAAGCGGGTGGCAGTGTGGCCAGACGCTCGCATACGCTGGCTGCGGGCTGCCACATGGGCCAGATCCAATCGCGACGTTCGCCGAGAACGATGTTGAATTCGTACTCGCCGAGTGTGCGCAGACGATCAACCGCGCTGAGCGCGACCTGTTCGGCGCCGCGCACGAATTCGAACGACAACGCTGAGAGCGGTTGGCTGAGGCCGGCGAGAACATCGGCTTCGAACCCTTCGACGTCGATTTTGCAAAAGTCGGGACGTCCGTAGAAAGCGATCATTTCGTCGAGCGTGCTGACGGCTACGGCAGCTTCGCGATCCCAGTTCACATCTTCGAATCCGTAACCAGGTCGAGAAACGTCGTTGATGAAGCGTCGTGACAGGGTTGAGACGGTTGGATGACGGGTGGAGACGGCGAGACAGGCGAAACCGGTTTGTGAACCCAAGGCTTCGCTTCGTAGTTCAATGCGCCGCCGTGCCGGATGACCGATCGCAAACCAGCGATGCAGACGGGTTTGCGGCTCGAACGCCACGACGCGCGCACCGAGGCGATCGAATGCGATCGAGCGATCGCCAAGATGAGCGCCGATGTCGAAGACGAGGCCACCACGGGGTACGAACGGCTGATAAAGACGGCGAAGCGCGCGTTGCCGAAAGGGCCGACGATAGACCCATAGCGATCGCAGTAGACCCGTCGCACTGCGAAAACCGTCAGCGGCGCCGATCGCGAGTCCGGCCGCTGCGTGGCCAAGGTTCATGCCTGGGCGCATTACTTTTGTACCTCCGAAAAACGCGCTGTTTGTATCTCAGCAACGTCGGGCGGTGTCGTGGAGGTGACTTGGGCGCCGGCCAGATGGAAGGCGATCCAAGGCGATAGGCAAGCTGGCACTGCAATGGTCAGAACCCATGGGGTCAGGTTGCCGATGATGACGAGGCCGATCGCAGTCAGCCCAATTGACGCCAGGGGCAGGTGGATGAGCGCCTCGTGGCGCCGTTGAGATCGGCTCGTCTCGTGGGCACAGGCACAGGCACAGGCACAGGCACAGGCACAGGCACGGGCGCGAGTGCGGATGCGCCGAAGCCGGTTGCGGTTTTCTTCTGCTCGACCATCGCTCGCTGAGGGCTGGCGTTCTTCATGGTCCTGAGTTTTGGTGGTCCCGGAGGCTTGTGTGGAACGAATTGCTTCGAATCTCTGCACGACGGACTTGTGGTCGCTTGAGGTGTCGTGAATCGAGTGCGGGTCGCGCCCCCAGCCGGGTTGGCGGCCGATTAAGAGCGTCTGCAACATGAAAACGTGCCACAACATCAGTAGGGGCGCGACCAGCAGCATCCAGATCAGCTCGCGTGGAAGAACGGCGAGACGTCGCAGCAAGGGTTCGTCAATCGCTGAAGCTGTGCGGTCGGGGCTCAGGCCGTGATCGGCCTGCATGGCATCGATACTGACGAAGTCGGCGCCGGACTCGGACGGGCGGCGCGGGCCAGCGTTGACGATTTCGGCAACCCGGCTGACAAAGACTCGGGAGCCTTCCGATCCATGCCGATGAGACGTGGCGAGCGGCGCTTGATCCTGCCTTGAGCCCGGCGTGGCGACGCGTCCGGAGGCGAAGTCGATGATGTTCGCGCTGACCGGCACGGTCGCGGTGTCGGCCGCATGGTCGCGGGCGTGCGGGTTGATTTCGGCGCGAGAATGATCCGTGACGGCGACGGTATCGCTGCGAGTGTCGATTTGAAACCCGCGGGAGGGGCGATCATTTGGCGCGGCGGCGCGCAATGGCAAGATGGCGGCGAGCGTGCGCGGCAGGATCAGCAGCACGCCGATCAGTGTCAGTAAAGCGATCGCGGGGATCACCGTGCCGCCCGACCCGATGCTCGCGGGACGGTGAGGTGCGTCTGGATGATCAAATAAACTCGCGCGATCAGTCGCCTGAACATTCCGGCTCGTCATTACAGCTGGCGGACTGTCGTCGGTTTGAAGACCGAAACGGTCGAAATCTGCAGTACGACGCTCATCGCGCGAGAAGGCAAAGGCCAATAACGCTTGGCTCTGGGGAGTGCTGGCGTCGAAATTTCGATCAGAGATCGCACGGGTCGAGGGCTCGGTCGACGCGGATCGGTTCACGATTTGCGCGCCGGCGTTCGCTCGATCGGTGGTCGATGGTGCCGTCTCGATCGCCGCGGGGCGGGCATCGTCACGCAGCTCGACGAATGAGGAGGCGGTCGACCGCGGGGTCTGCGATGGGTCAGCCCCTGAGACGATCAGTGGTGCGGCGAGCACCAAGGCGATGAAGAGTAGCCAAGCAGGCGCCATCAGGTAACCCAGCGCGCCGAGGCCGAAGTGCAGACGGCTCATTGCCGACCAGCCGCGACTGGTGATGAGCCTCAAGTGTTGGAGGTTGCCGTGCATCCAACGCCGCTCTCGTTGCGCGAAAGCGCCGAGGTTCTCAGGCAGCTGCTCGTAACTGCCGCCCGGCTGAGGGTCGAGCCAGCAGGCGTAGCCGGCGCGCTGTAGTTGCGCGGCCTCGACGAAGTCGTGCGAGCGAATGGCGCCGGACAGAACGCCGCGACCCGGAAGGTCGGCAAGCCGCGCATGGGCGCGAAACGGTGCGATACGCAGAATCGCATTGTGGCCCCAGTAGTTCGCCTCAGGACCCTGCCACCACGTGGCGCCTGCGGCGAGGATCGGGCCGAGTCGGCGGGCGGGCTCGCTGAACAACGCCGCCCATCGGCTTGAGGCCGCATAGAACTGCGGGACGCTTTGAATGATTGCGGTATCGGGACGGGCGGCGATCGCGCGTTCGAGTTCGAGCAGGCGTTCGGCGCTGAGGATCGAATCGGCATCGAGTACGATCATGTAGGTGTAATGCCGACCTTCGTGATCGAGAAAATGCATGATGTTGCCGGCTTTGAACCCGGTACGGTCGAGGCGCCGCACGAGATGAATTCGCGGGCATGGATCAGCGGTATTAGTTTCGACGTGGGTCGACGTTGCCGTGTCCGATGGCCTCGCGTCTGACTCGGTGGTGTCCAGCGTGTCGGGATCGACCAAGTCCACTGCACCGGCGCCATGATGCGCTGTGCAGTGGATTGCTTTTAGGGTGGTGACGACGTGATCTTCGTCGGCCCGGATGCTCGCGGAGTTGCTGTCCGATAACACCGCGACGGCAAATCGGTGACGTGCGCCGAGCATCGCCAGATCCGACAGCATTGCGTCGAGGCGCTCGCCCCAGGCGCTCGCATCCTCGTTGAAGACGGGTAGCACGAGGACGGTGCTGGCGTCGGCGATCTGTTGCGCGCCGATCGTCTGGTGCGGTAGGGCGCTTGTCGAGGGGCGAGTCGCAGCGTCGTGTCGCGCTGCGCGCGTGGCGTCGTGCGCGGTGCTGTGAGCGCCAGATGAGTATCGTTGGGTTGAGCCGGCGCTTGGGTGTGATGGTGTGGTTGCGAATGACCTGCGCTCGCGTGAGGGCGCGATGTCATCGAGCGAGATGGCGCCGCGGCGAGTGATCCAGGCGCCGATGATGGCGGTCCAGAACCACAGTGCAAGCCAGCCGATGTGAAGCATCAGGATCATCGACGTGGCGATTAGCCAGGTCAATTCAAGCCACGTCGCTGCGTTGGACGTTGCAGAAAACGCGGCGAATGGCCCCAAAAACGGCTCCGTGAGTGAAGGCGCTCCGGACGGAGGTGTGGAAACGATCTCGGCACCAATGAGCCACCAGAGCACGACCGCGAACGCTGTCGTGACGCCGACCAAGGCCAACAGGAGCCGGCGTCGCAGCCCCCAGCGTATGTGTTGCGAGTGATCCGGGACTGCAGGCGCGCGGATCCTTGGAGAACCCACCGGCGGTGCAGCGGCATGACGAGCATCGGCGATGGCGTCGATGCTCGAAGCGTTGTGGCGGCCGGCGATCGGCTTCGGCGCGGACAGCGCGGATTGCGCAGGGAGCGCGGGCCGATGGGTGTCGTACTGGAGGCGCATTGCTGCGCGAGCGTTCATTGATGAATGACCCTGATGGATTGAACACGCTGGATCGAGGCAACAGCAGAGTCCGCATGGTCTGCGGCTTTGCGAGGCCTTTTATGACCTCGCTCGATAAAGGGTCCAAGACCCGTCGTGATTGTCGGCGGCGTCTGCTGACTCCGCCGTGAAGTTGGGTGAGTGCGGCGCGCGCTGGTGTGTGAGGCCTGGGAGTTTTGCCAGGCCGAGGGTTGGTGCGGCTGCGAGATGAGTCGATCGGGTGAGACCTCGAGGTACGGCTGTGCCGATGAGACTTCGCTGGATGATGCCGCTGCAACCGGCTTGACGAATTCGGTGAGACGCGGACTGTTTGGGTCGCCATTCATGCCGGCGCGATCGACGGGGCTCGTCGCGATCGAGTCTGCGTGAGCGGAAGCCAATCGGTCGCGACCGATCGCTGAGCCACCCATATCGATTGGGACTGATGCCATGTCGTTCATGGTGGTGTGCACGGGTTCGGAGTAGACGGGGCCGGTGTAGACCTCCGAGATGACTTTGCCGTCGTGTTCGAGCCAGATTTCCAGATCGGCGAGAAGGGCCGGGCGAGCGTCGCTACCCTGAGCGCTTGCGCTCAATTCGCTGTCTTGTGCTGAAGCGGGACCGCGTAGGATCACGGTGACGCGTATGCCGCGGGCGTTGGCGTCGCCGCGGCAGCGTGGGCCGGTGACGCCCGGTAAGTGAATGAGCTGGGCGGATTCGATGCGGTGTCCAGCGGGCAGAACCGTCGGCCGAAGCGCGAACTCGATCTCGTCTTCCGGCGCATTGCTCGCCGCAGTGTTCGACGTCAATGCCGTGCAAAAGTCAAGAATCAACCGGCGATCGTGCTGATCGTCGCGGCTGATGTGACCGGGAACGCCCGCATGTGTGGTTTTGATTTGGTCGAGGCGCCATGGCGGAAGCGCTTGAACATCGGCCGTATGACTTGACGCACTCGCGGAAGACAGTGTGGACGTCGATCGAATGGCGCCGCTGTGGTCTTGGTCCGTGCGCGGCTCCACGGCGCGGGCGATGGCGGCTCTGCGATCGGCGAGGTCTTCGGGTGTGTTGAACGGAACGAGACGGTAATGAAACTGTTTTTCATCGCCGGCTCGCAACGGAGCCTCGGGGACCCAGTACGCGACGATGTTGTCGTGCGTTTCATCGGGAGTCGGGATTTCCAAGAGGGTGATGGAGCCGGCGCCAAGACCGCCAGAGCGGGATGGTTCGGCTGACCGGGAGGTATCGGCGCCGTTGACCGCGGGCGGTGAATCGCTTGACTGGGTTGCGCTGTGGGTTGTGGCTCGTTGGTCCGTTTCGAGCCATTCCACCCACAGGCTCGGGCGCTTGTGATACAGCGCTTCAGCGTCGCCGTAGTCGACGAACTCTCGCGGGGTCTGCATCAGAGCAAAGCCGATGGGGTCGCGCAAGAAATGGCGCGTGACCCGCTTGCTCTGGGGGTTGCTCAGCGAGCGATTCAGCCAGCGCTGGTCTGCGACAAGCATGACCAGACGGTCGCTGTCGTGGACGCGGGTGCGAAAGTCGTCGTGAAGTCGGCTCTCGCCATCGCCGAACCAGAACATGCTGGTCAGTGGAGCGACTCCGAGCTCATCGACGTCGTCGCGGGCGAACAGCCGGACGCGGACATCGACATAGATGACGGGTTCGAGCGCGATCCGGAAGTGGTAGGCGCCAGAGACAGCGGGCTCATCGAGCCAGGCAAAGACATGAAGCTCGCCGGATTCAGATGAGGGTCCGCCGGCATCAGTGGTTGATTCGTCGGCAGGGCCATCGTCCGACGCCGGATCGACTGAGGCCTTGGCGACCGTCGACGACTGCGCCGGGTTCGTGGTCGGTGGCGTTGACCGTGAAGCTGTTCGCATCGGGCCCGCCGCAGGCGGATCGACAACCCAGAAGTGGCGGAACACGGGGAACCGCTCGCGACTCGAGGCATCGATCGCGAGACCGCGCGCGGATAGACCGTAACGTTGCTCACGGCCGATCAAGCGAAAGTAGGCGGCACCAAGAAAAACCAAGAATTCGTCGGCGTAGTCATGCTCGTGGATACGCGCATGGACGCGAAAGCCCGCACTGTCCGCCAAGCGATCGTGGTCTGGGTCGAGGCCGAGTCGTTGCATGGCCGCACGGGCCGTGGGACCGAAGTCGAACGATTCACCGTGGCTTGTGACCGCTTGTGCATCGTGGAACAGGTGGGTGATGGGTTGGGTTTCTGGTCGTTCTTGATCGCCGGCGCCGCTGGTGTCGTTTGACTCGGTGTGACGTTCAGAACGAGCGAGCTGCGTTGCAGTGGCTTCGGCGAGCTCTGGATCGACCCAGTTGGGCGTTATCTCCGAGGAGTCGAGCGGATGATCAGTGCTCAGGATCAGACGTTCGATTTTGACCGGTTCCGGAAACAGAAATCCGGGGTGAAACAGCTGGAGGGTAAAGGGGCGATCGCCAAAGCGGGGTGCTGCGTTGGCGCGGAATCGGATGTCACGGTAGGCGTCGTAATCGAGGCGCTGCCAAGCTTCGGGGATTTGCTCGGGCGTCTGGTGGGGATGGTTGGCACGCTGTCGCGCGAAGTCGACGATGGTCGCGAAGGCGTGGTCGATCTGGGTCGCGAAATCTTGTGTTTCAGCGGTGCGCGCGTCCGCATTGCTGAGTGATGGCGCTGAGGCGAGCTGAGCGACGAAGCTACTGGGCTGCGGTGGATCGGCCCGAGCGGCTGAGGCGAGCGAGAGTGCGATCCCGATTTGGATGACGATGGCGAGCGTCGTGCGCGGCTGGCGGCGTGCGCTGGTCCGACGGAGCGCTGGGGCTTTCTTGTAATTTTGCATACTTCGTGAGACGCATTTGTCTGGGCGGGGTTCCCGTTTTACGAGGGGATCAGAGGGGTTCTTGCGTTGAACGTTCTGCGTTGGGCGCTGCGCTTCTTTGAAGGTTTGACGTCGTGCATTGGCTTGCTCCTCGACGAGTGTGTCGCGGGTGCTGCGTCTGTGGCCCGATCGCGCTCGTCTCGACGCTCGTGTGTTGGCGCGTGATGCTGAGGTCTCGCCGCTAGTCCTTTGAACTGAAGTCTCGGCAAAACATCGGAGAAGCCGAGCAACGTGTGAATTACCCCGGTGGCCTCACAGACCCGCAGTAAAGCCAAGCGGGTGAGGCTTGATCAGAACGAGGATGCTATGAACGGAGCCGCCCAATCCACGCTCAACCGGTACCCATCAGCGTTTCGTACTGGACTCGGTTTTTTCGTCGTGCTCGGTTTGACTTTCGCGCTGCTGAATCTGGCGTTCTTGGCGATCGAGTTGCCGCGTCATTATCCGAGGCTTGCGCAATGGACCGCGGGCGGCGGGATTCTTGGGCCCAATCGGCTTGCCTTCGAGGCGGTGGTTCTGGTTGCTGTGCTGGGTTTACTCGCGATCGCCCGATCACGCTCGATCGACGCCACCGGACGGCTATTCGGCGCGACGAGAAGCGTTCGTATCGCAGGTGGTTTGGCGTGGGGATTGGCAGCGCTGGGTGTGCTGATCTTGCTCGTGTTGGCGGTCTTCGACGGCGTCGCTCGAGTCGTGCTTGATCGCGGGTTGAATCTCGCGCTTGATGTCCCGCTGTTGATGTCGCTGTGGCATCTCGGTCGCGACAACGTCGGTGCCTTGGCGACGGTGGTCGCCGCTATCGCCTTTAGCGCCGGTTTGGTGGCTTTGGCGTGGGGGATCGTCGGGGGTCTTGAATGGGTCGTCCGGCGTGGCGCTCGTGTGATGGCGATTTGGCGGCCGACGTCGCTCGGGGGTGTCGCGGTGGTGTTCGTCGCGGTGCTCGGATTCGGTCTATACGGCGTGTGGCAGAGCCAGGTCGGACCCTTGTGGGGGCTTGATCGCGTTTCGCGAGCGGTGTCGCCGGTCGTGCATCTGGTGCGCGAACAGTCGACACGGTTTGTGATGACACGAGCAGAAGCTGCGGTATTCGCCGAGGTTTTGCGTGGTTCGCACGCCGTGGACGTGGTACCGCTGACCGCTTTGCAGGGACGCGACTTCGACGTGGTGTTTATTGAATCGTACGGTCAGTCACTGCTCGGTGATGCGCGCTGGCGGGACGCGACGCTGACCGTGCTCGACGACTGGGAGGCGCGACTTTCGAGCGCCGGTTGGGCGATGGCATCGACGACGGTCGAAGCGCCCATCATGGGGGGGCAGAGCTGGTTGGCGCACGCCACGCTCCTCAGTGGCCAGCCGGTCACGAATCAGTTGCGCTATGAGTTTTTGCTGCGTTCACCGGCGACGACGCTACTCGACGATGCGCAAGCGGCGGGCTATCGGACGATGGCCGTGATGCCGGCAATCGTTTTGCCCTGGCCTGAAGGACGCTGGTTTGCTTTCGACGAGATTTATGAAGCGGGCGACTTGGGCTACGCGGGGCCACCGTTTCATTGGGTGACGATGCCCGACCAGTTCACGTTGGCGGCGCTGGAGCGTTTGCGCGCGCAGAGTCGACGACCCGGGCCGGTCGCCTCGTTGCATGGGGCTCATTCGAATCGTTTATCGGTCGCGTCGGATCAGTGGGCTGCGCGTGAGGGTTCAAACGGCGCATCCGAACGACAGATCGCTCGTGTCCCGGGTCGCGAGCGCGAACCCGAATCCGATACACCGTTGATGACGGTGACGGCGCTGATTTCGTCGCATGCGCCGTGGACGCCAATCTTGCCGCGCCTCGATTGGAGCGAGATCGACGACGAGGGCGCGGTGTTCTGGCGATTTGACGGTCTTGGCGAAACACCAGAGCAGCTGTGGCGAGATCTCGATCGTGTGCGTGAGCACTATGGCGATTCGGTGCGATATTCGCTCGACGTCACGTTATCCTTGCTTGAAGAACGGGTGCGGGACGATCGATTGGTGCTCGTTATTGGAGACCATCCAGCGGCGCCGTTAGTCGTTGGCTCCAGTGCTTCGCGGGCGGTTCCGCTACATGTTTTTTCGCGTGATGCGGCGTTGATCGACGCATTTGAGGCCAGCGAAGCGTTCTCCCGCGGACTGCGCCCGCCGACACTGGATCACACCGCGCCCGGTCTGTTGCCGATGGAACGGCTGCGTTTCGAGTTGCATCGACGTCTTGCCGGGGAGGCCACTCGCTAGGGCGTGATGCGATCCGTTGAGTCGCGGTGATCGTGCTCGCCCGATTTCATCCGATCATTTTTTGCGAGTCCCGTCGTGCGCCGCCGTGGACGGTGGCACGCGCAACTCGATCGTTGCCGAGCGCTTAGGCGTTCAGGTCGGCTCGCGCATGTGCTGGAGCCGTGTTCTGAGCGCTCCTAGCCGTTCTCGACCGAAGCGAATGGCAGCCCGCTCGATGGGGCGGGTGTCGCGTAACTTGACTTAGTAATGAGAACAGCTATCATTCGCATTCATCACGGCGCATCGATTGATGCGTGCGTTCTCCGCCTTGTTCTCGAATGAGCCGGAGACTTACAAGGGCGCCACACGATTGAGTGGCGATCCAGCGCGATCCGCCAGCCAGCCATTTGCCAGCGAGCCGATCTGTTCGGCGACGACTTTAAGCGTCGCCTTTACGGAAGCTCACACCGTTGTGTGAATGGGGAACTGGTATGGGGCAGTGGGTTGTAACAGAGGGCCGACGTTCGTTCTGGCATCGCCGGATCCTCTCTGTAGCTGTGATTTTGGCTTTGGGCGCGTGTCACGCCGGCGCTGTGTCCGCGAGCAGTGATGAACCGGATACCGGTGTCGCGAGTGAACCGCATACCGCTGCTCAGGATCACGCTGTTGGGGCGGTTTCAGAACGTCATGCGTTTGATCGCGCGGCCAGCCGTGTCGATCGTTCTGCCGTCTTTGATCGACCGGGGTCGCGCGTGCGTGTCGCGCAAAGGCCCGATGCACCGACACACGACGCCCAGCCGCAACCGCGCGCGAATGGCGTGTCGTCGCAGACCTTTGAAGCGGCGAACGGGCCTGTTCGCAGCGGTCTCGCCGAGGCATCGGAACATCACCGTTCGGCCTCGTTGATGGTGGCGTCGTCGGCGCGTCTGGCGCCCATTCAAATCGAATCGCTGCGCGCAACGATCGAGGCTGAAGACGCGACGGCACCGGTGTCGGTGAGAGATCGAGATTCGCTCGAGATCGAACAGGCGCGAGATTTGGGTGACGTCCTGCGCGAGATGCCAGGGGTCGGTGTATCCGGCGGGCCGCGTGCTACGGCGATTCAGCCGGTGATCCGGGGTTTGGGTGGCGAGCGCGTGGTGATTCGCCTCGACGGCGCGCGCCAGAACTTTGCTTCCGGTCACCGCGGGCGAGTGTTCCTCGACCCCTTTTTGTTGGAACGGGTCGAGGTTCTGCGCGGGCCGTCGTCGACGTTGTATGGCTCGGGTGCGCTCGGCGGCGTGGTGAGTTTCCGTACGCTGGACGCGCGTGGTTTTCTCGGTGAGGCGACGCGTGGCGGGCGGCTGACCGCGGCGTATTCGTCACAGGGCGATGAGCGCTTGTTTGCCGGTAGCGCGGCGGTGCGCGATCAAGATGATCGCTATGGCGTGCTGGCGTCTATCTTGAGTCGAGAATCGAGTGACCGCGAGTCGGGCGATGGTGAACGTATCCCGTTGACCGGCGACGACATCGTGTCGGGTCTCGCGCGTGCCGATTTCGCCGTCAACGATCATCGCTTCGGCCTCGGTCTTCAGGCGTTTCGCGATGATCACCGCCTGCCATCGGCCGCAAACACCAGCTCGCTCGACAACATCGTCGATCGGCGTACCGATTCGCGCACGTTGACCGCCCGTTATCGCTATGACCCCGAATCGCCATGGATCAATCTCGACGCGACGGTCTACCGCACCGAGATTGAACTCGATGAGCGGCGAGTGACGGATGGACGGCGCGATGGCACCGACCTCGACACCACAGGCATCGATGTCGCCAATGTCTCTGTGATCGAAGCGGGCGTGCCTGGCCGCTTGATTGCAGGCTTCGAGGCGTTGCGTGACACCCAATCAGGGACTCGAGATGCCGCACCGCGACCTCAGTTTCCCGACGCGACGCGAACCACTTCAGCGCTGTTTTTGCAGTACACCGCGTTCCTTGGTGACCGTTTTGAGTTGACGCCGGGGCTGCGCATCGATCGCACCCGTTTTTCAGCGAACGATCGTGAGTCCCGCAGTGATTCCGAAACTTCGAAATCGTTGGCGGCGCGTTTTTCGCTGACGCCCGACTTCGCATTCGTCGCACAGTACGCGGAGGCTTTTCGCTCGCCGTCATTGACAGATTTGTACGTCGGCGGACTGCATTTCCCCGGCAACGTATTTGTGCCGAATCCGGATTTGCGTCCGGAGCGCGCCAAGAATCGTGAAATCGGTCTCGTCTATGGTCGCAGCGATCAGTTTGTCACCGGCGATCGCATCGACGCGCGGTTGAACGTGTTTCGTACCGATTTTGACGATTTCATCGAGCAGCGTGTGGTGTTCGACCCCATTGTCGGACGGCCCATGGGGCCGCCAATGGGTCGGACGTTCTCGGATAACGTTCTCGATGCGCGGATCAACGGTGCTGAGCTGGAGTTGGATTACCGCACCGATAACGCGTTCATACGTGCAACGGCAACACGTTTACGCGGCAGGAACCGATCGGATGGCGATGCGTTGGGTGGCATTCCAGCGGATGAGCTTTCGCTGGCGGCAGGGCGCTGGTTATTCAATCGTGATTGGCTGCTCGGCGCGCGCGTGACCGCCGTGGCGACCCAGGATCGCGTCCGCGCAGACGCAAGCGAAACGCCGGGTTACACGTTGTGGGACGCCTTTGTGACTTGGCAGCCCGCTCGGTTCGATCGTCGTATGCGAGTCGATTTTCGTGTTGACAACCTCACCGACCGCCAGTACCGGCCGCACAACTCAGCGCTGCCGGATCCGGGGCGAAACCTGTCCGTGCGGGCAAGCTGGCAATTCTGAGTAACGTACGCGTGTGTGGATCGCATGGTGTCGATCGGCGACACCGGCACGGATTGTCACTGGGGTGTGCAAGCACCCGTCTGAAAAATTTTCCACCGACATCAGGACGCCCCGGGCGTCATCAGGAGGGTCTCATGGCAATGTTTGATATGTCTTCACAACACGGTGCCGAGGCAGCGGTGACGACCGGCTTTCTGACCGGGTCAATCGGGCCGCGCCTGCGGCCGAGCCGGCCCGGGGATACCGCGGAGCATCCCGCTGAGGGGCACACACGAAAATCATCTTCGGCCGCGCGAGGCAACGGGGATCTGGCGGCGCGCTGGGCCCATCTGCGGCTTCAGCACCCGCGTCTGCGCATTCGCGATGCGGCACAAGTGCTCGATGTCTCCGAGGCTGAATTGGTCACGACGCGTCTTGGCGAGGGCGTGACCCGTCTACGCGCCGATTTCGCGGAGTGGCTGACACGCCTCGAGCCGGTGGGCGAGGTAATGGGGCTGACTCGTAACGAGCATGCGGTGCACGAACGACATGGTGTCTATTCCAACGCCCGGGTGTTCGGCTCGATGGGGCTGTTGGTCAATCCGGACATCGATTTGCGTCTGTTCCTTTCACATTGGCATGCGTTGTTTCATGTGGTCGAGGGTGAGGGAGAGAACCAGCGCAAGAGCTTTCAGGTGTTTGGAGTCGATGGTCTGGCGATCCACAAGATTTATCAGACGGCCGCGACTCGCCATGCGGTGTGGGATGGTCTGGTCGAGCATTTGCTCGATGATGACCAGTCGTCGCCATTCCAGCCGCTGAGTCTTCCGCAGACCCGTGCGCGTTTGCGGGATGACGAGGTGGACGCCGACGGTCTGCGGGCACACTGGGATGCCCTGCGCGACACCCATGATTTCGTCGAACTGTTGAGTCGCTTCGAGGTTGGACGCCTTCAGGCGTTGAGATTGGCGGGTGCATCACGTGCATGGCCGGTCGGGATCGCGACGGTGGAGCAGTTGCTCGAATACGCTGCAGACGACGATCTTCCGATCATGATTTTTGTTGGCAATCGCGGCATCGTGCAGATTCACACCGGCAGCGTGCGGCGGCTATGCCGTACCGGTGACTGGTTTAACGTTCTCGATCCGAAGTTCAATCTGCATCTGCGGACGACGGCGATCGCCGAGTCGTGGGTCGTGCGCAAGCCGACCGTCGATGGGTCTGTGCATTCGCTCGAACTGTATGACCTCTCGGGCGAACTCATCCTGCAGATGTTCGGCGCGCGTAAGCCGGGACAACCCGAGGATCCACGCTGGCGTGCCTTGGTGAATCTGTGCGAGCCAGTCGCTTGTCCGGTTGCGGAGCCGCGCCAAGCGCTGTCATCTCATGCGGCGAGCGCGATTGCCTGCGGCGATTTGACTGCGGCGAAGGCGACTAATCCGGCGGCATCATCGATGGAGAAGCACGATGCGTCGGCGTGATTTCGTCGTCGGGGCGCTCGGCGCGGGCATGACGCTGGCCTTTACCGGATCGGCGGTCGCGTCGCGCCGCGTGACGGGCGCTGATTTGGAATCGGTAAATCCTGAGAGTAATTGCGAAGCGTTGCGCGTGGTATCGATCGGCGGTGGTGTCAGTGAGACGATTGCCGCGCTCGGTGGTTTGTCGTGCCTCGTGGGTGTCGACACGACGTCGACGTTCCCTGAAGCTCTGACTCGGTTGCCTCAGGTTGGTTATCAGCATGCGCTTCCTGTCGAAGGCGTTTTGTCGTTGCGCCCACATGCCGTGGTGCATGACGGCAGCGCAGGTCCATCCGAGACGTTATCGCGGTTGCAACAGGCCGGGATCGAAAATTGGATCCTTGATGGTGAGCCGTCGTGGGATGGGTTGGCGCGACGCATCACCACATTGGGAGATCGTTTGAATCGAGTCGTCGACAGCCAACGTCTACTTGCTGAAATCTATGAGGCGCGTAGCGCGATTACTTTGCCGCCGGCGCCGGGTCCGAACGTCCTGTTCGTGATGTCACACGGCGCAGGGAGTGCCGTGGCTGCTGGTCGGGAAACCAAAGCGGACGCGCTGTTGAGCCTCGCCGGGTGCCGCAATGCATTGGCCGGGCAACGCGGTTATCGCCCCATTTCGACCGAGGGTGTGTTGCGTCTTCGCCCCGATGCGGTGGTACTCGCGGGGGATCCCTCCGGTGATTTCGGTCGGGGATTGTCGCGCACACTGCGATCTCTGCCCGTTTTGACCGAAGAGACGTTGTTCTTGCTCGGGTTTGGGCCGCGCCTGCCTGAGGCGGTGGGTCGTGTTGCCGGCTTCATGCGTGATTCTTTGCCGGAAGGGTTGTCGTGATGGTTTCGGTGAAACCAACTCGCCGATCGCTGCATGCGGCACGAGGGGCCGTGTGCACGGCCAGCCCGGCCGCGGTGAGCGGGACAGCTCGGGAGGGTGGCGTGACATCCGTCCGCCGTTGGCCGCAGGAACCGAGCGCCCGTAACACCACAGATCAAGGCACAAGACGCTCTAGGCGCTTTAGTGAACGACGACGGCCCCAGGGGGACGATGAGGGTCTCGTCGATGATACTTCTCATGCCGACGTCGATGGACGCCGCTGTCGTGCCCGTTGGACGCTCGTGGCGTTGTCATTGTCGCTGGCACTGGCCGCGCTGGCGGGATTGGCGACGGGGCCCTTGGCACTGAGCATCGGCGAGTTGTTCACTGCTTTGTTGCGACACGACGATGGCGATCGCCTCGCCCGGGAGGTGTTGTGGAATCTGCGCGTTCCGCGCGTCTTACTCGCGATGATCGTGGGCGCTGGTTTGGCCGTCGGTGGCGCGGTTCTGCAGGGTCTGTTCCGCAACCCTCTGGCTGACCCGGGCTTGATCGGGGTTTCTGCGGGCGGCGCTTTGGGTGCGGTGGCGATGATCGTGCTGGGCGGCACGGTGTGGGCACCTATCGTCGGCGTGTTCTCGGGTTTTGCCATCCCGCTGGCGGCGTTTGTCGGCGCTTCGGTCGCGACATTGCTGGTTTACGCAATCGCCCGCCGAGACCCATCGCGGAGCGTGGCGACACTGATCCTGGCCGGAATCGCCATCAATGCGATTGCCGGTGCCGTAACCGGTTTATTCGTGTTTCTCGCCGATGATCAGCAGCTGAGGACGATCACGTTTTGGAACATGGGCTCGCTGGCCAGTGGCGCGTGGCCGATGATCATCGTCGCGGGCCTCGCAAGTCTTGCCCTGATCGCTGCGACGCGCTGGCTGGCGCCGGCCCTCGACGCGTTAATGTTGGGCGAGCGTAGTGCGAGTCACTTGGGTTTTGCAGTCGATCGGGTCACGGTCGTCGCCATCGTTTTGGTGGCCGCGGCAGTGGGTGCGAGCGTGGCCGTGGCGGGGATCATTGGATTCGTCGGACTGGTTGTTCCGCATTTGCTGCGGTTATGGGTGGGGCCGAGCCACCGGTATCTGTTGCCCGGTTCGGCTCTGGGCGGCGCATTGCTGTTGCTGTTGGCTGACATTGCGGCTCGAACCGTGATCGCGCCTGCCGAGCTGCCGATCGGCCTATTGACCGCACTGCTCGGTGGCCCGTTCTTTCTCTGGTTGTTGCTGCGCATGCGCAGGAGGTTCACATGAATACTTCAGTGAGCACGTTTCGACGAGTGAAATGGGGTTCGCCGGCGCAGGGCGCCTTGTCGTTTCGCAGTCGTTGGCAACAACGGCTGCGTGCGCTGTTGTCGCCCGGTGATGTTGTCCGGACGGCACGGCGTCTCGATCGATCCACCTCCGCTCCAGCCGATTCCGCGGCTGATTACACTTGTAATGATTGGGCGCAGGCACCGGGCTCGCAATCCGGTCTGGGATTGCGGCGGGAATCTGGTCGCGATTTCAATCCGACGGCGGCCTGTGATCATGAGGGTGAGCAGGGTCACGGTTACGCTCGCGCGCGTCTTCCGTATGACTACGCGCGGATCGGTTCTCGATCGGTTCACCAATCGCTCGAATTGCATTCTGTGACCGTCGAACGCGGACGTGCCCGACTGCTCAGTGATGTTTCACTGTGCTTTGGAGTTGGCCAGGTCCATGCCGTCGTTGGTGCGAACGGGGCGGGCAAGAGCAGCCTGCTCGGTGTGTTGAGCGGCGATTTGCCACCGGATTTCGGTTGGGTACGGTGGAATGGACGGCGTCTCGATCAGTGGTGTATGCGGCGGCTCGCCTGCGAACGCGCGATGGTCATTCAGGACACTGTAGCGGCGACCGGCTTGCGGACCGAGGAGCTCGTCGCGCTGGGTCGATTGCCGCATGGTGCCTGTCGCCGCGACCGCGCGAGAATTTTGCGTGCGATGCAAGCGGCGGATGCGCTCGAGCTGTGGGGGCGCGAGGTGTCGACGCTGTCCGGCGGCGAGCGTCAGCGTGTTCAAATTGCGCGCGCTTTGGCACAAATCGCTGATTGCGATTGGGATCATCCAGGCGTGCTTCTGCTCGATGAACCGACGTCTGCGTTGGATATCCACCATCAGTTACGGTTGACTGAGCGCATGCACGAGTGGGCAGCGCGCGGGCTGGCCGTCGTCGTTGTGTTGCATGACCTTGAATTGGCGGCGCGTGCGGCTGATCAGTTGATCGTCATGCGCGATGGCCACGTTCTGGCGGCTGGCCTTCCGCATGAGGTGCTCGATTCGCAGTGTCTTGCGGAGGGCTGGGCAGTGCATGGGCGGGTTGCTCTTGACCGGGAGTCGGTTCGCCTCGATGTGGGTCTCGATCGAGCGCTCGTCGACGAGCGCTGAGTCCACGCCTTCCGAGCATCACCGGTCGCATCGGCGGTCAGGACGGGCTGATCGGAGGTTGGCCAAACCGCTGCTCCTTACGGCGAAAGCTAGGCCGAAGACCATGGCTGATGCGGTGCACCCGCTCGCCAATGATTTCCCTTGCGACCGAACGACGAAAACGAAATCCTGAGAAAAGCGGGATTAAGGCAGGGAATCAACGCACTGCGAATCGATCGTTGGCGGGCTCGTGATGGGCGCGGCTGTCGAGACAAGCGCGGATCTTGCACACGAGCTGATTGGTTGCGGCAGGCGATAAAGACTGATGGCCTTTAAATGCAAACGACACCCGACAGCGGAGCTCGCGGGTGTCGTGACGGATCGTGTCGATTCCGCACGTGACGTGGCGCTAGTCGCTTGTCGAGTGGCCCATTTTTGACTGCTGGTAGTTCTGCAGTCCGATGCGCTCGATCAGATCGAGGTTGGTTTCGAGCCAATCGACGTGTTCTTCTTCGCTTTCGAGGATGTCCTCAAGCAGTTCTCGCGTGACAAAGTCTTTGACACTCTCGCAGTAGGCGATGGCCTCACGAAGCAGCGGGATGGCGTCGAGCTCCATCGCGAGATCGCACTCGAAGATTTCCTTGGTGTTCTCTCCGATTCGCAATGCGCCAAGGTCTTGGAGGTTCGGAAGCCCCTCAAGGAAAAGGACACGATTGATCAGACGATCCGCGTGCTTCATTTCGTCGATTGATTCGTGGTACTCGTATTCGTCGAGTTCGTGGAGACCCCAGTTTCTGAACATGCGGGCATGCAGAAAATATTGGTTGATCGCCGTGAGCTCGTTGCGGATGCAACGGTTCAAGTACTCGATAACCTTGGCATCGCCTTTCATTGACTGTCTCCTCAATGGTTTCGGATCGTTATACGAGCCGTTTTTGCGCGGGCTGGCCAGCCGAACGTGCAACGGGTCAAGCGTGGGCGGGTCTGACCGCTTTGGCGCGCTGCGTGTCGCGCGCGACTCACTCGAAGGCCTTGATCCCGGCTGTCCACGTGGACGTTTTTTCGACCGTCCAAACTCTGGACCGCGCGCATTGAGAAATCAAGCACAGTACGCGTCCGTGATTCGAGATTAGGTCGTCCAATCAAGGGGTTATTCCTCAATCATATGGAGATCGGTTGCGCTAGGTCACTGAATCTGGTGCGACGTGTCCGGAAACTTTCTAGAAGGCTGCATTGACCGTTTTTCGTAGACTGTAAAGAGTCGTGGCGTCGACGATGAGGGCCGGCTCGATCCGGATTGGGTAGCGACGCTGTCTTGCGTCGCCTTTGGCTGCCACGAGTAACCGCATGATGGTCACTGCGCCTGACGTCACTGAGTGTCGTCGCTTGGGTCCGTGCGTTTTGCGACGAGCCTGTCGAGCCGTCGCTCCAGTCGACGTTGATCGCTTTCAAGCGTCTGCACATGTTTGATCTGGTCAGCCCTCATCCCGTTGTACCGTGACCGCCAGAGGTAGTAAGTGGATACGGCGATACCGAGGTCCTGACAGATGCTTTTGACCGACTCGCCGCGCTGCGCGCGATCGATTGCGCTGGCGATCGTTGCAGGCGAATGGCGGCGCGCTGGCATCGCGGTGAAGAGGCGGTGACTAAGGCGGATGTGATGATATCGATGAGTGTCAGATTGCCGTTTGCGCCGCGTTGCCTGATCGCGTGGACGTGCTGAAGGCGTCAGCGATCAACGCATCCGGTTCGATGAGCTCCGATTCGTCGAATTTCGATTCAACAAGAGGCATTGCTGGCGCGATGCCTGTGCCGTTTGGTTGGATCGCATCAAGACATCGGCTTTCGAGGCAAGGCGCCTGCCGCCATTCCGTTTGGTAGTCGCGCAGGAGCCGTTGGGCACTGGGACCGCAGCGCCCGCATTCTCCGCAGACGCCGAGGCAGCGGCGCAGGTCTCGAAGGCGAGGCGGTCGCTCGGCGTGGGAAATGAACTCGCGAATGTCGGTATCACGAACGCGACGGCAGCTGCAGACGATCATCGGTGGGTCCCTGGATGCGCAGATCTGAGGTACGACTTACGAGACTATTTAAACGCAAATGCGAATCCGTCGCAATAGCGTTCATGTTTGAGCGAGGCTTTCGATCCGAGGCGATCCGAATACTCGAGGCTCTTGTGTTTTGCGTGCGGCGCTCAGGGTCTTTTTTGTGTCAATCTGTTCTCGTTGCCTTGTGTCGGGGATCGTCGGCGGCGGGCCGAGCCGAAGTTAGCCGTCCGTTTTGCGAGCGAGGGGTGACTTCCGGGTTCTTTCGCCGGCAATAAACAGGTTGATCGCTCACGCTATCGGCTGCCGGAGGATCCGTTTTTATTCGTCGGCAGATTTGTCAGCAGGGCTCAACTTGTTCGTCGAGGGCGTAGGGTTTTGGTGAGTTGCGAAAGCAATGCCGACTTTTTTCAACCAATGGGGGATTCATGGAAGACACAGTGATGGGGCCGAGTTTGTGGTGGTCATTGGCGGGGATTCCGGCGTTTTTGCTGTATTTCGGTCTTGCTGCGGTTCTTTTGCTGCTGTTTGCGAGGCTTTACACCTGGATCACGCCTCATCGCGAGTTTGAGTTGATCCGCGCCAACAACCCTGCGGCCGCGGTGGCTTTTGGCGGCGCGTTGATCGGATTCGCTTTGCCGCTGTCATCAGCCATTAGTTTTGCGACATCAGTGGTTGATTTTCTGATCTGGGGTTTGATCGCGCTGGTGGTCCAGCTCGCGGTGTTTTTTCTGGCGCGTTTGGTGGTCAACGATCTGTCGGGTCGGATCACGCGTGGTGAAGTCGGGGCAGGGGTTTTCGCGGCCTCGGCGGCGGTTGCGGGTGGATTACTGAATGCGGCGTCGATGACCTATTGAGATGGTGTTGGGCACGCCAGTCGCGAGCGGAGCATCGTGCGATGGCGGGTTAACGTGGAGCGAGGCCAGACGTCATCTGGAACCCGCACGCTGAACCGGGATGGCAGATCATTGCAGTGGTGATGCCAGCACGATCAGGAGACCGATGTAGCCACGGCATGGACCGTTGCGTATGTCCGCGATTCGTGGGCAAGGGGTGGCGTCGGATCGCACTGAGCGGGCTACATCGATGATCTTCGAGCGTCGTCGATTAAATGACGTTTTGGCGTAAAACCTTGTGAGTCGATGAGCGTCATAGGCAGCGTCGCCGCAGTGTTTTTGGGGAGTTCGCTATGAGTCTTGAGTCGAGTCGTATTGGAGTGTCGTCGAGTGTGTTGGACGAGCAGTCGAAGGATGATGTCGATCGCGTCGGACCTGAGCTTGACAAGAACTCGGCCGACATGGATGAGCCTGGGAAGACACGAGGGGGGGCTGTTGCGCGTCCGACCTGTACTGTCGCTCGCGTCGGCACGATGAGTCATGTGCGGACGAGTGGTGTGATGCTGAAACGCCCGTGGCAAAAGCGGAGTCGTCGTGCGGCGCTCATTTTGATGGCGCCACTCGCCGGTGGCGTTGTTTTCGCACTGGGGGGCTGCAGTGGAGAGGGGACGGTCGATGCCGTGTCTTTTCACGATATCCCCGAGTGCTCGCGCTTCGGTGCCGATCCGGATGAGTGTCAGCAGGCGTGGAATGCAGCGAAAGAGCAACACACACGTGGCGCGCCGCGGTATGTCGATCGCAACGAATGTGAGGCCGATTTTGGTGCAGAAGCGTGTGAGCCGGCTCCCGAGCGTCATGCGGGTGGCAGTTATTTCATGCCGATGATGGCGGGTTTTTTGATGGGGCAGATGATGGGCCAGCGCGGTGCTGGTGCGGCGGGCCTGGCGCCGGGCGGCGTGGACGCGACTCGAGGAGGTACGGCAAGTCAAGCCGTGGGATCGGGCCCGCGCGCGGGCGCGCAGAGTTTGTCGCCTCAGCCGCTGTATAAGTCGCGTGACGATCGTGCGAATTTTCGTACTGCGACGAATCGAGTCGTGGGGCCGGCAGGGCCGGTACAGGTGCGGCCATCAGTTGTTGCGCCGCAGGGGGCACAGCTTGTCCGTCGTGGCGGCTTCGGTCAGCAGGCCGCGACACGCATGACACCCACTCGTGGAGTTGGAGGCTGACGCCGGGGGTTGGTGATGGAAAGGGTGGCGATCAGTCCTCGGGCGGGCTGGAAGGGCTTTGCCGAGAAAGTCGGTTTTCGGTTTCATACGATCGACGGCGATCCGTATTGGGATGAGTCGGCCTATTACCGGTTTTCGCTGCGCCAAATCGAGAGGGATCTTGAGGATCCCACGGCGGAGCTACACGAAATGGCACTCGATCTGGTCGCGCGCGCGGCGCGCGATGAGCGCTGGATGCGCGAGTTTGGCGTCTCGGATGAGTGGGCTGATGCGGTTGCTGCGAGCTGGACGCAGGGCGATCCGCATCTCTACGGGCGCATGGATTTTTCTTATTCGGGGCGCGGGCCGGCGAAGTTATTGGAGTTTAATTACGACACGCCCACATCATTATTCGAAACGGGATTTTTTCAGTGGGTTTGGCTCGAAGACCAACGCCTGACCGGCGCGTTGCCCGCGCATGCCGATCAGTTCAACTCACTTCAGGATCGGCTCGAGCAAGCGTTTCGCGAGCTTGACTTGTCGGTTCCATTGCACTTGACAGCGGTGCCGGATTCGGAGGAGGACAAGGGTACAGTCGAGTACATTGCTGATCTTGCGCGTCAGGCGGGTGTGTCGGTCCGCCTGGTAACGATCGATCAGATCGGTGCCGTTTCAGTGGCGGCCGAGGGTGCGTCTCATCATGATGGGAACGCGGCCCTACAGCTCGTTGGGATCGACGGCGAATCGATCGCGGCGTTGTTCAAGCTGTACCCTTGGGAGTTCCTGATCGTCGAGCCGTTTTCCGCAGCGATCCGGAGCAGCGAGACGCTGTGGTTCGAGCCTCTGTGGAAGCTTCTGTTGTCGAACAAGATGGCACTTAGCGCGATGTGGAAGGCCTATCCGGGCCATCCGAATTTATTGGAAGCCCGGATGGTGGGCGTCTCGCCTGGTGAGGATCCCGGAAAACCACCACCGGGTTGGGTTTTTAAGCCGCAGTTTTCTCGTGAGGGCGCAAACGTCCGGTTGACGACCGAGGATGGCGTCGAAGAACGGATGGACGGGCCCTACGGGGATGGTCTCTGGATCGCGCAACGCTTGGCCCGGCTCCCGGAATTCGACGGCCACCACACTGTAATCGGAAGTTGGGTGGTTGGCGACACGCCCGCGGGGATCGGTATTCGCGAGGATCGACACGCGATTACGCGGGATCTTTCGAGGTTCATTCCGCACGCGATCATCGATTGACCTCGATCAAGGATCGGCTGGGAATCTTTGCCATTCGGATCGTCCTCGAGGGCAAAGGCGTACGGGTTTCATCATCCCGCCCTGATGCTCGAAGTGGCGTCGAAACGCCGGACAGCCGTCACGGCTCGAGTTTCGTGGCACAGGATCTCGGCTCATTCAACAGTTGATGGGGTCCAGAAGACATGAGCGATGAACGGGTTTTCAGCCAGTTTTTCGATCAGTCTGTCGAGTTCGTCGCCATCGACGGAGGTTGAAACGAGGGTCGCTTCGATCTCGACTTCTGTGGTGCCGAACGGATGGACCTCGACGTCGCGAATGGGATAGCCGTTGACGTCGAGCATTTGCTCGAGAACAGCGAGTGCTTGCTTGCGGTGTTCGCGTGGCGTAACGACGTATACCGTATTGGTCGTTTCTACCGCCGTTGAGTCAACCGGCGCGCGGTTGATCGCGTTGACGACGGGACGTAGCAGGGTGTTGGCCGACAGAATGAACAGTGTGGCCAGCAAGGCTTCGAGTATTAGGTCGGCGCCAGCGGCGATGCCAACGGCCGCTGAAGCCCAAAGGGTGGCAGCGGTATTAAGTCCACGAATCGATCCTTCTTCTCGCATGATGACGCCTGCGCCAAGAAAGCCGACGCCCGACACGACATAGGCCATGACGTGCATTGCGCCCGGAACGCCACCGTGAATCTCGTGAAATCGTACTGCGATGTCAACGAACAGGGCGGCGCCGACCGCGACGAGAACGTTGGTTCGGAGGCCGGCGGTGCGTTGACGATATTGGCGTTCGAGGCCGATGATGCCGCCGAGGATGAAGGCTGCTGCCAAGCTGATGAAGGTGTTGGTTAGATTGTCCAGTTGAATCAGGTCGATGGCCTGCACCGATGGCCTCCTTGCGCGCAGTTGACGTGTGGAGTCGCCTAGCCTCTGCGTCGTGTGTCGAGTGACCGGCATCCCACGTTCAATGATGTGACGCAGCCATGACAAACGAGTGACGCCCGTTGCTGAGCGTGGCTCAGCAACCGGCGGCCCGGGGTAAGAGCCGGTTTGCTGTCGGTCTGAGCCCAAGGGTGGGTCCCGAGGCGTCGATCGCTGAACGATTCGCCGCCTCTGGGAGGTTTTGGGGAGGATGTAACTGCCGTGCGTGGCTCAGGCCTGGCGCTCCGGACAGTGACGCTGTGGCCTAAGCCTTACGCGGCAGGTCATACGGACAGCAACGCCGATGCCAACAGGAAATACACAGCGAGGCCGGTGAAATCCTTGATAGTCGTGATGAACGGATCGGCACCGGGAGCATGATCGACACCGATCTTGATCATCACATACGGCAGTAGGAATCCCAGGATCGACGCCAGCGTGACCGATGTGAAAAGTGAGATTCCAACGACGAAGCCGAGCTGATCGAGACCGTTTGGAGCACCTTGCCAGAAGTGCGCGATGGTTCCGGCGATCAAAGCGATGATGGCACCCATGGTGACGCCGACCAGTCCTTCGCGCATCAGGTGACGGCGAAAGAAATGCTCGAAGCGGATGTGTCCGAGCGCAAAACCACGGGCGAAGATCGTTGTGGACTGGGTCCCGACGTTACCTCCCATATCCATGATCAGTGGGATGAAAATCGCCAGCGCCACGATAGCGGCAAGCGTTTCTTCAAACGTGTCGATCAGTCCGCCGACGGCGAGACCACCGGCCAAAGTCACGAGCAGAAAGGCCAACCGGACTTTGACTGAGTAGCCGATACCGCCGGAGGTCAATTTTTCCGACCGCACCACCTCGCGAACATGGGTGATGTCACCAATCCCGGCTTTTTTGTAGACGTCTTCCGAGGCGTCTTCATCAAGCACATCCATGGCGTCATCAGCCCGAACGATGCCCAACAGACGACCATGAGCGTCGACCACTGGCAGCACTGGCAGGTTGGTTCTTTGTAACAGCCTCGCGGCCTCGACCTTGTCGGTGTCCGGTGAGACCTTGAAATCTTCGAGCTCGACGTACTGACTGACCGCGTCGTTGGGGTCGGCGCGCAACAACTTGACCAAGCGCGCCATACCGCGGTGCTGATCGTTGCGAGTGACGAGCAGAACCTCGGTTAGATCGTCAGGGATGCTCGCGTCTGTCCGTATTGTTTGTAGAACCTCGCCGACCGTCTGCTCCGCGTCGATACGATAAAGCGACTCACGCATCAGACGAGCGATCGCGTCGTCGTCGAATTTCCACAGCGCGCGAACACGTTCGATTTTCTCCTTCGACAACCCCGCGAGGATTTGCGCCGATAGGGGGCGAGGCAAAAGTGGCAGACAGCGCGAGAGGGTGTAGGCCGGCAGGTGGTTGGCGAAGGTCGTTGCCTCGGTCGGTTCCATGGCTTCGAGCAGCAGCGCCTGTTCCTCCTCGTCCATGCGCATAAAGACAACGCGCTGATCGAGTTCGGCGAGCAATTTGAACACCCGCAAACGCTCTTTTGGTCCGAGCGTCGAGAGTCGGTTGGCCGTGATTGCAGGGACCGGGTGAAACAGTAGTTTGGCAACGCTTGCGTAATCGCCGTTGCTGAGGAAGGGCTCGTAATTTTGGTGGAAGATGGCATCGTTCATGAGTGTTCTCCAGACGTTAGGATGGATTGAACCTAACGGGAGCTCTGGATTTCAAAACCATGCGATCGGAGGTGGGCCTCCTGATCGCCATGATCTTGAGTCATGACGAATACACAAGAAGGCCTCTAGCCGTGATCCTCAATTAGGATGACGGCCTTCTGATGATCTTGAATCATGCAGAACCCCGAAACACAGGCCTGATATTTCAGAATCCCGTTGTTTCGTTTGTCGTTAATCAAAATGGGTTCAGGTTCAGGTTCAGGGTCGGGTTCTTCAGGCATGGCGAGTCTCCTATGTGGTTTGAGATGTTGTCCGGTGACGATTCTAAGAGTTTTCCGATTTAAAGGTCTGACTCATTAGCGATCGGTCTGCCCGGGGCGTGACGGATTGAGATTCATCAGGTGTCGTTATCTTTGGCCCTTGGTGTCGGTCAATCTCGTCGTTTGTTGTGTTGGCGGAGTGGTTGATGCCGGTCTTGTTCGGGTTGGTGAGTTTGATCGCAACGGTGTGCGTTTACGGGTCAACTCAACAGCCCGTCCGCATTGCGATGCGCGTCCGTCGATCTTTCTTCGTGCCGAGAGCGACTTGCGAGCGCAACCCATTGACCTCTGAGCCTGCGCCCGAGCGCGACGCGCGAGGGATCTCGCGCAGCCCGCCTTGAACGATGCAATCGCCGCGATGTAACAGCCACGCGCTCATGCATGTGCAAACCGAGAGGCTGATGGTCTCTCGCGGTGCGGCCCGTTGACTGGATTTTTTCTGGAAGGAAAGTGCCGGAAGCGCGCAAGGCCCGCGGGGTATGTGAAACCGGGACGAGCGGCAGGCTTCGACTGGCGGTAGGAGACAGAATGCGGGTCGACGTCACCCGCTTAGGACAGGCGACTCGATCAGATTCGGCCGGAAACGCCAGCTGGCGCAATCCCTCAGAAAATTCGGTTCGTGTCCAATGTAGTCCCTAGAAGTATTCAACAAACGCGAGAATACTGTCAAAGACTTTTTTGTCAACCCTTTCCCACTCGAAAATCGCACATCTCGATCATTGGGTTTCATCGCCCGAGCGAATTCGTCGGGCCGTTTTCCTGAACGTGCTATCGACTCTTCGCAGACAGTCGCAAGACGTCATCGAAGGCTTGGGTGATGGTCATGGGACCAAGCGGTGTTTCTGAGTTTTATGAGATCGCACCGCACGTTTTGGTCGCTTCGGGGGGAGTTGCATATCGTTCACGGATTGCTTCGATCTTTTTTAAGGTGCGGTAATCGGGCTGTTAGGACGAATTCAGTTGTGTGAGCGATGTCAGATCGCCCCAGTCGTCGCGGATCAAGGTGGCCGTCTATTAGTGCGGACTCGATCAAGATCAAAGTCGCGTATGCGTCGCGATGGTTCCTCGTCGAAGTCTCGTTGACGATTTCGAACGGCTGAGGGTTCAGCGGCGTGCGTCGTGTTGTTTCGTGACCGTCGTTGCGTGGATTCTGTGGTTTCAAGGGACGTCGAGCTGAAACGATTCTCAGTGAGTCGAGCTTGGCCACGGTCGTATTGTGGATTCACCACGACCGAGGCGATGCACCGGAAAATGGACTGCGGCCTAATGACGCGCTGAGCGGAGTCGAAATGTCTGAAATCATTCCAAAAACGAGTCAGGCACAAGTTTCGGCGCGAAGCGCCGCTCGCCCGCGCGATGCCGCTCTTCGGATCGATGGTCCGCAGCCGGTTCGAGGGCTGTTTTCCTATCGACCGTTTTGGGCGAAGAAATTCGGGCCGGCGCCCTTTCTGCCGACGAGCCGGGAGGAGATGGACGAGCTGGGCTGGGACGCTTGCGATGTCGTTCTGGTCACGGGTGACGCGTACGTCGACCATCCATCGTTCGGCATGGCCGTGGTCGGACGGACGCTCGAGGCGCAGGGGTTCCGGGTTGGGATCATTGCGCAGCCGGACTGGCAAAGTGCCGAGCCGTTCAAGGTTCTCGGACGTCCGACGCTGTGTTTTGGCGTGACCGCTGGCAACATGGATTCATTGGTCAATCACTATACGGCTGATCGCAAGCCCCGCTCGAATGACGCCTACACGCCTGGCGATGTCGCGGGCCGGCGACCGGATCGTGCTGTCATCGTGTACGCGCAGCGGGTCCGTGAAGCCTTTAAGGATGTGCCCATTTTTATCGGTGGGATTGAGGCGAGTTTGCGACGTATCGCCCACTTTGATTACTGGCAGGAGAAAGTTCGACGCTCGGTGCTGCTCGATTCGCGCGCCGATCTGTTGTTCTTTGGCAATGCCGAGCGCGCTTTGATCGAGGTGATGCATCGGCTTGCTGCGGGCGAGCCGGTGAGTGCGATCACGGATGTTCGTGGTACGGCGTTTTTGCGCAAAGAAATTCCGGAGGATTTTGTCGTTATCGACTCGCGGGATGTCGATACGCCGGGGCCGTTGGCGTCGCGAGAAGATCCCTACGAAATGAAAACCGCGGCGGTCTGCGAAAGCCAGCAGGCATCGACCGATGGCAGCGGTACCTTTGCCGCAGAGGTTTTTGAGCCTGCGGCACAAGTGATCCGCCTGCGCCGAGATATTCGCCGACAGGTCCCGCTCGATCGGCAGGTGATCCGTCTGCCGGATTTCGAGCAGGTGAGGGCGGACCCGGTGTTGTATGCGCATGCGTCGCGCGTGCTGCACGTTGAGACCAATCCGGGCAACGCGCGCGCCTTGGTTCAGCGCCATGGTGACTGGGACGTCTGGTTGAATCCCCCGCCGATTCCGCTGACGACGCCCGAGCTCGACGCGGTGTTCGATCTGCCGTATGCCCGCGCGCCGCATCCGAGTTACGGCGATGCGCGGATTCCGGCATGGGAAATGATCCGGTTTTCAGTCAACATCATGCGGGGATGTTTTGGCGGCTGTTCCTTTTGTTCGATTACTGAGCACGAGGGACGGATCATTCAAAGCCGCTCGGAAGAAAGCGTGTTGCGCGAGGTCGCAGACATTCGTGATCGAGTGGCCGGTTTTACCGGCGTCATTTCTGACCTCGGCGGACCAACGGCCAACATGTATCGCTTGGCGTGCAAAGATCCCGAGATCGAGCGTCGCTGTCGGCGCTTATCGTGCGTGTTTCCGGGAATTTGTAAGAACCTCAATACCGATCACACGCCGTTGATCCGCCTTTATCGCAGGACGCGAGCGCTTCCGGGCGTAAAGAAGGTTTTGATCGCATCGGGTTTGCGGTACGACCTGGCAGTCGAATCGCCTGAGTATGTGCGGGAGCTGGTGACCCATCACGTCGGTGGGTACCTGAAGATTGCGCCCGAACATACGGAATCCGGTCCGCTTTCAAAAATGATGAAACCTGGGATCGGTACGTACGACCGATTTAAGGCGATGTTCGAAAAGTACTCGAAGGCGGCGGGCAAAGAACAGTATCTGATCCCGTATTTCATCGCTGCTCATCCGGGTACGACCGACGAGGACATGTTGAATCTTGCGCTGTGGCTGAAAAGAAATGGCTTTCGTGCTGATCAGGTTCAGGCGTTTCTGCCCAGTCCGATGGCGCTGGCGACGGCGATGTGGCACACGGGTCGGAATCCCTTACGGCGGGTTTTGAGGGATGGCGGCGAGACGGTGCCGGCGGCCCGAGGGATTCGAGGTCGTCGATTGCACAAGGCGTTCTTGCGTTACCACGATCCTGATAATTGGCCGCTGTTGCGCGACGCACTCAACCGTATGGGGCGAGCGGATCTCATCGGTCACGGGCGTGATCAGTTGATTCCGCGCCATCAGCCTGCGGGGACCGGTCTGCGGTCGTGCGGGCGCGGACAGGTACCGAAGCGGTCAGCAGGCGGACGAGTCACACGCGGTGGCAAGGCGTTGCGTGGGCGCGATCGGGATCCGGGGGGCGCACACTCCGTCCGTCAAGGCGGTCAAGAGCAACCCTCTCGACCGATACGAACCCAGCATACCGGTCTGCCGATGGTTCCGAATCAACCCGCTGCGACGGCGCCGGGGAGGACCGCGAAAGAGCTGGCTATCAAGAAACCTGTGGTGCAAGCAACAGAGCCGGATCGGCCCGCAGCGTTGAAGCGCGGTGGGTCGGGGCGAGACCGATTCGCGCGACCCAAGGTCACGTCCGGACCCACGTCTGGACGCGGCGTCAAGCTTGGGCCTAGGCGCGGGCCAAAGTCCTGACGCTGTTTCGGTGGGCGCAGACGATCGAGTCGCTCCGTGTGATCGTGGGGTCGCCGCGGCTTTGAAGTTGCTGGATGTTGCCTCGTGTCGCGGACGTGCACCAGGTGCGGCCGCCGAGCGAAGCTCCGGCTCGGGTTGAACAAGGCCTCGCCTTAAATCGATCGTCTCGGTGACGTCTCGGTCGAGTCGCCTGTTGCGAGTGGGCGAAATCGGGTCCGCTTTCGGCACGCGGCCCACGCCGGTCTCTCAGGGCAGGAGGCGGTGAGACGCGCGTGCGCGAATCGCGTCGGCTGTTGCTGGCCCTGATCGCCGCCGAGACGAGCTGTCGAGCCGAATCGATGCGTTGAGCGATGAAATGCGCGGCCGAGGCTGGGTATCGAGCTTCATGATGAGGACGAAACAGGAGTCCCAGTGAAGCGCTTCTCCGACCTCGTTTGGTCGTGGCGTTTTGCGGTGGGGGTGAGCGCACCGCGTTTGCTGGCAATGTGCCGAGGACTCGGCGCGAACTACAGACGTGTTGCACGAGCGACCGCGCCGACAACCGGGTGGTCGAGATAAAAAAGCCCGCTGCCCGATTCCATGCGCTGCGATCGGCGAATGCGTACGGCCCGCATTCGCTCGAGAGTCGAGTCCAGACCGTGTGCGATCAGGTCGACTTCGAGGTGGAGAAAGCGCCCCGTCCAAACACGTAAGCGGCCTTCGAGCTCATACCGTTCAGTGGTCGCTTCGAGCGTGACAAGGCCGCCACGTTGCGGACTCGGTACCCGGTCCGATGGCTCTGATGAGGCAAGGTTTGCATGGCGATCGAAGGCTTGTGGCGTGCCGGTGATGATGCGTCCGGCTTCGACGCGAACCCACGGCGCATCTTGAAAGGTCCGGGCGACCTGCTCCCATGACAATTCAGCGAGTGCGCGGCCGGCACCCGATGATTCGATGCGGCGGGCGACGTCGGCAATCGCGGAGTGCTGTGACGATGGACGTATTGCGCCCTCGCCAATCCGCAGCGCGTTGGAGGGTAGGCGCTGCGGGCGTCCGTTGTCTTCGAGGATGTTGTCTGCATCGCTGTTCGAGTGCCGGAATAACACGACATCGAAGGCGTAGCGACGACCGACCTGTGCCTCGGCAGCACCGGCCAGGCCCATGAGGGGCAAAGCTGCGAGTGTGCGTAGGGCGTATCGTCGCGTTGCGGTCTTGGCTTCCGGATGAAACGACATGGCGTGCTCGGGTTGATTGATTGGCGTCGAATAAGGCGGCGGTGCCCGTGAGGTATCAGGCTGCATCACGTTTGTGTTCGCTGCTGGGTGGGGCAATGTCGTGCAATAGACGTTCGAGAAAGTTCACTCGTTTCTCGATCGTGTCCAAGGGTAGCGTGAAGCGCAAGCTCGTCGAGCCATCGAATTGGTAGATTTTGGGTTCGCGCTGAATTCTTTCGATCAATGCGCCAACGTCGATGCGCGGTCGTGCGCCAAAGCGTAATCGACCTCCGCCCGAGGCGAGTTCGGCCTTGCGCACGCCGAGCGGCGTAAGGCGCAGACGCAGGCGGTTGGCAACGATGAGGTTTTCGGCTGCGTCGGGCAGTTTGCCAAAGCGGTCGGTCAGTTCCTCACGCAGGGCACTCAAAGCGTCGGCGTCAGCCGCGCTCGATAGGCGTTTGTAGAGAATCAAGCGGGTGTGAATATCGGGAACGTAGTCGTCGGGCAGCCGAGCTGGCGCGCCCAACTCGACCTCGGTGCCAGGGGCTGTATCCAGCGCTGTATCCGGGATGTCGCCCGATTTCAGCGCGCGAACGGCTCGGCGCAGGAGGTCGTTGTAAAGCGTAAATCCAATTTCTTGGATCTGGCCCGATTGTTCATCGCCGAGTAGTTCGCCGGCACCGCGGATTTCGAGATCGTGTGATGCGAGCGTGAAGCCGACGCCGAGATCTTCGAGTGCGCTGATGGCGTCGAGACGTTTTTTGGCGTCTGGCGTCAGTGTGCGCTCAGGTGGGGTAATCAGGTAGGCGTAGGCACGGTGGTGCGATCGGCCGACGCGTCCGCGCAGCTGATGCATCTGCGCGAGACCCAGGCGGTCGGCGCGATTCATGATGATGGTGTTGGCCGTTGGAACGTCGATGCCGGTCTCGATGATCGTCGTGCAGATCAGAATATTGATGCGGCGATGCACAAAGTCGAGCATGACTCGCTCGAGGTCGCGCTCTGGCATTTGACCATGCGCAATGTCGATTCTGGCCTGCGGTACGAGCACTTGAATCTGCTCGGCCATCTTGCCGATGGTGTCGACATCGTTGTGTAGCAGGTACACCTGCCCCCCGCGCCGTAGCTCTCGCATACAGGCTTCTTGTACCAGCGCGTCATTCCATTCCTGTACGAAGGTTTGAATGGCGAGTCGTTCGGATGGCGGAGTTGCGATGATCGATAGCTCACGCAGGCCAGATAGGGCCATGTTGAGGGTTCGCGGAATCGGCGTGGCAGTCAGCGTGAGCAAATCGACCTCGGCGCGAAGTTTCTTCAGCGCCTCTTTGTGGCGCACACCAAAGCGCTGCTCTTCATCGACGATGACCAGACCCAGCCGCTTGAAAGCGATCTCTTTACTGAGAAGTTTGTGAGTACCGATGACGATGTCGACCGTGCCGTCGCGCAAACCCTCGAGGACTTGTTTCTGTTCTCGAGTCGAGCGAAACCGGGACAACGATTCGATCTTGACGGGCCAGTCGGCAAAGCGATCGAGGAAGTTCTGGTAGTGCTGTTGGGCCAGCAGTGTGGTAGGCACGAGGACAGCAACTTGGCGACCGTTCTGGGTCGCGATGAATGCTGCGCGCATGGCAACTTCGGTTTTGCCAAAACCGACGTCGCCGCAGACAACGCGATCCATGGGCTCTCGCTTGGCCATGTCGGCGAGTGTTGCGTCGATCGCCTTTTGTTGATCCGGTGTGGGGTCGAAAGGAAAAGCCGCGGCGAATGCTTCGTATTCCGGCGAGTTGATCTCGAAGCCTTGGCTTTCGCCGGCTTTGGCTGCTCGGCGAGCGTGGATTTCGAGCAATTCGGCCGCGACGTCGAAGGCTTTTTCGGCGGCTTTTTTGCGCGCCTTGGCCCATTGATCCGAACCGAGCCGATGGAGTGGTGCATGTTCCGCGTCGGCGCCGGTGTAGCGGCTGATGAGATGCAGCGACGACACTGGAACGTACAATTTAGCTTCGTCGGCATATTCGAGCAGCAAGAACTCGGTGGTCTGGCCGCCGATGTCGAGCGTCTCGAGTCCGCGATAACGACCGATACCATTCTCGGCGTGAACCACCGGGGCGCCGATCGCGAGATCGGACAGGTCTTGGATGACGGCTTCAGCATCTCGCGTCGCTTTCCGACGCCGGCGGCTATTGACGCGAGCGCGTTCGCCGGTAAGGCGTGATTCTGGAAGGACCAGTAAACGGCCCGCAATCGCGAAGCCATCACGCAGAGCACCCTGCAGAAGCACGATCTGCGCGCGTTCTGTTCGGCCGGATTGGGCGGATGTTTCAGGGTCGGGTTTGATCGCCTCTTGCCAGTCTGCGGCCAGTCGACAGGGGATCTCGGCGTTGCGCAGTCGACCGACGAGAAGTTCGCGTCGCCCTGCCGATTCGGTGCTGATGATGATGCGCGGAAACTGTGTGAGTAGCGCCTCGAGGGCCCTCGGATCGAAATCCTGACCGCCGGCCGCGTTAGGGACTTGTGCGGGGCCTACGGCTGGCAGCATGGCAACACGCCGCGACTCGCCACGATCCTCCGGAACGGGTTTCGGTTCACGACCGATGGCGAGACCCGGGCGTGCACGCAGATGGTTCTTCAGTTCCTCAGGTCCAAGGTAGAGCGTCTCGGGTGGGAGTAGTGGCCGCTCAATCTGATGGGAAAGTTGGCTGAAGCGTTCGAGTATTTCGTCGTGCTGACTCTGCAATGCACCCGCGATGTCGCCAAGTTGAACGACGACTGCGTTGGGCATGTAGTCGAACAACGTCGCGAGATCGTCAAAAAACAAGGCAAGGAAGGCCTCGATACCCGGAGGCGCGCGGCCTTCGCTGACCTCGGAGTAGATCGGATGGCGCGATGGATCGCCCGGTAACCGAGCTCGGTAGCGGTTGCGAAAGTCCCGGATCGCGGTTTCATCGAAAGGAAACTCGTGCGATGGCAACAGCGTGATCGCGTCAACAGGCTCGGTCGAGCGTTGAGATTCGGCATCAAAGCGACGCAGCGAGTCAATTTCGTCGTCGAGAAATTCGATTCGGATGGGCGCCTCGGCGCCCATCGGAAAGATGTCGAGAATCTCGCCTCGTCCGGCGATTTCGCCATGTCGGGTCACTTGGCCCGTATGACGATAGCCAGCTGCGACGAAGCGATCACGCAGGGCCAGACGGTCAAGCCTTTCGCCCACTTTCACCGAAAATACAGCGCCAACCAGCCAGCTCGGTGGTGGCAGTCGTTGTATCAGGGTCGAGACCGCGACGACCAAAACGCAATGGGTTTGCGTGGTCAGTTGCGACAGGGTTCTCAGGCGTTCCGAGATGATTTCTTCGTGCGGCGAAAACCAATCGTAGGGCAGTGTTTCCCAGTCGGGCAGTCGGAGAACCTTGGGTGCGTTGGGGCGACCCGAAATGAATGTTTCGAATTCTTCGACGAAACGGTCGACCGCTTCCATGGACTCGGTGACGACGATCATGGGCCTGTCGAAGGCCCCGTCGGCTGCGGTCAGCGCGGCGACTGATGCAGTGTCGTTGAGACCCGTCCAGCGCTGAAAGCCGTCTTGTGGCAGGCGGCCCGGTTCCAGGGCATGGCGGGCATTGCCCTGGATCAGTGCAGACGCGAGATGTTGTGGATTGGCCATTTTTTGGTCTGGGTCAGGTGAAAACGGGAGCCAACTTCAACGCTCGACACGTCGCCGGAGCAGCACTCGGAGTCGTCGGTGACATGTTCCAATTCCGCAGCGCAATAGTCCGAAAAATGACAGGCAAAGTGGTCGGCGAGCTCACCAACGTCGGTGTTGTGCCGGAGCGCGCTAGGCGGCGCTCCAAGGCAGGGTGAGTCCTGAAGACGCCCCCAGGGGTGCCGAGCGCGAGGGTATCTGGCGCGATTGAGGGCAGAACGCGGGTAGCGGCGAGAGAGAAGGATACTTCAGATCAGATTCCTCGGGGATAGCGGACATTGCGGCGCACTCGAGCCTTGAGTCTGGCGCAGTGTGGAGGGTGGTGTGGGCGCGTGGGAGGCCAGTGCCGTTGCCGATCACGTCAATTCGACTCGGCCCACCGGTAAGCATTCAGTATCGAGACATCCACCACGATTCAGTTCAGATCGGTTCTGGTTTGCACGCATTGGCAAGGGCGTCCGTATGGGTTGGCCCGGTGTCAAAAGGCCGTCGATTCGGTGATCGATGTGAGAGATCGGTGGTCGTGTGGTTAGCGGCCCCATGGCCACAATCGACGATTGATTTCGAGTGCCCAGAGCGGGTATTACGATCACGCGGTGGGCGTTCCATTGCCCCGGCGTCTTTTATGACGTCTGAGTGTCCGTGCAACGTCAAGCGAGATGATCGAAAGCCAGAATAGCAAACGATTCGCATTCGTATTATGATTCGCGAGCGCACAACAAATGCGCAGCCGAGTATGCGATGCCAACCATGGTGCCCTGTGCTGATGGGGAAAGGCTTGAGTTTATGGAGCGCAATGGTGCTGGATCGCTCTGGAGCACCGGGTCGGCTTTAGCGAAGCGGTGATCCGGTCTGCGATGTGAAACCTCAAGAAGGCAGGAGAAAAAATGCGAGTCGAGCAAAGTTCATTTTTGATGCCAGTTGAGAAGTCGAGAACCGCGCGGGTTTCCCGCTTTCACGGTGTCGCACTGGGGGTCGTTTTGGCTGCGGGTCTGGCAATGCTGCCTGCGTCGGCAGAGTCGATAAAACACTTCGAAGCGGCAACGCCCAATACGGCGAGCGAAGCCTGGGACGTCCTCAAAACCGTGAATCCGGAGCTGCGTGCGACGTTGTCCGCCGATCCGGTCGATACTGATAAAGCGCATGAATTGTCATATTCGCTCGAGAATGCGCTTGAAGTGCTGGCGGGCGAACTGGCCGATGTCGCCGCTCAACTCGAGGAAATGCACCTGGCCTCAGAGACGGCCGATGGTGACAAGACGCGCGCTGAAGGTCTCGCCTACATCGAGGCACTCGAGGCTTGGATGGCGGGTATGAAATAAAACGAAATCCATCGCGGACGCGAGTGGTTAGTCAATGACGGGCCGTGTCGTTATCGGCCCGGTCGATGCCTGCCCAGGGCGGCCTGCAGTAGGGCCAGATTGAATGCGTCTCGGGTTGAAAAAGTCAGTGATATGTCGACGTCGCTTGCGCCGAGCTGTCGTCTGGTTGTCTTTGTACCGCCTATTTTTTGAACAAGCCCGCAACGGAAAGCTGTCAAGATTTTGAAGACCGTGACGAGCGTTGCTCCGTCAATCGCTCCCAGACGTGAACCACGGGGCGTCACGGCGTCAGACCTAGCCGAGCCCTGTAGGCATTGATGACTGCTCGAGCACTAGGCGCCCCCGCCTCGGTCAGCTTTCTGGGCCGCTCGTCGGGGCCACTCGTTCGAGCCGCCTTGGCGTTCGATTTCGCGGTCAATCTGTCAACGCCGGGACTCAAGCCTCGACGACTGCCGGCTCGTCACGGGTGAACAGAACGCTGAGCTCATGCTCGATCGAAGCCCAAAGTGTACGACGCGCGCCTGCGTTGGCTGGCCTTCGCGGGCTCTTGGTATGCATGTCCTGGGTTCGCAGTTCGTCTCATTGACGGAAACTTTCGCCGAACGAGAACCTGCGAGTGGGGTGCGCGGAAACCGCCCGGAATGGAGCGCTAACGCCTGTGGCGTGAAGC
Organism: Thioalkalivibrionaceae bacterium; assembly: GCA_046299415.1. GTDB lineage: Bacteria > Pseudomonadota > Gammaproteobacteria > Ectothiorhodospirales > Ectothiorhodospiraceae > JBKBII01. The sequence goes on along the minus strand of JBKBII010000001.1, from coordinate 547,858 downwards.
GCCGGTATCTTCGTACGTCGCGCAGGGGCTGCCGGGCGACGGGAACCGGCCGACACGACGGCCGCACCGGCGCCGCCAGGGCAAGAAACTGATCACAGCGGTATCGCGGAGAAACAGGGATCTTGTTCGATCAGTCGATCCAGCGCCGAACGATATCGCCGTAGGCATCGATTCTGCGGTCACGCAGGAAGGGCCACCAGCGTCGCACTGTCTCGCAGCGATCGCGGTCGATCGTCGCGAACAATATCTCGGCGCTATCGCTCGCCGCTTGCGCCAGTATCTCGCCTTGTGGCCCGGTCACGAATGACGATCCCCAGAATGCAGCGCCGGCTTGACCTGCGGCTTGAGCGTTGGCCGCCGTCTCAAAGCCGGTCCGATTGCAGGCGATGACCGGAAGGTTGTTGGCGATGGCGTGGCCGCGTTGCACGGTGATCCAAGCATCGCGCTGACGTTCGCGTTCGGCGGGGTCATCGTCGGGATTGGCGCCGATGGCTGTGGGGTAAATCAGCACTTCGGCACCAGCAAGCGCCATCAAACGCGCGGCTTCGGGGTACCACTGATCCCAGCAGACGAGGACGCCGAGCCGACCCACCGAGGTGTCGATGGGCTGGAAACCGAGATCGCCCGGCGTGAAATAGTATTTTTCGTAGTAGCCCGGGTCATCTGGGATGTGCATTTTGCGGTAGGTGCCGGCGAGCCGTCCGTCGCGTTCAACGACGATCGCTGTGTTGTGATACAGCCCGGGTGCACGTTTTTCGAACAGCGAGCCAACGATGACGACGTCGTGCAATTGCGCGAGACGTCCGAGCGCTTCAGTGGATGGACCCGGAATGGCTTCGGCGCGGTCGAAGGCGTCAACGTTCTCGGTCTGACAGAAATATGGGCCTGTGTGCAGTTCGGCGAGCACGATGAGCTTGGCACCTTGTTTGGCCGCTTCAGCAACGGCTGCTGCGGTGGCCTCAAAGTTGGCAGTGACGGTCCCGCGATCAATGTGCTGCACGAGCGCGACCGGCAACGGTGCCCGCGCCGCGGACGATCGCGTGGGTAGCTGGGTGGGCGTGGCGAGTGGTGTTTGCGCTTTCTGAAGAGCTTGAGGTGTGGCCATTGCGAGGATCTCGTTTCTACTTTCGCTGTCCATAATATTGCCGTGTTTCGATCGCTTTACACAGGCGCCGTTGTGGTTTGGATCATCGGTCTGTCGCTGTTTCCGCGTCAAACGCCGAGCGCGGCTCCGTTGTATTCAGAACTGTTACCGTGGATGGCGCGTCGCCTCATCGCGGCGGCGGCACGCTATTGGCGCAAGAATTCAATCGATGTGGCCGATCGGGTTGTGGTTTGGAGGGGGCTGGCGCGAATGGCTGCCCAGACTGGCGTGGTTTTTCGTTGGCGCGCCAATGAGGATTTTGGTGGGTTTTCCGGCCGATCGACTCACGCGGAGTGTTCTCGCTGCCGCGAAGTCTGGTGACGCGCCGATGCCGTTGAACGTTTGGCCTTGGTGCTTGCGAGCAAGACGCAAGGTCGGCCTCAAGCTTTCTTTAAGGCTGACCGGGGTGATGGTTCAGCAGCGGGCACGCGGTTGGTGGCAGCTTAATATTGATCGGCGCGCGCCTGTTGTCACGCCCTGCAATCTAGGCCATGGCGTGGAGCCAGTGATGATCGATTGTGGATGGGGCCGACGATGAAGCCAGCGGGGCGTAAAGCGATTGTGTGGTCGTCGGTATGACGCCTAGACGCATCGCGGGGGTTGATGAGGTGGGGCGTGGGCCACTTGCAGGGCCGGTTGTCGCCTGTGCCGTGGTTTTCTCGCCGGAGTTTTGCGAGCCGATGTGGTCGGGCGTCGCAAGTCATCTGGCCGACTCGAAAAAGCTGTCGGCCAAGCGCCGTGGTGATCTGCGTCGAGGGCTGCTGGCTGCTGCACGCGCCGGCACGATCGAGTGGGCGTTGGGCTGGGCGACTTCCGGTGAGATCGATGCGCTGAATATTCAGGCCGCAACATGGCTGGCGATGACTCGTGCGTTGGATACGCTCGACGTGCCCCCCGATTTCGTTCGCGTCGATGGTTGTTTTGTACCGCCGAGGTGGCGAGATCGTGGCGAGGCGATCGTCGGGGGCGACGGTCGGATTGCGGAAATCTCGGCGGCGTCGATTCTCGCGAAGGAGGCACGCGATTGTTGGATGCGGACGCTTGCGCAGTGGTATCCGGCGTATGGCTTTGAGCGTCATGCGGGTTATCCAACAGCCGCCCATCGTGCCGCGCTAGAGGAGTTCGGAGCATCACCTGTTCATCGCCGCTCATTTGCGCCGGTAGCGAGGGCGGTCGCGATGGGAAGGGGCGGACCGGGTGCCGATGGTCTGTCCGAGCAAAAATCCTCTGTTCGAGGGGTTGTGCAAGGTTGACCTCGAGGACAGATTGATTTCGAGACGCGGTTGGTCTCGAAAGAACAGTTGTTTCACAGATTGGCCGACGACCGGAGGCCAGACGTTCAGAAGAGGGTATCCGAGGACCAAGGGTTAATGGCCTTTACTGACGCGATGGTGGAGAGTTTTAGGTGTGTTGCCGTCGTGACTTGATCCGCTTGGCGTCAGGTTTGTCGGCGGCGAGTGGGTCGCTTTGGGATCTTGAGATTTGTGATCTGTCGACGATTGACGCAGGGTGAGGGGCGTCGATGAACCGAGTGGTCAGTCGATTGGTTGCGTACCTTCGGATTCTTGCGCCAGAGCCTCGATGGCTCGTGAGCGTGTCGGATTCCGTGTGTTGATTTGATCCTTCCGGCTCTGTAGGGCCGGGCTGATGAGCCCTTGCCAGTAAGCTCAGACCGGTGAACCCTGTTCAGAGGGCTCGGTTTAGAGCGCTCAGTTCATATTTTTTGGACGGTCGGTCGGTAAAGTGATCCTGGGGCGGCGTTTGGTTGGGTCTCGCGCTCCGATTTAACTCAGCGCTGTGCTTCCAGACTTCGATCGTCTCGGCTTCGGCGCGATGGCGCACGCCGCGTCATTCGAGGCCGTCTGTAGCGCGGGTGTTCGTCGAGCAGCGTCGAGTCCCGGTGGCGCCCATTGGCTCTTTGTTGGCTGCTCCGCCGGGTGCTTTGTTGGATCGAGCCCGAGAGGCGCAGTGATCGTGATGATCGGGTTCGTCCGGACAGATGATGTCCGGTTGTGTCGTTGTGTTTTTGTATGAGGATGAGCCGAATGTTTGTGCACCTCCGTGTTCATTCAGAGTATTCGTTGATCGATGGCACGGTGAGGATCAAGCCGCTGCTCGAGGCGACTCGCGCGAATGGGCAGCCGGCGGTGGCATTGACCGATGTCCACAATCTGTTTGGCTTGGTGAAGTTCTATAAAGCGGCGCTCGGTGTCGGCGTTCAGCCCATTGTCGGCGCGGATTTTTATCTCGGGCACGGTGACGGTGTTTCGCCGCCTCCGCGCTTGACGCTGATTGCGCAGAACGCCGTCGGCTATCGCCATTTGACCGAGCTGTTGACGCGTTCTTGGGTCGAGGGCCAAGACAAGTCCGGGCGTGCGTCGATCGATGCAGATTGGCTCGACGGGGCAAGCGATGGCTTGATTGCCCTATCAGGTGGTGTCGATGGCATTTTCGTCGGGGTCGGGCGAGTGCCTGATGCGTTGGACGAGTCGCAGATGCAGCCGTGGTTGCGGCGCTTTCCGGATCGCTTTTATCTGGAACTGATTCGCACAGGGCGCGCGCACGAGGAGGATTGGATCGCTTGCGCGATCGACGCTGCCGAGCGGTTCGATTTGCCTGTGGTTGCGACCAATGACGTGCGCTTTCTCGCGGCTGAAGATTTCGATGCGCATGAAGCGCGAGTGTGCATCCATGACGGCCACGTTCTCGATGACCCCAAACGCCCACGCCGGTACAGCGAGCAACAGTATTTGCGCAGTCCCGATGAGATGGCGGCCTTGTTCGCCGATATTCCCGAGGCACTCGCGAATACGGTCGAGATTGCTCGACGCTGTGCGGTTCACTTAACTCTCGGAACGTCTGTGCTGCCGGAGTTTCCGGTGCCCGACGGTGCGCCGGTTGATGTGCACTTGCGTCGGATGGCCGAGGCCGGACTCGACGAGCGTTTTTCGCGTTTTGATCAAGCCCCTGATGCGGAGGCTCGTGCTCGCTACCGTGAGCGTCTCGAGCGTGAGCTTGGCGTCATCATTCAAATGGGCTTTCCGGGCTATTTTTTGATCGTTGCCGACTTCATTCAGTGGGCGAAGGGTGAGGGTATTCCGGTCGGGCCGGGGCGTGGCTCGGGCGCGGGGTCGGTGGTGGCGTGGGCGCTGAAGATTACCGACCTTGACCCCCTGAAATATGACCTTTTGTTCGAGCGATTTCTTAATCCAGAGCGCGTGTCGATGCCGGATTTCGATATCGACTTTTGCATGGAGCGGCGCGATGACGTCATCGATTATGTGGCGCGGCGGTATGGTCGTGATCGCGTATCGCAGATCATTACGCACGGCACCATGGCGGCCAAGGCCGTGGTTCGCGATGTGGGTCGCGTGCTGGGGCACGGGTATGGTTTCGTCGATAAGGTGGCGAAGCTGATTCCGTTCGAGCTCGGCATTACGTTGGAAAAGGCTTTGCAAGATTCGCCCGAACTGGCCGAGCGGGTCGAGCAGGATGAGGAGGTGCGCGCGATCATCGAGCTTGGACTCAAGCTCGAGGGCCTCGTCCGTAACGCAGGCAAGCACGCCGGTGGCGTGGTGATCGCGCCTTCTGCTCTGACCGATTTTGCGCCGCTTTACTGCGAACCGGGCGGGGGTTCGACGGTAACTCAGTTCGACAAGGACGATGTCGAGGCCGTGGGGCTGGTCAAGTTTGACTTTTTGGGTTTGCGTACGCTGACCATCCTCGATTGGGCGCTCGAGAACGTCCGTAGCGTTGGCGGTGATGTGCCTGATATCGAGCGTCTTGAGCTCAATGATTCCGCCACGTTTGCCCTGTTGCAGTCGGCGCGGACGACCGCGGTTTTCCAGTTGGAATCTACCGGCATGAAGGAGCTGATCAGGCGTCTCAAGCCTGATCAGTTCGAGGATATCGTGGCGCTTGTCGCGTTGTATCGCCCGGGGCCTTTGCAGTCGGGGATGGTCGATGACTTCATCGATCGCAAGCACGGTCGGGCCAAGGTCGAGTATCCCCATCCGGATCTCGGACCGATTCTCAGGCCGACTTATGGCGTGATCCTGTACCAGGAGCAGGTCATGCAGATCGCTCAGGTGCTTGCCGGTTATTCGTTGGGTGGCGCGGATCTGCTGCGTCGGGCCATGGGCAAAAAGAAGCCCGAGGAGATGGCCAAGCAGCGCGAGATCTTTACGTCTGGCGCTTTGGCGCGCGGCGTTGACGAGAGCACGGCGACCTATATTTTCGATCTGATGGAGAAATTCGCCGGGTACGGTTTCAACAAGTCGCATTCGGCCGCCTATGCGCTGGTCTCCTATCAGACGGCATGGATGAAGGCGCATCACCCGGCTGCGTTCATGGCCGCGGTGTTGTCGGCTGATATGGACAATACCGATAAGGTCGTGGCGCTGATCGATGAGTGTCGCGCGATGGGTTTGACGATTCGTCCGCCCGGCGTTAACCACTCGGTGTATCGCTTTGCCTGTACGCAAGACAGAGAGATCGTCTACGGCTTGGGTGCGATCAAGGGCGTTGGGGAGTCAGCGATTCAGTCGGTGTTGAGCGCGCGCAATGACGGCGGACGGTTCGTCGACTTGGCTGATTTTTGTGCGCGTGTGGATTTGAGTCGCGTGAATCGACGTGTTTTGGTCACGCTGATCAAGGCTGGCGCGTTTGATGAGCTGGGCGCCAATCGGGCGACGTTGATGGAGGGCCTCGACGGCATCCTGTCTGCGGCCGAACAAACGGCGCGCAATGCCGCGATGGGCGTGGTTGATCTGTTCGGGGAGCCTTCTCGAGCGATTGCAGGCGAGCTGGCTTGGTGCGACGAATACGATGAGGCGGAACGCTTGGCGCTCGAGAAGGAGGCGCTGGGGTTGTATCTGACGGGACACCCGATCGCCGCCGAGCGCGATGATCTCAAACGTCTGACCGGACATTCATTGGGCGATCTGGCTGAGCGTCTGGCGGGGCTGTCGAATTCCGTGGCCCGCGGAGGACAGAACAACGGTGGACGAGAGCGTCGCGGGCGCCGCGGGGAGCCGGCATTCATTGCGGGTCTCGTGGTCGGTGTGCGGGCGCGGAACACTCAATCCGGTCGCATGTTGATCGTGACGCTCGACGATCAGTCGGGTCGTGCCGAGGTCGTTGTGTTCAACGATGATGTGCAGAGGTTTGCCACGGTTATGCAGCCCGATGAGCTGGTCGTCGTCGAAGGGTTGGCTACGGCCGACGAGCAAACGGGCGTGCGATTGCGCGGTCGTTCGGTTTGGTCGCTTGACGATGCGCGAGCGCTGGCGGCCGTCGGTGTGCGCCTGCATCGGAGAGTCGGGTACGAGATGTCGGAGCCCGCGATCGACACCTCGCGATGTGATCCGAACGACGGGGGCGAGGGGGGGGCGTTTCCCCTGATCGATCCAAAGCAAGGCGGTTTGGATACGCGAGATGACTTCGCCGCACTGTTGAACGTTCTGGAGGCGTGGCCAGAGGGATCATTGCGTGCTGTCGTTGAGCTCGACTTCGGTGTCGCGAAAACGCGTCTGTCGAGCGCAAAGCGGCTGTTCTCGATGGACATGAGCGCTATTCGACGGGCGCGTGAGGCCGGGTGGCAAGTAGCGCTGGTTTATTCGTCGCAACGGCTAGAGACTTCAATTCAGGATGATGCGCGTCCCGGAGCGGTTTCGGTGACCAATCCTTCGGCGCGGGAACGGCTTGGATGTTCTCCCGAGGAGGAAAGCGTCGGAGGAGTGGGTTCCGCGTTGGCGGCTGCGCGCGTCGCCGAGCAAGATGCGCGCCACGCCGAGTGGCTGGAAGCTGCGTTTGCTTTGCGCAATTTAGACTCTGAAACGGGTTCGGAAGGCGGTCGTCGCACCGTACATTGATTTAGCACCTTGCGTGCGATGCGGTACCGCTGGCGCGTTGCCTGAATGATGAGGCTGCTTAAGCTGTCGGAGCCGGTCCGTATCAGGTTAAAATTTCGAGGCGCGTTACAGTTCGATGTCGGTGACAGTGCTTTTTGACGGCACTCGCGCGCTGCGATGGTCGATTCTCGAGCTGACGAGGCGCCCGGCGTAGTCGTTGCCGATGCGTCGTGCTTGTTTTTTTGTTGCGAACCCGCGGTGCGTCGGTTTGTTGTACGTCGACGTGGATGGCGCTGTTGGTTTGTGATTGGCAGTGACGACCAACGTCGGACTGATCCTTGAAAACGAGGTCGATGACGGATGATGCAACTGCTCGAATCGAGCGTCGGCATATTCTTTCTTAATCTCGAGAATGTCACGCGGTGCCGCGATCGCCGCGCAGCGGTCGTCGTGAGTTGAGAGGTTCGTGTCCGCAGTCTGGACTGATACTTGCGAGGTCTGGTCTTGCGATGACATGGCCTGACAATGGCGCTTGCAATAAAGTGGAAAACGAGGTCGCGGCGATCGACGGCGTGAGACCGGACGCATGGGTCCGTCATCAGCGTTGAATCAGAACAACCCAGGAGCTGGCATGAATCCCGATTTCCTCGACTTCGAACAGCCGATCGCTGAGCTGGAAGCGAAGATCGCGGATTTGCGTGCCGTTGGGGATGAGTCTCAGATCAGTCTCAAAGCCGAGATCGAGCAGCTAGAACAGAAATGTCGGTCACTGACGGAGACGATCTTCGCCGGGTTGTCACCGTGGCAAAAAGCGCGTCTGGCGCGTCATCCGCAGCGCCCTTACACACTCGATTATTTGCCGCGACTTTTTAACGATTTTCGCGAACTTCACGGCGATCGCACGTACGCCGATGACCCAGCGATCGTCGCTGGGCTGGCGCAGTTGGGTGATCGGCCCGTTGCGATCATTGGGCATCAGAAGGGTCGGACGACGCGCGATAAGGTGGCACGGAATTTTGGCATGCCGCGGCCCGAGGGCTACCGCAAGGCCTTGCGCGTCATGGAGCTTGCCGATCGTTTTGGCTTGCCGATCCTGACGTTTATCGATACGCCTGGGGCCTATCCCGGTGTCGGGGCGGAGGAGCGCGGGCAAAGTGAGGCGATCGCGCGAAATTTGTGCGAGATGGCAGGATTTCGCGTGCCGATCATCGCGACAGTGATCGGCGAGGGTGGTTCGGGCGGTGCCCTGGCAATCGGAGTATCGGATCGCACGTTAATGATGCAGTACTCGACGTATTCGGTGATTTCTCCCGAGGGCTGCGCGACGATTCTTTGGAAAAGTGCAGAACGTGCCGCTGATGCCGCCGAAGCCATGGGTATTACCGCAGATCGTTTACTCGAACTCGGACTCATTGATCGGGTGGTGACTGAGCCACTTGGGGGGGCTCATCGCTCCGTTGATATCGCAGCCGAGAATCTGCGCAGCGCCCTGATCGAAACGCTCGATCCGTTACTGGAACTCGACGCTGATCAGCTACAGTCCGCTCGCTACCAGCGCCTGATGGGCTTTGGTGCGTTCGACGATGAATGAACGCTCACCCCTGATGCCTGTTGCAGAGGGGCTGATCGGTTCAAGAGTCACTGAACCGGTCCATTATTCTCAAGTCTGCGCGATCGAACCCCTAACGATCAGGCTGTCGCCGGTCCGAGGTCTCGGTATTTGTGCGCGTTTGAATGCTCGACGCCAATGTCAGAGGCGTCGATGTTTCGCCCTACTGAATGATTGGCGCCTCGTTATCTTTGCTCTATCGCGGGAGATCTGAATAAGCCACCTCGTGGCTATTCCAAACGGGGTCATCAAGACATCTATCCTCGGGTTGGGGCAGAAGCACTGACTCTGTTCTTGGCTTCCTCACGACGGCGAGCCCGCGATTTGGCGCTGAGTCGTCGCGTGAGTGCTTTCCAAGAGATGGGATGGCTTGGGCGAGCCACGCACGGATTCCTGTGGTATTGCTGATGCGTCAAGGATGAACGTTGAGTGAGCGTCGAGCGTACCTTGAGTCGATAGGGGCATCCTCGCCGAGGCTTTTCGTCGATCCCAACGGTGTGAGCGTGTTCGTTTATCGACTCGTGCGGTGAAGGCGCCTGAGCAGGTGGCGCTGAGCAAATGTGCCGATACTTTCTGGTGCCGAGTCTGGCGATGGCGATGTGTAGTATGAACAGTGCCCAAGACGTCGAGGAACTGCTGTCGTGTTTGCAGGACATCGAACGCGAGGGACGGGGCGCACTTTGTGTCGTCGCGTGCTCGGGCGGACGCGACTCAGTGGCGTTGGCGCATGCCGCGAAAAGAGTTTTTCCCCGCGATCAGCTGCATTTGGCTTACGTCCACCATGGCTTGCAGACAGCAGCAGACGCCCAATCCGAGTTGGTGCTGCGTAATGCTGCCGATTGGGGTGTAAGCGCGGTGGTTCTCCCGGTCGAGGTGCCGCGCGAAGGTGCGTTGGGTCGCCTCGGGCTCGAAGCCGCTGCGAGGGCGGTCCGCTACCGAGCGCTCGCGCGTTATGCTGCTGAACTCATCGAGCGGTCGGCGGTAGGCGGGGTGTCACCAGGGGCGATCGCTCCGGTGTTCATTTTGACCGCGCATCATGGCGGTGATCTTGCCGAGAACGTGATTCTGGCAGCCCTTCGAGGGGCTGGTCCGCGCGGTCTTGCCGGCATTGCAGCTGATCGGTTGATCGACGATCCACCTGATTTTGGCATGCAGAAACCCGTCGATTGCCGAGTCGGTCGTGCCGTGGTCGATGATCGGTCGACGAGCGCATCAGAGTCCAGAGAGGGTTTTCCAAGCAACAGCGAGAAAGCGCTGGCGGCCCTCGGCTCATCGGGACAACGCCATGCATATGAGTGGCGCGGGCGAGGCTTGCGTCCAATCCGTTTGCTTCGTCCGTGGATCGATCAACCGTCGCAGAAGATTGCAGACTACGTCGCTCGACATCATCTCCGCTGGGTCGAAGATCCGAGCAATCAGGATCTTGGGCTGCGTCGTAACGCGGTCCGTCATGTCGTGATGCCGATGCTGGAGGCGATCTTGCGGGGGGATCAAATCAATCGAACGCCAACGGTGTCGGTGAATATCGCGTCCACTCCATGCGCCGTGGGCGCAAGTTCAAAGAATGTGACACCGTCGAATTCGACGAGGAGCAAGAACGACGATCGATCGCCGACTGATGGTGCAGAACGAGCGTTGATGCGGGTCGCCAAGTGGCAACGCGCAGCCGCCCGGCTCGAGCAGGATCAGCTTGAGGCGTGGGTGAATGTCGTGAGAGATGATGTTGGTGCCTTGGATCGGGCGGTCTTTGCGCGCTTGCCGCCGGATGTGCGCGAACCGGTTTTGATCCGTTTCCTCGAGAGTTTTCGAGCGGGGATGGCGCGTGCGGCGCGCGCTGATTGCATCGCGTTTCTGTGTCGACCGGCGGGTACAGGTTCGTCGGGCCGACGCGGCGTTCGCGATTGGCAACTGAGGTCGTTGGTGGCCGGGGCGCCATCAACGCAAACCCTGCGGGTCGAACGTGGTGACGCTTGGGTTCTTCCCTCGGATCTTACGCAGTGCGGCAGCGAGCCAAATCAATGGAATGGCGCTGCAGGACCGGCTTCCGGTAAAGAGTCGAGGCCTCCTGCGTGGCTGCGTCAATTACCCGTGTGGGCGCGCGCAGGACTGAGTTTCGACGGCAGTACGGTCCGTCTGATCGTTCCCTCGACCCATCCGAAACTAGCGCAACGCTGGCAAGCCATGGCGGCAGCAAGGGGCTGGGACTCGTCGCTGTCGAGGGAAGAAGTTTCGCCCGATTACACGGTTTTGGCTCTAAACTCCAAGGTGCCGGTCGCCACGTCACCGCGATGTCGGTGACGGTCGGATGGTGACGTCTCCTGCTTGCGCGGTTTTCTGTTGGAGACGCTCGCGGCTTGAGGAATAGAGCATGTCCTTTGACGTTTGCATGCTTGATTAGAGGGTAGAAGGCTCGAGCTTGGATTGGTCGTAGGGTCGTTGTTAAGGCTGCGCTTCGGTTGGCTTCAAGAACGTTCGGTGCGTCGTTGACGAGTTCAAGCACTCTGAGGGCTTTGTACGGGCTCGGTGAGTGGGGTTGGCGGCCTTGTGTTTGGAGCGCCAAAGTATTCGGGTCGCCCGGATTCTCTGTGCGCTGCTGCGCCGAGCGGTATTCAAGGGGCGACGTTATCGTGCGTGTTGCCGATTATGTCGTTCGTCCTGGTGGAATCGTCGTATAAAGTCAGGCGGGCTTGCCTGGTGTTTCCAGTGCCGAGACAACGTCGTTGATCAGTTAGGGATCAATCCGATGGGTGCATCACGAACGTTCTGTTGAGTCTGATTCTGAGAGGTGCGAGACGATGAAGGCTGCTCCCCGGCGCGCGGTGATCGTGATCACATGTATCTTGGCTTGTGCTTTCATGGCGTGTCAGGCGGCCCAAGCGCAGGACGTTCGCTTGTTGACGGAGGATTACCCGCCGTTCAACTTTGCGACGCCGAACGGGGGTGTCGATGGTATCTCTGTTCGCGTGGTCAACGAGTTGTTGGCGGCGACCGGGATCCAGGCGACCATCGTGGCGTTGCCCTGGTCCCGCGCTTACGCCGCGGCACAGGCCGATCGCGACACTTGTGTGTTTTCGACGACGCGAACGGCCGAAAGGGAATCGTTGTTCCAGTGGGTTGGGCCTCTCGTCAGCAATGACTGGTATGCCTTCGCGTTGCCTGATCATGGACTCGAGGTCGAGTCTCTCGATGATCTTCGCGGGTTGCGTGTGGGCGGTTATCGCGATGATGCCGTCGCGGTGTACGTCGAGTCGCAGGGAATCGCGGTCGATCCCGCGCCGAACGATCGGTTGAATGCGCGCAAGCTTGCCGCTGGACGAATCGACGTTTGGGTCAGCGGGGAATTTCTTGCGCCGTACTACGCCCAGCAGGAGGGGATCGGGTCACTTGAGCCGTTGTTTCGATTCAAATCAACGGAAATGGCGATTGCCTGTCATCCGGAGTTTGATTCCGATCGTATCGAGCGCCTGCAAGAGGCCCTGGATGGGCTTCGAGCGAGTGGCCGGTACGACGAGATCCTCGCTGAGTTTTTGTAACCTCATTGGTGATCGGAGCGGGTCAGCTGTCTTGAATCGGTGGTACGGCCCGAAGCGCACGTTGGACTCGATGGCGCATAAGACGTTTTTTGCGTCGGGCTCTGGTTGTCGCTTTGGTGAGGCGGTGGTGGTACGCCTATGCCCCGATGCTACTATGACCCGGTGCGGTGTTCGTCAATAGCTGTCGAGGTCCGCGCTGACGGGTTGCGGCTGGTTGCACAGAAGTATTTCCTCGAGATTGATGTTCAGATCAACGGAGCGTTATGAACGATCCCGACTCACTATCGATCCACGCCCTTCTAGCGCCCGATGCGTCTAAGCTTCGTTCACTTCAAGCCGCGTTGGCGCGGGATGGCGTCGTTTTTTTGTTTAACGGTCTCGTTTCAGAGAAGATTTTGTTCGCACTTGGTGATGCGTTGCGGCAGAAGGTTCAGCTCGAGACCCCGGACATTAATACGGTTAACCGCGTGTTCTCTGTGTTTGTCGAACAGGTTCAAAATGTTATTCGTTACTCCGCGGAACGAGTGCGTACGGCGTCCGATCCTCCCGGCGAGCTCAGTGAGGGGATCATTGCCGTAGGTCGTAGCGAGGATCGTTTCTTTGTGAGTTGTGGGAACGTCGTTTCGCGCGCGGATGCTGACGGTCTGCGCCAAAGATTGGCTGAATTGGCAACGCTCGACGCCGCAGCACTGAAAAAACGTTATCGAGAAAAGCTTCGCGAGCCTCCAGAAGAAGGTAGCAAAGGGGCGAGTATTGGGTTGCTTGAGATCGCCCGAAGAGCGAGCGCACCGATCGAGTTCGATGTGACTGAAATCAATGGTGATGTTTCATTTTTTGCAATGAAGGCTTACATCTGATGAATGAATCACTACAACTCTCGGCCACCGAACGCACTCCCTTGGTCGATTGGGACCCGCAGACGGGGCGGTTGCACTTGGAGGGCGAGGCCTACCCGGAGGACGCTGCAGCTTTCTTTGGGCCGATACTGGAGTCGGTGTCCGCAGCGGTCGAATCTGCGACATCGTCCAAATTCCACGTCTCGCTGGCAATGATTTACTTCAACAGTTCATCAGCCAAGGCGCTAATGAATCTGTTTCAGATGCTCGAGCACGCGGCGTCGCGTGGATGTGACGTTCTGATCGAATGGATTTATCGCGAAGACGACTTGACCATGCAGGAGTTTGGCGAGGACTTTTCCGAGGATTTCGAGCACGCTCGTTTCGAGTGTGTCGTTCGAGCTGCCAGTTGATGGCGTGTCAGTTGATGAAGTCGGTTAGAGGGCGCCGGTGATGAACAACGGCGAGAGTCTTAAGAGTCTGATTTGTGTGAGCGGGCGGTTTCGTCTCAATAACGATCGCCCCGGGTCGAGGTCTTGAAGATGTCTCAGTCGACGCTCGATCAGGCCCTCGACGCACTGTGCGAAGCTCGCCACGGCGACTTTGATGGCGACGATCGCGAGGGTGACGCAACGCGTAGTTCAAACGCTTTCTCTCTTTACGATCAAGAATACCGGACGATGCAGCACGCCGAGCAGATGGTCCAGATGCTCGAGGTCGTCTCACGGGGTGTACAGGATCTCGCGTCGTCTTATCGCGATGGCCTGCGGGCTCAGCAGCGCCTGATCCGAATCTCGGATCGGCTGCAGTCGAATCTTCAGACGGCCAATCGTGCGTTGCGTAATAAAACGGCCGAGCTGATTCGACTCAACCAAAGCCTCGAACGCGAAATCGAAGAGCGGCTGCGTCTATCACGTGAGCTCGAGCGCGTGGCGCGCGAAGATATGCTGACCGGCTTGATGGGGCGTCGGGCGATTCTTGAGCGTGCCGAACAGCTTTTGTGTGGGATCAGCCATGAAGGCGAGCAGGGGCAGGCCATGGCCTCAGATTGCGAGGGCCATCTGGAGGAGCTAGATCTCATTGATCAGGACACTCCGCCGATTCATGACGCGCAGAGAGGCATGTATTTGCATAATCGACGCTTCGTCGCCCTCGCGGTCATGGATATCGACCACTTTAAAAAAATTAACGACACGCTGGGGCATGCCGGGGGGGATGAGGCGCTGGTGGTCTTCGCAAACACGGTTCGGCGGGTTCTCGAGCCTGGCGAAGCGTTTGGACGTCTTGGTGGCGAAGAGTTTTTGCTATTGATGCCGGTCCCTTCAATCGCACAGGCCACGGCTCGTGTCGAGGCCATCAACTTGGCTGTGCGCTTGATGGCCTTTGAATGGGAGGGGCGCTCTCATCGAATGACCGCTTCGATTGGGGTCACGGTTGCCAGGGTTAGCGAATCGCCCGATATCGATGCTTGTATCCGAAGCGCTGATGAGGCTCTGTATGAAGCAAAAAACGGCGGACGCGATCGAATAGTTTTTCGTGCCATGAATGGGTCAATTTGAGATTTTTATCGTTCCCGGCTCTCGATGTTTTGAGATTTGGAGGCCCCGATGCGGTGGCTGTTGCACAAGAGTCTTGTTGCACGCCTTGCGCTCGCAACGCTGGGATTCGCACTGGCCTTCAGCGTTGTGTCGGTCGTTTGGGTCGTACAGAGCGAAATTTCGGATCGTTTGACCGATCTGGAAAATCGCGTTGATCAGGTTGTTGCGCTGGTAGAGCCTTCGGCTTCCGAAGCGGCGTTCCAGCTTAATGATGATCAGGCTCGAGTTTTGGTCGCTGGACTGATTTCGTTCAACGAGATTCGCTCGGCGACGATCGTCGACGACTTCAGCAACGTTCTCGCCGCGAGCGGTGATTTGGAGCCCTCACAGGTCAAAGCGCCTGCACGCTGGTGGTTTGACGGGCTTGACCGCGTTGAACGCGAACTTCGTCGTGACGGTGGAGCTTCAAGCCCAATCGTCGGTCGCCTTGTCTTGACGTTTGACAATCAGTCCATCGGCGAGCAGCTGTCGTCAGGGATGGTTGACGCGGTGATTGGCGCAATGATCAACGCGTTCGTGTTGACGCTGGTGTTGGCCGGTCTATTCGGATGGTTCGTCGTCAGGCCTTTGCTGAGTGTGACGCATGCGGTCGAGTCGACCGACCCGGCGGCGCCCGGGGATTGGCCGCGTCCTGTCGAGCTGGCGCAGCGCGATGACGAGTTGGGGACGTTGGCGCGTCAGATCGACCGCTTGATGCGGGCGTTTCAAAAGGGACTCGACGATCGCGATCGATCGTCTCAGGCGCTTCGTGCTCTGAACGAAGAACTTGAGGCTCGTGTGGCTGAACGTACTTCGGCACTCGAGGAAGAAAAAACCGAAACCGAACGCGCCTTGGTCGCGGCCGACGAGGCGCGCAAGACGTCTGAACAGGCTCGGCGACTGGTGGAGGAGAGCATCCAGTACGCGCGTCGGATTCAGAGCGCGATGTTGCCGGACAAGCGTGCATTGTCCGAGCATTTCGACGAGGTTCAGGTGATCTGGGAGCCTTTGCATCTGGTCGGAGGCGACTACTTCTGGCTCGAGCAGGTCGATGAGACGCACAGTGTCATCGCGGTCATCGATTGTACGGGTCACGGAGTACCTGGAGCCTTCATCACAATGGTGGTCGCATCGGCGCTGGATCGAGTGCTCCATGAGCTCAAACTTCGAGCACCTGCCGAGATTTTGCGAGAGCTGGACCAAATCGTTCGTGCACGATTGCGTCAAGATCATGCCGACTCGGAGTCCGACGATGGTTTCGAGGCGGCGGTGTGCGTCTATCACGCGCCTTCGCGGGTTTTGACGTATGCCGGCGTCGGATTGCCGTTACTGTACTTGCACGAGGGGAAAGTTGAAGAGCTTCGCCCGACCCGCGGTGGACTCGGCTACCGTTCGTTGAAATCGCGTTTGGCTGAAGAGCACCGTCTGCGCTGTGAGGCGGGGATGGTGTTCTACATTGTGACCGACGGCGCGCATGATCACGTCGGTGGTCAGCCTCCGCAGTTGTTCGGGCGCGCGCGATTGCGTGAAGTCATTGAAGAGACACAGGTTTTGCCGTTGGCTCAGCAGTTGGGCGCAGTGCTGTCGCGACTCGAGGATCATCGCGGCAACCAGCCGGTGCGCGATGATATGACTTTGCTGAGTTTCCGACCGATTGCGTGGGCGCCCTCCGAGCGCAAGCGTAAGACCTACGATGTGACGGGCGAGCATGCGCCGTCAACGCGCGGGGCGCAGGAGTCGAGACCCCCGTTTTCGGAGTCTGGCGCCGCGCACTTGACTATCAACACGGATTCGACGCCGAATCATCATGCCTTTGGCAACCTGTTGCTACAGCGTGTTTGATGTATTGATCATCGGTGACCTGCCGTTTGATCGGGAATTCAGGGGCGTTTTACCCCCAATCATTCGACACGCAGCTTTGGGGACGCGATTTGGCGGCGATACGTCAATTCGGCTTCGGAACTCGGTATCAGCCAGTAGAGCCGAAACGGGTTCGATGGCGTTGGCTAGATTCGGTGGCTGAGGTTTCGTCGGCTAGGGTCTGTCTCGACGTTGAAGCGATCGCTCGTTTTGCGAAGTGCGCCAATCAACGCCAATACAACGCTTTCAGCTTATCGGCTCGTTGCGTTGATCCGGTCGTGAGCCTGGGGGAGCGATCAGAATCGCTGGTGAGTCACGCGCGGTTCGGGGAGGCGAAGAAGGTCATTGGTTGACCTTTTTGCCAGCCGAGGCCGATGCGCCCGTCCGGAAACTCGATCAGGGGGCGGCGCATCAGGGTTGGATCGCCTCGAAGACGTTCGATCGTCGCCGGGTCCATCGTTTGGTCGAGCGTCTCGCGCTGGGCTCCGGCATCGAGCGCGAGGAAACCCCGTGACCGCGGATTGATCAGGGCATTGCCGCAGCGCTCGATCCATGTGTGTATCCGTGACCGCTCCACGGGGCGAGTGCGCCAGTCGATAAACGTCACGGTGTGGCCCGATTCTGCCGCCGCGACAGACAATTCGCGTCGTGCACGGCGCACGGTATCGCAGTTGGCGATGCCATAGATCGTGATCATTTGCCCCCCGCTTGAGGTCTCGGCTGCGTCGGTTTTGACGACGTCTTGCATGTCACGTCTCCGTTGATGGGTTCGGTTCGCTGTCACGGGGAATACGCGATATTGTCCTTTCGGGGCGGCTCACGACGGGTTTTTAACCAGATGAATGCGCCAGATGCCGCGTGATCTTGGCGTGCAGATCGACCCCACATGGGTGTTCACCGAGGCTGTCTATCTGGTGCGGGAATGAGGCTCCCGAGGCGTCGTCGTTGCGATGATTCGTCTCGGTGGTTTCTGTCGCGTGCGGTCAGCCGCGTGGCCGGGGTGGCAAGAGCCGGCCACGCTGTGCTCGACGACGATCGTGGATGACCGACGTCGCGTCGAGTAAACAGAGCGTTTTTTGACGCCGATGGCTCAGATATCCCGCAGCAACGCGTTGATACCGACTTTTGATTTGGTTTTTTCGTCGACGCGTTTGACGATGACAGCGCAATACAGCGAGTACTTGCCGTCTTTTGACGGCAGCGAGCCTGACACGACGACAGCGCCCGCAGGGACACGGCCGTAGGTGATCTCGTCTTTTTCTCGATCGTAGATGCGCGTTGATTGACCGATGTAGACACCCATGGAGATGACAGCACCCTCTTCGACGATGACGCCTTCGACGATTTCGGAGCGCGCGCCGATGAAGCAGTTGTCTTCGATGATGGTGGGTGAGGCCTGTAGTGGTTCAAGAACGCCGCCGATGCCGACGCCCCCAGACAAATGCACGTTTTTGCCGATCTGCGCACAGGAGCCGACCGTCGCCCAGGTGTCGACCATCGTGCCCGAGTCTACGTAGGCACCGATGTTGACGTAGGACGGCATCAACACGACGCCGGGCGCGATGTAGCTTCCGCGTCGCGCGGTGGCGGGTGGTACGACACGGACACCGCCTGCGCGAAAATCCCGTGAATTCATGTCGGCGAACTTCGACGGCACCTTGTCAAAGTAATTGGTGAAGCCGCCTTTAATAAACTGATTTTCTTCGATGCGAAACGAGAGCAGGACGGCTTTTTTAAGCCATTCATGGACGATCCAACCTTCGGGGCCTTTCTCTGCAACGCGCCGTTCGCCGCTGTCAAGCTGACTGAGAACTTCACGGACCGCATCGGCGACACGGGGCTCGACGTTACGGGGTGTGATATCCGCGCGTCGCTCAAAGGCTTCCTCGATTACGGTTTTTTCGTCGGACATGGCGTTTCTCCATTCGTGTGATGACGGTGTCGTCCAAATTGCTGTGGTGAGTCGTTGCCGGTTTTGGGATTCTGTCATTGGATCATCGACATGCGGTGTCGACATACGGCGATGCGGGCGTGCCAATCGATGGACGCGATATGACGGTCGACGGCGGATGCTGATTCACGTCCAGCCTTTTTTTCGTCGAATCGTGCGTATCACGAAGCGCCCTGTGCGATGAAGGTGGCGATTCGCTCGACTGCCGTCCGACAGGTTTCGACGTCGGCTACCAAAGCGAGACGCAAGTGACCCAGGGCCGGATCGCGAGCGCTCCGCTCGCCGACGTGGATGACTCGTCGCGACAGATATCGTCCGGGTAGGACCTTGACGCCTGTTTGTTCCCATAGGGCGCGGGTGAATGCGGCGTCGTCGCCCTCGTGGAGGTTGTGCGGTAGGCGGGGCCAGAGATAGAACCCGGCGTCAGGGCGGCTGACGGGTAGATGTGGAGCCAGCGCATTCAGCGCGTGGTTGAATTTTTCGTCGTAAAGCCGTCGGTTTTCGGCCACGTGCGGGTCGTCACGCCATGCGGCAGCGCTGGCGACCTGAATCGGCAGGGGCAGTGTGCATCCGTGATAGGTGCGATAGCGTAAAAAGTCCGCCAACCAGGCGGCGTCGCCCGCGACGAATCCCGAACGTAGACCGGGGGCGTTGGATCGCTTGGAAAGGCTGTGAAACACAATGACACCCCGGTGAGGATCATCGTTCGCGGTTTCCGGTCTGATCTCTATGTTGCTGAGGGGGCTGGGCGCCTGTGACGCATCGCGCTCGTCGTCGAGTGCTCGACCGGCTTGAAGAAATCCGGTTGGACCTGCAGGACTCGATGACGACCCGGTTCGTTTAGTTTCGGTCTCGCCGGGCGGTGACACGGCGGACTGGGTGGCGGAGGTCGTCGCTGATGCCGTCTTCTCGGTCGACGGTTGATGTTGTGGAAAGATTTCGGCGTAACATTCGTCAGCGGCGACCAGAACTTCGTATTCTCGAGCGCGTTCGACGAGATGGCCGATTTCGGTTCGGCTCATGCAAGCGCCTGCCGGATTGCCGGGGTTGCAGACGTAGATCAGGGCGGTTTCGGCCCAGATGTTGTTCGGGATGGCATCGATATTCGGGCGAAAGCCGTTTTCCGCGTCAAGCGGGTAGAACGTTGGGGTCAGCCCCGCGAGTAACGCCGCACCTTCGTAGATTTGGTAGAAGGGATTGGGAATCAATACGCGATGACGACGGCTGTCGTGGGGCAGGCGGGCGCGAACGAGCTGAGCGATCGCGAAGAGCGCTTCGCGGGTGCCGGCGACGGGTAGAACCGCGCGATCCGGGTCGAGCTTGACGCCATAGCGTCGTTCGACCCAGTCGGCGCAGGCTTGGCGCAGTGTCGATTCACCGATCGTCGTTGGATAACGCCCAAAGCCCGACGCGGCCTCGATCAATGCATCGCGAATCAAGTCGGGTAAGGGGTGTTGAGGCTCGCCGATCGTCAGCGAGATCGGCGCGAGGTCGTTCGTTCGTGGGGCCGTGTCGGCCAGCAGCGTATTCAATCGCTGAAACGGATAGGGTTGTAGTTTTTGAATGGCGGGGCCGGATTTCGACACGGGTGTGGCACCTCAGTCTGCGGGTCGCTTAGTTTAACGTTGGCAATGCATCGAGTGACGCCGATCGGCGTCGTTGGGCAAAAGTTGAGGATCGTCATGGCCAAGCTTTTGGATCGAATCGACGCGGACTTGGGTCAATGGATCGCGGCGCAGCCGGTGTTCTTTTTGGCTTCGGCGCCGCTCGAGTGTGACGGGCATGTCAATGTGTCGCCGCGCGGGCTCGATACGTTGCGTGTCCTCGATGAGCGACGCATCGCGATCCTCGATCTCACGGGCTCTGGCAACGAGACAGCAGCTCACTTGTTTCAGAATGGGCGCATCACAGTGATGTTTTGCGCGTTCTCCGGTCGGCCGAAGATCCTTCGACTGTATGGGCGCGGAGCTGTCTGCACACCCGACAGTCAAGACTTCGACGCCCTACGCGATTACTTTCCGAAGTTGCCGGGTGTTCGTCAGATTTTTATCGTCGACGTCGACCGTATCCAGACGTCCTGCGGCTTCGGTGTTCCGGAGGGGACGCTGCACCCGCGTCGGACGTTGATCGACTGGGCTGAGCGCAAAGGACCAGACGGGTTGAAGGCCTATTGGCGTGAAAAGAACGCGCGCTCGATTGATGGTCTGCAAACGGGTATCGCCCTCGATGACGCCGTTTCTCGGAAGGCTTATGCCGCAGCGGTTTCAGAGGTCGCGAAACGACGCGAGAATGATGCCGGGTGCGACGTTCTCCGGCCGATCGCAGGGCGTTTGACGGCGCGTTTTGATCACTTCAGCCTTGCCGTGCGCGATCTGACGACGTCACGGTATTTTTACGGCGTTCAACTTGGACTGGTCGAGCGGGCTCGACCGGATCTCGGTTTCCCCGGAGTGTGGTACGACCTCGGGGCGGGACAGACGCTGCATTTGCTCGGTCAAAGCAATACCGATGAGGATCATGATGTCTCGACCTTCCCCGGTGCGGCGGCGGGTCGACAGTCGCATTTGGCGTTGCGAGTCGTCGATTGGGCTGGACGGCTGGAGGCTCTCGAAGCGGCCGGGTGTATGATCCAGCCAAGCAAGTCAGGTCGGCGGGCGGCGTTCGTTGCCGATCCCGATCAACATTGGGTGGAGCTGATCGAAGCCGGTTGATCAGGCGGATCCGGCGGGATGAGGACGTCGAGTGGGCCACGTAGCTGGACGCGCTTTGGTCTCGGCGGCGTATCGACTGGCTTGATCCTGCGTATCGGGCGTCGATCGATTGCTGTAGCAACCGCACCGCCGGGATCGTAAACGGCGTCTAGCGAGTGTCCTGCTTTGACGAAAGCGATCCTGTGGTCGGGTCGTCGGTGGGCATTTCCATCGGCGCGTTTTCCGAACGGAGAAATACCGTTCGCCCGGGCCGGGCGAGCGAGAGACCGGCGTCGCGCAGCCCCTTTAGGATCGATTCGTACAAAGCGCCCCGAGTCATCAAAAAATCGCTCAACGCGACCCAGGGCCTCACAGCGATGCGGATTTGCGACTCGGTGACTTCGTCGACGACGATCACGGGCTCGGGCTCAGGCAGAATACGAGGCTCCTGCTCGAGTGCCCGCGCGATGATGGCGCGGGCGCGTTCGACGTCGGTGTCGATATCGAGCGCGAAGATCATGTCGATTCGCCGCGTGGGGCGAACCGTGAAATTGGTGATCGCGCCGTCGGATATCCGTGAGTTGGGGACGATTACTTCGCGATTGTCAGGTGTGCGCAGTCGGGTTTGAAAGATACGGATTTCTTCGACGGTGCCGAGCACGCCGGCAGCCTCGATGAAATCACCGACGCGAAAGGGTCTGAAGACGATCAGCATGACGCCGGCGGCGAGATTACCCAGTGACCCCTGCAGCGCGAGCGCGATCGCAAGCCCGGCCGCGCCGAGGACGGCCACTAAGGATGTGGTGTAGACACCGAGATGGTTAAGCGCCGCGATCGCAACCGACAGCATGAGGAGCACCTGGGCGATCGAAGCGAAAAAGCCGATCAGCATGGGATCAAGTTTTGCGCGTTCCGCGGCGCGTCGTGCTAGACGCAAGACAACGCGAATCAGCCACCAGCCGATTCCAAGGATGGCGATCGCACCAGCGATCCGGATGGTCCAAGGTGCTGCAACCTCGAGAAGAAAGGTCGACGCGGCGGCAAGATTCCAGTCCATGGCTTGGCTCTTCCTGTGCTCGGTGGATCTTCGATGGTCGAAACTTGTTAACGACGATCGTTTTGATCGTAATGCCTGGGGCGCGCCTGGATGCGCCAAATATTTGCGCGCCGAGGGCGCGAGCCTGCCGCGGTAAGTGCCCTCCGCGGCAGCCATCCATCGCAGAATCGCTCTGATCGGATCCGATCAAGCCGATTTCCTTTAGATGTCAGCGGGGGATATTACATACCCGACGCCCCGTGCATTCTGCGGGATGCGCTCTGCGGCCTGGTGGTTGAACGGCGTGTTATTGAGAGTGGGAGCGTGATCGTCCGTCATGTCGAGAGGCGCGGCGTGTGCGGCATCCGTCACGTTTTCAATTCGCCCTGGGTGGTGAAGGCGTCATGAATACGACGGCGGGTGGCCGAGCCGGCCGGCGCGATAGTCTGCGAAGGCTTCGGCCAACTCGGCGGCATGATTCATGACAAAAGGGCCGCGACCGACGACGGGTTCGCGTATGGGTTCGCCACCGAGAAGTAGGACATGGGCACCTTGTATGCCCGCCATCAAGTCGAGTCGATCGCCCGGTGATGTGACGGCGACGTGATTCGCGGCAACCGTTTGAGGTCCCGTTGGGGTTGGTAGACTGACGTCGCCGGCCAAAACAGCAACAAGCAGGTTGTCGCGCGGTGAATGATCGGCGTCGTTGACGGCAATCGTTTTGGTGGCTTTGGGTAGGAGGGTGAGGTCTGCGAGCAGGACTCGCGAGAAGGTTTCGGCCGGTCCGGTAGCGCCCTCCAATGAGCCGGCGATGACACGAAGGCGGTGATTCGCGGCATCTCGATGCGTCGGGATACGTTCGGCGCCAAGGTGTTGATAGCGCGCTGGAGCGCGTTTGTGCCGTCGAGGCAGGTTGATCCAGAGCTGGACCATGTGAAACTCACCGCCCGAATGCGCCCAATCGCGATCGTGAAATTCCTCGTGGATGACGCCGTCGCCAGCCGTCATCCATTGCACATCGCCCGGCTGGATGATACCGCCGCCGCCAGCCGAGTCGCGATGAGCGACGGCTCCGGCAAACGCCAGCGTGACGGTCTCGAAGCCGCGATGCGGATGTGCACCGACACCGCGTTGTTCGATGGTGGGTTCAAAATATGCGGGCCCGGCGTGATCGAACAGGAGGTACGGGCTGACGGCTTCGGGATCACGGTCGTAGGCGAACAGGGTGTGTACCGGGAAGCCGTTTCCGACCCAGTGTTGACTGATGGGTGATAGCACATGGGTCACGTGGCGCGGCGACATTCGACGGTCTCCCTTGCGGCTTGGAATTGGTTGGCGCGATGCGTGCCGACGCGGACTGGGATCGAGCATACAGCTCATGCATTGTCGAAACGACCGGACGGGTTGAACGAGAACGGTCGCCTGCGCAGTCGCGGGTATTGGAGCCCATTCCAGCGAAACCCTGCAGAAGCCCTTCAGCGCAAACGAAGTTCTTCGCGCTCGAAGTAAAAAGCCGCTGCGGTCAGGACTTGCTCAGTCGCATCGTCGACATCGACCAACGACAGACCGACGTGCTTTGAGCGGGTTCCGTCGCGGACATTGGCAATACGGGCACTGCCGCTGAGCGGGTTGACCTGCTCAGGCAAAACAAGTCCTGAATACAACAGGACCGTGTCGCCTCTCGACCAGTCTTCGATGTTATGCGTAGACGAGTCGATCTCCACGCCGAGACCCAGTGCACTCACGTCGACGACACGCCCGATGACGGGCCCCTCCTGGTCGCGCGCGTGCAGTTCGATGGTGGGTTGCATGCTCATCGGGATTCGGGCACGGAAGCGCGCGCGACGCTGCAGAAAGCGAAGCATAGCGGGGCGTTCAAGCCTGATTGCGGACGATCCTTCAAAACGAACGCGATCTCGCACTTTCGTCGTTGCCCGAATCCCGATACCGCTAAGCTGGGCCGAGAGGTGAACCTCGGCTCCGGGTCGGAGCAGGGCGTCGACCGATGGATCAGCTGGAGCGTCGACGATGACGCTGTTGTCTTTGCTGTTGACGTCGAGAATCACCGTCACTTGTTGCAGTCCATCCTCGACGCGTATGGAAACGAAGGATCGCAGTTCGGCGAGTCGCTCAAAGCGCCGAAGAATCTGCGCTGTGTTTTCGATGCGCTCTTCATCATCCCCTGTTTGCTTAAGCCGATCATCCATAGGCATCTCGCTTCCTTGAATGTTGTTTCCGACGTGATAGATGGAGATGGTCCCTGAGCCGAACTGGATCGGTGCTCTCGTTAGAACAGCTCGATGGATCGACTTTTCGATTCGGAATGCTTGCCGCTGCGATGCTGCGGTAAAAGAGTCCGCGCGCAGGCAACACGATTGCCAATCAGGCCCGCGCCGGCTCTGTAGACTGCTTCGCGTGAACACCTTTTGCAAGCAACACGGATACGCTATCGGCAAGCGTGCTGATCGCTCTCGACATCGACGACCGATGTCAGGCGGTAATGGACTGAAAACGAGACAGATGAATAGGGCGTGTGCTGTCGACGATCGCTCAGACGCCCATCGGTGGTCTCGCTCGCTTCAGACCGGGGATTACAGCGCAGAGCCAGGCCGCATGGGAGTCAACCATTGGCCGGTCCGGGGCTCATGCCGGGTCGGCGACGGCGATGGCGTCGAGTGCGGTCGTTGCCTTACTCGGCCTTACGGTTTGGAGGGCCGGTTGGCGGTGCGCGGGGCCGTGTTTTGGCTCTGATGAGGTGCTTCGATGAGACTCGAGCAGGTGCGACTGAGGCTTGGAGTGTCAAGCCTTGGTGAATCGGCGCTGAGTGCCCGCGTTGGTGGGGCGGGGAGTGCGCCCATGCGCGTCGTACAGGGCGGTTTGAGGTTCGCCCCTCAGAATGTCGAGTGCCGCGCGGACTCGCCTTTGCTGGTTTTGGAGCGTTCCCTGGTTGCGAAGGTTGTCTGCGCGACAGTCGCTTAAGAGCTGGCGCAGCCGCTCCCAGGCGTCAAAAAGCGCGCTCTCACGTTGTCGCATACCGCGGCGCCGCGCTTCCGATAACACGCCTTCGACTCCCCCGCTGTCGAACTCGTAGCCGAGGGCAACGAGCAAACTGGTTTGCTGGCGAGCGTTCGCCTCGAGCGACGCAATTTGCTGTTGCTTGATGACCAAGAGCCCCTCGAGCGATTCGGTATTGGAGTTTCTCAGGGCTTCGTTTTCGAGAGCGAGTGTTTGAAGTAGTCCGGAGGCGTGTTTGGCGGCTTCATGCATCGCCGCCAAGAGTGCCGCGGTGGCTTCTTCGAACAACGGAGGGCGGCAAGCGGCTTGCCCTGCGGTCGACGCACGACGCCATTCGGGAGAGTCGAACGATGGTGTCATGCACTTGCTCCGCATTCACGGGGTTGTCTGGAAAGCTGTTGTCGAGTGGTGCCAACGTTACTTGTAACACTGAACGCAGACGGCAGCGCGATCAATCGAGAAGGCGTTCGATCGCTATCATATTGGCAGCCAGACGCCGATCGTCGATCGGGTAACGCCCTTCTGCGATTGCCGCTTTGATTTCGGCGACACGTGCTGCATCGAAAGGAACCTGTCCACGTGATTGCGGGCTGATCAGCTCGACGATCTCCCCAGTTGTCTGCGCAGTTCCCGCCGGGCCCACTGTGCGTCCAGCCTCGTTCTTGCCGTCGATTCCACCGGCTGAAGAACCATCGTTCGCGCCGCGGCTCACAGTGCCACGACTGCTCGAAGTGTTGGTTGGCCCGATGCGGTCGATGTCCATGATGTGTCTCTGCAGGGATGAGTGGAAGCGGTAGAAGCTCAGTCAATACTCGGCTGGGTGAAATAGCAGACGTCCAGAGTGTTAGGGCTTTGTCCAAACGCCGAGCTCGACCTACGACGGCCCCAGCTTTTGCGAGGAATGGGCTCGCGCTTGTTGCGTTACCAATACCTCTCCTTGGCCGGTAGAACGGCGGACGTCGGCGAAACTTGAGCCTTTGCTCAGAGGCTGTTGGGGTCGACTGATCAATCCGTACGGACGCTGTTTTTCTGGCTGAAGTCGCCACCGATAGGGTCGCGGACCCAGTCGTTGAGCGAGCCGCTCGGGCAGATTGCGCACAAGGGCGAAGTGCCGACACGACCGGTGTTACGGCGAGGGCTTCTTCAACAGCGGAGTTCCCTTGACGCGATGCCGCGACTGCGCCCACTCGGAGCAGTCGTCTCTGTAGGGGGCTGGGTGCCCGAGGCTCAACAGCCCTGAAGCCCGAGACAGTTCTCGATCCGTTTACGGGCAGCGTCGAGCCGCCCTCGACGGAATCGGTCGGACGGCAAGCGTTCGTAGCAGTTACGAGACCGCCTTCGATCGAAATCATAACAAGACCTCGACCCGACCGTCTTCACGCACGCGAGCAGTGATTTCTCGTGATGACGAGAGGTTGCGGACGCGAACGGTGTCGCCGATTTTTCCATCCTCGAGTGCTTCACCAACCATTTGGATCTGGATGCGCGGATTCTGCGACACGATGTGGACGCGCTCGCCGCGCCGTACCCTTGTTGGGCTGGTGATTTGATGCGCCAAGAGGGGCTGACCCGCGCGCAGTGCGCGACGCGTGCTTTGACCGATGACGGCGTCCCGATTTGTCACATACGCCTGAGCGCCGATACTTCGGGATTCGAACCGTACATCGCTGGCGCTCAGAACGTGGTTTCGGGCTAGGTTTCGAGTCACGATTGCGACCTTTGCGGTCCGTTCGACGCGTGCGCCGAGATAGATTCGCCAGCTGGGCTGGTTGCAGCGGATCTCGACAGTGGTGTTGACGTTCGCAGGACCCGCCCCCGGACCAAAGCTGGCTTCGGGTTCATGTTCGCAGCGAGCAAGGCGCAAACGAGAGTCGGGATTCTGAATCGTGATCCGCACCTCGTCGCTGGATAAGCCATCAGTGACAGGGCCGTTTTGTTCGGCCGCGAGCGCCTCTACGATGAAAACGTCGGCCAGTTGCCGCAATCGCTCGAGCGACTCGGAGGCTGATTCGGCTTCGGGCGGTGTTGTTGCGGTTGACGCTCCGGGTCGATCAGGTGCTGAAATGGCGATGCTCGAGAATATCGTGATGCCGATCGTGAGTGCGATGAAAATGAGCGTGGTGAGGGGCCGTAGGTCGTTTCGTCGACGCGTCGAGCACAACATCGTGCGTGTCGGAGCAGACCAGCGCGCTGGCAACGGCGGCTCGGCCTTGAGAGACGGTTTCGATGTCGCCATGGTTTCGAACCTTTTGTGTTGACGGGTTTCATCGGAGGGCGAGAAGGGATGCCCCATCGTTCCGTCATAAGAAGCGTCGTTGATCATGCGTGTCGAAGGTGTGTGATCGTGCGGCGTGCCGCCGGCGAACCGTTTTCGCCGTGGTCGGGCAGTGTTGCCTGTTGTTCGCTTGATTTACCTTGTGGTTCCAATTTGCAGTGAGCGGGCCTTAATCGAAAAAGAGCGCGGAAATGACCGACGTTCGATTCGCCTACGTTCAATTTGAGTGGTTACGACTCGTGCGGAGACGCACGACTAAATGGTTCCCGACATGTATTTTGGTCTCGCCAACAAAAGCTGATCCACTTGGGTGGAGCGGCTGAAGTCGAGTTTCTATTCATCCAGGTATAAAGCTAGCAAGACACGCGCCAAACAGACCGGGCTGTTCATCATGCCGGCAGGATCGGCGATGACTTGATCGAGTCATGATCGACGTCTGGGACGCGTGAAATGAAGAAGCGACCGTCGAAAGATGCGCGCTATCGGACCCCAAAACCATCGTTTTTGAGACGCCAGAAAGGCGATATCAGAAGCCAGCCGGCGCGAAATATCGTCAAACGCTTGACGCCCGCTTTCGACTCGGAGGGGCGGTTGACCCGCAGATCGTCAGGCGGGAAGCGTCAGAATCGCTCGATTCTGTTGGTGACGGGATCTGCGTCGCCGGAAAACTTGATGTTGCGCGGTCGCGCGTTCGAACACTGATAATCCGCCAGACCAGCGAGGCGTTATAGGCTTTGCCTCCGCTAATTGGGCCTGAAGACCGTCGTGGCGGAACTATGATCGTCGAGTCGGCCGTCTGGTTGGCCTGTTGGGGGGGCTTAAGTGAGTCGATGACTTGGACTCGCGCGGATGGTTGGAGCGGCTCGATGAGGCGGTTTGCCACGGCGGAGCGGCAATTGGGGGATCGCGAACTCATCCGTTGCCTTGATGGTGACGTGGGGTTTGTCAGAACGAGTCAGAGTCTCAGCGGCAGGGGAGCGATCCTGGGTTGTATGCGTTGTAAATCCATCAAGCCCAGCAAGTCGTGGCCGTTATGACAATTGGTGCGTGACCGCCAGAACGATTCTGGTCATCGGGGCGGCTGGTGCCACTTGGATGATGGAGCCGTTTGATCGCCGGGAGATTCAGCAGAAGACGGGTGTACGCAGCCTGTCCGGTGGTGGTCGGGACCAGCGCCAGCGTCTTGAGGTTATTGGTCGTCAATCGGCACGGCTCTGTTTTTTCGAACTGGGAGTGTTTGAATTCAGCCTGCCTGGAGCTTCAGGTGATTTTGGCGAGTCGCTGACGGCGCGTTTTATTGCAGTTTCAGCTCATGAGTTCTGGAGACCGCATGAAACAGTTTCTCGATGATGTCGATCAAAGAACTCAGCTCATAGGGCAGAACCGAATGGAGTTGTTGCTGTTCCATCTCGGTGGCAAGCAACGCTTTGGAATCAATGTGTTCAAGGTTCGCGAGGTGATTCCGGTTCCGAGTGTCCGGCAGATGCCGGGCTCGCATGCAATGGTGCGAGGGATTGCGACGATTCGCGGGAAAACGGTCTCGATCCTGGATCTGGCTCGGGCTATCGGTTATCGCGTTCCGCGGTCGATGGCAAGGGATTCGCACGCGGTCGCGGCCGGTGACGCGAGCTCTAGTTCCCAACATCCGAATCAGGCGTCGCAACTCGACCAGGGTCGTGTTGTGGTGACCGAATTCAATCGTTCGGTTCAAGGATTTTGGGTTTCGGGTGTCGATCGCATCGTGAATGTGGCGTGGGATCAGGTGAAGCCGCCGCCACGAGGCACGGAACGGGAAAGTTTCCTGGTTGCGGTAACAGAGATCGACGGTCAGTGGGTCGAGATCATCGACGTCGAGCGTGTACTGGCTTCGATCATGCCGGATGCGCCTCAGGTCACGGGCCACGATTCACTGCGCACTCAGATCCACGGTCGGATTGTTGTGGCGGATGATTCTCTGGTGGCGCGCAAGCAAGTGTTGCGGGTGATCGAGCAGTTGGGTTTGTCCGCTGAGACCTTTAAAGATGGACAGTCCGCATGGGAGCATTTTGAGTCGCTTGAACCAGAGGTCGCGGCGGAATATGCACTATTGATTTCCGATATTGAAATGCCGCGCATGGATGGCTACACGCTGACGACCCGGTTGCGCACCAATCCAAACTTCGCGAATCTCAAAATTTTGTTGCATTCGTCATTGTCTGGCAGCTTCAATGAGGCCATGGTGCGTAAAGCTGGCGCCGACCGTTTTCTTTCTAAGTTCGATCCAAACGACTTGGTCAATGCGGTTCAAGATGTTTTAGAGGGGAAATCCTGAATCGGTTTGGGTCAAACCTTGCGGCACTGTGATGCGTTATCGCAGCCTTCAAGGTGTGGTTGAAGGCGAACGGACCGGTGCCCGGCGAACACGGGCCGGGCGATGTCTGCCGCTTCGGCAAGACTTTGCCGCTGACTCGGGTCGATTGATGTCCGCTTTGATCGACGAGAGTGGCCTGACGGGCGTCGGCGAGGGCCGATGGTCGAGTGAGGCTTGAACCCGGAAACTGTATTGGCGAGCCTCTGGACCCGGTAGTCTTCGCCTTGATCGTGTTTTTGCATCCTCGACCGTGAAGCCCGCGGATGTACGAGGGAATGGGGCGGTGGAAGGGTCGATTGTTCGACTGGCACTGTATGGATTCGTCGATGGGATGCCGTTTTGATGCCGAGGCCGTCTTTAGGGACCGGAGGCTCGGGGCGGGTCGGCGCGATGAGAGCCAAAAAAGCGACGACTTATGTTACTGGGATGGGGCGATCGGCCAGCAAGGTGCGCGATCACTCGATTGACGCAGACCGTAGCGTGCGTGAGGCGCTGCGTGTGGGTCGGAGGTCCTGTGGTCTTTTTTTCGTCGAGCTTCGTTGAGCGTTCTTTCCGATGACACAAATCGACGCAGAAGACTACGCAACCTTTACTCGATATTTGCAGGATTGTTGCGGGCTCGTGCTTGGTGACAACCGCCAGTATCTGGTTGCGAGCCGTCTGGCTCGTCTGGCGAGCGAGAGCGGCTTCGGAAGCGTTGGTGAGTTGGTGCGGTCACTGCGCGCACGCCCGGGTGGGCCGCTCGCGATGCGTGTCATTGATGCGATGACGACGAACGAGACGTCGTGGTTTCGGGATGTCTTCCCATTCGACGTGTTTCGTGACGTGATCTTGCCGGATTTGTGGTCGCGGGGGCGCAAGATGCCGCGAGTCTGGACTGCGGCGTGTTCGTCGGGTCAGGAGCCCTACTCCCTAGCGATGGTGACGGCCGAGTGGGAGCGCAAAACAGGTCAACGAACGGGTTTGTCGATCCTGGGAACGGATCTTTCCGAGCGAATCTTGGAGGAGGCGGATAAGGCGACCTACGATGGGCTCGCGATGGTCCGCGGGCTTTCTGATGAACGTCGCCGTCAATTTTTCGACGCAGTGGACAGTGGGCATCGAATCAAGCCTGACCTGCGTCGCCGGGTTCGTTTTCAGAAGCTGAACTTGCTCGATAATCTCAGCAGCCTCGGGCGATTCGATGTGATTTTTTGTCGTAACGTGTTGATTTACTTCGCGCCCGAGACGAAAACCAAAGTCCTTGAGTCGATCGCGCAACGACTGGAACCTGACGGCTATTTTTTTGTAGGCGCCTCTGAATCGGTGACGCCGTATACCGATCTTTTCCGATTGCAACGGACGCCAGCGGGTGCTGTTCTACGTCTTTCGAGTTTCAAGGACGGGTGAGGAGCCTTCAGGTGTTCTGACGCCGGGACTGGGGGCGTTTTTGACTTGAATTGGCGTAACACACGCCTACATCGAGCCTCCCGCTTGACCATGAGCGGGTCAGGCGCCCGGCAAGTTTGTGGCCGTTCTTGCTGGCCGTTCTACGCCAACCGGTTTTCGCGAGCCGTTTGGCTCAGAAACGATCGCTGGGCTGTTGCGGCGACATCCTTTTGCGCTGCCGCTGATTAAGTGTTTATGCGGCCACTGCCGCAGCCCCGGCCATTCGCAGAGTCGCTCCTGCCATGGCACGCGATGTGCATGTCGATGATGAAAATCTCATCGGTGACACGACATGACGATTTCCCTCGAACGAGCCCTAGGCATCCTGCCTGAAGCAATGCGTGTGCGAGAGCATCGGCTCGAGCTGCTTTCGTCGAATCTTGCCAACGCTGACACGCCCGGATTCAAGGCGCGGGATGTCGATTTCCGCGCCGAACTCGCGCGAGTGGCAGAGCAACGGGGTCTGCTTCGGGACGCTAAGGCTGTGCGTTTGGAGCAAACTCATTGCGCTCATCTAGATGGCTCTCGGCAGCGGCCGATGCAGGCACCGGAGGTTCTCTACCGCGTTCCGTCGCAGCCATCTCTTGATGGCAATACGGTGGATCCTCAACTCGAAAAGGCCGCGTTCGCTGAAAACGCGATTCAGTTTCAGTCGAGTCTGGAATTTCTCAATCGTCGAGTCTCCGGTATCCGCGCCGCGTTGCGTGTCGAATGACCACGTGCGCCTTGGCGATTGAATTTCTCGGGCTTTTCAGTGATGCAGGGTCGATGAAGGAGTAAGGCGAGTATGAGCACCGACGGTAACCTTTTTCGTGTCATGAACACCTCGGCTTCGGCGTTGACCGCGCAGTCTGTTCGCTTGAATACCGTGGCGTCGAATCTGGCCAACGCGAACACCGCCGCGACCACGGCAGAACAGGCCTACGTGCCGAAGCAGGTTGTGTTTCAGGCGGTGATGGACCGGTTTCAGCCGGAGCGTGCGGACGTCCCGGTCAAGGTTGCGGGCATTGTGGGTTCGAATGCCGAGCCACTCGCGTTCTACGAGCCTTCGCATCCGCAAGCGGACGAACAAGGGTATGTGTTTCGGCCCGCAATCTCGGTGGTTGAGGAGATGGCCAATATGACGTCTGCGGCGCGATCGTTCGAGGCCAATGTGGAGGTGATGAACACCACGCGGCAGCTATTGTTGCGCGCCTTGGCATTGGGCCAGAACTGATTGAGGCAAGCGAATTGAGGGTGAAAGCTATGGCAACTTTTTCGATCGATAGCCTTGAGCGCTTGGGTTTGCGACAGCCGGTGTCAACAGCGGGTGGCGAACGCGATCGTCTGGGCCAGAAAGATTTCCTGAAGCTTTTGACAACGCAGCTGACCAATCAGGATCCCATGCAGCCGATGGAAAACGGGGAGTTTCTCGGCCAGATGGCGCAGTTCTCGACAGTGAGCGGTATTGAAGACTTGACGCGTTCTTTCGGACAGCTCGCCGCCAGCCTGACTCAGGGGCAGGCTTTACAGGCGGCAAGTCTTGTGGGCCGGGATGTGTTGATCCCGGCCCACTTTGGCGAGCTCGAGGACGAGGGTGCGATTCGCGGCGCGATTGAGCTACAGAGCTCGGCCGACGAGGCCTTCGTCGAGGTCTACGATGCGGCGGGAAGCCGCGTCGACACTGTCAGTCTCGGGGCCACCCCAGCGGGATTGCATGATTTCGAGTGGCGCGGCAACGGCTCGCCGGCTGGTGTTTATGAGTTGCGGGCGTTTGTTCGCCGAGGCGGGCAGGTGTCGGCCGCTTCAGGGTATCTCTCGTCTCCGGTCGAAAGCGTGACGTTGGGTCAGAGCGGCGACGGTCTACGACTGCGTGTACAGGGCGTCGGTGAGGTGGGCTTTGATGACATCCGCCGGATCGGGTAGCGCTCGGTGGCGAGTTTATCGGGTTTTGGCACGTGGATTGCTTTTTTGACTGGTGAGAGGTCTGGTGATCTCAGAGTCAGGCGTTCAATTCGTTATGAACCGCGATGATGGGGTCTTTGCACTGATGGAAAATGTGCGGCCCCGGCCCGCGACCCTGCGAACAGGCTTTCGAACGAGATATTGATTGATCGGCGTTGCACCGTTCAACAACGACGTAAGGATTGATAAAGGAGCACGACGATGCCGTTTCGTATTGGTTTGAGTGGTCTTAACGCTGCGTCAGCCGACCTTCGGGTGACCGGACACAATATCGCCAACTCCGCAACGACGGGTTTCAAGAACTCACGTGCCGAGTTTGCCGATGTCTACGCCTTCACTCGCGGCGGCGTGTCAAAGCGTGCGATTGGCTCGGGCGTCAAATTGCAGGCGGTGACCCAACAGTTTAGCCAAGGAAACATCGAGTTCACGCAGAACGGCCTGGATCTCGCGGTCAGTGGCGACGGTTTTTTCATCCTGAATGACCGTGGTAATCGGGTTTATACCCGCGCGGGGGCGTTTCAGGTGGATCGCGAAGGTTTTATCGTGAACTCCGAAAATCAACGATTGCAGGGCTTTTCACCGATCACGCCGGACACTCGGAATCCACGTTTCAACACTGGGCAGCTCAACGATATCAGGTTGCAACAGGGTGAAGGCCCGCCGCGTGCGACCAGTGCCATCGAGGCGTTGGTCAATTTAAGGTCTGATGCGGTTGAGCCTGAAGTCGCGCCGTTCGATCTCGAAGATCCCGAGACTTATAACTTTTCAACGTCTTTGACAATTTTTGATTCTCTAGGAACACCACGCAATCTGACGCTCTTTTATGTGAAGGGGGCGGATCCACTCGAGTGGGAAGTGAATATTGGCATCGAGGGTGAGTTGGTGGGTACTCAGGCACTGACCTTTGACGAAAACGGCTTGCTTGATGATCCGACGACACCCGTTGACTTTACCTTTGATCTGGCTGTTCTGGATCCTGATAACGGCGCGGCTGAACTCGAGTTCTCGATCGATTTTCGTGGCACCACGCAGTTCGGCTCGCGTTATTCCGTCAATGATCTGCAACAGGATGGCTTCACCACAGGTAGCCTGTCCGGAATCGATGTTGATCAGACGGGTGTCGTCTTCGCACGATTCACCAACGGTCAATCCCAGATTCTTGGTCAAGTCGCGCTGGCGAATTTTACTAACCCTCAGGGTTTGCAGCAGCTTGGTGATAACAATTGGGCTGAGGCGTTCGCGGCAGGTGAGCCACGCTTTGGCCAGCCAGGATCGTCGGATCTTGGCTTGATTCAATCGGCTGCACTTGAAGCATCGAATGTTGATATTGCACAGGAATTGGTGCGATTGATTACGGCGCAGAGAAATTTCCAGGCGAACGCCCAGGTGATCTCGGCAGCCGATCAGGTGACTCAGACAATTATAAATATTCGGTAATGAGTGGCTTTCATAAGTCGTGAGGCCCCTTTGTTGTAACGACGTGTTTGATTTTAGGGGCTGAATGATCGTCGATGCACATCGGGCGGGAGGGATGATCGATGGATCGCATGTTGTATCTCGCGATGTCGGGCGCGAAGGAGACGGCTTATGCGCAGACACTCAACAATCACAACTTGGCCAATGCCTCAACAACTGGGTTCCGTGCAGCGTTGACCGACGCAGTGACCGCTGAGGTACGCGGTCCGGTGTTTGATTCTCGCGATTACGTTCAGACGCGCACGCCAGGCACAGACTTCTCTGCGGGACCATTGATCTCGACGGGTAACGAGTTGGACTTTGCGATCGATGACCGTGGCTTTTTCGCGGTCCTCGGCCCGGACGGACGCGAGGCGTATACGCGGTCGGGGCAGTTTCAGCTTGATCCGTTTGGCCAGTTGCGAAACGAGCGAGGCTTTCCGGTACTCGGCGAGGCCGGAGCGATCGCCTTGCCGCCGTTCGAGTCTTTATTGATCGGGCGCGATGGGACGATCTCGATCGTTCCGGCGGGCGGCGCGCCCAATCAATTGGTGGCGGTTGATCGGTTGCGTCTGGTCAATCCAGAGCCGGAGCAGTTGATTCGCGGTGAGGATGGTTTGATTCGCGGAGTCGATGAAGATGTGGAATTTGAGAACGATGCACTGGTGAGGGTGAATCAGGGGTACCTCGAGGGCTCGAATGTCAATACGGTGGCGGCGTTGACGCGGATGATTGAGCTATCCCGACATTTCGAAACGCAGGTCAAGCTGATGGATACGGCTGATCAGCTCGAGCGCCAGACGACGCGCTTGTTGGGTCAGAGTTAGTAAGGGGTCAGTGATGGATCACGGACGTTTTGGAAAGCGAGGAGTCGTCAAGGTTTTCGATCGATCAGAAGACCAGCGAACGGTTTTGACCCTGGCATCCGGCGATCGTCCGGGGGCACAGTCGAGTCACTCCAAAGTCGTTCGAATCAGAAAAGTATGATGCGCGGGAGTATTGAGCGATGAATCAGGCACTTTGGGTTGCTAAAACCGGTATGGACGCGCAGCAAACGCGCCTGACCGTCGTCTCGAACAACTTGGCGAACGTCAATACGACGGGCTTCAAAAAAGGTCGGGCGGTGTTCGAGGACCTCGTCTATCAAACGATTCGTCAGCCTGGTGCGCAGGCGACGCAGGAGAATCAGCTGCCGTCTGGCTTGATGTTGGGTACCGGTGTGCGGACGGTCGCGACCGAAAAGTCTTTTACCCAGGGCAACATCATTCAGACCGATAATGCGCTCGACATCGCCATTGAGGGGCGCGGTTTTTTTCAGATCCAGTTGCCGAATGGCGACTTGGGTTACACCCGAGACGGCTCGTTTCAGATCAATGCTGACGGCGAGGTGGTGATGTCCAACGGCTACCCGCTGCAACCCGGGTTGGTGATTCCAGAGGATACGTTGTCAATTCATATCGGCCGGGACGGCACGGTTTCCGCGCAGTTGCCCGGACAGGCGCAGCCCGTCGAGCTGGGCGCGATTCAGTTGGCTGACTTCATCAATCCGGCGGGACTGCAGCCGATCGGCGAGAACCTGTTTATCGAGAGCGGTGCTTCGGGTGTGGCGGTTCAGGCCAATCCTGGGGACAACGGCCTGGGCACGGTATTGCAGGGTGCCTTGGAGACGTCCAACGTCAATATCGCTGAGGAGTTGGTCAATATGATCGAGTCGCAGCGCGCTTTTGAAGTCAATTCAAAAGCGATCGCGACGGCCGATGCGATGCTGCAGTTCGTGAACCAGACCATCGGGCGGTAACGGCCATGATTGAACAGACCTTTCGGTTTCACTCAGCACTGCGTTGTTCTTTTTGGTCAGGCGGTCGTTTGGCTTTGATCCACGTCGCCGTGTTGTCTTTGGGACTGGCAGGTTGCAACGCGACGAATCCGCCGAGACCAGGTGACAACGCGGCTTTTACACCGGTGATGCCGGCGCCTGCCGCGTTGTCGACGCAGACCAACGGCTCAATCTTCCAGGCGGCGAATGCTCGAATGTTGTTTGAGGATCCCAAAGCTCGCCGAGTCGGCGACACCTTGACGGTGGTACTCAACGAGCGCACTCAGGCTCGCAAAAGCGCGAACACTTCGACGTCCAAGGAGTCGGAAGTGGGTCTGGGCAACGTCAATATCTTCGGGCGGGGTTTTGACACTGGCGTCAACATCGCGGGGGAGCGTGGCTTTACAGGGGCCGGCGACAGTACCCAGAGCAATCAGCTCAGCGGTGAGATCACCGTGACAGTCGCCGAGGTTTTGCCGAATGGCAATATGGTCGTGCAGGGTGAGAAGTGGTTGGGTTTGAATCAGGGCGAGGAGTATATTCGCTTGCGCGGCATCGTTCGCCCTGCCGATGTCGGTCCTAATAATCGGGTGGTGTCGACACAGATCGCAGATGCTCAGGTGTTCTATGGGGGCACCGGGGCGTTAGCTGATGCGAATTCTCAGGGTTGGCTGACGCGATTTTTCAATAGTCCGATTTGGCCTTTTTGATTGTGGTCATGCGATGAAGGCATCGCATCAATCCAAGGCTTTCGCGGCACGATTTCCAATGTTGGCAAGATTTGAATATCACGTCTAGCAATCAACTCAGTCTGGAAAGCCGGCGATTGGCGTCGTCGGACGCTTTATTAACATTACTAAGAGTTCTCGATTGAGTCGATCGGAACGGCTGGATCCAGACCGTTTGGGCGCGAATGAGTTCGGCCACGCTGTCGGTTTTCAACGTCAACAGGCGCTCTCATCGATTTCATTCGGGTTGTGATTGATCGGTGTGAGTGCTGGGCCCGATCGAATCGACTATTGAATGCAGCGTGGAGGATTTTCGAGCGGCGTCTTCTGACGCCGTTTTTGTGTCTGCAGATTTTGTACATGCGCGTTTGGCTTCGGTGAGTCCGGTTCGTGCAGGGCGAGTTAGGGCGTCATTGGGATTTTTGGCACGGTGCTCGCATGAAGCTGGGTGTAGCGGTGAGTCGTCAATGACTTGACGTCGGTACGACCGCAAGAATCTCTAGCCCCTGGCAGGAGCGTCGATATGCCGTCGTTCACTTGGTTCAGTCTGATTTCCGTGCTCTTGGGAGCGCTTTGGGGTGCGGGTCATTCGCAGCCGCGGTTGGGCAAGAGTTCATCGGCCGAGGTGCCGACGAGTCGATCGGGTCAGCAGCAAGGGGTTGCAGGGCCGATGCGCTTGTCGGCCTTTGCGATGGGTGTTGTGTTGGGTGTCGCGGCTCTGTTCTCCGGTGTGCTGGTGGCTCAGGAGCGGATCAAGGACATCGCGTCGGTCGACGGTGTACGCAGCAACCAGCTGGTGGGTTACGGCTTGGTGGTCGGCCTTGATGGAACGGGCGATCAAACGACGCAAGCGCCTTTTACGGTTCAGAGTTTACGCAACATGCTCGAGCAGCTGGGCGTGACGATCCCACCGAATGTCAATCCCCAGTTACGCAATGCTGCGGCCGTAACGATCACCGCTGAGTTGCCACCATTTTCCAAGCCGGGAACGAGAATCGACGTCACAGTCTCTTCGATTGGCAACGCGGGTAGTTTGCGCGGGGGAACGCTGTTGATGGCGCCGTTGCGAGGTGCCGACGGTCAGATCTACGCGGTCGCGCAGGGCAATTTGGTGGTCGGCGGCCTCGGTGTCGAGGGTAATGACGGATCGCGTATCTCGATCAATGTCCCGAGCGTGGGGCGAATTCCGAATGGCGCGACGGTCGAGCGTGAGGTGCCAACGGCCTTTGCCAGTGGCGGCGATATCCGACTGAACCTGAACAGACCCGACTTTACGACGGCACAGCGCATGTCTGAGTCGATCAATGCGAGCTTTGGCCCCGGTATGGCCGCTCCGGTTGACGCGAGCACGGTGCGCGTTCGCGGGCCACAGGATCCTGGCCAGCGCGTCGGATTTCTGTCGGTGCTCGAGAACCTGACTGTCGCGACAGCAGAGCCTCCGGCGCGCGTGATCATTAACTCACGTACCGGCACGGTGGTGATTTCAAATACGGTACGTGTGACCCCGGCAGCCGTGTCACACGGTTCGTTGACGGTCACGATCACAGAGGGGGCGCGCGTCGAGCAGCCCGCTCCGCTCGCGGGTGGCGAGACGGTGGTCGTGCCGGAGACGGATATCGACGTTGCGCAAGACGATAACCGCATGTTTTTGTTCGATCCTGGCACGACTCTCGATGAGATCGTTCGTGCGGTGAACAACGTCGGCGCCGCACCCGGCGACCTGGTCGCAATTCTCGAGGCGCTGCGAGAAGCCGGTGCGTTGCGCGCCGAACTCATCGTGATCTAGGTGGGGAGGGGGCTCGTGGCGCGTATCAGCGCGACGCGCGCGCCCGGCGTCCACGGCCTTGGAGGTTGAAATGCTTGACGAATCCATACCCCAGGGTCTGTCGAATCGGCGCGCCGCGAATGGGCTCGCGGCCGATCCGGCAGGTCTTGCGGCGCTTCGGAGGGACGCCGCACAAAACGGTGTGAGCGGTGCCAGAGTTGACAAACGCATGGCTACAATCGAGGCCGCGGCTCAGGAGTTTGAAGCTTTGCTCATCGGGCAGATGCTGAAAACGATGCGCAGCGCTCAACAGACATCCGGCTTGTTTGATTCGCAGGCAACAGAGACCTATCAATCCCTTCTAGATGAGGAATCTGCACGAAATTTCGCGGCTCAGGGCGGACTTGGCCTGCGGGACATGATGGTGAGGCAGCTTTTGGGTGAGGGCGGGACGAGCGCCCCTGTTTCGTCAGAGTCAGGACGTTCGGGCGGACCGTCGCCGCGAATGTTGCCGGAATCAACGGGCACGTCCCTGTCTTCTGGGATGACTGCATCGCTGTCCGGGCGGACTTCAGCGGTTTCGACTGGTTCCGAGTTTTGGGGTCAGTGGTCGGGAATGGTGCTTGACGCTCGCTACGGCGCACGGTTTGCCGGCCAGGACTCAGGTCTGTCGTCTGCTTCGGCTGGCTCGCCTGCCGTGCGTGGCGGTTTGTCGCCTGAAGACGTCGGATCGTCACGAGAGTTGCGCCTGCCTGAACGGCGCGCAGATCTTCGATCCTTGACTCGATTGGCTGTCGAAATTCGTGCTGATCAGAACGATCCGTCGCAGACCGTTGGCGCCAATCCTTTGAAATCGGTTGGAGAGGAGGTGAGGACGTCCACTGCGACTCGTCGCGGCACGATTGCATGGCCGCCATCGGGGCCAGACGAGTTCGTCACGAGTCTACGGCCTTATGCCGAGCGGGCGGCGGCGGCGCTCGGCGTTGATGCCGCGACTCTTTTGGCACAGAGTGCGCTGGAAACAGGCTGGGGCCAAAGATTGCCGAGCGGTGGCGGTCGGTCGAGCTTCAATCTCTTCGGTATCAAGGCGCACGG
This sequence comes from Thioalkalivibrionaceae bacterium, assembly GCA_046299415.1. Classification (GTDB taxonomy): domain Bacteria; phylum Pseudomonadota; class Gammaproteobacteria; order Ectothiorhodospirales; family Ectothiorhodospiraceae; genus JBKBII01. The sequence continues at coordinate 507,899 of JBKBII010000001.1, read as the reverse complement.
CGGCTGGAACGGAGCGGCTGTTACGAACGGGACGTTTGAGGTTCGGGATGGCGTGGTTCAGCGCGAGACGGCCCGCTTTCGCGCTTATGCCTCACCCGAACATTCGTTCCGCGATTACGTCGATTTTCTACGGACCAATCCGCGCTATCGCGACGCGCTGAAGGCGGGCGACGGTGAACGCTTCATTCGTGGGATTCATCATGCGGGGTATGCCACCGATCCAGCCTACGCGGACAAGGTGCTGTCGATTCGCGATCGTGTTCAGCAGTTATTGGCGGAATCGACAGAACCAGGTTTCCCCGGGCTTGGTCAGGGGCGTCGATCATGAGCAGTGTTCACTTCGACCCGAACTCTCGCGGCGTTCAAGTCCAGGGTGTGATCGCCGTTGACAATGCCGTTGCTGACTATCCGCGCTTTAGCGATGAATCAGGCCAAAGCGAGTCAGGTCGAGCTGTAAAGCGGGGCGTTGAGCCGAGCGGTCGAAGCGGAGTTGAGCAACACGGTGTAGGGGTTCGGCGATGAGCACTTTCGGTATTGGCGTTTCGGCGTTGTTGACGTATCAGCGAGCCTTGGCGACGACTTCTCAAAACGTGGCCAATGTTGGCAATGAAGACTATTCGCGTCAGCGTGTTGAACTCGAAGCTCGGCGCCCGGAGTTTTTTGGGAGCGGATACCTCGGGACGGGTGTCGAGGTTACGACCGTCCGGCGTATTCAGGATGATTTTGTCGACGCTCAACTGCGTAACTCGACGTCGAATGCCGCCGGCGCTCGGGTGCGTGCAGGTCTGGCTGAGCGTCTCGATCGTCTACTGGCTGATCCATCAACGGGCCTAGCGCCCGCGATCGATCGTTTGTTCAATGCTGTTCAGGACATTGCCAACGATCCGACACAGTCTGCGCCACGTGAGGTGCTGCTCGCGGAAATCGAGTCCTTCGCACGCCAGCTGGCCGCGGTCAACGAGCGCCTCGATGAGCAGCGCGCAGTGCTCAACGGCCAGATCGGCGCCAGCATCGACGAGATCAATGCGTTCTCGGAGGGTATTGCGCGTCTGAATCGGGACATCGTCGTCGCTGAGGGGCGTGGTCGTCCGCCGAATGACCTGCTTGACCAACGTGATGCGTTGATCCGCAAGCTGGCGGAGAAAGTGGACGTGAGCACCGCTCGCCAAGAAGACGGATCGCTGAATGTATTCATCGGCAACGGTCAGCCTCTGGTACTCGGTGGGCAGGCGTCGCAGCTGGTCGCTCGCCCTTTGACGGGTGATCCGTTGAACGTCGATGTCGGTTTCGTCAACGCGTCGTCGGGTCGGGTTGTCAATGTGACGCGCTTCTTGTCGGGTGGCGAGCTTGCGGCGCTGATTACGACTCGGAGCGAAGTACTCGATCCGGCACAGAACCAACTCGGCATGATCGGCCTTGCGCTGGCGGATACGTTCAATCGTCAAAACGAGCTGGGTCTCGATCTGAATGGCAACTTTGGACCGCCTCTGTTCGAGCTGCCGGATCCTGTCGTGCGATCGAATCCGAATAACTCGGCGATGGGGCTGCCTACGGTTACGATCGAGGATACGGTGGCCCTGCGTTCACTCGATTATGAGCTGCGCTTCGATGGTGCCGATTATCAATTGCTGACGCGGCCCGGCGGCGCCGTGCTCGCATCCACGCCTCCCGGTGGTGCAATCGAGGCTGACGGCATTCGCGTCGATACGACGGGCTTACCGGCCGCAGTGAACGATCGCTGGGTGATTCAGCCGACACGCTTTGCTGCTGACGGTGTGAAGGCTCTAACGGTCGCCCCGGAACGAATTGCGGCCGCCGCAGCCGTGCGGGTGGCGCTCGACCCTGATAACACCGGCGAAGCCTCAGTGGCACGTGTCGGTGCGATCGATGTGAATGATCCCAATTTGCTGGCGCCGGCAGACGTTGAGTTCGATGGTATCAATTTTGTTGTTGGTGCCGTGTCAGTGCCACTCGATCCCAGCGGTCGAACGGTGATCGAAGCGAACGGCTGGCGGCTGGAGATTCAAGGCACACCCGCGGCGGGCGATCGGTTTACAGTGGGGTCAAATGTGGGTTTTCCGGGCGATAGTCGAAACTTTGCGGCGTTGGCCGAACGTCAACTCGAACGCTTGACCAATGGCGGGCAGGCCAGCTTTGGCGATGCCTACAACGGCCTGGTCACTGGGGTGGCAACACGCACGCGGGCCGCGCAGGTCGCTAGAGACGCGACAGCGGGTTTGCTTGACTCGGCTCGGGCGCAGCGTGAAGAAATTTCGGGTGTGAATCTCGACGAAGAGGCCGCCAATCTGTTGCGCTTCCAGCAAGCGTATCAGGCCGCAGCGCAGGTCATTTCGATCAGTAATCAGACGTTTGATGCGCTACTGGCCGCAGTCCGCCGCTGATTCTCGATCGAGTCGTCGGGTCCGGTCGAAATCTTAGTGAGTCGGCAGCAAGAACGGCTCGGCCCGTGATCGCAGGGCCGAGGTTGAAATCCGGAGAAGACGATGCGCATTTCGACCAATCAGATTTTTACCGGTGGGATCGACGCGATTCAGCGGGGTCAATTCGATCTCAATCGGACCGCCCTTCAGCTGGGCACGGGCCGCCGGATTCTGACGCCCTCCGATGACCCTGCTAACGCCGCGACGGGCGCAAGCCTCGAAAGTCTGCGGACGCGCATCGATCAGTACCAACGCAATATCGGCTTGGCTCGCGCTCCGCTGGCGGCGACCGAATCGGCTGTGACTCAGAGCGTCGATCTCGTTCAACGCGCTCGAGAGTTGGCCATTCAGGCGAACAATGCGCCACAGACGTCTGAAACGCGTAGCTATATTGCCGGAGAAATTCGGCAGATCCGTGATGCGGTTTTTGAGGTGGCGAACACACGCAACGGCAATGGAGAGTTTTTGTTTGCCGGTACGCGATCGCTGGAGACGCCTTTCAGGCTCGATGGCAGTGGCGCAGTGGTGTACAGCGGCGCCTCGGAGCCCGATGGCGTCCGTCGGGTGGCGATTTCGGCGACGCGCGAGTTGCGGCTGGGTGAGACCGGCGAGCGTGTCTTTATGACGATCCCGGAGAACGCCGGGCGTCCTGTCGCCGAGTATGGCGGTTCGCCTCAGGGGGCGTTCGTCGTCGCCAGTGCGGATGTGGTCGATCCGGCGTTGCTTGATGATGATACGTATACGATCGAGTTCCTGGTGGGTCCGACGGGCTCACAGTTTCGTGTGTTGGATGGCACGAGCACGGAGGTCGTGCCGCCGACGGACTACCGCGACGGCACGACCATTGAGTTTGCTGGTCGTGGCGTGACGATCCAGGGGCAGCCAGCCGCGGGTGACACGGTGGAGTCGAGACCGGCCGAAGAGGTCAGTGTCTTTGACGTGCTCGATCGATACATCGCGGCGCTTGAAGGGCAGGCGCCTGCGGGTCCCGCTGGTATCGTGACTGAGACGAATCGGCTGTTGGCCGACATTGATGCGGTGATCGAGCGATTCAGTGATGTGCGTTCGTCGGTCGGGACTCGCCTGCAGGCACTCGATTCGCAGGAAGACTTCAATGAACAACGCCTCCTCGATCTCGAGTCCACGTTGTCTGAGATTCGCGATCTGGATTACGCCGAAGCGATTTCGCGCTTCAACCGCCAGCAAGTCGCGTTGCAGGCGGCTCAGCAGACCTATAGCCAGACGGCCCGTCTGAGCTTATTTAACTTCCTGTAGCCGGTTAGCATGGCTGTTCGGCTGTGGCCGTTATGGACCATCGTGGTCGACACCACGCGCGACTCAAGTCCATCGCTGGTGCCTGACGTTACCTTGTGGATTGGCTTCGAGTTCAAGAAGCAGTGCCTCAAGGACGCGCAATCCCAAGGCTCAATCGCGTGGAATTTCGACCAATTCGACGCGACGATTGTCTGCTCGACCGGCTTCGGTTCGGTTGGTCGCGATAGGCGATATCATTCCGGCGCCAGCCGCGCGCAGGCGTCTCGCAGCGATGCCGTATTCGCTCTGTAGATAGCGTTCGACCGTTTGCGCGCGCGTCATCGACAAGCGCAGGTTGTAGTCGAAGTCACCGATATGGTCGGTGTGACCCACGATCAAGATCGAGAGTTCGGGCCGGTCACGCATCAGGTTCCCGACTTCGGCAAGATCCTCTCGCGATTCCGGCAGAATTTCGTCGGAGTCGAAGGCAAAGCGGATGCCTTGAAGCGCAATTCTGCCTTCTCGAATCAGGGTGTCTTCGATCTCGCTGGCGCTGATGACGGTGTGTGTCATCTCAACGGTCATGGCCTCCTCGGTCAGGACATTGACGGTGTAGGTCGTCCCATCGCGAGGGCGTTCGTAGGCGGCGATGGCGAGCACGACGGGCTCAGATCGGTGACGGGCCAGGATGTAGTGATGTGAGCTTGAAACAGACATCGGACCGCGGTGGGTGACGAGGTACCTGTCAGACATGGCGCCGAAGAATCGAGGCGGGCGCGCGCGTTGATTGACGAGATCACTATCACTGGCCTCGAACAGTATTTCGAAGCCTTGGAGCGGCAGTGTTTCGAGGTAGCTGCGATGGATTCTCAATAAGCTGGCATCGTTCTCGAAGCCATAGATTCGTTGCTCCCAGTGTCCCTCGAGGTCGAGTTCTGACTCGTATTCAGGGGCCCGAGCGTTTGCCAAAGGACCACTCGGGAGTTTGATTGCAACGAATTCGTTCTCGTGATGTTCGAGCAAGATCGAGTTGGCGATGCGTGGAACCAGCGGGTGATCGCCGATACTGACGGCGTCATTCGCTGTGGCTGAGAGACAGAGCGTGCTCAAGATCGCCAGCGCGACGATTTTAAGGTGATGCACCAGGCGCCGAGTTTGTTTTTGTAGGCCGACGGATGCCGTTGTGTCGTCGTTTCGTTGCGGGGAACCGTTTTCCTCTATGACGGGCATTTCAAACCCCTCGTTTATCTATGGGTTTGGGCCGAGTCTACCAAACTTTGACTGGTGTCCTGCTTTTGGGCCGGACGTCTTGCTTTCGACGATCGTCTGGCGACTTTGGTTTGTCGTCCAGAGAGCGTCGATCGCGGCGAGCGAGGACGATCAGGCACGTGTAGGTTTGGAGCGGCCTTTCAGCCCAGATAACCCGTTGGTGCCAACGAACGCGCAGTCGGTACCGGGCCAGCGGCGGCTGGACGTATTTTCGGCCAAGCGCTACGCCGTAGATTCGGGGCTGATCGTGAGTCGGGCCGAGAGTGCTGATTCGCGCTGGATGCGACGACTGATCGTGGACTCAAGAACCGTTCGAGAAGCATAAATCCGGATGTTTTCTTTCGCCCGGGTGACCGCGGTGTAGAGCAACTCGCGGCTAAGCAGACCATGATCATGATCAGGAAGTACGATCGCCACGTTGGCGAATTCAGAACCCTGTGTTTTGTGAATCGTCATCGCGTAGACCGATTCGTGCGGTGGTAGACGGGCGGGCAACAATCGCCGTTCGCTGGCGCGGGGGTCATCGAACACGGCTTCAATTCGACCCGATGCCTGCCGCCACAGCACACCGATGTCACCGTTGAACAGGCCGCTGATGGGGTCGTTTTGACGAATCATGATCGGCCGGCCGTGGCAGATGGCGGCAGTGGTGCTCAACGGCACAAATCGGGTGGATGTGACGCTCGTCCGAGGACAGCATCGTGTGGCCAGCATGGCGTCGAGTGTCTGAGAGCCGCTTCGTCCGACTCGAAAGGCGGTCAGGACTCTCGATTCGTTGAGTGCTGTCAGGGCTGCGGCGGCGGACGGAGCACCATGAACCTTTTCAAGGAAAAGGTCCGCGATCGGCGTGATCCAGTCTTCAAGACGCGCATCCGTCGGCTCGGTCCACTCGATATCCGCAGCGTCACGACAGACGCTCAATGCGCTGGCGACGTCGCCGGCGAGAATCGCCGTAGCCAGATTGGCGATGCCCGAGTCGGAAGCGAAACGTCGGGGGCGTGTCAGGCGTACGACGACGTCGCCGACGGGCGAAACCGCTGATGTTTGGTGGCCCGCAGGAGCGGCGTGGTTTAGATGTTCTGGAGCGTCAATGCCAGACTCCGCGTCGTGCGCGGCGCTCGACGTTGAGTGAATACGGGGTTTCGAGCTCGGGTGTGCGGAGCCGAGTCGGCCGTTGTCCGATGACGACTCCTGAATCCTGCCTGCCAGTGCGGGCATGACCGGAGGTTGGACTTTGGTTGGGACCGACGGGGCGAGTCTGAGGGCCTCGAGATAATCTTGCATGGATGCGCTCGGCGCTTGTTGTCCAACCGAGTCGATTGCCGCGAGAACCGATCCTGCGCCGACCGAGGGCAGTTGATCGGGATCACCGACCAAAATGATCCGGGCGTGGGCGGGTAGGGCTTCGAACAGGCGAGTCATCAATTGAAGATCGACCATCGACGCTTCATCGACGACGACGAGATCGGTCGCGAGCCGCGCGCAGTCCGTTTGCTGTCGTCCGTCGAACGGCATGCGTGAAGTCACCTGCCTGGCTTTGATCAGTAGACGGTGCAGCGTGGAGGCTTGATCGGGAATGGCAGCAATCGTCTGCGCGCTGACACGATCTTTCAGAGACTCGCGTGCGGCGTTGACTGCTTCGAGCATGCGCTGCGCAGCCTTGCCGGTGGGTGCCGCGAGATGAATTCGAAGCTGCTTCGATCGCGACGGAAGCCCCTCAAGTCGAGCTATTTGATCTTCACCTGCCGAGTGATCGTGCCAGATCGCCTGAGTTTCGACGAGCAATGCAAGCAGGCGAACGAGGGTATAGGTCTTGCCCGTCCCGGGCCCACCGACAATAACAGCAAGCCGATGACGCCAAGCGATGGCCAGTGCGCGCCGTTGGTCAAGATGTCGTTCATCGCCGACGGCTGTGCTGTCAGTTCGCTGCGCGACGTTGTCCGTATCGAGTTTGCTTGAGTGGAGGCTGACTCGGTCGGGGTCGTTGGGCTCGGGCAAGAGTCGTTCGATGACATTTCGCAGGGTTGCGAGGGTTTGTGCGGATTGAACGCTCGAACGACTCGGGTAGGTATCGGCGGCGGCTCTACGCAGCAGAGTCACCAGCGAGCTTTCAAGTCGATGGAGGCGTTCAAGGTAGAGCCAATCGCCGTCGAGGCGAACAAGTTCATGGCCCTCGGGCTGATCGGCGAGGACGCGCATGAGCCAGTCGCGTATCTGGACCAGCGAGCTCTCGCTCGGGCCTGACCGGGCGGTGGCATCGATCGCAGAATTGTCGCGGCGACGGAGTTGGATATGTCGCGGAAGGTGCAGCGCAACGTGCCCGTGTCGTTGCGCTCGAGTCAATGCGTTGAACGCCGCTTTGATTTCCTTGATGGGCTCGCCGGGAAGGTTTTGTAGCGCTGTAAGCGCTGGACCGTTGAGGGCTGCCAGGAGGGTATCGGGCATTACGACGTCGAGCATGGCGTCATGAATGCCGTTGGCGTAAGCCTCCTCGTCTGGCGCCGTGAGTCGTTGGTTGTGTTCGACGTCGGCGGCAATGTGTTCATGCTGATCCACGGCGAACAAATCATCCGTTGTGGGAGGCTGTACAGATGGCCGTTTCACAGCGCGACTCACAATGCCTTGTTCGTTTGCATTGCCTAGTTCGCGCGAGTCGCTCGATAAGGCCGTTGCAACGGGTCCACTGTTGGACGCGACGCGGGGATCGTGTTGGGTTCGGGATGGAGGTTTCATCGCGGTCGGTCCTCGGACACGTCGCTTGACACTGGCGCGGATGTTGCCGATGACTTGGCAGCGTTGTTGCGGGGCGAATTGATGTGCCGCCGTTGTTGGGCAAGATCTTTGGGGCTGTAGTTTTGGCGATGCCCCTGATTATGTGATCCCGGCTGAAAACAATTCGTCGATCTCGAGGATGATCTGCGGATCGATCGGGCGGTGGAAGATTCCGTAATGACCGCCGCGATCGATGCCACGCAGATAGAGGTACTCGACGCCACCTAGATGCTGATGTGGCGCATAGGTATGTCCCAGTCGGACCTTGAGGTGGCGGTGGAGGGCAACGGCATAGAGCAAGTACTGAAGGTCGTAGGCATTGGCGCAGACATCTTTCGTGAGACGTTCTGCCGTGTAGTCGGAGAAGTACTCGCCGAGTTTCGAGGATTTGTAGTCGACGATATGGAAGCGGCCGTCGTGTTGATAAATCAGGTCGATGTAGCCGTGTAGAAAACCGTCGAGTGCATAGGGCAGGCTGGCTGCGAGTGCTTCACGCTCGCGCTTTCCGCATTCGGATGCGCTCCGTGCTCGATGTCCGCACACGATCGAGAGGAGCTGTTCGGGTGCGGTGATTGGGGCCGTATGGGGCTGATTGAACGAAGGGCTGCCTGGTGTCTGGAAGTCCACTGTCTGAACAGCCGCGGTCTGAATCGTGAAATGGAATTCACATTCGCGCAGGGTGTGAGTTTTGTGCAGCTGACCCAGCGTCGTGCCGCTTGGCAGCGGCGCGTTGAGGACGTCGTCGAGCCATGAGGAAAAGCCGTCAAGGCCTTGGTTGACGGATGGTGCGAGCGGGTTACGCCGGTCAGTATCGCGCAAGGTGTCGTCGAGGTGGCTGAGAAGCGTATCGACGAGATGTGTGTGACGGGGGCGAAGACCGTCGATAATCGATCGCCACTGCGTCGGATCGCGAATCATGCGAGGAAAGTCGCATTGCTCAAGGAGCTCGTGCAGGAAATTACCCGTCTCGGCGCCGCCCCTCAGCATCACTCTTGCCATCGGTAGCCTGTCGAGATGCGCCAAGGCCATAGGGCTCGCCCGTAGAACATCGCTAGGGATAGGCACGGTACGGGTCAGTGCTTCGTCGATTGATGTTTCGGCGCCCGATGGGTCCATCACGTCTTCGACCAGTGCGTCGTGGTCGCGCGTTGACGTTGGGTTTTCGAGATTGATGACAGACGGCACCAATCGATGCAGGCCTCGAGTCCAGGCCGAGAACGAATGGACGCGCCAAGGGTCGCTGATCGGCGAGCGGATGCCGACTCGTGTCGCGGGGAAACACCGCGCTGCGAGGACTTCGTCGTCGGGCGGGACGTCTTTAGGACTCGTACTGTCTTGAAGCGATGCTGGCGCCGGCATCGGCGACGATAAAACACTCGCGGGCCAGTCGACGGCAAGGCGTTCCACCCGCGTCGGGTCAACGACATCGATCCTGATCGGTGAGCGCGTGATCGAGGGTCTCGCGCCGCTAGATTGACCTCGCGATAGCCCTGATGCCGTTCGCGTCGAACGATCGCAGTTTGGGTCATCGACGTTCGCATCAATCGGGGTCGTCATGTCCGGTTGACGATCGCTACCGGCACGCCCGTCGTTTGAGATTCCGGCGGGTTCTACGCGTTGGCCCGGCTCGGATGCGGGGTCCTCGTACAGCTTAATTAGCCAGTCGCGAAGTTGCTCAGCGCTGGGGTTGCCGTCCGACTTGGCGGCCTGCCAGCCTTGGCGTTTCTTCCATAACAGCCCGAATAACGACACGTCCAGTTTCGTGTTGGCTGTAATCGGGAGTACGAGGCGGTGGATGGCACGCGTCGCGCCGACGTAGAGCAGGCGCACATTTTCTGCTTCGTCCGCGGCGACCAAGTCTGCGTCTTTCGTATCGTCCTTGGCGCGAGGGACAAGTACCCGGCGACCGTTTGTATCGCGCTCGATTCGCAGTTCGATATCGGCAGTTGTCCGGTTCTCTTTGCCGATCGACGCGAAGGGCAGAAAGACGATCGGGTATTCGAGGCCTTTGGATTTGTGCAGCGTGACAATCTGAACGCGGTCGGCTTCGCTTTCGAGCCGTTGCTCGAGCGCATCGGACGTGGCGGCTTCGATGCCAGCACGCGCGCGGCGCAGGAATTCGAGGGTTGCGTCGGGAGAGCGGTTAGCCTTTGGCTCCTCGGTCAGAATCTCGAGCAGATGGAGGATGTTCGTGAGGAAGCGTTCGCGTCTTGCGCTTGGCGGTCGGGCATGGCGTTGAACGAGTTCGAGACCCATGGCGAGCACACCCTCGCGTCGCCAGCGTTCGCGTAGAGCAACGATGCGATCGAGCCAGTCGGAATAATCCCAACTCGAAGCATTCGAATCCGGGCAATCAATCGGGGATGATTCGAATGGGCCGCGGGCTTGATGGTTTCGCGATGCGTTTATCGGGCCGGATGGTGTGTCTGATGACGTCGTAGCGCGTGCGAGTTCCACGGGATCGACGCTCAGAAGCGGCCCGATTGCGGCGCGATGCAGACGACCAGGTCGCTCGAGGTGGAGGATACCGTCGAGCGCGATTTCGAGCGTTTCGGCCTCTTGTGTATCGAATATCGAAGTGCGATCGCTGCTGTAGACGACGGGTATCCCGAGATCGTCGAGCGCATTGATCAACGGACTGGCCTCAGTCCAATTGCGCACCAAGATCGCGATTTCTCTCGGTGTGACTTTCCGAGGTGCGCTTTCCTGGACCGCCTGTTCACGCTCGCAAGCGTGGGCAGGGATCCATCTGGCGGTGTGCAGCAGGCGATGAATTTCACCGGCGGTCCAGCGGGCGCAGAGCGTGCGGGCTCTGCCGACGTCTGGGGCTCTATTGGTTTTTCCCGGTGCTGCGAGTGTCGGCAGGACGACCCAGTGAAACGAGGCGGAGTTTTTGACTGAACGAGTGTGCTCCGTCTGCGGTTTGGTTGAATCTTGCCTGGATTCCTCCGGCGGTTGATGGGCGTGATTCGAGTCTGGCGTTGCATCGCCGGGATCCGCGCCGCCGGTGTCGAGTAAGACCTCGTCGAGATTGGCGCCGGCGTCAACGGGTGCGCAGTGAATGCCGGCACCGAGCGGAGAGGGTCGATGTGATGGGGTTGCGATGGAACGCGTCGTGTCGTGCGTACTGAACAAGGTGTTGTATCCGGCGACAACGCCAGCACAGGACCGGTAATTGGTTTTCATCGCATAGCGCCGATCGACGCGTTCGGCGGCGCGGAGATAGGTCGGAAGATCGCCGCCGCGAAAGGCGTAGATCGCTTGTTTCGGATCACCAATCAATGCAAGAAAAACGGACTCTCGCTCAGACGGGGCATTTGGATCAGACGAGGTCAAGTGCGATTGATCGCATTTCTCGTTCGAGTCAGGGTGACGGTTGGATGAGTTTGAATCTGATGTCGAGTGGTCGCATTCGCCGTTTGTGATCGCGTCGTCGTCGGTGCGCACGACCGTTGACTGTGCCTGCGGCGCTCGTCGCGTCGCTTTTGATTCTGGACCACCAGAGCGACGAAAGTAGATCGCCTCGAGAATGTCGAATTGCAGCGGGTCGGTATCCTGAAATTCATCGATCAATGCGGCCGGGTACGAGGCCCGAAGGCGTGCGGCCAAGACGCCATCGCTGTCCATTTGGAGGGCGTCTCGTAGGGTCACGATGAGGTCATCGAAGGTGAATTGTCCAAATTCGTCACGTTGGCGATCGACGCGCCGTCTGATGTCGTCGATGGCGCGGAGAAGCCACCCGGCGGTTTTGTTTCGGCGCCAGTCATTGAGCGCGATCAGTGCGTCGATCAGGGCGGGGACGCACTCGGCGCGCGTCGAGTCTGGGGATAAGCCGAGCGCTTCACGGCAAGACTTGGTGGTTTTTTTCGCGGACTCCTTGATGAGGTCCGTCGCAAGAATCCGCGCGGCGACGCCTCGGTTTTCACCAAACTCGGCGAGGAGCTCGTCGAATGGAACGGCCGCGAGTTCATCGATCGATTCGAGAATGCACGTCCACGTCTTTTTCGTGTCAGCGGTGCGGCGGTTATCGACGAACAATTCCCGAAATCGGTCGCGCTCACCAGATGCCCACTCGCGCTTGAACGCCGACACTAGCGGCGTGGGGTCACAAGCCTCCGGAATCGGCGCCAGAGCGATCGGTTGATCGATGGCGTGTCCATAGTGTTGAACGAATGTTTGCGGGGTCGACGCGAGGTGGATCAGTAGACCAAACCCCGGCAGTTGATGGTTGAGACGATAGAAGTCCATGACGGCTTGCAGCCGAGCATGCGGCGAGCGAGCAGAGACTTCGCGCTTTGGACCCTGCGGCGTTGCGAACGATTCCCGCGTGAGCACCCTCTGGCAAAAACTGTGGATCGTGAAGATAGAGGATTGATCGAGGTCGAGGCGTGCCCGACGAAGGAGTGCAATCGCGCGATCGATGGACACGCGGGCTGCGATGGTCCGCAGTACGGCGTCCTCCTCGATGGCGCGTCGATCCCCCGACTGCGCACGTTCGAAGGCGTGAGAGGTTTCTTGCAAGAGGGCTTCGAGGCGGATACGCAGCTCGGCAGTCGCGGCGCGTGTGAAGGTCATCACTAAAATTCTCGGCAGCTCCAGCTCTTTTTCAAGCAAAAGCCGAAGAACGATACGCACGAGACTGTAGGTTTTTCCGGTACCCGCGGAGGCCTCGATCAGGATTCGTCCATCAAGGGGCAGGGCTTCGAGTCTGAGAGGCTCATCGATGAGGCGATCGTCCATTGGGTGAACATCGGTTGGTGAACCGCCTTTCACTGGATCGTCCTGGTGTGGATCGGCGCGCGCGGCCGCGGCCCGGCTGTTGGATCTTGAGATGGATGACGAGGCCCGCGGCACGGCATCGGATGAGTCATGAGTCGGGGTCATGTCTGGGTCTCGATGGCCTCTGCGAGCGCCTGGAAACGAACTTCAATCCAGGACATTACGGTTGAAAACGGTGGGGGTCCGTCCGCCCACAGCGTGGCGAACAACGGATCCGCTCGTAGTCCCTGTTCGAGGTCGGTCACCTTTTCGGCCGGCGGGCTCCAAAGATTTTCGAGCGCCTTCTCTATTGCGACGCGCCTGGACTCTTTTGCCTCGTCGGCTGGGACGCGATTGATTAAGGCTTTGTGGTGAGCGAGGGTGTGTTTCAGCCAAGGGCTGATGATTTCGCTGTGAAAGAACGGCGGAAGCGCATCGGGTTGCAAACGCCAGCTCAGAACATCGCGAACATAAATGTCGAGAAGGCGCCGCGCTTGATCTGACGCAATCGGCAGGAGTCGATAAATGACCGCAGGTTTTGAGGACTGGGTCTCGAAAACCGTGGCTGTACGCGTTGGTTCGTGGAGGTTCGCGGCAAGATGCTTTAGCCAGGCCGCGATCATATCGCTGCCGCGAAGTTGACCTGGGCGCCACGCCAGGAGCTGAGATTGAGGCGTGGAATCGCGGTTTGCGTCGGTCTCGTTGACGAGCGCTTCCGAGATGATCGGGTAGCGGTCGAGGGATCCCGTGAGCCAGATGGTGCCGACTGGATGACGCAGGTCTTTGGTCATTGGTCGCGAGCCCTTGCCGTAAATCTCGAGGCCAGCGTGGAGAGACTCGATCCATGTCGTGACGCGGTATGCAATGTCGTCAGCTGAGCGCTGGGTGTCGAGATGCCGAGGCCAGCGTCCGGCGAGCTGAAGGGATTGCAGTTGATGCTTGATGGTCGTGCGGTCGTCGCCGGTCAATGGCAGGCTGCGATGATGCCAACCGTTGACGAGATCCTGAACGAGCCGATAGCGCTCGAGCGGAGACTCTTCGAATGCCTCGGAATCGTCATCGGATTCGGAGCATTTTCGTCCAAGATCGAGGTGGTGGCGTCCCCAATCACTGACGGGTTCGGCGTAGGCCCGTGCGAGTTCGTCGAGCGCGATCGTTGGCGCGTCGTCGTCGGGCAGCGAGTCGTGAGGCGCCCAATTCGTGTTTACGGTTTCAAGTCCGCGCGTTTCTCGCGCATCTCCTTTGATCTCGCGTGAGGTTGCGCTCGGTGGGGTGGTCTCAGGGCAGCCAAGGTGATCCGTCGACGGTTCTGGCTTACGCGTTTTTGCTCTGCCCGCGTCGTGGGTTTGGCGCTCGGCAAGCCGTGAATTGAAGGTCCTCGGTTCGTCGTGATGGGTATGTGCGAAGTGCGTGCGGTGGACCAGTCGTGCCAAGGTCAGCCATCCGGCAGCAAAACTCTTGATCGTTGGCCGTTCGGCGACGGTGCCATCGTCGCGAAATACAACCGGATCGAAGGCGTGCATCGGTAGCTCGTAGATATCCTTGTCGCGGCTGAACGTTGTTACGGCCTCAAGATGATCGATCAACAATGACAGCACGAGCGAAGGCGCGCATTCGGAGCGATCTTTGGCGTCGAAGCCCTGGTAGCTGAGCCATAGCGCATCGCGTGCGGAGAGCAGGGCTTCGAGAAACAGCTCACGGTCATCTGTTCGACGGGTGCGGTCGAGTTCGCGGGGTTTGGCTGCGGCGATACGGTCGAATCCAGAGGGTGAATGAGGCCGTGGGAACTGCGTGGCATCGAGTCCCAGGACGGCGACGACCCGAAACGGCAAGCTGCGCATTGGGACGAGCGATGCGGCGGTAATGGCACCGCGCAGGAATCCTCGTCCGGCGCGCGACGCGGCTTGAGCGAGTGAGTCTTTTAGGACTTCGCGAACGACCGACCAACCTACGGGCGCGTCAAACTTCGCCGCAGCGGTGCTCTCGACCCAATCTGCAAGCACCTGACGAACCGTGCTGTGGAACGGCTCAGACTCCGACGTTTCGGCAAAAAAGGCGCGGCGCAGGTGTAGATCGATGACGCTCGACCAATCTGAGACCGGGCGAGCTTGATCGAGTTTCCGGCGCCATTCCTGCAGACGTTTGATGAAGATGGCGGCTTTGGCGAGCGTTTCGGCGGTGTCATCCCCGAGGTCTCCGGGATGCTGATGTTCTCGTCCGGCTGCATCGCGCAGGAGCGCGGGGTTCTGCGCCGATCGCGTTGAAGCGACGGCGAAGTCCTCGGACAAAACGGGTTTCGCGGCCGAGCCATGAGCATAGGCGAGAAGACTGCGGTCGATGCCATCGTGCAGGCCGAAAGAATCGCAAATTGCGCCGTTCAGCCACTTCTCGCGCTGTGCTTTGTCGATGCCCCAGAAAGCCGCCGATGCGGCCAGTTGTCTGCCGAGTAGCGATACGTCGTCTGGGTCGAGGCCCAAGCGATTCAACAGCGCGGGCGAAGCAAGCCAGTCCAGGACTTCATTGCGGCTGAATCGCGCTCGGTCGGCGTCGAGCATCGCGTTAAACGCGTTGAGGTCAGGGTCGTCGATGACGCCATTGCGATCTGCAATCGTGCACGGGAGACGGAGAGTGTCGCAGCGGTTCAGCGTCCGAGTCTGAGCCGAGTCCTGTGCCGATGTCTTCGGTGTTGTTGCGGGTGTTGGCGCTGATGACTCGTCGAATGACGTGGAGGACGGCGCGACAAAGGTTGTAGCGAATACCGCGCGAAGATGCGGCGCATAGGCTTCGATGTCGGGGCAGAGAATGACGATGTCGCGCGGTTTGATCGTGGCATCCGCGGCCATTCGAGCGAGTATCCAGTCGTGAAGGCCCTGTACTTCGCGCAATTTCTGTCCCGCTCGAACGATGACGAGTCGCTCATCGGGCGCTGGCCGTGGCGGTTTGTCGGGCCAGGTGTCGAGCGCATGATAGAGATCGCTTTGAAGCGCTGACACGGGATTGATCGCGCGTTCGCGATCGTTGCCGTCCATCGGTGAATCACCGATGTTGTCGGGGTCGACGTACATCGGCGTGTCATCGGCGCGCGAGCGCAGCGCGCGGATGAAGGCCTGTCCTTGCGCTCCAAGTGCGGTCAGTAGGTGTTGAGCTGACGACGGTGTGCGATCCGCATTGGAGAGATTCTCGCCATCAGCTGGATCAGGACCATCAGCGACATGACGACCCTTCAGACCATCGAGATCGTCAAAAAGGCTGAGAGCGGCATCCTCCTGTGCGTTGATCTTGGCGCGTTGGGGGTGTTGATTCGTTTCTGGCGCCGTGAACCGTTTTGGCGGCGGTGGATTCGCAGGGTCTCGAGCGGGTATGGCTTCTTCCGGGGCTGAGCCGGTGATTGGCGCCGGTGTGCCCAGGGATCGAATGACTCGACGAGATTGCGATTTGGCCGACTCGAGGTCATCCCAAAAATCGGGGCAAGGATTTAAGTGCAGGAGATGAACGCGGGTTCCCTGAAGAGCCAGCGCCTCAAGGAAATCAAGCCACAGCGGAGCGAGCGTGTTCGTGCCAAACAACAACACTCGCGGTGGAAGCGGTTCAGCGGGCCGATGTAGATGGGCCTGACTCTGCCGAAGGAGGCGCACGATGTGGGGGTGACGGTCGTCGTACAGGCGTTGCCAAAGAAGGGCTTGCCAATCGGGATCGGGCATGGTCTCGCGGCGATCGTTGATCGGAATCGCGCGGGCCCCGTTTTCGAACGCGTCGGCCCAGTCGGGTCGATAGAGTTGTATCTGATCGAACAAGTGCGCGATTTCGGCGGCCAGTTCATAGCGCCGCCGCTCTCGTTGGGCCTCGGGTGCGCGCTGCCAGGCGTACGTCGGTTCTGCGAAGAGCGGATCGTCGATGAGGTCTGGCGACGCGAGTTCTCGAAAAATCCGCCAAGTCATCACTTCGGGGATCAATGGCGAACGTTGCGGAAGGACGTCAGGGCCGAGCACGCGACGCATGACATCCCAGATCCACTCGCGCGGCAGCGGGAACTCCAGATTCATTGCAATGCCGCGGTCGGCCTTCATCGCCAATTGCAGGCGCAACCATTGTGCAAGCCCGGGATGGGCGACGACGATGGGGTCCGGCTCCAACGGCGGTGCCGACTGGTCGTTGCGCAGCAGGACATCAAGAATGTCGACGAGGTATTCGAGTCGGTTGCCGGGAATGGAATTGAGCATTGCGTCATCAAGACCTTGTCAGTCAACCGCAGTGTCGCATTTTGGCGGAAGTGGTTGGGTGTTTTTTATCTCGGACAGCTGGGACGCGGTCCTTAGTCGGTTGGCGGATCGGGCGGTCTATCGGGGCATGCGGTTGGCTCGGCAACGGCGACGAAATCGGTCGAATTTGCGTCTTTGAGTTTGCTTCTCTATCGGTAGGTTCTCTTTGTGACCGGTCCGCGCAACTGGGATCAGGATGGTTGGGATGAGAACGCGGTGAACGCGGCATCGAGACGCGGCCTTGATAGGCGATTGGCATGTGTGTTTGTTGACGCTCCGGCGAATCCTGTCGTGGGTCGCTACGATGCCCTGCGGGGCAGGTAACCTTTTCATCGTCGCCGGTGATGATGGCCGCGAGGGATGATCGGTGTGTCTCGATCGTCGTTTGTGACGCATGTCCGAAGAACCGGATCGCGCAGCTTGAAAACGTCGAGAACGCCCCGAGACTGCTACGACCAGTTTCGGCAATGAGGGCGTCTGGGGCGATAGTGAAAAACACGGATGCACGGAGCAGGAGCTGCCTCGTGCCCCGTCGATCTGCGTTCTAATAGGCATGTTGGTGCTGCGGCGGTCGCGGCGCAAAGCATCGATTGCTCGCGGGATCCTCCGCCAGCTGTTTTCCGGGTCACCGTGACTTTGAACACACCATGCCGAGGTGGATCCCCGATTAGGGGCCGCAGCCGTTCTTTCGTTCGTTGGTCCAATTAAGGAGTGCTTCATGCCTCAAGCCAGTTCCGAACCGCGTCATGCCCGTCTCTTGATTCTTGGCTCAGGCCCCGCCGGCTGGACTGCCGCGGTGTATGCGGCTCGTGCCAACCTGAATCCAGTTCTGGTGACCGGCATGGAGCAGGGTGGGCAGTTGATGACGACGACAGATGTCGACAATTGGCCGGGCGACCCTGACGGCGTGCAAGGTCCAGAGTTGATGCAAAGAATGCAGAAGCACGCAGAACGCTTTGATACAGAGGTTATTTTTGATCATATTCAGTCGGTGGATTTTTCCAGAAAACCGCTCAGGCTCATGGGAGATTCTAGAGCCTACACCTGCGATGCGTTGATCATCGCCACCGGGGCAAGCGCGATGTATCTCGGGCTTGAATCCGAGGAGAAATTCAAGGGCAGGGGGGTATCGGCCTGCGCGACCTGCGATGGATTTTTCTACCGAAATCAACGGGTCGCCGTCATTGGTGGGGGCAATACCGCGGTGGAGGAGGCTTTGTATCTCGCGAATATTTGTGAGCACGTGACGTTGGTTCACCGACGGGACCGCCTGCGCTCAGAAAAGATTCTGCAGGACAAACTGTTCGAGAAAGAGGCCGCTGGCAAGGTCACGATCGAGTGGAATCACACGCTCGACGAGGTTCTAGGCGATACCGGAGGGGTAACGGGGCTTCGTCTGAAATCCACCGTTGACGGTTCCACTAAGGATCTCGACGTGACTGGTGTGTTCATCGCGATCGGCCATAAACCCAATACAGCTCTGTTCGAAGGCCAGTTGGAGATGGATGGGGGGTATATCAGAGTCAAAAGTGGCTTGGCAGGCAATGCCACCGCGACGAGTGTGCCCGGGGTGTTTGCGGCGGGCGATGTAATGGATCACGTCTATCGCCAAGCCATTACATCAGCCGGCACCGGTTGCATGGCAGCGCTGGATGCCGAGCGTTTCCTGGATGCCCTCGGTGTTTCGCCTGCAGCGGATGATTCGGCAATTGGGCAGGGGGCTGCTCTGACGAGAGAAAACTCCGACACTGGGCACGCGACTCAAAATCGGGCTCATGGCAGCGCAGGTCATGCACCGTCCAATGGTGATTCTTCAAACAAAGCGGCGGTTCAACCGGAGTTCATCGCGTCGCATGGAGCCGATTCTTTGAGCAGCCAGCCTTCCGGTGGTGGGTTGGCGGTCGGCGCCTTTTCGTCGGTTGTCGGTGCCCTCGGAAAGTTGGTCAGCTCCAGTAGGGACTCCGGTGCTGGTTCGTCGGATTCGAAGAAAAAACCGACGGTGGCGGCTGAAGGTCAGCTGGTCGACGGTGCTTCTGATGGGATCGGGCATCAGGACACCGAAAAGAAGACTGACGAAGAGCCCAAAAAATCCAAGAAGTTGAAGAAGGCCAAGAAGAGTTCAAAAAAGAAGAACAAATAAGGTTTTAATTTCGCGGCATTCGGTGCGAGTAGGCCCTGACAGGTGAGTCGTTCAGTTTCGACTCTGGGGTGCCTCTGACCCGGTGCGCCAGCTGGTGCGTCGTTGCAGGTCAAGCCTTGCGGGAGGCCCGAATACGCCAGCCCTTGGCTGCTGAGTCCGCGCCTACGGGTCGTCAGCCATCGGTTTGCCGTGTGTTGCCGCGACTTATTTTCGCGTCAACACGGCGGTCTGCCCCTGGGCGGTTAAGGCTCTCAACTGACTCAGGCTTTTTTAAGCAGCCCTAAGGCCCAAGCGTCTAGGAAGCGGTCAGCATCGATCGACCGGGAACCTAGCGAACGTTTTAAGACTCGACGGTTTGGGCTCAGCGTACAGATCGGCAGTGGAGCTTGTGGCGGGTCTGTGAACGGCCACCGGACCATCGGTGGAAAAAACTTGGTGTTCGCTGTTACACCAATGCTGGGCAGGGGCCGTGATCGATCTATGGCAGGGTCGACCAGCCGGTTCGTTGTGGCTCGATTTGGGTTCCGAGGGTCAACCGAGGGGTGTGGATGAGTGTGAATATGGCAGGCCTGGCGGTTGAATTCTGTCAGGACCTCGACACCGTCGATGCCGCCGACTGGGATGTCTTGGCTGGATACCGCGAACCCTTTTTGAGCCACGCCTTTCTTGCAGGGCTCGAGCGTTATAGATGTGTGGGGCGTGAATTCGGATGGTACCCGTGTCACGTGTTGTTGCGTGACGCCGAGCGCTTGCTTGCGGCGATGCCGCTGTATGCCAAGGCCAACAACTACGGTGAGTTTGTATTTGACTGGGCCTGGTCCGCGGCGTGGGAAAGAAATGGCCTCGCGTACTATCCCAAGTTCGTTTCGGCAGTGCCTTATACACCGGCGACCGGTCCACGTTTACTGATCCACCCGGACGTCGAGCGTCAGGATCGGGACGTTTTGCGTGCCCGTTTGCTGCGCGCAGCGAGTGAATTCGCCTTGTCGCATCAAGCCAGCGGCGTTCATGTGCTATTCCCCGCCCGCGAAGAACAGGCGTTTATCGAGAGCCTGGATGATCCGATCGAAGTCGAGGCGCGCTTTACGCCCGCCAACCGGGCAGTTGCTGATAATGATTCATCGATGCTGATCGATGACGAGACCGCTGATGCGACGCAAACTCGGTCCCATCGCATTGATAAATTCGTATCTCGTCATGGCCTGCAGTTTCACTGGTACAACGCCAACTACACCGATTTTGATGCATTTCTGGCGACGCTTTCGTCGAAAAAGCGCAAAAACATTCGCCGCGAGCGCCGCCTGGCCGGCGATAGCGGTTTAAAGTTCGTGTGGCGTCACGGTGATCAGATCGGCGCCAACGAATGGGCCGTTTTTTATCAGTTTTACGTCGATACGTTCGAGCGCTACAGCGGTTGGCCGACGCTTTCGGAGGATTTTTTCCGCGAGACGGGGGCGGCCCTGGGGTATCGCGTCGTCTTGATTGAGGCTATTGATCCGAGCGAGCCTGATCCTGCGCGAGCCTTACAGGCGGCGGCGCTGTGTTATCGCTCTGACGACGCGCTTTTTGGACGCTTTTGGGGAATGCGCGATACGGCTGCAGAGCTCGAGGGGCTGCATTTCGAGGTGTGTTACTACCAGGGGATCGAGTACTGCATTGACCATGGTCTGTCGCGGTTTGAGCCGGGTGCCCAAGGCGAGCACAAGATTCCGCGAGGGTTCGTGCCGACATTGACGACGTCGGCGCATCGGATTTTGACGCCGGGATTCGCTGAGCCGATCGAGGCTTTTTGCGAGCGCGAACGCGCGATGATGCGAACGCAGGCAGAGGCGCTGTGGAAGCATTCGCCGTATGTCTTCGAACGAATGTCCGAGAACGCAGCTAATGCTGCGCGTGAGCTCGGTGTGATAAGGACAGGTTTTTAAATACATGAAGTCGATTTTTGGCAAATCGTTTCATGCCTAGGAAAAGCGGCGACAATCTCGGTTCGACGAGAAGGTTCGGATCGGAGTGATGGACGGTGGAGAATGACGGGCTCGTTGCGCTTTCCTGTCTTGCTGAATTCCGGTGATCCGTTTCCTGAGCCGGAAAGCGCACTGCGTGTACCTGACGGTCTGCTGGCCGTTGGCGGTGACCTTTCGGTCGATCGGCTGATCGATGCGTATCGATCGGGGATCTTTCCGTGGTTTGGCACCGATCAACCGATTCTGTGGTGGAGTCCGGACCCTCGTGCTGTGCTCGATCCGCGAGCTTTTGTCGTGTCTCGCTCGCTGTGCAAGCGTTTGCGCAAGACCGGTTCAAGTTCGCCGCCTTCGGGGTGTGGACGGGATCAGGAAGAGAACATCGGTGGTCCGATTGTCTGGCGGGTAACGTGTGATGACGCGTTTGATCGAGTCGTAGCAGCATGCGCCGCGCCACGCGAAAGTGCTGGCGAACCGAGTGAAAGCGACCTCAGCGGAGCGCATGAGAGGGAGCGGCGCGAGGTGGATGATCGTCCCGTCGAGGCAAACGGCGGCGGGCTCGTACATGAACACGAGCACGGGTGCGAGCCACGGCAGGATTGGACGCACACCTGGATCGTTCCGGAGATGCAGGCGGCGTATTCGCGTTTGCACCGACATGGACATGCCCATTCGATTGAAGTTTGGCAGGGTGATGACCTGATCGGTGGTGTTTACGGTGTCGCTGTTGGGCGAGTATTTTGCGGCGAATCAATGTTTCATCGGGTCCGAGACGCGTCCAAGGTCGCGCTCGCCTGGTTATGCGCCAATCTGATGGCCTGGGGATTTGAGTGGGTCGACATTCAGCAAGATACGCAGCATCTGCGGTCTCTGGGGGCTACTGCGGTATCACGGCGACGCTATCTGGAGATTCTGCGGCGTCTGGCTGCCGAGCCCGTTGCGGCTTCGGCGTGGACTGAATTGTCTGTGCATCCTCTCGAGACCATTCCGAGTCGCGGTCAGCGCGGTCGTGTTGACTCGGATCAGGCGGAAGGTCTTCCTGTGGGCTGAGCGCTCAGGCTCGCACCGTGAGCGCGCCGAGGCGGGGGCCTGGCCCATGCCTAAAAAGTCAGGCCCGCGAGAGGCGGGCCTGACAGTCAAGCAAAGAGCATGAAGAGGACGACAAGACGGGCGAACTCTGGAAAGTGCGGTCGCGGCGGCTTTGTGTGAATGGCGTCGCGAGCGCTTCTTCTTTCCGTGGTTAGCTTTTTCGTCGGCTGAATAGGCGGCTCTCAGGGCCGACTATTGGTGTTGCTTGAAGCCACCACCATACGGCCGGAACGGGACGCTCAGTTGAACGCTTGGCCGGGCTTGACGCCTAGCTTCTTGAGGATGATCGCAAGCGGGCAAAAGCCGGTGAAGGCTGTTTGTAACAGGTTGAGGCCGACGAAGGCTGTCAGCAGCAACCATCCGGTGCTCACGGTATAGGCGAGCAATGCGCTCACAAGGATGACGATGCCAGCGAAGGCGAGAACAGCTCGGTCGAGGGTCATGGGAGGCTCCTGTTGAAGTAACGACTATTTTTGCGGTTGAGTGTTATCGAATCAGGGGACAGTGGTGTGGTTCGAACGTTCCCGTCGTGGCATCGCGTGAGTCGAGAACTGATCGAGGTGTGAGTGTCGGCTAAGAGGGCCGACACTCGGCGAGTGTACCGAGTGGTCGATGACTTTTCGTCGAAGCGCAGATCTAGGGTCTAGGGTTAGAGAATGGGGTCGCGAAAGAGATCGGTGTGACGCGCGATCGTGATGTTGTCAAACGTGGTCAGTTTTTTCTTTTGCAATGTACGCTGCCGTTGCTGTCGCGGTCGATCGTCGCGCCGCCAGCGCTACTGAAAAGCCCAGCAGACGAGCATCGTGCTTCGCAAGAGTCTAAATCTCGGACACTCGCTTATAGCATTGGGCTTCTGGGTGACTTTTCAAGTGTCGATGTTACCGAACTGTCTGGCCCGTGTGCGAGGGGTCGAGGCTCGTTGTGTGGGCGTGCGCCCGAGGCTGGCCGATCGTTGCGCCGTTGATCGAGTCTCAAAGGCGTTTTTCGACCAGAGGTTTCAACGTCTTTCAATGGGGATGTAGTCACGGACCTGGTGGCCACTGTACAGCTGGCGAGGCCGGCCGATACGACTTTCGGCGTCAGAGATCATCTCGTTCCAGTGGGAGATCCAGCCCACGGTTCGGGCGAGGGCGAAGATGACGGTAAACATATTCAGCGGGATGCCCATCGCGCGAAGAATGATGCCCGAGTAAAAATCGACATTTGGGTAGAGCTTACGGGAGACGAAGTATTCGTCCTCGAGCGCAATGCGTTCGAGCTCCATCGCGACGTCGAGTAGCGGTTGGTTGTCGTTGGGCTGCGGGATCTCGTTGAGCAGATCGTGACAGACCTTGCGAATGATCTTGGCCCGCGGGTCGTAGTTTTTGTAGACGCGGTGACCGAAACCCATAAGGCGGAACGCGTCTTTCTTGTCTTTCGCGCGAGCGACGAAGTCTTCGACTTTCTTGCCCGAGTGAACGATTTCCTCGAGCATACGGATGACTTTTTCGTTAGCGCCGCCGTGTAACGGGCCCCATAGTGAGGCGATGCCGGCCGAGATCGCAGCGAAAGGGTTGGCTTCTGATGAGCCCGACAGACGCACGGTCGATGTCGACGCATTTTGTTCGTGATCGGCGTGCAGGATTAGGATCAGATCGAGTGCACGCACAAAGATCGGGTCCGGTTCGTAGGGTTCTGCCGGTACGCCGAACATCATCGAAAGAAAATTGGCGGTGTACGACAGCTTGTTGTTTGGATACATGAACGGCTGGCCGTTCGCGTATTTGTAGGACCACGCGGCGATGGTCGGCATTTTGGCAATCAACCGATGGGCGGCGATGCGGCGATGGTCGGCGTTATGAACGTCGGTATTGTCGTGATAAAACGCAGACAACGCCCCAACGACGCCGACCATGATGGCCATAGGGTGCGCATCGTGGCGAAAGCCGTCGAAGAATCGACGAACGGCTTCGTGCAGCATCGTGTGCTCCTTGATGATCTGCGAGAACTCGTGCAGGTCGTCGGCTGCGGGCAGTTCGCCGTTCAGAAGAAGGTGGCAGACTTCGAGATAAGTACTATTTTCGGCCAGTTGTTCTATTGGATAGCCGCGGTACAGAAGCGTACCTTCGTCGCCATCGATGAAGGTGATTGCACTTTGGCATGACGCGGTGGCCAGGAATCCCGGATCAAAGGTGAAGTATCCGAGCTCTTTATACAGCTTGCGGATATCGATACAGGCCGGGCCGTGCGTGCCATCGAGCAATGGGAGCTCAATCGTTCGCCCTGTGCTGTTGTCAGTCAACGTGACGGTCTTTGTGGGCATGCCACTCTCCTGGGGTTCGATAGGGTCCGAACAAGTAAACGTTGCCAGCTTCGGCGGTCGTAATGAGTTTGCTCACGAGTCACAGCTCGCGGGTCGATTGAATGCGCGAACATTCCCGAACGCTGCGTTTCTACGAGGTGTCGCCGGTGTGTACGCCAGCCCGACCCCCAGCCTGTCTCGAAGAAGTTGTTGCGGCGTCACTCTGCTCGGGATTGTGCGAACCGATATAGCTGACCCGAGCCGTGGGTGTTGGCCAGTCGTATCGTTGATGCCCGCCCTGCGGCGATTGTATGGGCGTTCTGGCATTCGGTCGTCACGTCGTATGCTAACGCGTGCGGATTTTCTGGTGCAGGAAATGGTCATTCCGGTTGTCCGGATGTAAGGCCAAAAATCGACGCGCTCGGCGGGATGTCGCCATGGGTGCGGGATGGGTGCCGAGGATTTTGCGCCGTGGTTCAGCGTACGGTCTCGGTGGTGGTGTACTCGAAGGTCGATTGAACGTTTTGCTGCTAAAGACCCTGCGGTAACGGATACCCGGGAGGGATTGTGGAGTTTCGGTTAGGTCCTGATGCTGGCGACACACCGGTGCTCCGCGATGGCGTGCGCCGCGATTGCGTTGTGCAGGCCGTACAAGCGCAACTCGAGATTTTACAGTGGGTGGTGCCGATGGATGCTTGGCTGCTGACGCGGACGATCGACGATGATTGGATCGTGTTGGCGAGTGCCGACCGTCATTACGGAATTCACCGCGGACAGTTTTTTAAGTGGGGTAGCAGTTTCTGCTCCGAGATGGTCAAGGGTAATGCGCCTGCGGAGGCCCCTCGAGCACAGGACATCCCCATTTATCGGGCCCAAACGACCAAGCTCGGTCTCGAAATTGGCGCCTATCTGGGCTACCCGATTCGCCAGGTCAATGGTGAGCTCTTTGGCACTTTGTGTGCGATACATCCATCCGAACAGGCCCCCTTGACTGAAACCCAGCACGCGGTCGTCGAACGCGCTGGGCATACCTTGAGTGCATTGATCCAAATTTCTGTGCAAATCGACCGTATTGAGCGTGCGCAAGAACGGGCCGAACAGCAGGCTCGGACCGACGCGTTGACGGGTTTGCTCAATCGCCGCGGCTTTCGCAACATCATTGAAGGCGAGCATGTACGCAGCGCTCATCTCGGTGCTGCCTATTCGGCGGTCGTGATTGATCTCGACGAGCTCAAACCGATCAATGATCGCGAGGGACACGCAGCGGGCGACCGTCTCTTGCAAAAGGCAGCGCAGACGTTGCGGTCGGTTACCCGTACGCAGGATGCGCTGGCACGGTCAGGCGGCGATGAGTTTGTGGTGCTTTTCCCAGAAACTGACGGCGAGCGCTGTCGGCAGATTGAGCGTCGGATCCGCGAGGCGTTTGAGGAACAGGGCATTCGAGCCTCGCTGGGGGGCGCGACGTTGCGGGCCGGCGAGAGCATTGATGAGCTTTTAGCTCGCGCCGATCGCCGGATGTACGAGGAGAAAAACTCGCGAAAGGCTTTGCCGTCGGCAACGTCCGGTGATCAAGGCGAGTGACGTGTAAATTTTAGTGGTAACGCCGCACGCGACGCAGCCAACTCGTGTTGTGAAGCTGCCGGTGCAAATGTTTTGCGGAACAGCGATAAGCAGACTCGAAGGCTGGCGACGAATTTTGCTTCGTCCGACGTTGGTGAAGTACGCTGGGGCTTGAGGTCCGCTGAGGCTTGTATGAAGGCCGCAAACGGAACTTACTCGACTCGTGCAGCCGGCCGCGGTCGATGGTCGCGCTGTTGACGCCTTCTTCGGTGCTGTTCGCCGATGATTCGGCGAGATGCGCAGCGAGCTGTTTCGCCGACGCGCCGCTGTGCTGCGAGCGTTTTGGAGTGCACTCGCGGCTTTGCGAGCTCTACATCATGCATCAATCGTTTTGATTGGCCGTCGGTTGCTGGATCGTGGACCCGTGTCGACCCTTGTCGATGATGGACAAGGGCGAGACCAGCAGCCATTGAGCACCATCGACGTATTCGACTCTGGTGGCCTCTTACGGCGTGATCAGCGTCCAATCCGACTCAAGTTGGTCGGGATCAAGGAGGATGTGCTGATTGGCAGCGAATAGCTCGGGCCAGCGGTTGGAGTTGCCTAGCGTGCGAGCGGCGACGATGGCGAGTGTATCTCCGGCGCGTACACGATAGACGCCTGCCGCTCCGGTTAGATCAGCGAGGCGAACTTGTGTGTTTCTTAGTTCTGCCAGCAACTCGCGCTGGCGTGGATCGTCGCGGCGAAGGCTCCGCGCTTCGTCAGCTAGACGTGCGG
The DNA here is from genome assembly GCA_046299415.1 of Thioalkalivibrionaceae bacterium. GTDB lineage: Bacteria > Pseudomonadota > Gammaproteobacteria > Ectothiorhodospirales > Ectothiorhodospiraceae > JBKBII01. Next base: position 481,338 of record JBKBII010000001.1, on the reverse strand, counting down.
CATCGCTCGCGACCTGCTCTGACGTCAGTTCCCCGCCGAGCGAGATCGGAACGCTTGCAGCGAGTGCGGAACGCTCGGCGGCGACCACTTCGAGTTGTGCTGTGGCATCGGCTGCAGAGCGTTCGGCTGCGAGCAGCCGGTTGTCGAGGGCGTCGCGTTCTGCGACGAGGTCGTTGATGCGCGCTTCGAGTTCGGCTGTGCGGGCAGTGGCGTCGGCCCTGGCACGTTCGAGTTCGCTGAGCGCTTCGTCGCGAGATTGCTCGGCAGCCGATCGCGCGGCTTCGAGTTCGGCTGTGCGGGCAGCAGCGTCGGCCCTGGCACGTTCGAGTTCGCTGAGCGCTTCGTCGCGGGATTGCTCGGCGGCTGCGATTGCGGCTTCGAGCTCGCCGGTTTCGCTGCGCATTTCGGATCGAGCCGTGTCACGCTCGGCGATCGCGGCGTCGCGTTCAGCAGCCAAATCGTCGATGCGCGCTTCGAGTTCTTCAGCGCGGGCTTCGGCTTCGAGATTCGTCTGAGCGCGTTCTGTTTCGCTTTGACCGCGCACCTGCGGGGTTGCTGATGACTCTGAGGTCGATGCTTCGGCAAGCGCGGCATTTGATGCGGTTGTTTGATTGCCTTGTGCGTTCGCTCCGATGACGCCGCCGGTGGCCATCAAAAGAGCGAGTGAGGCGACCAGGCGGTTGCGCAACAATGGGCGGCGGCATGGCTCGTTGCTAATTCCATCCGCAGGTTGAAGCATGAGGCGTTCCGGTAGCGTTACGACAGTCTTGCGGTTCGTCTTCATTAACGGCTTCTCCGCGATTTGTTGAGCGATCCAGAATGAACGATTTCGGATGTACGTTTGGCGTGCTGCAGTCTGGTTTTAATACCGGTGGGTGCATCGAGTCCTGAAGCTTGACGCGGTTGGGTGTCGCGATCTTCCTTCGTCGACGTCGACGACAAAACAGCCGAACTTGAATGTCGCAAGTTCAGATGACGACCTTGCTACAGTGCGGCCGACCTTTTGTGTGGCGTTTCTCGCGCCGCCCGCGGCTTATCGATTCGGGGGGAAGTCTCAGACGAAGGCGAGCGGCGAGCGCTGCAGGCGTTTGATGACGATAGAGATCCGGACGACGGACGGCGTGCCGATGGGCAGAATTGTCGCGGTCAGGATGATGAATTCCGGTGCGTAGTCAGGTGCTCTTCGGTCTCATCGGTAATCCGGTCGGTGCCAGTGCCCGTGATTGGCCGCGTCGAGCCATTCGCAACGGATTCAGAATCGAGGCAGGTCGGTGCGCCAACGATCTGGTTCGGAGAGAGCGTGCTCTTGCGGTGGGCCCGCCGTATCAGGTTGGTCTTTGCATCGTGCCGCTGCGGCTTCGAAGGTTTTTTGAACTAAAGAGGCGCGATGATCCCGGCGGGTTTCAGCGCATCGGGTCAGTGTGGGGATCGCCTTGCCCGGGTTGAGTAGCGCCTTGGGGTCAAAGGCTTGGCGCAGTGCGAAGAACGTCTGCAGCTCCAGCGCGGAGAACTGGTGACACATGCCATCGAGTTTTTCCAGCCCAACGCCATGTTCGCCTGTGATTGTGCCGCCTGCGTCGACACAGGCTTTCAAAATATCGAGGCCGAAGGCTTCCGCTCGTTCGGTTTCTTGCGGCCGGCTGGCGTCGAACAGGATCAGCGGATGAAGGTTGCCGTCGCCGGCATGAAAAACGTTGCAGACGCGTAGCCCGTAATACTCGGACAAACGCTGCATTTGATCGAAAAGGTTAGCCAGCGCTCGACGTGGAATCGTGCCGTCCATGCAGTAGTAGTCGGGTGAAATGCGCCCCGCAGCCGGAAAGGCGGCCTTGCGTCCCGCCCACAAGATATTCCGCTCGGCGGCGTCTGCTGCTGTGCGAATGTGGCGAGCGCCGAGTTCAAGAAGACGAGTCCTCAGTCGCATCACATCTTCCGAAACTGCGGCGTTGCTGCCATCGACCTCGACAAGAAGCAACGCTGCGGCGTCGATCGGATATCCGGCATGGACGAAGTCTTCGGCGGCGCGAATCGCGGCGTTGTCCATCATTTCCAGCCCGGCAGGAACGATGCCCGTCGAAAAAATACCGGCGACGGCCTGCGTCGCGGTGGCGACGTCGTCGAAGTCCGCCAGCAGGACTTGAACGCGCTCGGGTTTCGGTAGCAAACGGAGCGTGACTTGGGTGACGATTCCTAGTAGGCCTTCCGAGCCGATGACCGCGCCTAGGAGGTTCAACCCGTCGTCGTCGTAGCGTGGACCGCCGAGCTCGATTTCGTCGCCGTCGATCGTCAGCATCCTAAGGCCGAGAACGTTGTGAGTGGTCAGTCCGTACTTGAGACAGTGAACACCCCCAGCGTTTTCAGCCACGTTGCCGCCAATGGTGCAGGCGATTTGTGATGAAGGATCGGGGGCGTAGTACAGCCCGAAGGCGGCAGCCGCTTCACTGACTGCGAGGTTTCGGACACCGGGTTCGACGACCGCGATTTGTTGCTCGGGGTCGATGTCCAGAATGCGATTGAATCGTGCGAGCGAGAGGAGAATGGCGTCAGCGCGCGGCGTCGCCCCACCCGAGAGGCCCGTTCCAGCGCCGCGGGGCACGATGGGGGTAGCAGTTTCGCGTGCAATCGCGAGGACGTCGCGTATTTCATCGAGGGAGCGGGGGAGTACGACGACACCGGGCGTTTCGCGATAGGCGGTGAGTCCGTCGCATTCGTAGGCGCGACGACTCGTTGTATCGAGGATCAGCCGCTCGGCAGGAAGACGGGTTTTGAGAGCGGCGATTGCGCGGTTGAGATTGTCGATTCGCGCGTCGTCTGGCGGTGTCTCGTGAGGCAGCCGACGCCCCTGACACCTCGACTGGGGAGGCGTGGATTGGCTGGCTTTGTTGTGACGCTCGGTCGGCATAACGCTGAGAATGCCTGTTGTCGATTGCGCGGCCAAGAGCCCGAGCGGCGGATGGTGTTGGAGTTCTCGTACAGGACTCGAAGTCTTTCAAACTTGGGCCGTTTTTCTGACCGAGTTCAACGGCTCAGGTCGACGGCTCGCTTGATCGGTTCAAGCGAGCGATCTGCGAGAGTGACCGGACGGTGAAAGGGAGCCGCCGACCCAAGTTCGCGGGACCGTGACGGCGCACCGTTGGATGGGGCGACGGGTTTCGCCGCACGTCATAGCGATTGCCGACCTCGCGACGTTGATGTTGCCCGTGCCGGATGATGGTCTCGTACTGCAGTGTTTTGAATCGAGACACCGCCCTGTCTTCTGAAACTGTTGCGTCATCCTGGGCCGACAGCGACGAAGATCAGCGAAAATGCCGCGGTGTCTATCGTTTGAAAAAGGAATGCAAATGGGCGGGACCACTGGATTTACGATGGGATTGACCGTCAGTGCGATGGTGGCTGCGGGTGGCGCGGCGGGAACGTTGGCGCGTTTTTGGGCGAGCAATTGGATGCTACAAGTTGCCCCGAATTGGTTTCCGCTGGGGACTTTGCTGATCAACACGCTCGGCGCGTTCGTGATCGGCGTGGCGTTGGTCGCTCTTGTCGAGGCGCACGAGGCCCCGGCCTGGTTTCGTTTTACGTTGATGGCGGGGGTCTTGGGCGGCTTTACCACAGTCTCCGGTTTTGCTCTGGAGTTCTGGGTGTTGTGGGCGAGAGGGGCTGCAATTTTGGCAGTCGCTTACGCGGTGGCGACCGTGATTCTGGCGCTCTCTGCGACAGGTTTGGGTTTGTGGCTCGGGCGTCACGTACTGACATGAACGCGAGCTCGAAGGGTCTGGTTTGTGATTTGTGCGGAGCTGTGCGGATGGATCGTCGCCACGCTTTGGCCTTGGGCTTTCGCAGAGGCCTGCGACTCGATTCCGAGACATTGATCCATGTCAGATTTGCCCGTCGAAATGTTCAGTTGATGATCGAGTCATGAACATTTTGCGGTGATGAGGGGCGCCGCTGTGCTTTGTGTAGCTCCCGGTAGAGTAATGTCCGAGGAGGCTTGTTGCGCGGGCGCTCGTCGCCGTCGGTTCATGCGTGAAGAGGTTTCAGGATTTTGGCGGGCGTGGGCGTCGGCGACGCATCGCGAGGTAATCGAGTACGGCGAGACGCCACAGCAGTCTGACGACGAGATATCCCGCCACCGCAGCAATCAGGCCCATAACGACGCTGCCAAGCACCAGTGGTTTCCATAGCGGCAGAGCTTCGGTCCACAGCCAGGTCCAGCTCGGCTCGACGTTAAATCCGCGCCGCGGCTCGTTGAGGATGTGGCGGCCGATCTGATAGGCCGAGAAGAAGATCGGCGGCATGGTCAACGGGTTGGATATCCAGACCAGCGCGACCGAAATCGGTAGATTGACCCGTATCACAATCGCGATGGCGCCGGCGATCAGCATCTGCAGGGGTAGTGGCAGAAACGCGACGAAAAGGCCGAGGGCCACCGCACCGGAGACTGATCGGCGATTGAGGTGCCAGAGGTTGGGATCGCGCATTTTGGGGCCGAGCGCAGTCAGCGCGCGATGCTCACGAATCTGCGCAAAATCGGGTAGCCATTTTCTTAACCGCGCTTTGACCATGGAGGGTTTCGCGTGGAACGGATTCAACGGTGGCCGCTTGGGCGGCCGCGATTCTATCTGGATCGCTTTTCTGACAGCGGGCGTTACTTTCCGGCAACTCGAACCCTGGGTTGGCCAACGCGTCGCTGCCGAATGCGTTGTCATGAAGTGCGAATACAAGCGCGGCCGGTCGGTAGGGTCGCACGGCCACGATCGTGGATCTCGAACCCTGCAAAATTCCGATGGCCCGTTAGCGCACGCTGGAACGAACCTACAGCCTCTTATTCTGCGTGCTGGTGCATCGATTGGTGTCTGTTTGTCTGCGTTTTTTTTCGCAAACACGCGGCCGGTCGTTCATGCCCGAGGGCCCTCCCGAACGAGTGGCGATGCTGGCATTTTGACGAATGTGCTCGGTCTTCGCTGAGTCTTGGCTGGTTTCCAAGCGTGTGTCCGGACTCGTGCTCGGTCTTTAAGCCGGGTATCGAGTCGGGTGCGTATCGGCGCCAGATCTTTGAGGCAACACGCCTGAACCCTGACCGACAACGATCGAGCATTGGACTCGTCAATCTGCGTCTTCATCGCCGGGGTTCCAGTTTGTCGACCGGATCAAGCAATCGATTGCGCTATGTTTTCATCAGCGTGCGCCTGACTTTTGCGGGCCAACGTCTTGTGCCCCCGGTCTTTGATGACCTGGGTCGTGGCGAGCTCGATTTTGACGAACAGAGGTTGGCTTGGCCGGGCGAGATCTCGTGCACTGAATCGCGCAGGTCGCTAAGGGCCTCACATCTTGGCGCCGGGTCGAGTGTGACGAGCGCTTTCACTAACCAATGATCGCGTCGTTCGCGGTCGCATTCGGAATTGGGTTGCTGTGGCTGTGGTTCGGTGCCTGGCCACTGGCTGAATCGAGCGTGCTGTGGCTTTCCCCGATATTGTCGTCCGCGGCTGCGGAAAGTCGCGAAGTCGGTGAGGCTGCGCGTGCCCTCGAGAGCCCGCTCAATGCGCCAAATGAATTGGCGCTGATCCGTCTCTTGCTTCAACCGTGGGTCTGGCGGCTTGGGTGGGCTGTCGTTCCAGTTCTGATCGTTGCGGCCTTGTCGGAGAGCTTGCGCGGTGCTCGCCCACGCTTGGCTGCCTGTTCGCCTCCGGGCCGACTCCGGCGCATCTTCGAGCGTTCGCGCGGGGGATCGGGGACGCCGTCAACCGAATCATCGTCACGGGGATCAAAACGAGCAGGATTTGCCGGCCTTGGTCGCGCCGTCGCGCTGGGACTTTTGTTTGGGGTCTTGATCGGTGAGTTGGCGGCGCAGTCGTGGCGTTCTCAGGCTTGGCTTCCAGATCTCGATGTAGCTCGTGGCCAGCCAGCATCCGGCTCGTCGACGACGCGCGACGCTACGACGCTCGAAGCGCGGGATCAGGAGGTCGCGATTTTAAGGGTTTCGCTCGTACGAGAGTTCGAACGGTCCCAGTCGGCCCGTGTCCTTGCGTGGCCCGTGTTCGCGGACGATGCGTCGGAAGTCGTCGTTGACGGAGTAAAGAACGACCGCAGCATTCGTTGGGCCGCTTCAGGCGCTGAGAATGGATTGGGTGATTGGTCTCAGCGGCGCGTCGTGCTTCGTGTTTTTGAGCCCCGGCGCAGATGGGCTGGCGACCCCAGTATGCGGAGTGATCGCGAAGACATCAGAGATTTGCACCTGGTCGATTGTGGCATCGCCACTGTGCGCTTTGATGAGGTCGGCGCTGTGATGAACGGCGCGGGGTTCGATGCGGCGCGGCAGGCCTTTGCGACAGGCGTGCATGCGCGCGCAACGCTGCGCAGCTTCGTCCCCGTGCCGTGCGCTGCACTCGAGCGTGCGAGGCCGGCACGCAGTCGCGATACTTCGATGCGCGAGAGCGTTTCGGGGCTGCCGTGGTCGGCAAGATTTGAGCGACGTTTGCGCGTGGCTCGCGAATCAGCCGATCGGCGATTGTTCGGGTCCGAGGGCGTTTTCGCAAAGAATGAGGCGTCGCGGGTCCCCGCTGAAGTCTTCGATTCTGTCGCGCGTGATGAAGGGTCGATTTCGCTGGATTCTCGGCCAACGCCGTTCGATCAGGTCGAGAGTGACGGCGGATCGTGGCTCAAGCGATCACTCACGGCGACGCGACCCGAGGCGCGAGGTTTGGCACGAGCGTTGGTTCTTGGTGAGCGCGACGCGATCTCTCGCTCGGATTGGGAAGCCTTGCTGGGAACCGGAACCAACCATCTGTTGGCGATTTCGGGACTGCATATCGCGTTGGTCGCGGGTGCCGCCGCGTGGATGAGCACCGGTTTGCATGCAGCCGTGGTGTGGATGCATGGCTGGTGGTTTGCTGCGCGGCGCTCGCCGTTGGCGCTGCGTCGCTGGCACATTGTGTTGCCTTGCACTCTGTTGGCCGCGGCGAATTATGCGGCGATGGCGGGATTCTCGGGGCCGACGCAGCGGGCCTTGGTGATGGTCGTGCTCGCGAGTTTTGCGTTGACTTTCGGCGGTCGGTGGCTGTCATGGTCGTTGTGGGGAACGGCTTTGGGCGTCGTGTTGCTTTGGCAGCCGGCCGCGATTCTGACGCCGGGATTGTGGTTCTCATTCGCCGCGGTTGCGTTGATCTACGTCTATCAGTCCGGTCGTTTGGCGCCATTTCGTGCTGCGGCCGGACTGAGTCTGCAACTGTGGCTGGCGATTGCGACGATTCCGATTGCGGGCACGGCTTTTGGCTTGTGGTCGACCCTCGCGGCGCCCGCCAATGTGATCGCTGTGCCGTGGATTAGCCTCGTCAGTCTGCCGCTATTACTGCTTGGGGCTGCGCTGTCGTGGCTTTGGCCCGTCGGCGGTGGAGCGCTAGTCGACATCGGCATTGTGAGCCTCGAGCCGCTGCGTTTGTTGTTGGGCTGGATGGCGAACCTGCCCGGGGCTGTGGGTTATGGCGATCGGCCCGTTGCGTTGCTGTCCGTGTGGCTTGCCGTGCTGTTCCTGTGGTGGCTGGGTGGCTTGAACGATGATCCGCTCTTTAAAGCCGACTCGCGTCACCGGAGGGTTCGCGGCTTTTTGTCTGACTCTGTGAAGCGCGGGTGTCGGCGAGCATCAATCGCTGGAAAGTCATCAGCTGCGGCGATATCGGTGCCGAAAATGACCCATCTGCCGCTCACGCAGGGGCTTGCGACAAAGTCTGAGAAGCGACCGATGAGCGCTCTTGCCTCGGTTCTTGAACAGCTTGGATATCGAATTCGCTGCGTGGGGGTTCGCGTCGTCGAACGAGGATACGGACGGGTCGGAAATGCAGCGGCTCGCGCGTTGCGGCGCAGCGTCGTAATTGCGGCGCTGACCCTGTGGCTGCTCGTTTTATGGTGGGCGCCACGGTCGACCGATATCGACAGTGGTGCGTTCGTCGCCGATTTTATCGACGTGGGCCAGGGTCTAGCAGTACTGATCCGCACGCAGAACCACGCGTTGTTGTACGACACCGGGCCTCCGGGTGTGACGGTTCGGGATTTGCTCGCCGTGCTGGAGGTTCGCGACGTGCGTCGGCTGGACGCGATCATGATCAGCCACGAAGATCTCGATCATCGCGGTGGGCTACCGGAAGTTCGACGACGCTTTCCCTCGGCACGGGTATGGCGGCGCGTTGAGACCTCGACTCCGGGGGCTGGTGCATCGGGGAATGCTGACGGCGGTGATGAGATCTGCGCCGCGGGTCTGTCTTGGAATTGGGATGGCGTTCTTTTCACGGTTTTGCACCCCGGGCCTTTGGGATGGGATGCATCCAACGCGGCATCCTGTGTGTTGCATGTCAGGGGCTCAGGCGCGGCGTTATTGTTGACCGGTGATCTCGAGGGCATTGGTGAGATCGCTGCGATGCACCAGTCACGCGAGTCGTTATCTGCAGATGTTATTCAAGTTCCTCATCATGGCGCGCGGCGGGCGTTTGAACATGGCTTGCTCGAGGCGAGTGAGGCGTGGGTCGCGATTAACGCTTCAGGTCGGCGAAATGCGTACGGACACCCGCATCCGTTCGTGCGTGAGCGGGTCGAGGACGTCGGGGCGGTCTGGTGTGATACCGGCGATTGGGGACGGTTGACGCTGCGATTCAATGCGAAAGGCTTGGACGGAATCAACGCTGCCCGTGGTGCCAGGCGCCCTTGGAGCGCAGCGACGCCGCAGCGTCCGAGTGCGTGCGCGGGGGATGCGCCGTTGACCGCGCCTGCTTCCTCCCGCGGGTGATAATCCCGGAGCAGGTGTGCAGAGCCGTCGTCAAGTCGGCGTTGACTCGCGCGACATGCGCCCACGTCGTTGATCGATGTGATTTTTATTTATCCGAGGCGGGACCGTTCGCCGGGCCGTCAGGGACCGTTAGGATATCGCCGGCGCTAAACCCTGAGATTGAGGAGTTCTTCAATGACCACGCTTTTGCACGCTGGCGATGACGGTAAACAGGCGCCGTTCGATCGCGTCCGTCCGATCCGCTTCGACGATGACGGACTGCATTTGCTCGACCAGCGGCTTCTGCCGGCCGAGGTGATCTGGAACACTTACACGGACGCAGAAGCCGTGGCTCAAGCGATTCGAGAGATGGTCGTTCGCGGGGCACCCGCAATCGGCATCTCCGCAGCCTACGGTATGGTCTTGGCGGCTCGCGCTGCGGCTGCGCTCCCAGCGGCGGAGGCTGCGCGAGGGCTCTCGAGAGCTGACGAAGTCTTGCGCGCGTCTCGTCCCACGGCGGTCAATTTGTTCTGGGCGCTTGACCAGGTGAGCGATGAGCTCGACCGGACTGCGTCTTTGGCGGGGCACGATCGTGTCGATGCATTGACCCGGTTCGTCGATCGAATGGCGGAGCAAGACATCGCAGATAACCGCCGCATGGGGGCTTACGGCGCCGTTTTGATTCCTGAAGGCAAGGCGGTGTTGACGCATTGCAACACGGGTTCCCTGGCGACGGCGGGATTCGGTACGGCGCTGGGTGTGATCCGGGCGGCTTTTGCCATGGGCCGGGTCCGACACGTATTTGCGAATGAGACACGTCCTTGGTTGCAGGGTTCGCGACTGACCGCATGGGAGTTGGTTCAGGATGGGATTCCTGTGCAGTTGCTGAGTGAGGGAGCCGCGGCGAGCTTGTTGCGCAGCGGCAAGGTTGGGGCCGTGATCGTCGGGGCGGATCGCATTGCGGCAAACGGCGATACGGCGAACAAAATTGGTACGTACATGCTTGCTCTCGCAGCGCGCGCGCACGGCGTTCGTTTTCTGGTCGCGGCACCGGTTTCGACGATCGATTTGGACACCCCGGATGGCGACGCGATTCCGATCGAGCAGCGCCCTGCCGCGGAGGTGCTTGAGTTGGCCGGCCGGCGCCTTGCGGCCGCTGGAGCTGACGCTTGGAATCCGGCATTCGACGTGACACCGGCGCATTTAATCGATGCGTTGGTTACGGAGATCGGAGTCGTCGAGCAGCCCAGGAGGGCATCAATCAGGGCGTTGATTAACGGCGCTAACGGTGAAAATCGGGGTAATCCCGTTCTCGGTTGACGATAGCGGCGTGATGCCGCGGCTGAAGCAAGGCACAAAGTGCTAGAATCCCGCGATTATCCACGGGCTTGAGCGTAATCAATGGCGGTGTTTGCCAAGGAAGTTCTTCCGGTCAGTCTCGAAGACGAGATGCAGCAGTCGTACCTCGACTACGCGATGAGCGTGATCGTCGGGCGTGCGCTTCCCGACGTGCGCGATGGCTTGAAGCCGGTTCATCGTCGCGTGCTCTTCGCGATGCGAGAGCTCGGCAATGACTGGAACAAGCCGTACAAAAAGTCCGCCCGCGTCGTCGGTGATGTCATCGGTAAGTATCACCCTCATGGCGATTCGGCGGTCTACGACGCGGCCGTGCGCATGGCCCAGTCGTTTTCGATGCGGGCGCCCTTGATCGATGGTCAGGGGAACTTTGGTTCGATCGATGGCGATGCGCCAGCCGCCATGCGATACACCGAAGTGCGCATGGCGCGTATCGCGAGCGAGCTGCTTGCGGATATCGATAAAGAGACGGTCGATTTCGTCGATAACTACGACGGCTCAGAGCGCGAGCCGTCTGTTTTGCCCGCAAAGTTCCCGAACCTACTGGTCAATGGCTCTGCGGGGATCGCCGTCGGTATGGCGACGAACATCCCTCCGCACAATTTGGCGGAGGTGATCGACGCGACGGTTGCGATGATCGATGATCCCGCGATCGATATCGATGGATTGATGAAATACGTGCCCGGCCCTGACTTTCCGACGGCCGCGATCATCAACGGTCGAGCCGGCATCGCTGATGCTTATCGAACGGGCAGGGGGCGCGTGGTGATGCGAGCGCGCACGTTGGTTGAGCCACTCGACGGTGGCCAGCGCAACGCAATCATCGTCACGGAGCTTCCGTACCAGGTCAACAAGGCGCGTCTGATCGAGAAAATCGCCGAGCTGGTCAAAGAAAAACGTATTGAGGGCATCTCTGAATTGCGCGATGAGTCTGACAAGGACGGCATGCGCATCGTGATCGAGCTCAAGCGTGGCGAGCATTCCGAGGTTTTGCTGAACCAACTGTATCTGCACACGCCGATGCAGTCGGTGTTCGGGGTCAATATGGTTGCGCTGGTCGGCGGCCAGCCGCGCCTGTTGAATTTGCAAGAGATGCTCGATGCATTCTTGCGGCATCGTCGAGAGGTCGTGACTCGGCGCACGGTTTTCGATCTGCGCAAGGCGCGCGAGCGTGCCCACGTGCTCGAGGGGTTGGCGGTGGCGCTGACCAACATCGACGAGGTTATCGAGACGATCAAGCGGGCGCCGACACCTGCGGAAGCGAAGATCGCGCTGTTGGCTCGCAGTTGGCCCTCAGGCCAGGTCTCCGATTTGCTCGATCGAGCTGGTGTGGTGGATTCTCGGCCTGAGGATCTCGCACCGAACTTTGGTTTGGTCGCTGACGGTTATCGATTGTCGGAGACACAGGCGCAGGCAATCCTCGATCTTCGTTTGCATCGATTGACGGGTCTTGAGCAGGAGAAGCTGCTGGATGAATATGCTGAGTTGATCGCGAAGATCGCTGATCTACTCGATATCTTGGGTTCCGGTGATCGCTTGATGCTCGAGATCCGAAATGAACTGTTGGCGATCCGGGAGCAGTTTTCCGATGAGCGTCGCAGTGAAATTCGAGATAGCGAGTCTGATCTTTCGCTCGCAGATTTGATTCAGGAGGAGGACGTCGTTGTGACGTTGTCGCATGCCGGCTACGTCAAATACCAGTCGCTGTCGGCTTACCGTGCGCAGCGACGGGGCGGCCGCGGCAAGACAGCAACGAGCTTTCGTGAAGAGGATTTCATTGATCGTTTGATCGTAGCTTCGACCCATGACACGGTGTTGTGTTTCTCGAGTCGCGGGCGGGTGTACTGGATCAAAGTCTACGAGCTGCCCTTGGGTTCGCGTGCGGCTCGCGGTCGTCCGATTGTGAATTTGCTGCCGCTCGAAGACGGCGAGCGCATCAATGCAATCCTGCCCGTTCGTGAATACAACGACGGCGAGTTCGTGTTTATGGTGACGCGTTCGGGGATCGTCAAGAAGACGCCGCTCGAACAGTTTTCTCGTCCGAGGACGAGCGGCATCATTGCGGTCGATCTGCGCGCGGATGATCAGCTGGTCGATGTGGTTCTGACTGACGGCCAGCGTGATGTGATGTTGGTCAGTACCGCGGGCAAGGCCGTGCGTTTTAACGAGGATGAAGTGCGTCCAATGGGGCGCGCAGCGACGGGTGTACGTGGAATGCGTCTCGAGGCGCATCAGTCGATCGTTGCAATGATGGTGGTTGATGAAGCCTGTACGGCGCTGTTCGCAACCGAGAACGGATATGGAAAACGCAGCCGTTTCGACGAGTTTCCGCGGCATCGTCGCGGCGGTCAGGGTGTGATCGCGATCGCCGATTCGGCTCGCAACGGCGCGTTGGTGGGTGCGCGTCGCGTCGGCGATGAAGACGAATTGATGCTGATTACCGACGGGGGAACCCTGGTTCGAACATCGATCAACGAGATCCCGATTCTCGGGCGCAACACTCAGGGCGTGAGGTTGATGCGACTGTCGACCGACGAGCATCTGGTTGAGGTGGCGCGAGTCGAGCGCCTCGCCGGTGATGACGTGGATGATTTCACGAATGATGGCGCCGATCCCGACGGTGCCGATGTCGATCGGGCGGACGCTGTTCGCCCCGTGACCAATCAGGCCGGTGACGGCGCCGATCGTGATCGGGAAGGCGGCAGGGCGGCACAGAATGTACGCACTGATGCGCCGGACGGAGACGGTTTCGCCGAGGACTCGATGGATGGCGTGGGCGATATCGGCGATGGAGGCGATCGCAAATGACAGTTTCGACTCATGAGGACCTGGTTCCACGCGACGATGGGCGTGTCTGGAACTTCAGCGCCGGGCCGGCGGCGTTGCCTCGTGCGGTGCTGGAGAGGGCGCAGAGCGAGTTGTTGAATTTTGGCGGGTGTGGCGCCTCGGTGATGGAAATCTCCCACCGAGGGGAAACCTTTGCCGCTGTCGCCGCGCGCGCTGAAGCGAGTATCAGGCGGTTGCTATCGATTCCCGATTACTACCGGGTGTTGTTCTTGCAGGGGGGCGCAACGGGGCAGTTTTCCGCTGTTCCTCTGAATTTTTCGAGACGGGGATCGGCCGCGGCGTACATTGATACCGGCATCTGGTCACGCAAGGCCGAGGCAGAAGCTGCCAGCTATCTCGATGCTGTGCGCGTCGCCTCGGCCGAGCCTTCTCGCTACACCGAGATGGCAAGGTTGAGCGAGATCGACTGGCCCAAAAACTGTGCGTACGTGCACGTGACACCGAACGAAACGATCGGTGGTCTTGAATTCTACGATTTGCCGTCCGACGTGGGCGAGCTTCCGGTCGTCGCAGACTTCTCGTCGACGCTGCTTTCGCGTCCAATCGATGTCACGCGTTACGGCGTCATTTACGCGGGTGCTCAAAAGAACATCGGACCTGCGGGCGTGGTCGTGGTGATCGTCCGTGAAGATCTGCTGGACGCTGCACGAGATGACACGCCGACGATCTGGAACTGGGGCGTTCAATCTGAACACGGCTCAATGGTGGCGACTCCACCGACGTTTTCGTGGTACCTGGCTGGCTTGGTTTTTGAGTGGCTCGAGTCGCAGGGTGGCCTCGAGGTGATGGCGAACGTCAATCAACGAAAAGCTGGAAAGCTCTATCATTTTATTGATTCGAGTGAGTTTTTCCGTAATCCAATCGACCCGTCGGTCCGGTCATGGATGAATGTTCCGTTTCTGCTCGCCGATGCTCAGCTTGATGGCGTGTTTTTGCGCGGTGCGGCTGACGCGGGTTTTCAGGGCTTGGCCGGGCACCGGTCAGTGGGTGGTATGCGAGCGAGTTTGTATAACGCTGTGCCGGAGGCCGCTGTGGATGCGCTGATTGAGTTCATGGCTGATTTCGAGCAGCGCCATGCCTGAGTCGCATCGTTCGTATACGTGTTTCCGCGCTGAAAAGGGCTTGAGTGACGTGTCGGACACGGCGGGCGAAACGTTTGCCGAGCCCGGGAAGGATGAGGCGGAAGCGTCCTCAGAAGCGCGGCGCGTCGAGGCAGCGTCGAGCGGGAAATACAAACTGGGACGCGACTTTCGCCCAGAGGAATTGACGAGTCTGGCGGAGGTCAGGACCGCGATCGACGAGATCGATCGTGAGCTGATTTTGGCCTTTAATCGGCGAGCGGCGCTTGCACAGCGGGTCGCTGAAATCAAACGTTCGTATCGCGACTCGACGGTGTTGGCAGGGCCGCAGGACTCGGTCGCAGTACAGAGAGCTCCTCATTCATCGATCACAGCGCCCGAGGGTTTCGCGGGCAACAAGCCTGATGCGTTGATCGCCGCAACGGATTCGGTCGGTCCTGAGTTTTATCGGCCTGAACGTGAAGCGTGTATTTTGCGCGCGGCACGCGCGGTCAACCCCGGGCCACTACCTGATGCCTCAGTTGTGTTGTTGGTGCGCGAGCTGATGTCGGCCTGTTTGGCACTCGAGGCTCCGCTGTCGGTGGCTTTTCTCGGCCCTGCTGGGACTTTTACCGAACAGGCTGCGCGGAAACATTTTGGGCACGCCGTCAAGCTTGAGTCGGCTCTCAGCGTTAGTGCTGTGTTTGACGCGGTTGAACGGGGTCAGGCCGAGTTTGGTGTTGTCCCGATCGAAAATAGCACCGAAGGGGTTGTGACCTCTTCGGTCGATCGATTCGTCGCGTCGCGGTTGAAGATCGTTGGTGAAGTGATTTTGCCGATCGAGCACACGTTACTCGGTGACTGTGCGCAGCAGTTTCCGAAAACCAGCGATTGTTCGGCGCAGGGCGAGGTCGCCCCGGATCGGGGTTCAGACCCTGCGGCGGATCCCTCAGTCGCTGCTGAACCGATACGGATGCTGGACGAAGCGGCCGTACGGACCGAAGTCCATACCGTGCATGCGCATCCTCAGGCTTTTGCACAGTGTCGCGTCTGGCTGGAGCGACATCTGCCGCGAGCGGATTTACACGCGTCGACAAGCAACGCTCAGGCGATTCTCGATGCGCGGGCGGCGGGCGCCGGGCACGCGGCAATTGGCCCCGCGCACAGCGGCGAGGCGGCAGGCCTTTGCGTTTTGGCTCGCTGCATTCAGGATTCAGCCTCGAATACCACGCGCTTCCTCGTGATTGGTCGATCGACTGTGCCGCCATCCGGTGAGGACAAGACGTCGGTGATGATCGTGACTCGTAATCGCGCCGGTGCGCTGTATGACGCGTTGCGACCTTTCGCTGAGGCCGGTGTCAGTTTGACGCGCATCGAGTCACGCCCTTCGCGTTCTGGTCTTTGGGAGTATGTCTTTTTCCTCGACCTGCTTGGGCACGAGTTGGACGCTCCCGTGGCTCAGGCGTTAAGCGCCTTGGAGCGTGATGCGCTTCTGGTCAAGCGCCTTGGGTCCTATCCACGCGCGGCAACTTGATTGGCGTCGGATGGCGCTCGTAATGGCCACGCCGCAGAGCGATGGCCCATTCAAGCGGAAACGAATTCGCTTCGCCTCGGGTTGATGGATGTTCAGTTCGAGGCCTGGTTCAGGTGTGTGCTTTTTGATTACGGGGTTCGGCAGGCTCAGACTGGTTGAGGCATGTATACGCGGTGTCTGGGCATGTTGCTATGCAACGACGAATGATTGACGCGAGCGAGTGGCGCGATGATGTCGCAGCCTCTTGTTGCTCGCTTTGTGCCCCATGGTGCGTAGGCGCAACACCGCAGAAATCTGCAAGGTATAAATCCACAAGAGAGAGGCGACGCGAGGTGCCCGGTGCGCAGCGCACCGGAAGATAGAAGAGCCAACACGCGTAAATGGGTGGAATCGTGTGACGCGGCGTCGCATGCGCATCACCATTGACTCAGCGTTCTCGTAACGCTGTCTTCGGTCTGACGATGCTGATGAGTGCGAGGCCTGGTATTCCGCATCAAGCGCGGAGAGGGCAAGGGATCGGTAGTGAATACGTCGCCCCCGGGCGTCCGAGTGACGCCGTTGGGGCGTCACTCGGGCAGCTTTAGAATGACCGTGGGCGCTTCGCACGTTTGAGGAGTTCAGACTCGCATGAGCAGTAAGGCAACGACCGAAGTGGGGCGCCTGGGTGAGCGGGCGCGAACCGGGATACGTGGCTTGCAGCCGTATCAGCCGGGTAAGCCTGTCGCCGCACTTGAACGCGAGCTTGGTATCGCGCATGCGCTCAAGCTCGCATCGAACGAAAATCCGCTTGGACCGAGTGCCCGGGCGATCACCGCGATTCAAGCCGCCGCTGCTGAGCAGCATATATACCCCGATGGTGCAGCGTTCGCGTTACGTCAGGCATTGGCCCATCGCGTGGGTGTCGATCCGTTCGAGATTACCCTCGGCAATGGCTCCAACGAGATCCTCGAGTTGATTGGGCGAGTCTGGCTGGGGGAAGGGACCAAGGCGGTCTTCTCTGCACACGCATTTGCTGTGTATCCGCTGGTGACCAAGGCTTGTGGCGCCGAGGCTGTGGTTGTTCCCGCTTTGCCTGCTGATGATGCTACGCAGCCTTTTGGGCATGACCTCGCAGCTATGGCAGATGCGATCGATGATTCGACCCGCGTGGTTTTTCTCGCCAACCCGAACAACCCGACCGGAACTTGGTTCGATGCCGATGCGCTGGACACATTCTTGACGCGTGTTCCAGCCGATGTCGCTGTCGTGCTTGATGAAGCGTATTGCGAATATGTCACCGAGCCGACGTATCCCAACGGAGTTGAGCGATTGTCGCGTCATCCGAACGTCATTGTGACGCGTACGTTTTCGAAAATTTTCGGCCTCGCGGGTTTACGTTTGGGCTATGCGGTGTCAAGTCCAGAGGTTGCTGACTTGCTGAATCGCGCGCGACAACCTTTCAATGTCAACGCGCTCGCACAGGCAGGTGGTCTTGCCGCACTGGGCGACGATGAGCATGTCAGCCGAAGCGTTTCGGTCAATCAGGCAGGGCTGGAGCAGATCTCGTCGGCTTTACGCGTTCGCGGTCATTTTGTCCTGCCGTCGGTTGGAAACTTTGTGGCCTTTCACTGCAGTCGAGCCGGGCAGGGGGGCGCCGCACAGGAGAGGCCCACGATGGCGCAGGAGATGTACGAGGCATTGCTGCGCGAGGGCGTTATCTTGCGACCCATCGAAAACTACGGATTGTCCGGATTTTTGCGCGTGACCGTGTCGACCGAGTCCGACAATGCCGTTTTCCTGCAGGCACTCGATCGCGTTTCTGCGTCGATGATGCGCCCTTCGGCGGTGTTGGGTGAAGACGCTGCGGCGCCTGACGTTTTGACGTCGACATGAGGACGCGATGAGCGCAATCGATACATGACCGACTCGCCATCAAGTCTCGCCCCCCCCGCTTGCGATTCTCGCGGTAAACAGATGCCGATTGGCCGCCTGGCCGTACTCGGCGCCGGGCTCATCGCCGGTTCTGCGGCTCTCGCATTGAGACGTGCAGGCGCCGTGCGCCACGTGGTTGGCTTTGGCCGCAATCGTGATCACCTGGAGGATGCGTTGCGCCTTGGGATCGTTGACGAAGCAACAACCGATCTGTCGCGAGCGGTGGCTGGCGCCGATGTGATCATTCTGGCGACTCCGGTTGGCGCTATGGGTGCCATCGCCGAATCGCTCGCGAAGCTTGATCTCGGCGATGCGATTTTGACAGATGTCGGCAGCACTAAAGCGTCGGTAATCCGGGCGGTGACTGATGCATACGAGGGACGGTGTCCTGCCCGTTTCGTTCCGGGACATCCGATCGCGGGTGACGAACGCTCGGGACCTGCGGCGGCGCGTGCCAATCTCTTTGAGTCACGCCTTGTTGTTCTGACCCCGTCTGATGAGACCGATCCCAAGGCTGTTGAGCGTATTCGATGGATGTGGGCGCAAACGGGCGCACGAGTCGAGTGCATTGACGCCGAACGTCACGATCGGTTGCTGGCTGCAACGAGCCACTTGCCGCACGTGTTGGCCTTCACTCTAGTCGACTCGCTCGCGCGTGGCGCAGACGCTGAGGCGGTCTTTCGTTATGCCGCAGGCGGATTTCGTGACTTCACGCGGATCGCGTCGAGCGATCCGTCTATGTGGCGCGACATTGCTGTCGCGAACCGGGTTGCCTTACTCAATGCATTGACCGTTTTCCGAGAAGATCTCGACGCGATGATTGACGCGGTGGCTCGCAGCGATGGTGCGTGGTTAGACGAGCGATTTGGCGAGGCTCGCAGGGCTCGCGATGCGGCGATGAAGCTGGTGGAGCCGGAGTGAGCGCTATTTTTCGCCGCGCCGAACCGGCATGATGTCGCCGTCATGAGGCCCCGGGGGAATGGCTGTCGCTGGGGTGCAGCGCCAAGGCGGGCTTTTTCTGTAGGTTGCCGAAGGCTTAAAGCCCGGCGTGATCATTTCTTTGGTCATGAGGAAAAAGTCGCCTGCTTTGATGGGCTCGCTTTTTGTTTCCCCTAATGGGGCGAGCCGTCGGCTTCCAACGGCGCCAAGTGACCCGCGGCTAGTGATTACGAGCGCGCTCGGGAGCTAGAAAGTTCCTAAGAATCATTTAGAAAGTTACGCAAGAGGCGGAAATGAAGGAATTCATGGTGAACCCCGGCGGCTCTCTGCGGGGTCGGCTACGGGTCCCGGGGGATAAGTCGATATCGCATCGTTCAATAATGTTGGGCGCCTTGGCGGACGGCACGACGTCGGTTCGAGGGTTTCTCGATGGCGCTGATTGTTTGGCGACAGCGGATGCGTTCCGTGCGATGGGCGTGCGTATCGACACGCTTGATTCGACCACGTTGTCGATTCACGGTGTCGGTATCGATGGCTTGTCCGCTCCAGCCAAAGATCTCGACATGGGCAACTCGGGTACAGCGATGCGTCTGCTGTGCGGAGTGTTGGCAGGTCAGTCTTTTGATACGACGCTGGTGGGGGATCGTTCGTTGTCGCGTCGGCCGATGCGCCGCGTGACCGCGCCGTTAGGCGAGATGGGCGCACGGATCGACACCAGCGCCGACGGGACGCCGCCGCTCCGCATTTTTGGTGGACACACGTTGCGCGCAATTGATTTTGCGATGACGGTGGCAAGTGCACAGGTGAAGTCCGCCGTGTTGCTTGCGGGCCTGTTCGCTCGCGGTCGAACTTCTGTAACCGAGCCTGCGCCGACGCGCGATCATACCGAGCGCATGCTGCGGGGATTTGGTTACACCGTCGAGCAGACGGGTAGGGCCTCTGCGCTGGTTGGCGGGGGACGCCTCAATGGATGCTTGATCGATGTTCCCGCTGATATTTCGTCGGCGGCGTTTTTCCTGGTCGCCGCGACCATCGCCGAGGGCTCTTCGATTGTCCTTGAGCACGTGGGAATCAACCCTACACGGACCGGAGTCATCGATATTTTGCGCTTGATGGGGGCATCGATCACCCTATCCGATCAACGCGTGATCGGTGGTGAGCCTGTTGCTGACATTGAGGTCACCGGGAGTCGACTGCATGGCGTTCATATCCCGCCTGAGCTGGTGCCTCTGGCGATTGATGAGTTTCCGGTCCTATTCGTTGCGGCGGCAAGCGCCGACGGCGAGACACTGTTGACGGGCGCTGAAGAATTACGAGTTAAGGAGAGCGATCGCATTCAGGTGATGGCGGATGGTCTGACGGCATTGGGTGTTGAGTGTGAAACCCATCCTGACGGCATCCGGATCGTCGGGCGGGGCCACTTCGACGGCGGCGAGGTGAACAGCCACGGCGACCATCGCATCGCGATGGCGTTTGCGGTGGCGGCTCTACGGGCCCGAGAACCGATACGTATCAAGGATTGTGACAACGTCGCGACATCGTTCCCTAACTTTGTCGAACTGGCATGCGAAGCAGGGCTCGATATCAAGGTCATCGCTTCCGCGTTCGACCTTACCGATGTGGCAGGAATGTCTGATCATGGTGACACGCCGCCGAGGTCGGCATGAGCGCGCATCACCGGCCGAAGGTCCTCACGATTGATGGGCCATCAGGCGCCGGAAAAGGGACCGCGGCGATTCGTTGTGCACGTGAATTGGGGTGGGGGCTTCTTGATTCCGGAGCGCTTTACCGCCTGACGGCCCTGAAAGCTCTGCGTGAAGGTGTCTCGTTGGACGACGAGGCTGGAATCGCGAGTATTGGGGGTCAGCTTGATGTTCGGTTTGAACCGGACGTGGATCGTGATCGCGTCATCGCGTGGCTGGATGGCGACCGCGTCGGTCCGGAGTTGCGCACAGAAGAAGCGGGGCAGGCAGCATCGCGTGTGGCGCTACTCCCGGCTCTACGCCGGGCGTTGCTCGAGCGTCAAAGGATGCTAGCGTGGGACCAGCCTCTAGTGGCTGATGGGCGCGACATGGGCACGGTCGTTTTTCCAGACGCATGCTGCAAAGTGTTTCTGACCGCGAGCGTCGAGGTTCGGGCCATTAGACGACGACAACAGTTGATAGAACAGGGGGTTACTGCTACCCTGGATGACCTTCGGTTGGCTCTGAGCGAACGTGACGCCCAAGACGCCAATCGAGCTGTGGCGCCGTTAAAGCCTGCGGATGACGCATGGATCGTGGACTCATCAAACTTGGAGATCGAGGCCGTCGTCTGTTTGATATGTGAGCGAGCCCGAGCAAACTGCGATCGTACCGCTGCAACCTCAAGTTGATCGTTTGAACAAGGCGTGGTGGTCGCGTACCTCAGTCAATTGGGCAGGCCGGGCTCCGGCGGGATGATCTAGCCCGCGGGGTGCAAGGATCCTTGGCTGTGGATTTGCTTTTTAGCCGCTAATTGGGCTCTGACGAAATCTCGGTAAGGTCGCTAGATAGCCGGGGCTCGTTGGCTCGAGCGATGTTTGCGACGGCGACACGGGCGGCGAAGAGGTTCAGCAAGCCTAGTCAATTGGTTTGAAGGAACGGGGCAGATCGACATCGAGAGCGGTTTTGGTTCGTCGGTCTGGCTCCGTGTTTGTGAAATCGAGGAGAGTGAAGTCGTACGATCAGCGTTTAACAGCACCGTGCTTTTGGACTTCGTTGCGTCGTGAGCGGTTCGGGTCGCGACAACACCAAAGCATTCATTCACCCTAAACCCGGAGCTGTTCGCTCATTTGTATGCCCGTTTTCCGGTGCAGAAGAGCGCAGCCCGTCAACAACCAGCGGATTCATTCCACCCATGACTGAAAACTTTGCCGACTTGCTCGAAGAGAGCATGGCGTATACCCAAATGCAGCCGGGCGCGATTCTTACCGCGTCGGTTCTGTCGATCAACGATGACGTTGTCATCGTCAACGCTGGACTCAAGTCTGAAGGCGTTATTCCGACCATCGAATTCCGCAACGACAACGGCGAACTGGAGATCCAGGTCGGCGACATCGTTGAAGTGGCGCTCGAGACGCCAGAGGATGGTTTTGGCGAAGCGCGCATGTCGCGAGAAAAAGCCAAGCGCGCCAAGGCCTGGGATCGTCTCGAACAGGCGATGGCGGAGGAGCAATACGTCACCGGTATTCTTAGCGGCAAGGTCAAGGGTGGGTACACCGTCGAGCTTGGCGAGATCCGCGCATTTCTCCCGGGTTCGCTGGTTGACGTTCGTCCAGTGCGTGATACGTCGTACCTCGAAGGTAAGCCGCTTGAATTCAAGCTCATTAAGCTTGATCGTCGACGCAACAACGTCGTGGTCTCGCGTCGTGCAGTGGTCGAACAGGAATACAGCGCCGAACGCGACGAACTGATCAAATCGCTACAGGAAGGCGTCGTTCTCAAGGGGATCGTCAAGAATCTCACCGACTACGGTGCGTTCTTGGATCTTGGCGGCATCGACGGGCTTCTGCACATCACCGACATGGCTTGGAAACGCGTCAAGCATCCGTCTGAAGTCGTTGAAGTCGGTCAGGAACTCGACATCAAGGTGCTCAAATTCGACCGTGAGCGCATGCGTGTCTCGCTGGGTCTAAAGCAGCTCGGCGAAGATCCGTGGATCAATATCGGCCGCCGCTACCCAACTGGTACCCGTGTTTTCGGTAAGGTGACGAACATTACCGATTACGGTTGCTTCGTGGAAATCGAAGATGGCGTAGAAGGTCTGGTGCATGTCTCGGAGATGGATTGGACCAACAAGAACGTCAACCCGGCCAAGGTTGTGACGATCGGGCAAGAGGTCGAGGTCATGATCCTCGACATCGATGAAGACCGTCGCCGTATATCGCTCGGCATGAAACAGTGCCAAAGCAATCCGTGGGATGACTTTGCCGCGAATCATAATCGCGGTGAAAAAGTGCGCGGCCAGATCAAGTCGATCACGGACTTTGGCGTTTTTGTCGGGCTGGACGGTGAGATCGACGGGCTGATCCACATGTCTGATCTGTCGTGGTCCGAGCCCGGCGAAGAGGCGATTCGCAACTTCAAGAAAGGCGACATCGTTGAAGCGGTCGTGCTGTCCGTCGATCCTGAGCGCGAACGCATTTCCTTGGGCTTGAAACAGCTCGAGCGCGACCCATTCCAGACGTTCGTCGCCGAGAATCCTCAAGGCTCGATCGTCAAGGGTCGCGTCAAGGAAGTCGATGCGCGTGCCGCCGTCGTCGAACTCGCGGACGGTATCGATGGCATTCTCCGGGCTGCGGATATTTCGCGCGACCGCGTGGAAGACGCTCGCACGGCATTGAAGGAAGGCCAGGAAATCGAGGCTCGATTCATGGGTGTCGACAAACGTACTCGCGCGATCAGCTTGTCGATCAAAGCAAAGGACGCGGCAGTCGATGCAGAAATGCTGG
Organism: Thioalkalivibrionaceae bacterium; assembly: GCA_046299415.1. Lineage (GTDB taxonomy): Bacteria > Pseudomonadota > Gammaproteobacteria > Ectothiorhodospirales > Ectothiorhodospiraceae > JBKBII01. Next base: position 458,473 of record JBKBII010000001.1, on the reverse strand, counting down.
CAGAGTTCGGCAGCGTGACCGAGGCCGAAGAGCCTGCGGACACTACGCTTGGGGCTTTGCTGAAAGAACAGCTCGGTAACCGCCGCGATTGAGCTGTGACGCATGCCTCGGGCGTCGGCCGCGCGGGGTTTTTGGTTTCGGGGTGCTTCGGCACCCCGATCCATTCAGGGTCTTTTGATTTGTACGTCATCCTCTGAGCGCGTGGATAGAGGGTGGGCCTACTGCCAGAGGTGCGTCGCTTTTACAAGACATCACGTTTGTCATTTGAGGCCTCTTTGGAAGAATGCTTGAGATCGCTTGGTCATTCGTCAAGGTGCCTCGACTTTGGCCTGATTTGCGTGGATCAGCGTCGACGCTGTTAACAGTCTCTCGCTTCTGTAGCCGCGTGATTCCGATTCCAAAGGATGTTAGCTGTGTGTGCGAAACCACGAGGCTCAAGCATCGTAGGTCGGGCCTTCGGGGCATTGCTTTGGGCCCGCGTGTTTGATGGAGGCTTGACTGTCTGCCAAGGTCTACGATGTGCGTTTTTCCGTGTAAGGCACGACTCAACGTCGGACTTTTTGGGTGGACTCCGGCTCAATCGACAGGCAAGCCCCCGCCTGTTTTGATGGCGTAGTGAAGGGTTGCCCTTGTGCTGCCTCGGGCCGGAGTGCGGCTTTCGCATGTGTACGCGCCCTCAGAACTGACGTCTGGATGAGTTTTTGAGAATGATGAGCCTTTTTCTGTACGAATGAGCTCGTCGCGATTCCGAAGGACACGACTCGGATTGTTGTAGTCGGATCGATCGACTTCGCTACTCGACGTGCCTTCGTTTGCTATTAGGAAAGCCATGACGAAATCGGAATTGATCGAGCGCTTGGTTCGGCAGCTCGACCCCCTACCGCTCCGTGATGTAACAGCCGGGGTCAAGATTCTTCTCGACACCATGTCGAATGCTTTATCGCAAGGGGATCGCGTTGAGATTCGCGGCTTTGGTACCTTTAGTCTCCATCGTCGCGCTGCCCGCGAGGGGCGTAATCCGAGAACCGGCGAGTCGGTTCGGTTGCCAGAAAAATACATCCCACACTTCAAACCCGGGAAGGCGTTGCGCGAGCGAGCCAACGACGGCGGTCAGCGAGAAGAGACGCCATGATCGCCCGGCTTTCGTGGCCTGAACCAGCCAGGCGCCCACTGCAGAGGATAGGTATCGGTGAGCGTTGTCGATTGGTTGCAATGGTTGCTTCTGCCGGTAATCGCGCTATTGGCCTTTTGGCTCGCACAGTGGTTTTTCAGGGCCCGAGTTGATCGCCTGCAGAACGATCGCGACGCTCGCTTGCGTCGCACGCTTAAAGCGATGCAGCAGCTTCTGGACGAAAAGCCGGAGGAGGCTTTACGCAGTGTTCTCGGTCTTGTTGCCGGTGAGCGGGCGGTGCGACCAGCCGGTTTCGGAGACGACGCTGTCGATTTGAATTGGCTCGCGGTGGCCAATCGGGAAGCTGTCGATCGAGAAACGCTGGACATGCATTTCATCGTCGGACGTTTGTTGCGACGGCAAGGCGATTTTGAGCGGGCGATTCGAGTGCATCAGGCGATGACCGAAACCGCGTCGCTCGATGATCAAACGCGATCGACCGCTTTACTGGAACTCGGCCGCGATTTTCTTGCGGCCGGCGTCTACGACCGCGCCGAGATCGTTCTTCGTTCGGTTATTGCGGATGAACGGCGCGGGATCGAGGCTAGTCGGTTGCTGCTCAGTATCCTCGAAATGCAGCGTGAATGGGCCGAAGCCGATGTGGTTGCCGAGGATCTGGCTCAGCGAATCAGCCTTGAGTCAAATCAGTTTCCGCAGGAGGAGCGTGCGTCTGAATCATCGACTGATTGGTTGACGCATCTTCGGGCGCATTACGCGCTGGAGCGGGCACTTGAACATCTGCAGAGCGGCGACCTTCACGTGGCTCGTGAGCATACCGAAAGAGCCGCCCATATTGCCCCCGGGTTGCCGAGGGCGGATCTGATGCGGGCAGATTGCTCGGCTCGTTCGGGTGATCTCCAAGCCGCGATCGCTCACACGAAAAGGGCGGTACAGACTCAGCCTTCGCTGGTGGCTTTGGGTATCGCGAGGATCGAGAGTTTCGCGCGTGAGCTAAGCGCCCCCCTCAGCCAGCAGCAGAACGCTGAAAACAGCGATGCAGGTGAGGCGCTCGTGATCGAGGTTTTGCGAGATATCCAGCGACTTCATCCGTCCGCGTTTGGCGCGATCGCTCTGACGCGCGCTTTGCGTCGCGCTGGGCGCCTTGATGAAGCGCTTGCCAGCCTGCGAGAGGTATTGGCGATGCGCCCAGTTCCAGTGTCGGGCCTGCTTGAGGCGGTTCGCTGGATGAAAGTACTTCCGAGTTCACAGCCATATTTCAGCGATTTCGAATCATTCGAGCGTGCCCTGGCCGACCAGCTTTCGCGGCGGGCTCTGTTTCAGTGCACGCATTGTGGGTTCGAGGGTCGGCAACACGTCTGGCATTGCCCGAGCTGTCGCCGTTGGGATAGTTTTAGGGCGCTGGACATCGATCCAGATGCGCTCGAGGTTCGCATTTCGGCGGATCCGGAACCCCCTGGGGCCGATTCAGGCCTGGAGCGTCCATTGAGGTCGCTCGATTCGTAATCATTTGATTGAGGGTGTTGGTTGGTCGCCTGTGCTGCGCTGAGCACCAACGCTGGACATGACCGATATTCTTGCAAATGCCAATGGATCTCTTGCGCGGCCGATGGGGATTGATGAGAGTGCACGCATGATGCCCAATACGACAGGTTTGCGGGACGGTGGTGGCGCGCCGTGCTTGATCATCGCGCTTGATGGCCTTGATCGACAGGCGATTGATCGCTTGGTTGATGAGTTGCAGGATGTTGATGTCGCTTTCAAGGTTGGATTTGAAGCGTTTGTAGCAGAAGGCCCGTCCCTTGTAACAGCTCTCAACCGTCGTGGTTTGCGAGTCTTCCTGGACCTAAAATTTCACGATATTCCGAAGACAGTCGGTCTCGCGTGCCGACGTGCGGTGGATCTTGGCGTGTGGATGGTCAACGTTCACGCCAGTGGTGGGCTCGCAATGCTCGAAGCAGCGCGTGCCGCAGTGCCTAACTGTCAATGTTTCGATACATCTGGGGGAAATGTGCAGGGCGGCCGAGAGTGTGTCGATGGCACGCGTCTGATTGCCGTGACCGTCCTGACATCAACCGACGCTTCGACCCTTTCTGCTGTGGGTATCGAATCTCCACTGGCCCAGCAGGTTGATCGTTTAGCCGACCTCGCGTTGACTCAGGCCGGGCTGGACGGTTTGGTCTGTTCAGGACAAGAAGCCGCGGGATTGCGGCGGCGTTTCGGGTCAAAGCCACTGCTCGTGACGCCCGGAATCCGTCCCGCAGGCTCAGCGCCTGATGATCAGCATCGAATCATGACGCCGGGTGAGGCTATCAACGCCGGTGCGAGTCAAATCGTTGTAGGTCGTCCCATCACGCTCGCGGAGGCACCTCGTCAGGTGGTTCGATCGATTTTGGATGAAATTTCTGCGGTGAATACGGCGTACGTCACACACAACCCTGCTGGTTGATGTCTCCTCACCGTCGTCAATGTTTTGTTGTGAGAAGTCTCAAAAGGTTGCAGTGGTGGCACGGCATTGAAGTGACTTGAGCCTGAAGGGTTGCGGTTGTCCGGCAATTTTCGACCGCAACGATGCGCACGAGAGTCATCGCTCCGTCCAGTTCGAAGGGCCAAGGTTAGACGCCGTTAAGGCGACGATGCGCGCCGCCGATATCTTGGGTCGGCTCGCTGAGTCTGGCTCGATTTCCGATCACCTTCGTCCGACATCGCTTCAACCGTCCGAGTGAGGTGCTCGAGGTGCCTCCGGAATGGGCCTAATCGGGGCACGATCAAAACACGCCTTTAGCCTCGACGAAAACGGCTCGATGACGTCCAGAGCGTTGATATACCCGAGAGCTGGCCGAATTGACGGTGACAGGCCGTCAAGCCAGTAACGATGAGCGGTGATCTCGTCCGGTAGTCGTTCCCATCGGCGCATGTTGAAGGTATCTGAACCCACGAGCACGCGGTCAGAGTATTCGAAGATCAGTGTTTCCCAGTCCGATGCAATCGATGCCTTTCTTGTTCCGTCCCCCATCTCATCCGAGTGACGCTTTGGTTGTGCCCACTCAGTAGGCTCCGATGCCGGTGGGGGCATATTCCCCGCCAGACGTTGCGCCCTCATCGAGACATCAATTCGCAGGCGTGGGTAACGCCGAAGATAGTCGGAGAGTAGGTCGGTGTGAGGAAAAGGGCCGGCGTGTGCCCAGATTACGTCGAGGTTGGGAGCGATCTCGTACGCACGATCAATGACTACTGGATCTACGTGCAGAATGACGGGCCGATTGATTTCCTCCGCGTGTTTCATCAGCCATTCGAATCGCGGTGCGAAACGGTTATCGGCTTGAAGGTGAATTTCGCCGATGCCGGCCCAGCCGGGCGCGCATACGAGACCATGAAGGTTCCAGCGGGGAGCCTGATTCAAAAGGATTTCAAGGTCGTCTTTGAATGGTGCGAGTGGTCCTTGCCACCAGTTTTGAGAGGTTCGACCATTCTGGTAAATGTCGAGCCACGGAAAGGGTACTGGCCACGTGCTGGGACTAACGTGCTTGCCGTCACTTTCAATGCCCCGGCGCCCTATAGGCCGGGCGTTGTACCCGTATGCAGGATCGGCCTCGAGAGATGATGAAAAAGGGTTGGATTCAGCTTGTATTGGCTGGAGCTGTTGCGCGAGCCACTGGTCAATCAGTGTCTGCGCAAGGATCGGCGATTCGCTCATGACGAAGGCACCGGAAATGCCAGAATTGGCGAGGCGAGTGAGCATAGCCTCAGGCGGGAGGTCTCGTGCCCAAGTGTCGCGGTAGTGAACATGCGAGTCGATCAAGCAGGTCGCTGACGAACGATCCGTTAGATTTAACTCAACCTTATCACTCACATTTGTTTCGCCGATGATTTGGCGGCGAGACTGGCCAGCTTCTCGATAAACAGCGGGCCCGAAAGCCTGCGCTGAAACTAAATCGACACAAGGTGGAGCTAAAACGAGGGTTTCTGGGCTTGGAGGATTTAATGGTGGAGAAGCGTGTCGGGCAGGCGATGCGTTGCCATGTGCAATAGCGGCGATGCTGGCAAACGCGAATACGAAACCGACTAAAACGACGATCAGAATACTGGGTCTTTCAGCGTCTCGATTCGATGATGCACGGTCATCAAGGGACGGCGTACATTTGAATCGCCGCTGCACTAGAGGTGTGAAGCAGGTGCTGTGAGCCCTGCACAACATAGTCGATCTCATCCACCAACCTTAACCCGGCCGGTTCCAATGTGGAACAGGGCCGTTGATCCTCAGTGATCGAGTCCATAATGGGTTGATCGGGGGAGGCAGGATAAATATTGGTCTTCCGCTGGTGGCTCATGTTGAGATTTTTTGAGCGCGAAAATGATGATGATTTAAAAACGACAAATTGGTGATGATGGGGGCGTTGTCACATCATCTTGAAGCGTCACGCGTACCTGCAGCGTGACGCCTCTCATTGCTGAAACTCGTTGCTACAAGGATCTTTTGAAGGCGTTTTTGGACTCCGTTTCGGTGTATCTGGGTCCGATGGTGGAGAAGATCGGCGAAAAAAAACCCACAGGCCAAAGGCTTGCGGGATTTTTTGATTTTTTCGTAGGAAAAACAACACGAAAGGTAGTGGCGGAGAGTGAGGGATTCGAACCCTCGATGAGCTTTTGGCCCATACTCCCTTAGCAGGGGAGCGCCTTCGACCACTCGGCCAACTCTCCGAAGCTACGCATTCTATCGATATTTAGCCCGAGACTCCAGCGACCTGAGGCGATCTTGCGAAAAAGGCGGCGAATGCTTCGCCGCGAACGTCCGCGCTGAGTCTCGGGATACCTGCGCTGTCCGAACGCGAAACTGAAGGCTATGGTGATCGGCGTCACCGCAGCTGACTACGAAGTTGAAATCTAGGTGCAGACTGTAATGGCTTGAACGGTATTTCGGCCTTAACGTGTGTCGGAACGAAGGTCTGGAGTGACCGCGCGTAGCCGACTCAGGAACCCGACTAACCGTTTTCTATTCGCTTGTGATTAGTGTACTTACAGTGGCGAAAGAACCGCGCGCGGCGCTGAACTGAAAGGGTCGAGCCCAGGAGTCGAGCTCGGGGCCATCGCCAGACGCCGAACAACTCAATGAGCTTCCGCAAAACCTGGCTGCATCAGCCGTGTTCTGGTGTTCAACGCCTTGCGACGAGCACCTCGTCGTTGCGCACCGCACTCTTTCCGGTATCGTCATGACACTCGAGGGCCACGGTGTCGTCGTCGGATCGAATGCGCTCGTATATCTCTTCGCGGTGCACCGGGATATCCGACGGGGCTGTGATGCCCACGCGTACCTGGCCACCCTTGACTCCTAAAATGGTGACCGTGACGTCGTCGCCGATCTTCAAGGCTTCCCCAACCCTGCGGGTCAGAATGAGCATGGACGTCTCCTGCTGGGGGCTCATCGCCCGATGAGTGTTGTTCGGTCATCGCGCCGTTCGCTTCCATTGCGGTCTCTCGGGTTGCGTCGCGACTCAAGCAGGGACTGCCAAGTCTTGATGAAGTTCAAAGCTTTGATGCAGAGTACGTACTGCCAATTCGAGATATTTTTCGTCAATGACGACAGAAATCTTGATTTCGGATGTCGAAATCATACGTATGTTGATAGATTCGCGTGCAAGAGCCGAGAACATCTGCGCTGCGATGCCTGCGTGTGACCGCATGCCGACTCCGATGACGGAGACCTTCGCGATACCAGTATCGCCTGCAACCTCACGAGCACCGAGATCCTGACAGGTATCTGTAAGTATTGCGCGAGCGCGGGTGAAATCGTTGCGATGGACGGTGAATGTGAAATCAGTTGAGCCATCGGCACCAACGTTCTGCACGATCATGTCCACTTCGATATTGGCATCGGCGATCGGGCCGAGTATACGCGCAGCGATACCTGGATGGTCCGGAACACCCTGAACGGTGAGTTGGGCTTCGTCGCGGTTAAACGCGATACCTGAAATGACCGCCTGTTCCAACTGGGACTCCTCCTCGAACGTGATCAGCGTACCGGGTCCTTCCTTGAAGGAGGATAGAACGCGCAAGGGAACACGATATTTGCCGGCAAACTCGACCGAGCGTATTTGCAAAACTTTGGATCCCAAACTCGCCATTTCGAGCATTTCTTCGAACGTGATTCGCTCAAGCCGGCGAGCATTGGATACAACTCGCGGATCGGTGGTGTAAACGCCATCGACATCCGTAAAAATCTGACACTCATCCGCGTGCAAAGCCGCAGCCAACGCGACTGCTGTTGTGTCAGAACCGCCCCGACCCAGAGTCGTGATCGTGCCGTCCTCGGTCACGCCCTGAAAACCGGCTACCACCGCGACCGCAGAAGCCTCGAGACAGCGAGCTAACCGGTCGCGTTCGATCGTTTGAATCCGGGCCTTGTTGTGGGCCTGGTCGGTTACGATCCTGATCTGCCCGCCGGTGAACGAGCGTGCGGCCACACCGAGTTTCGACAACGCCATCGAGAGGAGCGCGATCGTGACTTGTTCGCCAGTGGACAAAAGGGCATCAAGTTCGCGCCCATGAACCTGTGGATCAATGGCGTGAGCCAGCCCCAAAAGCCGGTCTGTTTCGCCGCTCATCGCCGACACGACGATGACCAGACGATGCCCCGCCTCACACAGCCGTTGTACGCGTTGAGCCACGGCCTCGATGCGGTCGATCGTACCTACCGACGTGCCGCCAAATTTCAGTACGAGTGTCGCCATCTACTTAAAGTCCGACAGAAACCCCTAATTTGATCAGATTTCAGGCCGCTTTCCCAGCTTTTTCGATCGGTTCAGTCGTCGTTTGAAAACTGGTTCTTTCCGAAAGGATGATTGTGGTGACCACTCGGCGTCGCGGGGATGCTTCCGGGTCACAGGTCGGGCCCGTTGCAGAACGCAAGCGACGTTTCTCTGTACACGCTGCGTTGGCTGATCTGCAGGAATCTCGTCAAGTGTCGAGTGGTTCTGATTCGTATTCCTGGTCGCCGGCTAATCGCGTCGATCGGCAGAATTGACTCCAGTAAAGTGTGGAGGCGTGACTTTTTGAACGCAGGCCGTCGGATAGTTGAACCGTCGCGATACACTACGCGGATGCGGAATATAGGCCTACGATTCCGGCGCGTTGTCGAACGCACACCGGGTGCCGTGTTTGTTGTTTTGGTGATGGCCCTAGGCTTGGCGCCGTGGCTGCCAGAACCTTACTTGGCCGCTTTTTTCCATGGCCTTGTCGCCTGGATCGCCGGCGAGGCCGATCGTCCTGTCGCCATGGACGTTGCACGCGCGATCTTTCACCTGCTGCCGTGGATTTTGCTTGCTTATAAGCTAGCGCTTGACACCTTTCTGTCGTCGCACGACCGCTGAATTCGGCTCGACCTTTCGGTGTTCCGCCAAAGCGCGAGGAACAGATCACGAGTGATTCGATCGTCGCGAGATTTGAAACCCAACGCATCAGCTTAAGCCAGTGGAATGCGACGAACCGCTAGAGGCGACCGGAGTACGATTTCGTCCCGTGAACGTCTAGAACAGTCTTCGAGGAGTTGCGTTCCTATTGGTCTGCGATTGCTACGGTGTCAGCTGTGGGGCGCCTTCATGACCTTAAGGACATTTTTGGCAAAGCCCAAGTGTTACGCCGCGTGGTCGCTCGAAGCGCAGTGATCCGAACCTTGCATGCAGCTGAGTGAGGATGCCGGTGTCTCGCCGCGCGATGATGAACCCGTGAAGGCGTTGATTTGGCGTTGCCCTCGCAATTCCGCCATGCGCTGGGGCCTGGCCTACATCGTCGTCAGTGGACGAGCGAGATGTGAAAGGCTCCGAAGTCACTGACTCAGGTGGATCGCTTAGTCTGGCGTCCTCGATCAGCGCTCCCTTGCCTATGGTTCGAGTGTATGACTTTGGATTTGGCTCGGGTCTAAACGTCGATTTGACGGAGGCGAGGGATTTTGATTACCCCGGAGACCCATTGGCGTGATCACCGTTTCGTTTCGATGTATTCAATCCCGAGATTGTCGGAGTGATCTGAAGCCTTGCTGGCCGACTCATAATCCTCGAAATAGAAGCGATCTCGCCCTCGGTGTTTTGCGCGGTACAGCAGTCGATCGGCGCCTTGAAGCGCCTTGGCGAGCGTTTTCTCATCGATCGGATTGCGGGTTGGGTCAATGCGTACAGCACCGCATGACGCCCTCAGATTGATCTCTTGTCCCGTCGGCGCTTGCACTTTGAGCTCACGAATAGCCTCGATCAGAGTATTCAAGATCGTGATGGGTTGGTTGGGCTGCCGTCGATCCGTTTCGAGTATTAGGGTGAATTCCTCACCGCCCATGCGGAACGCGTGGAGGCGAGGCCAGCTGGGTTGCTGATGTTGAGCGAGAGTCGTGTTTGAACTCGATTTTTGCACTGCGGCGCCAGTTTGCCGAGGGTAGTTGCCGTTTACTGAGCGGCCCGTCGATTGCGTTGCTGACTCGCCGAGATTCTGTTTGGCGCCCGTGTCGACGAGCGTCTGAGCGAGCGCGCGTAAAACGAGGTCACCCGCATCGTGCCCATAGCGATCATTGACACCCTTGAAATGGTCTAGCTCAAGAACGACGACCGTCAGATCCGGTGAGGTTCGATCGAGACGTTGAGCGCCGGCATCATTAGATGAATCCTCGGCGTGTCGGGAAATTAAGCGATCTAAGGCCTCAAAAAAACCACGGCGATTAGGTAGGCCCGTCAATGGATCGTGAGTCGCCTGGTACCGGAGCGCGGCCGTGGATGCAAATTGTTGCCGTTTGAGGTGTTCCTCACGTCGAGCGGCAAACCAAAGCAATGCAATGGACGTCCACGCCAAAGCGATCGCGAGCCAGACGCGACCTTCAGGCTCTTCTCCCTGCACAAACCAGGGCACCATCCCGGCCGCAATCAGATTGATGCTGCTAATCAACCATCGAGTCGCAGCGCTGCTCGAGACGACATTTAAGAACACCAGCGTAGCAAACACATACAACAAGGCCGCGCCCATTACCGAGACTTGATTCGGATCGTATTGCATCAACAATGCGGTCGTGACAACGCTGGCGAGAACCGCCGAGATTTGCAGCAAGATCTGATAACTGTCCGAGCGATGCCAAGCGACCCATGCACCTGCGATCAGAGCCGCGACATAAATTGCCCGCAGGAACAGAGCCTGTGTGAACGCTGCGGTATCAAGGCGGAGGTAGTCGAGGAAACCGGTCGCCGCACCGAGCGTTGCGAGCGCGATGAGGATCACGGCGACGGTGCGATGACCCTCGCGGGCTTGAGAGAGGCGGAATTGGCGTTCGGTCTCCGGGTCAACGAACGAGCCTGTGCCACCTGATTTCCGCGCCAAGTTTTTGGTTCCGTTCCCTAGCATACGTGGCGCGATCCTCGCGAAAATTCAGCTGACGAAGGCGTGATTTGGGATCCGAGTGTGGCAATTTCTGTACGCGACCATGCTTCGATCGTTGCTGATCTCGCAGACTGTGGCGAATTCCCGTTGAGTGCGACCTCACCCTCCAGTCACGCCGCGCGTGCGCTGGAATCCATGTACGACTCGCGAGCGGCGGCAAGGCCGACGCCGGTTCGTATGGCCCCGCTTTTGGCTAGAACGGATTCGAGTGCGGACAGGCACAGCAAAACGTTGCGTTCGTTTGCGCCGTGCCCCATCAAGCCGATGCGCCAGAGCTTGCCGGCAAACTTACCAAGACCCGCACCAATCTCCAGATTGAAATCTCGTAACAGTGTTTTTCGGGTTTCAACGTCGTCGATGCCTTCCGGAATAAAAACAGCGTTCATTTGCGGCAGGCGACTGGCCTCATCAACCAAAAATTTCAGGCCCATTCCCTCGAGTCCGGCGCGGAGCGCCTCGTGGTGGCGTCGATGTCGCGTCCAACTGTGCTCTAAACCTTCTTCTTCGAGTATGACTAGGGACTCGTGCAGGGCGTATAGGGCGTTGACCGGGGCAGTGTGGTGATAGGCGCGTTTGCTACCGCCGCTCCAGTAGCCCATGACCAGATTCAAGTCGAGGAACCAGCTTTGGACCTTGTGCGTACGCGCTCGAATGCGTTCGACGGCCCTGGCTGAAAAACTTACCGGAGACAGCCCCGGGGTGCAGGACAGACACTTTTGACTCCCCGAGTAGATCGCATCGACGCCCCATGCATCGACTTCCAACGGGCTTCCAGCGAGTCCAGTGACGGAGTCCACGATGGTCAATAGGCCGTGCTCGTGTGCGAGACGGCACAGACCTTCGACGTCCGAACAGGCGCCAGTCGATGTTTCGGCATGTACGAAGGCCAACGCACGCGCACCGGGATTACCGCGAATGGCATCCGCGACTTTTTCGATCGAAACCGGTCGACCCCAGTCGTCTTCGACAATGACGGCCTGGCCGCCACAGCGCTCAACGTTTTCCTTCATGCGGGCACCGAACACCCCATTGATACAAACGATGACGGTGTCGCCCGGCTCGACGAGATTGACAAAACAAGTTTCCATGCCGGCAGAACCCGGGGCGGAGACAGCCAGCGTGAGCTCATTCTCAGTACGAAAAGCAAGCTGAAGGAGCCGCTTGACATCATCCATCATCTCAATGAAGAGCGGATCGAGGTGTCCGACGATGGGGCGAGACATTGCTGCAAGAACGCGCGGGTTCAAGTCGGAAGGGCCGGGGCCCATCAGTGTGCGAGCCGGGGGAAGGAAAGATGCACTCATGCCGTAGACCTGCAGTCGAATGAAAAAACGATGGTTCGAAAAAAATCAGCCCTGAAATCTTGGTGATCAGGCGCACGGAAGTATCGTGAAAATGGGTCAGAGAAGCGACGTCGGGGTTGAAAGCGATGTCGCTCGTGAAACCATTGGCTTGGTTATCCATTGGCATTTGAGAGATAGAAACCAATGGCTTGCATGAAGAAGACACGTCTCGATGTCTGACGACTGCCGTGGTCACGCTGGCCCCTGCGTATCGATTCCTAAAGCATTTCCAGGATCGATTTCAGCCCTGTCTCGAGATGCCCCCTGGCTCGCAGTTGGGCGTGTGAACCCAAATGCACTAGACCCGATTCGTGACGTTTGATCAATAGTGACTTCGCTGAAGGCGTCGAGAAGGCCCAAGACCGCCGAAACGGAACGGAATTCGTTACACGCTTGCCTCGACGCCGCCCTCGATCGGTGTGCCGGCAGGGAGGCGTTGTGGATTGGGTCGAGCTCACGAAGAACATCGTCAAAACGAAACCTGCATCCTCCGCTTGGCGACATCGGTTCGCCTAAGCCACCGTGGGTGTCCGACGCTCGCTGAATCGGTGACCCCAGTTTTTAGACGCGCAAGCACGCAGCCCCTTTGGAATCGGAAAGTTGGCTGCCCGCTCGGTGGCAGGTAATGGTCGCTTAAACCTTGCCCATCACTGAAAAGCTCTTGATGAAGGGCCCTGCCATCCGTGGCTCTTTCAGCATGGCCTTATAATCGCCCACCAAAAACTTGATCTTGCCCGTCATGAACGCGCCACCGAGGCCCGTCATGCCGGGTGGACTCGCCATCCATTTTTCCCATTGTTCGGCTTTGGCGCGCAAATCCCAGTTCAGGTTTTGCCCGTTGAACGCCCCGGCGTCGACGGCCTTCCCGTTTTGAACATCCAGATAGCCTCGAGCTGTAGGTTCGCCGGGGTAGCCGTAGCCGATGACGCTGTTGAAACCGATACTGGACAACGGCTCGACAAGGTCTTGTTCTGCGTTCCAGCTTTCCATGAACCGCTTCATCCACGCGTCGCTAAACATTTCGGCCATTGGAGATCCTCCTGGTTTTTGGTTTTTCAGGGTGGTTTTGGGTAGTCCAGACCAAGAAGCCAGATTTCCGCTTTTGTTACCGACTTTGTGTTCTGGCGATTCTCGGTGTCACGTTTCCTCTGACGTGATCGTTTCAACACTCATGAAATCAATCGGGTCGCGGGAGACGCCCCCTGTCCATTAGCTCAGCGGGTCGACCCATTGATACCGAACGATCAACCGCCTTGCGACGGTCGTGAAGGCTGTGACACCCGCAGTATCGGCAAGGCGACTCGCCTGCGCAATCCCGGCAGCCTCATGAGCATGCCTCAGCATTAACCTTGACGCGCAAGTATGGCGTTGGATTCGAATCCTCGATTCGGACGCTTGATCCGCTCGATCTGCGAACAAACTCTCAGAACCGGCGAATCAGTGCGTGGCGCTTTGATTGCCAGGCAGAAGCTCGGCCAACGCAACGAGATAATGCACGACAGGCAGCCGAGACGCTGCTCCGAGATGTGTCTGACAGCCAATGTTCGCGGTGAGAATCACTTCCGGTCGTTCGGCCTGCAACGCTTTGAGTTTTTGGGCGCGAAGGACTTTCGCAATGTCAGGCTGTAATAGCGAATAGGTACCGGCGGAACCGCAACACAGGTGTGCGTCCGAGACAGGCACGCGTTGAAATCGTGCTGCGTCGAGGAGCGCCTCGACACGTTTGCCGGTTCGCAATCCGTGAGTCATCGAGCACGGGGAATGCCACGCGACCCGAGCGTTTTCAGCGTTAAGTCTGAGGCTGAGGATATGGTCCGGCATGATCAATTCGGAGGGGTCGGTCGGAATGACTTCCGGTAAATCGCGGATAGCGGGGTCGTTTTGATGTGCATCAAAACCTGGCGAAACCGTTTCATCCGATTTTGCCGGGATGGTGCTCGGCTCGCTGAAGATCGAATTCGAGTTTTGGGGCGATGGCTGTTGATGCTGCGAGTGCTCGGCGGACCGGCCTGAGTCTTTCACCATGCACTGCCGCGACCTTGAGATGTGAGCGCTACAGCCGCTTGCCGTTTGAACGAGGACCACCGGCTTTCTCGTCAGGGGGGGTGCCGCGTCGCTGTCCCGACGATGTCTGCCCACGGTGTCTCGTTGGGCGGACTCCCGGGCTGAGGGCATGCTGTCGCCGGTCATTGCGCGCGCCGCTAGACGTTGGATGGCTTCAAAGCGCCGGGACGCCGACACCTCATCACCAAGATGGGCTTCGATCGCCCCGCAGCACCCGGATATGCGGTGGACATTGATTGTTGAATCAATTGCACGAAGCAGGCGAATCAATGCCTCATCGACGCGTGGATCGAGAGCCTCGTGTACACAGCCTCGAAGCAAGACGATGTCTCGAGGGAGTGGTGTTGAAGGCGCTTCGATCTTGATTGGTGGCGGTCGTAAAGCTTCGGCGGGTCTTCGCCACGTGTCCAAAGGGGGAATCCGCCGCGCCCAGTTATCCGGCAACGCCGGACGCAGCGCACGCGCAATTCGGATCAGAGCGGCGAGTGCAGGGCGAGCTCGATATGCGCTGGGCAACAAGGCACCGAGTAAGCTGCGCAAAATTCGTTGACGAACAGGACGGTCGACAGCAGAGATGACTTGATCACGCGAGTTGTCCGATTCTATCGGCCGTGGGACCGTCGGATGAATGGCAAACCAGAATCGGCCAAATTGCGCAATATCGCCAAAGCGAACGCCAGACGGGCAAGTCGTCTCGCAGGCCAGACAGTTTAGACAACGATCAAGATGATGACGAACAGCGGTATCGGCGCCGTCCCCGACGATCAGGGATTGCAAGAGATAGATTCGCCCCCGTGGTCCGTCGCGTTCGTCGCCGGTGACCTGATAGCTCGGACAGGTTGCGTTGCAGAAGCCGCAGTGAACGCAGCGGTTGGCTGCGTCAGCCGCGCGTTTTCTGGCGTCGTCGAGGCTTTGAACGTGCGTGCTTTGCGTCATCGATGGGGCTGGAGGGTGATTGCGGCCGAAGGCTGTGAAGATCCGATCATGCACTGGGCGCGCGCTTGGTGCTTGGCGGCGATCGATCAAGACGTGGACATTCTTCGCTACGCCGGGAGGTGACTCCGAATAATGGTCTCGCTGGGCTGAGTTCGCGCCGAGCCGTTTGCCAGTCTCGATCACTGGGAATGGACTCGCTTTTCGGCGCTAGGCAGTTTGCTCGCGCATACATCGTCGACGCTCGACACCGAATGCCTTTTGTACAACAGGCAACAGTTCCATCGCGGGATGCCGTTCCGGCGGATCCTGCGGCCGGTGCGACGGTCATGACTGATCTGCCTATTGCGTTCCGGCATCTTGGCAGTTCGCTCGCTAACGATGATCACGCTCAGGCTCGAGCCTCGAAGTCGTACACAGGCGACCAAAACAATTCAAACGGATCAAAAGCCTTGCGCACTCGGCGCTCCAACGCTGCGCGTGCGGTCGAGCGGGGGTGCAGTCGTCGAGCATCGCTGGAGCCTGCACCCGACCAGATCGTCGCGATGCCCTGTAGCGCGCTGACTCGTTCGCGTACTTCAGTTGCATCGGCGTCGGTTCGGACGAAGCGCAGACCGCCGCCCCATTCGAGCACCCAATCGGGATCGGGAGAAAGACTCGCCAGCGGCTTGTGTCGAGTCGCCGGGGGCAGAGCGATCCGCCACCAGGTCGGCTCTGAGGTGCCGCTTGCACCATCGGGGGCGTGTTCCGATGTCGCCGGAGAGATCCGCTTTTCAGGAGGCAGACGCCACAGCGACGACGCAAGATTCGCGTGTCGCTCGGACGTCACTTCGGAAGTGTGGCTCACATCGGCGCGCGATTGACATTCTGGCAGCTGGCTCGGCGCGCCACCGATGCCTCCGGACGAGTATTGGACGCCTCCTCCTGGCTTGTGAATTGCTTCAAGCGCGATCTCGACATCACGCGGGCCACCAGAAAGGCGCAAATGAGTGCGCCGATTCCACCATCCAAGGCCAGAGATTGGAAAAGCGGTACGCCGCAGGCGATGGGCGTGCTCGATAAAGTCGTCGATGTCCATTTCGGCGCTACAGCTCACCTCGATCCTGGGGACCGGTAGGAGTTTGCCGTGAATCGCGGTGATCGCACCCAGCGTTCCAAAACTACCCACCATCAGGCGAGCAATATCGAATCCTGCGACGTTCTTGAGTACTCGCCCTCCGAAATGCCGCGGTTGGCCGTCGGCTCCCAGGACATCGACGCCGAGAATTGCGTCGCGCAACGCGCCGCCCCAGGGACGGCGTGAACCGGAAAGCCCGACCCCGAGCAGACCGCCCATCGTCGTTCGGTTGTCCATCGAAACAGCTTCAGCGATAGGCTGCGGCCAAGCCACTGCGGGGCGGCATGCGCTGAATTCCGGTGGATCCTCGTACGCGGGCTCGAAAGGCAGGATGACGCCCGCGTCGGTGCAGGCGCGCTCGAGTTCGGCGACAGAAACCCCCGCGCCGACGGAAAAGGTCAGCTCATCGGCGTCGATCTCGATTCGGTCAGCGTCAACCGCGACCTGCACGGGCAGAATGTTTTCCACGAAATCAGGTGATACGAACGCGACCGCTGGATCGGCCCAGCGCATCATAGTTCGCAGCAACCGCCGGCCCCCGCACAAAGCGATCTGTTGATGATCGCGCCGACATCGCTCGAACGTCGCGCTCAGCACGTCGAGCGAATCAGCGACGACGGCAGCGGCGATCATGTCGATGCCATCGTCTCGCGACCTGTCCGATCAGCGCGACGACGCTGCAACACGAACACCAACGCAATCAGGGCCAGTGCCGGAAGGAACAAGATTTCCGCCGGCACGCGTGAGCGGGGCACGAGCACGCTGGTGATTTCCCAACCACCTTCCAGCCCAACGCGAGACGCTGGCGAGCCAAAAGCAACGACCTGAATGCGGGCAATTTCTTCTTCAGCTCTTAGTTGAACTGACAAGCCCGCATCGGCCAATCGCTCTCTAGGTTCTAGGTCGGGGCGACCCAAGGGAAACATCACGGTGCGGGTAAGCTCGCGGCCCTCAAGATCGAGTCCACTGGCTTCGAGCCGCAGCTGGCCCCGATCCGGGATTGTCTCGACGATTTCGAACAGCTCCAGTGGGGGGCGTTGTTCGAAGGGTGACTGAAAGCGGTCGAACACTGCTGCAGGCGCCAGTAGAAGCACCGCAGCAGCAAAGAGGACGACGGACTCGTACCATCGACTACGACTTTGGAACCAACCCATCGTTGCGGCTGTAAAGGCCAACATTCCGATCAGTGCACCGAAGAAGACGAGGGCCACGCCGACGCCGCTGTTGACACCGACCAGCAGCAGAGCCGGATTAAAGATGAAGAAAAACGGTAAGGCGACGGTTCGCAGGCTGTAAAAGAACGCGTGGACGCCTGTCATGATTGGATCTGCGCGAGCGACAGCGGCAGCGGCGAACGACGCCAATCCGACCGGCGGAGTCACGTCCGCCATGATCCCGAAATAAAACACAAACAGATGTGCAGCGATCAACGGGACGAGCAGGTCGTTTTGCGCACCGAGCTCCACGATGACCGGTGCCATCAGCGTCGCGACAATGATGTAGTTGGCGGTCGTCGGCAGGCCTAGACCGAGAACCAGCGAGATCAGTGCCACCAAAACCAGCATGACCAGCAGGTTCCCACCAGACAGCACATCGACGACGTCGGTGAGGACCAGCCCCACGCCGGTCATCGCAACGGTGCCAACGATGATCCCGGCTGCAGCTGTCGCAATGCCGATGCCGATCATGTTGCGAGCACCCGTCTCGAGTCCTTCGAATAGCTCGCGCACACCCTGATTCAGCGCGTGGCCCATGCGGCCCTCGCCACGCAGCATGGCCAGAATTGGGCGCTGGGTCAAAAGTATGAAAAACATGAATGCAACAGCCCAGAACGCTGAGAGACCGGGCGAAAGGCGCTCGACGACGAGCGCCCACACTAGGATCACCAAGGGCAGGATGAAGTGAAGCCCGGACAGAACCGTCGGCCCAAGTGCGGGTAGGGGACGATCGGTATCCAGCGGTTCGGCCTCGGGCTGACGCGAGACGATTACGAGTAACCCTAGGTAGACGATGAGCACGAGCGCAGCGATGATCCACGAGGCGGAATCCCCTGCGACCGACTTGATCCAGCCAAGACCCCAATAGACCGCAGCAGCGAGCAGAACGATGCCGGCGAGGGTGAAACCCGAAGTGATCAATTGGCCCTTGAGCGTGGTCTTCATCGTTCTCTCGAGACCTTCCATGCCGTTTTTGCAGGCCTCGAGATGCACGATGTAGAACAGCGCCACGTAGGCGACGATGGCCGGAATCAGAGCATGCTTCAAAACTTCGACGTATGGAATCCCGACGTACTCGACCATCAAAAACGCTGCGGCACCCATGACAGGCGGCATCAACTGCCCATTGACCGAACTGGCGACTTCTACGGCGCCCGCTTTCTCGGCTTTGAAGCCGACACGTCTCATCAGAGGGATGGTGAAGGTCCCCGTTGTGACGACGTTGGCAATCGATGATCCGGACACCACGCCGGTCATTCCGGATGCAATCACCGCGGCCTTGGCAGGGCCGCCGCGTAGATGGCCCAATCCTGCAAATGCCGTGCGGATGAAGTAGTCGCCTGCGCCGGCTTTTTCGAGTAGAGCGCCGAACAGGACAAAGAGAAAGACGAAACTGGTCGAGACACCGAGTGCAATTCCGAACACGCCTTCGTTGGACAGCCACTGCTGAGCCATCGCACGCGGATAGCTGGCACCACGATGAGCGATCAAGTCCGGCATCAAAGGTCCGGCGAACGTGTAAAACAGAAAAATCGCCGCGATGATCATCAGCGCAGGCCCAAGAACCCGACGGGTCGCCTCGAGCAGCAACACGATCCCGACACCCGCAACGATCAGATCAAGGGTATTCGGCGCACCTGGTCGACCCGCAATGTCCTGAAAAAACAGATACAGATAGAGCGAACACGCAGCTGCGACGGCGCCGAGGAACCAGTCCGGCACGGGAACGCGCTGGGGGAGGGCGGGGCGCATAATCAACGGCCATGCGATGGCAAAGAACGAAGCCGCAATCGCCGCGTAGACCCAGCCCAACCGTCCAAGTGTCGCCAGATCGTAGACCGCGAGAGCGCTCGTCCCGATACCCATCGCAAGGTAGAAGCCGATCGCGATCACGCGACCGACACCCAAGCCCTGATTACGAACGCCGAGCCGATGAACGACGGCCGGAAAGATCAAAAATCCTAGAAATACGGCGAATGCAAGATGAATCGAACGTGCTTGCGTGTCGGAAACGATGAACAGGTTGAGCTCGTAGGGCATTGGCGACGCGATCCAGACCTGGAAAAGGGACCAGGTAACCGCCGTCAGCCAAATGACCTTTCCGGTAAGTCCATGCGGGTCACGAGGACCGGAGTCGAGGTCTTGAACCGCCTGAGCGTCATCGTCGAGGCTCGGATCTGAATCGCGTGTCGTCTGATCGTTCATGAGTATTCACCGGTCTTGATGGCGGGTTCACGGTTTCGTGGGGCTGCCGTTGAACGCTGACGTCAAAACCTGCTCTCCCTGTTGTTCTGGTGGTTGAACAGTGGTCACGCGGGTAACGTCGGCAAGTCGCCGGTGAGTGACCGTAACGGATCGACTAAAATAAGCCGATACCGAAGTTGGCAGGCTCGATCGATCCGAATTTGATGTCGGCGTCGCTCGGGCACAGCCGCTGCATTTTCATGAAACTGCCACAACGTGTACCAGAACTACAAGCGGAGGCGTTGACCACGACGCCGAGTGGCGACCATTCGTCGCCCATTCCGGGGCCGCGTGGCTGGGACTTCACAGCGGTCTTTGTGCTTTGGCTTCGGCCGAATTCTGACTCACGACGCCCTTGAGCAACGTTGCAAATTGCTGAGTTTTCACCCCATTCTAGGGTCAGTCATGGCGCACACTGGCGTTCCCGGCCGCAATTCCCTGGAGTCTCAGTCGTGCTTACCGCATCCCGGTATCGATCGCGACAGTGCTTGGCGACAACGTTATCAGACCGTCACCGTCGGACGAGCCACGGTGGCTTTTCGGGCCGCTGCAATAAAGAATGAAGCCACGTCGAAACTGATTTTTACGGCTGAGTCAAGCGGCTTGTTGATGCCCGCAGTTGGGAGAGCGACTCAAGACCGTCTGCCCGCGAGTCAACCATCGAAGGGTTTGGTTGGTCAGGCAACGGGCGAAGGGCAGGCAAGGCGGCCGTCAATCCTGGACCTTGTGCTCGAGTGGTGCGGTTGGCGCAGTTAAGGCAACGTCATCCAGCTCGGCAGAGCACTTGTCCGAACGACTGCACATTTTGGGGAGCGTCGTGTTCTTCGGGATTCATTTCGGACCAAACAAAAGCAATACGGGGAACGAAGAAAAAGCCCTCGTTGTAGACGATCTCGAAATCTCGATCGTGCGCAAGCGCGTCCGGCACCTGTATCTTCGGATCCGACGATCCGATGGTCGCGTAACGGTGACCGCACCGCTGCAGCTCTCGTTGGCGGAGATACGGGCATTCGTACTGACTAAACGCGGGTGGGTCCGCAGGCACAAAGCCCGATTGTGTCAAGCGGGACATCAGCAGTCCGCGCCATCGGTGCCGAGTCAGTCGCGCGAACATCGATTCGTCGATGGAGAACAGTTTTTCGTTTGGGGAAAGGCCTTTGCGCTGGAGGTTATCGAAAGGCCAGGGCGCTCGGAGGTGTTTCTCGATGAGCCCCGTCTGGTGTTGAAAATTCGACCCAACGCGGAACGTCGACACCGGCAGGCGGCCATCCATGACTGGTATCGACAGCAGCTACTCGAGGCGCTTTCGCCGATGATCGCGATCTGGGCGCCGCGACTCGGAGTCCGGGTCGATCACTATCATGTCCGAATGATGAAAACGCGTTGGGGCAGTTGCACCCCGGCGCGACGGTCGATTCGCCTGAACGTCGAACTGGCAAAACGCCGCCGGGACTTGCTCGAGTACGTGTTGGTGCACGAGTTGGCGCACCTCATCGAGGCCAATCACGGACCACGGTTTTATGCCCTGATGAACACGCATTGGCCCCGCTGGCGCGAGTCTCGCGCGGAACTCAACTCGGGGCTCGACAGATCAGTGATCGACTCGCCAAAGCAGGCTGCCGACAGCTTGGCTTTTGCGAACGATTCAACGTTCAACTGAGCTGGCGTCAGCGGTCAGGTCGCTTGAGTCGGCGCTTGTCTGGTTGTCACTGCTGCTCTCGAGCCAACCGTTTTCACGAAAATACCGCTCGGCACCCGAGTGCCGTGGGGCCGATGCCCCTTCGTTGGCCATCGTTCGGCGCGTCAACCCACCAAAAGCCGGATGCAGCGTTCGGAACGTTTCGAAGTTTTCGAAGACCGCGCGTACCAACTGATAGATCGCCTCATCACTGGTGCGGGTCGACGACACCACCGTCGCACCGACGCCGTAGGTTTTGATGTCTTCACTCTGACCGGGATAGGTGTTGGCCGGAATGACGCCGGGCAGGTAGTACGGTGTTGCGGCTACAAGCTCATCGATCACGGGATCGACCAGCGAGACAAGGCGTGCGTTGCACGTCGCGATTGGCTCCTGAATCGCAGCGGATGGATGACCCACCGAGAAGAAAAAGGCGTCGACACGATTGTCGCAAAGTGCCTGTCCCTGTTCGCGGGACGGCAGTTCCGACACAAGTCCGAACGTGCCACGCGTCCAATCGAGTCGAGCCATCAGTTCTTCGACGAGGACACGCTGCCCCGACCCTGGGTTGCCGATATTCACTCGTTTTCCGGGCAGATCGCGCAGCCCCTCGATGCCTGAGTCTTCGCGCACGACCAGCGTGAGGGGCTCGGCGTGCAACGAAAACACAGACCGCAGTTGCGGCGCGGCACCAAACGCCTCGAACCGACCAGAGCCACGGTGCGCGTGGAATTGCATGTCGGACTGGGCGACACCGACGTCCATGTCGCCTGAACGAATCATGTTGAGATTGAACACCGATCCGCCGGTCGATTCAGCCGTGCAACGCATGCCGTGTTCATCGCGATTGGCGTTGAACATGCGGCAGAGATGTTGTCCGGCGGGGTAGTAGACACCGGTCACGCCGCCAGTACCAATGTTGATAAATCGCTGCTGAGCCTCGACCAGACCCTGTGCCGTCGCCGCGGCCGGCAGCATGAGCGCGAACACCGCTGAGGCGAGCAGAGCCAAGGGACGACCGGGGAAGGGGTTTCGTGCGCCGGATGGCTCAGAGTCGATTGCTCCCGTCCATGGACAGGTATCAGACTGATGGCTACGAAACTGCCCGAAAGCGGGGAATAGGCTCATCATTACGGCTCTCCACATGACGCGTTGGCACGGCGTGACGCTTTTGTGAATCTAAAAGCGCATGCGTGGCGCTAAGTACCGCGTTGCGATCGAGGTCGCGGCGATCGTCGAGCGACCATCGGGTTGGCGTGAAACCGAATACGCCCAGTGTGCCGGCGCTCGGTCGTTGTTCAAGTGAATGCTGTCAACTTCTCGCTGAGGTTTTGATGCACACGAACCTGACAAAGTCCCAAAACCTTTCGAACCTGCATTGAACCGGCTCGTTGATTGCCGTGCGCGCGTTGCGATCGACTGCGCATGGCGGCTGCCTATCAGTTGATGCGGTCAGGCAGTATTTTTTGGTAGACGAGCTGCTCTGTAGAGCCTTATTAACACAACAGCGGGCGGATGCTGAAATCAGTGCGCTCGTGGCCAGTTTGATCGAACTTGAGCAGCAGCATTTGGCCGCTTGAGCGGATCAATACAGCGCGGCCGCCCGAAGCTTTCATCCCACGTGACAGATTTCATCAAATGAAACCTCAATGGTTGATTCCCGACGAGACAGCGTAAAAAGGCCGCGAATCAGACTCCGCTCCACGCGCTGGGGAGCGTAGTGATTGGGGCGCAACTGGCGGCCAGGCCGGAGAGGAAGCACCCAGAGGCTCAACGATGTGCCCGCACACCTCCTGGTTCGACGTTCTGCTTCGACGTTGGCGCAATTCTGTGTGCGCACGACGCTTTGGGCGTGAACTTGTTTGGGTCATCGAAGCCGTTATCGGGAGACCGGTATACTTCGTAGAATCAATGAACGTTGAGTGAGGGCTAGACGATGTTTTCGATCGAAATGGGGATTCACGGGTTTGACGACGAACTTTGGGGTGCGATCGAAAACGAGTCGCGGCGTCAAGAAGAACACATCGAGCTGATCGCGTCGGAAAATTACGCGAGCCCTCGGGTCCTTGAAGCGCAGGGTTCCGTACTCACCAACAAATACGCTGAAGGCTATCCGGGCAAGCGTTACTACGGCGGCTGCGAGTTCGTCGACATCGCGGAGCAACTGGCGATAGACCGCCTCAAGGCGCTGTATGGCGCAGACTATGCCAACGTTCAACCGCATTCCGGCTCGCAGGCGAATGCAGCAGTCTACATGGCGTTACTCGAGCCTCATGACACGGTGCTCGGCATGAGTCTCGATGCGGGGGGGCATTTGACCCACGGCGCCAAGCCGAACTTCTCCGGCAAGATTTACAACGCGGTTCAATACGGAATCAATGAGCAGGGCCTGATTGACTATGATGAGGTCGATCGCTTGGCTCGAGAGCACCGTCCGAAGATGATCGTCGCTGGTTTTTCGGCTTACTCGCGCGTCATCGATTGGTCTCGTTTTCGATCGATCGCCGACTCGGTTGGTGCCTACTTGCTCGTCGATATGGCGCACGTCTCGGGTCTGGTTGCGGGCGGGCAGTATCCCAACCCAATCGATCACGCACACGTGGTGACTTCAACGACTCATAAGAGCCTGCGTGGACCACGCGGCGGCTTTATCATTTCGAAAGGACAGCCTGAGCTGGAGAAGAAGTTCCAGTCGCTCATCTTCCCCGGTACCCAAGGCGGTCCGTTGATGCACGTCATCGCCGCAAAAGCCGTCGCGTTCAAGGAGGCGCTCGAGCCAGAGTTCAAGGCCTACTCGGAGCAGGTGGTCAAGAATGCGCGCGCAATGGCGGGCCGCCTGATGACTCGAGGCTACGACATTGTGTCTGGTGGTACCGACAATCACTTGATGTTGATCTCGCTCGTCGCAAAAGGCATGACGGGCAAGGCCGCTGATGCGGCGCTAGGGCGCGCCAACATCACCGTCAACAAGAATGCGGTTCCAAATGATCCGCAGTCGCCGTTTGTAACCTCTGGTATTCGAATCGGCACGCCAGCGATCACGACACGGGGCTTTCGTGAAAGCGAGTGCGCTCGGGTCGCTGACTGGATCGCCGATGTTCTCGACGATCACGAAAACGATGCCGTGATCGAGCGCGTCAAGAACGACGTACTCGCGTTGTGTCGTCAGTTTCCGGTTTACGGCATGCCGGGTCAGGACGCTGCCGTGGCATGACCGGTTGGACGCATCACGGCCTATGCGGACCGAGTAGGCGCGTCAGCTCGGATTTCGGCAGAACGAAGAGAATCTCGTCTGTGCGCGGTGAACCGGCTCCATCGATTGCCTGCCTCCCGCTGTGCCACGGGTATCCAGTGGCTCGAGGATCAACTCAGGCGATGGCGCTCGTGTCCCAGGTGCTTGCGGGCTCTCGCGGCATGCGTCGGACAGCTGACTCAATGACAGAGCTCGGCCCGTCAGCGAGTGTGGTCGATCGATGAAGTGCCCGGCCTGTCAATCCGATCGCACTCGAGTCGTCGATTCCCGACCCACGGGAGCGAATGCCGAGGAGATCCGGCGGCGACGCGTTTGTGAGGGATGCGGGCAGCGATTTACCACGTACGAACGCGTCGAGTGGTCCTATCCGCAGGTGATTAAACGTTCTGGCGAGCGAGTCGATTTTGAGGAACGAAAGCTGCGCGAAGGATTTCGCCTGGCCCTTCACAAACGCCCGGTGCCGGCGGCTCAGCAGCAGGCGGCAATCGACAGGGTTTTGGCCGAACTCCGGAAATACAATCAGGCAGAAATTGCGAGCCATAGAATCGGAACGTTGGTGCTGAACGCGTTATTCGATCTCGACCAGGTCGCCTACATTCGTTTTGCATCGATCTATCTGCTGTTCAACGATCTGAAGAGCTTCCGCGAGGCGATTGAGCGTGCCGAAGGCGAAGCACAGGCTCGTGCGCGTTCGAAATTACAGATCCCGCTGCTGAGTCTGGATGACTCAGCAGCCAGCCCTGACCATCAGCCCTGATCGGGCGTCGCGAGGGCTGATCGAATGCACAGAGATAGATCAACCGCTGATCCCGTCGTCGACACGCACTGGATGGCTCAAGCCATTCGTGTCGCCGAGCGCGGGCTGTTCACGACAGGAGCCAATCCTCGCGTCGGCTGCGTGATCGTACGCGATGGCGAAATGCTCGCCCGGGCGTCGCATTGGCGCACGGGTTCGCCGCATGCAGAACGCAACGCGCTGGAGTTGCTCGCACGGCGTCAGATCTCGGCACAAGGATCTACGGCGTACGTGACGCTGGAGCCTTGCTCGCATTTTGGCCGAACGCCGCCATGTGTTGATGCCTTGATTGCGGCAGGAGTGGCTCGCGTCGTCATCGCTATGCAAGATCCAAATCCGCTTGTCGCGGGACAAGGTTCGGAACGACTCCGCGACGCAGGGATCGACGTCTCAGTGGGTATTTTGGAGCAACAGTCATGGGCGCTGAACCCTGGCTTCGTCATGCGTATGACGGCCGGGCGGCCTTTCGTTCGAGCAAAGCTTGCCATTAGTCTCGACGGACGCACGGCACTAGCCAACGGTGAGTCAAAATGGATCACGGACGCGCACGCGCGGCGTGACGTGCAGGCCTGGCGGGCAAGGGCGCAAGCCATCGTGACAGGATCTGGCACTGTCGCAACCGATGACCCGCGACTGGATGTCCGTGAAACGCTTGCCGACTTGTTTTTGCATCGTGGTGACACGTTGCCCCTGCTCCAAAAAGCTGCGCTGGAGCGCGAAGCGTCAAGTACCCGGCCGTCTTTTTCGGCGACAGCCGTCGCAGGCGCAATGAATGACGCCGAGGTGGGTTTTGACGATCTGGCTTGGGATTCGCCGCCGCCACAGCCGCTCAGGGTCGTTCTCGATCGCCGCGATCGACTCGATCCCGGTCAATGTAGCCTTTTGCGTGAAGCCGATTTCCAGCGTCCGGTCTGGTGGGTGGTCGACTCGACACTCGCACGGCGACAGCCTGAACCGCGTCGCCTCAATGACCCTGCACCGATTGGAGCCGCCGTTGAGAGAGTGTTCTTGGGTGACGATATGCCCAACAGCGAGGCGTCTGATGGCGTATCGCGGCGAGGCGAGCGGCTTGTTGTCGAAGATCAACCCACGGGGGACCCTTCCGTCGGCGAATCGTCCATTGCCGATCGTTTCTGGCGAGGTCTTCTGGCACGCCTTGCGCAGGCGGGTGTCAACGAAGTCCATGTCGAAGCCGGCCCCACGCTTGTGGCTGGGCTTTACAAAGCTGGACTGATCGATGAATGGCTGATCTATCAGGCGCCGGTTTTGCTTGGCGAGGCGGCGCGACCGATGCTCGGCCTCGGTATCGACGATATGGCTGCTCGAGGAGAAGTCGAAATCATCGAGCGGCGCGTCGTTGGGTCAACCATGCGTTTGCGAGCGCGCACCCTTCATGCCAGAAGCGCCCAATGATCGCCGCCTTCTGGCGACGATAATCGTGAACAGGACGCGTGACAGGCGGACTTGCGGAACGCTCAGTCCTCGATGGTGGTCTGGGTTGTTGACGGC
Source organism: Thioalkalivibrionaceae bacterium (assembly GCA_046299415.1). Taxonomy (GTDB): domain Bacteria; phylum Pseudomonadota; class Gammaproteobacteria; order Ectothiorhodospirales; family Ectothiorhodospiraceae; genus JBKBII01. The sequence continues at coordinate 431,779 of JBKBII010000001.1, read as the reverse complement.
GCTGGTCGATGGCTTTGGGTAACCGTCATGGCCTTGCAGCACCTGCTGATCGTGCGCGGCGGTGTCGGGCAACCCCACCAGTACAAGGGTCGAGGGATGATTCGGTTATGGCCGTCATCAACGGGAGCGCGATTGAGTCAACTTACATGCCGTGGGTTTCGTTAAGCAGGCCAAGAAAAGACCGGCCTTATGGAATCGGGGCTAAGGACTTCGCCGACGGACATGCGCCTGAGCCACAGAGCCAATAGCACAAGAGGACTTTATGTTTACCGGGATCGTGGAATCATTGGGTGAGGTGGCGCGTATCGAGCCCGTGGGTGGCGATGTCCGCTTATCGATTCGGGCGCAAAACCTTGAGCTCAAGCAGGCAGTTATCGGTGACTCGATCGCTGTGAACGGCGTTTGCTTGACGGCTACCCGTTTTTCAGCCGACAGTTTTGTTGCAGATGCCTCGCGAGAAACCCTTGATTTGACGACATTGGGTTCGCTGCGCGTCGGTGACATCGTCAATCTTGAAACCGCGTTGACGTTGACGAAATCACTCGGTGGTCATTTGGTCGCCGGCCATGTCGACGGTGTCGGACGGATCGAATCCATTCGCGACGATGCACGTTCACGACGTGTGCGGATCAGAGCCCCCGATGCGCTTGCTCGCTACATCGCGGCGAAAGGTTCGATCACGATCGATGGCACCAGCCTGACGGTAAACACCGTTGAGGGTGCCGCGTTCGACATCAACGTCATTCCGCACACCTGGGACCGGACTCGGTTTCGCGTTCTTCAAGAGGGCGCGGCGGTCAATCTCGAAGTTGATCTCCTGGCGCGTTACCTCGAACGTTTGCTGTTGGGCGATGCCGCTGCAACGACTGGAGATCACGCCGCCGCGACTGGGTTGAAGGGCGAAGCACGATCAAAAATGACCGAAAAATGGCTCGAAGAAAACGGATTTTCGGGAAAATTCAAAGGCTGGGGATAGTCATTTCTTGCCTTGGTCGTGACTTGACTCAAGCGAGAATCGAGCAATCGCAAATTTCGGAGTAGCAACGCCTGTCGTCGCGGCCGTCAGACGCACCGAATCGTATGGCGGGTGTGGATCGTACCGAGGTCCGTAACGACCGATCCATTTCAAATAAGGTCGCGAGCAGGGCAATGGATGTTGTCATGCGATCGCTCCGACACTCTGCCGTCGCGATCATGTGTAACCGATCGGGTACGCGTTTCCGTTCGATCACGATTGATCAAGTCTAGCGAGTCGGTCGGTATGTCGCCGCCAAAGCCGCCACTTGCGGCCGACTCACTCGGCTGCGGGCACGATCTTTGGGGCGATTCCGGTGATTTCCGACCTATCGCGATCGGTTCGGTATGATGTCGCGTTATATCGCATCGACACCGGTTCGTTTTTCGTGCCCGGCGGCTCGTGGAGGCGCTCAAGGAAACGGATGATCAGACGTCTCGTGGCCGTGTTCGTTGCGTCACATGATCGAACAAACACCGGCTTTCGGTCCGCTGGCGCTGAGCGATGGCTGCGGCGGATCGACCGGCGTTACAAGAAGTTGAATCAAGCGTATCGGACCTGCTCGAGTAAGCGCCTTTGCTCCACGCAGTCGAGTGGCGATTGGATCACGCATTCAACGCCACGCCATGCGGGGTCGCTTCGTGCTAAACGGGCGTTATTGTTGAACAGGTCGTGGTGAAGCTCGCAAGAGCGCTTCTGAGGAAAAACTGACTGATGCCCTTCGCTCCAGTTGATGAGATTCTCGCCGAGCTGCGCGCCGGTCGCATGGTTGTGATCGTTGACGATGAAGATCGGGAAAATGAGGGTGACCTGTTGATGCTCGCGTCGCACGTGCGACCTGAGGACATCAACTTCATGGCGCGTTATGGCCGTGGCCTGATCTGCCTGACTCTGACACGCGAACGTTGTCGCCAGATCAATCTTCCATTAATGGTTGGCGACAACCGAGAAAGCCATGGCACGGCGTTTACGTTGTCGATCGAAGCGGCCGAGGGTGTAACGACAGGTATTTCAGCCTACGATCGGGCTCATACGATCAGAACGGCAGTCGCGCCCAATGCTCGTCCCGCGGATATCGTTCAACCGGGCCATGTGTTCCCGCTCATGGCCCAGCCCGGTGGAGTACTGGTGCGTGCCGGTCACACCGAAGCAGGTTGTGACCTCGCTCGCTTGGCGGGCGCTGAGCCAGCGGCGGTAATCGTTGAAATTCTCAACGAGGACGGCTCGATGGCGCGTCGTCCCGATCTCGAGCGTTTCTGCGACGAGCACGGCTTGAAGATGGGGACGATCGAGGATCTCATTCGCTACCGCGTCGAACACGAGCGCACCGTTCGCGAAGTAGCGTCGAGACCATTCCCGACCCGTAACGGCTTGTTCGAACTCAGAGCGTTCCGTGATGACGTCGATCATCAATTGCATTTGGCGCTCGTCAAGGGCGAACCGCGCCCCGACACTTCGTCGACCGTTCGTGTCCACGTCGAGCAAACGTTGTGCGATACGCTTGGTTATGCCGGAGAATCCTGCGGCTGGCCCCTGCAAGGCGCCATGCAGCGAATACAGGCGGAACCAGGTCCGGGGGTGGTCGTGATTCTGCGTTCACCTGATCAGGCGGCGACGCTGCATGAGTTTTTGGGGCAGACGGACATCAATCCGGGGCAGGGCGGGAGCAACGTGCAGACACCGGTGCGTGGCCGAACCCGGGAATGGCGTATGTACGGCGTCGGCGCGCAGATTCTGGCTGAATGCGGCGTCGGAAAGATGCGGCTGATGTCAGCGCCAAAGCGGTTTCACGGTTTGGCGGGCTTCGGGCTCGAGGTTGTCGATTACCTGCACGATTAATTAGTGCGGGGTTTCGATCGCTATTTCGCGAGGATGGGTCGAGCACACGGGTATAGCCCCATGACCTCGACCGACGACTTTGCAAGCCGTCCGCCCACACTCGGTTCTTTTTAAAATGGATCACTCACGCTTCGTCGTGTGGTAGGAGACAACATGAACGTCATCGAAGGGCAGTTTCATCGAGTGGGCGACGCGCGCTTCGGCATCGTTCTCGCTCGTTTCAACAGCCTGATCGTCGAACGACTTCTTGAGGGCGCGGTCGACGCGTTTCTGCGTCATGGCGTTAATCAGGAGGCGCTGACTGTTGTGCGCGTTCCGGGTGCGTATGAGTTGCCTCTGGCTGCAGACAAGATGGCCAAGAGCGGGCGTTTTGACGCTATTGTCGCGCTGGGCTGTGTCATTCGGGGTGCAACGCCCCATTTTGACTACGTCGCCGGTGAGGCTTCGAAGGGGCTGGCTCAGGTTTCGCTCGACTCTGGTGTACCGATCAGCTTCGGTGTGTTGACCACCGATTCGATTGAGCAGGCGATTGAGCGTGCGGGGACGAAAGCTGGGAATAAGGGTGCGGACGCAGCCATGACGGCGATCGAGATGCTCGATGTGTTGAGGCAAATCGAAGGCCAGTAGCGCCGTCTTAAAGCTTCGGACGCTCGCTGCGCAGGTGTGGTGCACGACTCAACGCTCGACTCGTCGTGCCGCCAGCTCGCGAGCGAGCTGATCTAGCGGGTCAGGAGTGGGTATATCGGGGTCAACACCGTACTCAATCTCGAGAGAAAACCAGCACCGCGGTGGACTGAATCGTAGGGCCTGGTAGTCCTCGGATCCGTCCAACCTCGCGAAAAGCATCCTCGCGCTGATGCCTTTGCGCCGATGAGACAGGTAAAGTCGATGACAGGATTTTCAGGAGTCGGGTCGTGAGCGAATCGCAACAAGGGCTGCCCTGGCAGCTGCGCGACCCGAAAAATGACGATACCGCCCCGGACGTCGACGCCAACCGTGACTTGTTCGCAGACGATCACCGCGCGGTAGATGAGGCGAAAAATCCGACGGCCAAGGCTGACAGTCCAACACCAGAGTCGAGAGCGGAATCAGGACATTCAATTTCGAAATCCACTGAATCCGTGTTGTTGCTTGGCGAATCGTGTTCAAGTGTTGAGTCGAACACCATGACCGTTGCCTTGACTTCGTCTGAAATCCTTGCCGACGGAACCAATAACCCAAAGCGGACCGAGAGACGCGCGTCGCGGCGCGGGCGCCATGTGTCGCCCGACGCCATCGCACGCTCGCGAATCCGCGGCGCCAGACGCCGCGTCGTCCAGGCCCTGTATGCCTTTCAACTCTCGCCGACCGATCGCGCTACGCTTTTGGCCGATTTTCGACTCGATGCCGAGCACGCCAAAGTGGATGACGCTTATTTCGAGCGGCTGTTGATGTTGACGCTTGATCACCGCAGCTCGCATGACGAGTCGATCGAACGGGTTGCGGGGCGTGAGGCAGGCGCCATCGATCCAGTCGAGCGTGCGGTGTTGTGGCTCGCCATCGAAGAACTGCAATCGCAGCTGACGTTGCCTGCCGCCGTGGTGGTTGCAGAGGCGCTATCGATCGTCGCGCAATTCGGCGCCGATCAGTCGCATCGATTCGTGCATGCTGTGCTTGAGCACGTTTCTCGTGCCTCGCGGCCACACGAAACGGCCGAGCGAGGGCCGTTGCCGACGATCAATGCGCCTGAGCCTCTGTCGTTGCCAGCGGATCTGGATGTCGGCGGGGCGACACGGCTGGCAGAAGCCTTCGAAAAGGGTGCGCTGGTCAGCGCCGATGGAAATTCTGCGGTCACCGTGCGACGGGCCGAGAAGGCATCACGACCGCCCGAAGCCGAGCAACGCGCTCGCCTTGCTCGAGCTTCGCCAGCTGCAAAGCCTGGCTCGATCGCTTCGGGTGCTCGGATGCGTGCCGGTGATGTTCGCGGTCCTCGGCTTCCGACCGACGCTCGCGACGGAACCCGAAAGAAAGTCCGTCGTCTGCCAAGTGATAGGGGTCGGCGCACGCGCCCCGTTGATGAAAACGAACACGGTCGCAAACCTTTTGACGGCGGCCCGCGTCTGGGCAAAGCGCCCACACGTGACCGCTCGGTGCCGAAGGCCGGCGGGAGTCGTTTGCGAACAGATCGACGGGAATCATTGCCAGATCAACAGCAAAAAGGAAGATTGCCGCGAGACGGACAATCGTTCGTTCGCGAGCGAACACGAACCGGCAGAGACGTCACTCGTGGGGCGGTTGACGTCGATCAACGCACCAGCGGAACATCGGGTCGGCGTGGCGGTGAGACCCGATCAGATGGAGTGCCTCGGCCATGGAAGGCCCCCGACGCGACCGTCGAGCGGCCGCAATCGGGGAAGACACCCGGGGAGGGGGCTGACCTCACGAGTCCCGGAGCAAAGGAGCCAAAGCCGCGTCAATGATGCAAGCATCGCTAATGCGCGTCTCATGATGCGCGACTCCAACCGCGGCGTGGGGATTCAACGGGTCGATGCTCGAACGCCGTGCACCGTTTCGAGCACGCTCGTCGTCGAAAGCGAGGCGCGTCATGCGCAGCGAATTTGAGCTAATAGAGCGATATTTCAAACGTCCATCGGCGAATCAATCCGATGGTAAAAAGTCTGTGCATTCGGTTTCGAACATTGACTTTGAGTCAATGCCTTTGAGATCAAACGCTGTCGGTATCGGAGACGATGCAGCGCTCTGGACGACGCGGGCGCCGGTTCAGGTTGCCTCTGTCGATACGATGGTCCTCGGGCGTCATTGGTTTCCGGGCTGTCCCCCGGCGGTTGTCGCGTGGAGAGCACTCGCTGCGGCGGCCAGTGATCTTGCCGCCATGGGCGCTCGGCCTCGTGGTTTTCTGCTCTCACTGACACTCCCCGACTCACGACAACCTGATCCGCTGTGGACTAAAGAGTGTAGCGAGGCGCAAGCGTCGTCGGCATCGTCCATGAGTTCACCGGTCGGTGGTGGCATTGACAGCGCCGACGAATCCATTTTTCAAAATACGCTTTCAGGACGTTCGGATCGTTCCGCGACGATGCGTTTACAGGACGCGGTCGAGCGTTGCGATTGGCTCGCTGAGTTCTCCGCAGGACTAACAGCAGCCGCGTCCGCTTTTGAAATACCACTCCTCGGAGGCGACACCACCAAAGGCCCGTTGGCCGTTTCAATCTCGGTATTCGGTGAACGGCCGAGTACGCCAGCAAAGTCGAAAACCAAGCCACTCAAGTCAGTTGAAGATGCCGTTGACACCGGCCATCCCGCGTGTTTCGTTGACGGTTATTGGAGCGATCTCAGCGGCGCGTGCGGAGCGTCTCGCGCGGGTGGAATGTTGCGATCAGAGGCTCGGCCTGGAGACGACGTTTGGGTCGGTGGGCCGCTAGGGGGCGCCGCGATGGGATTAGCGGTTCTGCGGCGTGAACGCGACCTCCAACGTCTCGCGAAATCACCCGATGACACGCCACCGGAGATTCAGCGTTGGTGCTGGCCGCGAGCACGTTTGAAGCTGGGGCGGCAATTGCTTGGGCGCGTCGGGGCAGTGATCGATATTTCCGATGGCTTGCTGGCTGAAGCGCGGCATATCGCGAAGGCATCTGGGGTCATTGTTGAGATTGATCTGGACCGAGTGCTGATCGACACAGAGATCAACGGTTCGAGGGCGTCGGACCGCTCCGCCGACAACCGTTCTGTTTCGCCAGACGGCTCGAACCAGGGGCAAAAGTCGGAGCCTTGCGGCGATGAGTGCACCGCGTCCGGAGGCTCCCGGCTTTTGGACTCAGCGACTTCAAGCTCTGAGAATCAACCTGGGACCGAATCGCTGTCTGAGTCCTTCGTCGAGCCGCCAGATTCCTGGATCGAAACACGGGTAGCGGCACTGAGTGGTGGCGAGGACTTTGAACTGCTGTGGACAGCGCCGCCAGATTTTGACGGCGCGGACCTTGTAGGTTGGGGCGACGAAGTCGAAACAGCCTGCTTTGATTCAATCAAGTCGATGAACACGCGTGTCGACGAGTCACCTTCGTCGAGGTTGGCCAACATTGGGCCGCAGCGAATTGGACACGTGACCGCGATATCCGAAGGCGAGGCACCAGCCGTGGTTTTGCGGCGCGGCGCTCGCGTCCTCGCTCAATGGCCGGCCGATGAGTACGCGGAACACCGCCAAAAATCGGCGAACTCGCGAATCGCACGAGACGAATCCACGGCATCCATTTCCCAACATGGCGTGAGTGCCGAAGAAGTCGGCGAGACTGAGAAGACGCCCGCACTCAGACACGAAGAAAACCGCGGTGAAACCTACCGACACAAGAAATCGACAAGTGTTGGAACATCAGCGCTGTCCAACGCCGAGCGCCTGCTATTAGAGCGTTTGACGCGAGTCGGCTTTGATCATTTTGCGGATTCATCGCAGGACCGGCTTGACGAATGATCCACTCAACTCGAACGGATTCGGTCCATCGAGCGGACCCATGGCTTGAGGCCATAGGGTTGCCGAATGCATCTGAAGATCGTGTCGGCAAAGTGGGTCAGAAGCTAACCGATGGGCCGCGATTTATGAAAATTCATAGAATCATCACCGCTGAGTCACCGTTCTGAAAAGACTGCGGCCGCAACCTTGAGGGAGTTAACGCGAGGTTTCGGCATGTCGGCAACGGTTCCACTCAGCAACGATTCTTTGTTCGAACGTCTCTCGGATGCGGAAACAGTTAGACAGCCGATGGGAGCTCCGAGAGCTCCTGATGCTTCGGTGAGCGATGCGGAGCCTCATGGTCCGCTCATTGTGGAGCTTGCGCAATCGACGTCCGACGTCCGCGAGAGTCAAAGTCTGCGCTGGCGTGTATTCCACGATGAGATGGGCGCAGAACTCCCCGTGCATCGTGAACTTGGCCCCGGCTTCGACCACGACGCCTGGGATGATTTTTGCGACCATTTGTTGGTTCGTGACGCCGTTTCGCGTCGTCTGATCGCGAGCACGCGCATTCTCACCGGAAGCCGGGCATGGACGGCGGGTGGGTTCTACTCTCAGGGCGAATTTGATCTCTCCGGACTGCGTGACCTTCCCGAACGCGTCATGGAGGTCGGGCGAACCTGCGTCGACCCCGCCTATCGTGGCGGTGGAGCGATCGCGAGCCTTTGGGCCGGACTGGCCCGTTACATGGTCTCCGAATCATTCGATGCCATGATCGGGTGTGCCAGTGTGCCTATTCCAGCGAATGACCATCTGACCGCGAGCTGGCTCGATGCACTTTGCACGCGCCACATGGGTCCTGAATCGTTGCGTGTACAGCCTTTGCACGGCCTGACCGAAGCCGGCTTCGATCTCGAACGCGGCGACATCGAGCGCACTTCCAGTACGACTAGCTTTGCGCCGCCGCCGCTGTTAAAGGGTTATCTCCGGCTCGGTGCTTATCTGTGTGGCCCGCCGTGTTACGACCCGGCGTTCGGTACCGCCGATGTTTTTATCTTTCTCGATGTGCAACGCATCCCGGCCCGATACCATCGTCACTTCTTGCGTGATGTACGCGTAGCGGAGCCGAACGATGCGATGGTGGCGGGGGAGTTCTAGGTTGTTCCTGATTGTTATCCATCTGATGGTTGGGCTTTTCCAGACTTGGCGGTTGCGCTCTCGTCCAGCTGACCTCGCTCAAGTTCGGCAAGCGTGGTATGCGCGGGCTCTGGCCATCGCGGGTGTCCATGTGACTTGGCACGACATCGGAAGCCTTCCGAATGGCGAGGTTGGCTCAGCCACTTCGGCCGAGACCGACGCCGCTATCGAGGGCGCGTTGAGCACAGGCGACGGCGACTCTGGCCTAGGTGATGACGACCGCACGGATTCCGGTCAACTTCTCGTCTCGAACCACGTCTCGTGGCTCGATATCCCGATCCTGGGAATGAGATTCGATCCAGCCTTTGTGGCCAAGGCAGAAATCGCGAAATGGCCGCTGATCGGCTGGATGAGCCGCTATCAGCGTGTGTTGTTTTTACAGCGTGGCGCACACCAGGCCTCTGCAATGGCAGACGTGCTTCAAGCTGTAATTCTGGGTCGGGATGACGGGTTGTCGCGTCAGGCTGCGATCTTTCCTGAGGCCACCACCAGCAACGGATTACAGGTTTTCAGCTTCCACGCGCGCTTATTTGCACCCGTGATCGTTACCGGTGCCCCAGTTCAACCCGTCGCGATTGGATACCGCTTGGAACCCGGCGAGGCGTTTTCGGCCGCCGCTTTCGTCGACGAGGTGCCATTGACGAAGTCGCTGTGGACGGTACTGACGCGCAAGCAGACTCACGTCGGGGTCTATGTGCTGCCCCGCATAACCCCACCGTACACCTCACGCGATGAGTTGGCTCGTAAGGCAGAGAAAGCAATCGCCAACGCTTTGAATGTTCCTGTCATCCGTCGCACCCGTCGCGCCTAGCGCAGTCTTGAGGGCAACACCCAGCCGGGGATTGCAATTCAAAGCAATCAGTCGGACCGACCAGAAACCGCAAACAACCCTGTCGGGTTGACGGGAGACTCATGACACAGCCGCAAGTGCAGCGCCCATCTACCAGAACCCGGTGCATCGATGTCGTCACTGAGACCTACTTTCCCGAGGTCAATGGGGTTGCACACATGCTCCGCAATGTCGTGGACGGCCTTCGGGACCGCGGTCATGACGTAGGCGTAATACGACCCCGTCAAGACAACGAGACGGTCTCGCCCAGTGACGATGACTTGAATGCCGATACACTGCGCCTTCCGGGCATGCCGATTCCGTTCTACACCCAGTTGCGGTTTGGCTTTCCAGCTAAACGCCGGTTACTGCGGCGCTGGACACAACGGCGTCCGGACGCCGTCTACATTGCGACCGAGGGTCCGCTCGGTCAGTCGGCTCTGGCCGCAGCACGTCAGCTCGAAATTCCGGTGCTGAGTGGCTTTCACACCAACTTTCACCAGTACAGTCGTTTCTACGGCGTCGGCTTTCTGGAGCCGCTGGTTGCCGCGCAATTGCGCCGCTTTCACAACCGCTGCCGTGCGACGGTTGTGCCAACCGCGAAGCTACGGGATGAACTGACCGAACGAGGCTTTGAGCGTGTTGAGGTTCTGGGGCGTGGCGTTGATACAGCCCTGTTCAATCCAGGGCGACGCGATGCAGCGCTGCGCTTGCAGTGGGGTGCGGACGAGGCAACGCCCGTTGCGCTCTATGTCGGTCGTCTGGCCCCCGAAAAGAATCTTGCGGTAACCGTGCGCGCATTCGAGGCCTTACGCGAGCGCCTTCCCGACGCTCGTCTGGTTCTTGTCGGCGATGGGCCATCACGTAATTCAGTCAGCAAAGACTGCCCCGATTGTCACTTTGCCGGGGTGCAGCGCGGCGAAGCCTTGGCGGCTCACTATGCGTCAGCAGACCTGTTTCTATTTGCCTCAACTTCAGAGACTTACGGCAACGTCTATCTTGAAGCTATGGCCAGCGGCCTGCCGACGTGGGCTTACGACTACGCGGCAGCGCATGAACACGTTGTCGATGAATGCTCGGGCTTTTTGGTTGAGCTCGACAAGGCCGAAGAGCGCAGTGGCGAGCGCTTTGTGGCCGCAGCGGCGCGAGTAGCTGCCAAGGTGAACGAATGGCGTGAGATGGGCCAACAGGCGCGAGAACGAGGTGCCTCGCTTTCGTGGGGCCGGATCGTCTCACGGGTCGAGGATTTGATGTTCGAGGACGGTTCCACGGTCATTGACGAGGTGCACGATGCGATTTCTTGAACGAATGGACGCCATCGAGCTTGAAGTTTGCAGCGCATTTAATCGTTGCAACCGTCAGCGTCTTCTGAGTCGAACCTTCGGCACTGTCAGCCGACTCGGGGACGGCGTGTTCTGGTATGTGCTGATGGTGTTGCTGCCATTCATTTACGGTTGGCCGGGTGGTGTTGCAGCCATCCATATGGCGATCGTGGGGTTGATCTCGCTCCCGTTGTATAAAGCCCTCAAAGCGAGCACCACGCGTTGTCGCCCATGCAATCGTAGTGACACGCTGACCCGCAGCGTCGCACCCCTCGACGAGTTCAGCTTCCCCTCAGGTCACACGATGCACGCCGTCGGTTTTACCGTCGTCTTGTTGCACTACTTCCCGGTGTGGGCGTGGCTGGTCGTTCCTTTCGCGTTAATGGTGGCCGCGTCGAGGCTCGTTCTCGGTTTGCACTATCCGAGCGACGTCGTGGTCGGCGCTGGAATCGGTTTTTCGGTCGCGTATCTGAGCTTGATCGCGCTCGGCGCTTGGTAATCGAAACCCTGATCCCGCTGCCCCCGGTGGGCAGCACCAAGAGAACGACGCCCCGCTGACATTCCGGGATCCACTCGAGTTGGGATCCATGGGGCCTCTGTGCCTCTTTATGCCCTGTGCCATGATTTTACGAGGCGACTTCTTGCACCGAGTCGTCGCAATCGATCTGAATAACCTCGCAGGCTTCCGGGCCTTGGTGTGCGGTCAAACGTACAGCCGTGAGTTGGCGCAACCAAACGCAACCTGTGTCGATCTGCAAAGTCCTGCGGGTTCTACGCAGACCAGCAGCTGACCAGTGGCCACAGACGAGATTGGGAATGTCCGCTGCCAACACGTCAGTCCACGGAATCGTGTCTGTGGGTGCGTTTGACGGCTCGCCGTCGAAGCTGAAGTCCAGCGCTCCGTCACGGCGGACAACGCGCATCCTCGTCAGCGCATTGATAGTGAAGCGGGCCTGTTCGATGCTGTTGATCGCTTGATCCCAACGTGCGGGCTCATTGCCGTACATCTGAGCCAGAAAGTCTCGTCGATCTGTGGAGTCACGTAGAAGCGTCTCGACCCTTCGCGCTTGTTGCTGCGCCTCGACCCAGGTCCACTGCGAAGGAAGTCCCGCGTGAACCATCGCCCATTCAAGAGTCGAGTCGTAATGAAGCAGGGGGCGCGACGCCAGCCATTCGATCAGTTCGTCGCGATCGTCGGCCGCAAGGATGTCCGCTAGGGTATCGCGTGGTCGCGCCTCACGAAGGCCCTCATGAACAGCCAGTAGGTGGAGGTCGTGATTGCCCAGTACACAGACCGCTGCCGGCCCGAGTCCTCGAATCCGTCTCAGAGCGCCGAGCGAATCCGGCCCACGATTGACCAAATCGCCCACAAACCAAAGCTGATCTTGAACACGATCAAACTTGACAGCGTTCAACAGCCGGTCCAACGCCGCTGCACAACCCTGAATATCACCGATGGCGTACACACTCATCGCGAGATCAGTGCAGGCTGCCGGGGACCGACAGGGTGAACGGCGGGATCTCGGCCTCAAACGTCATGCCTGACGCCGTTCGCATCTCGTAACTGCCCTGCATGATTCCGATCGGCGTCTCGATCATGGTCCCGGACGTGTATTCAAAGTGGTCGCCCGGCGCGATCAGTGGTTGCTGCCCGACCACACCCTCACCGCGAACTTCTTGAGTTTGCTCGCGAGCGTCTTTGATGATCCAGTGACGGTTGAGCAGGTGGACGCTTTCTTCGCCGTGGTTGGCGATCGTGATCTGGTAGGCAAACACGTAGCGCTGTCGCTCAGGCTCTGACTGCTCCGGAAGAAAGCGCGTAACGACCGAGATACGGACATCGGGGACGTGCTCAGGCATGCAAAAAAGCTCCAGATCGACGTGTCTCTCCATTGTACCGAAGCCACGAGCCGGGCCGGTGATGCTCGGCTGGGCTCGGGGTGATTTCAGCTGTTTGTGTCGCGGATCTGCTTGGTCATCGGACGAGATGCGTTGGGACATAAGCTCTCGCGGACACCGAAAGCTTGAGCGGATTCCATCGTTCGTACCCGCTCGAATCGGCGATCAGTTGGATGGCCGAAAAATAGTGGCTGAGAACCGATTCCATACGCTGTGATGCAGCGTTTGCCGGATCGCCTTTACGTCGAGATCAAGTCTAAAGCCGCTCGCATAGTGTTCGAAGGCCGAGCAACGAGGGCTCATGACCGCCGAGCCGACCAAGCGGAATCGTTTCGAGCAAAGATTCCATTGGCGACCGTTGACAAAAGGCATCGCGTAAACGCGGCCGATCCAGCCACGCCGAGACGTGTTCGGTCACTCCACCGCCGAGCACAATTCCTCCAGTCGGGACCGCGCCGAGCGCCAGATCGGCGAGTGCACCGGCAAGAAGATCGACCCACTCATCCATGACTCGGCAGGCGGTTTTGTCACCGTCACGCGCCGCCTCCAGCAAAGCCACGGGCGCAGCGGGCTCGAGATCTGGAGATCCGGAACCGAATAGCCGCTCGGACTCTGCTCGATCGAGTCGAGCAACCGCAAAGCGCACCAGACCGCCACCGCTCAACCAATGTTCTCGCGAGACGGCTGCCGCAGGCGGGGGGCTTTTGAGTCCGCTCAGATCCAGCCGCGCATGACCCCCTTCGCCCGCGATCACGATGGCCGCTGTTTGAGTGGACTCGTTTTCGCGACGCGCGTCTTGCAAGGAAAACGGGGCACCTCCGGGTGGAGAGTCCGCAACGTCGTGTGTTGAAGGTATGGGCACGCGTAACGCTGAACCAAAGCCGGTGCCGATCCCGACCACCAATATCGGCGCAGAGGTGTCGATCGGTGGGCTGCCCGCGAGTGGCCAAACAGCAGCCTGGGCGTGCCGAGTCAAGCCAAGCATGGACTGCTCGTCCAGCGTGTTGCGCGCGCTGATTCGGGTTGTAGGGGCCGGACCTGTTAGCGATGAAGCCTCATCGGATCGTGAGTCGCCAATAATTGATGGTGAGGTTGCTCGGATCGATGGCTGCGGAGATGAAACAGCCGTCGCTATCGTCGCAACGCCGACGGACAGCGCCATGGCGGCGAGATCGTTGATCAGGCGGACGGGTCGAGAGAAGCGCTGGCTCAGAGACAGTTCATCGACGTCGGGCCATGGCAAATTGGTAAATCGCGCAAAGTGATTGACGCTTAAAAGGGGTTTGATATCAGGGCACTGCCTGCCAGGCCTAGTGTCATTCCCGTTAGCGTGCTCGACTTCTCGCGGCCTTGATGTCGGCGTCACCACGCGTTTTACCGGACCGGGAACGGCGATGATGACTGACCGGACGGACACGGGTTCTTCGCAGCAGTGATCAGCCAAAGGCGTTGGACCTCGCAACAGGACATCTCGTCCTTCGAGCTGACCGAGTAACTCCATAAGAAAGCTTTCGAGACTCGGAAAGATGCTCGATCGCAGCGACGAAACCAGTCCGTCGCAAGCGTTGCTCTCATGGCGATCAAGTCTGTCGCTGGCTTCGATTGAAGCACGAGCCGAAAGGCGGGGGACCGCATAGCGCGTCCATCGAATGTGCGTTCCGCCAATGTCGATGACGAGATCGCATCGCTGTCGGTTTGTATGACTCATGGCGACGATCGTGTTCTCAATGTTTCAGGCGGCCTATTGATATTGAATACCGTGACGCCAGATTTCCGAAGCGCTAGCCTGTACGGGTGGAACTGCTCTCGTAGTTCGGCCGGAAAGCGTCTGCGTATCGCTTGCGGTCGGTCTCGATAACCGTCTTGCAAGCGCGAGCTGATCCGAGTTCAGCGCTACCTGACTCAAGAGCCGTCTACGCCATAATGGCAGCGAGTGACCGCCTGCTTCGGGCGCGATAAGGCCCCTACGACAGACCTTGCCATACTGCGTGCAGTTGACCTGATACCCGCAACCTAACGTGAGATTTTAATCATGACGGATTCGTCTTTCGAGCAGCGTGACTGTGAACCCTGTCGCGGCGGAGTGCCACCGATGACCGAAGCCGAGGCGCGCGCCGCACTCGAGGCGTTGCCGAACTGGTCATTGACGCCGACCGCCACGCGATTACATCGTCGTTTCAGCTTTCCGGACTTTGCCAGTGCCAAGCGTTTCGTTGATCAAATCGCCGACCTCGCTGAACAACAGGCTCATCATCCCGAGATCACCTTTGGCTGGGGATACGTCGAACTCGGAATTTGGACCCACAAGATCAACGGTTTGCATGACAACGACTTTATTCTCGCCGCCAAGGCCGGTCGGGTGTTCGACGAGACGGTCTGATTCGTTATTTATCAGACCGGAAACGAACCAGAACGAAATTGAGCGGGCGGGGCGATGACCTATCGTGCCGGAGCATTCGATATCGCAAGGCCGAACAGCTGCGCAGCGAGCCTAGGCACCCGCGTCACAGCGTTAGCCGCGACCACTCCCGGGTGGGCGAGGCGATACTCCATAGGGCTTCAAAGATCTGAACGCGGGCTGACCATGCTGCTTTTCTCGAGCGCGCGCGATGAGCGTCGCGTTCAGAAAAGGATGACGCATCGACAATCAAAACGGCGACTTGTAAAAGAGCGCTGCTTTGTTGATCTGCAAGATCCGGCGACTGCAAATCGGCCACCGCGACTCGACTGGACAATCGCTGCAGCTTGGCCGACAGCACTGGAAGCCGAGTGCGCAAAGCGCGTGAATTGTCGGTCAGAATCCGCAACCGGGCCATCGGATGGCGTCTCAGTGCATTGATCAGGGCATCAACGCGTTCGGATTGCTCCCAGCCGGAGGCGTCGTTGTCAGGCAACAATAAATCGATCCTTCGCCGGGCACGTCCAAGTGTCGAGATCCAAGTCTCACTTTGGTCATCATTCAGTGCCTCCACGCCCATGTGGATCGCCCTCGATTTAGCCGGTCAAGTTCGCAACCAACGCCGCGGACCCACTTGCGTGATGCACTGCCAGATCAGGTGGTGCTTGTGATTCAATTATCGAGCCTTCGATAATCGAGCCCAAGTTGGCATTGATGCGGTCGCTCAGAGCCTATCTCTCTGAACGAAAAAAGTTTCTGGAGTTTCTATCCGAACGGCCTGATTGGCCCTCGCGGCACTGCTCGAATGATTGATGAGACATCAAACGCTGCGGGGCAACTGAGCCGTTGATCGACTCAGCTGCATTCGTCGATGGGGAATACCGGCCTCGATGAAAGGTTCGCTGACGATCATGAAACCATGGCGCTGGTAAAACTTGATGCGATCGACTTGCGCATTGAGCCAAATCGGTTCAAGACCATGCTGATGCGCTGCGTGCGAGGCTGCGCAGAGCAGCATGGAACCGATGCCCTCACAGCGTCGATGCGACAGCACGGCAAGGCGCCCGATCTGTCCATTTGGCAGGAGTCTGACAGTGCCGATCGCGTGATCGTGTAAATCATCCGACAACGCCGCGCCAGCCATGATGTTCGCGAAAGCAACCGACGCCGTCGAAATCGCCAACCAGTGCAAGGCCACTGGATCGATGCCGTCCCATTCAAGAGCCTCGGGGATGTTCTGCTCTTGAATAAAGACCGACGTCCTCACCGCCCGCAGAGCGACTTGCTGCCCCAGCCATGTGACCTCGATGATTTGAGCGCTTGCCATGTCACGGGAGCCTTGCTGAGTCGATGAAATCATCAGATACGGTGCTGCGCGGCGCTCGGTATTTGCCCTCACCACCTGTGATGGCTCGATCATTGCGCTCCGAGCGCCTTGCGCTGCAATCCTCTCGCGGTTTCCTTCGCTGGTCTTCTAATCAATCTTCATGGCTTCAACAGCTCGTCGCGAAAGCCGCGCGACAGGGGATCTTCAGCGTCGAGCCAGATACGAAAATAGGCGACGGAGAAGTCATGTCCTTCGATCGTGACGACGGGTTCGCCATTTTTGAGCAATGTCGTACCGACGTCCGGGTGGTAGTCGAGCGCATAGCGATCACCGACTCGAACATCGGTGTACGCCGAGTCGATTCGATCAAGGCGATCCGCCAGAGAGGCGAGGGTCTCTGGGCTGTTTTGTCGCTCAAGCAAGGTGCGGCCACCGCGTACTAAATCTGCGGCGTCTATGTCGTAGAGGTAGGCCAATTCGAGTCGTTTGGGTCGATCCGCTGCAACCACTTCGCTCAACGCAACGTCCTCAGGCGCGTACAGTGCGCCAACATAAACTCGAAACAGAAGCCGGTAGCGGAGGAGGCCGGTACTGCGCAGTGGTACGGCATCAACTCGCCCATCTGCGCCCTCGATTTTCGCGACCGCAGGAAATCGTTCGCCATGCGCTTCGACCGATCGCTCGGGTGACGTATCTACGGCTTGGAGCAGTGATGGAAGAAGCACGATCAGGCAGGTGATGGCTGCGGACATGATCCAGGGCAGCCGCGTGCGCGCTCGCCGTCCTGATCGAGCCGATATCGATCCCGTCGCGCCGCGGACAGCACCAAGGTGGCTCTTGTTGGGGCGATCCATCGGTTTCGCCCGACCCACGACCGCGAAGCCTGCGTAAGATTCCGTAACCCGATGCGGTTGGTCCTCAAAAGGCTTTCCTAAACGAAATTTCATGGTGTGCTGATCGTGCATGCGATGACTCCTGTGAGTTTGCAGACCCCTGAGAGCGCGAACAGGACATGAATTGCCTCGGCTCATCGGTAGCGGTGGGGAAGGAAAGTCAGGCCGATCGTCCGATCGCGACTCAACAATAATCGGGCACGGGGGATCTGTACGGAGGCCACTCGGACACTCGTCGTCTCGTTTACCTTCGCCGCCGGAGTGGTTCTTTGTTGGATCATCAGCCTCATCGCTGCCGCCTGAACACACCATATCCACACCGACAGTCTGATTGACCCAGCTGAATGATCACCCGTCAGAGACGAGTCGCTACAGACGCTTTCAGCCCCTTATCGAGAGCCAATCCTCAACCGGGAAGCGACTGATCAGTACCGTCCAGACGCCGTCTTGGGCTGTTGTTTGACGACTAATCTACGGACCGCCTTCGCGCCATGGCATCGATTCGCGCGCGAAGGGCGCGTTGTTCGGCTTCATCGATTTCGAATCCCGCGACGAGAACACTCGCACCGATCTTGAACAACACGGGCAACACGCCATAGGCCAAAGCCAGAGCCAGGAGTGCCTGATCGCTATGACGATCCGCCTGAGGATCGAATCCAGCGAATCCAAGTAGCGGGAATGCCAAACCGACGGCAGCGGCCAACGCCAACTTCGTCGTCATGCCCCAGAGACCAAAGAACAGACCGGCTCGTTCACCACCACCATCGGCGATATCGCGGTCGATAACATCGGCCTGCATGGACGAGGGAATGGCCAGATCGATGCCGAGCGACAGGCCGGTGATGACGGTAATGGCGTAAAACCACAACACGTCGCCGGATCCAAGCAGCGGCACCCAAAGAAAGAAACCGGATGCGAGCAACATCGATGCGATCCACGCGCGATGCTTGCCGATTCTGCGCGCTAGTTTCAGCCAAAATGGCAGCGCGGCGACACCCACCAGAAAATACGTCAACAACAATGGGCCGACGTGCTCGGGCGCTTCGAGTACGTGGGTTGCGAACAAAACAAACAAAGTCGCCGGTATGGCGTTGGCCACCCCATTGAGAAACCAAGCCGCGAGAAGTCTTCGAAACGGTCGATTGGCACGCAACAGCGCCCAGCCTTCTCGCCATGGCACATTGGCGCGCTGACGCGCACGTTCGGGCACCCGCCACACCAGGAACCCAACGGCCACAGGCAGCACGGTGATCAGGAACAGGGCCAGCCAAAACAGACTTTTGCCGGGATCGTCGGTGCCGGCCACAACGGGGAGCAGGATCGCGACGACCGTGCCAACGACAACCAAGCCCTCGCGGGTAGCCGTGATGCGCGAGCGTTCGTGATAGTGATTGGACAGTTCCGCCCCCAGCGCTTGAAAGGGTAAGGCGACCAAGGTCCACGCGAAGTAGATCAACGCAGCAAGCAGAAACAGCAGCGTCGCAGCGCGCACCGTACCATCAGGATCGTCGAGCCAACCCCCCTGTGGGATCAGCAAAAAGAATGTACTGATCATCAGGAGAGGCGTGCCGAGCAGCATCGGGGCTCGGCGTCGCCAACGCCCCGGCAAACGATCAGAAATCGTTCCAACCAGCGGATCGGTTACAACGTCCAGCAGCCGTGCGGCAAACAGCAACGCGCCGACCAGAGCGATGTTCAGCGCTGGCTGCGACGCATAGAACGCGGGTAGAAAGACAAACAACGGCAGTCCCAAAACCGCCAGCGGGATGCCGGGTAGACCATAGGCCAGGATGACAGAGCGGCTGATCCGCGCCTGCGCGCTTGGCTGCGGATCACCGTTGAGCGTTGTTTTCTCGGCGCCGACCTCGGCGTTAATCTCGGCCGCAACCCGTTTCAAGCGCCACGCTCGAAAATCGTGTGCGTCACGTCAATACGTTTCGCGAGAAAACCGATCTCGCAGTAGCGAAGGTAGTAGCGCCACATGCGCAAAAAACGATCGTCGTAGCCGAGGCCGCGTAACGATGTGTCGGCGTCCTCGACCCGATCGTGCCATTCGGCGAGCGTCCGCGCGTAGTCCTGGCCGAAGAAATCCTGGGATAATGTTTTTAGTCCATTTTGCTGACCGAGTTCTAGCAGGCGTGAGGCTGGCGGCAGCATGCCTCCGGGGAACACGTACAACTGAATGAAATCCGCGCTGCACCGGTAACGCTCAAAAGCCTCCTCTTCGATCGTGATGACCTGTAACGCTACGCGCCCGCCCGGCTTGAGAGCCCGTCGTACGACATCGAAGTAGGTCGACCACCATCGTTCGCCGACGGCTTCGAACATTTCGATCGAGACGACATGATCGAACGGCGCGGCAGCGTGTCTGGGGAGATGTCGATAGTCGAGCTTTTCGAGGCTCACGCGATCGGCCAGACCCGCTTGTTGAATGCGTGCTTGTGCATACTCGAGTTGGGCATCTGAGAGTGTGATCCCGGTCACGCGGAAACCACGCCGGGCCGCCACCTCAGCAAAGCCGCCCCAACCACAACCTATTTCCAGAATATGCGCCCCTGGCTCGGCGTCTAGCGCGTCGAGCAGTCGCTCATACTTCGCTGTCTGCGCGACCTCGAGCGATTCGTCGCCACGCGTAAACCATGCGCTCGAGTACGTCATCGAGGGATCGAGCCAGGTACGATAAAAATCGTTGCCCAGATCGTAATGAAAACGAATATTGGCTCGGGACCCAGCGATTGAATTGCGCCGCAAGGAATGGCGCAATCGATCGAGGGTGCGTTGCCACAACGGCCGTTGAGCCAGTTGATCGACAGCCTGTTCGTTGTCGATTGCCCAGCCGAGAACGCGGCCGAGATGCGGCGTGCTCCAGTCCCCGGCGATATAACCCTCCGCGAAACCGATTTCGCCTCGAGTCAACAGGCGCAGTAGTGCCCGCCAAGGCCTGTGCAGGTGAATCTCGGCTTCGTGTCCGGCCTGGCTGCCCGCGACCCGACCTTCGCGCCCATCGTCAAGGCGCACGGTCAGCGTGCCGGCATCACAAGCTGACAACCTTTGACAGAGTCGGCGCAGGACATAGGGCACCCGCGCCGTCGACGGAGACTGCGTTCGGACCGCCGGGGCCTCCGGCGTCACATCGAAATCGTTCGGTATAGAGGATTGGCGATTGTTCGGTTGGGTCATGCAGAGCCTCGGGATCGCGTATTCGGATGCCGGTGAAACGGAGTGCCTCGTAACCAGATTTTCAGCGCCTGCCAATGAATCAAGGTCAAAACCTGAATGGGTGTCCACGGTGCGCGAACAAGCGCGGCGAGCAGTTGCCGCCCATCCAATACGCATGCGCGGGCGGTTTGGGTTGCACTGAGCAGATGCCCATCTTTGTCGGATTCGCGGATAAAAATACCCAGTCGGTCGTGGGGCTGATCCGGCGGCGCTTCGATTCGAAAATCGTAATAGGGACTCATGTCGATGAATGGCGAGACATGAAAGGCCTTGGGTCGACGCGTACGCAGCGGATAACCCGCTCGAGCGTCGAGAACGTAGTGATGGTGTTCGCCGAAAGTGTTGCGCACCTCAAGAATACAGGCGAGAGGCTTACCATCGACACTGTCGCAGTACCAGAGAGACAAAGGATTGAACCCGAATCCGAGGACACGCGGCATCGCGAGCAGACGGACACGACCGAGCTGACTTCCGGGTAACTCATGCTCATTGAGTGTGCGCTCGAGCCAAGGCCGCCAAGGCCCGCCGTCGCGCGGGCCATGGTCGCGGCGGCGTAACATCACCGGCGCAATACGATCGAAGCCGAAACCACGCAGCTTTGACGTCCCGGCCTCCAGTTGATCGACATCCCACAAAACTGTAAACACCCGGTACGTAAAGCGGTACGGATGAGGTCGGCGCCGAGCGTGCATCACTCCTGTCGTCAAGGCGAGACCGAGCGGTGGTTTGCCGATTTGGCGGACGAAGCCGCGACGTTCTCCGGCCTTGTCATGAACGCCATCGCGTACAGCTGGATCAGGCCTTGAGCCGGACGAGGGCAGGGCCACTGTCTGGCTCATGCCGCGTCTCGACGAGGGCGTGCCGTGCTTTCGCCGCGGTTGGAACGATCCGGCGAGCGCGACGCGCTGATGGCGGCATCGGCGTTGTCCGTAGAGAGAAACGCCGGCACCACCCCCATCGCCTTGACGACGTCGACCGCCGAGCGAAGGCCGTCTTCATGAAAACCGAATCCGGTCCAGGCCCCTGCGATGTACAATCCGCGACGCCCCTGTTCAGTGGCCAATCGATCGGGCACGCGTGCCGTCGCGATATCAAAAATCGGATGTGACCATTCGCGTTCCAGCAATACGTGCTCCTCGCGGGGGGCTTCAACCGGATTCAATGTCAGCAGAACCGGCGTCCTGATGGATAGCCTGTGCAGACGATTCATCCAATACGTTACGGCAAGCGGGCGCCCCGCCTGTTCGTGGTGCGGATAGGCAAGGTAGTTCCACGAAGACCACGCGCGCTTGTTCGTCGGCATCGCTGCCGGATCAGTGTGCAGTACGGCACGATTGGTTGAGAAGTTAACGCCTTCCAGCGCACTCGGCACGCTCGTGCCACCTGCCTTCAGCAACGCTCGGCTCGTGTCGGCGTGAGTCGCGAGAACGATCGCGTCGAACTCAATGTTGGCCGTGGACTGCGTAGCCGAGCCAGTGCCGGTTCCTGTGGTTCCGTTAAGCCTGACCTGCCATTGCCCGTTCGACGCTTGCATGACTGCCGAGACAGCGGTCGACGATCGCAGACGCGAACCCAGGTCACTGGCCAAGCGATCAACGTAGCAGCGCGAGCCGCCAACCACCGTGTGCCACTGCGGCCGATCAACGAGGTCGAGTAGACCATGGTTTCGGAAGAAACTGACGAAACGGTCCATCGGAAAACGCTCCGCCATCCGCGCAGGACAGGACCAGATCGCAGCCGTCATCGGCAACAAATAATGATCGCGTACGGCACGACCAAAGGCATGTTCGTCGAGGAACTCGCTCAGCGGGGTCGCGTCGAGTTTGCCGGCCGCGTCCAGCCGTTTGCACAGACGGTTGAAGCGCAGGATGTCACTCGTCATGCGCCAAAACGACGGGCGTAGCAGGTTTGCCCGTTGCGCGAACAAAGTATTGAGGTCCGAGCCGGCGTATTCGAGCCCAGGGCGACCCTCATCGCGACGTTCAGCGAACGAGAAGGACATATCCGTGTCCTGCCAATCGACGCCGATATGACGAAACAGAGCCCGCAGGAGCGGGTAGTTGCGGTCGTTCAAAACGACAAAGCCAAGGTCGACCGTGACCGGGGGCGAATCTTTTTCGACAGCGACAGTCACGCTGTGCGCATGCCCTCCGGGCCGGTCCGCGGCCTCGAACAACGTCACGTCGAAGCGGTCTCTTAACATCCAGGCGGCGCTTAGTCCTGCAATGCCCGCGCCGATCACGGCTACGCGTGCGCCTCGCGGCGGTACAAATGAACCGCTCTGCGCGGAGTTCTTTTCCATTTCGTCGTCTCTCGCATCAAACCGTAAAGCACACACTGCTCTGTCGAACCCCTCAAGCGTCATGCGGGAGGGCATCGTGCGTTTACCCCAAAAGGTCAGCCGAAATTGAACCGAAAGAAACCGAACCGAACCTGCACGCCGACCGGACGGCGTCGCCGAACTCCTCGTAGTCAATTCTTCCGCCGGAGGCCCGCACTCGATCCATCGGTTTGAACGATCATGCGCCCACATCCCAAAGTCGAACCCCCTAGAACAGGCGCTTCAGGGGGTTGTAAGACTGCAGAGCATCGGGGCGGCCGGCCGGCACGCTCGCACGGCTTGGCCCTTGTGCAAAGCCGCCCAGCAAGCCACTTTTCATGACTCCGAATTCGGCGGTCGGTTCAGATGCATCACATGCGTCGCAACTTCTGAATGCTGCATCCTTTGTGAATCGCCTCCAAGGGGTCGCCCCTCTCATCGGCGGTAGCGACGACATCCAGCCCGCGTAGAGCTCGGAAACTTTAGCGACCACGATGACGTCACAGTTATGTTTCGATCGGCTCTATAAATCCCAACCGTCTACTAGTTTGCACGAGGCGCCTTATGAACAACGCCAAGACCAACGAGTTTTCGACCTTGACAGCAGCGATCTCCGTCGCGGCCGTCGCGGCATTCAACATCGCGACTGCGGCCGCAGCCAACGAGCGGGTTGCGTCTGTCAATCCTGCCGCATCTCATGCGGTCGAAAGTGCAATGACGAGCGACGTGGCCTGCTCCAATTTGCTCGACGTCGAAGTCCGCCCACTGGCTCGAACAGATACCGTTCGACTATGCGATGTTCATCGCGGCGAGGCGCTGTTGATCGTCAACACCGCGAGTCAGTGCGGCTTCACGTATCAATACGAAGGGCTTGAAGCACTCGACGCGGAATTTCGTGATCAAGGGTTCCGAGTGCTCGGATTTCCATCGGGCGACTTCGCCAATCAAGAGTTTGAGGACGAACGGGAGATTGCCGAATTCTGCCGTTCGAATTTTTCGATACAGTTTCCAATGTACGAGCGAACCCATGTGTCTCGCGCTCAGGCTCAGCCTGGATCATTGTTTCACGGTCTCGGTCAGGCCGCAGAGGAGTTTCCACGCTGGAACTTTCACAAGTATCTGATCGATCGTGAGGGTCAGTTGGTGGGTTCATTTGGGACGCGTGTCGATCCCAGTGATCCGGAGCTGCGTGCGGCGATTGAGCGTCTTTTGTGAATGATCGCGCGACGTCGTTGCACGCATCAGGTGCCCATGACAACGACGCCTCAGGGCAGTTGCGATCGTTAGGCGCTTTCGAGTCGAACGCAGAGCAGGTAGCGGCCATCGGTTCGCGGCAGCATGGTTTGACTCAATTGCGCGTCGATCAGCTTCCAGCGGCGCTGGCTCAACAGTTGAGTAGTTCGGGTTGGTGCATCGTCGCGACCGAGTCCACGGATGTCCGCGATGCTTTGCACGTGCTGGGTATTTTGCAGGCCGTGTCGCGATCGGAAAACGTAGCGCGAGGGCTCTCCGGGCCAACGGCTTCGACACAGGGGCTACCTACGACCATCCCCCAAAATCGCGCCGCTTCGTCGGAACCTTCAACACGCGACGACATGGCAACTGCACACATCGACACGCCGCAAACTCAGCTTTCTCACGCGGTCATTGCGCAATCGTCCGAACGGCACGCCGATGATGACGCTTTGCGCCACGATCGGTGGGTGTGGGTATGGCGTATGGCCCATCATGAGAACCGGTCAACCTGGATGACTCTGCGCGCCGCAACCGCTCTAGGCTTCCCGTTCATCGTTCGTGCAGATGGGCTAGCGGGGGGTATTCCTGACTGGCGAGCCAGCCTAGCGATGCGCCAGACGACATCAGCCGCCGCGCAGGCTCCGGCCCCTCACTGCGATCGCGAAACGGCGCCTGACGCGGTTCTTGGCGCCGAACTCAATTCTGGCACGGTGGTGCCAGCAGGGCCGCTAAAGTGAAAAACGCTCCGACAACCAATGCAGAAACCCTCGTGTGGCAAAGGCGGCTCGGCTACGCAGGCCTGATCCCATTCTGGTTTTTGGCTTTGGTCATCGCTTGGTTCGAGATCACAACAGCTGTGAACACGTCGCCGAATGTCTCAGACGCGGCCGTGACCGGTGTCGTCGTGTACGGCGCTGTGATTGTCTCGTTCATGGCCGCGATCCATTGGGGCTTGGCGCTTGTTCATGAGCATTGGCGCCCAGCTCGCCTTCCGGGTCCGCTCTTTGCAGTCATTCCGGCGCTTCTAGCTTGGGTCTTAGCGGCATGGGCGCCCGCATCGATCGCAGCGGCCGGGATGGCCTTGCTTTTGGGCGCGATCTGGATCGTTGAGCGCCAAACCAACGCGGTCTCGCTCTGGGGCAGGGGCTATGCGCGGCTGCGCAGTCATCTCACGATCGGCGCCACAAGCGCATTGTTGCTTGTTGCCCTGTCGTTGGCTGCGACATCGCGGTAGGCCTGGCGTCTGGCGTCGCTCGAATCTCCCTGAATGACAGACGAGCGCCTGCGTCAGCAACTTTTAGGCTCTTCGGCCACGTCAAGCTGGGGGCTGACGTTCAACGCGTGCCATTTTCCAATGGCTCTTCATCGTATGCCGCACGACAAAATGTTGATCGGCCTGGGACGGCCGGTGCGTGTTTGAAACGTCCAAAGAAAAACACCGCGGGATGACGGCGCGGTCAGGGAACCTTGTCGTCCGCGATGGTTCACAGATCTGTCACCGGAGCGTGCGCAGGGTGCGTGAGATCAGCGCGCCGTCGTCAGTATCGCAACGCGCCGGTTCGACAGACCTGATCCATCGATTGTCGCGCCGAGGAGCCCTTTGTGACGCCATTGATCCAACCGACCGCCGCTCGGTCAACACCCGACGAGACAGACCAAGAGTCCAACGGGGCCACGACGTCTGATTCGTCGAACACGGCAGCCTCCCGTACGAAGTCGCTGAATACCGCGATGACCACGAGAAAGGCCACGCGGACGCTAGGATCACCCCACGACCGATCAGGCACCGCCGGCACGCAGGACGACGATGACTTTCCTGTGATCGCATCGAACGCGCCGGGCCAGATCGACCGATCGCTGGAAGAGGCATATGCCTGTTTGATCGAAGGACTGGGCGAGGATCTGGACCGCGAAGGCCTTCGCGACACGCCAAAACGGGCTGTGCGAGCGCTGCAGTACCTGACTCGCGGCTATCAGCTATCGCTTGATGAACTCGTCAACAATGCGTTGTTCGAGTCGTCGAGTGACGAGCTCGTCATCGTCAAAGATCTTGAATTTTATTCGCTGTGCGAACATCACGTGCTGCCAATCATTGGTCGAACGCACATTGCCTACCTGCCTGACGGCAAAGTGATCGGCGTATCAAAGCTGGCTCGAATTTTGGATCTGTTCGCTGCCCGTTTGCAGATTCAAGAACGCTTGACTCGTCAGGTCGCCGAAACAATTGAAAGTGTGACGGGCGCACGAGGCGTCGCCGTCGTGATCGAAGCCCGTCACATGTGTAT
Organism: Thioalkalivibrionaceae bacterium; assembly: GCA_046299415.1. GTDB lineage: Bacteria > Pseudomonadota > Gammaproteobacteria > Ectothiorhodospirales > Ectothiorhodospiraceae > JBKBII01. The sequence continues at coordinate 405,556 of JBKBII010000001.1, read as the reverse complement.
GGCCATGCGTGGTGTGCAAAAACAGCATTCGACGATGAAAACCTCGGTCATGCTCGGAGCCTTCCGCGACGACCCGAGGACGCGGTCAGAGTTCTTGCAACTCATCCAGCCCTGAAACCACTCAAGACCCTCGCTCGACGCAAGCCCCCAGCCCCAGACGATCAGGGGCCCGAGCGCGTGCGTCCGTAACTTCGCCGCCCCGTTTGACGAGTGGATTGTGAACGGCAAGGAACGCCTCGCGGCGACTGTTATCGACCGGCCTCGATTGAAAAATCTCGGCCCATTAGCGTGTGAGGCGCAACGAACTTCATGAACGCCGGCTTCGATTCGCGTCTGGGGTCATGCAACACAACATCGATCAACCGCCCGACGACTGCACACGCCGGCGATCCGCGCTAGGCTTTGGTACGAATGTTGCGTTGGACATCGTAACTCGCCGCAAAACGACCGATCGACATGTGATCGCCAAAGTTTTGACGGCCTCGAAAGGTTACGAGGTTGCCGATGCGCACGAACTCCAACGCCGATCTGTCGACAAAGCGTCCGCTCACGAGACCACGGGTCAACGAAGATTCGGCTGGCTCGCCCTCGGAGTCGATGATCGCAGCGGCACCTCCGGCGACGATGGGCGATCGCTCAGCACCTGACCTCGAACGTCACCACGCATCCTCGATCTCGGGTGAGGATGAGCGTCAGCCGAAACACCGATTGATTACATTGGTTGTAGATGACTGCCGCCTCGAAAGCGATTTGGCCAAAACGCTCATCGCGTTGAAAAACGAGCTCCATGCTCATTTTCATTCCGAATCAGAGGGCGAATGTCGCGAAGCGTTGACTACGCCAAGCTTGCCTGAGAGCCGGCCGGTCAATTTTGAAAATGGCTCGGCGAGCAATGCGGACCTACGCAGATCCGCGAGGCCGAGATACATGCTCAACGAGGATGGGGTACAGCAGACGAGCACCAGCGACGACCGGGTCGAAACTTTATTGGCTCGCGGCACAACGCGCGTCAGCGTCGAGATTGTTTCGCTCGAATCACGCCGATCAGACGACTCCAGAACCTCGTCAGCACGAGTTGAACCCGCACCGCAGCAATGGAGTGAGGCCGCACGGCAAAGTCCTGTCGAGCGCGCTCGTGTCCGCGTTACGCGTGACGCCAGCCAGCGCGCAGCCCTCGATAGCCAGCGCAAACGTTTCGACGAACATTTCATTTGGCCGATCGAGCGCGACACGCTACGCGACTATCTGGTTCGGGTCGTCGAATCGGTGGTTGCGGCACCCGTGCAGTCAGACGTCGCATTTGGCGAGTCATCATACGATGCGAACCTCACCGGCGGGGAATGGGCTCGCTCAGACCAGCCAACATCGCAGCGTCTGCGTCAACGTCAAGTCGGGCTTCGTGAGCCGGAGGTTGCTCAGACTGTCACAAATCATTTAAGTCGACAGGCCCCACACCGCTCATCATCGGGTTCGAGCGTGGCCCACAAAGACCCAATCGCAGCCGTTCGACTGCGCAAACATCCGTCCGCCGCGCCCGACTGGATCGCCCAAAGCATTGCCATGCGTCGCGTCGATGCCCTGTTGCAGCTGATTTCCGGCGCCTCACGCGATGTGCCTTCCGATGTTCTTCTTTACGGTCCGTCGGGCGCGGGCAAGGAGGCCGCCGCGCGACGCCTGCACAAACTCTGGCGACCGGACTCGCCATTTGTCGCCGTCAATTGCGCGGCACTGCCCGAAACGATGCTCGAGGCGCTGCTGTTTGGCCATGCGCGTGGTGCATTTACTGGAGCTCTCGAGGCACGGCGCGGCAAGTTCGAGCAAGCATCGGGTGGGTTGCTGCTGCTCGATGAAATCACAGAAATGCCATTGCCTTTGCAAGCGAAATTGTTGCGTGTGCTGCAAGAGCGAGTCGTCGAACCGCTGGGCTCGGTTCGCTCGGTCGCGGTCGATGTTCGTGTCGTCGCGACGACTAATCGCGATCTCCAGGCGGCTCTTCACGGTGGCATGCTGCGTCCGGACCTTTACTATCGGCTCGCGGTTTTTCCGGTGTTTCTGCCGCCGCTTCGTGACCGCGCCGATGATATCTGGCCTTTGACGCAACGCCTCGCGCGCGCGGCCAATGCAAGGCTCTCCAACGACGTTGATCTGCTCGAGCGCTTGCTGGCCCATCCGTGGCCGGGCAACGTCCGTGAACTCGCGAACGTCGTTGCACGCGCAGCCCTGCTTGCGCAGGGCGCCCCGATAACGGCAGAACATCTTTGGTTTGACCCGGTAAGCGCAGCGGCGGCACCAACGTCCGATCGTGCCCGGAGACTCGCTGAGCCCGATGTTAATTTCACCAATCCGGGTCGCTCCGCGGCCAATGGCCGTGGCGAGGACTTTGGCGTGACAGAGGAAATTGTTGCACCAACCGACGCCCGCGATCCCGTGTGCCCCGGGGCCGGAACGGCAGGGACGCAAGAAGAGGTTCGCGCTTCGGCGCCATTCCTAACCGATCTCGACCTCGCCCGTAAGGTCAAGCAAGCTTTCTTGTATACACCACCTACCGTGGCTGAAGCCTCTCGAGGCGATGCGGTGTCCAGAGGCAGCCCAGCGGATCGCATCGACTTATCGCCGATCGACTCCGAGCCAGACGCTCCTGGACCGAACGCTTCTGTGCGGATTGCTTCGCATCGATCGAATGGACTCGGTGATCGCATGCTCGCGATGGAATATCACGCCGTCATCGCGGCGTTGAGTGCCTACAAAGGTCGGCGCGAACCCGCCGCTCGTTCGCTCGGGGTGTCACCGCGCACCCTCCGGCACAAGCTTGCTCGCTATCGCGAGGCGGGTTTTTCGGTCCCGACAAAGTTCTGACACAAAAGATTGGCCAAGTCCTTGCATGTCTCATTAGAGATTCTTGAATTCGGTTGGGTTAGGAGTGGGTCTCCGTGTCCTGGGACTCCGCACGAGCCAGAAACCTGACGGTGACCGATTCCAGATACCGCGGATATGAGCGGATCAGGTCTGAGAAAGCGACGACGCCCATCGGCAATGCGTTGCAGGGCAGGAGATCAATCGCATGAGTGAAATGCAGATTCAGGCGGTACTTGCGCAGATGCGTCAGGTCTCGACGCAGGCTGGCGTGCAGAACACCAACGGAACACCACTCGCGGGGCCAGGCGCAGCGGCCACTACAGGTGCAAGTGGTCCTGCACAACCCGCCGCATTTGCCGAGGCTTTGCGTGATTCACTGCGCTCGGTCAACGCAGTTCAACAGGAATCGAATCAATTACAAACCCGCTTCGAGCTTGGCGATGAGCAAGTCAGTCTTCCGCAAGTTATGGTTGCCATGAACCGGGCGTCGATCGCATTCGAAGCGACCAACCAGGTTCGCAATCGCTTGCTTTCGGCCTATCAAGAAGTCATGCGAATGCAGGTGTAGTGAAAATCCCATTGCGATCAGGAAACGTCACCTCGTCCGGAGTTCGGTGTCTCGATCGAGCAGCCGACGTGGGCTGGCGGGTTCTCGGTTTGATCAGGCTTGACCGATTCTGTGAGGGCGAGGGCACAGAATGAAAAGCGATCGCCCTTTCGAACAGCGCTTCGCGGTCTCGAGCCGCCTGAACCTCGAAACCCAACCCGTGGAAACGCCTGATACGGTGATCGCCATGATTCGAAAAACGCTCATCACTCGAACTCCTGCCATCTTTCACGGCCGCCTGAAACGCGGCGCGATCATCGGCCAGCAAACGGGCATGATAATCGACGATTCACGGAGGCGAGATCGCGATAACGGTGATCGATTGAAGCGAGTTTCGACGCCAGTCAATCAATGGACTGGGTGCTGGAATGGACTTAGGACATACGGTCATGGCTGAGGCAACGGTAACATCACGCAACGCGGGATCGGGAGGCAAGCTGCCCGCAGCGCTCGAGGCTGGCGTCCGTGACTTTCGGCAAATGCCGAGTAGTCGCCAAATGGGGGCTCTTGCACTGGGTGCGGCCGGGCTTGTCTTAATGGCATTCTTACTGATCTGGGCGATGCGGCCGACCTATGCGCCGTTGGTCGGCGCACTGCCCGCCGGTGAAGCCTCCGAAGTCCTTCGTGTTCTATCGCAGGCCGGCGTTCCGTATCGTGTGGACGGCGCAACGCAGGCCATCGAAGTCCCAGCATCTCGAGTCGCAGAAGCTCGCTTGATCGTGGCTGAGCAGGGTCTGCCGAGTCGTGGTGATTTTGGGTTCGAGCTTTTACAACAGGACAGCGGTTTTGGCGCCAGCCGCCTGGTCGAAGGCGCCCGGTTTCATCGCGCAATCGAGGGCGAACTGGCGAGGACGATCGCATCTCTCGCCGCCGTAGAATCGGCGCGCGTCCATATCGCGCAGGCGGAACGCTCGGTGTTCATACGTGAACGGCGTCCGGCAACCGCATCGGTGGTCGTGCAGCTGGCTCGCGGCGAACACCTCGGTGATCGGCAGGTCAACGCCATCGTGCACCTCGTTGCTTCGAGCGTGCCCGAACTCGAACCCGACCAGGTCACTGTCGTCGATCAACAAGGTCGCTTGTTGACCATTGATGATCCGATGACGATGGCCGGTGGCGAAGATCAATTGCGGTACCAGCGCCGCGTCGAGAGCGGATATGTCGAGCGTGTCCTCGCATTACTCGAGCCGATTTACGGCGTCGGCCGAGTCCGTGTTCAGGTCGCTACCGACATTGATTTCTCGCGCATCGAAAGAACTGAAGAGCGTTTTGATCCTGAATCGTCAGTAGTCCGCTCCGAGCAACTTCGAGACGAAGAACGTGTCGGTGTCGATGGTCTGACCGGTGGCATCCCTGGCGCTTTGACCAATCAGCCACCCGCTGGCGGTGCGATCGAGAACGAAGCTCCGGGTGACGCACCGATTCAGCGCCCGGGCGCAAGAATCACAGAGTCGACGCGCAACTTTGAGATCGACCGTAGCATTGCGCACGTACGCGAGATGCCGGGCGCCGTACGGCGTGTCTCGACTGCCGTCGTCATCGATTTCACCGAGGTCGCCGGAGCGGATGGTGAAGTCCTGCGTGAAGCGCGTGCGGCCGAAGAACTCGATCAGCTGCGTGCTCTGGTGCAGGAAGCGGTCGGTTTCAGCGCCGCAAGAGGCGACACCATACAAGTGGTCTCCGCGCCGTTCAGTCTTGAAGAGCAGTCAGACTTTGTCACAGCGCCGCCGATCTGGCAGCAGCCTTGGTTTGTCGAGCTGATTAAGGTGGCCATTGCAGCTTTGGTTGCATTGGTTGTACTGCTTACGGTCGTGCGGCCGGTAGTTAAGCAGATGCTGGCGCCTCCGGCGTCGACCCACGACGAGCAGCAGGACGGTCAAGCGCCGGCCCTCGCGAACGGAGCCGCTACGCCGGCTTTGACGATGGAGCCATCAGCGGTCGGGGCGCTAACCGGCCCGAAGGGCCCCGATCAACAAGAGCTCGATCTCGAAGCGGTGCGCGAGATGGTTCGCGAAGACCCCAGGCGCGTCGCGCAGGTCCTCAAGGAATGGGTGGGCAATGGCGACGGAAGGTGAAACCAAACGCTCCGGGGCTGAGCGCACTGCCATTTTTCTGATGGCGCTCGGTGAGCAGCCTGCGGCAGAAATCCTGCGCCACATGGGGCCAAAGGAAGTTCAGAAGATCGGTATCGCGATGGCGGGGTTGCAAAACGTCAAGCGATCCGAGATCAATGCGGTTCTCAAAGAGTTTTCTGATGTCGTGCTTGAACAGACCGCGCTAGGTATCGGTTCTGACGAATATATTAGAAAAGTGTTTTCATCTGCTCTCGGCGACGACAAGGCTGCAGGCGTCATCGATCGAGTTCTACTCGGCCGCAATTCCAAGGGGATGGAAGCGCTTAAATGGCTCGATGCTCGTGCCATCGCGGACATTCTGCGCAACGAGCATCCGCAGATCATCTCGATCGTCCTGTCGCACCTCGATCCGGATCAGGCAGCAGAGGCCATGGCGTTCTTTCCCGATCGCGTGCAGTCTGATGTCGTCATGCGTATCGCCACACTCGACGGTATCCAGCCACAGGCTCTGGCCGAGCTTGACGAAATTCTCGAACATCAACTGTCTGGGAAGAACACCAGTAAATCGTCCAACGTCGGTGGACTTCAGTGCGCCGCCAACATTCTCAATTTCCTCGATGCTTCAAAGGAAGCGGTCGTCATGGAAGGTATTGCGTCAATCGATGAGGACCTCGCAGCACGCATCGAGGAATTGATGTTCGTGTTTGCCAATTTGGTCGACGTCGATGATCGCGGCATCCAGACGTTGCTGCGTGAAGTCAATACCGAGCAACTTGTGCTGGCCTTGAAGGGCGCCGACGACGAGCTCAAGGAAAAGATCTTCGCCAATATGTCGAAGCGCGCCGGTGAGATGCTGCGCGAGGACCTCGAAGCCAAGGGCCCGGTCCGACTATCTGATGTCGAATCGGCGCAGAAGGAGATTCTGGCCGTGGCACGTCGCCTCGCGGAAAATGGTGAAATCGTTCTCGGCGGCAAGGGTGGGGAACAGATGTTGTGAGCGAATCCGGCCGAAGAGCCTTCGACGCCCCATCGATGGACGCGCAGGCAGCGCGTACCGCCGTCGGGGAATCAGCAGACCAACGTGCCCATTCGGGCGTGGGTTTGCCACGAACGATGGAATCATGTCAGCCTCGTGAATGCGAAAACGCTGAGGCTTCCGCAGATGCTCATTCCGCGGCTTGGCCGCGCTGGACCCCGCCCGACCTTTTACATCGGCCGCGACCCCCGATCCGTCTTCCGACCGCCGCCGAGCTTGCCGTCATCGAGGATGAAGCGCGGCAGGCGGGTTTTGCCGCGGGTTTTCAAGAAGGTCGTGACGCGGGATTCGATAGTGCTGCCAGAGAGACACGCGCACGGGCCGAGCGTTTGTTGCGCGCGGATCGACAGCGACTCGCCGGCTTGGCGGAGGCTTGGCGTGATCAGTGGCCTGACACCGTCGCCGCGCTCGAGCCGACGCTTATTGATCTCGTTGAGCGTGTTGCGCGCAAGGTCATCATCACGGAGCTCCAAATTAAACCAGAAAGAATCAAACAGTGGATCAAAGCAGCGCTCGAACAGGTTCCGGACGATGAGCGCCATGTCACGATCACACTACACCCCGAAGATGCACTTTTGTTGTTAGGACGAACAGTTAAAACCGGTACCGTAGTGAAGTGGACGACGCGAGTCAGCGTGCAAGCGAGTGATGATCTGCGGCGTGGCGATCTGGAGCTGGATGGTCCGGCTATTCATATCGACTACAAGATTGAAAAGCGAATCGACGCTGCACTCGATGCACTTCGCGCCGGACTGACCGATCGGAGTAAGCACGAGACCGGAGCCTCTTTGGAGCTCGATGACGAGTCAAAGGTCAATCCGAGCACCCAGTCGAGCGTTCCGGGGCCGTCTTCTGATCCCGAATTGGCAAGCAACAGAACGGTAGAGGCACCATGACAGGCGCTGATAGTGAACGCGCTGGCGACGCCCATGGAGGACGGAGTCATGCGGCAGATCGTCGCCGGCATGGTTCTTTCGGTACTGGGTCGCTCGTCGAATCTATCACTGAGTCTCACGGGCAGGAGGGGCCAGGTCCCAACGACACCAATACCTCATTGGCTAACGTTCTGGAGGACATCAATCACACCCGCGTATCGCTTCAGTCGCGCATCGCTCAACGCCTGATCGACGCCGGTCGAGCCATTGATCGCGTCATTGCTGAGCCGTTGGCCTCGGGGCGACTGGTCCGCATGGTAGGCATGGCGTTGGAGGCCGAAGGGCTGCGAGCCGCTGTGGGTGCCCAGGTCGAGATCCTTCGTAGATCGGATGAGGCATCGCGCCCGTTGGGGATGCTTCATGAAACGTCTCCGACACGACCGACGACGAGCGCTAACGTCGGTCGATCCTCACCAGACTTCTGGGCTCGACCGGTGCGTGCAGAGGTGGTCGGATTCGCTCAAGGTCGCACCTTGCTGATGCCTGAAGACGACCCGCAGGGGCTGCGTCCCGGCTTGCGCGTCAAATCGACTGGGCGGCCGCGTGAAATCCCGACCGGCGACGGTTTACTCGGCCGTGTCATTGATGCCGATGGGAGCCCGCTTGATGGCCTGGGGCCTCTGCGCGATATTCACATGCGACCTTTGTTTGGCCCTGTGATCAATCCGTTGCAGCGTCAACCAGTCCGTGAGCCCTTGGCGACAGGGGTACGCGCTATCGACGGATTATTGACGCTCGGTCGTGGTCAGCGAATGGGGTTATTCGCCGGTAGTGGCGTTGGCAAAAGCGTTTTGCTCGGCATGTTGTGTCGGGGCACGGACGCTGATGTCGTCGTGATCGGTCTGATTGGCGAGCGCGGACGAGAGGTCCGCGAATTCCTCGAGGACGTACTCGATCAACAGGCACGGACGCGTGCTGTCGTCGTCGCCGTGCCGGCGGATCGATCTCCGCTGGCCCGCCAGTATGGAGCCTGGGCCGCGACGGCTATCGCTGAAGCTTTTCGTGATCAGGGCCGCCATGTTCTGTTACTGGTCGACTCGTTGACGCGGTTTGCCCAAGGCGCGCGCGAGGTCGCGATGGCGGTCGGTGAACCCCCAGCGACCAAGGGCTACGCGGCAAGCGTTTTTGCCCGTTTGCCGCGGCTCGTCGAAAGGGCGGGTAACGGGGCCGATGGCAGCGGCTCGATCACAGCTTTGTATACCGTTCTGGCCGAGGGCGACGACCATAATGACCCGATCGTTGACGCCGCGCGGGCGATCCTCGACGGGCATATTGTGCTGTCGCGGTCGATCGCAGAAGGGGGGCGCTATCCGGCAATCGATGTCGGCGTATCGGTCTCTCGAGTCATGACCAACATAGTGCGTGATGAGCACCGCCTCGCCGCCGCAAAGGTACGCGCATGGCTCGGTGCGTTCGAGCAAAATCGGGACCTGATCACGGTGGGTGCGTATCGCTCAGGCAGTGACTCGCTACTCGACGAAGCGCTTCGTCGGCGGCCACTGCTCGACAGCTTTTTATCTCAGGACCTCCGCGAGGCTGCGGACTACGACGAGACGGTAGCGGCGTTGATGACGATTGCAACGACGGAGGTAGCACGTGGCCACTGATCGCCTCAAACGTTTGCGCCGGCTGGTCGCGATTCGGGCACTGACGGAGCGTGACGCCGCGGTCCAGCTGGCCACGGCCGTGGGCGAGGCTCAGCAATTGGAAAATGCGCTGGCCCTGATCGAGCGTTACTCGGCGGAGTACAGCGGTGTTCCCGCTGCCGTTCATTCCGGTTTGCGCCTGCGTCAACAGGCAGAAATGCACAGCCGTCTGCTTGAAGCCGCCGAGATGCAGCGCGCGCAGCTGACAGCGGCAGAACATCGAGTGCTCGACGCACAGGCGGTCTATCAAGCCGCCCTGCGCGAACGGCGAGCGATCGAGACCGTGGCTGATCGACGCGCTGCTGAGGCCGCGAAGCAATTGGAGCGAGAAGAGCAGAATTTGAACGACGACGGCGCAGCCCAACGCCTGAGCGAACCTCGATTTGAGGCTGCCTGCTCAGCGCCGGACGCGGATGATGTCTCGCCACGTGCTGTGACTCACATCGCAGTTTCACGGGCCGATGGTCGGTTCGACACCATGGGCGAAAGAATAGGCAGTATCGGGAGCGCTAACGGGGACGACCTCGCGATCAACGGCGGGGGGGCACCGCGGCAAAATCGGACACACCTTACGGTTCAGATTTGAAATTCCGATCGAAGGCACGTTCGCCCGAGTGATTCAACGCCACAAACACTTGAAACGGTTGCGCTGCGGATACCGACAAGAGAGCAAGGCGCTGTTGTTCCAAAACTCATCCACGAGATCACACGAGATCACACGAGATCACATGAGAGGCCGCCGTTTGCGGATTCGAACGACAACACCTGACGACCCAAGGCGGGCAGGGCGAATCGCTCAATTTGAGCTCACAATTGACCGTTTGCGCCTTGCGAACAGCGAACGAATCGACATCGCCGTTCAGAGCGTCAGGCAACGCAGCACCCCCAAAACGTTTTGAGCTCACAAATGCGACACGACATCTGCCGAAAGCCATTTCAAACCTGATTCTGGCAAGAATATTGCTTCAGTCCAAACGTTGTTGGAACCATTGGCATCGGCGAGGGCTTGCCGCATGGACAGTTCGGCGATCGTCTACCGGGAAGGGGCACCGGACCCGGAGACAAGCTCAAGCGAAATCCGCGGCGGTGAACGCGGGGGCCTTCCCGCTCAGCCTTGATTCTCCTCGATACGGGTTCGCCGCGGCGTAACGTCGCTACCGGCCTTGCCGCAGACTGTCTTGACGTTGATCGTTACGTTGTCGATCGTTACAAGGACTCGAAATGACCGCAAATGCGCTAGTCAACACGCTTCTGAATGGGAATCGCTCGCCCAAGACAGACGACACCTTGCGGGCACGTCAGACGACTCAACCACCCGTAGGTAACGATCAATTTTCACGACTGTTTGATCTGGCGCCGCGACGGACACCGGCGCAATCGCCCGATTCACCCGTTGCGCAACCTCCTTCTCAACGATCGACAGCGTCGACGGTCGCCGACACTGAACGCGGCGCGACTCAGCGCGTAAATTCGTCTCAGTCGTCGCCCGAATCGAGCCGCGCCAATCGAACCGAAAGCACCGCAGATGCGGGCGTTGCTTCCGTTTCGACTTCACTGCAACGAGCCTGGGAGCAGGCTAGCCCGGAACAACGTGCCGACGCGCTACGACAAGCCTTCCCTGAAATCGATGGCGACGCTACGGCGTTTTCCCTTGTGGCCGCATACGATGACGCGGCGTTGGCCATCGATCATTTGCGGCAATGGTTTGCCGGTGGCGAAATGCAGCCGGGTGTCATCCCGCGATCGATCACCGATCAACTAGGACTGACGGCCGAGTCGATTACAGACATTGAAACGGCCCATTGGATCGATCCTGAGCGGATCGCGGCGCCACGGGAGTGGATCGATGGACGGGAGCCTAGCGATCAATCTTTGCTCGCCGGGCTCAACCGTGCCGCCCGTGCGCTTGCAGCACTCGAAGATGCAGCCGGACTCACCGGGGGTGGGCCGCGTGCTTTTGCAAACTTCTCTGACGCTGGATCCTCGGGTGAGGGCATCGCATCGTTGTTGGGCGATGGGTACGCCCTCAAAGGGCAACTTCCAGATTCACGACGCGGGGACACTCTGCTCGATTGGACCCGTCTGCCCGGCGTCGGACGCGATCTTATCGCTGCGCGACTCGATACGCTTGCGCCCATCAACGCGCCACCCAGCGGCACCACCGAATCTGCACCGCGATGGCTGCCAGCTGCCGCCGGTGGCGACGCGCAAACCCGAGCTCTCGACGTCTCTAGACTGCTTGGCTCAGCCGAAGCATTGACGCGGCAAAGCGTGGATCCGGGGCTCGCGCGGGGTCTCGTCGAACGGATGCGTATGCTCGTCGGCAGTGGCGGCGGCATGGCCGAAGTGAGATTACACCCGCCACAACTCGGCTCGATCGACCTGAAAGTCCACGTCGAAGGCGACCGCGTCCATGTTCAGTTCCTCACTACGCAACCGGTGACGCGTGACCTTTTGGAAACTCATCTACCACGTTTGCGTGACACGCTAGAGCAGGGCGGCCTGATGCTCGGCGACACCAGCGTTGGTTATCGCGAAGCGGGTCAGCAGACGGATTCTCAAAACGGCGAACGCGGCGATGGTTTGGCAAAGAACGCGACGGACTCGGCTGCGAGCGACGCAGACGACAATCCGGGCGGCGACGATCGAACTCGTCCAGCGACACTCGATCGTCTGCGTGGTCGGCTCGATCTATTCGCCTGATCGACGCTGCTCCCAACGCGATCAAAGCAGTTCGACCGCTTTGCGCCCAGCAGCTCTCCAAACCACCTGGGTGAGTCGATAAAACACCACATTAAGAATCGTCAAGTGACTGTTTTGAATGATTTCAACAGGCAAATACATCAATAGATCGCTGCCAAGCCGCGCACTTCACTTCGCCATCAATATCGATGGCCACCGGCCTTGATGCCCTCAGTCCTCAGCAAGCTACGCCGGCACGTGGTGCCAGCCCCGCTTGTCGACGCTGAGCCTTGCAACTCCGAGACTCCGCGATCGTAGAGTCCGAGAATCCTCGAGTGGAGTTGATGATGAGCGCGTCGAGATACGTCACACAGACTTGACGATCTTGAACCCGACGATCTCGAGGACGAACGCCGTCCACGACGAACGCATTGACCGACGCAGCTTGCGTCCGCGTCGTCTCTCCAGAACGGGTTGCGAGAAGTGCGTCGCCATTGGACGTCGAACGACCATCGCAGCATCTCGCGATGCCTCGCGGCCTCTCCAGAGCGGCCCGGAGAGCCACTTGCGATTTCGTCAGCCGCGCGCCTCGGTCGGGTTTCTCTCGCGTGTTTCAGACTATCGATCCCACAGCGTTGTTCGACGGGTTACGCTATCGCAGGGGTCGCTCAGGCCACGATCGTTAGATCTCAATACGTCGACGACCTCAAGCGAGTAACGGTGGGCCAATGAGTCGTCAAGTTGACCCTAGGACTGCGTGATGGCGCGATCGCGCTCGGACTCGCGTCGCAAGGTCTGTCGCTAAAATCATTGTTACGGGTGGCTACCGGGCTGGCTTCGAGTGAGCATGCCCGCAAATGTGGGATTGAGAATCACACACCCCGGATTGGCGTGGTTCGGGTGCCCACGATGCCCTGGCGGTGCCGACCGGTGCGTTCCTCAGCAATATCGGACATCGCGAAGACGAAAAGACCCAAGCTTCAACCCTAACCACATCGCCGGAGATCCACACGTGGCTCAAGCGCCGAAGAAAACAGACCCAAAAAGCAAAGCGAAGCCCGGTGCGAACACCGAAGAAGTCGTGCTCGAAGCCGAAGGCAAAAGCGGCCTCGTCAAGTGGATCATCATTGGGCTCGTCGCTTTTGTGCTCGTCGGCGGTGCTGCAGCAGCAGCTGTGTACTTTCTATTGCTGCAGAGCGATCCGGACCAAGAGGCCGAGGCCGCCGATTTTTCCGGCGCACCATGGACCTATCGCACACTGGATCCGATCACGGTCAATCTCGACGCGCCAGGGCGGATCCGTTTCTTGCGAATCACGTTGACCCTAGCAGCACGCAATCCGGCTGTTCTACCCGCCGTAGAGGCTTCACTGCCAGCCATTCAGAACGACATCGGATTCGTTCTGGCGGAGCAAACCTACGCGACGCTGAACACGCCCGAAGGCAAAGACCAATTACGCAGCGATCTGCGCGACGCAATCAACAGGGTTCTGGAAGCACGGGGCGCGTTGCCCGATCTGGAACAGGTTTTGCTCACGGATCTGGTGATGCAATAGCGCGCCGATTCTTTGACGCTCAAGAGACCTATGGCGAACGATTGATATCCGACAGAAGCCGGTCGCTACGCACGACACGTCATCGATGTCAGGTGCCATTTTCGAGAGATCCGCTCTATGCCGCCACAATCGGACATTCTGAGCCAAGACGAGATCGACGCTCTGCTACACGGCGTCGATAATGGCGATGTCGCGCTCGACGACGACCCATTTCCGGCTGACGGTATCGCGAGGCCTTACAACCTCGCCACCCAGGACCGGATCGTTCGCGGGCGGATGCCCACGCTGGAGATGATCAATGAGCGATTTTCGCGTGCCTTGCGCGTACAGCTGTTCAACATGCTGCGGCGCTCAGCTGAGGTGTCCGTGGGCGGGGCACGGATCATCAAGTTTTCGGAGTACGTCCACTCGCTGTACGTGCCGACCAGCTTGAATCTCGTGCGCGTACCGCCTTTGCACGGTACCGGCCTGTTCGTGTTTGATCCCAAACTTGTATTCATTCTCGTCGACAACTTCTTCGGGGGTGATGGGCGCTATTACACACGCATCGAGGGCCGTGATTTCACACCGATGGAAATGCGCGTGATTCGCAATTTACTGAATCTGGCGTTTGATGATCTGAAGAAGGCTTGGGCGCCGATCATGGATCTCGATTTCGAATTCGTTTCGAGCGAGGTCAACCCTCAATTCGCCAACATTGTCAGCCCTACGGAAATCGTCGTCGTGAACGAATTCCATATCGAGCTCGATGGTGGCGGCGGTAACATGCATGTCACGCTTCCATACTCGATGATCGAACCGATTCGCGAGCAGCTTGACGCCGGTCTGCAATCCGACCGAACCAGTCAGGACTCGCGCTGGCTGGACTCGATGACCGAGGAAATCTTGCTCGCCGAGGTCGAACTGAGGGCCGATCTTGCACATGTGCAAGTCAGCGTGCGTGATTTGCTCGATGTCGAAGCCGGTGACGTCATTCCGTTCGAATGGCCCGAGAGTGTCACGCTGCGTGTCGAAGACATCCCGATGTTTCGCGGCGTGTTCGGCCAAAGCCGCGGCAAACGGGCACTCAAGCTGAATCAACGAGTTCAGCGCGAAACCAAATCCGGATGAAGACATCGCTCGATTTCGCTCGAACCCAAAACGTCGGCAAGCCGCCGTTACGTTGACCAGCCCCAATCGATGGGAGCGTGCAAATGAATGAGCCACAAAAAGATCGCGAAAATGAATCGGACGCCGACATCGCAGAGGCAAAGGATGATCAAGACGCCGCGGTGAACGACGCCGAGCCCGAGGCCATCGGCAACGATCAGGACGCACCAAAGGGCGACGCCACGGCAAGTGCCGAAGGCGATGAGTTCGAAATCGATCTGGGCGAGGAAGTCGATCAAGACTCGATGGCCGATGAGTGGGCCGCAGCGCTGGCCGAACAGGCGGTCAGCGAAGCCAAGAGCGAAGACCCCGAGGCCATGGCTGAGGCTGCGATTGCTGCAGCAAGCGCAAGCGCATCCGCAGCACGCGAAACGTCGCCAAAATCGGCTGCGTCGAGTCAAAAGTCCAACGCACCCGGTAACCGCTCCACCGCCCGCGCCGCAACTCGCAGCGCCGAGGACAAGTCATTTGGCCCTGAGCCGGGCGCAGCGCGACTGACGCCGCAATCCTTCGACAATGGCTCAGATTTATCTTCGGGTGACGTCAATCTCGACATGGTGCTTGATATTCCGGTCACGCTGTCGATGGAGATCGGGCGCGCAAAGATCCCGATCCGCAATCTTCTTCAACTCAATCAGGGTTCAGTCGTCGAGCTTGATCGTCTCGCTGGCGAGCCTCTCGACGTAATGGTCAATGGCACATTGATCGCGCACGGCGAAGTCGTCGTCGTCAACGAAAAATTTGGCATTCGCTTCACAGACGTGATCAGTCCCAGTGAACGCATCCGGAAGCTCAAATGAACCATCGGCTGGATAACGGTCACGCGAGCGGATGCCCGCAAGAAACGGTCCTCAATCCCGCTCAACGCGCGTTGCGATCGGCGCGAGAGCCTTCGATCACTGGCCCGCGCTGGTTTTTTCGAGCGCTCATTGGGTGTCGTCCCAGGCTTGCGCCTGCGCTAAACGACGCTGTCGCGACGACGTCGACGTTTCTGCGGGCGACGGTGGCGTTGATCATGGTCAATCTGCTGATCGCCTCCGCGCAGATCGCGACGGCTCAAACAACGCAAGAATCGCAACCTATCGATCCGGAGTCGGCATCCGAGGCATCAGGCGCAACGTTATCGGGTGTTGGCGAGGGACTGATGTGGAATCAAGGCGCTCTCGGCGGCCTTTCGGGTAATCGCACCAGCAGCGCCTGGGTCCTTGTTCAGATGCTGGGGGCGCTGATCCTCGTAGTCGGCATGATTCTCGCGCTCGCGTACGTTATGAGACGGCTACAGGGTCTTCCCAATCGGGTCAGTGGCGACAACCTTCGTATTGATCTGATGGGGCAGCGAGCGCTCGGCGCGCGTGAGCGACTGATCGTCATCGAGGTTGACGGACAGCGAATCTTGCTGGGTGTCGGAGGGGGGCGGATCGAGTCGCTGCACTGTTGGACACCCGGCGCCCCGTCAGATCCAGCAATGTCCGTCAGTGAACCGATCCGCAGCATGACGACCGAAAACGAGCGCCAAAGAGCCGTTCCCTTCAGCGCTCAGCTGGAAGAAGCCAAACGCTCAGACGGTCTTGATTCGCCGGCGCCGAACGCCGCGACAGTGTCAAACGTTGCAGCGGCATCACCATTATCGTCGACGTCAAAGCCGCGACCTCCGTCGGCATCAGGGTCGGAACAAAACGGCCTGTCACCGGCGGTGAGGTCGTTTGCCAATGAACCAGCGGCAACCAGCCCGGCCCCTATGGAGCAGACGGCGATCGAATCAATCGGAAGTCGCCATCGCAGCATTCGTAGCGCACTCGAACAAAGCAGACGTTCGACTAATCCGCCGCGCGAGCGAACCCAGGCGGCGAATCCATTGGCTCATGCAGCATCTGCAAACGAACGCCTTCCAAGTCTGAAAGCCGATCCCAAGGATCGTGCATGATGAGCAGCATCGGTCTGTTGCGAAACGGGTCGGCATTACCGGCAGCGATCGGTGAGGGTGCGGCGAGGGTGAGCGCATATACGCAGACACTCGTGTGGGTTGCGCTCATCTTCGCGTTGACGCTGGGCAGTGCCGCCGCACAAACGACGCCCGGGACGCTTGAGGCGCTGCGCCTGACGACAGATCCCGATGGGGCGCAAACCTGGTCGGTGACGCTGCAGATCTTGCTGTTCATGACGCTGCTGACGCTGCTGCCCGCAGTATTGCTGATGATGACGTCGTTTACCCGAATCATCATTGTCCTCGCGATCCTGCGTCAGGGACTCGGCACGACGCAGACACCCTCCAACCAGATTCTGATCGGATTGGCTTTATTTTTGACGCTCTTCGTGATGGCGCCAGTTTTCACGCAAATTCAAGAGCAGGCTGTTGAGCCTTTTCTTGCCGAGGAGCTGGGTACCGAGGAGGCGATCGTCGCGGCACTGGGCCCGATGCGGGCCTTCATGCTCGCTCAGACCCGCGAAAAAGACTTGATGCTGTTCACCGAATTGGCTGGTCAGGAGGACGGTTTCGAATCCGTCGATGACATTCCGCTATCGACATTGATTCCGGCATTCGTGACCTCAGAGTTGAAGACGGCCTTTCAAATCGGTTTCTTGATTCTTGTCCCGTTCTTGATCATCGACCTCGTGGTCGCCTCGATTTTGATGTCAATGGGCATGGTGATGCTGTCGCCGTTGATCATCTCCTTGCCGTTCAAGATCATGCTGTTCGTATTGATCGACGGATGGACGTTGATCGTCGAAACATTGACACGTTCTTTTGTGGTCGTCACCTGAGTCAAATATGGAACCTCAGATCGTCATTGACGTCGCGCGTGACGCACTTTGGGTGCTGATTCTGTTGTCGGCTCCGATTCTACTGACGGCTCTCGCCGTCGGTCTGGCTATCGGGATGGTGCAGGCAGCGACGCAAATCCAGGAAATGACACTGTCGTTCATTCCAAAATTGCTCGCGATGTTTGCTGCGCTGCTCGTCACCGGCAACTGGATGCTCGGCTTGATCGTCGATTACACGGTCGGTCTCTACGAGATGATTCCCGGCCTGTTGGCCGGTTGATCGCCATGCGTAGCCAGACGCCTTTGAGTGGGCTCCCATGAGCTTTGCCGCTGAAGATTTGCTGGTTTTTGTCGCGGGTGTGCTGTGGCCCTTCGCCCGCATCAGCGCATTTCTGGTCGCGGCACCGCTGTTCGGTGCGTCGACCGTGAACCTCCAGGCACGCATGGCGCTCGCCTTTCTGCTCGCGCTGTTGGTAGCGCCCTGGGTCGCCGTTCCCGTTGGAATCGACCCGTTTAGTTTCGAGGGCTTCTTGATCACCGCAGCCCAGGTCCTGATCGGTGCCGCAATGGGTTTTGTGTTGCAGCTTGTCTTCTCTGCGTTCACCCAGGCCGGGGAGGTCATCGCCTTGTCGATGGGCTTGGGTTTTGCGTCGATTGCGGACCCTGCCACCGGCGTATCGGTACCGATGGTCGCGCAATTCTTCACGATCACCGCGACACTATTGTTCTTCGCGATGAATGGCCACCTTGTCGCGCTTGAAGTCTTGATCGCCAGCTTTCAGTTCATGCCCGTCGGATTGTTGACGGTCTCGCCGCAGGGTCTGTACGCGATTGCAACCTTCGGTGCTGTCATGTTCGCCGGGGCGGTACTGATTGCGATTCCCGCCTTGGCCGCACTTCTGGTGGTCAATCTGGCCATGGGTGTGGTCACTCGTGCCGCACCCGCATTGAACATTTTTGCCGTCGGATTTCCGGTGATGATCCTGTTTGGTTTTGTGCTCTTGTTGTTGATCTTGCCAGGGTTTCCAGATCGGTTGGGCGAGCTGTTGTCCGAGGCTTTTCGTCTGATCGTGCAACTGTTGCCGCCCCCGACCTGACCGCAGGAGGCCCGTCGGCCGGTGCACAGGATGAGCGGGCTGATTCAAAAGAGGCGTGCGTATGGCGCCTGAATCAGTCACGCACACCGGGTCGTCAGTTGACGCCAGCGACAGGTTCGAGGCAAAAGTAAAATCGTTGAGGTTGTAGTGATCAAGTGATTGTTACACCGCGGATTTGTCGGCCTCAAAACCGACTTGATCGAGCGTGCACGGCAACGGTCGCGCGCTTGAGACGTGATTGGCGCGGGCCTTGCTTGCAGCCCACGCATGGCCGAGAACGAGAACGGACAAGAAAAAACCGAACAACCGACCCCCAAGCGCCTGCGCGAGGCGCGAGAAAAGGGCCAGGTTGCTCGCTCGCGCGAATTGGGAACGCTGCTGGTGTTGCTCGGCGGCGGGGCTCTACTGTGGTCTGCGAGTGGCCTGATCGCCCAACAGCTGCTTGACGGCCTTGAACATGGGCTCGTTATCGAGCGTGAGCTGGCCTTTGACTCGACCTTATTGCTTCCCTACTTATTGATGATGCTCGCCAAGGCCCTGTGGCTGTTGTTGCCGCTATTTGGGGTTGTGGTGGTAGCGGCTTTGGCTGGCCCGATTCTCGTCGGCGGCCTTGATTTTTCCAGCAAGGCGCTAATGCCGAAGTTGGAAAAGCTGAATCCGCTCAAGGGGCTCAAGAGAATTTTTTCGGCGCAGGGGCTGCTTGAGTTCGTCAAGACGCTGGCCAAGTTTGCTCTCGTAACCATCGTCGGAGCGGTCGTTTTGTGGTGGCTGTCCGACCGTTTGGTCATGCTTGGGGAACTGCCTGTTGAAAAGGCCATCCTCGAGGCCGGTCAGCTCGCGGCCTTGACTTTCATTCTGGTCAGCGCATCGTTGTTGCTGGTGGCTTTGATCGATGTTCCGTTCCAACTCTGGAACCACCAGCGTCAGCTCAAGATGACGCGCCAAGAGCTCAAGGACGAGTTCAAAGAGACTGACGGCAAGCCCGAGGTCAAACAGCGTATCCGTCAATTGCAACAGGAAATTGCTCAACGGCGGATGATGGAAAATGTCGCCAAAGCCGACGTCATCATTACCAATCCGACTCACTTTGCTGTGGCTTTGGCCTATGACGCCGACACCATGTCGGCGCCGAAGTTGTTGGCCAAGGGGACCGATCTGGTCGCGGCACGTATCCGTGCTCTCGGTGAAGAATCCGGCGTGGTGCGTGTCGAGGCACCGCGAGTCGCACGAGCCATTTACTTCACGACCGAGATCGGCGAGGTAATTCCGCCCGGCTTATTCGTCGCCGTCGCCAAAATTCTCGCCTACGTGTTTCAGCTACGGGACATCAATACTCGCGAAAACGCCGTCCTCGAAATTGGCGCACTCGAAATTCCCGAAACCTATCTGGATCCGCAGCGCGCACGCCGAAATGCGTGGCGCGGCGAAGACCATGATCACGACAGCCTCGACGGACAAGGGGAGGCTTGAGAGCGATGCGCGTCTTCGATCGTTTTTCATTCGCGGCCAAATTGGGCCTGGGCGCGCCACTTCTGCTGATTGCGATGCTGGGGATGATGGTCATCCCTTTACCTCCTATCGCGCTCGACATGCTGTTCACCTTCAACATCGCGCTGTCGATCGTCGTGATCATGGTGGCGGTTTACACCCCGCGTCCTCTGGAATTTGCTGTCTTTCCGACTGTCTTGCTGGTGGCGACGTTGATGCGACTGGCGCTGAACGTCGCCTCGACACGCGTCATTCTGCTTGAGGGGCACACCGGCACCGATGCTGCTGGTCAGGTCATTCAGGCGTTTGGCGATTTTGTTGTCGGTGGCAACTACGCTGTCGGTCTCGTCGTGTTCGCGATCCTGGTCATCATCAACTTCGTCGTTGTGACGAAGGGGGCCGGGCGCGTTTCGGAGGTCTCGGCGCGATTCACCCTCGACGCGATGCCGGGCAAACAGATGGCCATCGACGCCGATTTGAATGCCGGCTTGATCGATCAAGACACGGCTCGCAAGAGACGCGAGGAGATCGCCCAAGAAGCCGATTTCTATGGCTCGATGGATGGTGCTTCGAAGTTCGTGCGTGGTGATGCGATCGCCGGCATTCTGATTCTGTTCATCAACATCATTGGTGGCTTGATCATCGGTACGGCTCAGCACGGGATGGCGCTGTCCGATGCAGCAACCAACTACGTGCTGCTGACGATCGGAGACGGTTTGGTCGCGCAAATTCCTTCGCTGCTGCTGTCATCGGCGACTGCGATCATCGTGACCCGCGTTTCGAGCCGACAGGACATGGGCGAGCAGGTCTCGAGTCAGCTGTTCGACAACCCTCGTGTGCTCTACGTGACCGCAGCGATCATTGGTCTGCTCGGCATCGTACCGGGCATGCCGAACATGGTTTTTCTTGGCCTCGCTAGCCTGATCGCGGCAAGTGCATGGTGGCGCAATCGTGAGAAGCGACTCGGTGACGAGCTGATCGAACGCGACGACACACCAGCTGAGGCACCAGCAGCGCCCGAATTGCGCGAGCTGTCATGGGACGACGTTCCCCCGGTCGACCTGGTTTCACTCGAAGTCGGGTACCGCCTGATTCCGTTGGTCGACCGCGCCCAAAGCGGACAGCTTCTGGCGCGAATCAAGGGGGTGCGACGCAAGCTGTCCCAGGAACTGGGTTTCCTGATTCAACCGGTCCATATCCGCGACAACCTCGAACTCAAACCCGCCTCGTACGCGATCCGCCTCCTCGGTGTGACCGTCGCAGAGGCCGAGGTTTTGCCTGAAAAAGAGCTCGCGATTAACCCCGGCCAAGTCTTCGATCATGTCGATGGCATCGCCACCAAAGAGCCAACCTTCGGCCTCGACGCAGTGTGGATCGATCCCGAGGAACGTGAGAACGCGCAAGCCGCTGGCTACACCGTCGTCGATTGTGCAACGGTAATCGCCACCCACCTCTCACAAATCTTTCGTGATCACGCGCACCGCTTGATTGGCCATGAAGAGGCTCAGCACTTGATCGACCAACTGGGCCGGCAGTATCCGAAACTGACCGAAAACCTTGTGCCCAAGACTGTCTCGCTCAACGTGTTCCTCAAGGTTCTACAGAATCTCTTGGCCGAACAGGTCGCCATTCGTGATCTGCGGACGATCGCCGAGACCATCGCCGAACTGGCGACGCGTCAACCCAATCAGGCTCAAGATCCGGCCGCGTTGACCGCAGCCGTGCGGGTCGCTCTATCGCGGTCGATCGTTCAGGATCTCGTCGGCCCCGACGCCGAGCTCCCGCTGATTGCACTGGAGCCACAGCTCGAACAAGTGCTGCACCGAGCAGTGAAAGGGGCAGGTGGCGATGTCGTCGGCATCGAACCGGGTTTGGCCGAACGCGTTCAACGGGCCGTTCAGGATGCCACCAAGCGGCTTGAAACCGAGGGTCAGCCAGCGATTCTGGTCGTCGCGCCTGAATTGCGCGCGTGGATGGCGAGCTGGCTAAGAGGCGCGATCCGTACGCTCACGGTGCTGGCTTTCACAGAGATTCCCGACAACCGGCGTATCCGTATCGTCGCAACGCTCGGTGGCGACGAGGGCACGCCCAATGCGGCGGCCGGTTCGGCGCCGATGTCGAAGGGTCGTGATCCCGCGGCCCCTTCGCCGGCAGGCGCAACACGTTAGAAGACATACATATTGGCGCGAATCCTGCTTCGCTCTTGCCCTTAGTGAACGATGGCTGTCTCGGCGAAAAAGAGTCAAAAACTCGACATTGGCGCGTCGTCGACGGCATCGGATCAAGCGGTGAGCCTTGATGGGCGGTGCCGTATCCATCAGCAGAGCGCTGACACCGCAGCCTGACGACTGAATTCTGGAGTCACCCGATGAACATACGCCGATACCGTGCCGTCGATATGCGCGATGCGCTGCGTCAGATTCGCGAGTTTCAGGGAGAAGAAGCGGTCATCCTGTCGTCCCGACGAGTTGAAGGCGGGATCGAGGTTGTCGCTGCTCTTGAGCTTGACCCTGTTCAGCCGACTGAAAGCGAAACGATCGAAGCGCCCCCCCCGCCACATCGCCAGCAGCCCGCGGCTTCGGCCCACATGACCTCGCTCCGACCCGCAACGCCATGGACACCCGACGAGGCGTTTCCCCGTGCAACCGCGCAAAGTCCGCTGCCCTCGCCTGGGTCAAGCCGGGCGTCAACTCAGGGCCCCCAATCCACAGCCGCAACGACTGATGATCGGGAGTGGCCCGACACGTCATCGCTGGCAAGGGGACGCATGCCGTCGGCCTCGATCGCAACCCACGCCCAACCGGCTGAATCTCTAAGGGCTGAAGCAGGGCTTACGATCAGGGGCGATGATCGCTCAGCCGCGTGGTCACCGCATCAACCCGCTGATAGCCGATGGCAGGAGCGCGACTCATCGGCCGCCAGACGTCCAGACTCAGAAGCACAAGCGGCGTATTCTGAATCGATCCGATTTGGCGCGCGTTCGACCGGCAATCGCAAGACCCACTCGAGGGCCGAACGCCGGCCGGAGCCGGCAGGGCGAGGCTTGTGGCCGGTCGATCCCGACATTGCAGCGATGCGAAACGAACTGAAGAGCCTGCGCCTGATGCTCGCCGATCGACATGCCGACGACGAACGCGCAGCCTGGTCGGCGCGTCATCCCCTAGCGGCCGAAATCGTCGCCCGTCTCATCGACACAGGTTTCGACGAAAACATCGCGCGCGGTCTCGCCGCCAGCGTGACCGAGGGTGAAGACTTTGCGACGGCCTGGGGCGGTGTGCGACGGCGCCTGGCGGCCATGCTGCCAAGCGGCGGAAGTGAAAGACTCGATCAAGGCGGCGTCGTTGCCATCGTTGGGCCCAACGGCGCCGGAAAGACGACGATGCTCGGCCGCTTGGCACTACGTCGAGTCGAACGTCATGGAGTTGACTCGATCACGCTGGTAACCATCGATCACGAACGCTTCGGCGCGGGCCAGCAATTACAGTCGTTTGCCGCGCTGGCGCGCGTTCCGCTGTGGCAGGAGCGTGACGCAAAAGCATTGGCTCGACGCATGGCTGAACGACTGACGCAGTCCCCTCATCATCTTTTTCTTCTCGACACTCCGGGGATGACACCGTCTGCCATGGCGCTCGGACACCCGGTTCACAACCTCGCAGCGGAATGGCGTGACGCCTGCGCACGTACAGAACGGCGAGGGCACGACTTAAACCAAGCACCTTACGCCTCACCAGCTGACATTGCCGCCGGACCGAAAGGTTCAGTGGATTGGACAAACTGGCTGGCGGTTCGCGCATCACTGGACCAGCGCGCCCTGAAGGAACTGTTTGCCGCAGTCGAAACATGGCCACCGCAGGCCACTCCCGAGGCAGCGTTGCTCACACACGTGGACGAACTACGGGCTTGGGGCAGCGCCTGTTCAGCCGTTCTCGAGAACCAGTTACCGATTGCGTTTCTCGGCGAAGGAGCACGCTTTTCTGAACCCCTTGGTCGTGTCGATGGTGATTGGATTTCAGGTCTGTTGCTGGGGTCCGCGAGTCAGAACGACAAACCGCGTCCGGATGTCCGGGCGTCGGCGTCGGACGCGCATGTTTATCGCGAGAGGCAGCCAATGGCAACGCCGTCCCTCCGTCCGCTGCGTGATCGCTGGCAGCCCTCAGGCCGCCAGAACTCCACCCCTGATGAACCGACATCGCGCGAAAGTCGATCGCGTGAAAATCGATCGGTCGAGGCTGAGCAGCAGCTCAGCTCGGACATCGGGAGCGCTACGATTTCTCCTCGGCGCTCCACCGCATTCGGAAGCGTACCTGAATCGACGGGTCGTCTGTCGCCCCAGGTTCGTGACGACGAATTCGACGCGCTTGACGGCCTCGGGGTAGCGCCTCGCGACGACCGTACGCGCGAGGTGACGCGCCAATCCGATTCGTCCCCCGACCACGGCCTGGATCCGTTGGTTAAGACAAGTCTCGACTGCAGCTGGTTGCGTCGTTCACGCTCGACGAAAAAAAACCTGGCGGCGCGGCGCGGCGCCTTTGCATGATAAGAAAAGCCGCTCGATCCCACGCGACGTCGTGCTTTGCAGCGACGGAGACCACAATGTCGCACTCATCGCGGCCCGGTTCGATGGCGCGACCACGCTTTCGCAAAGCCATCGCCGAGACGCGTCAAGCTCACACGGTCTGCGATCTGGCATTCTTGACGTCTAACGATCCAAACAGGCGTTTCGATCCGACCGCGGTATAGGCGTCATCGGAGGCGCTCGAAAGATGTTTTACCGTTGAGTTTTCTATCGTGACAAGGCGACGTTCAGTGAGGTCAATCCAAACATGACAGCGGCGGTGCAAATGATCGCGGTAGCAAGCGGCAAGGGGGGCGTCGGCAAGACCAACGTCGCCGTTAATCTCGCTGTCGCCTTCGCCAAACTTGGACGCAAGGTGTTGCTACTCGATGCCGACCTCGGGCTTGCCAACGTCGATGTTCTTCTCGGGCTCAAGCCGGAACGCACGCTTCATGATCTGATCAGCGGACGCGTCACCTCTGTCGACGAAGTCGTCACCGCAGGGCCAGAGGGCATTGACGTCATCGCCTCAGCATCGGGGATTGCCGAAATGGCCAATCTTTCACAGAGTGAACACGCGGGGCTGGTTCGTGCGTTTGAGCGCTATCAGCGTCCTGTCGATCTCCTGCTGGTCGATACTGCAGCAGGTGTGCAAGATTCGGTTACGCGGTTCTGTGCCGCTGTTCATCAAGTCGTCGTCGTCGTCAACGATGAACCCGCATCACTGACCGACGCCTACGCGCTGATTAAGGTTCTGTTTCGTGATCACGACCGACGCAATTTCTACCTACTACCGAACAATGTCGCGGATCTGGCGTCCGCGCGCCGTGTCGAGGCCACGCTGGCACGGGTATGTTCTCAGTATCTTCCTGAAGTGACGATCACACGCATCGGCGCGGTTCCGCACGATGAACAACTGCGACGAGCGGTCCAGCGGCGAAAACCGGTTTTGACCCTCGCGCCGTCAGCCTCATCGTCACGCGCGTTGTTCGAGGCTGCACAAACGCTGATGCGGCTGCCAGCGCTCGATCAGGGCGTTCCCGGGATCGGTTTTTTTGTCGAGCGGCTATTGCTGCCGAGAAAGCCTAAGCCATCGTGAGCACGGTGCTGGACCGCACAGATTGCCGCTGGATCCGCACTCGATTTACAACAATCCTAGATGGGAAGGATGACTAGCACTAAGCGTCTAAATTGGACAATAGTGAGCCCGGTGGATTCACGCCAGCTTCAGGGGGAGTACAGAGTGGCGAGCGCGCGCAATGAACGACCGCCGGAACACGTGAGCTTGTCGAAGCTGGCGTCGAATCTAGATGCCGCGTCGAGTGCGGCGCCTCGGCGCGGCCTCGCTCAGTATCAACAAGCTGCGGTCGCGGCCCGCGATGAACGTGCGCTTCTTCGAGAGCACTTTGAGTTGGTGCGTCGAATTGCTTATCACCTCGCGGCGCGCTTGCCCGACTCGGTTCAAATCGACGACTTGATTCAGGCCGGCACAATCGGCCTCCTTGAAGCCTCGCGTACTTTTGTGGATCGCGAGGTCGCGCAGTTCGAGACCTATGCATCCATACGAATCCGTGGCGCCATGCTCGATGAGCTTCGCCGCTCAGACTGGACACCACGGTCGGTTCATCGCAATGCACGTCGTATTCGAGAAACCATTCGAGTCGTCGAGCAACGCGAGCAACGCTATGCGACGGATGCCGAGGTCGCCGCGGAACTCGGTGTTGATCTCGCTGAGTACCATCGCATGCTCGACGACGCGCGCGGCGCTCGCCTGTACGCGCTGGACGAGTTGGGCGGTCCGGATGACGACACCGATCGATGGATTGCCGGCGAGGCCCCAGCACCGGACGAACAATTTGAAGCCGAAGAAGAACTCGAACAACTGACTGAGAGCCTCGCGCAGCTCAGCGACAAGGAAAAGCTCGTTTTGTCGTTGTACTACGATGAGTCGCTCAACTTGAAGGAAATCGGGGCCGTTCTTGGTGTCACGGAATCGCGCGTTTCACAAATACGAACGCAAGCAATTTTGCGCCTGCAACGCTCGGTCAAGCGCAAAAATCAATGAGGCCGCACGGTGTCAGACCCATGTCATCGACGATTTCGGATCAACGAGTCTTTGCCGTATCCGATCTAATCTCACGCACCAAAAAATACGTCATTTGATTCGACTGACAGAAACATCAATTGGGATCCGAGAATTGGATTACCGAGACTTCGGTCGTCGGGACCTGCAGCTCTGGACTCGCCGTTGGTTCTACTGATCTTCATAACGAAGGCCTTCGCAGAATTTCGAATCTCCACAACGTCGGCGTGGAACGACTCAATCCATTTTCAGGGTCGTCAGGCACACGAACGAGGCTCAATCAGTCAAAGACAATGTGGCTTTCGACACAGTGCTCATGCAACGACATGGGTCTCACCGGATCGCATGAATGGATTCAGTGATCCGACCCAAGACTTCTAGATCGACCCGAATAATGGGTCACTTCATTTCAGATCTTTGTGCGCTCAGTGAGAGGTAGGTCGTGGATAAAAATATGAAGATATTGATTGTGGATGACTTCTCCACGATGCGGAGAATCATCAAGAATCTGCTACGCGACCTCGGCTTCAACAACACGCAGGAAGCCGACGATGGCTCAACCGCGTTGCCAATGCTGAGAAATGGTCATTTCGACTTTCTCATTACCGACTGGAACATGCCCAACATGCCGGGCATCGATTTGTTGCGTGCGGTTCGAGCTGACGAACAACTCAAGACGCTTCCGGTTCTGATGGTCACGGCCGAGGCCAAGCGCGAACAGATCGTTGAAGCCGCACAGGCAGGCGTCAACGGCTATGTTGTCAAGCCGTTCACCGCCGAGACGTTACGAGAAAAGATCGAAAAGATCTTCGAGCGAATTGGATGAGCGAACACGAATCACGATCGACGTCGGGCCGGTGCCGTCACAGATCCTGCGATCACCACCACGTCGAGCACGCCTCGTGAGTGAGAGCGGAGGCGTACCAAGAGTACGTGACAATGCTCACCGCAATCGATATCTGTGAGGCCGCCGAATCTCTCGGCGCCACTGAGCGGGAAGGGCGAGTGTTTTTCACCCGATTTCAAACGACCGGCGCCGTGTTGCTGACTTCAACGTTCACGCCACCAATGCAGCGAAGGCTTGCCGAGCGCCGACGCGCCCCGCGCAAGCTCGCGCACACGACATGTCCCTCAAGGATTGCCGCATGAAAGAACACGTCGAGCAACATCTACACGATCAACGCTTGGTCGATGCGCGCGCCTTGGTCGACGCACTCGAGTCCGGCGACGACGATCGAGCCGAGATGTACATCGAAAGACTGGCCCAAGTTCGGGAGCGTCATCTCTTTGAAGAGCTCGGCAAGCTGACGCGAGAGCTACACGAGACCCTGGAAGGCTTCCGCGGCGACTCGCGGCTATCGGCTCTAGCCCGCGACGAAATCCCCGATGCCAAAGAACGCTTGAATTATGTCGTCACGCTGACTTCTCAAGCGGCCGACCGCACGCTCACGGCAGTCGAAACCCATCAGCCTCTGGTTGACGAGGCGCTCGCCAAGCTCGACGAAATCGAGCCGGCCTGGGCACGCTTTCGGGCTCGTGAATCGAGCGCAGAGGAATTCCGTCAACTCGCGCGCAATTTCGACGAGTGGTTCCCAGCCCTGCGCGTCGATTTGTCCCGGTTACGCGAAGGGCTCTCCGAGATTTTGCTCGCGCAAGACTTCCAGGATCTGACAGGGCAGGTGATCCGACGCGTCATTCAGCTCGTTCAGGACCTCGAAGTCAGCCTCGTCGGCATGATTCGTCTTTCGGCAGAAGCTCGCGGCAGGCGCGAAAACACGAGCAACGCGCCCACCAACAAGGATCCCGCAGCAGAAACGTCTGCTAACGATTCGCGCGGCCACGGCCCAGCCGTCCCCGGAACTCAAGATTCCGCCGGCGAAGTCGTTCAAAGTCAGGACGACGTTGATGCTTTGCTATCGAGTCTCGGATTCTGACCCGAGCCTTGATCAGGCGAGCGGCCTGTTCGATGGTAAGACGACTCATGGATGGTGTCGTGGCACGGTGCAGGGCTGAAGATTCAGCGGTGTCCGAGTCGACTGCGTGAGTCATGTGCACGAGCCAGATAAGAAAGACGAGGCCGAAAACTTAAAAGCGCTCGACGGCCTCTCGACGCTAATCATCAAAGCTTTGTAGGTTTTCGCTTTTCAGACTGCATGAGGCCAAAAGCGGCGTTGCGTTCGATCAACATGTCAAGGCTTTCCAAGATTTTCGATCCGCGACCCTTTTGGTTGTCTACTGCTGTCGTCGTGACCCAGGCTTAGCGCGAACGCGTGCCCGAGTCCCGCTTGGTGATCGGCATTGGGCA
Source organism: Thioalkalivibrionaceae bacterium (assembly GCA_046299415.1). GTDB lineage: Bacteria > Pseudomonadota > Gammaproteobacteria > Ectothiorhodospirales > Ectothiorhodospiraceae > JBKBII01. Next base: position 376,724 of record JBKBII010000001.1, on the reverse strand, counting down.
CGAGCTGAATAATCAAGTTTTACGGCCATGGGCCGCTCGAGCCGAAAGGCCGCAAGGAGAGCCACTATGGCGATCGATCCAAACGATGAAATCCTGCAAGACTTTTTGATCGAGGCCGGTGAGCTGCTCGAGAATCTCAACGAGCAACTGGTCGAGCTCGAGCATCGCCCGGACGATCCCGACCTGCTCAATGCCGTCTTTCGCAGTTTTCACACCATCAAGGGTGGCGCAGGTTTTCTCAACCTCGACTCGCTGGTGGCGGTTTGTCATCGTGCCGAAGACGTCTTCAACCGCCTGCGTAACCGTGAGATCGGCGTTACACCTCAGCTGATGGATGTGGTTCTGCGCGTGCTCGACGTCGTCAATGTGATGTTCGGTGAGCTGCGGTCGGGCGAAATGCCCAATCCTGCGCCTTCGGAGCTGCTCGACGGCTTGCAGTACTACGTGACGGCAACCGCAGAAACACTCGCCACCCGCCCCACCGCTGCATCAACCGAGCACAGCCCCCAAGATATCGGCACAAACGCCGAAAGCAGCGACCGCTGGGCAGAGAACTCGATCGACTCTGCATCCGCGGGCGGTCTCGACGAGGCCGATGCCGCCATGCTTGCAATGTTCGGCGAACAGGCAAATAGCGCACCAGTTCAAGATGTTGACCTCGGTACGGGCTCACCGCCGGCTGGCCCGCGTGGCGAGCCTGAAGACGACGACATCAGCGACGAAGAATTCGAGGCTTTGCTGGACGCGCTGCACGGCAGTAAGACGGCGCCGAAGACTGTATCCAGCGAGAGCCAACAAGCCGGTTCCGGCGCCCCTACGGCCAGCGGTTCGGACATTGACAGTGCCCCAGCCAACAGCGACGAGATCAGTGACGAAGAGTTTGAGGCACTTCTCGATCGCCTGCACGGCCCGGGCAAAAGTCCTGTCGCGAGTTCAAAGCCGCAGCCGAATTCATCATCGGACACAAGCGCCGGTGTCGACGCGAAACCCAAGGACACAAGACCAGCACCGGCGCCCCAAGCCGGCGCGCGAAAGGGCGAATCCAGCTCGGCGTCACCAGCGTCTACGCCTCCCTTGACTCCGCAACATGGGAACCAAAGCGATTCAAGCGGCCCATCGACTTCGATCGGCGCCACCCGTACTCCTGCGCCAGCACCGGAATCCACGGTTCGTGTCGACACGGTTCGTCTCGATCAAATCATGAACCTGGTCGGTGAATTGGTCTTGGTCCGCAATCGCATGCTGATGCTCAAAGGCTCGGCAGGTGACGATGAGTTTGGCAAAGCCGTCAACGCATTGGCGCTGGTGACCTCTGATCTGCAAAGCGCCGTCATGAAGACGCGCATGCAACCGATCAAAAAAGTTTTCGGTCGTTTTCCGCGCGTTGTTCGCGATCTGGCGCGCAACCTCGGCAAGCAAGTCGACCTCGAGATTCGAGGGGAAGACACCGATCTCGACAAGAATCTTGTCGAAGCGCTCGCCGACCCCTTGGTTCACCTGGTTCGGAATGCAGTCGATCACGGCATCGAAGACCCCGTTACACGACGGGCTGCTGGCAAGGCCGAAGCTGGACGTGTCCTGCTGAGCGCGGAACAGGAGGGCGACCACATCTCGTTGATCATTTCCGACGACGGTCGGGGCATGGATCCGGATGTTTTGCGCGCCAAAGCTGTCGAAAAAGGATTAATGGACGCGGCGATGGCAGAACGCCTAACCGACCGCGAGGCCTTTAATCTGATCTTCCACGCCGGCTTTTCGACAAAGACCGAGATTTCGGATGTCTCGGGACGCGGCGTGGGCATGGACGTGGTCAAAACCAAGATCGCCCAGCTCAATGGCCGGATCGAGATCGAATCGGTCATCGGTGGCGGCACGACCTTACGCATCAAACTACCTCTGACGTTAGCGATCCTGCCAGCCCTCATGGTCGTGATTGCCGGTCGCCGCTACGCGCTTCCGTTAGCATCGGTCGCCGAAATCCTTGATCTCGATCTGCGACGGACGAACTTTGTCGACGATCGTGAAGTCGTCGTCGTCCGAGGTCACGCGCTTCCGGTGCACTACCTCAGGCGCTGGGTTCGCCCGGATATGGCTCCCGAGCCATCACAGTTTGCGCACGTCGTTGTGGTTCAGGTCGCCGAGCGGCGCGCGGGCCTCGTGGTCGACGATCTGATTGGCCAGGAAGAAGTCGTGATCAAGCCTTTGGGCGCCGGTGTGCAGAAAGTTCCGGGGCTTGCGGGTGCAACGATCACCGGCGACGGCGGCATTGCGCTGATCTTCGATGTCTCGGGTGTTCTGAATTTGTTGAGCAAACTTCCCCCCTTGGCTCATCGCGCCAAGGCCCGGGTTTAAATGGACGATTACAGTTCTCTGCGCCGGTCAGCGACAACTGGGCCAGCGAGGTCAACCGAGAAGGCAAACGGCATGCCCTACAAGGTATTGGTGGTCGATGACTCCGGTTTTTTTCGCCGCCGGATTGAAGAAATCCTACGCAGCGATATTGGCCTCGAGGTCGTCGGCACAGCGGCCAACGGTCGCGAGGCCATCGAGCAAGTCGCCAAATTACGACCCGACGTCGTGGTCATGGATATCGAAATGCCCGTCATGGATGGTATTTCGGCCGTTCGGCACATCATGGCCGAGCATCCAACACCGATCTTGATGTTCTCCACCCTCACCACCGAGGGCGCAAAATCGACTCTCGATGCGCTAGAGGCTGGTGCCGTCGACTACCTTCCGAAAAAATTCAGCGAGATCTCGAGCAATCAGGCTGAAGCCGCCAGTCTTCTGCGTCGGCGTGTGCGCATCGTCGCCCGATCGCAGGTTGGCAGGTCGCGCGCGCCTGCTGGATCTCGTCCGGACGAAGGCCACGAAGCACGCAACGCTCACTCTGCTCGAAGCACAGCGGAGTTTGGCACAGGCTTCAGTGCCTCAGCCGACAGACGCGCGAATCCCGGCGCGTCGGTCGCTTCGGCCACGACAGCAACCGGCAGAACTCGCGAATTGCGCGGGGCGGCATCAGCCCGAGGCTCGATCACGCTGAATTCGACACCAACGCTGGCGCCCTCACGCTGGCGCGTCGTCACGATTGGCGCGTCAACTGGCGGTCCCGCAGCCTTGCCAAGAGTTCTCGCACCGTTGCCGGCTCATTTCCCTTTGCCGATCGTGCTTGTTCAACATATGCCCGGCAGTTTCACGCCGGCATTCGCCGAAAGGCTGAACGCCCAGTGCAAGATCCGAGTCAAGCACGCCGATGCTCAAGAATCCCTTGAGCCAGGTACGGCCTATCTTTGTCCAGGTGGCGCGCAGATCTTGTTTCAAGCTGGCCCGGGCGCTCGTATCCGGATCGTCGAACCCGCACCTGATTCGATCTACAAACCGAGCGTCGACCGGACTTTTGAATCGATGGCTCGAGACTTCGGCGGCCAGGGGCTCGCCATCGTGTTGACTGGCATGGGAGCTGACGGGCGCGAGGGCGCGAAGGCGCTGCGCGCTTGTGGCACGCCGATCTGGGTTCAGGACGAGGCTTCTTGCGTGATCTATGGTATGCCAGCCGCAATTGCCGATGCCGGGCTCGCCGACCGCGTTTTGTCTCTCGAAGAGTTAGGCGCACAGATGGCTGCGGCCTTGTGCTGACCCATCATGGATATCCTGTCGGTCATCGGAATTCTGCTCGGCCTTGTCGCCATTGGCGGTGGCACGGTTGCAAAAGGTAGCGGCCTCGGTGCGCTGTGGAATATCGCCGCTTTCTTGATCGTGGTCGTCGGCACGATCGGCGCTTCGCTCGTTCAGGCGCGCTGGCCCGTCTTCAAGCGAGCGATGCACTTGCTGCCATGGGTGTTTATCCCGCCCAAGCACGAGTCCAAAAAAGCCGTCAAGCGAATGGTCGAATGGTCAAATAAAGCGCGCCGCGAGGGCCTTCTCGGCCTTGAGAACCTCGCTGAAAAAGAGCCCGATCGATTCTTACGCAAAGGGCTACAGTTGCTGGTCGACGGAGCTGAACCACAAACTCTCAGACGGGTTCTCGAGGCCGATCTCGATGCTCGCGAGCAGTTCGATCGCCAGGCTGCTCGGGTCTTCGAAAGCATGGGCGTCTACGCGCCAACGCTCGGGATCGTGGGTGCTGTCCTCGGCCTGATGGCCGTGATGCAAAATCTCGGTGACCCTTCAAGGCTGGGGCCGGGTATCGCCGCCGCGTTCGTTGCCACGATCTATGGTATCGCTTCTGCCAATCTTCTCTTTTTACCGATTGCCAACAAGCTCAAGGCCATCATTGAACACACGGCGACGTATCAAACGATGCTGATCGAGGGTCTCGTCGCGATCGCCGAGGGCGAGAATCCCCGTTCGCTGGAGAACAAGCTCAGCAGCTACGTGTTGTGAACTGAGTGGACAGCATTCAATGGCACAAATCGCGGCGATTAAACAGCCTCAAGTGGCGAGACGCCGAATCGAACATGACGAGCCCCGCATTGAGCGCCTCCACCATTGCGCCTGCAACGTCTTACATATCCGATGATCCGCACTCACCCCGTCACCTACGAATGAGCACGATGAAATCGTTCGTCAGCATGCTTTTTCTCCTCACCGAGTCCTGAGTACTCAGCGATGGCGAGACGCCGACACCAAGAAGAACATGTCAACCACGAAGCCTGGGCCATTCCCTATGGCGACTTCGTCACGCTGTTATTGGCATTTTTTGTCGTGATGTACGCAATCTCATCGGTCAATGAGGGCCAGTATCGGGTGCTATCGGATTCCCTTGTCGCCGCGTTTCAGGCCCGGCCGACAGTCGAACCCATACAGATTGGCGATCCATCCCTAGCGATCGACTGGTCCAGCGAAGACATTGCACGCTCTCTCGCACCAATCGTCATCGCCCCCACCGGACCCACCACTCAAGCGCTGTCCGAGAGCGTCGATCAAGAGGCTATCGAAATCATGCTGCGCAGCGCGCTTGAAGCCGACACAGCAGCACCAGCCCGAGGGACCGATACCAGCGTTTTGGCGCAGATCGCCGCGGTCGCGGATGATCTCGAAGCGTTGCTCGCACCATTGATCGACGACGACCTGATCGCCGTCAGGCGAGACGACTGGTGGCTCGAGATCGAAATCAATACCGAGCTCCTATTCAGCAGTGGCTCAGCGCGGCTCAACAACGACGCACGCCCGATTCTCACGTCGGTCGCGAGCCTCCTTGCCAAGCGACCCGCACAAATTCACGTCGAGGGCCATACGGACGATGTTCCCATCCGGACGCCGGTCTATCCTTCCAACTGGGAGCTTTCATCGGCACGCGCGGCCAGCGTCGTCGCTTTATTTGAGACCGTAGGCATTGATCCATCGACGATGGTCGCCATCGGGCACGGCGAACACAAGCCCATCGCCGACAACGCGACACCCGAAGGACGCACACAGAATCGACGGGTCGTGATCGTCGTTATCCCGGCGCCACGCCCGCGTGACCATCAGGACATTATCGACGATGACGAAGGCAATCGCCCGGACGACGTCGGAGGCGCGGTCGAGAGTCTTTCGCAACGCGCTGCCAGTCTCAGAAACAGCACGATCGCCCTCGAAGCTCGATCGCCGATCGACCGCGCCGCGTATCGCGTCGAGGAGGTTTGATATGCGAATCTTTGCAGTCGCCAATCAAAAAGGTGGCGTTGGCAAAACGACAACGACCGTCACACTTGGAGGCTTGATTCGGGCCGAGGGCGGCCGCGTACTACTGGTTGACGTCGATCCACACGGCTCGCTGACGGCTTATTTCGGGTTCGACCCGGAAACCGTCAAACAGGGCGTCTATGGTCTTTTTCAACAGGCCGTCGCGGGTGAGACACCCGACGCCAGCCCATTGATTCGCAAAACCCTCATCGACGGACTCGACATTCTTCCTGCAAACACCGCCCTGGCAACGCTCGATCGTCAGCTCGGCTCGCGCTCGGGCATGGGTCTGGTCGTCGCGCGCGGGCTCAAGCGCGTGGCACCACGCTACGACGCCATATTGCTGGACTGCCCACCGATGCTAGGTGTCCTGATGGTCAACGCCTTGGCGTCAGCAGATCGACTTCTCATTCCGGTGCAGACTGAATTTCTTGCGCTTCGCGGCCTCGACCGCATGATCAACACCTTGCGTATGGTTCAACGCTCGCGCCAGGCCGAACTGCGCTACCTGATCGTGCCGACATTGTTCGACCGCCGAACACGCGCCGCGCACGAGGCACTGACAGCTTTACGGGGGACGCACGGCATTCAAGTCTGGCGGGATGTAATTCCGATCGACACAAAGTTCCGCGATGCATCGAGCGCCGGACAGCCACTGAATTACCTCGCACCCGATTCTCGCGGCGTCATCGCTTACACAGCGCTTCTACGCGCTCTTGGTTGGCGCCGTGACGCTCAAAACCAAAACGAATCGACCGCGAACACAGTGACCACTGCGACCGTGAAGTCCCTCTCGCGCGAAGACCTGACAGATAAGCGATCGACGGCCGATCGCGTGTCAATGAACCCGTCAACAGACCGGGCATCAGGGCCTTCACCAAGTCAGAGATCGACGACGACGTCAGCCGGCGCGCGAGTCATCGCATTTGATCCTGATCGCCCAAGGACTCTGCCGCGCTCGGGCAGTGGGGGTGGGGTATGACGCTGAAAAACAACTCGGCACACTTGCTCGACGAACCCGACGCACTGCCTAATTACTTCACAGACTTACTGATCGGTGATGAATGGCCTCGGGCCGAACGCCTTAGTGATTCGCCTAGGGGTACGAATCCACCGACTAAAACCGAACAATGTTTTGATGAAAATCGGTGTCCAGCGTCATTGGCCGAACCAACCACGGTGACGGATACATCGTCAACGATAACAAGTGCGCCTACCTTGTCGGTGCCGGCTCCGACAGCCCCAGCCCCGACACTGCCTGCCGTTTTGCACTGGCCCCGCGTGCCCAGTACCGATGGCGCCGCACAACCTCCCACCGCCAGCCAAGCGGCCATTACGCGACCGGCCGTCACACCACAGGCAGAAAACACGCGACTCAGAATTCAGGCGCTTGAACCCGTCGAGGCTTCGGCAGACCTGGTCGAGGCTTCGGCAGACCTGAATGAGGAACGCCCCCAAGTCCCAACGACTTTTGTCAAGCCAAACGATCCCATAGACGTCATCCGACTATCCACGGCTGGCATTGAACTCTTGATCGCTGTTCGCGAAATTGCCACGATTTTGCGAGCGTTTCCCGAACGTCTTGTGCGCATGCCGGGCAGCCCGATCTGGAAGCTGGGGATCACGGAACATGAAGGTCGAACGCTACAGGTCATCAGTATCGACGCGCTGCTTGCAACGTCGCGACCCGGCATGAATACGGGCGTGGATCATGCCGCCCGACTCAATCCACCGTCGCCGGGCAGTCAGGGCGGAGCGGGGCAGTTTTGGCTGGTCCTCGCTGACGCACCCATTGCAATCGCTGTTGATCGCGTGTTCCGAACCGAAAGAATCGCGACCGACCGACTTCGCTTTCGCAACCAGCGACGCAATCTCGCGTGGATCGCTGGAATCGAACGTGATTCGCTAGCGACCCTTCTCGATCTTAAGCCTCTGATCGAATCCTTACCTCAAGCGATCCGAGGGCATGGCTCGCACACTGTATGAGTGTGACGAGAAAAGCACGCAAGCTCCGAAAAATATCATGCTGAACGTTAGCGACATGGCGGACTTTTCGGCTCAGGCAACAACACAACCGCATTCGGCGTGTTCCGCCGTGTTGTAGTCCTCTGTATTCGCGCCTCAACCTGTGGCGAGACCGGCCGTCAACGAGATAGAAGAATCGTTTTTTCCCCCGAGCCGTCCGCATGAGAGGAACGCAAACAGAGGGCGGCGAGATTCAGCGCGAGACTGAGACCTGACCGGTCGCCAGGCACGGCGCGAGCACTGCGGGGCAGTTGACTCAGTGTTTCCGAGCGTGTTGTTGACAGCTCAACAAGAACAACACCGGGAGCGAACAAAGCCGAGAGATACAAGCACCATTACACACTGGCACTGAGCCGAAAAAAACAACCGTAACGTCAAGTACCACGTCGGCAACATGATTGAGCACTGATTTCGACTCTAGATTGATAATTAGCGGACTGTTTAAGGAGTCTGACCCATGGTAGAGACCAGCACTCGCCCGACGACAGGCCAACGAGGCGAGGACGGGCGAGGCGACACCGTTCGCAACTCAACAAGCTCGCCGTTTGTAACTTTTGGTCTTGGCGGCGAAACCTACGCGATCGACGTCCTTCAGGTTCAGGAGGTCCTCAAAGTTCCCGAAATCGCCCCGGTTCCTGGTGCGCCATCGTTCATCCTCGGAATCATCAATCTACGTGGCAACGTGGTCACGGTACTCGACGCCCGTTCGCGTATGGGGCTTGACCCGCAAGAGCCAGATGATGCGTCTCGCATCGTGATTATCGATATCGGTGACCAAAACGTCGGCGTCCTGGTCGACTCAGTGGCTGAAGTCGTGCAGATCGCGGCAGACGCAATCGATGCGACACCCGAAGTCGGCAATGACGAGAGCGCACGTTTTATTCGCGGTGTCACCAACACCGATGATGGATTAATCATCATTATTAACGTCAATCGTCTGCTCTCGGATGACGAATGGTCGGCCGTTTCAGAAATTTGAGTCCAATGCCACGTTGAGGCTCGACTGTTGTCCCAACCGAAGATTTTCGGACAGAAACTCGACCGGTTTTTGTAACGTCGAACGTTCACACGAGGTGCTGACGACATGACATCGGGCGACGAGCGGCGTGTTGGCGGGGCGGCGGGTGGAGCGGGGGCCATTCGGCCCATCCACGCCGGACGACACAGTGGCGCGGTACGCGACACCAAGAGCGATGCCGATGAAGACCGGGGGGGGCGGCGACGTCGTCCACCGATGCCGGCCTCAGACACGGCCGAAAGCAACGCATCGCCAGCCTCAGCTCAATCTAAAAATGACTGCGACATCAACGTTCAAGGGTCGCTCGATATCGAACATCCTGCGACTGCGCTCAGTCCAGAAGCAGCCACAATCGATGTTCTGCATGCGTTGGCGCAACGCGATGGGCACACTCTTGGAGCACCCGGGACCAGCACTCTGGTGAGGTATTCGGAAACTTATTCAGAGTCAGCGTCACAGCGTGTTGTGACGGCGCCAGTGATCGACGCCGAGAGTACGAGTCACAGGACTGACGGCTTCAAAAAAACGCATAGCGATTGATCGGCGTGCGGCTTTCAAAACGCCTCGGATCGGCCAAACACGTATCGCCCAGAACGAACTCGCCGCCGAGGATCAACCCCAAGACTCCGGCAAAATCCTGCGAGAAGCTCCACCAGAGTCTTGACTGATATTCTGTCGCTAATATTGTGAAAAGCGCGCCGCGAAGGTCGGCCAGAGGCACTGTTGCCTAATGCCTCGTATCACGACTTGCGACGAAAAGCGTCGGGATTCGCTTATCACAGGACGCGTCGCACATCGTAAAAAGTTTTTGTGATCCTTACGAATGAAGCACCACCGGCACCATGGTTGATTGCACCGACATTCGTTGGTCAGCACCGCGTTGCTGCTGGCATCTTGTTCTCCGGAGGCTGATCGCATCATGTTCGAAAGTCTGGCCCAATGGGCGATGATCGCGATTCTAGTGATCGTCGTACTGCTTGCTGTGTTTGCGGTATTCGAACTGGCTCGCCTACGCACCCGGTTCGCCAAGCTCCTCGAAGCTTACGAGCAACAGCAAACCATGGTGTTGAAGCTGCAAGGCGCACTGAAGGCGATCGGCGCTTCTGCGGCCGAACAGTCCAGACTTCAAGATGAAGTTCGTCAGGCACTCGAACGCCTGCGAGATCAACACGATGCTCTCGCAACGCGCGGGCCTGAATCAGCACGTTACGAGCAAGCGATCCGATTGGCACAAGGCGGTACGTCGAGAGCCGAGATCAAGCGCGTTTGTCAGCTCAGCGAAGCGGAGCTCGACTTGATCCTTCGTCTCCACCCAACGAACCGCTAGAGAGCAATCAACACATCACAGTCAGTGACAGGCTCGAGCTCAGCGCCGCAGGCCGGCAGGAAGGTCGACATCGCGCTGTGGCCGGCCGACCCTATTGAGCCAAGCGCGCGCGGCCGCAACCGGCTGATTGCGTGAGAGATCCTGCTGATTGTGAGAAGGGCGTTACTTCGGCTTGTGGGTTCACGGCGAAATGGGCAAACGGCCGGCGATTGAACCCGGAGTGCGGTTGCGTCTTCAACGGCCGACACTGTCTGTTGCGCACAGGCGGTCGTACCCGCCACTCATCCGACCAAGGCGGTCAATAGCACCTCAGCGAGACATCAAAAGGAGTCGGTTGAGGCAAACAAACCGACCCTCAGGTCTTTAGCGACGTAGATTTCCCGACCGTCGACTTCCATCCGACCGTCACCGATCCCGAGGACCAGCTTACGCGAAATCACGCGCTTCATATCGATGCGATAGGTGACCTTTTTCGCGGTCGGCAGAACCTGTCCGGTGAATTTCACCTCGCCAACGCCCAACGCGCGGCCACGCCCCGGATTGCCGAGCCAGGCCAAATGAAAGCCGACTAATTGCCACATAGCGTCCAAACCCAAACAGCCCGGCATAACCGGATCTCCCGGAAAATGGCAGGCGAAAAACCACAGATCAGGGTGAATATCGAGCTCGGCATGCATAAAACCTTTGCCGTACGCGCCACCATCGCAGTCGATGTGCAGGATTCGATCCATCATCAACATGTTCGGAACAGGCAATTGCGCGTTGTTGGGTCCGAACAAATCGCCGTAGCCGCAGGCTAGCAACTCGTCACGGTTGAAGGCGTGTTGATCCATCATCGAAAACTGACTCTCCGAACGCAAAGGTATCGACCAGGTGGACGACGAAAGGGTATCGATATCAAGGCGCCTACCGATTAGGCGGGCCCACAGATAACGATCAACGCTGCGCCGGTCGCTCTGCAGCGCCCGGGCAGGCCACACATGCAATCACTGGGACGACCGAGGATCGAGACAGGATGAGCCCCATTTCCGGCGCCAGGTGCGCATTGGAACCGATCAGCGCGTCAAGGGCAAACGCAGCGTGCGACCACCTCACTCAAGCAGGCGATCGAAGGCTGCGATTTTAGGTGGTCCGGGCGGTCTTTAGGTCGCAAATGTGGCCTGCGCCGTCAACTCGGCCGCATCGATGAAACGCCCCGCGGCGTAGTATCCCGGTCGAATACCCGGTGCCAACGTGACTGCCGCGCCGTCTGTGGACCTGCTTTTCACCCATTGTGACGGCAACTGATCAAACAGATGAATCGCCGCAATTTCACCGGTAGACGTCAAGCAGAGATGGACTTCACCGCTTCTAGAGTCGCAGAACGCCGGGGCGTATCCAAGCATTGCCGCACGTCGTAAATCACGAAGACCCGGCTGACAAGAACGATTCGCGCTGCCAGCGAGGTGCGCATGGGTTGCATCACGCCGACCGTGGCTTTTGGAATCGGCGTCAGCCGTCCCCGTGAGTGCAGATCGCAACTCTCGTTCCGCTCTTGGCATCGCTGCTCTCCAGATAAAACCAGCACTTGAGGTCGACGACATGGCCTAAACCCCGTTCGTGACGCAGCTTCGGCAACCGATCTCATCGGCCTCACAGGCTATATACGGCCACCGAGAATCAAGCTTGAGCCTGCGCCAACCATTGGATGGCTCCAGCAAGCGCCTGACGGCTTGCTCGATCGACCCCCCGGAAAGAACACTCAATGCAATGCGGTTTTTCACGTACCGCGCCGTCAAAACGGTCGATCGGCACTCTAAGGCGCCAAAGCCATTGTCAAGCCAAGCCGGCGGTGTCACACCGATGACTCGGTAAAGCCACATACTGAGCCCAACCTGATGGCTTTTGCGCCTGACCAGATGGCTTTCGAATTCCCGGGCGGTGCAGCCCGCACGCTCAATTTGATTCAGGCCCTGCCTCATTTAGACACCGGCTTATTCAGACTCGGGCTAATTCAGACAGCTGCAGTCGAAGCCGCCGCTCTTCGCGACGGAAACGGGGCGTCTTTGAGACGCTTACCGGTCGATTTCGACTACACCGGGGCGGAGCGGGGTGAGCGAGTCCGAGCGATGAATCGCCGCGCAGCTGGACAATCAATACCCGTTCGGTGTAAAGGCACCGCTGGGCGTAACTATTGAGGCTTCAGCGACACGTTATTGATCCCGACGAGTCCATGCCCCAAACAACGTATGGCCGACCGTCGGGCGGCGATCTATGGCGCCTTTGTCAGTCGGGAGCAGGACCCGAGCAATACCACCAGGGCAGGCGAACACAGCCCTGAGCTGATGTGGCGGCCCCTTGCTTGATTGTGATTGGCTTGGATATCGATTCGACGGAATTGCACAAAAGGCGATGGCAAACAGCGTCTGAGCGCGCTCCGCATCAAGGTCAACGTCGCCGATCTGCGGCGGCGCTCAGCTACCGTCGCTCGCGCGAAAAAAGAACGTTTGAGCATTGAGAGGAAACATGGACAAGACGACTGGCGCTACGGCGCTCAGCACTATTGCGCCGAGCCTCTGGTTGATCTTCGGCCTCCTGATCATCATCGCTTCGACTGCCACCCTGGTCGCTTGCTGGCGCCACGGCCGCAAGTCGGTTCTCGCCTATGGGTCGGCTCTCTCTGCAGCGATGCAGAACCGCTTTCGAACGCTGGAAAGCGCTATTGCTCAATCCCGTCAACCTTTTTTGCGAACGTATGCGAGAGCCGTCAGAGCTCGCGAACGCGCCGCCATCGCGCATTCGGTAATCACACTCGAGGGCCGTTTCTATCGCCTCCTACAGCGCGATCTCGCGCAGTTACCGGACCTGCGCCAGTACGCACAGGACACACTCAAGCGCGTGGAAAATGGTTTTGCCGTCGATGAACGGAGAATGCTCGAGGAACCGGCCTGGGTATTACGGCTCGAGTCCTTGGCGAAAGTGCCCGCCAGCGTCGCATTACAAGGCGAAAAGCTCGCACGCGACATTGAAGAAACGCTCCTGCGCATCGCTCGTCTCGGACTTGAGGAGCATCAACAGCAGGCTCGCCTTTTGTTGGAGGAGCGCCGTCGCAGCGAGCCGCTGCTTTACAGCGTAGTCAAGCGTCTTGAGGCGGTTCAGCGCGAATTGCACCAACTCGCGCAGCGATCTCGTGAAATCGACCAACGGCTAACACGCTTTTTTACCTCGCGCGACGTGATTTATTCCGATCCGGTGGCACAGTGGCGGTGGATATCTCGTGGCATCGTCGCGCTTCTCGGCTTGGCTTTGGTTGTTGTGGCCGCCAGTGTCGGTACGGCGCTGTTTGAACCCGCCTTCGTCGCCGTTTTTGCTGCTGAAAGCCAGGAGAACATCCTTGCTGCTCGCGGCGCAATGCTTTTATTCGCAGGCGCAGCCATTCTCGGAGGCGCTCTGTTGGTTGATGGATTGCGCTCGACGACCTGGAGCGCCACGATGCACTTTGAGCACGACGGTTTGCGACGCACGTTGGCCCTGTTTGGCGCAGCGCTGCTCATCGTCCTGATCGGACTTGCGATCTGGATCGGCTGGATGCTTGACTGGTTGAGTGAACGAGAGCGCCTGCTTGAGCTGTTCATTACTCAGACCGATGTCACCATCCCCGATATTCGGACACACGCCTCGGCACTGGGTGCAATGCTCGGCGCAGTCGTGGTGATCATTTTGGCAACGACTACGACCTGGCTGGCTGCGACGTTCAATTTCTTTGGCCTATTGCTTCGGTGTACTCCAGTCGTGCTGTTCACGTTGCTTTTAGGTTTTGTCGCGATCTTGCGCGTCTTGGCAACCGCGACACTCGCAGTTGGATGGGCGTTCATAGCCACCTTGTCGTGGCCTCTGCGTCATCGCGCTGCTGCTGATCGGTACGACACCGTGCGACAAGACTCGTAGCACACACACGACGTCATGCGATTCATCAAATCGTTGACGCAACAGCGAGCCATCGAATGTGAGAGAAGAAAAAATTGACAAGTGGGACGCGAGAGGGCTGCGACTGTCAGTCTGGGCGCTGTGCTGCATGGCGAAACCGACGGCATAGACCCAAGCGCCGCGATCGGCGTAAACGGTTGATTGGGCACGAGGGCCAACACCGCGAAAAGGATCGGTCTGAAGGGGAGCCCCAAAAGCTACCGTTCGCCGCAAATAGAACGATGTGAAACATCGGTTTCATCGGACAAGAAATTCGGTGACTCGAAGCATGTATCATCACAACGGTGCCCGATCCATTAGAAAGCCAACAATCGAATCACCTCTCGCACTTGGACAGACTCGCCCGTCGTCCGCCACCTCCGAGCCAGTTCCGGAGCCCTACGCGCCGCCACTCGAAACGACGCGGCCTCGACGCCCCGCCCAGCAGCGATGCGCGAAGTTAAAGGTTTCGCCGTGCAGAGCGCAAAGTCATCCGCGAGGAACACCCGTGATAAAGAACCATCACAGAGGCGCACGAAGAAACGCTGTCAACGAGCCGGTATAAACGTTGATCCCTAAAGCTAAGCGCCCAATCCCGATGTAGGCCGTGATCAAAAAGATACGGCGCCATTGCTCCAAACTCCCGGTCCGGTGCATCGGCGGCTGGCCCGCAACAGGGGATCACTCGACTGATGGAGCACCGGCCTTTCGTTGTTCTACAACGGGTCTTTCGGCCAATAACGACACGGCTGAAGGACCCAGACGAAAGAGCAAGCTTTTCCACTGGCGAGTGGCTTCGCGTGTCTTGCGTCTGGGTCTTGCATCGTCCGTCAACAGTCAATTCGTCCGAGCGTTCGGAGCGGTACATGTTTCGAGAATCAAGTTCAACGTTTAACCGTCATGCTTTCGATCACACTCCTGCGGATCGACACATCGCGAGTACAGTCGTCAGCTTCGAGTACGGTCGTCTCGCCACCAGTGAAAAACCGGTGTTCGCACGGGTGAAGCAATCGGCGCGCGACCGCAGTCGCTTTTCAGCAATGGCCATGATGGTCCTGATGTGTCTCAGTCTTCTATCGGCGCTCGCGTTGACGCCCACTGCCGAAGCACAGGGAAGCCAGCGCTGGATTTCGGAAGACCTCGAGGCCGACGTGCGAACAGGTCGCACGCTGCAAAACCGCATCATCAGAATGGCGCGCTCCGGTGAATCGGTGAGCGTGCTCGAAGAAGTCGAAGGGTATTCGCGCGTGCGTTTCTCGAATGGCACCGAAGGTTGGATGCTCTCGCGTTACCTACAAAACCAACCTCACTCGCGCGACCGACTCGCAGCCGTCCAGGCTGAGCTCGACGAAATTCGCGGCGGCTCAGACGACCAGGCGTCACGAGTCGCAGAACTTCTCGACACTCGAAGGAAAATGGAAACCGAAATCGCGCAGCTGCAGGCTTCGTTGGGAGCGCAAACCGAGGAGCTTGAGGAATTGCGTCGACTCGCCGCACGTCCGGCCGAGATCCAGCGTCAGAACGTTGAATTACGTGAGAGTCTGACGCGGACCGAAAACGAACTCACCGATCTCCGTCGCGAGCTCGAGATTTCCGGTGCCGAACATCAGCGCAAATGGTTTACCCTCGGTGCCTTTGTAGTGATTGGCAGTCTGCTGCTTGGCGCGATCCTATCGAGGCTACCGGCACGCCGGCGCCGCGATAGCTGGTAGTGCAGCGCATCCCCGAGGGCCGACATCCGGCGTCGACCCTTGAGCCTTAACGCGTCGTCGTCAGCGCTGCGCCCGGCGGCACGCGCGCCTGCGTCTGAGCTACGTCAATTTGACTCCCATCAATCACCCGCGTCTCGATTGATGACTCGGAACGTTTAAGCAGCTCAGGTTGTGTTCGATGCGCATACCGGCTGTCATCACGCTCCAGGCAAGACTTTCAACGCCTGTCACTTTTTGAACTCGCCGACCTCCGGTATGCTAGCGGGCTAGCCTGGAATATAGTTACCCGAACACCACGCATGACCCTGCGTGATAAAAGGCATCGACGATACCCGTCGCCGGAAACCACGGCGGAGTCACCCATGCGACCGGTAGGTTCGGCTGGGTAGATGGGTTGCCGAATAGGTTTGCCCCCCTCGGGAGAAGCGCGGGAAAGCCGGGGGTGCGTTTGATCGCGAGCTGTCTCGAGTCCTGGGACGGGTTTGCCATCGCGGTCGATCAAAACGGTAAAGTGGGCCGACAGGGGGCTCACCGACGCTTGATCCCCCGTGAGCAAAGGTGACCGATTTGAGCGAGCCTGCCTGCACCCATGGTCGGCGCTCAAACCGTCGGGCAGAATGCCGGAGCAGGCGGCGCACCGCGGTGCTCGAGTGGTCGGCTCGCCACGAGCTAAAAGGCTCGGTCCGGCTTGGGCCATCGCCGCTTCGTTGAAGCAAATTCTTAACATGCCAGTCACGGTAGGACTGGCAGCAGGACTGGCAGCAGGACTGGCCGTCGACTTCCGGGAAATCCGAACATGCTCTACGCCATTGGCCTGATATTTCTCACCGCGGCCCTAGCGCCATTCATCCATCGTGTGGTCGGTCGCCACTCAGGTTGGGTGCTCGGTGTCGTTCCGGCGGGCTTATTTACTTACTTCGCGACCTTTCTCGGCCCAGTCGGCGGTGGTGAAGTGGTGCGGCAGGTTTGGCCCTGGCTGCCGGGCCTCGGCATTCAGTTGTCGTTCGTGCTCGACGGCCTGTCGTTGCTGTTTGCCTTGCTGGTCACCGGCATCGGTTTTTTTATCGTCAGTTATGCGGGGCGATACCTCGAGAACGATCGCGACGTTGGGCGTTTTTTCGTGCTCATCTTCAGCTTCATGGGAGCGATGCTGGGCTTGGTGCTCGCCGATAACCTCATCGCACTGTTCGTTTTCTGGGAGCTGACGTCGATCACGTCGTATCTGCTGATCGGCTATCACCACGAAAAAGCCGAGACGCGCAAACTTGCGCTACAGGGTTTGTTCGTGACTGTTGGCGGCGGTTTGGCGCTGCTAGCGGGCTTGATCTTGCTCGCCATCGCGGGCGGCAGCTACGAGATAAGTGAGATCCTGGCCTCAGGGGACGCCGTCCGCGAGCACGGCTGGTACTTCGCGATCTTGTTGCTACTCGCTGCCGGAGCCTTTACGAAGTCGGCGCAATTCCCCTTTCATTTCTGGCTGCCCAATGCGATGGCAGCGCCGACCCCCGTATCCGCGTATCTGCACTCGGCCACAATGGTCAAGGCCGGGGTTTATCTTCTGGCGCGACTCCACCCCGCGGTTGGCGGTACCGAGGCGTGGTTTTTGATCTTAACGTCGCTCGGCGCCATCACGATGCTGCTGGGCGTGTGGCTGTCGTTCCGCTCGACAGGAGTCAAAAAAGTCCTCGCGTACTCGACCGTCATGGCCCTCGGAACCCTGACCATGCTGCTGGGAATCGGAACGGAAACCGCGATTCTCGCTGCCGTCACGTTTCTGTTGGCGCACTCGCTATACAAGGGGGCACTGTTCCTGATCGCCGGCATTTTGGATCACGAAGCAGGGGCGAAGGACCTGACACAGGTGGCGGGACTGCGCACCACGCTACCGATCACGACCGGTACCGCGATTCTCGCTGCGCTTTCGCTCGGCGGCGTTCTGCCACTGTTTGGATTTGTGGCGAAAGAACTGATGCTCGAGGCGGCAATCGGGGCTCCGGGATTGACGATGTTCTTGATCCCTGTGGCCGTCGCAACTGCCATGCTCGGCGTTGGTGTGGCCTTGCTGGTCGGTTTTAAACCGTGGTTCGGAGCGTTCAAAGCGCCCAAGACACGAGAAGCCATCCATGAAGCTCCGATTGCACTGATCGCGGGGCCGTTCGTTCTCGCAGCGCTGAGCCTAGTGTTCGGCCTTGGCCCCGGTCTGGCCGATCAGGGCTTGCTCAATTCAGCTGCGGCAGCGGTCCAGGGTGAGCCGGTCACCGAATACCTCGCGTTATGGCACGGATTGACCTGGCCGCTCGCAATTTCGATTTTCGCGTTGATCGCGGGCGTATTTTTGTTCCGGTACTGGACCGTCATTCGCGCCGGCACCGCGAAGGCCGATCAATGGGCTGAAAAATACGGTCCGGAACGACAGTACTTCCGCATGATGGACGCGATCGTCGCGATTTCTGTGTGGCAGACGCGCGTGCTGCAAAACGGCTACCTGCGTTTCTACGTGATTTTCATCCTGATCACCACGGCTCTCCTAGTCGGTGTCACCGCGCAGTGGTACGGGGTTTCGATTGCGGGCGTCGAAGTCGGAGCCGTGCGTTTGCACGAGGCCGCCATCATTGGGGTTCTGCTGCTCGCCGTATGGGTTGCCATCACCACCGGTGATCGTCTGAGCGCGGTGGCTGCGCTCGGTGTCGTCGGTTTTTCCGTGGCTTTGATCTACATCCTGTTCTCAGCCGCCGACGTCGGAATCACCCAGGTGCTGGTCGAGACCTTGACCGTCATTCTGCTTGTCCTCGTGCTGTTCCGTCTGCCGGGCTTTCTGGGGCTGTCGAGTCGCGGTATTCGGCTACGTGACGCGCTCATATCGCTGATCGCTGGCGGCATGATCACGCTGTTGATTTTGTCCGTGCTCGCGGCCGACGGTTTTGACAGCATTGCTCAGTTCTTCCTCGACGAAGCGGTACCCGCCGGCTTCGGACGTAATGTGGTCAATGTAATCCTTGTCGATTTCCGGGCGCTGGACACGCTGGGGGAAATCTTCGTCCTGGCTCTAGCCGCCATCGGTATCTACGCGATGATCTTCTTGCGCGCAGAAGATCGGAAAGCGCTCCTCAGCGCGAACACGGCTCGCTCGCCAAAGTCATCCGGGCTTAACGACGTCGCCGACCATGACGGCGACCGCGCCGAAGGCCGGAAGAGGGTCGAACCATGAACATGCAATCGCTGATTCTGCGGACGACGGGGCATTTGATGCTTCCGCTGTTGCTGTTCTTTTCCGTCTTTTTGCTGCTTCGCGGCCACGACGAACCAGGTGGCGGCTTCATTGGCGGCCTCGTTGCCGCGGCTGCAGTCGTACTCTATCTGTTTTCGATGGGTGTCGATGAGGCCAAGCGCGTACTCAAGGTCGACCCTCGTACAGTGATCGGTCTTGGCATGGTGATCGCAACCACGTCAGCGTTTCCCGCCTGGTTTCAGGATCAGCCATTCTTTACTGCGCAGTGGTGGGAGGTCGCCATGCCGATCTTCGGTAAGGTCAAGCTGTCGACCGTGCTGTGGTTCGATATCGGCGTCTACCTTGTCGTGATCGGCTCGACGCTGACAATTCTCATCGGCCTGGCCGAAGCCGAAGACTAAGGAGGCCGCGTGGAAGTCCTGATGGCAATCACCGTCGGTTTGTTGTACTCGGCAGCGATCTACATGATGTTGCGCCGATCGATCGTCAAGCTCGTCATTGGATTGATACTGCTATCCAACGCCGCCAATTTGCTGATTTTCACTGTCGCTGGCCTCGAGCGCGGCGCACCGCCATTGATCGACGAGGGGCAAGCGACCGTCGCCGGCTTGTCCGCTGATCCCTTGGCGCAAGCCTTGATATTGACCGCAATCGTCATCGGCTTTGGTGTTCTGGCGTTTGCCGTCGTGCTAATTCACCGAGCGTACGAAGTCGTGCGTCAAGACGACCTTGATCAGATGCGGGATACCGATACATGAGTTCGACGATTGCTCTACCAGTCCTGCTCCCGCTGCTGTTCGGTGGCTTGTCAGTGCTGGTCTGGAAATCGCTGTGGGCGCAACGCTGGCTGGGTTTACTCGGCACCGCGCTGATGCTTGTCGCAGCTGTAGCGCTGTTGCTGGAAACCCGAGCCGACGGCGTGATCACGATGGAGATGGGTTCTTGGCCGGCCCCGTTCGGGATCGTGCTGGTTTCCGATATGTTGTCCGCGATCATGGTCGTGTTGACGGGCATCATCGGTTTGGCAACGGCCTTGTATTCACTCGCTGATATCGGTCGACATCACGAGCGCTTCGGATACTACCCGCTGCTTCACCTGTTGTTGGCTGGCGTCAACGGCGCCTTTTTGACTGGCGATATTTTCAATCTGTACGTCTGGTTTGAAGTCATGCTCGTGGCTTCGTTCGCTCTCCTGATTCTCGGGGGTGAGCGCTCGCAGATGGAAGGCGCTGTCAAATACGTAACGCTGAATCTCTTGTCTTCGGCCCTGTTCCTGACCGGCATTGGCCTGATTTACGGGTTGACAGGAACACTGAACATGGCCGACATCGCGGTCAAGCTCGGCGAAGTCGAGGACACGGGACTGATCACCGTGATCGCGATGCTGTTCCTGATCGCGTTTGGCATCAAGGCAGGGGCTTTCCCATTCTTTTTTTGGTTGCCCGCGTCGTATCACACGCCAAAAGTCGCGGTGTCCGCGCTGTTCGCCGGTCTGCTGACCAAGGTTGGAGTCTACGCTTTATACCGTGTGTTCACTCTGATATTCAATCAAGAAATCAACTACACCCATGACATTTTGCTCTGGGTCGCCGCCGCCACGATGCTCACAGGCGTCCTCGGTGCAGCGTCTCACTTTGAAATACGCAGAATTCTGTCGTTCCATATCATCAGCCAGATCGGTTACATGATCATGGGGCTGGCCCTGATGACACCTCTCGCGTTGATCGGCGGCGTTTTCTACATCATGCATCACATTATTGTGAAGGCAAACCTGTTTCTGATCGGAGGCCTGATCTATCACTTGAAGGGCACACATGACCTCAAGTCACTCGGCGGGCTTTACCGCGAACGGCCGGGGCTGGCCATTCTGTTCCTGATTCCCGCGCTGTCGTTAGCCGGCTTGCCGCCTTTGTCTGGTTTTTTCGCCAAATTCATCATTATTCGCGCTGGTCTTGAAGTCGAGGCGTGGTGGATCGTCTTTATCGCCCTTGTGGTTGGACTGCTGACCCTGTACTCCATGATCAAGATCTGGTCGGAGGCCTTCTGGAAAGCCGTGCCTGAAGGCGCCAACCTCGCACCCCATCCCGCGCATGGTTCAATGTTTTGGCTTTATGCACCGATTGTCATGCTTGCCGTGATGACGCTGTTCATCGGTTTTTTTGGTCAGCCGATCTACGAACTAGCTGAAACCGCCGCCGCTCAACTTCTCGATCCGTCGGTCTATATCGATGCGGTGCTGGGTGCCGGAGCCGGTGCGAATATGCCTTCGCTAGCACCGCAGGAGATCAGCGAATGACACCGTTGACCTGGAATCTTCTTCTGGCTCTTTTGTGGGCGGCGCTGACAGGAAACTTCAGTGGTGTCAACCTGCTGGTTGGTTTCATCTTCGGCTACTTGGCCTTGGCGATCGGCTTGCGAGAGCTGCCGGGTGTGCGCAGCTATTTAAAGCGGGTGCCAAAAGTCATCGGCTTTATCCTTTTCTTCTTCAAGGAATTGATTGTCTCGAACCTCAAAGTTGCGTGGGATGTTGTTACACCGACCCACCTGATGTCTCCGGGCGTGATCGCTTTTCCGCTTACGGTTCGCACAGACGCCGAAATCACGACATTGGCAAACCTCATCTCGTTGACACCGGGGACGTTGAGTCTCGACGTGTCTTCAGACAAAAAGGTGCTCTACATCCACGTAATGTATCTCGACGATCGCAGTGCAGTATTTGCATCGATCCACGACCTTGAACGCCGGATCTTGGAGATGATGCGATGAGTGTTCTCGACATTGCCGTTTGGATCGCGTACGCAACGCTGTCACTGGCTTTGGCGCTCGGCTTTTGGCGCCTGGTTCAGGGACCGTCGTTGCCGGATCGAGTGGTGGCACTCGAGCTCATCGCATCGCTGACAGTTGGTTTCATCGGCGTTTATGCCATTTCATCGGCGCGCGCTCCGTTCATTGATGTGGCCATGGTTCTCGCCATTACCGCATTCCTTTCAGCGGTTGCCTTTGCCCGTTATCTCGAGAAAGGGGGTCATCGCGATGATCGCTGAATTCGTCATTGCTCTTTTGGTTGTCACCGGCGCAGGATTCATGTTGATCGCCGCGCTGGGCTTGGTGCGAATGCCGGATTTAGCCACTCGCATGCACGCCACAACGAAGGCAGGCGTGCTTGGCGCGGGATTGATTTTGGCTGGCGTCGCAGTCTTTTTCTCGTCTGGGCCCGTGATCGCAAAGGTCATTGCCGTCATCGTGTTCCTGATCCTGACAGCTCCCGTCGCCGCCCACGTCATCGGTCGGGCCGCGTATTTCGTCGGTGTTCCCCTGTGGGAGCATACTCGTTGCGACGAACTGGCAGGACGCTACAACGAAGAAACCCACACGCTAGCGTCGCCTCCGGATATCGAGAATCCGCAGAGCCACCCACCGGTGGAATCCGCAACTGAATCTGCAAGTGCGCAACATAAACCCTGAGGACAGGCTGTAATGGCGTGGTTCCTTCGCCATCGCGCCTTCCAGACCAAGGTGACAATGTCGCAAGATAAGGCCTTTGTGAGCCCCTTATTCCAAGTTCGGGCGCTTGCAGTAAGTCGCTTGCCGAGTCCATTTCCAAGATCTGATTCCCAATACGGCTGCGGTCATGAGCGTCAGAAAATCATCTTCCACGCGCGGTATCGACCAGCTCCTTGAGATCATGGCGGCGTTGCGCGATCCCGATTGGGGTTGTCCGTGGGATCGCGCACAAACCGTGGTAACACTCATTCCACACATCATCGAAGAATCGTTCGAGCTCGCCGAGGCCGTGGCTCGCTATCAAGTGGCTTCAGACGACGATGGTCAGTCGCTCCAAGATCTTCGCGGTGAACTCGGTGACGCCTTGTTTCAGGTCGTGTTTCTGGCACAAATCGGGCACGAGCAAGGACTCTTCGATTTTGACGACATCGCCCAAGACATGGCGGAAAAACTCATACGGCGCCATCCCCATGTATTCGGAACGCCCGAGAATCCGACTGATATCCATCTCTTGCCGCGACGTCCTTCGCCTTCGGATAATGACCTGTCTGCAATGAATACGACAGCAGACACCCGACGCTCGGAAGAATCAGCGGATTCGATGAACTCATTGATCGACTCCGTCGCGGCACCCAATTCCATCTTGCGGCGTGAAACGGACGGTGCCTATGACGGGGTAGGGCGCGATCCGCGGGGTAGCGAACCCTCATTTGGATCGTTGAATCAACAATGGGAGAGCATCAAGGCTGCTGAGCGTCAGCGTCGCCAACACACATCGGAGGTCGATGATATTCCGATCGCTGCGCCCGCATTGATCAGGGCGCAAAAGCTTGGACGTAGGGCGGCAAGGGTTGGCTTCGATTTTCCCAACCTCAACGCGGTCTGGGGAAAAATCGAAGAGGAGCGTCTCGAATTGCAAAACGCCATCGAGAAAGCCAGCGATCAATTCGATCGAGTCGACCCGACGAACCGCCTCGGATCAGCTCTGGAGATAAAGGCACACACTCCCGGCCACCCAAGCGATCAAAACCCGCTTCTGGGCACTGGCTTAGCGCCTGACGTTGCGAATGAGCTCCACCGGCGAGCACGACCAACGGCCGAAAAGCCTCCAATCGGATCGGCAGACGTCGACACCACGACCGTAATCGAGGAGTTTGGGGACTTCCTGTTCTCTGCGGTCAATCTCGCCAGGCATCTCGGTATCGACGCCGAATCAGCACTCCGTGCAGCAAACCGGAAGTTTGAAGCCCGATTCCGTTGTATGGAATCGCTGGCAGGCGAGTCCGGCAAGCGCTTGGAAACACTCGACGCCGACGAAAAGGAGGCCCTGTATCAACAGGCCAGGAACCGACTGACCAAGGCTTCTCGATACTAAAGCGTAAGCACAGTATCGCGATCGCTCAATCATGAGCGAGTTGAGGCAGATAGCAGGTTGCGCCGGACGGACGACAGCGTCTTTGGGCTGACGAGGTCAAACAGCCGCACCAAATGCGAGGACAGCGGTGCCCGGGCAGAAACGACTCTCGCTAAATCGATCACACGATCGCAAGCCATTGAGACTCGATTCAGATCGATCTCGACCAAGTTTCGTTAGAACCCATGGATTTCGTCAGCGTCTCAAATGACGACATCAAGTCGGTCACAACGGCCAAAACCAGAAGATCTGAATGCAAACCCGTCAACGAGGCCAGATCTGATCACACCGTTCAAGGGCTCGTTGAGTGTTGTAGGCATAGCGGAACGCAGCACCCACGTGACGATCAGAGAGAAGCGCTTGATCGATCCATCGAAGGTGCTTTCGCGCCGCCGGTGACCCAACATCGAACGGCCAACACCGAGGTCAAGCGTTCAAACCGACCCGGCATGGTCGATCGGGCCCATCAATCCGTTTGCCAAGATGCGACGTCAATCCCGAATTCAAGGAGTCTCAATGCAGCACTCTGTCTCAGTTACGCCTGTTACAGCGGCGTCAAAAGAAGATCGGTCTCGACCCGCCAACCTGCCGGGCCACTTCATGGCCGCAAAAATTGTCGAAATCATCGAGATCACGCCAAAAATTCGCCTTTTTCGTTTTCAGACCGAGCCAGGACGCTTCAAATCGCTGCCGGGTCAATGGATCGATCTCGTGGTTCCCGGTGCGCGGCCCAACGAAGCTCCGATGATTGGCGGGTACTCGGTCCTATCCGCACCCTCGACTGATGGCGCGTTCGAACTTGCCATCAAATACGCCGATCACCACGAAGCAACTTTGCATCTTCACACCAAAGCCCGTGTCGGCGATGTGGTGTACGTGACTCCGGGGCAGGGCCGCTTTGTTTACACGCCAGAAATGGGGCGTCACGTCGTGCTGCTGGGCGCAGGAATCGGCGTCACGCCATTGATTTCAATTCTCAGGGCGATTGATCGCGACCATCCGGACACTCGCGCGCATCTCGTATATAGCGTCGTTGCTCCAGACGAGGTTTTACTCCGTGATGAGATCGAAACGATGGGGTCCAAACCCAACATCGATGTCACGATCACGGTCACTCGAGATGCTGAAGACTGGGCCGGTCACACCGGAAGAATCTCACCCAGCCTGCTCGAATCGCTCGACCTCCCTCGTGACGCTCTTTTTTACTTCTGTGGCTCGCGTGAGTTCATCGATGGCATGAGCGAGCAATTACTGGCTTGGGGGGTCGCCGAAGACCATTTGATTTACGAAAAATGGTGGTAACTCATTACAACGCTTTGATCGATGTTAAAAATCTAGACTGAATGAAGGAGTAAATAGTCCACCGTTCATGATAAAGATCAAGCAGAAGCCGAGTAGAGCGCGGGCCGCTCGCTCGAAAGAGACGCTCATCAACCAACCTCGGTGTGCGATCGCCGCAGTCGGATCAAGGACGCGAACGAGGCCACTTTGGATGATCGTCATCAATCACAAAGTGATGGGCATGGCTTTCGCCGTCACGCATCGCGTCACCTCGTCCTTTATGCGCATGATCAGGTGGCAGATTCGGGCGGTGATGCGCTATGACCAGCGAATCATGAGCAGGCCAAACTTTTAGTCCCATCCACAGACCCAAAGCCGCGGCGCAACCCAGAGCCACAAATGCCGCAGTCATACCAAAGCGGGCTCCGAGCCAGCCAGCCAAAGGGGTAAAACAAAAACCAACCGGCGTGAGATAAAGCGAACTGAGCAGCAAACAACGCAAGGCGATCTTCCGGGTGAGAGGATCGCCGCAGTAAGCGGCCAAAAGGGATCTGGGCCGTCGAGTACCCCAGACCCAGCCCAAACCACAGAACGATGAGTGCTGCAAAACCAGTGGCCCAAGCGCCAAGAAACAGACCCGCAACCATTAGGGCAACACCGCCAAGCATCACGTTTCGGTCGGCCCACCGCTCCAATACCCGGGGCAAAAGCAGTGCCGCGAGCATCGAACCCGCGCTAAAGCTAGCCAGCGCGAGCGCCGCAGCACGCTCGCTAAGGCCCAAACTGGCTTGGACGATGACCACCGTATTGACCAAAACCATGGACCCAGCCGCGGCCACCGCCGCGTTGACTGCGAGTGGGCCACGCAGCCGCGGCGTGGCCAAGTAGATTCGCAGTCCACGAGTTGTTTCTATCGAAGATGCTCCGGCGTGGTTGAGCGGTATACCCCGAGAGGGTGACCGACATCACCAGCGCTGCCGAAACCACAAACCCGATCACCGTGCCGATAAACAAATCGTGTAAGCGATGATCGTGAGCAAAGCAGCCGCCAACATTGGGCTGATCAAGCTCTCCATGTCATACGCAAGCCGTGAGAGCGACAAGCTTTGGTGTAGTCCTTCACATCTGGAAGCACATCGGACCGCGTGGCTTCAAACATCGGCTTAAAGGCTGCCGACGCCTGAGAGACAAGCGGCAACATCAAGACCACTCCAGCGTGATGCGCCGTGGCAGACGTTCAGCGAATGCCGCAGCGATCGCGACCGAGCTAGACAACGCTCGATCGTCGTCCGACGCACCGCACAATTTCACCGGCATGGCTGGAGACAGTTATTGGATAGGCCACAGCGCAGGTGCTGAACACGGCCACCACATAACGGATCACTCACATGAGAAAGCTCGCGCGCTACCCGCTGCTGGGAGAGCAGCGGCGTCGCAGCGTTCAATTGGATTTTGGCCACTACGGCCATAGATAAATGCCCTTCGAGCGTCGAGGCTTGAGCGACCGCAGAGAGGATTCGCTAGGGGCTGAGTGGCCAACTCGCCCTCGTCTCATGCCGCATCACGCGGCGATTTTTTCAGACTTACGAAGTCTCGTATGTCCAGCTCTATTCACGACAGGGGGCCCAGTTCGCCATTGGCGAGTTGGCCCCTTCGCCTATTTTTGTTGTCCGCATTGTCGTCTGTCTCGCGATTCTCAGCACAGAAGCCTTCGGTCACGCCGTCACCGCAGGTGACAGAGGCTACATCCAGAAAACTTTGGGCGTCCATCTGATGCCTTTCGTTTATCTGGGCGACGAGCGCATGGTCACGGGCTACGACCATATTCTGTTTTTGTTGGGTGTGATCTTTTTTCTCTACCGTCTGCACCACATCGGCATCTATGTGAGCCTGTTTGCGCTGGGGCGCTGGGGCACTGGGGCACTGGGGCACTATGATCCTGGGTGTTTATTTCAACATCGAGATCAATAGTTATTTGATCGACGCCATTATCGACCTATCGGTCGCCCACAAAGCTCTTGATGACATCGGGACCTTCCAAAGATGGTTTGGGTTCCAACCCAACACAAAGATCGCCACTCTGGTGTTTGGCTTGTTTCACGGTTTTGGCCTATCGACCAAAATCCAAGAATACGAGATTTCGACCGATGGACCAGTCCCTAACTTGCTCGCTTTCAATGTCGGCGTAGAAATCGGCCAAGTGCTGGCCTTTGCGGTCATCCTGATCGGCATGAGTTACTGGCGCCGCTCATCGAGTTTTGTTCGCCACGCCTACACCGCCAACGTTGCAATCATGAGCGCAGGTTTCGTCCTCATCGGGATGCAGCTCACCGGCTATTTCGTATCCTGAAGATCAATAGGAAAAACGCCCTCTACAACAGCAACATCCCAAACCGCGCCGAGCTGCCATCTTCGAATCAGCTTTTGCGCTCCACCGTTCTCGCGGTATTCGCCGCTGCCGTTCTTCTCGTGACCGTTGTCTTACCGGCTGAATACGGACCTGATCTCACTGGCGTTCGCAAAATCCTGCGCTTGACCGAAATGGGCAACATCAAGCAGCAGCTAGCGGCGGAGGCCGAAGCCGACGCGGCCGCCACGGCATTCGAGCAGCCACCTGCCACAACGACTGACGTGAACGTCAAGATGGTGTCACAGGCGCCCCTGGCACCGGCACAATCATCGGCGAGCCCGAAAGCCCCAGCCGTTTCAGATATGAAAAGGCGAGATGAAACATCCGTCACGCTGACGCCGGGCGAGGGCTCGGAAATCAAGCTGACAATGACCCCGGGCGCGAGAGCCGAGTACTCGTGGTTCGACGAAGGTGGCGTGGTCAACTTCGATACACACGTTGACGCACCGGGTCAGTCCATCAGCTACGAAAAAGGTCGCGGCGTGCCCGCCGACGAGGGCGTTCTCGAGGCCGCGGTCACTGGCTACCATGGGTGGTTGTGGCGCAAATCGAGATCAAGCGGAAATAAGAATCACTTTGCGCACGCGTGGCGGTTACACCGAGATCAAGAAGATGATGTTACACGATGGCGCCGCGACCTCCGTTGTGGCGCTCATTTGTTGCGTGCAGACTTCTCGATGTCTTGAGAGCCGTCAAAATCAACCGCAGGGGAGGTTGGCGACGCCGCTTCGGATCACGGAATGATGACCGAAGTCTCATCAGATCAGCCGGTGAAGCACCGCGCGGCTTTGGTACTCGGTAAACACGCGTTCGTGCCGTTCGAAGTTCAGTCTGATTAAGGATCCGTACGCTTCAGTGGATCAATCGACGCTTGCAAAGGCACAGGGCGAATACACAGAACAACGTTCGACGCGTTTTTTGAGCCGCTGAAAGACTCGTCCAGCTCATTCGCTTGACACGCGGAAGAGCTGTGACACGCTCATGCTTAAACCTGAGTCGAAACTGTTTCCGTGCGATCGCATCTGTGTGGGGACCACTTCCGTAAATTAATCATCATAACTTTGAATAATCGTTGGCCACCGACTCGGTGGTCGAAAAGGGTCGAATCTTGGTTCATCAGTGCAAACGTTCGACGATGTCTGGCTCTTTATGCGGTAAAACGCCAAAGTCGAGCCATGTTGCCAGTCGAGGCGTCGCCTGACTTGGCGCCCTCGCCACGAGATTCGTGGAGGTTGTGATGTTCAAAAACAATTACCAGATCAATAACCGCTACCAGGATCCAGAAGTGGGCAATCGACGAGGCCCTGCGCAGGGCGTGACATCTCTCGTTGTTTTGAACGCCTGTTTGACTCGGCTGCTCGCACGAGATCCGACCAAATGCGCTCGATCCTCCGATTATCGTCTACCAGAGCGCTCGATCGCGACTCCAGTGTCGGTCGCCAAGCATTCTTCCGGGGTCGTATCAAAGACCAAGCCGCTGAAAAATTCCGCGGACGAGGTGCAACAAATCGAAACGCTCGGAATGTCAACCGCGAGACACGACGGTGCGTTAGGCGTAGGCGCTGCGCGATACCGTGATATTCCCCTACAGCCATCCATTCAGAATCTTCTCGAGGATCCATCATTGAGCCAATCGACCCAGCACAGATCAGGCACTCGCGCATCACAACGAGAACGCGGCGCAATGGTGTTGATCTTCGCCGTGATCCTGATCGCTGCGGCCAGCGTGGTCACTGCAGTCAGCATGCGCACATCCGCAGTTCAAGAGCGCCTCACAACCAACTATTCAGCCAAACAGAACTCTATGCTCCGAGCGGAGTTCAACACGTCGGACTTACTGAGTGAACTGGAGTCCTGGCGTCAGAGCTTGGACACTCAGGACGCAAAGCTCGTCCGTCAACGTCTCGCGCCGGGTGCCTCAAGCGAGGAGAGAGAGCAGCTTGCGGACCAGATCATCACTTGGCTGGATCAGAATTGCACAAATACCGATCGTGCCGGGAACCTTGTGGAGCGTTGTGGGCTGCGATCCGCAGTCGATCTAGAGATCCGCGATCAAGGCGTATCAGCGGTGGTTGTCGGCAACACAGCCCGAGGCGACAGCAGCACCCTGGCGAGCACCGCCCTGCGCGTATTTTTCGAAATCGGCATGGGCGGCGACGATGGCGACGACTCACGTCGCTCGATCTACGAGGACGCCATTCTCGGGTGCCAAGGTATCAACATGGTCGGCGGTGCCCAGATCGATTCTTATGACTCGCGTCTGGGCGGTTACGGCGCGGCCATTCGTGATGAATCCGGCGCGGATACTGGCGAATCCAACAGCCTTCGCCGCGCCGCAGTGGTTCGCACATTGACCAACGACGCCACTGGAAACTTTTCCGGCAACGCACCGTTGTACGGCGATCTGCGCTTTTCAGGTTCGCAGCTCGCCTTGTCTGGCGGCACGCCGGTGTTCGGCAACGTATTCACCGACGGCAATGTCGACATGAACGGCACCATCCACGGCAACCTGATCGCCGGCGGGGATGTGACCTTCGGCACGGCCTCGAATCAAATCGGCGGGGTCACCGCGGGAGGTAACGTCACTGTCAAAGCCACCGGCAATCCGCCGGCCAATGGCATCACAGCCGGAGGCACCGTGACCTGGCCCAGCTGGTGGCAATGGAACGCCGACAAGATGGCCTTGGCCGCGAACTATCAAGGCAACCAGTCGGTCTCGATTGCGCCGATCGCTGTGTTGCCCGCGGCCTATGACGAAGAGTGTGATCCGCTGGCGCTCGCGCGCCTGGGGCCAGACGGTGAAATGATCCCGAACCCAGAGCTAGAAGCCCTTGAAGCGCGCGCGCAAGCCATCGAAGAAGTCATCGGAGATGACCGCCTAAGCGTCAATCAAAACCGCGTACAACTCAAGGCCGGCCAAGACGGTAACCGCCCCAACTCTCTGCACGACTGGGCATTGGGCGAGGCCAATCAGGACACGATTATTCGTGTCGACCGCAGCCTCACAACCGCTGGCGGCCTGCATAGCTTGGAGATCCGCGGCGACGTGACGTTGATCGTCGATGGCGACCTCGATATCGGCAATGCAACACAAATCAACGTCGCGCCCAACTCGACGCTGACCCTGTATGTTCGCGGAAAAACGACGTTCAGCGGCGGGTCGAATCTTCTTCAGGGCGACTCATTTGTCGTCGGGGAAGGCGACGACGCGCGACCCGCAGTGCGTCTGTTCAGTCTGTACTCCGACGTCAATAACCAGGGCAAGGTCAATACCCAACAACCCGGTGTTTTCGTCGGTGGCGCGAATG
This sequence comes from Thioalkalivibrionaceae bacterium, assembly GCA_046299415.1. Classification (GTDB taxonomy): domain Bacteria; phylum Pseudomonadota; class Gammaproteobacteria; order Ectothiorhodospirales; family Ectothiorhodospiraceae; genus JBKBII01. The sequence goes on along the minus strand of JBKBII010000001.1, from coordinate 345,884 downwards.
CCTCACGTATCGCCGTATACGCGCCCAATACCGCCGCTCGAATCGTCGGATCCGGCGCTGTGTTTGGTGCCGTGCGGGCCGGCTACGTCGATATTCGAGGCAGTGGCGACATCCATTTCGACGAAGCGCTCGGCACGTCGGGCATGATCGAAGGCGACGACGGTGAGTCAAGCAGTGGCGAAGAGGGTATCCGCATCCTGAGCTGGCGCGAGCTCACCGCTGGGTTGTAACTTTCGCGGTACCCCGGTAGCGCAGAGAAAAATCGGTCGCCCTTAGATGTTTTGTCAACGCGCCACTCGACAAAAACTCGATGCCTGTCCCGGCGAGGCGGCCAAAGCGTTCCGGTGTCACATCGCCAGACGCTTCAGCGATCGCCCGTCCACGGGTCATCTGCACGGCGCGAGTCAGCTCAGGTAACGGAAACTCATCGAACAGAATCCAATCGGCGCCAGCATCGAGCGCCTGCTGAACCTCGTCGAGGCTTTCGGTCTCGACCTCGATCCAACGTGCAGCTGGGGCCTGCAGGCGAGCGGCCTCAAGATCACGTTCTCGGGCACACTCGACTGCAGCTCGGATCGAGCCACAGGCGGCGATGTGATTTTCCTTGATCAACACCGCATCCCATACACCAAGGCGGTGGTTGATCACACCACCGACGCGAGTGGCATATTTCTGCGCGATACGAAGCCCCGGGATCGTCTTACGGGTGTCAAGCAACCGCGTCCGACCCGATGACGCGACTTCCAAGCGGCGTGCCCACTCCCGCGCTTGGGTAGCTGTCCCAGTCAAGGTCTGTAGCCAATTGAGCGCACTGCGCTCCGCGCAAAGCATCGCTGCTGCGGCACCTTTCAAGGTCGCGACGATTCCCGGGACCGCGTCCTCACCCTCAGCAACATGCCATTGAATTTCGACGCCGGGATCCATATAGCGAAAGGCCGCATCGAACCAAGCCTGCCCGCAGATACGCGCAGGCTCCTTGAGATGCAACTCGGCACTCAATGATGCGTCGCTCGCGATTAACGAGGCCGTACGATCCTTGCTCAATAGACTTGCAACGTTATTCTCGTGCTGAATTCCGCCTTCGGGCACGAGATCTTCAAACAGCGTGGCGCGGACTTCAGCTTCGATCTGGCGCGTCGACGGCGGCATCGCCGGTGACTCCAATGTGTCGCGAATCACGCTCAAACGTTGCGAAAAATTCGGCGAGAATAGCGCCATGGCAAGAAGGTCCTGGATGAGGCGTCCGGTCGAGGACGCAAGAGCGAAACGATGACCCAACGGTTGAGCCAATTGCGCCGTTAGGCCAGCTTAGTGATCTTTTGACATAGCCTCGCGAAGGCTCCTGTCATCGGGAATCGATCCACCATTTTTGCTCAGACTTTACGATTCAGTCTTGGCATTACGGCTTCAGCACGAGACCTCGTTCTGGCGCCTGAACGTCAACACGCCTCGATGACACCAGTCTCGAGCTTGGACACCGGGTGACAGAACGACGAAGCCCGCAGGCTTCAAACGATGGTCGACTACGCTTCGTCGCGATCGCCTCATCGACTGTCAAAATTAAACGTCGGATGTGCGGCGGCGATCGGCATCTCCGTCGCGTCAGCCCGCAGAATCATGCCTCATCATGCCTCAACGCCGGTGAGCGGGGCGCTGAGCTTGAGCCACCATTCGCAATCTGATGGCCGATCGGACCATCGACAGCGTCACAGATACCGTCCGCACTGGGCAGCACATCCGCTCCAACGCGGTGACGCGGATCGACCCCGCTGGCTGCAAAAATCCAAGCCAGCACCTCTGCGACAACGTGATAGAGCTCTGGCGGAATTTCCGCACTGACCGGAATCTGCGCCAACAGAGCAGCCAAATCCGGATCTTCATGCAACGGAACACCGAGCTCACGCGCTTGATCAAGCAGCGCCTGCGCAGTGCTTCCTCGACCACTGGCCAACAGCCGCGGCGCACCCTTGCCATCCCAACCGAGCGCGGCGACGACGCGTTTGGCAATGGCTTCTGGATCATCGAGCGCGCCACGATCGGATGAAGATTCCAACGTTTAATTCTCCTGCATCACAACCCACCACCAACCAGTGACGGTGAACACACGCCGCTCGCCGACGTCGCTTGCCCATATGCCATGGCCGACAGAAGTAGTAGCCGATCGTCGAGACACACCGTTGACGTTACAGCCTTGGCCTATACCTTGACGTGCAAACGCTCCGGCGCCAGAGGCTCTTCACCCGCCCATGGCGGGCACTCCCGACAATCCTTTGCGAGACGCTCGACCAGTTGTGGATCGTGAGAGAGCCGAGGAGGCGTCAGATTGAAACCGGCTTGCGTTAAACGTGAGATCAACTCTGGGAGACCCGCCTTCAGACGATCAATAGCGTCTACGTTTTCGATCGTGATCGAAATCTTCCAAATACCTTGACTCGCGTCGGGAAAAAACACCGAAGAGAAGGCCCGCTCGTCGGACACCTGTGTCGGGCGCGTCGTCTGCACATCCTTGTCGGTCGACTCCGTGGTCGATGAAGGGATCGAATTCTTGTGGTCGGCGGCACAGCGAGCCGTCAGTGACGTGGCACCATCGTCGCGGATGTTCTCGGACGGAGGCGTTGCCGTGACGGGGGCACCACTCATCTGATCACGGGACGACGGTCGCGCAGATGGTGAACATCGCTCGATCTGCGCCACAAAGCCTCCGATACCGGGCCATTCTCCCGCCATGCGAAAGCTCAACCGCTCCTCATTGTCGGCACGACTGCGACGACGCAACCGCCAATCGAGTTGCTCGATGGTCGTATCAGCGTCGTCACGGGCGCCCCACCAAAACGGCACACTTCCACGCATTGATTGAGTATCAGAACCATCACGAGGCCCCATCGCCTCTGACGCTGGACGCACACTCGCAGTGGATTGCGCAGTCTCGTTGATATGAGCCAACTGGGACCGGATCACAGCAAGCAGGGCCTGCTGAGTCATGTCACCCAATCGCGCCAATTTGGCATCGGCGGTGTATTGAGTAGAACCTTTATCCATCACGTCCTGTAAGTCACGAATACGCGCCGCCGCCTGCAACAACAACGATTTGAGGTCTTGTCCCAACAAACGCGTCAGCGCTTCAACGGACTGCGTCGCAATCGAGCCTGTTGAACCTCCAGCGATGCCCTGAAGGGTTGCGCCTTGCGCAGGCGCGCGAGCCAATCGAAGCAATTGGTCGAGCAAACGCGCCTCGTAGTGTAATCCGGCAGATTCGATGGACTGGGCCAAGCCGTTCGAACGACTCGTCGTAACGAGCTGATCCGCGGACAGGGTTGCTGAGCGCAGACGGTCGAGCGCCTGATCGAGTGCAGCTGATAGCGCACGGCCCACGTCAGACGCCAGCATCGAGCGCGGCGTCGGCTGCATGAGGGTCGATGCAGCGCCCGTGGCGGATGACATGAGCACTTCGCTGAGTGACTGCGCTAACGAGGGGCCAGGGCGTCGCACTGCGAGCAGCGTGGATGAGCTCTGCAACGCCAAAAGGGCGGCCTGAAGTACGTCGCGCGTCAGCAAAGTCGGGGGAGTCGAACCCGCGAGCGGTTGTTGGCCCGGTGGCAAAAGCAACTGGTGGCGTGGCGGGCTGGACTGCGAATGGGTTACCAGTAGAAGGGACAGGTTACGACTCAGCGCGGACCGCGCAAGGCGGCGTTCAGCATCGCTCAACGCGGCAAGATCCAGTGTCTGGGCTCGACCGTGCGCATCGCGCAGGATGACCTGGTCGGAAATCGTGTTACGAATGAATCGATCGACACGAACGAACTGCGCAGACGTCCCTGCTCCTGAATTCTCGGTAGAGTTGCTCGCAGCGTTCGCACGCGAGAGAGCGACTTGAGTCCTCTGAGCCGGTTCGGCAGCGCCGGAAGGCGCAACCAGTGACCGCGGCGATGACTGAATGACACTCATGGCGCTGGCCTCACAACAGGGCGCTGAAGGTTTGTCGCTCGCGTGACTCACGTATCCTGACTGCCCACTCCGCCGCCGACGTCATCCCCGGCACAGGCACCGCCCACTCGGCGTCTTGCGCATTGGACGCACGGCACATAACGTGCCCACAACAACGACCCTTTGCCTCGTACTTCAAAAATCTAAGGACTTTCTCGAATTCGGATCGATCCGTCGTGCGACCGAAGCGATACGCGCAGTTATCAGCGCCGCTATCGACCGCAGGACGACCTCAGCGCAAATGGCACACTCACGAGCGTCTGGGTTTCAATCGCCTAGTCGATGTCGACATCGATTTCGTCGTCGAGGTCAACATCTGGCACCAGTCGAGTTGACTCATCTGGAACTCGATCACCAGCCTGCTCGTCGATCGAATCGTCCAGACCAGTTCTGTCATGCGCGCTTTCCGGCGCAGTCCCGTTCGCGGGGCGGTAAACGCGCAAATCGACTTCTTTTGCATCCTCTGCGCAAGGCGTTTGGGAAAAAATTGGACCTCGCGGTGTATCGCAGCGATAAACGCTTCCCGATGCGGGCGCTGCCATCAACAACACGAGAAAAACGGTAAAACTACTCACCGCGAGAGACGCCGCAATTTGGGCGGAGCCAACCCCCACGCGCGCCCAACGGAAACGCGACACAACCGAGGCGTGAGCCGCTCGGAAAGCGTTCGACGTCGCGCGACTAAAGTCGACAACGTCTCTTTCGCTTTTTTTGGCTTTGTTGTCCATGACCCAATCCCTTGGCTGGAGATTCGGCAAAACAGTAGCACGCGATGACTAAGGCGTCAGGTCGACTCGTTGTGCATTCAATGCCTCCGAGAAACATTCACGCGTTGACGGCATCCTTTCCAGCGCCAGGTGACACGGGCCAAGGCTCTCGACGCGGCGGGCCCATTGGTACCGAACACAGGGGCGCCTGGCGCGAGAGAAACGCCGAATTCATTGGATTGATCATCCGAGCACGCATCGGCGCTTGGCGAGCAATCGCCAGAAAAAGCGACAAGAACACTCACGTCGAACAGTATCGCGCCTCATTGCCCTTACCGATACGAACATTCACTGCCTGCATCAAAAGGATCCAGACCATGAGTCAACTACGAGTTTTAGCCGTGTGCATGGGCAATATCTGTCGATCACCGATGGCGCACGGCGTCTTCGAGGCAGAAATCGACCGACGTGGATGGCGCGATCGCGTCCAAGTGGATTCCGCCGGGACACACGCTTACCACGTCGGTGAAGCCCCGGATCCTCGCGCACAATTGGAGGCGAGTCAGCGAGGTTATTACCTCGCTGATCAACGGGCGAGACAATTGCAAGCGGACGATTTCGATCACTTCGACTACATCCTGGTCATGGACGAGCAAAATCATGCCGATGCAGCGCGTATCCGCCCGCCGAATACCAAAGCCACGCTGCAATATCTGCTCGACTTCAGCAATACCTCCGAGCGTGAGGTTCCCGATCCTTACTACGGTGGCCCGCAAGGCTTCGCATTGGTTATGGATCTGGTGGAAAACGCCGTGCGCGGATTTCTTGATCAAACTGGGAAACAGCGGGGCTGGGACTCGAACATTCGGATCGATTGACGACTGAAAACGTCGGTCGACTGATGACGATCGAGCACTTTAAATTTCCACTCAGACGCGAAACCCGTTGTGTACGCGGCAAAAACTCGCCGCGAAGTCCAGCACAATGCGCCCGGAGCAATGGCCGCACGGCCCTCAAAACGTCACAAAGCACAACGTGAGACAGCGAGCGTCGTGCAAGATCACGGAGGGGTGTGCAGCCATTGGGCCTGTCGTCCAGCTATCCAGGCCAACCGACGAGGCGCGTAAACTACGGGGCATCGCCTGTGAGACTACCGAATTTGGTAGGTTGCGTGACCCAAGTCTGGCGGCTGTATGCAGCGTCTCGATTGCGCTGACTGACTTGATGCTTCGCGTCGGGGTCAGGACAAAGGTTTGCGAATCTTTACTAGATTCCTGGCCCACCAACAGATTCGCGGCCAAGAAAAGCAATTCGAAGCCGTTTTGGCACGCACCCGCTGATGGACAACGACATCAGCAAATGACATGAGCTCGCGTCATGGACCAGCCGCCGGCACAGATTTGCCTGTACACGGAGCCAGGGCAGGACTCGACCGTTGAAACCAGGAGGCCACTGAATCCGTGAAAGACTGCTTGAGACTGATTGCCTGTGCCTAAAACATCAAAACTGACTGCCTCAAACGCGCCGCAGCTAGATACCCAAGGCGAGAAACACTCGCGTCTGCGCCTTTCAGCTCAGCTGGTTCGCGCGCTGCGCGAGGGCGTTTTGCTGGTGCTGGCCGTGCTCACCTTGTACCAGCTCGTCGCTCTGTTTTCCTACTACCCGCAAGACCCCGCGTGGTCAACGACCGGGGACGGCGAACTGCGCAACCTCGGCGGCGTCTTCGGTGCGTGGTACGCCGATCTCGCGTTGCATCTACTAGGTATTCTCGCTTACGCGCTGCCGCTGTTTCTTCTCGCGCTCGCCGCGTGGTGGCTGTGGCCCAGACGCCTCCGCGTGACAGCCGTCGACATGCATACGGCAGATGAAGTGCTCTCGAACGACGACATGCAGGCGGATGACATCGCCACGAGTCCTCTTGAATGGACCTTGCGTATCGTGTCCGCCTTCATTCTCGTCATCGCTGCTGCCGGATTGGCAACGCTGCACTTCGTCGTACCCGGTGTACCGGTTCATGCCGGAGGAGTTTTGGGTGATCTGGTTGCACGCGCCGCGGTCGCGACGCTTGGCTTGGTCGGAGCGACTCTAGTTTTGCTGGCTGCGGCTCTGGGCGCGCTGACCGCATTGTTTTCGTTGCGCTGGATCAAAATTACCGAGAACATCGGGGCAGCGATTTGGTTTTCGAGCCAATGGCTGCGTCGACGGATCGAGCAACGACGTGACCGAGAGATCGGTGCGCGCGCCAAGGAAGCCCGCGTGGAGATTCTCGAACTCGACCGCGTGAAACGCAGTACTCGGGCTCCGGCGCGTGTCGAGCCCCGGGTCGCGCCACCGCCACCGACCCCCAAGCGAAAAGAAGAACTCCAGCGGCCCATGCTCTTCGATCCGATTGAGGTCACAGCGCCTGGAACCCTGCCGACGATCGCGCTGCTCGAGCCAGCACCACCGCCGGTCGAAGGCTTCTCGCCCGAAGATCTCGAGAAACTCTCGCGTCTGGTCGAATTACGCCTTGGCGAGTTCGGGGTCGAAGTGCAGGTCGTGGCTGTCCAGCCCGGCCCCGTGATCACCCGCTTCGAGCTTGAGCCTGCCGCAGGCGTGAAGGTCGCGCGAATCTCAGCCTTGGCCAAAGATCTGGCGCGCTCACTATCGGTACTCGCCGTGCGCATCGTCGAGGTCATCCCCGGTAAGTCAACGGTCGGGCTCGAGATTCCAAACGAAAAACGCGAGCTTGTCGCGCTCTCCGAAATCCTCGGTTCCGAAGCCTTCGAGCATGAACGCTCGCCCTTGACGATGGCCTTGGGCAAGGACATCGGCGGCTCACCGGTCACCGTCGATCTCGGAAAAATGCCGCATTTGCTCGTCGCCGGCACGACCGGGTCCGGCAAATCGGTCGGCGTCAACGCCATGCTGATTTCCCTGCTGTACAAATCGACTGCCGATGATGTGCGTCTGATTCTGATTGACCCCAAGATGCTCGAGCTATCGATTTACGAGGGCATTCCGCATCTTCTCTGTCCTGTCGTTACAGACATGAAAGACGCATCCAATGCGCTGCGTTGGGCGGTCGGCGAAATGGAGCGGCGCTACAAGCTGATGAGTCGACTCGGAGTCCGCAATATCGCGGGGTGCAACAAGAAAATCCGCGATGCTGCCGCGGCCGGCGAACCGATCATCGACCCACTGTACAACCCACAAACGGATTTCCGCGAACTCGGTCCACAGGCCCTTCAGCCGATGCCCTACATCGTTGTCGTCGTCGACGAATTCGCCGACATGATGATGGTCGTGGGTAAAAAGGTCGAAGAACTGATCGCCCGCCTGGCGCAGAAGGCGCGCGCGGCAGGCATCCATCTGATTCTTGCCACGCAACGGCCGTCTGTGGATGTCATTACTGGCCTGATTAAGGCGAATATTCCGACCAGAATCGCGTTTCAGGTGTCGTCACGCATCGACTCCCGCACGATCCTCGATCAAATGGGTGCCGAACATCTACTCGGCAATGGCGACATGCTCTATCTCCCAACAGGGCGCTCGGACCCGACTCGCGTTCACGGAGCGTTTGTCTCTGATGGCGATGTCCACCGCGTCGTCGATTTCCTCAAGGCGCAGGGCGCACCGCAGTACGATGAATCAATCCTCGAAGAGCCCGACGCTGGCGCGCCTGCAATCCCGGGCCTCGAGATGGAAGGCGAGGGCGGCGATTCGGAATCAGACCCGTTATACGATCAGGCCGTCCAGATCGTCCTCGAGTCTCGCAAAGCGTCAATTTCTTATGTTCAACGTCGGCTCAAGGTTGGCTATAACCGCGCGGCTCGAATGATTGAAACGATGGAGGCTGCAGGGATCGTCTCTGGCGTTCAGGGCAACGGCAATCGCGAGGTTCTCGTTCCAAATCGCAGCGAACCCTAGGCTGGCCTTTCGCGCGGATGCGCCATCAGACCTTGGGGCCTGCAACGACCTGCCGCAAACGAACGATTACAGTGCCGTCCAGCGACCGAATCTTGATCCACGACCCACGTTGATCCAGCGCCTGCTTGACGTCTGTGATCGCGCATCGCACACACCCGAGTTGCGACGACTCGGGTGCGTGCGCCCGTAATGGAGCGAAAACGGACACCCGAATGTCGAGACACAGTGGCGGACCTTTGCATGCGGTGCGATCTGGTCACAATCCCCCTCGGATCATCGGCCGCCACTGACTTGATCGCCGGAGCTTTGGCGGCACGCGATGCGAGTCTGCATCGGAACGCCGCGTCCGAAAAACCGTGACGAATACGAGAGTCGCGCTCGGCGACGATCGCTGCGGGTGTCCAAGTTCAGCAGCGGTTGTCCGCTGTCGACGAGCGTGCAGTCTGTGAATCGGCACCGCTGATCACGTTCGACCAACCCCGCTGACTTTGCACATTGATTTTGCGCCAAAATCTCGGGGTTCGTGGCTGGCTTGAGATCTGAGGCTGGCTGAATCTCATCTAAAGATCTTTGAGGGCACTATGCGGAATCACTTTTTGGCGCGCCATGCGTATACCCGGACTCAGCAGCCCGCTCTGCGTATGCCGAACCCGCGACAGCGACAAGACTTGATGCCTTGGGGGCAGTTCCAGCACCTGTTTAGAGTGCGACTCCTGTCGACTTTTCCAGCCCTTGTATTGACAGTCGGCCTCTCTGGCGCCCTGATTCCCCATATCAGCATGGCGCAAGATGCGTCTCCACAGTCAAGCCCGATCGCGGCCGCGAGCGATTCCGAGGCGCTGAAAATATTCGAGCGCTTTGCCGAGGGCTTGAAGTCGCTCGAGGCCACCTTCGTCCAGACGCTGACCGACGAAACAGGATTTGAAATCGCTCGATCCGAGGGGAGACTCGGGGCAGCAATGCCCGGGCGCCTCGACTGGGAGGTGATCGAGCCGCAGCCTCAACGGATCGTCGCCGATGGTCAGGAGTTGTGGAACTACGAGCCATCACTCAACCAGGTCATTGTGCAACGCCAAGGCGCACTGGCGGCTGGATCTCCGCTGCAGGTGCTCGCAGATCCCGCGCGAGTGGCAAGCAGCTTCAGAGTGACCATCGCCGAACCGCTATCTAGCGAAACCCTGCAGCTGATCGACGATCGGCGGAGCAACGCTGAGCAGAGCGCTTCGATCAGCGATCCGCGCACATGGACAGGTTTACGCCTGACGCCACTGGATAGTCCTGAAGGTCGTGACGGTGAGTTTTCTGAAGTCGAATTATGGATCGACGACCAGCGCAACCTCGGTGTCATCGCCTTTGTTGATCTTTTTGGACAACGAACCGAAATGGTCATGACGTCCTTCATCCGTAACGCCGAGCTTCCGGCCTCACGCTTTACTTTTGTCTTGCCTGACGGCGTCGACGTATTCAGGCCCTGACCGTTTACAACGAGGCATGGCGTTGCGATCGCGTTGACGCGACGAAAAGCGGGTAGACATTTCCCCCGAGGGGCCCACACTGACCATCCCATGACCCTTGGCGGACACAGGAACTTCGAGCGGTGTACCGAGGCTCCGCAACGAGCCTCGACGGACGTCTTGAGACATCACCGATACACCAGCGCCGTTGCTGAAGTCTTTTGCGTCGATACAGACGGCCGGTAGAACAATAGCCGCCTAACCGCGGCCATCGAACTCATGCTTCCTTGAGCGCAAAAGACCCTTTTTCAACGTCATGCCAGAGTCAACAAAGAACATATGTGCGAAGCATAGGCATGGACAGTGCATGAACCCACACGATACATCCGGCTGTCACGACCTGTTCGGGCCAAAAACCGTGTCGACGAGACACGACAGCGACCCAACGTCGGCATCAACGCAGACCAACACGTCGCCGGCACAACCCGATTCAGCGCTTAACGTTCAACGCCCTCCGAATCCCTCGCAAGTCAACTTTGCGTCAACGACTCGAGTCAGGACATCCACCGACACGACTGTTTCGCCCAGCGATCGGGCAATAGCCGTATCGGCAACCAGAGATACGACGAGCGCCGCAGGATCCACCTCATCATACAGGGGCGCGCCCGCATCACGAACGCCGTTGGCCGAACGCATGCGGCCGCGATGCTTTGACGAAGTCGTTGGGCAAAGCGAGCTGTTGGGTCCAGACGGGCCTTTGCGCGCGGTGCTCGGCCCGGCGTCAGGCTTATCCCTCATCTTGTGGGGCCCTCCGGGTTCGGGCAAAACAACGCTGGCAAGACTCGCGGCTTCAGAACGCGGTGAACGCTTCGTCGCGCTGTCGGCGGTCAGCGTCAGCGTGCGTGAGCTACGCGAAATCATTGCCGAATCTGCCGCCGCGAACCGAGCAGGGTTGCCACGTGCGCTCGTTTTTCTTGATGAGATTCATCGCTTCAACCGCGCGCAACAGGACACTCTTCTGCCGGCAGTGGAAGACGGCTCGATTGCGCTCATTGGTGCGACCACCGAGAACCCGTCGTTCACCATCAACGATGCGCTTCTGTCGCGCGTTCGCATTTTTTGTTTGAAACGAATTGGCCCTGCCGACCTGAAGGGTTTGCTGAAGCGAGCGTGGTGCGACGCCGAACGGGGACTAGGACGCAGCGCCGAGACACTGCCTGACGCGGTGATTCAGGTCCTCGCGCGCCACGGTGACGGCGATGCTCGACGATCGCTCACGGCGCTCGAAACCCTCGCCGTGCAGACACCGACGGACGCCATCGTCTCGCTCGAGGACCTCGATCGGCGCCTGGGCGATGCCAGCCTGCGTTTCGATCGACACGCAGATGCCTGGCATGAGCTGATCTCCGCGTTGCACAAGTCAGTGCGGGGATCAGACCCCGACGCCGCGCTGTACTGGCTCACTCGTATGCTGGCAGCGGGGTGTCCACCCGAGTATCTCGGACGACGGCTATTGCGCATGGCTTATGAAGATATTGGTCTTGCCGCACCACAACTGGCTCAGACTGCGTTGACGGCTTGGCAAACGGTCGAGCGTCTCGGCAAACCCGAAGGTGAATTGGCGCTTGCGCAGGTCACGATTCAGCTCGCTCTCGCAGAAAAAAGCAACGCCGCCTATCGGGCGTTCAAAGCGGCGCAAACCGCGCAAGGAAAACATGGGTCCGCACCGGTGCCGGCTCACCTGATTAACGCGGTTACTCATCTCGATCGCGATCTCGATCGGGGCTACGGCTATGCCTACGATCACGATTCACCAGACGGAGTGGCTTGGGCACAATCGCTGTGGCCCGACACGGTCACACCAGAACAGTATCTCGCTGCGCCTGAAAGACACGCCGATACGCCCTGGGCGCAACGCCTTGCTTGGTTACGGTCACAGCGCGAAAACCAAATCAAAAAAGGGCCACATTCAAAGACGCCGTCGCGGTCCTGACTGCGTCGGAACGCCTAAACCGACTCCTCAATCGATTCGTTCTCTGAATCGCCGCAAGCGCGCACGTTCGCGGACGCATTCGAACCTCAGCGTCACGCCAAAAGCCTCTCCGGGACGGTCCTCTGAGTGACTGCCGCGCGGATCTTGCAACGTTGATTTTGTCGACTTCGGCGAGGTCATCACGTTTTTCGAATGGCCTCGCCCGGCGAGCGCGGACACACACATTAGCCGTCACAGAAATGAAAAGTGCCAGTGAATTGTCTGTCACAAACTTCAGGCAACTTCAGGGTTACCACTGTTCACTGGAGCTGAAGCCATGCGCAATTCGATCCGCCGCAATTTCCTGCGCCTGTTGAGCGCTGCCGTCCTGACCGCCGGCTTGCCGTTTTCGGCACACGCTCTTGATTCGAGATTCACGGACAACGACGGCGATATGGTCGCCGACATCCCAACCGACGAGTCTCAATGGGTTGACCCGCGAGTCTTGATCTTCACCTACACGCCGGTCGAAGATCCCGCGCTTTACGCGCGTGTGTGGGATGGCTTCGTTAAGCACATGTCTGAAGTCACCGGCAAGCCGGTCCGCTTCTTCCCAGTTCAGTCAAACGCAGCTCAACTCGAAGCGATGCGTTCCGGTCGCCTGCACGTGGCCGGCTTTAATACCGGTTCGACGCCATTGGCCGTCAACTGCGTTGGCTTTCGTCCATTTACGATGATGGCGCGTGCCGACGGCAGCTTCGGTTACGAGATGGAGATCATCGTCCCGGCGGATTCCGACATTGAGTCGCTGAGCGATCTTCGCGGGCGCACCGTCGCATTCACCGCCCAGACGTCCAACTCAGGGTACAAGGCGCCGCTCGTCCTGCTCGAGGCAGAAGCCGGGCTGAGCGATAGTGACTTCAATGCGGCGTTCTCGGGCGCTCACGACAACTCGATCCTCGGTGTCGTCAACCGCGACTACGACGCTGCAGCCATCGCTAACTCCGTCCTCAAGCGCATGATCGCTCGCGACGTCGTCAAACCTGACAGCTATCGCACCATCTACCGCTCCGAAACGTTCCCGACGACGGCGTACGGCACCGTTTTCAATCTGCACCCGGATCTGCAGGAAAAAGTGCGCGAAGCTTTCTTCAGCTACGACTGGACCGATTCGCCGCTGCTTGAAGAATTCAAGAACTCCGGTGAAGCCCAGTTCTTGCCGATCACCTACAAGGAACATTGGGCCGTCGTGCGCCAGATCGACGAAGCCATGAACACGACGTACGCGTGCAACTAACCGATGTTGACCCTCAACCAAGTCGACAAGGTCTACCCGGGTGGTGAGCAGGCTCTGAAAGACATAACGCTCACCGTACCGGCGGGGCAGGTGATCGCACTCATTGGCCCCTCGGGTGCAGGGAAATCGACTCTGATTCGCTGCGTCAATCGTCTGGTCGAGCCGACCTCGGGCGAGATTCGCCTCGGCGATCAGGCCCTAACTGGGCTAAGTCGTCGGGCGCTACGTCGCCAGCGCGCGAGGATCGGCATGATCTTCCAAGAGTACGCGCTGGTCGATCGCCTGACGGTGATGGAGAACGTTCTGTCCGGCCGACTCGGAACAGTGCCTTTCTGGCGCAGTTTTCTGCGTCGATTTCCTGCCGATGCGGTGTCTCAGGCCTTCGCTCTACTCGATCGAGTCGGTTTGATGGAGCATGTCGACAAGCGGGCTGATCAGCTCTCCGGCGGGCAGCGCCAACGCGTTGGTATCGCGCGAGCCTTGTGTCAGAACCCTGATTTGCTTTTGGTCGACGAGCCAACTGCTTCGCTTGACCCCAAAACGGCACGAGCGATCATGCGCTTGATCGTTGAACTCTGTGCTGAACGCGGCCTTGCGGCAGTCATCAACATCCACGACGTACCGCTCGCCCAACGATTCGTTCAACGAATCGTCGGTCTACGCGGTGGGAGCGTTGTTTTCGATGGCTCGCCCGATGCGCTGACACCCGAAGTTCTGACCACGATCTACGGTAGCGAGGATTGGTCGACAGAGGCTGGTCCTGAACACGACGAAAGAAAAACCAGTGATGGCTCCCACGGCCCGATGGCGGTCCTCGAATCACGCGATCAAAGCTTGACCGCTTGAGTCACAGATCGGTGGTGAACCAAGCCACTCGGTTCAACCCCCCGATAAATGCCGCTGTCGCATCCCGCTCGGCTCACGGACAGAAACGGTGATGTGTACTCAGCGGAAAACGGATGGCCATGCATGATCAACAAGTACGACAGCACTGCCGCCGAATCGGGTCCATTTAAGCCACAGATGGACTCGATGACAGCGGATCAATCAACACGGCCTACAGTCCACGTGCGGTTCAGTGCGGGCGGTACCGTTCCGGGCTACCCGACGCACTGGCGACGTCCGCATTTCATTCAATCACCGATCTGGCGTTGGCTCCTGTACGCCGCCGCCTTGGCGTATCTCGTCATTGGCCTCGGTTCAGTCGATATCAACCTCACCCGAATCATGGAGGGCCTTCCGCGTGCCTGGCGCTTCGTGGAAGGCTTTCTGTCCCCGGACTTTATGAGTCGAGGCAGAGAAATCTGGGCCGGCATCCTCGAATCTCTGACGATGGCTTTGACCGCAACCGTCGTCGGCGTCCTGATTTCCGTCCCCATTGGCCTCGGTGCCGCGCGCAATCTCGCGCCTCTACCGGTCTACATGTTGTGCCGGGGAATCATCGCCATCTCGCGTGCCTTTCAGGAAATCGTCATCGCTATCCTGTTCGTCGCGATGGTGGGCTTTGGCGCTTTCGCTGGCTTTCTTACGTTGGCGTTCGCAACCATCGGATTCGTTGCCAAACTCCTCGCCGAGGACATCGAAGCATCATCTGCTGAGCCGATCGAAGCCATGCGCTCCACAGGGGCGGGCTGGATGCAGATGGTGCACTTCGGTGTTTTTCCGCAAGTCATGCCTCGATTGATTGGTCTCTCCTGGTACCGCCTCGACATCAATTTCCGCGAATCTGCCGTAATCGGCATCGTCGGCGCCGGCGGAATCGGATCCACGCTCAATACCGCGATCAACCGTTACGAATACGACTCTGCGGCAGCGATTCTGATCGTTATCATCGCTTTGGTACTCGCCGCCGAGTACGCCTCAGGCTATATCCGAAGGCTGGTGCAGTGATGCCCATCATCTCGCGCGACCAACACACTGACTGGCGTAAATACTCGCCTCTCCAAAGCCTTGGCCGATTTATCGGCTGGCTAGGATTCGTTGTC
Source organism: Thioalkalivibrionaceae bacterium (assembly GCA_046299415.1). Taxonomy (GTDB): domain Bacteria; phylum Pseudomonadota; class Gammaproteobacteria; order Ectothiorhodospirales; family Ectothiorhodospiraceae; genus JBKBII01. The sequence goes on along the minus strand of JBKBII010000001.1, from coordinate 330,576 downwards.
CTCTTCGTGACAGCCTGGCAAGTCATGAACGCCGAGACTTACTGGGACTTCGTCCTCGATGCGCCAGAGCAAGGTGCCATCCTGTTCAACAGAATGTTCCCCCCCGACTGGGCGTATGCCAACCGGTTGTGGGGCCTACTGTGGGATACCGTCAACATTGCGACCCTGGGTACGCTGCTCGGGATGTTGATCGCGACGCCATTGGCTTTCCTCGCGGCGCACAACACAACACCGTCACGACTTTTTATTCGCCCGTTGGCCTTGAGCATCATCGTGGCCTCTCGGTCGATCAACTCTTTGATTTGGGCCATGCTTTTCGTTGCGATTTTCGGACCTGGCGTGCTCGCTGGAATCCTCGCCATTGCCATGCGGTCTATCGGCTTCATCGGCAAGTTGACCTACGAGGCCATCGAAGAGATTTCTACCGAACCCGTCGAGGCCGTCGAGGCCACTGGAGCATCGGGCTTACAAATCCTCGACTACGCCATCATCCCACAGGTTCTTCCGGCCTACGCTGGAATCTCGGTGCTGCGGTGGGACATCAATATTCGGGAAGCCACGGTTCTGGGATTGGTCGGAGCAGGGGGGATCGGCATCGAGTTGTCCAAGTCGCTCGACACCATCAATTGGTCCGGGGTATCGATGATTCTGCTGATGATCTTGGGGACCGTGGTCGTTTCGGAGTGGGTCTCGGCGCGAATTCGTCACGCGCTGATCTAGTCAGTCCGGTCCGATACAAGTCGGCGCGACGGCGATGTGACGAAAGCGCGGACGATCGCTTGGTCGCGCAGCGGCTCACTACCTCCGAACGCGAGAACTGCAAACACGAGCCAGCCGGCGTATCGCGAGGAGCTCGAATCCCCGCGCAACTTGGGCCACGATACGCCGCCGCTCGCCGCGATCAGTCGTCAACGCTTGACCGACCTCGATTTCGGCAGCTGTTCGCTGCGCACGAGACACAACGCGTGACTCTGCGTCGTACTCGACAGCATCAATTGTTACCAACCAATTGAGCCGCGATTCTCGCCACGTGACGACCTTGAAAACGCGCAATTGCAAGCTCGTTGTCGGAAGGCTGTCGCGAACCATCAGCACCAGCCAGCGTGCTTGCGCCATAGGGCGTTCCGCCGGAAATCTCTGACATCTCCGTCAATTCCGCGCAGGCGTAGGGGACCCCCACGACGACCATGCCGTGGTGCAGCATCGTCGTATGGAACGACACCAAAGTCGTTTCCTGGCCTCCGTGTTGGCTGGCCGTCGACGTAAAGGCAGAACCCACTTTGCCAACGAGTGCCCCGCGCGCCCACAGCCCCCCGGTTTGATCGAGGAAGTTGCGCATCTGTGCCGCCATCATGCCGAACCGTGTCGGAGTGCCAAAAATGATCCCGTCGTAATCGGCGAGCTCATCAATCGTTGCCAGAGGTGCAGCTTGGTCGAGCTTGGCGCCTGCAGAGCGCGCAACCTCCTCAGGCATCAACTCCGGCACGCGCTTGATCACCGCCTCGTGCCCGGCATCGCGAACGCCCTCGGCTAGCGCCTGTGCCATCGTTTCAATGTGTCCATAAGTCGAGTAATACAAGACCAGAATTCGAGCCATAGCATCCTCCGTCAGTTCGTCAATGCACTGTTGTTCGAAAGAGATTCGAGCGCGATCGGGCAGAAACGACGGAAACGGAAGCCTGGACCAAAAGCTCCGCGGCACCGCCAATCTACACAATCGACGTCTGTCAGAGGTTGTTGCCGTCACGAAAATCCACACGAACATCGCTGAATGCTCGACGCCATATTCGAAAAACTCGAATGCCGCCCGTGAGGCGCACCCGACCATTCAAAAGCGGAAAAGTGAGTTCGCCGCAAAACGACCACCAGCGACACGGTCGGTCAAGGAGCGCGTTCAGTCATAAGCACGCCCGACCCAGAAACCTCAGACGCGAAGAATTATGCGCAAAAGAAATAGGGCGCAGAGGGTGACTCGCCATAAACACGGACTACGATCGACGCGCGCGTCCACGAGAGTAAGCTGTCCATCAGCCGCCAACGTCCAACACTGGCCAGCGTCCATCCGCTGCAGGCCGCTTCATACCGGCGACCCCGATGAGTGACGGAAGCGGGGCGCTTCTTCGAAGATCCCACCGCCACGATCGGCATCATTCCTCCGACGAGTAAAACTCGAAGCGCAAAGCAGGCAATCAATCGTGCGAGTGCGTCGAAGTCACTGTCGGCTCGGCCAAGGGGTTACAGGGCAGGCGTCCCGTCAAATCAAGATGAGCACCCGACAACGGCGCCGAGACGTCATCGAGGCAAAACAGATACGGCGCCGCCGCAGCTGCAGGGGTCGGCAATCGATTTGGATTCTCCGCCGGGTAGTGTCGCGCACGCAGACGAGTGGCAACCGGACCGGTATCGATGCCGTTGACCCGGATCAACTTGTAACTTTCGGTGTATTCATGCGCCAGCACATCAACCAACGCACTGACCCCCGCTTTGGCCGCGGCATAGGCTCCCCAATACGCCCTGCGGCAATCGTGCTCGGAGACTACGATACGCGGCTTCTCTGCGGCCTCAAGCAATCCGAGCATCGCCTGAGCCAGCAAAAAAGGCCCATTCAGATTCCCATTGATCACCTTTAGCCAAACTTCAGGCTCGTAGATCCGCGCCGGACTCAACGCCCCCACCCAACCGGCATTCCACACCAGCGCATCGAGTCGACCAAAATTATTCTCGATCGCATCGGCAAGCTCCGCATAATCCTGAACCGTGGCACCTTCGAGGTTTAAGGGCACGAGGGCCGGCTCTGGATGACCCGCATCGACAATCGCGTCATAAACCTTGTTGAGACGTTTGGCCTCGCGATCCAACAACACAATCGTTGCACCGCCCGAGGCACCGGCGAGCGCCACTTCGCGGCCGATACCATCGGCCGTACCCGTTACAAGCCAAACTTGATCGCTATAGGCTCCGGGATCCGGCACAAAAGTCGCGGCGCGCTCCAACAGCGCGTCATCAAATTCTGCAGCGGGTTTGGGTAATTGTGCGGCAGCCGGCGCGGATGGATCCGATGACGGGGGAAGGTCGGTCATGACGTTGATCTCGTGACTAAACGTTTGCGGTGCGATCGCCGAGCAGCGCCGCATGAATCAGGTTGGCAGATTGTATGCCGCTGCGGACGGCCGACTCGAGAGTCGAGGGCAGACCCGACACGAGATAGTCCCCCGTGAGAGCGACGCCTGGCCACAGCACCGGATCAAGGAGCGGGGCGCAACGTTGCGCTTCGAGTTCCACCGTCGCAGCGACCGTGGCGTGGCGCTCGACAATCAAACGGCAAGCCACTGGGCGGGGCAGAAAAACTGATTCCCCGTCGACCGTTGGCAGCGGCGTTCGTCGCAGCGGCTCAAGCACCTCGCGGATTCGCAGATCACTTTCCCAAGCACCGACGTCATCTTGCGACGGTTGTTGTTCTGATCGATCGTCGACAGGCGTCAGTGCCTCACCTACAGCATCCGCCGCACGCCTCCTCAACAACGATGAGTCAGGGTTGGAAATCACCACTGCGAGCCACGTGATCGCTTTATCGAGGTTCTCAAACTCTCGCCGGACGAGCCAATGTCCGGGCTGATGCATCAAGCCGATCAATGGACGCAGCTGGTGAACACGATTTGCATCCTTGCCTCTGGCAAATCCAAGGTACAAAGTCGCGATCGGCCGCATTGCAATTCGCTCAAGGCATTCTGCTCGACGCCTGAGAGCCTCCGCCCGATCCATTGCCTGGCCTCGTGACTGAACCGACGCGCGAACCATTGAACGAGTCATCGACCGCGCCAAGAACTTCGCGTGACTCGTCAGGTTCGGTGCGGCTGACCCATCGCCCCCCCCAGCCCTGCAGTCGCCGGGGTGCTGTCGATCCTCATCCTGCATCTCAGCGATCACGGCGCTTTGACGCAAAAGTCGCGCAGCTGAAGAAGGCGGAAGGGCGATGATCACGGTTCGCGCGTAGCTCGGACCTGGCGCACGCGCGCAATCGATTCGAAAAAAGGTCTGTGAAAGCGACCTTGCAGGTGAAATTGCGGTAACACGTTGCCGCTCAGTCAGCGTGACGCCTCGTTCGCGCAGCGCCCGTGTCAAGGGGTCAATCAAACCGGCCGCCAGTGGACGACGGAAAATCAAAAAACGGGCGTCACGATCCGAGCCCAGAGACTCGCGCAGAATCTGAGCAAAAATAACCGCAGAAGCATCTGATATATCAGTATTTAAAGCACTGACGCACAACGGTTTCCAAAACAGCTCAACCAATCCTGCGGGCTGCCGGCGAGCATCGAGCCACTGTGCAACCGTCAAGTGGACGGGCGGTCGCTCGCGCCGCATGCGGGCCAGACCGATCATCGCGTCAAAACGCTCACCGACACTCAGCGGCGCCAGACGACCCCAAAGTGAAGCGAGTAGTGCCGCTCCAGTCATTCGCGGCGGCGTCCAATCCCAAACACGAGACCGCTCAAAACCGAGCATCGTATCGCGCACAACACGTTCTACGAGATCACTCGGAAATCGATTGTCTGCTTTTTCATGAATGGCGTTATCGGCGTTTAGAGCGCTCTCATCGGCCTGTTCCGCCAGAGTCTGCTCGAAGGCCACGTGTCGTCGCGGCCCTCGGAGCCGCCAGGCAAAGCGCTCGCTGACGAACAACGTCGATTCATCAATTCCACAGGCTTGCGTCAAGGCTAGAAAGTCTCGGCATGCGCCCGTCAAAATGTGCTGACCATTATCGAGTTCCGGCTCCGGCGATAGCCCACGCGCGCGGCCGCCCCACTGCGCCGAAGCCTCAAAAATACGCACACGTCGATTGTTGCGCGCCAACTGATGGGCCGCAGCGAGACCGGCCAATCCCCCGCCGATGATTGCAACGTCATCGACAGTCGCGTACGCGTCATCAGCCACGCTCAAGAACGGGGATCCGTTTGCCACGCCGGGCGGCGCGATCCACACGCCATCCGATCCACAGCTTCCGCAGTGGCGTCAGGCGCGTGCGATGTATCAAAACGCGATATCCGTCCGCAGCAATTTCATCAAGAAGTGCACGATATATCGCGCCCATTATCAGACCAGCGCGCTGTTGCGCGCGGTCGCTCGCGGGCAGTTTCTCCATGGCCGAGCGATAAAAACCCTGCGCACGTTCAGCCTGAGAGGAAAACAGCTCACGTAATCGCGCGTGATCAAGATTCAGACGCAACTCCTCAGCCCCCACGCCATACGCTTCCAACTCATCGAGCGGCAGATACACACGGCCGCGTAACGCGTCCTCGTGCACGTCACGCAGGATATTCGTGAGCTGCAACGCCAGGCCCAGATCATGAGCGTATTTCAGCGTCGATCGATCCTGGTAGCCAAAAATCTGCGCACTGACAATGCCGACGACAGATGCCACGCGGTAACAGTACAAAGACAAGGTTGCAAAGTCAGGGTAGGCGTCGTAATCGAGATCCATCTGCATGCCATCGAGCAGTTCTTCAAAATGCTCGGCGGCCAAGTCGTAGCGCTCAACGGGCCCCATCAACGCCTGAGTAATCGGATGGGTCGGGCGGCGCGAAAATAGCCGCACGATTTCATCACGCCAAAAACCCAACCGCGTGCGCGCCACAGCAGGTTCGCGAATCTCATCGACAACGTCATCAATCTCACGGCAAAAAGCATAAAACGCAACGATTGCGCGACGCCGTTCGGGCTCAAGAAAACGGAACGCATAGTAAAAGCTTGAGCCACTCTTGAGCGCTCGCTGTTCACAATATTCATCAGGCGTCATCGGCGTCGACACTCCTGGCGCCGGAGGGACGACCGGCACATGCAGTTTAACGCGTCGTCACTCAAGAGGCAGAGCAATCCATTCAGCATCGGTGCATCAAGAGTTCAGCACGAACTCATTCTCGAGTCGTATCGTGTGACCTCGGGGAAGGACTATGCCACCGCTCCGAGTGACCGCTCGAGGCAACGATGGGCCAAGAGAATCAACCGAGCGCATCAACGAAGGCCATTAACCAGAGCCGTCGACCGACGACGATGGTCCGGCATCCGCCGCCGCGCGTCGTTATCAAGCGTCACCAACCACGCTACGAGGACAGGGAAAATGAATCGTCAATCCGGTAGCCTTCAAACCTCGAAAAACAACGTGACTTGCCGCGTCGAAAACACGATGCGCCGGTCGTCTCGGCGCACAACGATGCGAGCGCTGTTTCTCGCAATCGGGGCGACTCTCCTCGCGATCCCTGCCGCTCACGCCGACTTGGCGCGCGATGCCGCCATCGGTGGCGCCGTGGGTGGCGCACTCGGTGGCTACACCGGCGCCGTGGTCGGCGGGCGGCAAGGTGCAGTTCTGGGTTCCGGTCTCGGTGCGGCTGCGGGTACCTACATCATCACAGATCGCAGCTATCGCTCACCGGAATACTGGCACGACGATCGCTACGCCCGCGATCACCGATACGGTCGCAGTCAATCGCGCTCGAGTCGATTCTGCCCACCTGGGCAAAGAAAAAAAGGACGCTGCTGATCACCACAAGACTCGGATCACTTCGCTTCTCACATCTGCGCCTCGGCATCGGTTTCAAATAGCCAGCGACATTGAAGCAGAGCTGCTCGCGGCTCGTCCGAGTCGGATCATTCTTCGACGTGAGGCCCGCACGACGTTGTGCAAGTCGGTGAGGCGCACGAACACCCGCTCGACGTCCATCGACGCGGCGTACAGAGAACCTTTTCCTGAGCGGCTTCGGCCGCTCTTTGTTCGAATTGGTTCTGCCCATTTTTTGGCCGACGCCACACCAACTCACACGAATGGAAGCGTACGAAGATGAAATTGACGGAAACGTTTCAGGACGGACTGGCATCTGTCACAACGAAAGAATCCGTCCTTGTCACGTCGATGAACGTCCTATCGCAAAATTAGTCGATTGATCAGTTGGGTCACGACGCCAGCAGCAACCGGTACTCTCGACCTTGCCCACTCAAGTCCAACGATCTGCCGCAGGCTTGTCGGACACTAACCCGTCGGAACTCGCTCAGCGCCGACTTGTATGCCAGCAGGAGGCTACGCCATGACTTTGAAACCACGAGCGTTCGGCCGTGCGGCTCGAATGCCGGTCGGCTTTCATCCACGCGATGGCTCAAGCAGGGCGACCGGAGAAACCTCAAACGACCAATACCAACGCCGAGCCACTCGACGATCACGGCCGGATATCGAAAAAGGCATCAAGCGCGTGATGCAAAGCCTCTTCGCCTGCGACTCGACCGGTAGGCCTCCATGTGCCAATCGATCAAAACAGGCTCGTTGTTTCGATGAAACGCATGGTCGGCGTCTAGGAAGTTTTGACTTCAAGCCGAGCTCTGGTAGGGCCGCATCGGTGGCTCACGGGATTCGCGGTGCAACCGCGATCATCGCGATGCTGATCGCGGCGACCGCCCACTCTGCAACCGAAGAACAGACCCCAGCGACGACCCCCTTGATCAAAAGCGTGATGCCGGTCGTGGAGGAGTTCACCTCATCCAGTCGCCCATCGGCCGCCGGCCACCGCATCGCACAAGGCGCTGATTCAGCACTGATCACACCAAACGTCCATGTCGAAACGCTTGTCGAATCGCTCGAACAGGCCTGGGGCATGGCGCTGATCGACGACACGACGTTAGTGGTCACCGAACGCCCCGGACGTCTTTTGCGCGTCGACCTTCGCGACAACACGACCTCGTCGATCGGCGGTCTTCCGGGCGTTCACGCCCAGGGGCAGGGCGGCTTGCTCGACGTCGCCTTGCATCCGCGCTTCAGTGAAAACCGATACCTTTACTTGACGTACTCGGCGCGTACCCGCGGCGGCACAGCCACCCATCTCGGGCGTGGTCGCTTGAACGCCGAACAGGACACCCTAGAAGATTTCGAAGTCCTGCTCGTCGCAGGACCGGGGCTACGCTCAAACGCCCACTACGGAAGCCGAATCGCTATTTCCGACGAGGGTCATGTTTTCATTTCAACCGGCGATCGCAACCGCAAAGACTTCGGACCCGACCACATTGCGCAGGATTTGAGCACTCGCCACGGCAAGATCCTGCGCGTTCTTGATGACGGCCTGATCCCGGCCGACAACCCCTTCGTTAATGACCGTCGGGCCGACGATGCCATCTGGTCGTACGGCCACCGCAATCCACAGGGATTGGCTTTTCATCCACAAACTGGCGTGTTGTGGTCAAACGAACACGGCGAATTCAACGGAGACGAAATCAACATCATCGAGCGGGGCGGCAACTACGGCTGGCCAATCGCTACATGGGGCGTTGATTACCGCACGAGAGAACGCTTTGCACCGACGCCGCCCGAGGTCGAGGACACCATCAATCCTGTTTACTGGTGGTCACCCGAGCATCCCGAAGGCTTTCCACCTTCGGGCCTCGCGTTCTATTTCGGCGATATGTTCCCGGAATGGTCAGGCCACTTACTCATGGGCAATCTGGCGCACCGTTACCTCGGTGTTTTTTCAGTCGATCGTGATGAATCCGGCGAGATCGCTATTGAAATGGTCGCCAGGGTGCTCGATGGACGCCACCGCATCCGCGACGTGCTCGTTCATCCCGATGGCTCGATTTTCGTCCTCACTGCAGAGAACCGGGGCCCGCTTTTGCGCTTGTCACGCGCCTCGGGCGTCGCCACGGCGGCGTTCGACGGCCATGATCTGCGCCTGCTCCCCGCGAAACTCAGTCCTTGATGGGACCTCGCCAACGCGACTCGATACACAGGCGAACAACTCAAGTACTCCATGCAGATCAATCGCCGATTCGAGCGTCTCCGTATTTGAGCCTCGATATTCGCGAGAACGCACTCATCGGCGCTGGACGCTGCCAGGCGCTGATCCGGGTCTTTTCAGAAGATCGTCGCGACCGTGCCCATCGAGCCGAAGCTCACGCGACGAACCGCGAACGCGCATGAATGGTGACCGCTAAAGGCGGCCCCCGAAAAAGCCCCCGCTACGACCATAAAACGAGGAACCGATTTTCTGGCTTCGTGCGTCATGCTGAAGGAGCAGGGGTGCGGCAGGCGGCGAGTGTTTCGAGCAAAAAGTCCGCAACCGCCGCTGCTGGATCAGGTGCCCGAAGCGAGTCACGCACGCGCGCGAGGCCAGCAAGTTGCTGATCGCGCGCAGGACCCTTGGCGAGAATTGCTTTCAAGGGATCAACCAAATTCTCAGCCCGGGCTTGCGACTGGAGAAACTCCGGCACTACACGATCGCCCGCGACAATATTCACCAGCGCGATATTGGGTATCTGTATTAACCGCTTGAGGATCGCGTAGCTCAAGGCTGACACGCGGTAAATGACGAGCATCGGGCAATCCAGCCAAGCGGCCTCAAGTGTCACCGTTCCCGAAGCCACGACAGCGGCGCGCGCCCGAGCCAGGACGTATCGCGCCGCCTCATCACCCTCGATCCGGAGCACATACGGACGAGTCTGAAGATCTCTATCGATCCGATCACGCAAGGCCGTCGGCGTGCCGTCGGCGAGCGGTACCGCGAATCGAAGCGTCGGTTCATGCCTATGTAACCGTTCAGCCAGCTCAAGCAGCACTGGCCACAGGCGTTGAATTTCAGACCTGCGAGAGCCGGGCATCAAGCCAATCAAAGGATCGTTGGCCACGAACGCCTCAAGCGCACGCGAGGAAACGCTTGTCGAATCCGGCAACAACCGCTGCGTCAGCGGATGCCCGACGTAACGGACAGGAATGCCTGCCTTCTTGTACAACGCCACCTCGAACTTGAACAACACCGCCATCGCACTGACCGAGCGCCGTATGCGTTCGATCCGATTCGGACGCCAGGCCCATAACTGGGGGCCGACGTAGAACAATACCGGTATGCCTCTCATCCGTGCGGCTTCACCCACTGTCAAGTTAAACTCGACGTAATCAACCAAAAGCAACACGTCGGGCCGCTCGCTGTCGAGTAGCCGAATCAATCGTTTCTGAATGCGCTTCAGACGCGGGTAGGCGAATAAAACCTCCGTCAACCCCATTACCGCGAGTTGCTCAAGATCAAAGCGCACATCGACGCCCGCGGCACGTAGCGCTGCGCCGCCGGTGCCAAAAACGCTTAGCGCCTGGTCTGTTGTAGCGAGACGCTCACGCAGCGCGTTGATCGCCGCAGCAGCAAGAAGATCGCCCGAGCTTTCGCCGGCGACGACCATTACGCGCAGAGGTCCGGACAGGCGGGCCACGAAAGCGTCAGACGTCTCTCGCCCGATCGCAGCAGAAATCTTACGGATGCTCTCGGTCGATGCCGCAGGCAACACACCTCGTGTCGTCACGCGCGCAAGGCCTCTCGAATCACGGCACAAATCTGATCCACCTCGTCATCGCGCAGCGTCGGGAAGACAGGCAGGGACAAGCAATGTTGAGCCGCGTATTCGGCTCGAGGGAGACTCGGCGGCAAGCGCTCAGGATCGCGCAAGGCAGTCTGAAGGTGCAGGGGGATCGGGTAATAAATCGCATGAGCGATGCCAGCAGCATCAAGGGCGCGTTGAATCGGCTCTCGCTCGGGCACCATCAACGTGTATTGATGGTAGACGTGCAAACCGAGGCCATTTTCGCTCGGGAGCGAAAGAGGCAAGCCTGCGAGCCCTTGCGAATACCGCTCTGCTACGCGGCGACGCTGCGCGTTGAAATCATCAATGTGACGCAAATGGACGCGCAAAAACCCTGCCTGGAACTCGTCGAGACGGCTGTTGAAGCCGATCACCTCGTGGTGATACCTCACGCGTGAGCCGTGATTGCGCAAGACACGCAACGTTTCGGCCGCACTCGGGCACTGGGTTGTGACCAGTCCACCGTCACCGAACGCACCCAGATTCTTGCTGGGGAAAAAGCTGAAACAACCAAACGCACCGATGCCGCCGACTGGCCGCTCGCCGACAGTCGCTCCAAAGGCCTGCGCAGCGTCCTCGATCACCAAAAGGCGGTGACGCGCAGCGATCTCACCGATCGCATCCATATCTGCCGCCTGACCAAACAAATGGACAGGAATGATGGCGCGGGTTCGCGACGTGATTGCAGCCTCGATTTGATCGACAGCGATGTTGAAATCGGCAGAGTTGATATCGACGAACACTGGTCGCGCGCCGACATACCGGATGGCCTCGGCAGTTGCGATAAAGGTAAACGGTGACGTGATCACCTCATCGCCCGAGCCCACGCCCGCCGCGCGCAGAGCTAGATGCAGGGCGTCAGTGCCCGACGCACAGCTCACCGCAGCCTGAACATCGAGGCGAGCGGCAACCTCTTGCTCGAATGCCGCGACTTCCGGCCCAAGGATAAATCGCGTCCCAGCCAAAACCGAGCGAAATACCGCTTCGAACTCTTCCTTGAGCGGCTCGATCTGCCGAGCCAAATCAACCATCGGAATCATTGTCGAACCTTACCTGCGAATGGACGATAAGCTTGAATTGGTGACTGATTTACGCACGCGATTTGAATTTTTGATCCATCAAGCGCGCTCAGAACGCGGGCGCTGAGCGGATCGATCGAACCGGTCATCGACAGCGACACCGTCGAAGCTCAGCGGGCCCGATCATCGAGCCCAAGCGCCGAGCAGCCCAAGCAACGCGCGTCGCCCATGCCAGGCAAACGATGCGCCCGCCACCCGATCAATTCGCAAGACAATCTCAAATCGGTCGTGATCCACCACGACCACGTCACCGGAGCGCTCAAAGAGCCGCAGAGCCTATGCTAAAACCGGGGCGGTCAGCGATGATCAACTCAGCAACCACTCAAAGACGCAACGCGCGCCGGTGCAACACTCAAAATCGAAAATCGGCTCGATGCCTCTCGTCGCCAAAAACGCTCGGAACACTCAATGCGTCATTGGCGGTCGCATGACAGCCAGATTACCCTGCAAGCAATCCGTGATGCGGGCAGCCACTTCGAGGGCGCGCAATCCCGCAACCCCATCAACGACCACGGGCGCATCACCACGAACCGCCGCGACAAATGCTGCGATCTCTACCAACAAAGCGTCATGGTCGCTGAATACCTCGGTTTCCTGGGACATTTGCAGCCCCATCGGCGCTGATGCATCGGGCTGCAGCAGGTGCCTACGACGTTGACGCTTGTGAAAGTCGATCGAAATGTACTCGTGCTCCTGAAAAATCCGCAGCTTGCGGGCGACGTGCTCACTCACCCGGCTCGCCGTGACATTCGCAACACAACCACCAGCAAACTCGATCCGCGCATTAGCGATGTCGATACCACCCGTGATCACCGCTGCGCCTGACGCACGAATCTCGCTGATGTCATCGTTGACCACAGCCATGATCAAATCGATGTCATGAATCATCAAATCCAGTACAACCGACACATCGGCACCGCGATGCGTGAACGGTGCCAGACGGTGGGATTCGATAAAACGTGGCCGCGCAACGAATTGATCGTAGCCGCGGAAGGCCGCATTGAACCGTTCGATATGTCCCACCTGAAGCACCCGTCGCCGCGCAGCAGCGAGATCAATAAGCTCGCGCGCTTCACTCGTCGACACGGTGATCGGCTTTTCGACCAGGACATGAACATCGTTTTCGAGCAGTCGTTTCGCAAACTCAAAATGCGTCGTCGTTGGGCTCGCAATGCTCACGCAATCAACGCGACCTAGGATGTCGTCGAGGTCGGAGAACGCATCGCAATCGCACTCATCCGCGACCTCGGTAGCGCGATCGAAATCGGTATCAACGACGGCGACAAGATCAACGCCGTCGAGCTGTGCGTACTTCGTCGCGTGCCAACGTCCCAAATGGCCGACGCCAATCACGGCGGCGCGCAAGGGCTGTGTCGATGGCCTCGGCATGGCTTCCGAAGGCGAGGAAGGATCTGAACGTTTCTTCGTCACAGGCAAAGGCTTTATAAGGATCAGCCTCAGAGCCTAAACGATTTGACGCCTGACTCCAAAACGCCCGGGGCGCAAAGTCGCAGACCCCGTTTTATCCAGACATCGTCCATGCGCCAATAAGAGAACCGCCACGCCTGAAACCGATCCGCCCTGCAGGTCCTCGCGTCCCGACCTCCGCTTGCACGACCGCATTCAGATCCCGGCCGTAGAACGGATGCGCGCAGCGACGGAACGGCTTTACCTGCTAATGGGTGTAGATTTTCACACACCCAATCGACCATGACTGAACGGTTCCGCACTCAGACCATCGTCTGCGCTGGCTCAACCACCTGAAGTGGGGTAGGGAACTGCATCGTCAAGCAGTGCAGACTGCCGCCCTGACGCACGATCTCGCGGCAATCGATCGGTACGATCTCGTGATCCGGCAATGCCGCGCCCAAGCGCTCGATCGCCATCGCATCGGCTTGCGCGTCACCGTATACGGGGAGTAACACTGCGCCGTTGATGAACAGGAAATTCGCATGTGTCGCCGGCAAAGGATGGCCATCTTCGTCAAACATTGGCGCGGGTAGCGGCAATTCCACGCGGCGGTACGGCTGACCCTTGCGGTCCCTTAAAGCAGACAGCTCGTCTCGCAACGCGGCCAGCATCTTGGCAGCCGGATGTGGCTCGTCGGCGACAACGTGTGCAATCGCGTCTGGCGCAATAAAGCGCACCAGCGTATCGACGTGACCATCCGTGTCGTCTCCATCCAGAACGCCGCTGTGCAGCCACAGCACCCGATCGGCGCCAAAACGGCTCTTCAATTGCACCTCGATCGCATCGCGATCAAGATCTGGATTGCGTGTCGGCGTACATAGACAATGCTCAGTCGTCAGGACTGTGCCGAGGCCGTCCGACTCAATGCTGCCTCCCTCCAACACGAGATCCACGTTCTCCCGCGGTGCGCGCAACACCCGCTGCTCGACAAGCCTCCGCGTAATTGCATCGTCGCGTTCGGCCGGAAACTTGCCGCCCCAGCCATTGAAACGAAAATCGAGCAACAGCGGCTCGCCATCCACAAGCACGGTCAGCGCTGCATGATCACGCGCCCAGGTGTCGTCGCTCGGCGCCAAGGCAATCACCAGTCGTTGCAGACTATCGTCTGGCACACCGCGCTGACGACAAGCTTGCGCTATCGCGGCGGAAGCGCGCACCGAAACATCGGCGTCCTTCGCCACAACGAGCAAAGATTGGCGCCGCAAAACCTCAGCTCCGATCGCCGCGAAGACCGGCTCGACCCACGCGAGACGAGGCGCCCAATCGGTTTCCGCGTGCGGCCAGGTCAATTGCACTGCCGTCTGAGGTGCCCATTCAGCAGGCCAGCGACGTCCCGTGGCGCTCGACGCGTCTTGCTCGGCGCCCACACGGTTCTCTTCGGGTTGGCTCACATTCACAGGCATGGGCACGATCATCGCTCTCACTCATTACGGCATCGCTGATCGAGCCGCTTCGATTCATCGCGACGCATTATGGCCGACGACGCCTGACAGCGAATACGACCGAGAAGTCACTCGTAGTCTGATCAGCGATTTGCAAGCGCAGAAACCGTCCGATACGCCGCTCTGGACATGTCGCAGCGCCGAGTACAGATCCGCAAACGCGTTGTCACCGCCCGACAAAACGAGGCGAAGCGATCCGGAGCAAAACACTTATTTCGTCAGCACCCGTCCAGGGACTGGCCAAGCTCCCGGACCCAGGCTTCTGGCTTCGGCTGTAGCAATCATCAGCGCGCGGCGCTACGAACCACCGTGTGTTTGACCGTCTGACGCTCAAAAACAACCGAGAAATCAGGGTAGTCCCAGCGCGTGATCACGGGATGTTGTGGTCGCCCACCGCCAACCGAAGGGTGGCGTCGAACCGGCTCACCAAAGCGCGCCAGCACCTGCGACTGATGCGTGCCGTTGACCGGCAGACCAGGTCGTGTTTCGACCATCAGCCCACCATCAGGAAGCTTCAGAATATCCGCGCCGGCGGGTACGGTGAACCCCAGGGACGCGAACCCAAGCATTGCTGCAAAGGCCCATCGGGGGGCAACCCAGTCTGCAGCACGCTTTCTCAACCGTACTGTCAGGTCGCCCATCGAACACTTTGTCATCGCTCATTCTCCAATTGCCCGTTTGACTTACGGAAACCCAGCTTCGATCCGACCCAAGATCAGCAGCGCCCCGAATCAAAGCGTATCCGCGCCTCTCATCGATCGCGATGGGCGAACGATCTCGCCGCGATCAAGCGTTCTGATCAGACCTCGCCCGGTCGCCAGACTCGCTTAACAGCCACAAAAGCGACCCGCCAAGAAACACGTTTCGAAAGCGCAGGTTTAACCTTACCGGAGAAGGCATATTCAGCACCAGTTGGCGACCGAAACCATTTGTAAATGCTCACCGCCACCACCGAGCCCCACCACCACTACGTTGCACAAAAAAACGATTGTCATAAAGCGCAGCAGATCGGCCGCGAAGCGAAAAGCCATCCGATACGCAACCTCGAAGCCCGATCGAACTCAAACACAACTGACTCCGACGCCAGTCAGAGCCGCGAGGCCGTCCGCGCCCTTTGGGCATCCCGAGCCCATATCCGATCCCTCAAGTGAGCGCAAGAAATGGCCCCGGGCGTTTCACCAGACATCCACGCTTCAGCCACTCAAAGCGTTTCCGCATTCGAGACACTGAATAGATTGTCCAGCAATACTCGCGCTCTGGCAGAATGTTCGCATGTTCCGACCATTGCCCATCGCCCTCGGTCTGCGCTACACGCGTGCGAAGCGCCGAAACGGCTTCATTTCGTTCATTTCTGCCGTCTCGATGCTCGGGCTCGCGCTCGGAATCGCGGCGCTGATCGTCGTGATTTCAGTCATGAACGGGTTTGAGCGTGAATTGCGTGATCGAATCCTCGGCATGGCCTCGCACGCAACAATCAGTGACATCAACGGACGCCTCGAAGATTGGGCCGATCTGGTGCCTATTGTCGAAGCCAGCGACGACCGCATCGTGGGACTCGCGCCCTTCGTCGGCGGCGAAGCCATGCTGTCTGCTAGCGGGCAGGTGAGTGGGGCTCTGGTCCGCGGCATCCTACCGAGCCGCGAGCGTCGCGTGTCTGATATCGAGGACCACCTGCGTCAAACCACACTCGATCAATTGGAAGGGGGGCGTTACCGGATCATCCTCGGTGCCGAGCTCGCAGCCGCTCTGCGAGTCTTTCCCGGCGACTCGGTGCTGGTCATGGCTCCGGAAGCCAGCACCACGGTCGCCGGCATCGTTCCGCGTATGCGCCGCTTCGAAGTCGCAGACCTCTTCGAAGTCGGAATGTACGAATACGATCGCGCCACCGCCTTCATTCATCTCGCTGATGCACAGGCGTTGTTCCGCACCGGAGAAGCAGTTACGGGCTTGCGCATCAAGCTCGTCGACTTGATGGAAGCCCCCATTGTTTCGCGCCTCGTTGCTCAGCAGCTTCCCGGACTGTATCGAGTCTCCGACTGGACTCGCGAACACGCCAATCTGTTCCGTGCCATCCAGATGGAACGCATCGTGATGTTTATCATCCTGTCTTTGATCGTTGGCGTCGCCGCATTCAATATCGTCTCGACACTCGTCATGCTGGTGACCGACAAACGGTCCGACATTGCGATTCTGCGTACGCTCGGGCTAGGGCCCGGCGAAATCATGGCGATTTTCATCGTTCAAGGAACGCTGATCGGCGTGATCGGGATCGTCATCGGTTTGGCCGCCGGCCTTGCGCTGGCCTTCAATATCGACATCGTGGTCCCGACGATCGAGCGCCTGACAGGCACCCAATTTCTCTCGGCGGATGTTTACTATATCAATGAGTTACCAAGCGAAGTTCGCCTTTCGGATGTTCTTCGAATCATGAGCCTCGGATTCATCCTCACCGTTTTCGCGACGATCTTTCCAGCATGGCGTGCTGCACGCATGCAGCCCGCTGAAGCGCTGCGGGACGAATGATCGCCATGAATGCTGCCCCTACAAACACGGCGACGGCGACCACCGAGATGAAGCGACCACCCAGCCCGCAGGAAACATCATCCGCGGCGAATACACCGACGGGGGCAGCGCTATTCAAGGTCAAGGGGCTGTCGCGCTGGTTTGAAGAAGCTCATGGACGCGTCAACGTCATCCGAAATGTCGACCTCGAGATCAATCGCGGTGAACGTGTTGCGATCATTGGCGCATCCGGCTCAGGCAAAACGACCTTATTGCAGATCCTGGGTGGACTCGACTCATCGGACGCGGGCGAAGTCAGCCTCGATGGCGTTCCTTGGAATCGCCTCTCAGCGCACGCGGCAGGACGTCGACGCAACCGCTATCTCGGCTTTGTATACCAGTTTCATCATCTGTTGCCCGAGCTTTCAGCCCTCGAAAACGTAGCGCTACCCCTGCTGATTCGCGGCGAATCCAGCCAATTGGCGCGCCAGAGGTCGGCGGACATGCTCGATCGCATCGGCTTGAGCGAACGCCACCGTCACAAACCTGGAGCGTTGTCGGGCGGGGAACGCGCGCGAGTCGCCATCGCACGGGCACTCATCGCACGACCGGCGGCGGTTTTGGCCGATGAGCCAACCGGGAATCTCGACACCGAGCGCGCTCATCAAGTCTTCGAACTGCTCTTGGAGCTGAATCGCGAAGCCGGCTCTACCTTGATCGTCGTCACTCACGATCCCAGCCTTGCCGAACGCTTAGACCGGCGCCTGATCATGAACCGCGGCCGTCTAATCGAATCCTGACGCTCAACACAGCATCCAGTACGCCATCACTACGCGCACTCCAGTACGGTGAGCGACGTCAACGACATCAGGCCGATCATCGCCAATACGCGAGCTTGTGCGATCGGACATCCAAATGCGTCGCCCGACGTCAACCGAGTCCACCTGCCGCCAAACGGATCCTCGGATCATCGCACATCAAAAACGCACGACTCATTCCCGAAGGACCCCAACATGCTCGACATCCGACTCCTGCGCCAAGATCCAGAAGCCATCCGGAATGCACTGGCGCGACGTGGCTTTGCCCTTGATCTTGAGTGCTTCACGCGCCTCGAAAGCGACCGTAAAGCCTTACAGGTTCAGACCGAGCAACTCCAAGCCGAACGCAACGAACGGTCGAAGAGCATCGGCCGAGCGAAGGCGAGGGGAGAGGACATCGAGCCTCTCAAAGCAGCCGTTGGCTCGCTCGGTGATCAGCTCCGCGACTGCGAACAGCGCCTCGAAATGCTGCAAGCAAACCTCGACGACTTCCTCAAGCACCTCCCCAACATTCCCGCCGCGGAAGCGCCCGAGGGCCTAGACGAATCCGCCAATGTCGAATGTTCGAGGCATGGGGAACCACGAGTTTTCGATTTCGCACCTCTAGATCATGTCGCGCTCGGCGAACGCAATAAAAGCCTCGACTTCGAAGCGGCGGCCAAGCTCTCGGGCGCCCGATTTTCCGTATTACGCGGCGAGCTTGCTCAACTCCATCGTGCATTGACGCAGTTCATGCTCGACCAACATACGACTCAAAACGGCTACACCGAGGTTTACGTCCCATACCTTGTCAATCGTGAAGCCCTCATCGGTACCGGCCAGCTCCCAAAATTCGCCGCCGATCTTTTCGCCGTTGATTGCGAACAGCAGCTTTGCCTGATACCCACGGCAGAGGTTCCGGTGACCAACCTCGTCGCGGACTCCATCCTCGACGCCACTGAGCTCCCATTGAAGTTCGTCGCCCACACGCCTTGCTTTAGGTCGGAAGCGGGGAGTCATGGCCGAGACGTTCGCGGCTTGATCCGCCAACATCAATTCGACAAGGTCGAACTCGTCCAAATCGTTCACCCGGAACAGGCCGAATCAGCGCTCATCGAACTCCGGAATCACGCCGAATCCATCCTCCAAGCGCTTGAGCTTCCATATCGCGTAGTCGATTTATGTGCCGGCGACCTTGGATTCGCAAGTCGCCGGACCTACGATCTCGAAGTCTGGTTGCCGGGACAATCCGCGTATCGCGAAATATCCTCCTGTTCGCATTTTGGCGACTTTCAGGCGCGACGCATGAAAGCGCGCTTTCGCCCCGAAACGGCAGCCAAACCCGAGTTCGTGCACACCATCAACGGATCGGGGCTGGCTGTCGGTCGCTGTCTCGTGGCACTTCTCGAAAACCACCAAAACGCCGACGGTTCGGTTCGCGTTCCCCGCGTTCTTAGCGCCTATCTCGGTGGACGCAGCGTGATCCTCGAGCCGTCACCATCCTAATCCAAAGAATTTCCACTGACACACAGGAACATGGCCCAAGCGTTGCGCAAAAGCGGAACGTCTCAAGGCGCAAAGCGCACGCAACGTGAAGTGACGCAGACACCGACCCGACGCAAATCGTTTAAAAGCCGTTCGCAATAACACGAGCGGCTCACAACCCGAATCGGCACAGACGTGAGGACCTTTAAATCCTCAACTTTGAGCGTCTGCACGAACCGCAACCCAGAATTCGATCGACACTGCGCTCAACGGGTATCTGTCTAATTCAAGCGAATCCAATATTTAACATAATATAGATTATGCGCAGTCTATTAACCAAGTTCAGGGGTGTCCGTTTAGTGTCAGCCGTCAGTTTCCAGGTTTCGCTACAGCCCTCGGTATCTCGCGCCTGAAAGAACCGAATTCGTGTGACTGGAATCGATCAGCTTTGAATAGAACTCGAACCCGCGCGCAGAGCTGAAGGCGTTGAAGGCCATTCGTTGCCTAGTATTGCTGTTCGCCAGTCTGAGACATCGCGCTGGCCGGTCGATGAGCCCATTTTCCACACCAGCCGAGCCCATCGATCGTCACTCGGGCCGCGGCGCGTAAATCGACGCCGACCCATTAACTCGTGATCGGTAATCGCTCCTGAGGAAAAATCGAGACTGCCACCAAAGCCACGAGACTTGACCACCGGGTCACGTCGTATCAAAAGCGCGGCGGGATTCCCGAAATCGACACGCCGCGACTCACTAGCCCGACAGCTTCTCAGCTTTCATGGCCGCAAACTCATCTTCAAAGAAGAACTTCTTTTCGCCAAATGCAGGTTTGAGCTGATCGAACCATGTCGCCTGATCGTCAAATCGCGCAAAGAACGGTCGCTGAACCCAATCCGGGTTTCGTCCCTGAACAAAGCGCAACACAAATACCTTTTCTTTGGCGATTTCCACGACACCCTGAATTTCAATTTTGCCGGGCTCGGCACTCATTGACGGACCTCGCGCAGTCCGTCCCAATCCCGAAACCCTCTGAATCGCCTCACGATAGATCGACCACGCTCGCGCCAACGGTACCTCGAAATACTCGCGCGCGCCGGTATCGCGCTCGACAAACATGTAGTACGGAATAATTCCGAGTCGAACCTGCTCGCGCCAGAGATCGGACCAAGACTGAGGGTCATCATTGATACCTCGGAGTAAGGGCCCCTGGGAACGAATCTCCGCACCGGTATCACGAATGCGACGAATCGCCTCGCGAGCGATCGCTGTGCGCAATTCGTTTGGATGGTTGTAATGCGCCATGATCGCCACGTGCTTACCCGCAGCAACAAGCCGCGCAAGCAACTTGAGCAGATCATCAGCGTCAGCATCCGTCACAAAACGATATGGCCAAAATGTCAGCGCCTTCGTCCCGATTCGGATCGTCTGAACATGGGCGTATTCCGGTGCTGCCAACGCGTCGAGGTAGGCCGCAAGGCTCTTGGTCTTCATGACCATCGGATCCCCACCCGTCATCAGTAAATCGGAAATTCCGGGGTGCGCTCTCAGATAATCATGCAATTTCGCAGCATCGGTCGATGCGATTCGCAGATCCTTGTCCCCGACAAACTGCGCCCAGCGAAAACAGAACGTGCAATAGCTGTGGCATGTCTGACCTTGGCTCGGAAAAAACAAGACCGTTTCGCGATATTTATGCTGCAAGCCCTTGATCGTCTGCCCATCCTCTTCGGGACGATTGAGCTCAAGCTGTCCAGCTGGATGGGGATTCAAACGGCCTCGCAGTTCGTCGGCCAGCGTCCTTATCTCCGCCTTATCAGCCCCCTCTCGATACAGCCTGGCCATGCGTCCGAAGGCTTCGTCTTCGAGCATCTCTTTTTGCGGAAACACGAGCCTGAACAGTGGATCATTCGGTACTTGCTCCCAATCAATCAGCTCATCAATCACGTACTCATTGACGCGGAACGGCAACACCGACGCCACCACCTGCATTTCGAAGCGCATCGCATCAGGCAATCGCTTCAACATCGCAATGCGATCCATCGTTCGCTCGGTGTACACCTGGAAACGTCGTGCCGTAAGCGTGTCGCGGGGGGGTTCACGATGGAACTTCACAATCGTATTCATCCGTATCTCTCCTCCGAGATGCAAACGTCGCGGCCGCTCACTCACGAGTGCACCGGGCGAACGTCAAGGCTGCGGCCATGAGACTCTTGCCGTTTCCGGCCTGCCCTAGCTGGTCGATCGCGCACCAATCAATCACGCCAATCGACCTGGCGTGTTGCCAACACCCTACGCCGGGTTCCCAGATGGCTGATCGACTCGGATCCCATGCGGCACTCTGGATGAGTCGCACGAGCCAGGCAGCGCGTAGATCAGGCTGTGATGAGCCTGGCAACACCAGGACCTCAATCGGGCGAACAACGGAAATCGCCGGTACTTTTAGCCGGACGGACCAATCGAGAACACGATGACGCGAGCGACCTCGACGAGGCCGTCGCGCTGGGTACATCGCATAAAGTGGATTAGGGACTGTCCAAAACCCAGCTGATGGACAAATCACTCGTCACGCCAGACCCGTCTCGCCCGCATCGTCTCGTGCCGAACGTTGACGCCGTAGTCGCCTGACGCCCGACCCTTCAATACCGAGCCCGACCGTCGGAATACTGGCAAACATCCAACACGGCCCGGCACGATTTGCGAGGCGACCATAACATAGATGAATACACGAATTTATTCTTAAGTCATCGTTCTAAAGCTATTTTCAAGCTCTGCGGACCTCCTGCTTTGGCTCACCACGACCTGCCCTTTCCCGCTTTTTCTTGGGTTTCGTTCGCTTGAGCTTCAATCCCTTAGTGTGTTTTCAGCGGACTCTCGACTGGCAGATGTCGGTTCTGTAGCAACGTCACGGACGCCCCTTCGGTCTTTCCTTCTGGAGCTCAACTCCATAAATCTGTGTTTCAGGAAAACCGGACGAACACAAAAAAACCCGCGACTAGCGCGGGCGGTACGCAATACACAGGATCAACGGTTCCGGCATTCGATTCAGCGCATTTTCAAGGGCGAGCGGCCCATTGATCCAGACACGTCGACCCGGGGGCTGTCGATCTCAAGAACCAAACGTTTTCGTTCAGCCAGGCTCATAGCGGACTGAACGAAAACGTTAGAGATGTTCACTCGAAAATGGCGTGTGATGCGCCTTGATGGTCATTACTACACTCGATCAAAGGGTAGCTGTTCGTTTGTCGCTCTGTAGCATTGGCCCGAGAATATCCTCGATACGACGACGCGTCTGGCCCTTGTCGTTTGGCGAGAACTGCACCCCGATACCCAGTGGCAATCCACCCTGCGCACGAGGTGGAGTGAACCACGCCACCTTACCCGCTACCGCTTGCCGTTCGGTTGAGTCGGGCAGGTTGAGCATCAGAAACACTTCATCTCCGAGCTGGTAATTCATCGGCTTACTGGGATCGTGCTCGCGCGGAGCAGCGATAAACAGTCCACCATTTTTCAAAAAAGGCATGTACGCGTTATACAGCGCTGCCTTGTCGATGAATCTCACCCGCAGTAGTCCGCTTCCAGCCATCTAACCCCCCAGCGCTCGGATCTCAATCAGAGCATCGCCCAAACGATGCCACGCCTCAAAAACTTCTGGCAGCTCCCGCTCGCAGGAAACCACTACAGACATCAACATAGCGCGGCGCATGAGACAGAAGCTGGCGCTTGATCAGCGCCGTATCGTGGACCAACGCCGCGACGACCCACTATTCAGCAAGCACGACGGCAACAACGCCATCCTCGACTTCCAATCGTTTCACCCCTTCCAATCCGAATCCCCGCAATCCAGCATTCATCGCCTCCGCGTCCACCGGCATCAGGCGACTCAAGGCATCCGCGCCAAAAAATGCTTCCAGCCACCGACGCGGCAACGGAATGCCGCCGATGCTGACACCGACCAGTTCCGCGCGCGGCAACACGTTCTGATCCGATGCCGCGACCTTAACCATTCGAAGCCCGGTATCGACTCGGAGGTTTTTCATCCCAAACGGTCCGCCACCCTCGCCGAAATCAATCCACGTCGCGACCGAGATTTGATCGGACGAGAACCGAACCCGAACGCGCAACGGTGACGCTCCGAGCGTCTGCGTTGCCGCACCCGCCTGTCCCCACCCACGTTCGAGCAAAGCGTTGACTTCGCGCTCGCTGAAGCGTAGGTGTCTCGCGCCTAAATCTGGTGCATACACCGCCAAGCGATCCTGTGATTCCGGAGAATCTGACTCGCCCACACCGTTTGTGTCGCCGCCGATGCCTTTCGTTCGTTCGACCGTTTCGGCGTCTCGTGCCAGATCTGAAGAAGATTGCGAAGGCAGATCGATCAACGCATCACGTCGATCGTCAAGATCGATCAACGGTCTATCAGCGCCTGGGGTCCACGCTGATCCGTTAGAAAGCGCTGCCCCGTCACGCGAGTGACTGGACGACTGAAGCACCGCTATCTTGTTCTGCAACGTGTTCGCCTCACCGGCACTCAACACAATTGGCGCCGGCGGTCGTAGCCAGATCAACCACGCAATCACAGCCAAGGCCAGCACCAGAGCCACGGCCAAAACCACGACCAACGCCCCACCACGCCGGGTTCCGAGAGGTGAGCCCCCTCCACGCCGAACACAAGTCGGGGCGGAATGAAAAGGCGAGCCCCGCACCCACATCACAGCGTTGTGCAGAAACCCCTTGCCATGATGCACTCCGACAGGGCCAAACACCGCGTTCGCGAAGCGGTCAGAACGCCCCGAACTCATCCGGCAAAGCTTGAACGCAATCCACATGAGCAGTATCCGCATGGCCTTCACTTGATCGCACTTCGCTCGGCTGGATCCGGCAACGCAACATTGAGCTCGAGCACATCGCAGCGGCCGTCATTATCGACACGAACCTGGACGGCTTCATCATCGATCGGCACATACCGGCGGATTACCTCGAGCAAGTCCCGATGCAAATCGGGCAAGTAGTCGGGGCCCGACCGAGCAACGCGCTCGCGTGCAACGATGATCTGCAGGCGTTCTTTCGCCAACTTGGCCGACTGCCGTGGGGCCGCGCCGGATCGAAAATAGTTGAAAATGCCCATGTTCAGCCTCCGAACAATCGGCCGAGCAGGCCTTTCCGCGCCAGCTGGGTGAATCGCATTGTGCGGTCCTCACCCAAAAACCGAGCTACCGCATCATCGTAGGCCTGTCCTGCGTCCGATTCACGATCGAGGATCACCGGCTGACCCGCGTTCGACGCATTCAAGACTGCACGAGACTCCGGGATCACACCGAGCAGCGGGATCGACAGAATCTCAAGCACGTCCTCGACGGACAGCATCTCGCCCTTTTCGACGCGCTCTGGTGAATACCGCGTCAACAGAAGGCGGGCCGGTATGTTTTCCCCGGTTTCGGCGGCTTTTTTCGTCTTCGACGCCAAAATCCCAATCATCCGATCCGAATCTCGCACACTCGAGACCTCCGGATTCGACACAACGATCGCCTCATCAGCAAAGTACGCCGCCATCAAAGCCCCACGTTCGATGCCGGCGGGGCTGTCACACACGACGTAATCGAAGTCCTCGGACAATTCGTTGAGTACTCGCTCAACACCCTCCTCAGTCAACGCATCCTTGTCGCGAGTCTGTGACGCGGGCAAAACAAAAAGATCGTCGATCCGCTTATCACGAATCAGTGCCTGCTTAAGCGATGCATCGCCCGAAATCACGTTGACGAAGTCGTAGACCACACGCCGCTCGCAGCCCATGATCAAATCGAGATTGCGTAGCCCGACATCGAAATCGAGCACTGCCGTCCTGCGCCCCGCCAATGCCAGCCCAGTCGCCAGAGCAGCCGACGTCGTGGTCTTGCCCACTCCACCCTTGCCAGACGTCACGACCACGATTCGCGCCATAGATCCTCCTCGTTGAAACAACTTTTCCTCACCGCCAACGATTCTGTCACGACCCTCGAACCCTGGCCGCCGGACCTCGACCGATGGAACGACGAGAATTCGAAACCCTACAGCAATAATCCGGCGGCAGACTGAATGCGGCCGCAGACGCAAGTTCGCGCTTCACCGCTCAACCATGCTCCAGCGACGTCACGTGCAACGCTTCGCCATCAAGACGCACCAATCGATCCAGACCGCGATCACGGTCGAGGTCTTCAGCTGTGCGGTAGTGCCCAGCAATCGAGATCAGCTGTGGCTCGAACTGGCGCGCATACAGAATCGCGGACGTATCGCCCTGCACGCCGGCCAAAGCGCGCCCACGCAAACAGCCATGAACATGAATATGCCCGTCGGCCAAGATCTCGGCACCATCCGAAACCGAGCCAAAAATAATTAAATCACCACCACGCGCATACACTTGCTGTCCAGACCGCACATGTTGGTACAGAACCAGCGACGGACTCGCGCTCGAAGATTCCGAGCCTCGACTTGGTCCCGTGTCCGGCGTTGAAGCGCTTGGGGTGCGTTCCGACTCGTCTTGATGACGCGGGGACTTCGCCAAAGCTTGATCTGCCCCCCCCTTCGACACGCTTGAGGCCTGCGCAGGCACGCGCTTTTCGGCGTGTGCCTGCGAACCCGCCGTATTCGTCAGCATAACGACCGGAAGTGTCCAGGACGCTGCATCGGGTGCCAACCGAACGACATCAGAATCGACAACCGCCAAAACACGCAAGCCGCAGCGACGCAGCAGGTCACGCAATGCCGTGACCAATCTGGCGTCGACACGCTGCCAATTCGCCAGATCGATCGACACCGGCACACTGGAGAACCACTCCGGCGCTTCAGCGACTTTTTCGGTCAACGACCGCTCAAGCCTCTCGAGCGGCACCTCAGGCAAAGCCACGACGGCCATCATCAGCATCCGACCCTTGAAAGTCAGAGTCTCGAGCACCGGCTGCCCCGAGATCGATTCGGTTGCCATATTGACTCTGGTCTGATCAGACTGCGCGTCTGATCCGGTACTCAACACCTCATCCATGTGCTTTCCGTTTGCCGAATTGGTCACCGCACAGCAACGCTCATCCGACGTTCGTTACGGCTGAAAAACTTGAGTTCCGATGATCACGCCACGCAATCGCCGCTCTAGCCCGTCCGACCCGCAGCAGCAACTGGCAGACAAGTGGCTCGCCAAAACCGCATCGACGAGGCTCGCTTCATACAGCGGTGCTCCCCCGCGACGCGCGCTCGGATTATCACGCACGAAAGCCGTCCGAGCTCGGCTCGGTGATGGCGGTGATCCGACAACGAGCTGCGCTTCAACGACCGCGATACCGGTACACAGTGTAACGGTTTCGCGATACGGACTCCGTAGTCATCGTTACGCAAAAACTCGATCTGGCTGAACCCAAATCGATCACGAAATCGCACTTGATTGAGAAACGCGCCCGCGACGGTACCTTGTCCCGCTGAGACGACTGAGACGAGCCGACGCGATTCGTCTCACTGATCGACCGATGGATCCAAAGATCCGTGAAGCTAAAGATTCTTGGCGGGATCGCGCAGAGCATTTCCGGAAACAACTTCCGAACAGCGCTATCAGAAGTCCGGTGGCGGCGTCGAGTACTGGCCACGGTAGACGAAAGACGGGCACCGACGAGTTCAAGTACAGAGTTTTTCAAGTGCAGAGTTAATCGAAATCACAATCAAGATTTAGGCCGCCGAAGGTCGCGAGGCCGACAGCCGCTGAACCAATCGTCCCGTGAGCGACGCTGTCGCAGGCGACGCGTCCCCAACGCTCGCCCAACAGCGCAGAGCGAATAAGGAATCAGACACAGCCCCGACGCGCCTCTATCGTCTCGAGTGCCGGTATCGGGGTTATCGTCGAAGCACATAAAAAGTCGAAGCATATAAAAAGCAAAACAGAAAAAGGCCGCGAGTCGGGCGCAGCGCAAGGCGACCAGAGTGCAAGAGGCCAAGCCTGACCTCAAAGCGCCGCGACCAGGACAGCACCTGCAGTCACGCGACGGAAAAAGTGCGCCATAGCCGCACGACTAACCCGCGCGGCCGTCACGTCAGCGCCGTCTCACCCGCCCGCTCAAAATCGACGTTCAGTTGATCAAACGCGACGTCGATACATTTGATGGACCAATTCGATCGTGTTATCGATCAGACGACCCAGTCTGGCGAGGGGGCCAAGGGATCAACGCGCTCGTACGTTCGACATATTCGCGATAACCGGGCCGGCTGGACGTCAGTTTCTTCTCGAGCAATGTAACGCCCGAAACTCGCAACAACAACACGATCATCAAAAGCACCGATGCCCAAGACCACCAGGCACCAAACGCAGTCGCGAACAGGCCATATGCAATCCACTGCACGATCTCGCCGAAGTAGTTTGGATGGCGGCTGTAGTGCCACAGGCCACGATCCATCACCTTGCCTTGGTTGTCGGGATCGTTCTTGAACGCCGCCATCTGTGCGTCACCGACCGCCTCGAAGAGAAAACCCACGATCCAAACCGAAACAGCCACACCCAGAAGAGCGAACGTCGGCTCGCGTCCCTCAGCCGCCGCGATCACGACAGCCACGATCGGCATGCCGATCACAACGACGAGTGCGGCCTGTAACCAAAAAATCATTGGCAGCGAACGCAAAGCGAACGCGCGATCGCTGCGTCCATTGCGCATGTCGGTGTACCGACTGTCCTCACCGTGTCCCCAGTTACGCCACGTGATGTACGCGGACAAGCGCAGCCCCCATATTGCGACTGGCACCAGCAACCATAGAGCGGTCATGGGCGCGCCCGCGGCCCACCACCAGATTGCACCGGTAACGACAAATCCGAGGCCCCAAAACCGATCCACGAGACTCGCATCCCGGCGCACGACGGATGCGGCCCAGACCGCCGTGAACAGCGCAAAGACGGCGCCAACACCATAGACGAACACGACAACGTTCGAACTCATGACGCTGCACTCCGATCGACTGCCGGCGGCATCATCGCGTCCCCTCCGACACCCTCGGCCGAAGATGCATCGCCTGACACCGTAGCTTCAGACTTGGTCCGGGCCGATGACGCACTGCTTGCGACATCAGCGGCGTGGCCGGCCTGGGCTCGTGGCGCGAGCAACCAGTGCGAAACAAACCACTCGTTTCCACGGCGATAACCAAACAACTCGGCGCAAGCCATGTAAAACATGCGCCAGCGCTGCAACCACAGATCGGCGGCGTCGCCGTAAGTCACACGAAACAGCTCGCGAAGCTCGCCCTCACGGGCATCTTGATTCTCGAGCCAAGCGTTGCAGGTTCGCTGGTAATGCTGCCCATTGACGCGCCACTGCCGAAGCACGCGTAAATCGTCCTGAAAATGACGAATCAGATCATCCGACGGCATCAATCCATCACGAAAGAAATACCGCGCCATCCAGCTGCGCGGCGCATCCAGATCAAAAAAGTATGCGTGCTCACGATGCGCAAAGACGTGTAAAAACAGGCGCCCTTCGGGACGCAACCAACCCGCCACTCGCTGGAGCAAAGCTGGCCAATTGCGCATGTGCTCAAACATTTCGATCGAAACCACGCGATCAGCGCCATCGCCTAGCCATGTGGGATCAGGCTCGAACACGTTCATGTCACAGGTTTGTACGGTCAGATTCGCAAGTCCTCTGGCATCGCGTCGTGTCTCGATAAACTCACGCTGAGAGTTGGAATTCGAAACCGACAAGATGCGCGAATTTGGATAACGCTCAGCCATCCACAGTGACAGCGAACCCCAGCCACAACCGAGCTCAACGATCGTCTGACCGTCCGCAAGCTCGGCACGCTGACAGGTCAGCTCCAGCATCGCAGCCTCAGCCTCGTCGAGCGTCTCGACCCCTTGGGGCCAGTAGCCGCACGAATACTTGAGATGCTTACCCAAACAGGCCTCGAAATAACCACTCGGAAGCTCGTAATGCTGTTCGTTCGCGATATCCGTCGACAGCGCAATCGGCGCGGTCGCCATCTCGGCAAGTAAGCGCTCCCGCGTTGACCACTGCGCCTCGACGTCACGGCCCTGCTCGTCAAGACGCTCCTGCAACAAGCGGCGGATACCCAGACGCAGCAGGGCATCCGGCACCCATCGCTTCTCAGCCCAATCGATTGTTCGATCCATCACCAACCTCTCGTCTGGTTCATCATTCGGATGATCTATCTCGGCAAGCAGAGGCGGTGCCTGGCCGATTTGGCGCGCACAACATTCAGCGCGACGTGCGACCAGGGTCCGCACCCGTGGTTCCAATGATTCTGAAGAGGTTTCCGAGCCGACCGATGCAATGACCCAAAGAGCGTCGATCAAACACCAAACCCGAAATGACGCTTCAGCCAAACTTGTCCAAACTCGGCGTTCGGATGCCCATCGCCTGCCCACAGTCCATCAACATCGTGCCAATATCAAACTTCATCATCCTATTCGCCAAGTCGCTGAGGTGTCTGCCTACACTGAGCAATAGAGAGGTTCTCGAACGCGGGCTGCACGAGTCGCCGCGTCCCAGCGCCTTCACGTGACACTGCACTCATCGATGACGATCACGCGGATTCCCCAAAATGCGCATACGCTTACACTTGGCTACGGGATGCACGTCATCCGGCGATCAGCGGCCACCTCGCGCCAGCGAATGCACTTAAATCGCAATCGAAGAAACGTGTGTGCACCACGGGAGTTTTCATGCCACGGCTGTCTTCCAACCTTCCACCCGTTCTGATCGAACGACTCTGGCAAGCCTTTTCTCCCGGGCTATCGCAGCGCCTGAGCGAATTCCTACGCCGCCTCGACGACGAACTCATGACGGCGTCATCGAACGCCGTTGACTTCACGCGCGCCAACCGCTGTTTGATGCTCGCGCAAGTCATGCGCCGATCAGGCGAGCACTTGCGCACCGAACTGCTTCAGCAACTCGAACAAGACTTTCATCGGTTCTTTGATGGTTCAGACCGCGACGAGGACATCGCCGACCCGGCCCTGCTCGAGCTCTCAATAGTCTCCGACGCCGACACTGAAAAGACGCTCGCGCTGAACAAAATCGCGCAAAGCGCTCGCTCGACCATGCCGACCGAAATCGATTCGCTCGATCGGTTACTCACTGCACACAAGCTGGCTCGCGACAGTGAAAACGCACCCTGGCACCCCCGACGCATTGCCGAAGCCTTCGATGGACGTGTCAGTCATCTGCCCGTGGAGATCGAAGACCGCTTGATTCTTCTCCATCACCTCGACCGAACACTGCTGCGCACGTTGCAACCGGAACTCACCGAAGTGCTCGGCGTGCTCCAGGGCGCCGGGTACGTCGTTCCCGAAGATGAGCAAGCGCCGCAAAAGACGTCGCGCCAATCACGAAACGTGCGAAGCGCCACCCTACAGGGCGACGGCTTGCTCCACGATTCAAACCACGCGGAAGCCGTACCGGATCCCAGGGCCTGGGCAGCCGGCTGGGCGGGCTGGAACGCCTCGCACACAGAAATGACGCCGATTGCAGCGCCATCAAGATTCAATTCGGCGTCCACTGCCATCGGCACCCCCGTAGGCGATGCTACCCACAACGCCAGTCACGCCGCGCACATGCCGTTGCGGGTCAGCAGCTGGGCAACGCCGCGTCAAAGCGCCGGATCACCCCTGTGGCACGAGTCGCCAGCCGTCATCCTATCGACAATCGAACAAACCAGCGACCGCGAGCGCTTTGAGCCTTTCGTTTTTGATTTGCTCACGGGGCTGTTCGAGCAAATGCTCGCACACGCCCAACTCCATCCCATGGTCCGCGGTGAACTCGCCCGGATGCAGCTGCCAATCGCTCGGATCGCCGTTCGCGACACCGGTTTTTTTCGCGATCGCAATCAACCTGCACGTCGACTGGTGGCAGAGCTCGTCGAAACCGCGTTGCGCATCGCGCCAGACTGGAGTCCGGAGCGATGCTCTCGATCGGACTCGTGGAATCTCATTCGCACGACTCTCGACGATCTCCAGGCGCAAGCCCCCAGCGACGGTGAAGCTTGCCAACAGCTCCTCGATCACCTTTTGCGGCAGCGTGATCTCATCGACGAACAGATAACGCAGCGCGTCAAAAAAGATGTCGTCGTCAAAGAACAGCATCTCGAAGTCGTCGAGCGCGCCCTTTTGAGCGTGCAAGATCGCGTCGCGGACCCGGACGCGCCCCTCAACGAAGACACCCGTCTACAGCTTTATCTCGCCTGGAGCGAGCTGATTGAAGCAGAGCAACGCTCGGCAGCGCTAGATTCGAACGTAGCCGACGATCATGCCACGCCGGCTACCGCTGAAAAGCCGACACCCGCGAAGAACCAAGGCGACAGCATAAATACCACCACCGACTACGGAAGCCTCACAGAGGCTCTGACGTTGCTCGATGAATACCTCGACAATCTGCGCAACGACCTGCCGCTCGCAAGCTTCGCGCCACTTCTTACCCGATTAAAACAACACATCGACGAACGCGTCGCCGCGAAAGACCTACGCCTGCGAATTCGCCAACGCCTCGCAAGCGCCCACCTCGGGACGCAAAAGGCGCGCGAAAACCGCCACGCTCTCGAAACTGAGATCGACCCAAACGGCGCCCCTGCTGAAACCGAAAGCGCCGATCCAACCTCGTCCGACTCAAGCCTCGAGCCACCACCGCGGCCCGCCACGACGCCAGCGGCAACTG
The DNA here is from genome assembly GCA_046299415.1 of Thioalkalivibrionaceae bacterium. GTDB lineage: Bacteria > Pseudomonadota > Gammaproteobacteria > Ectothiorhodospirales > Ectothiorhodospiraceae > JBKBII01. The sequence goes on along the minus strand of JBKBII010000001.1, from coordinate 298,757 downwards.
CAGCCGACAGCCGCACAGCGATTGCCGATACGGTAATCGTTACAACAACGGAAAACGTCACGACCGATACCAACTCGGAGTCCGAGACCACATCGCCCGCTTCACGGACCCGGCCAACGCACACCCACCCGGACTCCTCGACTACACCAGAATCTTCAAGCCTCTCCCCCGTCCCAACCTCAGCGCCGTCCTTATCGGCCTCCTTCGCCTCAAAAACGGCGACACGAAACACTGCAACGTCAGTTTTCGCGAATCGCTCTTCGGAGGCCTTCCGCGAGCGCGCGCGTTCGCTTCATGCTCGACACAGCCGCCACCTGCGTGAAGATCTGAACGATCAAAACGACGACGACCCAAGCCTGCTCCGCGAAATTTTCGACGAAGCCCTCGACCTGGCACGTGGCCTTTCGCCTGGCACCTGGATCGAGTTCTCGGCCTCACGTGGACGTCCGAGCGAACGCATGAAACTGGTATGGGTCGGCGTCCAAACGGAGCGCTACGTTTTTACAACGATCGACGGATCGGTGCGGCGAACCTACAGCTCACAGGGCATCGCGCATGAATTGCGTACGGGGCGGGCACGACCTCTGCCCGAGACGCCGCTCTTCGACCACGTCCTCGACACCCGCCTCGGGCTCAAAGACTGAGATCGACTTCCGCTTCGTTGCATCGCTCGATGTCGAACTTCGCGCTCGTCTAGCGCCGGCGGCGCCTCCGTAACCGTCTGGACACCCAATGCGCTGCAGCCATTCTCTCGCCCGCAACAACTGCGGGAACCTCGGTGCTTCAGACCGTTCCGAGTCATCAGCAACAGCAGACGCCCAACGGAACTGCAAATGCGCTGCCACGCCACGCGCCCCGGATCGTGGCGACGCGTCCACGCTGAAGTGTTTTGGAATGTTTGAAATCGCTAACTGTTTTCTATCGCGACTTGGAGGCTCAAGATGCCCTCTCCCGCCCCGCCATCCACTACCGAGATGCAGCCGTCGTCGACCAAGCAACTCCAAGGTGCTCGACGAACGCGTACCTGGCGGACCAAAGGCCTCGGCTTGGTTCTTGCCAGTCTGTTCGGTGGTCTCGCAGGCTGTGCGTCAAATCCACCAATGCCGACGGTCGACTCGGTCGATTTGGAGCGCTACATGGGGGATTGGTACGTCATCGCCAACATTCCGACGTTCCTCGAGCGCGACGCCTACAATGCGGTCGAGCGCTACGAACTCAACGAAGATGGCACCATTGCGACGACATTCCGCTTCCGCAAAGGCGGCTTTGACGGGCCCGAACGCGTCCATCGACCGCGTGGATTCGTTCGCTCGGACACCAACGCTGAATGGGGAATGCGCTTCATTTGGCCGTTCAAGGCCGAGTTTTTGATCGTCTATCTCGACGAAGACTACGGCACAACCGTAATCGGGCGCTCGGCGCGAGATTATCTGTGGCTCATGGCCCGCACTCCGACGATCAACGACGCCGATTACGAGCGAATCATCGATCGCATGGTCGGTCTCGGCTACGACCGCGACAGCATCCAACGGGTGCCTCAACGCTGGCCGGAGGCCGACGGCGCTCAAAGCGCTGCCGACATCCCGTCCGACCCCGCTCGCTAATCTCGGCCTCCACCCCTGCTGTGGTTCCCGTTTCCGCGATAGCGCTCCCCGAGCGTCTCTAGACCCGAGTTCCGCGAGATGCTTCGCGGTCCACGGCAGGGCTGCCATACGCTGAACACGATCTCTCTTGAGCAACAAGGAAGGAATCGAACACGACTCTTTCCAATCCGCGTGGTCCGCAGAAGACTGCTTGACGACTTCCAGCGCTTGCCGAGCGAGCATTCACCTCGGCTCGCCACCTCTTTCGCAAACTTCGACCCGCCGCGCGTGGTCGATCGCCGAGTCGCAGCGACACGCCCCGCGACAAGCATCCAGGCGATCTCGACAGCGCTCCCGGAAACCCGAGCTCTCGACGCCACTCAGCCCATTCAAGAACGGAGCTGGCCCGGGCCGGGAACCGAGCACGGCCTCATGCAACTTCAACCTTACGCCTGTCGAGCCCATTGCGATGACCTGCGCTCAGCGAACCCCCGAGCAGGGAATCGGGTTCAGACACTCTCGGGCCGCATGTGCGGAAACAGCAACACGTCGCGAATCGATGCCGAATCGGTCAGCAGCATGACCAGCCGGTCGATACCGATGCCCTGTCCGGCCGTCGGCGGCAATCCGTACTCCAAGGCGCGAATGTAATCCGCGTCGAACAGCATCGCCTCATCGTCGCCGGCGTCCTTCTCTGCCACTTGTGCGCGGAAACGTTCGGCCTGATCCTCCGGATCATTCAGCTCGGAAAACCCATTGGCAATCTCTCGTCCGCCAACAAAAAACTCAAACCGATCGGTCACGAACGGATCGGCGTCTGAGCGGCGCGCCAAAGGTGAGACCTCCGTCGGGTAAGCGGTAATGAACGTCGGATCGTGCAGGCGACCCTCAACCGTCTTCTCGAAGATCTCGATCCAGAGCTTGCCGCGGCCATCGCTCGGTTTCACGGGAATTCCGAGTCGCTCGCAGTGCTCCCGCAGCGCCGTCTCGTCGTCCAGATCGGTCGCGCTGATCTCGGCGTTGTATGCCAGGATCGACTCCGCAACACTCATGCGGGCGAACGGCTTGCCGAAGTCAAACGTTGATCCCTGGTACGGCACGACCGTCGCACCGACAACCCGTTCGGCAAGGCGGCGCAGCAGCGTTTCCGTCCGGTCCATCAGATCGTGGTACGTCGCGTAGGCCTCGTAGAACTCGAGCATCGTGAACTCGGGGTTGTGACGCGTGGACAGCCCCTCGTTGCGAAAATTACGGTTGAGCTCGAAGACCCGATCGAAACCGCCGACGACCAGCCGCTTCAGGTAAAGCTCGGGCGCAATACGCAGGTACAACGGCATATCCAGCGCGTTGTGGTAAGTCGTGAACGGACGCGCGGTCGCGCCCCCCGCGATCACCTGCATCATCGGCGTCTCGACCTCAAGGAAGCCCTCGGCCTCGAAATAGGCACGAATCTCACGAAGTATCCGGCTTCTTTTCAGGAAGATATCGCGACTTTCCAGACTCGTTATCAAGTCTACATAGCGCTGGCGATAGCGTGTTTCCTGATCGGACAAGCCATGAAACTTCTCCGGCAGCGGTCGCAGACTCTTGGTCAGCAGACGCAGCTGATCCAGCTTGACCGTCAGTTCACCGGTGCGCGTGAAAAACAACGTGCCCTCGGCACCAATGATATCGCCCAGATCCCACTGTTTGAACTCGGCATAGCGACCTTCGGGCAGCACATCGCGCTCGATGTAAAGCTGGATGTCGCCCGTGCCATCGCGCAGACGCGCAAAACTCGCCTTTCCCATCACCCGTTTGGCCAACATACGGCCTGCCATCACGACACGCACAGGCTCGCGTTCCAGAGACTCCGGCGACGCATCGTCGTACTGGGTGTGCAATGGGCCCGCTTCGTGCTGGCGTCGAAAGTCGTTCGGAAAGGCCCCTTCGCCGCGGTGGCGCAACGCCCTGAGCTTGTCGCGCCGCGCCACAATCAGCTTGTTCTCGTCGTTCGCGGGTACCGCGTCGCTTTCGGGGTCAGTCCTGGGCATCGTCCGGCTCTCCGCTCCGGACGAGTTCGCCCGGGTTACCATGAATTCGTGAATTTCTCACTCGATATTTCCAATATTTACAGTCCACTCTTGAGACTCGATTCAAGGAACCCATCGAGATCGCCATCGAGCACGGCCTGGGTGTTGCCCACTTCGTAACCCGTGCGCAAATCCTTGATTCGCGACTGATCGAGCACGTAAGAGCGAATCTGGCTACCCCAACCGATATCCGACTTCGAATCCTCCAACGCCTGTTTCTCGGCGTTTCTTTTCTGCACTTCCATTTCGTAGAGTTTGGCTTTCAGCTGCTTCATCGCCGTGTCGCGATTCTTGTGCTGCGAACGGTCGTTCTGACAGGCCACGACAATACCAGACGGCTCGTGTGTGATCCGGATGGCCGATTCGGTTCGGTTGACGTGCTGACCGCCCGCACCCGAAGCCCGATAGGTATCGATACGCAGATCGGCAGGGTTGATCTCGATTTCAAACGAATCGTCGACCTCCGGCGAAACAAACACCGAAGCAAAGGACGTGTGGCGGCGATTGCCCGAATCGAAAGGCGACTTGCGCACCAACCGATGCACGCCGGTTTCCGTGCGCAGCCAGCCGTACGCGTACTCGCCGCTGAACTTAATCGTCGCACTTTTGATGCCGGCGATCTCGGCCTCCGACTCCTCGATCACTTCGACCGCAAATCCCTGACGCTCGCCCCAACGCAGGTACATGCGCAACAACATGCCTGCCCAGTCCTGTGCTTCGGTACCACCGGAGCCGGCCTGAATATCCAGATACGCATTGTTGGCATCCATCTCGCCGGAAAACATGCGACGAAACTCGAGCTTTTCGACTTCTTTCTGAGCGACCTCGACATCGTGAACGATTGACGCTAGGGCCGCCTGGTCACCATCCTCGCTCGCCAGTTCGATCAGATCACGGGCGTCGGCCAACTGTGCCGACAGTTTTTCAATTCCACCCACTACCGCCTCAAGCTGAGCGCGCTCCTTGCCGAGTGCCTGCGCCCGCTCCGGGTCATCCCAGACGTTCGGCTGTTCCAGCTCCCGAGAGACCTCTTCCAGTCGCTCCTTGCGGCTGTCGAAGTCAAAGATACCCCCTGAGGCCATCGAGACGGCCTCCAAGGTCATCGATGTGGGCAACGATCGCATTGGTTTCCATGACTACCCCTGACAAAGCAAAGCCTGCGAGTTTAACAAAGGCCAATCTCGAGCGAAGGGCCCAACAGCAGGGACGAGGCTCTACTGACAAGACGAGCGCAGGCCCTCTCCTTCGCGCAACTCGACACGGCCCCACCGCAAACGACTCAGCCGTTGATCCGAGGGACAGCGACCGGCACGGGCAGCTGAAGCCGTAAGATCCGCCCGAACGCCGAACGCCAATCGGCGGCGTCGGCCAATTTTAAAGACTTCGGACTCAGTCAACGTGGCCAGATCCGCAACCAAAGCCCGTCCCAAAGGCCCAGTGCAAAGCCAAGTCGAACGAACGACAGCAGGCGAAGACATCGCGAATTCGATGACAGACGATGCGCAGCGTCAGTCCGAAAGGCTTGAGGACATTCGCTGTTGCGGTTTAGTGTTGAGATCGACAAAGCGGACCGATGGGTCTCAAATTAGAATCATCGCCGCTCCCACCCAGCACGTCGCTGCCAAACACGAAGACCGCAGGTGGGGAGGAGCTTCTGCACCATGCAGGCGGTCGAAGCGAACACCTCACGCAGACGGGCCCAATCATCGCTGAATAGTTTCGAGAATGCCCAATAGCCGCCGCAACGGGTTGCGGTGACAGATGAGCGGCATGCGCCGCACAGCAGCCCTCCAGCGCCCGCGAAGGGTATCGTCCCAGGCCCAACACCACCAATCGCTCTCATGCGATGTTCTACCCATCGAGTGGGCTCCAGAGGCGTCTCGAACCAACCCCCAATCCCAAGACGCATCGATAAGCGTGCCTTGCCGATCCAAGGCTCGTTTCCACTTGCAAAAACGCGCTGGCCAGCCGAGCAACGCCGCCAGAGGATCATCTCGATGTTCGGCACGTAAAAAATAATCATCGAAGGCCTGAACAGGGGCCACCTGATGCGTTGCACCCGTCTCCCGTAAAGTTCGGCCACGATTCGAGAGCAGCGACTCCGTCACCGCAGCCTCTGCGCTCGACGCCGAAACATGTGCGACTACCACGGCGATCTGATCCCAGTCAGGATCCTCGTATTCAAAATGAGACTTCGACAAGACCAGACGCTGCCAAGCGAACCAGCTCCACGTCGCGGGCATCAAATCATCCGGAACGATCCAATCACCACGACGCGATTCCGTCTCGTTCGTCGACGACACGACATCGATATTTTCAGCGGATAACGTCGACGCTGCACAAGCCGACGACGCGGCAAGTGGCAGCGCTCCCTCAGGGGGCGCCCAGAAAAACCAGGCTTCGACCGGCGCAAGGCCCCGAGTCTGGCGAGCGCGGTTGACCGGATGATCGCGCCACGCCAATTGCGTCACGGTAATCCATCGAAGCCACGCCCGCGCACCATCGGCACCGCGCTCGCGCCAACCGAGAGTGACGCCGTTGGCCAACGCAATCGGATCGGGAAAAGACCGAACCCGAGCATCGCCATCAGGCCAGTGCCAGAACAAAGGCTGAAGCGAACGGTCGCCGAGTGCCAAGAGCCCGAAACGACTCTCAGCAGAAGTCGGCCCAACGGCTGCGATGCTAACGTCAACGTTGGCCGCGACAAGACGCAGAGGCTGCAAGACATCGGCTGCAGGCTCATCCGAACCGTCCAGCGCAGCCGCCAATGCTTGCCACTCATCGCGAGACACAGCGCCCGAGTCTCGCATCACGACATCGCGCATTCCCACTTCAAAATGCACCGGAATCGCTAATGCCGGCCGATGCCCTCGCGCATTCAAACCGCGGTCAGCACGCTGTGCGAAGGCGTCGGTCGCCACGACGCGCGCGCCATTGTCAACAAATTGACGTCGCCAGCCTGACAACATCGCCACAAGATCGTCGACCGCCGAGCCATCGAGACTCCATCCATCCGATGCGGCCGTCGATCGACCCAAGGATCGTTGGTGTCCTGCGGATGCGGGCTCCGCGTCGCGTAATCGTGTGAGCGCCGCTTGTAATCCCGGCACATGCAAGTGGCAAGCCGTCGAACGACAGTCGATGTTCACCAAAGTCTTATCCCAGCCAAGTGGTGCCGAAGTCTTTGCCGACTGTTCGGTCGTCATCCCGATTTACGATCGTCGTGCCAACTAGGTGGCTCATGGAGCTCATCCTGATCACGAGCCGGAAACCACGTATTACCAAGTCGCAGCATCACGATGGCAGCGGTGAGGAGCACTACACCTCCGGTCATGCCCAAAATTTGCCAAAGCGCCATGCTCTTGGCGTCGATGATCAAGTATCGCGCCAAAGCGACAATGGCGATCAACAGCGGCAGTTCAACGGGCAATCGCCCTGCCTTGAGAACCACAGCCACCATCGCCAGAACTTCGAGCAGAATGAATAACAGCAGAATATCGGCGAGCGTGACATGCAAGGCATCGATCATCACCCAGATTTCCTGGAGGATCGCGACCACTGTCGCGACCGTGATCACGCCGAGGACAAACAGCTCAAGTCCATGAATCGCGCGTGTTCCGAACAATCGCAAGCGATACTCGCGATGACCGGCGGTCTTGCTCGGATTCAAACGTTGATCAGGCTCCATGACTCTCTTGCCTCATTGGATCACGGCCGCATTGCAGCCCTAGAGTTGCCTATCGACCGATCATCTATCGCCCCGAACGGACCATGGTGTAGCCCGCCATCTTGGCTGCTCAGGCTTGGACTCGACCCATCTCGGCCCCGAGCGATTCCGTCGCTGGGCGCTGCAACACCCCCACGGCCGCGATCTTTACATCTGCCGATCCACCACGAGACGACCCGTCACGATTCGCCGAAACCGAACCGCGTGACGCATCCCCAAAAACACGGCGACCGGACCTATCAGGGCTCAAAACACCTTGAGTCCGATGCTGTTGATCCGCATCCTGATCAGCGCCCTTGCCTTGCCGCGCCGCTCTCGATCGCATCGCATCGCGCTTAGGCTGTCCACCGCGCCCCCCAGACCGCGCCGACGTTTGCACACCCTCGATCTGACGATCACCGCGCTGCATCGCCCGAGCCGCTGCCTTCGCGACGTTCTTTCCGTGGGTTTTATCGAAACGATCCCGCTTTCGTGTTCTCGGGCCACCCGGCCTACGCGGCGCATCGAGCTCGAGCGGACACTTGACCCCAGCAGCCGAATAGAGCCACTTCACTTCTTCAGTTTCCAGCTCGCGGTGAGTACCACTGCGCAGCCCGACGCCGAGCTCGATCGCGCCATAGCGGACACGAATCAAACGCGACACCGTGACCCCAAGCGCCTGAAACAATCGGCGCACTAAACGATTCCGCCCCTCGGCCACCGTGACGTGCAACCAGTGATTCGCGCCATCGCCACCCGCCTCAACGGCAGACAACGCCTTCGCCAAGCCGTCCTCGAGTTCGATACCGTCGGTCAGTCGATCGAGAGCGTCATTGGGCAATGTCCCCAAAACCCGTACAGCGTAGGCCCGCTCAATACCCGAAGTCGGATGCATCAACGCGTGAGCCAGCTCGCCATCGGTCGTCAGCAGCAGCAGACCCGACGTATTGAGATCAAGGCGTCCGACCGACACCCACCGCCCGCCACGAACCTTCGGCAATCGGCCAAAGATCGTAGGACGACCTTGCTCATCCTTCCTGGTACAAATTTCACCCTCCGGCTTGTGATACGCGATCCAACGATGCTTGATCACTGTGTCATGAACCGTGCGTCCACGAACATCGATCCGGTCGCCCGGCACGCAGCTATCGCCCAAAGTGGCGACACGCCCGTTGACTTTAACCTCGCCTCGTCTGATCCATTCCTCGATCTCACGCCGGGACCCAAGACCCCGTGCAGCTAGCACTTTCTGGATGCGCTCGACTGGCATGGACTGCCTCCTGCCCTCCCGGGCATTTCGGGATTCTTCGGCACATGGCCGGAATCCTCTCGTTGTAGAGACGCCCGATCTGGAGCGTCTCTGCGCGCGACGCACAAGCGTCGATCGTTACAATATCTGAACGCCGACCAAAGCGGTGCACGGTGCCCTTATTTGGCAATCATCTGCACGGGTCAAGCACAAATCGACCGAGCACTCAGGCGCAGAATTTCGACCACGCACGCAGATTGACGATCGACGACAACATCAGCATCCATTCGACAAAACGCCTCGATTCCATTGAAACGGTCGCGAACCGATGACGAAACAATCCTTGATCGGCAACGCTTCAGCCCACCCCGCCCCCAATCTTCTCGAAACCCCGCGACTGCGCAACGCTCCAACCCGTTTGTGCCACAGTTGACCGATTCTGGACACAAACGCAGATGACCACCGATCGCAATATGGGTTGGAGCCCTGCAAAATGAGGCTTTCGGCACTCACTTTCTCCCCCGCTCGTCTGGAAAAGGACATCAAAAGGCGGCTCAAAGTCCGACTAAGGTTGTCATTCGCGATCGAATCGGCGAGGGATCGATCCGATCGCCGTCGTCACGATCACACAGAAAGGCGTTGATTGGCGCTCGGACAGCATCCATCTCGTCACTCGAAACGCGGGATTTTCGCTCAAAAAACAAAGCCCGAAACGTTGATCTGAATGCGTTAAAAACGGAGTTTCCATGCCTGCCACAACGCTCGACTCAAATCAGACCCACGACAGCACCCGAAAGCCTTTGCATCTCGCTGTGCTCACCGTTTCCGATAGCCGCGGTCTTGCTGACGACCGCTCAGGCAATTTATTGGTCGAACGCTTACAGCGAGCCGGGCATCAACTCGCCGAGCGTGAGATCTGTCGAGATGATCGCTACCGTATTCGCGCGATCGTGTCGCGTTGGATCGACGACGGCCGTATCGATGCCATCCTCACCACGGGCGGAACGGGTCTGACCGGCCGCGACGGTACGCCGGAGGCGATCGCACCTTTACTCGACAAAACCATCGACGGCTTCGGTGAATTGTTCCGCGCCATCTCTTTTGACGAGATCGGAACATCGTCGCTGCAATCCCGTGCCTTGGCGGGCGTGGCCAACGGCACCTTCGTATTTGTTCTGCCGGGGTCGAGCGGTGCATGTCGCACTGCCTGGGATCGACTCATTGAAAGCCAGCTCAATATCGACACCGCCCCCTGCAATCTCACCATGCTGATGCCACGGCTGAAGGAAGTCTGACGGAACGGCGAATCAAAACCTCTCGGTGACCGCCGCCCAACACCACACAGCCCACAAACCAACGGCAAGACCCGGCCAAGAGGCGCGTCACTTTTCATTCATCGGGGGCCGATTGATCTCGATCCTGCGACCTTCAAAAGATGTTCGATCAGCTCAGAGCCATCGTCATGCAAAATTAATGTGACCAAGACTCGACCCTGTCCGATCTTGGAGCCATTACGCCCATGGACGCGATCGCAAATGACGCTTCCTGATCGACGTGGTTCGAGACATCGGGATTGGACTCATTCAGATGGCCCGTGGGAAGGCTGCCCTGCAGGGCCGCTTCGGGCGTTTCGCGTCCAAGAGCAGTCAGTCGCCGCCCCAGGCCTCATCGCCCGCACCGGAACCGATCTCGACCGCGGCCGCTTCAGATGTGGCCTTGCGCCGGAGCGCCGCATCCGAGAGTTCAGCGCGATCCACCGCATCACGACCCCGCGCGCGCAGTTCCTCAAGGGGCGGCAGCTCATCAAGACGTTTCAAGCCCAGATCGTCGAGAAAGCGTTGAGTCGTCGCAAACAACGCCGGTCGGCCGGGTGTTTCTAGATGACCGATCACCCGTATCCACTCGCGATCAAGCAGACTGCGAACAATCGACGCGCCCACCGCAACGCCACGAACGTCTTCGATTTCGCCACGAGTCACCGGTTGGCGATATGCGATGACCGCCAGTGTTTCAAGCAAAGCACGCGAAGGGCGCGCCGGACGCTCGGGAAGTAACGCTCTCACTGCGTCGGCACAGCGCGCCGGCGTGCGAAACCAAAACCCGCCGGCCGTCTCCACCAGTTCGACGCCATGTCCGGCATGGCGCGCCCGCAGAGCCTCGAGCGCGGCATCGACCCGCTGCGCCACCGTCGCCTCGCCTGCTGAAGCGGCGTCATCCGCAGCACTCGACCCCGCGGCCTGGTCGACGGAAGAAGAGTCCGTGGCGCCCAGCCAGTTCGAGAAAGCCGCGATCAATCGCGCCCGGCGCACCGGCTCACCGGCCGCAAACAACATGGCCTCCAGCGCATCGTCGTCCGTCAGCACCTGCCCAACCCAACCCCATTCTTTACCTGTGTCCGACACCGTCGGTTCACAGTCTTCACTGTTATCAGCCATTCTGGTCCAAGTTCCATGCAGTCCGCCTGCCGAGCGATCCTTCGTGACAACTGTCAAGAAGCGCAATCCAGCTTAAGCATCAACCGCTTCATTGCATCATCTCGCAGCCGACGACTCCCACAGCACATTCTGTCTCGTCCGATGACGTCGGCCAGTCAGCACTGAGAACACCGCAATCGCATCGCCTGAGAGAACACCAGGGCAATCGCGGAGCACGAATCGCTGCGGCGCACGGCACTCGCGCCCTCATCTCACGACTGGCAACGTCGGTAGGCGCCTTGTTGGTCGGTGTCTCGCACCCGCACCACGGATACCTTACGCCACATCCCTTTTCACGGCCGTCTTTGGCGCCCCATCAAGACTCATCGCTCATCGGAGACTGCGACCAGACCGTCGAGCAACCGATCGAGCTCTCGTTCGCCCACGGCCGAACGTGGAGCGCGGCGCAGCGTCAGAGGTGTAAACGGTTGGCTTTGCATAAGAACCAGCAGGCCCGCTTTGGCCAGCTCTAACGCTGCAAGCAACGACACCACGACGCCTTCTACGCCTTCGTCGAGATCGAACAAGGCCTCGAACGCCAAACTCTCGCTGTCGCCAAGCCGATCGAGCTTAGCCAAAACCAGCGACATGCGCTCACGAACCGATAAAGACTCAGCCGCAATCGCGTGATGGCGCGTCAAACGCGCTCGCGCCAACACCCCAGCCATAGCATTGAGAAGCTCATCGAGCTCAGGAACCGGCATCGGCGGCGCGGGCAAACTGCAACGATCCACCGATACCGAAAACCACTCCCGATCGAGTCGCGGCATCAACGACAAACGTTCGGCTGCATCCTTGAAACGTTCGTACTCTTCGAGCTGACGGAGCAATCGAACACGCGGATCCTCCTCGTCCTCGTCTGCAGCCGGGGGGCGCGGCAACAACATGCGCGATTTGATCTCGGCGAGCAGCGCCGCCATCACAAGATATTCGCCCGCCAGCTCAAAGCGCATCGCCTGCATCAATTCGATGTAGGCCATGTACTGCGCCGTGATGCGCTGTATCGGAATCTCGAGAATATCGAAGTTCTGTTTGCGGATCAGATACAGCAACAAATCAAGCGGCCCCTCGAAACGATCGAGAAAAACTCGAAGGGCATCTGGAGGGATATACAAATCTTCAGGCAACTGCGACAACGCGGTATCGCCAACGCGCGCGACGAATCCCCCCTCACCTGCAGACGACTCGCGAGCCTGAGTGCCTGCGTGATCCTGCGAAAGATCCGCGGGAGCGGTCTTGTTATCCTCGTCACCCGTAGCGCCCGCTTCGGTCGACGTCATCTGACGTACTCGACACCCATCGCCCGACGCACGATATCAAGCGTCTCACGTGCCTCCTCGCGAGCCGTCTCGACGCCCTCATTCAAAATATCGCGAACGACCGACGGATCGTCCTCGAACGCACGCGCTCGCTCATGGATCGGCTCCAGCTCGGCAACGATTCCTTCACCCAGAACCCGTTTGCAATCCACACAGCCAATCGACGCTGAGCGACAACCCGCCGCCAGAGCCTCACGCTGTTCCGACTCGGTATAAACCTCGTGCAACGCCCACACCGGGCAAACATCGGGATTACCGGGGTCGTGACGACGCACACGGGCAGGATCGGTCGGCATCGTGCGCAGCTTGTTTGCCACCTGGTCCAAGGGTTCACGTAATGCAATCGTATTGCCGTAGCTCTTCGACATCTTGCGACCATCGAGACCCGGCATTTTTGATGTTGGTGTCAAAAGCGGCTGCGGCTCGGGCAACAGAATCCTCGCACCGCCCTCGACGTAGCCATACAAGCGCTCGCGATCGGAGAGCGACAGATTCTGCTGTTGCTCGAGCATCGCACGCGCCACGTCGATCGCTTCGACATCGCCACGCTCCTGATATTGACGGCGTAGATCGCGATACTGCCGAGCGGATTTCTTGCCCAATTTATCGATCGCGGCCTCGGCCTTGACCATGAAATCAGGCTCGCGTCCGTATAAGTGATTGAAGCGGCGCGCGACCTCACGAGTGATCTCGACATGAGCGACCTGATCTTCGCCGACCGGAACCAGGCCCGCCCGATACACCAACACATCCGCCGACTGCAGAAGTGGATAGCCGAGAAATCCATAAGTTGCGAGATCTTTCTCGCGCAACTGCTCCTGTTGATCCTTGAAACTCGGCACGCGTTCCAGCCAGCCCAGCGGCGTGATCATCGAGAGCAGCAGATGCAGTTCGGCATGCTCGGGCACCCGTGACTGCACAAACAACGTAGCCGCCGACGGGCTGACACCTGCGGCGAGCCAGTCGATCACCATGTCCACGACGTGAGTTTCGATCCCGGATGGATCGTCGTACAGCGTCGTCAACGCATGCCAGTCGGCCACAAAGAAAAAGCATTCGTGCGAATGCTGCAGTTCGACCCAGTTCTTCAACACCCCGTGGAAATGCCCGAGATGAAGACGACCCGTCGGCCGCATACCTGACAAAACGCGCTGATTCTCTTGTTGTCGTACCACAACAATCCTCATATCCCATCAAAACGAATGGCCCGACGTCGCCCCCTCATACCCTCAGGGCGTGAAAACGTCAGGTCTCAAGGTTCCGGCTATCAAAAGACCCGGATAAAGAAGGGCCTGAGTTTAGGGCCCTTGCGTTGTGATCGCCCTGAGTTGCGAAGACGGCTCGTCGTGACGCCACCGTGTGGTCACGCTCCAGGCGATGTCGACTCCACAGCCCTATCAGCCTAGGACTTCATCGAATGCCAGATTCCATTAAATCCTCGCGGCCAGAGACTTCGGATTCTGCTCGCACGAAACCTCTCACCATCACAACAACCGGGCCGAAGCCGGCGACCGAATGGCCAGGCTATCGGCACGACAACCTCAACCGACTGCGTCTGAATTGAATGTCAAAAACGAATGCCGCCGGTCGAACAAAAAGCGACCGATTTGCCACCCGGTCGATGGTAGCCTCTTGAAACCCACAGACTCTGGCGATGCCGCCACCTCCCACCTGTCCTTCCCAACTCGAAGCTCGCGTTCGCGAAGGAATGCTGTGAAGTCTCAGACTCGATGACCGGTCTGTTAATGATAAGCGCATGACAAGTGTCGGGCAGACTACGTTGAGGCCGACGTCAATGATCGATCGTTGCACGGACTATCCAGTCGCATCAAAACATGCCACCGCCACGCTCGAACCACCACCCAAGCCATTCACCCGTGCGGTCAACCGTTTCAGCCTCATGTGCATCCGGGTCGGCGTTTCGTCTGTCGACAGACAGCGCGCGCATGCCCGCATGGTCTCGTCTGTAAGGCGCGACCACCAGCTGCTCGTCGCGTAGATGCAGCATGATCGACGCCGCATCGTCATCATAGGACCACCAATCCATCGGCCACGGCCACCATGGCGCAGTCGGCCGCAACACCGGCGTGGCCGGATCGTGCAACTCCATCGATGCCTCCGATTCCTCGGCCGTCGACAATGCTTCCGAAGCCTCGCGACCCGTTGCCGCTCGTGCCTCATCGTCGTCGCCAGCCGCGATTGGCAACGCCACACCAAGGCGAACCTCGAGTGTTTCAAGCGGGCGCAAACGAACCTGCTCTGGCGTGCCAACGACCTGAGCCTGTAGGCGCACCTGAGTCACCGATCGCGATTGTCCCAATCCCGGAGCGGCCCATTTTGGTGCCGCCGAATCAAGCTCCTTTGCGATACTCTCCGTGGCTCGCCTCGACTTCCGTCTACTCGCGTCATCCGCAAGCCTCTGAGCCCTCATCACAAATGGCCCATTGAGCTCGGCCACGCCTTCGATTGCTGCACCCCGCAAAGCAGACGCCTGCCAAAACTCGATCCACCGAGCAGCTGTTAACACGTTCGCGAACGTCTCGTCGTCGGCACTCGTGATCTCCGCGAGCCCTGATTTCGGCTGATTCCCATCTGCAGAATCGAACATCCGAAGTCGCGACACCGCGTCCTGCACCACGACTGCTGCCATGTGCGCGTCCAGCCGCCGTGCCTCAAGGCGCAACCGACTCGGACCCATCTCGAATCGTCGCCTGTCATCAGCCACCCGTGCGTCCGACACACCCCTTGAATCGACGTCAGGCTGGCGTGTAGCGGCGGACGTACGTGACGACGATGCATCGAACTCATGTTCATCCGCGTCCTGCGCAGAACCCATCGAACTGGACACGAACGCACGGCTGACAATCTCCGCGCCACCGAGCGCCACTCGAAGCTGGAGGTCCCGCCGGTCCTGCTGCACGGCACTCAACAAATCGACCTGCAAGCCCTGCAGCTCGCCCGCAGTCGCGATTGACGGCGACGCAACACCCTTGGACGTCTTCATGGCCACGTCTTCGCCTGCAAGTCCGGTCGACCCCGGATCTTGCGACGCAACCCAAGACAAGTCGGCCAGCGTCAAGCGCAAGGCAAGGTCGATTCCCGGTGAACGTTCACCGAAGGTCGCCGCGGCGTCACGCAATCGCAGCGAGAGACCGGCATCGTCGACGTGAACGTAGGGGGCCGCCGAACGGGCCGTCAGCAGCGGGTTTAATTGTGGTGTCGATGCGGTCGATAAACCGACCTCAGAAGGGGTCAGCCGCAACGACTCCGAGGTCGCCGCGAAGAGTCGGTCATCATCGGCCAACGCCATCTGCACGGTCGTTGGCCCCGTTTCCAACACCTCGAACGGCCCTGCGGATATCGCACCCCCGAGCGCCGCAAAACGCAACCGCACCGGTGAAAACGAAACCTGCGACGTCAACGTTCCCCGCAATCCAACGCGAGCCTCGATCACCGGTTCGGCCTGACGAATCAAATCGGCTAAAGCTGACGCCAATCCCGCATGCGCATGGGCAGGCGACTCATCCGGCGACATCACGACGACCCGAGCCATGGCTCGCGGTCCAAACCAATGATGAAAAATGTAGCTTTGTGACTCCAGCACGACCTCGCTCGGCATCACACGATCCGGCGCTACCAGATCTGGATCCGCTGAGTCACGCTCAGCGGGGCTCGCAATAACAACTTTCCAACGATCCCGCGCCTGCGATCGCCAGACGCCCCGTTGCAGCTCCAGCGGCTCACGAATGACCTGCAAAGTCCATCGCTCGGGCCACGGCTCAGCACACAGCGGCTCGACACGCGAGGGCTCGAGATCATTAAATTCCGGCGCAGCCTCAGGCGTTTCGCCTCCAAGCACTTCGCCTTCTGGCGTCGCGCTGGGCCTCGCATCGGACGCCGCACCCAAACCGAAAGCCGGCCCTGGATCAACATCAAACCGAGCCGGATCAGCCACACAATCTTTGCCATTGATGGCAGATGAGGTAACGCTGGCGAAGTCAATTCGGTGCGGGTCCGTCAAATCGACTATCGCGCCTGCAAGTGCCGGACTGCGCCAGTTCGATGCCACGATCCAACCGATCACGGGTGGAGCCAACAGCGCATAGGCACAAGCCGCCGCCGCCAGCAGCGCCAACATTTTATAGAACGCGCCCATCCGCGAGAGACTGCGTCGTTGATCAATGTCGTTCCCAGTCAAAACGGCAGCCCCAAAACGCCCACGACAGCATCGATGCCACCGCGATACAACGGCTGAAGAATCAGACCCAGCAGGCCCGTCAACAACAATCCCAGGACGATCACCAGCCCGAACGGCTCGAGCCGGTCGTACCAATAACTCATCCGTCCGGGCAACAAACTCGAAACCACGCGACCGCCATCAAGAGGCGGGATCGGCAGTAAATTGAGCACCATCAACAGGATATTGATCGCGATTCCGGCAAGACCCATCGCGACCATAGCCTCACTGTAAGGCCCGTCGAGCAACAGACCGAGATGAATCAGCAACCCCCACAGTAGCGCCATGACAAGGTTTGCGCCCGGCCCCGCCGCCGCAACCAAAGCCATATCCCGGCGCGGCTGCTTAAGATTGCGAGTGTTCACCGGGACGGGTTTCGCCCAGCCAAACACAAACGGCGGCCCTGGTGTAAACGATGACAACAGCAGCAATGCAATAGGCACCGCAAGCGTCCCGACCGGGTCCACGTGCTTCAGAGGATTGAACGTCAAACGTCCGAGCATCGCCGCCGTTGAGTCACCGAGGGCGCGTGCGGCATAACCGTGGGCGGCTTCATGCACGGTGATCGCAAACAACACCGGCAACGCCCATATGGCCATCAACCGCAACAGGTCATCCATAGTAGCTACCGAATCCGTTTCGCTTCGTCTCGACGATCACATTGTACGTATGAAGCAGAAAGCGACGTGTTCTCACGAGCGCCCACACAAGGCTTCAAAGTCGCGGTCACGTCGATGGATTGATGACCTCTGAAAAGGTTTGGACCGAGTTCGCGGCATCAGCAAGAACGCACCTTGCGAAACAATTTCGACGTGTCACGAAACAGCGACGCGCCGGATGACGCCCCCTCCTCCGCTCGGGAGAAAACTCATGTGGGACGCTCGATTCACCATCGCCTCAATCAGACCCTGATCAATCAACGTCGGGTCGCGCCGCAACCACTCGGATACTCTACGGGTCTCCCAATCAGGACCCGCCCATCATCGAGAACGACAGACACTGGCCTCATTTAACGGCGCCCAGCTAACGGGCCCCAGCCGATTCACAAGGCCTCCTGACTTCCAAAATCGAACAGCCCGTCAATGGAGCCGACGCCCTGGCGAAGCACGACGGGTTCGTCCGCCGTGAGATCGATCACCGTCGTTGTATCAAGCAGGCCAGCGCCCGCATCGACCACACCATCGAGAGAATGACCCGCCACCTCCTCGATATCCCAGCACTCGCTCATCGGGTGCTCTTGACCCGACACTCGAGCGGTCGCCACCACCAATGGCTCACCGAGTTCACGCAGAAGCGCGAGCGTTACACGATGATCAGGAACACGCAGACCGATAGAACGTTTCTTCGGTTCCTGTAACCGCTTTGGAACCTCGCGAGTCGCGGGCAAGATGAAAGTGTATGGACCCGGAGTCAGCGCTTTGAGCAATCTGAATGCCGAAGTCGACACCTTTGAAAAAGTACCCAATTCAGACAGATCGGCGCACAACACACTCAACTGATGATCTGCCTCTACGCCATGCAAACGCCGAATTCGCTCAGCCGCCGCCTTGTCGCCGACACGTGCCGCAAACACGTAGGCTGCATCAGTCGGAAGGGCCAAAACTGCTCCGGAGCGCAGCGCCTCGACCACCTGAACCACAAGCCGGGGCTGTGGATTTTCCGCGTGGATAGTCCAACGAATCATGAAGCTATAACCATTTTCAACAAAAGTTTTTCAACTGGACCCGACCACGATATCCAGTCGACTAAGCCAATTCTACGCCAACATCGCTCCTCCAACCCCTTACAACCTCAAGCAAACCCGAGGAACGTCAGCGATGACCCCAACCAAAGCACGGCACAGCCCGCGAACGGTCAAGCGATCGCGAGCGCTTGTTTGCGAGGGCGAAATCGAGCAGCTGACTTTTCGACTCTGGCATGAGCCTGTCCTGACCGATGGCGCCGGCACGAAAGCGGTCGGCGATGACGCAGCGCACCGAGCACCTCTTCAACGGACGCGATGCACACCGTTCCCCGGCGAATGCCAGGATGATCGGCGATGGTTGCTGGCTCATTTCGACATTGCTAGAACAAACGACGATGACGGTCGGATCATCGCCATCTGGCTATCGTCCGAGCCGCTCGAATCGGATGAACCGCTCGAAGCAATTGCGGATCAAGAGCGCGAAATCCATGACGTCCAACGCGACTCGAACTCAAGTGACACACGCCGTTTTGCCAACGAACGCCTCCATCGCGCGCAGCTCTGTCCTCTGTGGCTGGAATGGCTCGAATCACCGCCGCGGCTCCCTGCGACGGTCTACCGCAGGCTCTCCGCAAAAACTGCGCATAACGACTCGAATCGCGCGGCTGACGGCAAAAGCTCGATCGGTTCAGCATCCCTTGCAGGCAAACCCTCGACGCGTGCAAGGTCAGCGTCTGGACCTGGCCCCAACCAAAGCCCGGCGAGCGAGCGAGCGAATAACGACCACCTGTTTCCGGAACCACTGGCCTCGGCGTCAAAACCATCCGGCTCCGAATTTCAGCGAGACGTCTGGCGTGTCCTGCGAACCACATCCACCGGCGAAGTCCTCAGTTACAGCGATCTGGCACGCCGAGTCGATCGCCCACGTGCAACCCGAGCCGTGGCCAATGCCTGCGCCGCCAACGATTTCGCTCTGTGGATCCCTTGTCATCGCGTCCTGCGCGTCGATGGCCAGGCCGGCGGCTATCGCTGGGGCGAGGCGATCAAGCGCCAACTTCTGGCCATCGAACGGCAAGTCCTGCATGCCGAGGATTGCCCTCACGTCGAGACTCTGTCGCGGACCATCCACGGTCCGCCGTATCCTATACGAACCGGCATCGATTGCTGAGCAGAAGTGCGCCTGAGCGACGCTGAGCTCGCTACCTCGCCTGACGACGGTTGGGGTCTCGGTCGCGCTCCAGGCACCTCGCGCTGCGTCCCACCGGTGTCTATCGAGCGTTTCAGTAACGCGGCGAAACGACCGGACTTTGCTTTTCGAGGATGAATCCTGCTTTATCGATTCAACTAACATCATCAGGAGAAACGATGCTCTACATGATTCAGGGTGACGACGTCGAAAACTCTCTGCCGTTGCGCCAGCAAGCGCGATCTGAACACCTCGCGCGACTCGACGCGCTGCGCAACCAGGGGCGGCTCGAACTCGCCGGGCCACTGCCCGCGGTCGACAGCGACGATCCCGGTGCGGCTGGTTTCTCCGGGTCACTCGTCGTCGCAGAGTTTCCGTCGCTAGAAGAAGCTCGCGCCTGGGCCGATGCCGATCCGTACCTGTCAGCTGGTGTGTACCGGTCTGTCGACGTACGCCCCTTCAAACGCGTCTTGCCTTGACAGACAACCAAGACAGAATCCGGGCTCGGGTTTTGTGCAGCCTGCAGTCTAGCACCGAAGACGCCGTGGTCTCGTGCAGCCGGCATTCATCGCTTTGTCACAAGGTGATCGCACAAAACGGAGCCATCAAGGGCCGACGTCATTGGCCGGCGGTTCGCAACCGTATCGCTGAGGAGCCCTCGCGCGACGGCCCGCGCCCCCGTGTAACGGAGGGACTTCGAACAGCCTGAACCCCCAAAAAGCCCGCCAGCCTCAAGTCGCGGACAGCTCTCAGGCTTCGAGCGTTCGATCCACGATCGACCGCCGACATCATCAACTCACCAGCTGTAAAAGGATGCAAAACATGACGGTTCACGATCAGCAGACGCCGACCACCGCAAGGGTCGTCTCGAATATCCACGCAATCCAGGCCTTTTCGGCCGATCATTCCGTGTCAGACAGTCGTCCCACCTCGCCGGCCAGTCGCGCAAAGACCCGGCGTTCTCGTCTTGCTCGCGTCCTCACATTTGCATTCATTGCCTCGATCTTCACCGTCGCTGGATGTACCAACGACAGTCAAACCGCAAATCAAGCGGAACTCGATCGCCCGTCGACAACAGCCAGTGGAGACCGCGTCGGAACCATCGACGGTTACGTCATCGACGATGCCTTCATCGAAGCCTACGCTCGCGCGACGGGTTCACCGGTACAAAACGCCGCCTCACGCAGCCGCGAGGAACTGATTCAGATCGCGATTCTTGCGAATGCCGGCCGCGAAGCCGGTCTCGACGATGACGCCCGAGTTCGAGGCGAAGTACGTTTCCGCGAATCTCTCGCCGTGGCGAGTCGCTACATCGAGCAGTTCGAGGAAACGCTCGAAATCTCTGAAGACGATCTTCGTGCCGAATACGATCGTCAGATCGCTGGCTTTTCGGCTGCCGAATACCGTGCCCGCCACATCCTCGTCGAGGAAAAAGACGCAGCAGAGGAACTGATCGATGCCCTCAACGGAGGCGGTGACTTCGCCGAGCTGGCACAAGCAAACTCGCTCGATGGCAGCGCAGAGCGTGGCGGCGATCTCGGCTGGTTCACGCTCGACCGGATGGTTCCTGAATTCAGCGAAGCCTTGGCTGAGCTCGAGCCCGGTCAGTACACCGAAGCCCCCGTACAGAGTAGATTCGGCTGGCACGTGATTCAGCTCGACGAAATGCGCGACCGTGAACCACCCACTTTCGAAGAGCTTCGCCCCGGACTCCGAGATCAATTCGTTGCCGAGGCCCTCAACGCTCACGTCAACGAACTGCAGAGCAAAGCCGACATCGACTGGCCGAACCGATAACACGCGCTGCGAACCATGACGCAGAGCCCAATCAGGGCTCCACCGCAGAGCTCATCAAGACTTCGTCGTGAAGCCTGCAGAAACCTCACCTCGAGGCGCCTAGGCCCAAAGTACGCCGGATCACTCCGGACCGCCGGGCGAGCGCCTTGAACGGTGACTGGCGTGCGAGCGTGTGTGAGAGCGCAGCCCGACGCTGCCCCAACCAATCGAAAGCGCTGAACACATTCGAATTTTCGACAGCCAACACAACCTGCCGAAGCATTCTGGCAACGTCCGTTGTCTGAGTATCAGGCCGATCGATCATCACGCTTTTCGATCGGCTGGCCTCAACAGCCCACGATGGCTTTCTCATGTCCCGGGCTGGACGAATCGATCCCACGCATGCATGCCCATGTGCAGCGACCGAGCGTACCGCTTAGCCCGCATCGCGTTCGCACACCGATGCCAAATCCAACGTGGCCGGTAGGTTATTGGAGCGACTTCATCGGTTTTTTCTAATCTTCTAATCGTTAAATCGGCCAGCCTCGCCGCCTCATCTTCGATCCACCCGCAGTGGGCCTGATTGTCTGCGCGGCTAACCAAGCTTCTCAGCCCACCGACAGCTGCACCGAGAAGACCGAAAAACTGCCAGATCAAGGCGCGTGACCCGCACCGACTCAAGCCACGTGTTCGTCGCATCGACCTGTCAAAGTACCGAGGATGCCCCAGGGGCCGTCAGCGATCCGGACAACGGTGACATTCAGCTGGCAACGCCCCCGCAGATATCCGACTCAACGCCGTCCCGCGAGGAGACATCATGGAACTCGACCCGCTCGTTCTCTCCCGCCTCCAGTTCGCTTTCGTGGTGTCGTTCCACGCGATCTTCCCGGTGTTTACCATAGGGCTCGCAAGCTACATCGCTGTGCTGGAAGCCATCCGCTACAAAACCGGCGATCCTCACTGGCAGCGCCTGTCTGAATTCTGGATCAAGGTATTTGCCGTCGTGTTCGGTATGGGTGTGGTCTCGGGCTTGGTCATGGCCTTTCAATTCGGAACGAACTGGAGCGAATTTGCGTACCGAACCTCCAACTTCTTGGGGCCAGTCCTATCTTACGAAGTCATCACCGCATTCTTTCTCGAAGCGGCTTTCCTCGGTGTCCTGCTGTTTGGTCGCAACAAGGTCGCGCCCGGCCTGTTCTTGTTCGCCGCGATCATGGTCGCCGTTGGCACGATGATTTCATCGTTTTGGATCCTCGCAACGAATTCCTGGATGCACACGCCCGCTGGTTTCGAGATGCGAGATGGCATGGTGCACGTCACCTCGTGGACGGAAGCGATCTTCAACCCTTCGTTCCCCTATCGCCTCTCGCACATGTTGCTAGCTTCATTCCTGACGGGCGGCTTTGTCGTCGCCGCGGTTTCAGCGTGGTTTCTGCTCAAGAGTCATGCGGTCGAGTCCGCCAAGCGGGCGCTGAAAATGACGGTCATCATGCTCGCGATCGCCGCACCTGCGCAGCTGATCATGGGCGACTTCCACGGCCTCAACACCCTTGAGCATCAGCCGGCGAAAATCGCCGCGATGGAGGGCATTTGGCACACCGAACGTGGCGCGCCCTTGCTCCTTTTCGCCATCCCTGATGTCGCCAACGAAACCAACCACTTTGAGATTGGAATCCCCAAACTGGCCAGCCTAATTCTCACCCACGAACTCGACGGCGAACTGCGCGGCCTGACCGACTTTGCCGCCGACGAACGTCCACAAGAAATTTTCACGATCTTCTGGTCGTTCCGGGTCATGGTGGGCATTGGCATCATCTTCATTCTGATGGCCCTCCTTGGCGCCTGGCTGCTGTTCAAAGGTCGGCTGTACGAGTCACGGCGCTACTTGCGTGCACTCACGTTCATGCTTCCGCTGCCGTTCGTCGCTGTGCTGGCTGGCTGGTTTGTCACCGAAATCGGTCGTCAGCCGTGGATGTTGACTGGCTATATCACTGTGGCCGATGGTCTGACGCCGTCACTGACAGGTCCTATGGCCCTGGCCACTCTGATCGGTTACGCCCTGGTGTACGCCGCTGTGTTTTCGGCGGGCATCTATTACCTCGTCCACATCGTGCGCAATGGCATGCCAGAGGTCGCCCACAGCACTCAGAAGCATGGGCACGCCAAGCGACCTTTGTCAGCGGTCGATACGCCGCTCGATCACAACAATCCGATCGACGACCCGCGCCACCCTGCGGTCGCAAGTTGACACGGGCAAGCTGACACCACGCCGAGCTCAATCAAGACCCCCTCATCCGGTCTCGACTCGGCATGGTGACGGCGATACGACTGCTGGCGAGAGCAATCGTAACGTTGGGCGCCCAACGCGGCTCTAATCCCGGGGGCACACGAGCCCTCAAGCACATTTCTCGAGGCGCTCTTGTGTGAGCACTCTTGACTGGTTCGGCAAGGAGGCAACATGTACGACCTCGTCTACATCTGGATCGGCATTATCGGATTTGGTCTACTGATGTACGTGCTCGCCGATGGTTTCGATCTTGGCGTCGGAATTCTGTTTCCCTTCGCTCGCGATGACGCCGAGCGAGATCTGATGATGAATTCAGTCGCACCGGTTTGGGACGGCAACGAGACCTGGCTGATTCTTGGGGGTGCCGGACTGCTCGCGGCCTTCCCTCTCGTCTACTCGGTTTTTTTGCCAGCCCTCTATCTCGGCGTCTTTTTGATGCTCGCAGGCCTGATCTTTCGCGGCGTCGCATTCGAGTTCCGCTTCAAGGCCCGGCCGGAGCGACGCAAATTGTGGAACGCTGCTTTCTTCGGTGGCTCTCTGGTTGCCGCGATTGCTCAAGGCATGGTCGTCGGCACATTCATTCAGGGCTTCGAAACCGAAAACTTTCGCTATGTCGGCGGTGCCTTCGACTGGCTGACGCCATTCACCCTGATGACGGGATTCGGTCTTGTCGCCGGCTACGCGCTTCTGGGTGCCACCTGGTTGCTACTCAAAACTGAGGGCGAACTTCAGCAACGCGCACGCCGTTGGGCGTACGGATTGCTCACCGTCGTGATGCTGTTCTTCGCCATCGTGAGCATCTGGACGCCACTGATTGATGACTTTGTCGCTGAGCGCTGGTTCTCAAATCTGACTTGGATCTGGATCCTGCCTGCCTTGACGATCGCCCTCGCCTTCGGTCTTTGGCGTTCACTATCGTGTTGCTACGAGGCGATTCCCTTCGTCAGCACAATCGGGCTCTTCGTCTTGTTCTACCTCGGGCTCATCATCTCGAAATGGCCGTATGTCGTCCCGCCGAACTACACGTTCTGGGACGCTGCCTCAGCCCCAGAGTCCCAGTTGTTCTTACTCATCGGGCTTTTGTTCGTCCTGCCCTTCGTTCTCATGTATACGGCTTGGACCTACTACGTCTTTCGCGGCAAGATTCGCGCGGACGCGGGCTATCACTGAGTCGAGCGCCCGAGGTGACAAGTGGCTCGACGCCAACCGATCATCGCGCCGAACGTCCATGAGATCACGCTGAAACAGAAAAGCCCCGGACCCAGGGACTATTCATTGAGTGCGACGATATGGGACCCATGCGCAATTTAAACGGTTAGAAGAACATCAAGGCTTCAGCGCTTACAAGCAACGAAACATATTTGAAACCAACGACTGTTCCCAGATGGATCAAGCTCCCGCGTTCGATAATGTCATCGAATCACATCGGATTCATTTAGTCCGAGCGGACTCATTGATGGAAGCGTCGACGAGCGGCTCAACCTTCAGGCGCAGTCCTTCATGACCCTTCACGCGAATCCGATCGCCCCGCTGAACCTGTTCCGTGGCCTCGGCCGCATACGTCGTGTCGCCGACCCGAATACGTCCTCGACCCGCCACAAAATCTGACGATGCCACGTAAATCTGCCCCGTCAGCGCTTCGATCTCGCGATTCAACGGCCCACTCTCGAGACGACGACCACCAAATCTCTGAACGAAAAAGCCCATCGCTAGCGACACGAACATACTGGCGGCGAAGACAAGACCCTGCAGGATCGGCGAAAGATCAGGTAGCCACCACAGCATGACACCCGTCAGCATCGCGCCCAAACCCAGCCACAAAAGATAAACACCCGGCACGATGAGTTCGGCAGCCATCAATACACCACCACCGATCCACCACCACAGCTGTGCGCTCCAACCGTCCATATCCAATCTCCACGTGGACTCGTGATACAAGCAACCAAATGAGTCGAAACGCACCCGATCGAAACGCACCCGACCGAAATGCACCTGACTCATTGCCGGCAAGCGGCGATCGCCTCGGCGAGCGCCATCAACTCAACACGAACGAGCGACGAGTTCCTCGTAATGGGTAGAACGGCATCACACGAGGTAATGCCGAACATCGCAAAAAACAATCGCGCTGCGCGGGTCGGAGGCTTTCCGCGGCCTTCCGTTACTTCGTCAGTTAGAACCGCTGCCGCCGATCGTTGATCCGATCACGGAACCTGCCGTGGCTCCACCAGCACCGGTTCCGAACTTGCTGCCAGACCCAAGCTCCCGCAGCAACTCAGAAACACCCGCCACAGCACCCGTCACGCCTGTCGCCTCCACCGGCATCAATACCACCTTGGCGTTTTCCGCGCTGCCGATTTCCTTCAGCGCTTCAACATATTTCAAGCCGATAAAATACTGAATCGCCTGAATGTTGCCCTGCGCAATTGCGTTGGAGACGAACTCGGTTGCGCGCGCCTCGGCCTGGGCTTCACGCTCGCGCGCCTCGGCCTCGAGAAACGCGGCCTGCCGTTGGCCCTCAGCACGCAGGATCGCGCCCTGCTTGTCGCCTTCAGCCTGCAGAATCTCTGCTTCACGCAGGCCGTTGGCCTCGGTCACCTGAGCACGACGACGGCGCTCCGCGATCATTTGCAGATTCATCGCCTGTTGGAGCTCGGGCTCCATCCGCAGATCGCGAATTTCGATACGAATAATCTTGACCCCCCAGGGGTTCGTCGCATCATCAACGATTGACATCAAAACTTCGTTGATGCGCTGCCGGTTGGACAACGTCTCGTCGACGTCCATCGAACCAATCACAGAACGTAAATTAGTGGTCGTCAGATTGACCACCGCATCCTCGAGATGGGCGACCTGGTACGAGGCCGCCGAAGCATCGATGACGCGATAAAACACCACGCCGTCGGCAACAACCGCGGCGTTGTCCTTGGTGATAACCGTCTGCGCGGGCACGTCAAGCACCTGCTCCATCACCGAAACTTTGCGTCCAATCTGATCGATGAACGGCACGATCAGATTGAGGCCCGCCTCGAGGGTTCGTGTATAGCGCCCGAATCGCTCGACGGTCCACTTCTGTCCTTGAGGCACCGACTTGACGCCAAGGAATAGGAACAGCCCAACGACAAAGATCACGATCAAAATGACGGCTTCCATGACACCACCTCAAATTTTTTGTGGTAAACGCCACCCATACTAGCGCGACTTTGGTGACAAAGGCGTAGAACCCGAGGCCCGATTTTGCGTAGAATGTGAGCCTTAGGCCGGTGTAGCTCAGACGGTAGAGCATCTGATTTGTAATCAGAGGGTCGCGGGTTCGATTCCTGTCGCCGGCTCCACATCATTCGACGCGCTCTTTGCAAGCGCCAACGACGACAAAACTCGAGTCAACGAAAGATCCAGGTCGCCACCGCGATCAAGCGCAGTTCAACTGTCGCTTCCAGAACCAAACGGCGTTTCTGGCGCTCAGCAGTTCCTCTAGATCTCTGGGCCTTTCCTACGTTTAGCCCTGCCCACCCAGGCTTTCACCCTCGGTTTTTTGCTGCCCTGGACGATCGGCATCGAACCGCTAATACAGCCGCAAATCGAGCCGGCCACGGCTTTTCGTTAAAGACGGCGTTTTAGAGCGCGAAAGACGGCGTTTTAGAGCGCGCCGGGCATCACGTCGATGAGCTTAGCGCCGGGCTGGCAGTTCCGTCTCGCGCATCGACATCGACCATCAACGATCACACCTCCAGGAACTTCTCGGTGTAAAACGCTCAGCGCGATTCCACCAGCCGGAGGGCATCCGTCCAAGGTTCCTAACATCGCATTACCGTCATCGCGATCTCGCTCGAGGTCATCTGTACACCGAGTAGACCACAGACATCGATCGGTCAGGATCCGTCGCTCTCGAGGTCCATGGTCGAGACTGATATTGATGACACATCCAGCAGAAACTCCTCGATCATCCTCAGCACGATCCCATTCCCGTCAGGCGCGAGGATGTCGCCTGCGAGGAGATGTCGCGACTGATCACCCGCAATCGACATCGCCTCGCATCGAACGATGTGCGCCGGCATGCGTTCACAGCCGCGGGCGATGCGTTCGACATCCACCACCCGATCCTCAGGGTGATAGAGCACCAACGTCGGCCGATCGAGCCGCTCCATCGGCGAGCGCCAGGCGGCTTCAGCCACAGTCATCATCTGTAACAACGCGCGGCGCGGATAACGTGTTGTCCAGCCCGCTGCATGTTGTTCATTCTGCGGAGCAAACGCATGCTCGCCCAGCATGGAAATCCACCAAGGCATCCCGGGTGCCCACAATAACTGCGCCATCGGATCCTTCGGTGAGAAGTTAGGCGCGAGCAAGATCATCGCGTCCGGCACCCGCCACACCGGCTGCTCATACAACGCAAGCCAGAGCGCGAGCGAAGCCCCCGTCGAGTTACCCAAAAGAATGGTGTGCGGCGCCATGACTTCAGCGAGCTGCAGCGCCTGTAGTGCGTCACGCTGCCAATCGGTCACTCGCGCCGCCGCAAGCGCATGACCATCGGCGCCATGACCACGGAACACCGGAGCAATCAAAACGCCATCCAGCGCCCGTGCCAAATGGCTAGGAAACGGATCGAGCTCCATCGGACTGGCCGAAAACCCATGCAGGTACACCACCGCAACCTTTGCGGTGCCATCCAGCGGCCCATCAAGCTGATCAGTCAAACAAACGGTGCGACCGGTACAATCTGCGAGCTCACGTTGCGCCCAAGCATCGAGTCGCACGACCCTGACCGAATGATTGATCTCAGAGATTTCACCTGACGCCAGTCGTCCCGCAGTGTCGCGCCTCAGTACGAAGCCATCCGCAACGGTATTCGTAGCATTGGCTGGCGCTTCTGGCTCCTCATCAAACGGATCCGAGAGTTCGGGCTCATCCGAAAAACCGATTTGCGTCGACTCCAAAATGAGTTCAGACAGAGACGGCAACACCTTCGGGTTGCGGGGCAACGCAAAAATTACGATTGCCACGACGATCATCAGCCCGAACATGAGCCGTTTCATGCCGCTTTCCCTCTCAGGACACCACAACCACCGAGTACCGCATTGACGCTAGGCCCGATCTGGAGGGCTGATCCCTGGGTGAGCGGCGAGGTATGCGCGGAACGGCTCCGCTAATTCGGCATGGTTCAACGCGTACTCGACGGTCGCCTGCAAATACCCCAGCTTACTCCCGCAGTCAAAGCGCCGCCCGGAGAACCGATATGCATATACCGCCTCGAACGCGAGCAGGCGCTGGATAGCATCGGTCAACTGAATCTCTCCGCCCGCGCCAGGCTCTTGTTCGCGCAGCAGCTGAAAGATCTTAGGCGTCAAAATGTAGCGCCCGACAACCGCGATGTTCGAAGGCGCCTCATCGGCGGGTGGTTTCTCGACGATATCGCGAACACGCCAGGTACGGTCATTGATGGCTTCCGGTGCGATCACACCGTACGACGACGTATTTTCCCTCGGAACCTCCTCGACTCCGAGGATGCTGCAAAGACGCTCCTCGTAGACCTCGATCATTTCCTTCAGCGCCCCGCCATTGTTTGACTCGATCAAGTCATCAGCCAGAATCACTGCGAAGGGCTGATTCTGTACCACCGGCTCGGCAATGGACACCGCATGCCCAAGGCCCAAGGCATCCGCCTGACGGACATAAAGACAGGTCACATCAGGGGGCAGGATGTTACGCACGAGCTCGAGCAATTTTGTCTTGCCACGCGCATGGAGCTCGTTTTCAAGCTCGTAGGCCTTGTCAAAGTGATCAGGAATCGAGCGCTTGTTACGGCCGGTGACAAAGACAAGGGTCTTGATACCGGCACGAACAGCCTCCTCTGCCGCATACTGGATCAAAGGCTTGTCAACGACAGGCAACATCTCTTTGGGATTGGCTTTAGTCGCCGGCAAGAACCGCGTCCCCATTCCAGCAACAGGGAACACGGCAGTCGTAATACGCTGGCTTGTACTCGTCATCTTGGCGTCAACCTCCTCAGCGAATCGTCGTGACCCATCCTGACAGGACAGCGAGTGAATCGCCAAACCGAATTCGTCCGTTCTGGCTTTTTAACCCGTCGACACCCCTATGCAGCCAGCGCGACGTTCTCTACAACGAAAATTCCCGCCAACGGCGATCAAAGTCTGGAAAACGGCAGACCAACCTCTAGACCGAAAAAACCAATAAAATTAAAGAGCCGGAAATTGCACTTAATACATAAAACCGACGGGCGAGAAACCACGAAGCGAAAGATACATAAACTTTCAGGCATCAAGAAAGAAGACTTCGTGATCTCCAGAAACAAGATGACGACACATCCTCAAGCAATGGATGCGTCGTCGCATCAGCACTGTAACCAGCATTTCTATCGTCAAGGCATCTGTGATTTGCGACGCCACAAGAGACGCGGCACCAGCGATTGATGCCGCAGCACTGAAACGATCGGCGATCGATAATCGCGAAACCTCTTGAGAAACAATCTGGTTGCGTCTACCGCGGGCGATCAATCATCGAATCGAATTCGTTCGAGGTTGCGGGCCACCGTAGCCTCGCCGACCCCAGGTACCCGAGTTAGGTCCTGGGCCGATTCGAAACGGCCATTTTCTTCCCGATACGCCACGATCGCGCGAGCTTTCGCGTCACCGATCATGTGCAAGGTCGCCAATTCATCGACACTTGCCGTGTTCACGTTGACCGCTTCAGACGCCCATGCCGAAACCCAAGGCAACACCAAAACCAACAGCAGAATCAATACCTTCATCGCGGACCTCCATGTCCTTGAATGAATCAGTCGAGAAAACGCTGCGAGCAGCGAATATCATTCATCGCAATGGGTCGAGGTCTTCAACGCACCTCCGCGTAAAGACGCAAAACCCGTACCAAGCGTGTCAAAATTGAATGACCAATGCAAGCCCGAGCGCGATCCGATCGCACCACTACCCCCACCGAATCAGGACCACAGGCCCTCGGTCAAATCGTCATCATTGAAGACCGCCGGCGCTTCAGACAACAAGGCCATAAAGCGTAGGCCCTTGGGCAGTCATCGCTGCGTTTTTACTGCCGAGGTCTAGTCCCCTGCCCCATACAACCCAATGACAGCCGCCCGGCTCCGAGACACTCGGTCGACGCCAAAAACGTTGTACTTTTTGAAGCTACGAGGCAGAGCGATAACACGCGAGTCGACTCGAATCGTTGCGCTCTTCGCCCGCCATGCTGGCGCGATCCAAGGCCTCGCACACCAGATCGGACAACCGGATGTCCAGACCCGCCTGCTTGAGCGTCGCACGGACCAGCGCCGCATCTTTGGCATGCAGTGCAACGGTAAATCCCGGCTGCCGATCATCTGCAATCAACTTGCCTCCATGATGATCAAGCACTCTGGACGCCGCAAACCCACCCAAAAGTGCCTCGCGCAAGCGGGCTGCATCGATCCCGTGGACACGCGCCAGATTCAGCACATCGCCCAAAGCCACAAGTGACGCGCCGATCAGAATTTGATTGGTCATCTTACCAATCTGGCCGGCACCAGCTGGCCCGAGATGAGTCCGCGCCGACGCCACACAATCGAGCCATGGCGAGATTTGCTCAATCGCCGCCTCATCGCCTCCCAAGAACACGGTCAAGGTGCCTGTTTCTGCGCCGATCACGCCGCCCGACACCGGTGCATCGATAAAGTCGACGCCCAAGGCAGACGCTTGATCAGCGAGGCATTGAGTCGCCGTCGCATCAATCGTTGAGTGGTCCACAATAATCAAACGACTTCGATGTTCAACCACGCCACTGGCTGTGAGAACAGGGTCTATCGAGGCACTGGGTCGATCACGAATCTTTCCAGACAGCACCTCACGAGCGGACAGGATCTCATTGACCAACGCCTCGACATCGGGTGTATCCGAGACATTCAGAATCACCACATCAACCTGAGTCTGCAGTTCAGCGATCGACTGCGCGATATGCAAACGGGGCCTCTGTAGCGGACCGATCACGGACTGCAACGACTCGAGCGTCTCTTGCCGGCGCGCCCAAACCCAGGCCGAATACCCAGCCGTGAGCCAGCGTCCAAGCATCGGCGCCCCCATGCGCCCCAACCCGATGGCACCAAGACGCAGCGATGGCTTACGCCCTGAGGATGACACCTCCGCACCGTTCACCATAAGGCCCTCCGGCGACCGCTCGATCAACGCCGGCCCGTCAATGAACCAAGCAGCCCGCGGATGATGTTGCGCGAAATCTGGTTCGTCACCTGTCGCGTAATCTGACGTGTCGCCTGTTTCGCAACTTGATTGGCGATCTGACCGGCAACGGAACGAGGCTGTGGAGACCGACGCACGCCGCCGCGATCAGAGCGTGCTGACGTGGCCGTGGGCGAAACATCTGTTCCACGCTGCGTCAAGCCGGGATGATGATCAGGATCGAGAGCGCGCTCAGCTTGCTGGGCCAGACGCTCAGCGGCTGATTCCCGATTCATGCGTTGGTCGAATATGCCCGCCAGTGGCGACTCACTCAACAAAATGGCACGCTCTTGTGCATTGATCGGCCCGATTCGTGATACCGGTGGGCGAATCCGCACCCGATCGACCGGCGTCGGCGCGCCCGTAGCATCTAGAGTCGAGACCAAGGCCTCGCCCACGGCCAACTCGGGCAACACCTCAGCTGCCGAAAACTCCGGATTCGGTCGAAACGTCTCTGCGGCCACCCGCAACGCGCGCTGATCCTTGGGGGTAAAGGCGCGCAACGCATGCTGCACCCGCAGCCCCAACTGGCCCAGAACCGCCTCAGGAATATCGGTCGGTGCCTGAGTAATGAAGTACACCCCGACACCCTTCGATCGAATCAAACGCACCACTTGCTCGATCCGATCCACCAACGCCTTGGGTGTGTCGCGAAACAACAAATGTGCCTCGTCGAGAAACAGCGCGAACACCGGCCGCTCAGGATCGCCAACCTCCGGCAACTGCTCAAACAGCTCAGACAGCAACCACAACAGCACCGTCGCATAAATCGCCGGCTGCTCGCGATACAGCCGCTCGGCATGCAGGACGTTCACCACGCCACGGCCGTCGGCGTCGACCTGCAAAAACTCATCGAGCGTGACCGCCGGTTCACCGAACAGCGCATCCTCCGCACCAGGATCGATGCGCAACAGCGCACGCTGAATCGCCCCCACCGACGCCGCAGCCACGTTGCCATAGCGTGGACCGATGCTCTGGCGATGTTCGAGCGCATGTGCCAGCATCGCCCGAAGATCGTCCAAGTCGAGCAACAGCAAGCCCTCGTCATCGGCAACGCGAAACACCACATCGATGACACCGGCCTGGGTATCATTTAGACCGAGCAAACGTGATAACAGCTGTGGGCCGAAATCCGCCAGCGTCAAACGCAACGGGTGTCCGCCGGGCGTCTCTCCGGCGCTGCCGGCCACTTCCCAAAACGTGACTGGAAACGCACGCGGCTCGAACGGCGCCACCCCCAACGCCTCGGCACGACTCACCAATCGATCACTCGGCGTAGCCGCCACCGCAAGCCCGGAAAAATCACCCTTGATATCTGGAACGAAGCAGGGCACACCCAAGTCGGAAAAGCGCTCGACCAACACCTGCAACGTGACCGTTTTCCCGGTACCGGTCGCCCCCGCGATCAAGCCATGACGATTCAATCGCCGGGGCGTCAACTCGATCGCCTGGCCATCACCACCGCTACCAATCCGCAAATCCAGCATGCTTGGGTTCCTTTGCATCAACATCAGCGATCCCACCACTGAAAGGCCCCTAGTAACGCGAGACGATCGTCCCGACGCACGTCACTCAGCCCGTGTCCCGACATCAGTGCTCGATCAACGCTGGCACGCCGCGTAATCGACACAGCATTGATGAATGACCAGCCAGTCAATCATACAAGCCGATCGAGCTGACACCGCGTTCAGCGACCATCTCTACCATGCATCGCGTCGAGCAGGTTGCTGCATCAACGATGACCGCCGCCCGTTCATCACCATGCGGCGACCCGCAGTCTGACGCTGATATTGGGCCAATGACCCGCCACAGCCAACTTTTTGAAGAGATCTCGCCCGATGACATCGCACGCCGCCGAACGACAAGCACACCACGTAGCGTCGGGACGTCCGCAAAGCCCTGCACAGCCCCGTCCATTAGAGCCCGCTCGCAAAGCCATTCGTATTCGCGGGCTAACCAAACGCTACGCCGGAAATGCCGTCGTCGACCGCCTCGATCTCACCGTCTCAAGTGGCGAATTCTTCGGCATTCTCGGGCCCAATGGCGCGGGCAAGACCACGACCTTTCGTATGCTGCTCGGCCTTACGCCCTACGATGAAGGCGAAATCGAGGTGTTTGGCGCCAGCGTGCGGGATCACGCATCCGACATCCGCGCGCGCCTCGGCGTCGTACCCCAATTCGACACCCTCGACGTCGATTTCACCGTCATAGAAAACCTGATTACCTATGCGCGCTATTTCGGCCTGCGCGGCCAGGCGCTCGAGCGGCGAACCGATGAACTGCTCGCCGACGTCCAACTGACCGATCGACGCGACGCCAAAGTGCCGACACTCTCCGGCGGCATGCGGCGGCGGCTGACGCTGGCCCGCGCGCTCGTTCACGATCCGGAACTGATCGTTCTCGACGAACCGACGACGGGCCTCGACCCTCAAGCGCGGCACCACATGTGGCGCGTCCTGCGCCGGCTGCATGAGCGTGGCCGCACGCTGATACTCACCACCCACTACATGGATGAAGCCGAAACCCTGTGCGATCGTGTCGCCATCCTCGACGGTGGACGCGTCATTGCCTGTGATACACCGCAAGCCCTGATCAACCACCATGTCGAACCTTTCGTCGCCACGCTATTCGGCGCTGAGAGACTCGCAACCTCGACAATCGATCAATTGCGCAGGGACGCCAGCCTGCGCCTTCAGCCGATTGCCGACTCGATCCGTCTCTACGCGACCGATCCGGTTGCCCTGACTCACGCACTGACCGCCGCCGGGCTCCGCGCCACGCTTCGTCCCACAGGTCTCGAAGACGTCTTTCTGCGCCTGACCGGGCATGAACTGCGCGACGGCTAATCACTCAGCTCATCAGCCACACCGTTCGAAACAAAGCCCAACGGACTCCGGATCGCACCGATAAAAATGATAAAAAATCATTTAGAATCAAAAAATAAAAACACAAATATCA
This sequence comes from Thioalkalivibrionaceae bacterium, assembly GCA_046299415.1. Classification (GTDB taxonomy): domain Bacteria; phylum Pseudomonadota; class Gammaproteobacteria; order Ectothiorhodospirales; family Ectothiorhodospiraceae; genus JBKBII01. The sequence continues at coordinate 263,986 of JBKBII010000001.1, read as the reverse complement.
AGCATCTTCCACAGCAATCCCGGCTGCCATGGCGCTGGCCACGCGCACGCCTCGCCCCGGTTCGTGCCGTGTGGACGCGACACGCCCTCGTCTGGCGCAAGCTGCTCGGCCCCTCGCTCCTCGGCAATTTCGGCGAGCCACTGCTGTACCTACTCGCATTCGGCTACGGTTTTGGTCGACTCATTGGCGAAGTCGATGGGGTTCCCTACCTCATCTTCATCGCCTCCGGCGTCCTGTGTTCATCCGCCATGTTCTCGGCCAGCTTTGAAGGTATGTACTCGGCCTACACTCGCATGGCCGAACAAAATGTCTGGGCCGGAATGCTCGCGACCCCGATTGGCCTCGACGACATCGTCACCGCTGAGGTGCTCTGGGCTGCCAGCAAAGGACTCATCAGTGTGCTTGCAATGCTGCTGGTCGCACTAATGCTCGGACTGATCGCCGACGCTCGCATCCTGCTCGCCTTACCGATTCTGCTTCTCGCTGGTGCCGTTTTTGGATCACTCGCGCTGGTCATCACGGCCTTCGCCCGCAACTACGACTTCTTTCTCTATTACTTCACCTTGGCCGTCACCCCGATGCTGCTGCTCTCAGGCGTCTTCTTTCCACTCAGCGAATTCCCACCTCTGCTTCAACAGCTCGCGCAGATCCTTCCACTCGTGCACGTCGTGGAAATTGTCCGGCCGCTATTCCTCGGCGAATGGCCGAACGCCATCGCCGTCCATCTCGGTGTTTTGATCGTCTATGGCGTCATCGCACTCGGTCTTGCCAACGCACTTCTGCATCGTCGCCTCATGCGCTAACTCAAATCTCATTGATCGGCCTTACACATCACACCAGCAGCGATTGCGCCCATGGTGAACTCCAAGTCGTCCATCCAAGTCGCGCTCGCGCGTCGTACCTCCAGCATGAGAATCGGCGCGCATCACCATAGCCGGTTTCTCTGCCCGACGCCCGATCCCTATCCGGCCGACAACCGTGTCTCCAAACCCTATCGGCCTTCTTCTTGATCGCGCTCACCGGATTCAGCACGGTCCATTCTTTGGCCATCTCCAGTTCATCCAGCCACGGCACGATACGCATATCGATCATCACCACGACCCAAACCGCTGATCTTCAATCACCTTAGTGGCCCCGCTGGGACCTCTAGCTGAGACCTCTATAAGCTCACGCCACCCGCCTGCGCGTTCTCGCAAGAAAGTCTTCTCAGACATCAAAGATTCCGTCAAGAATCAGATACGGTCCTTTCACAACAGGAGGTTGTCATGCATTGGTCCAGGATTCTCGGTATCGCACTGATCATCATCGGCGCCGGACTGCTGTACTTCGGCCTTACCGCCACTGAATCCCTGAGCGAAACGGTTCAACAAGAACTGACGGGACGCTACAGCGACCAGACGACCTGGTACCTGATTGGCGGCGGCGCGCTCGCCCTGGTTGGTACGATCCTCGCAATCGTTGGCCTGAAACGCTAAGCTCGAAACCGCCTGCCTAGACATAGAGCAGACACGAGAGATTCGCTGGCATCAAAAGCAGTCAAGGCCGTGCATAAGCGCGGCCTTGATCGTATGGATCCGCAAAACAGGAGCTCAACGATGGGTATCGAAGTCGGTGGACTATTCGGCCTGATCTTGTTGATTTTAATCATCTACGCCATCGTCAAAACGGTGCAAAGCTCAGCGGGCACCGCGGCCAAGGTCATTTGGATCGTGCTGCTACTACTGCTGCCTTTGATTGGTTTCATTATCTGGCTCATTCTCGGCCCCAAGCGCTAACTTTTTATCGCAGAATCCGATTCTCGGCCCCGACCCGCTCTTGTATCGATGACTCGGTTCCGCGACCCATCGCATAGACTGCATCGTCGAACCAAGCCATTGAGTTCACGACAGTCCGAACACACGAACAAACGCTAAAACGATCGCTGCGTGACGCGACTCGCGCCTGCACCGCCCGACTGGTGACGTCGCGGTCACAGCGCTCAGGGCGCTCCTTGCCCACATCTCATTCGTGGCATTCTTCCACGTTTCTCGGCGCGATCCACAACCAAGCTGAAAAACACGGTCGACCACAATAGGGGTCCGAAGAATACCGCTCGAAATCGCCTCTCGCCCAGACCCAATCGTCGTCAGACTGTCCAAACCCGCTGCGGCGCGCCGTCGATCATCGCAGTAACCCCTTAAGCGACTTGCAAGCTGAGCCTTGCTCGACTACTGTCTTTATAGACAGTTAACGAGCGGGGCCGACATGCTGACCAAGCGCCAACAAGAAATCTTCGAATTCATCGTCCAGCACATCGCCCAACAAGGCGTTCCGCCAACGCGTGAAGAAATCGCAGCGGCTTTCGGCTTTCGTTCTCCGTATGCCGCTGAATGCCATATTCGAGCACTGGAACAAAGAGGCGCCATCGAGCGCCTCCCTGGGAAATCTCGCGGCCTGCGTCCCAACGCCGGTGCTCTCGCTAATCTCAATCAGCGCCACAGCGCTCATACACACGCGCTCACAAACCCGCAGTACACCGGAACACACGACAAGTCCGACGCATACCCAATCAATTTCGCGGCCAACGACGGCGGCGGCGAGCTCTGGTCGATTCCTCTGATCGGACGCGTCGCCGCTGGTGCACCGATTCTCGCAACACCACACATCGAACAACAGCTCCGGCTCGACCCGGGCTGGTTTCGCAAGCGCCCCGACTATCTGCTGCGCGTACACGGTGACTCAATGCGCGATGCCGGCATTCTCGACGGCGATTTGCTCGCCGTACAACAGCGCCGCGAAGCCCGCAACGGAGAAATCGTCGTCGCTCGCATCGAAGACGAAGTCACCGTCAAACGCTTCGAACGACGCGCCGACGTGGTCCTTCTACACGCAGAAAATCCTGCCTACGCACCGATCGAGGTTCGCGCCAACGCGATCGATTTCGCCATCGAAGGCTGCGCACTAGGTGTCATTCGCGATTTTTCCTGACACATCATCTGCCAACAGCCATGTCACAGACGCAGCCTCGGATACAGCCTGGGCATCCCCTGCAACAGCCAACTCTCTCTCATCCAGTGCCCCCAATCGTTCGCACAGGTCCTCTCAGACCAACCCAACAACGGGCACCTCACCGGCTTGCATCCCGGTCGACCCTCTTCAATGGAGAACCATCATGGGCCTCGAAACTCTGCTCGACAATGGTTTGCTATGGCGGGCCCGAGAGGCCCACTCACACCCTACCCAATCCCTGAACACAGGTTTCTCGTCGTGGGATCGCTGTCTTGCTGGTGGTTGGCCCGCACAACAGCTGATCGAAGGCTGCGGCCAATCTTTCCAAGGTGAGCTCTATCTTCTGATGCCTGCGCTGGCCCGCATTGCTGCGAACGGCCGGATGATCGTCCTGCTTGCCCCACCGGCTGCGCCATGGGTACCGACCTGGGAATCACTCGGCATTCCAGCCGATCGGTTGCTCGTCCTCGACGCCAAACACCCGGATGATCGTGTCTGGTCGATCGAGCAATTACTGCGTCATCGTCTGGCTGGCGCCGTGGTCGGCTGGCTCCCGCAGGTCGACGGCGTTGGGTTACGGCGGCTGCGCCTTGCGACAGCTGCAAGCGACGCTTGGTGTTGGATTTTTCGCCCCCAGGTCGCTTTAGAACGACCATCGTCGGCCCATCTGAGATTCACCTGGACACGCGATATATCAGGATTCGCCGCCCGCGTACTCAAGCAAGCAGGTCAAGTCGGCGACAGCCCATGGGTGCGCATTCCTCTCGAACACCCTGAAGGCTCCCCCACTTTTCGAACGGATCGAACTTGCGAAACCCGCGTACCACCCACCCCCAAAGGCTCTGATCATGGTGCCAGCCAAGCCAGTCTCAAAACATTACAAAGTCTGAACGAGACAGCGCTTGCCACAAGTATCGAAACGCGCAACCCCCAATCGCCGATCTGTTCCCAAGCGACAAAAATGCCGAACGTCACAGCAGGCTCGCATCCCTCTTGGGTAGCCCCATCCGCAGCACATCTCCGGCCTCTCCCTCGTTTCACACCGTAAAAGCTGTAACAAGCCTAGCCCTACAAACGTCCAACGTCGTTTAAGCGTAGGACACGCCGCTGCCATTGCACCCATCGATATCACCGATTATCCGCCGTCATGGTCTTTTGGCGCGGCCATACCTGGCCGATCAAATCGACACAGACGCAACGCCGTTGACGGGTGAAGTTCTTCGCGCATGTCATCAACGTCGCAACTTCCTGAGCGTCCACGCTCCATTCAAAGCTCACGCACTCATCGACCGCGATGGGCCTGTGTGGTTTTCCCGCACCTTGAACTCGATCTGATTCGGCTTGCGCATGCAACACAAAGCAATCCGCTTGCCGTCATCGACGACACCGGATGCGTGATCGACGCCAATCGCTCAGCACGCCAGGCTGGGATACGCCGTCGCCAAAGTCATGCCGAAGCGCTTGCGACCTGCGGGCGACTGACCATCGTTCAAAGCCATGCCTTACCGATCGCAAACGCGATCGAGCGACTCTGCGGCGTCCTGCTGACGTTCAGCGACTGGATCTGCCCCGAGCCCGCAAACATCGGCCTCGCTCAAAGCCATCACTCATCACCAAATCACGCCTTATCGAAAACTCGCCAGCGACCCGAAAAACGCAAACACCAAGGTCTGTCACCACCTTGCCATCGCATCTTGCTCGAAATCGGCGGAAGTCTGCAGTTATTTGGTGGCGAACAAGCCCTGTGTGCGCAAATCAACACACATCTACAACAGCTCGGCTATACGGCGCGAATCGGCGTGGGCGTCTGCCCAGAACAAGCCCGACTCGCAATCCATTGGGCGCAGATACCAAAAATTCAGGGCACGATGATTAACGGTAAAACGCATAGGCGCAGGCCCACCACTGCGAAAGCACTTTCGCCGCCCAACATCGACACACCGTTCAATCTTGAGGGACTACGCTCGCCCGAATGCATCCCGCTCGTCTTAATCGAAACACTGAGCTTTTGGACTCCCGCGCTGGCACAAGTCGGCATCCATCGACTCGATCAATTACTCAACCTGTCACGGTCTGAGCTCGGTAAGCGCTACGGGCGCGAAATGATTGCCGCACTACAACGCCTACTCGGCGAAGTGCCCGAGCATCCACCTCGTTGGACGCCACCAGAACAGTTCACGATGGCACTCGATCTACCGGCCATCGAGTACAGCGAGGGCTTGCGATTTCCTCTGCGCCGACTGTTGCAACATCTCGAAACTGAATTGCACGCTCGCAACCGATATGTCGATCGACTCGAGCTCAGGCTGCAAACCGAACACCGACAAACGACAACACCGACTTCTGATCCATGCGATTCCAGAGCTGTGATCGCAGTTCACCAACCTCGCGACGCCGCGCCTCAGGCCAATCCCTCACCTGCGGGCCAACATATTCACACGATCGTATTGCAGCGCGGAACGCCAACGGCTGAGGCCGAAGCCTGGTGGTCTCTATGGCGGGTCCGACTGGAACGCTTCACGTTGCCTGCGCCCGCAAAAACCATCGAACTACGCGCCGACACACTACTGCCCGTGCGCCATATCAGTGCTTCTCTGTTGCCGCACACGACTGGCTTGTCATCGCGCGGCCTACAAAACCAGTCTGCGACTGCTCACACGCCATCTTCGACGCAGTCCGATGCTGCCATCACTGATCACACCGACCATGTGAATACACAGGCTGCCGCTGGCTGGACGCTATTGCGCGCGCGCCTTGGGGACCACGCCCTCAAACAATTGCGCTACACAGGTCGCCTGCGCCCTGAGACTGCCATCGTCGCTGAACCTTGGCACGGTTGCCCCACAGACCGCGCTCAGGCCCACGGTAACCATCACAAAACGGCTGCACCCGAAGTCAAACATGCGCAGCCCTCAAAACAACACGCACCATCGCCTGCAGACTGGTGGTGCAAACGCTTTGGCCGTCCGCTCTGGCGACTCCCTGAACCACTCGCCTGGACCCTGCCGACAGAATTTGATCTCCGCTCGGGTGGCCATACAGACCACGAGCCTGTGGAGGCTGCGCACAACACCGATTCACAACCGAGCAACCGAGTCATTGATGCGCAACGCACTCGATTTGACACACACGACGTGACAGTCGCTTCATCTCTTGATGCGCCTTGCGATGAACACAACGCTTCGAGCCGTTCGTTCAGTCAAGAATCAAACATCCGATTGTTGAAGCGGAATCCCGTCGAATTCCAACCCGCTCAACAGCCGTCAATTCAGCGCATACCGCCGCACCAGAACACCGATGCCTGCTCACTCCAAACGTCGTCCCACATGATGTTTCTCGGGCGTTTTGAGGGCGCCTGGTGGGAATCTTCGCTCAAACAAAACGACGACTCCGCTCGAATCAGCGCCGCCTACGGCAATCCCCGAGCCGCTCACGCAGAACAGACACAACCGCCAGATTTGATCGCATCCGGATCAACCCCCAACAAAACGCGAGCGGCCAAAACATCGCGCCCCGGAACGTCTGGACACGAAACGTCTGACCTCAGAAAACCGCCTATCTTTCCAACACCAAAAAGTCATCACAGCACCGCAAACGGCGCAGTTCCACACATTGAGCAGCAAGATTTACGTTGTGATTTCTATCGTGTACTTGATCAGGACGGACGCTGGTGCTGGGTTGCGCGCGATATCCGTAGCGGTCGCTGGTGGTGTTACGGCTACTGGGGTTGACGCCATCGCGGTCGATATCACCGCTGTCGATATCCTGGCGATGGACGCACCGGTTACCCAATCGCCGCCCATTCACACACCAGCACATTTCATCACCGACCAGAGACACCATCCATACACGTCGGCGTCAGCACGACCACCGCTTGTGCCGCAATACCCTCGCCACGCCCGGTAAATCCCAAACGCTCCGTTGTGGTCGCCTTGACCGACACCGCATCGATCGACACACACAGATCCTCGGCAAGGTTCTTGCGCATCGACTCGATATGCGGTGCCATTCGCGGCGCCTGCGCAATCAATGTGCTGTCGAGATTACCAACCTGCCACCCTGCATCCGCAACCCGCGAAACCACCGAACGGAGCAAAGCACGGCTGTCTGCACCTGCATACTGCGGGTCCGTATCCGGAAAATGTCGACCGATGTCACCCAAAGCAGCCGCACCGAGCAACGCGTCAGCAATCGCGTGCAACAACACGTCTCCATCCGAATGAGCCAGCAGCGAACGTTCATGGGCAATTCGCACGCCACCCAAAACCACAAACGACGCTCGATCACTGTCCGCCTCATCACCGACCTCACCAAAGGCATGCACATCAAAACCCTGGCCGATTCGCACTCCCTGCACAGTCACCCCCGATCTCGCGTGATGCTCGGGCTTTCACGCCAAAACCCCGTATTTCATCGCACGTCATTCAATCTCAAACCCCAATACCCCTCGAAGCCGTCCGCTCAGGATGACGGGATCGTAACCATGACAATGCGCGCCGCTCATCATCGGGACGTGTGACCTTCACATTGTCGACCTGCCCAGCCAGCACATAAGTTTCACCGCCGTACGCACACCAGACACTGGCTTCGTCGGTAAACCTCGCGCGTTGCTCTACGTCTGCTTGAACCGCAATACGCATCCGTGCCCGCAACGCTTGAAGCGGAAATTTTTGTGGCGTCAACGCCCGCCATATGTGCGAGCGATCCGGTGCTGCAACGATACGTCCCGTCTCATCGACTTCTTTCAAGGAGTCGACACTCTCGGCCGCCAGAATCACGCCTACATTGGCGGCTGCCTCGTCATGCAAATTCCGCGGTGCTGCCCAGTCCACCAAGGCCGCCAAATCGTCTTCGTCAAGGCAGGGGCGCGCACCATCATGAATCAGCACCTGATCAGAGGGATCGACCTCAGCTGGCAGAGCCTCAAGCCCAGCCAACACCGAATCGATCCGTTCACTCCCACCGGCCACCACCCAAAGTCGGCGAACATCCGACTCTCTCCCCGAGACTGTGATGTCACCAACGGCTTCAGCGGTCTGCATACTCGTCAGCGCGATCGAATCACAAGTCGAGGCTTGCCACGGGGGAGCCCTTCCTGCATCAGTCTGAAAGTGGCTCAACAGCCACGAAGCGCGCAACCAACGTGAATTGAGCCGATCAACCAACGCGGCCACGTCCTGCGCAGGAGCAACCAACACCACACCATGAACTCGCGCCGATGCAAGAAGCGGCGCCAACGCCTGCTCCAGCAACAACGCCCACGGAGTTGAGAATGGAGTATCCGACGACCCGTCTTCATCAGAGCAGGACTGACGGTCGTGATTCGCATTTTGGTGATCATCGTCGCAGTCCGGACGTGCCGGATCCAGCGCCCGGTACTGTTTCGGAACGGGTCCGCCCATCCGCAATCCCCGACCCGCCGCGACGACAACCGCCCATATGCGCGTCTTCGCGCCACGCTTCATCGCCGACGTTGGCTCCATCGCAGTCTGCTTCTCTCGGTTGACGGTTCGCAGAAATTACGGGCTCGAGCATTACAGTCGATCGCTACCGTAGAAAAATCGCCGCTAAATAGCGCTATCGCCCTGCGGACCACGAAATCTGGCACCCTGTTCACCGACGTTCATCTGTACCCGGCTCAACAAAGAACAGATACAACTCACCGTCACGAATGAGCCCCAGATCCCTTCGTGCACGCTCCTCGACAGCATCAAGGCCGTCACGCAGATCATTGATTTCGGCTGAAAGCGCACGGTTGCGCTGATCAAGTACCTCAAGCGTTCGATCAAGATCGTCAACGGCAGATTCAAGCCGCTCAACCTCACGCCAGCCATTCGGCCCCATCCAAAGTGGGTACTGCAACGCAACCAACGCCAACAGTAGCAACACAATGATGACGTCGAGCCGTCCAAACCCCAGCTGAGAGCAGCTCAGCCGCGAAAATCCGATGCCCAACATATCCGGCCTAGAACGCTGACCGGTCTGTTTCAATTCCGACGTCTCCAACGAACACGCTCGCTCACTCGACTGCCGAAACATTCAGGCCGCAAGCCCATGGGGCGACCCGATGGACATCTTTTGTCAAACATCGCACGAACCGGAGGAAAAGGGGCGAAGGACCTTTCTCGACAATCGCGGGGCCAAACAGAGACGCGTACACATACACGCCCAACACGCATCCAAGATCAGAGTCCCACGACGTCGAGACTCGTGCGCTCGCCGCGCCAAACGCATTGGAATCATCGTGCTCAGACATCAGCGCTCATCAACACGGTGCACCGCTCCGCAACAGCGACGGTGAAAGCCAACGAGTCCGAACGCCTGATCGACATGGCACCGTAGCGCGCCCACGTTTCAGCGTACTGAAGCGGAACCCGCAAAAGCGGAGCGCCCGGGAAAACGTGCTGCTGAGCCCAACTGCTCCTCGATTCGAATCAATTGGTTGTACTTCGCGACTCGATCCGAGCGCGACAACGAGCCTGTTTTGATTTGCCCCACTGCCGTCGCAACAGCCAAGTCGGCAATCGTGGTGTCCTCGGTTTCACCCGAACGGTGAGAGACAACTGCTGTATATCCGTTGTCCTGCGCCAAACGAATCGAAGCAAGGGTCTCGCTGACCGTACCAATCTGATTCAACTTGATCAGGATCGAGTTTGCGATGTTGCGCTCGATGCCCTGCGCCAGGATCTTTTCATTGGTGACAAACAAATCATCGCCCACCAGCTGCACTCGATCACCGAGGCGATCGGTCAGCAAACGCCAGCCATTCCAATCATCCTCGGCCATGCCATCCTCGATCGTGACGATCGGATACTGATCGACCCACTTTGCCAGATAGTCGGTAAAGCCCTCGGCGTCGAAACGCTTGCCCTCAGACACCAGATCGTAGAGGCCCTCGCGATAAAACTCGGAACTCGCGCAATCGAGCCCGAGCACGATGTCCTCACCAGCACGAAAGCCAGCGCGCTCAATCGCCTCGAGGATGACCTCAATGGCTTGTTCATTAGATTTCAAATCGGGCGCAAAGCCACCTTCATCGCCCACGCCAGTCGCCAGACCACGCTCGCCCAGAACTTTCTTCAGCGCGTGGAAAACCTCCGCGCCAAAACGAACGGCCTCCGCCACCGACCCCGCGCCGACCGGAAGGATCATAAACTCCTGCATATCGACGCTGTTATCAGCATGCGCACCACCGTTGATGATGTTCATCATCGGCACCGGCATCACACTCGGCTCGACCCCGTACTCACGCGCGAGCGAACGATACAACGGCTCTCCACGCGACGCTGCGATCGCATGCGCCAACGCCATCGACACACCCAGCAACGCATTCGCACCGAGGCGGTCCTTGTTCTCGGTGCCGTCGAGCACAATCATCGCCTCGTCCACCACGGCCTGGTCTGCTGCTTTCCCCCGCAGAGCAGACGCAAGCTCATCGTTGACGTGACCGACAGCCTTACGCACCCCCTTGCCACCGTAGCGCGTATCGCCATCACGCAACTCGAGCGCCTCACGCGCGCCGGTTGACGCTCCTGACGGCACCGCAGCACGGCCAAAAGAACCGTCGGCCAGTATGACCTCAGCTTCAAGCGTCGGATTCCCGCGTGAATCAAGCACTTCTCGAGCGCGGACTTTGGCAATTTCAGTCATATAGCGATCTTCCTTGTCGAAATACTCAAACCCGAAAAACGTCAAGAATTAGGTCTATGCGACCAGACAAACGCACGTCGACTCAACCTACCGACCTTTCTGACCGTCGTTGACCGAGCACCTCGGCCAGGCTTGCGGTTCGATCTTTGATCCAAAATTCGGTGGACTCGTCCGTCAGATCGAACGCCGATGAAGCCACAGTCGCCTTCTCGCAGATGTTCATCTCGGGGATTCGGACACGGCAAAAAACTCGCCGCACACAGGTTAGCTTCAAGCCCGAGCTCACTCGATCAAAGCAAGCCCTATAGACCCCGATAAACGCTACGTCATTCACGCTACAACGCCGTGGCAAGTCATAACCCATCATCGTGCGGGCGTCCGAACCACATGCTGCTCCGGCACAGTCCCGTGCGTCATCGTTGACCACAGGTCGATAGTGCTTTCGCTCGGATCATCCAAGAGCGCGCCGAACAACCCGTTACCCGCTCAACCCCACTCAGGAACCCTTCAAACCGTAAGTCGCCTCTGCAAACGGACGACTTTTGACCGCACGGTCGAGCAGGATCAGAAGCTCGAGCAATTCACTCATCATTGACAACGGCCACGCATTAGGGCCATCCGACAGGGCCTTATCAGGATCCGGATGCGTCTCCATGAACAACCCCGAGACGCCAGCCGCAACCGCAGCCCGTGCCAGAACCGGAACAAATTCACGTTGTCCACCTGAGCGCGTACCTTGGCCGCCGGGTTGCTGAACTGAATGGGTCGCATCGAAAACGACGGGCGCTCCAAAGCGACGCATATCAGCCAATCCACGCATATCAGAAATCAGCGTGTTGTACCCAAACGAAACACCGCGCTCGCAAATCATCACCTGCTCATTACCGACCGCCCGTGCCTTGTCGAGGACGTTCCCAACGTCTCCCGGCGCCAAGAACTGCCCCTTCTTGATATTGACCGGACGACCCTGTCGCGCAACGTTCTGGATGAAGTTGGTCTGCCGGCACAAAAACGCAGGCGTCTGCAACACATCGACGACACTCGCCACTTCGGCAAGAGGCGTATCTTCATGCACATCGGTTAGCACCGGCACACCGAAAGTCGCTCGAACATGTTCAAGAATCTTCAAGCCTTCTTCCAGGCCCGGACCACGGAAGCTCGCTGTGGAAGATCGATTCGCCTTGTCGAAAGAAGACTTGTAGATGAACGGAATTCCGAGCGCCGAGGTGATTGACTGCAACTCGCCTGCCGTCTGTTCCGCCAGTGCCTTCGACTCGATAACACAGGGACCGGCAATCAAGAACACCGGCTGATCAATTCCAACCTCGAAATCACAAAGCTTCACCAGTCCGCGCTCCTGAACACAATCCACTGCCCAACTGAATTCGATCGTCATGAGGCTCTTTACAGACTTGGGCTTCAAGCGCAGCTTTCAGCCGATCGGGCGGTCCCGATCGCGTGCGTCTCATACGACCGTCAAAGCCAAGTCACCCATCGATCACACACTGAAGCTCAGCTACTCGATCCGTCCACCGTGACGCGCGTCTCCGATGCCGGTTTGCTCACTGCGCTCAAGCATTCGCGTCGTGCACGCGCCGCACGAATAAAACTCTCGAACAATGGATGTCCATCACGCGGCGTCGAAGAAAACTCCGGGTGAAACTGACAGGCGATAAACCAGGGGTGATCAACACGCTCGACAGCCTCGACCAACCCCCCATCGACCGACCGTGCGACGATGCGCAAACCGGTCGACGTGATGCGATCCTCATACGCCCGATTGACCTCGTACCGATGGCGATGGCGCTCGGCAATATCATCGGCACCGTAGATCTCATGAAAACGACTTCCTTTCTCGATGCGCGCCGCCTGAGCCCCCAGACGCATCGTTCCACCGAGCTGGGTCGAGGGATCACGACGCTCGATCCGACCTTCGCGGTCGGTCCACTCGGTAATCAAGGCAATCACCGGATGCGGCGTATCGGGTTGAAACTCGGTCGAATGAGCGCCGTCGAGCTCCGCGAGGTGACGTGAGGCCTCAATCACCGCCACCTGCAACCCGAGACAGATACCGAGAAACGGAACTCCCCTTTCGCGCGCAAAGCGCACCGCCTCGATTTTGCCTTCGACGCCGCGCTCGCCGAAGCCACCCGGGACGAGAATCGCGTCGAGACTCTCGAGCGACTCCTCCAAAAGACGCGCATCCTGAGGCGACTCGAGCTTTTCCGAATCGATGTACCGGATTTTCACTCGCGTCGCAGACTGCACACCCGCATGGGTCAGCGCTTCGTTGATCGACTTGTACGATTCGGTCAGATCGACGTATTTGCCGATCATACCGACCGTCACCTCGGCCTCTGGAAACTCCATCGCGTTGACGACGTTCTTCCAGTCGCTCAAATCAGCCACCGGCGCCTCAATCCCGAGCTTGCCCAGCACGATCTCATCGAGCTTCTGCGAGTGCAGCCACAACGGAATCTTGTAAATATTGTCGACGTCCACCGCGGAAATCACGGCACGTTCTTCGACATTGGTAAACAACGCAATTTTGCGCCGTTCCGACTCAGGAATCAGCGTCTGAGCCCGGCACAACAACACATCGGGCTGAATACCGATCGAACGCAGTTCCTTGACCGAATGCTGCGTCGGTTTCGTCTTGATCTCGCCCGCCGCCGCAATATACGGCACCAGCGTCAGATGAATGAACAGTGCGTGATCGCGTCCCAGCTCAACGCCCATCTGCCGTATCGCTTCAAGGAAAGGCAAGGACTCGATATCGCCGACGGTCCCGCCGATCTCGACCAACGCCACATCCGCATTGCCAGCCCCTGCTCGGACGCTCGCCTTGATCTCATCGGTAATATGCGGAATCACTTGCACGGTGCCGCCGAGGTAATCCCCACGGCGCTCTTTACGGATCACATTTTCGTAGATCTGCCCCGTAGTGAAATTATTCTCGCGGTGCATCCGTACCCGAACAAAACGCTCGTAGTGACCCAGATCGAGGTCTGTCTCCGCACCATCCTCGGTGACGAACACCTCGCCATGCTGAAACGGGCTCATCGTACCCGGATCGACATTGATATATGGGTCCAGTTTGAGCAGCGTGACCTTGAGTCCGCGCGCCTCGAGAACCGCAGCGAGCGAAGCCGACGCAATACCTTTACCGAGCGACGACACCACGCCCCCGGTAATGAACACAAAGCGCGTCATATCCGTCTCTCCGTGGAGCCGGTTTGTGATGCCGATCCAGGTGCAGACGACGCCAAGCGTTCCCTCACATAGCCTTCAACCGTCGCGAGTGCTGCGTCGAGTGCCTCGGGCTGGTTCCCGCCGGCCATCGCAAAGTCGGGTCTGCCACCGCCTTTTCCACCCACGAGTCCCGCAACATGCGCTACTAATGGACCAGCCGGGACGATCTTGCTCTCCACCTTGCTCACCGTCGCAACCAGCTGGACGCGACCATCGGCCTGAGTCGATCCAATGACGATCGCAGCGCGACCGAGCCGATCACGCAAGCCGTCAGCCATTTCTCGCAAAGCCTTCGCATCGAGCCCGTCTGCCCGTGTCGCCAACACCGCGACATCACCGATCCACACGGCCCGCTCGGCCGCCGCGCGACCTTCGCGCGCCGCTTCGAGCGCCCGAATTCGCTCGATCTCGCGTTCAGCCGCGCGCGCCCGGTCTATCAACTGATCGATACGCTCGGGCAATTCCTCGGCGCCTGTTTTCATCCGTTCGGCCAAACTATCGAGCAACGCTAGCCGCTCATCGATCCAGCGCGTCGCCACTTCGCCCGCCACCGCTTCGATCCTGCGCACGCCCGACGCCACTCCTGACTCACTCACAATGCAGAACGCGCCGATGTCCCCGGTTCGTGTCACATGTGTACCACCACACAACTCAACCGAAGATCCAATCGTCAGCACGCGAACGCGATCGCCGTACTTTTCGCCGAACAACGCCATTGCGCCAGACGTCAACGCTTCATCCATCGACATCTCGACCGCATCTGTTGCGACGTTCGCGAGTATTTCAGCCCTCACCCGACGTTCGACTTCGGCTCGTTGTTCAGGACTGAGTGGTTCTTGGTGAGAAAAGTCAAAACGCAGTCGATCAGCCGTCACCAGTGACCCCTTCTGGGTCACGTGGTTGCCCAATACATCGCGCAAGGACTTGTGTAAGAGATGCGTCGCCGAATGGTGCCGGCGAATCGCGTCACGGCGCGGCCCCGTGACCACTGCCGCAACCTTTGTCTCCGGCTCAAGAATACCGCTCTCGACCACCCCGAAATGCAGATGGACGGCGCCCTGTTTACGAGTATCGTCGACGCGAAAACGCCCACCAGCCCATCGCAACTCGCCGACGTCACCCACCTGACCGCCAGATTCTGCATAAAAGGGCGTGATATCCAGAACCACGACGGCCTGCGTGCCGACGCTCACGTGTTGAGCTGGCGATTGATCAACAAACAAGCCGACCACCCGGGCGTCACTTTCGAGGCACTCATAGCCTACGAAACACGTATCACCGGTGACATCCAGGGCTTGGTCTTGCGCAAAATGACTCGCCGCTCGAGCACGCGAACGCTGCTTGTCCATTTCGCGATCAAAACCCTCAAGATCGATCGCCAGACCCCGCTCACGGGCAATGTCTGCCGTTAGGTCAACCGGAAACCCGTACGTGTCATACAGCTGAAAAACAGTCTCACCACGGATCGTGCCGCCGGTATCCTGTGTCAGCGCTCGATCGAGCAAAGTCATGCCTGTAGCCAACGTCTCGGCGAAGCGCTCCTCTTCGGCACGAACGGCCTGCTCGATCACTGCTTGCTGACGTTCAAGTTCAGGGTAAGCCTCACCCATTTCGGCCACCAGAGCGGGCACCAGGCGATGTAGAAACGGCGTATCGCGGCCCAATTTGTGACCGTGCCGCGCCGCGCGCCGCAAAATGCGCCGCAATACGTAGCCGCGACCCTCGTTCGACGGCATCACGCCATCGACGATCAAAAAACTCACCGAACGCAAGTGATCAGCGATGACTCGCAAAGACGGCCCATCGTGCTCGGCACAGCCGATTTCTGCACGCGCGGCAGCGATCAATTTTCGAAAAAGATCGATCTCATAGTTCGAATGAACGCGCTGCAAGACCGCAGCCAGCCGCTCGAGGCCCATGCCCGTATCGACCGAAGGCCGCGGCAATGGGTGCAGCCGCCCCTCAGCATCCCGCTCGAACTGCATGAACACGAGATTCCAGATCTCGATATACCGATCACCGTCCTCGTCCGGCGTTCCTGGCAAACCACCGGGCACCTCTGGACCATGATCGAAGAAAATCTCGGTGCACGGGCCGCATGGACCAGTGTCGCCCATCTGCCAGAAGTTATCAGAGCCACCACCTGGCTTATCCCCAATTCGTAGCACCCGCTCAGGGTCGACACCCACACCCTGCGTCCAGGCGCGATGCGCTTCGTCGTCATCGTGGTAGATCGTGACCCAAAGCTTTTCCGGCGGCAGCCCGATGACCTCAGTCAAAAACGCCCACGCAAAGCGTACAGCATCTTCTTTGAAGTAGTCACCGAACGAGAAATTACCCAGCATTTCAAAAAACGTGTGGTGCCGAGCGGTATACCCAACGTTTTCGAGATCGTTGTGCTTTCCGCCTGCGCGTAGGCAACGCTGACTTGAGCACGCTCGAACATACGGACGCGATTCACGACCGAGGAAAACGTCCTTGAACTGGACCATCCCGGAGTTCGTGAACAGCAGCGTCGGATCGTCGGCCGGCACCAACGCACTCGATGGCACGGGTGTATGGCCCTGATCGGCGAAGTAATCGAGGAATTTACGGCGTATTTCGGCGCTCTGCATGGTGCGGGCACACAGGTCAAGTGGAAACGCTAAGGATACCACGCAGGCTGCAACACGCAGCCTCGCCGTACCGACCCGTCAAGCCAGCGCGCGCTCGGTCTGCCGTCTCAATTAGGCTCAATAATCGTCGCGACGCAACCAAAGTGCGCCCATCGGTTGCCAGTCGATTGCGCCAGTGCCAATAAAGTAAACGGCCAAGCCGAAGCAGCGTATCCATTGGCGAGGATCGTTACCCCGCTGACCGGCTTGATGTCTCGCGGGTCAGCTCCGAACGCTTCTCGCAACATTCAGCTCGCCGCTTTCTTCAGCATCTACTCAAGACGACATTGAAAGCCACCGCTTGGATCCACAAGCGATCTGCACCTGACACATTGCGCCGGTCCGTTAACATGGTCTGGTGAGGGGCATGACCAAAACCTCAGTCGATCGCTTCAGCGTTTTCAGTGCCCACCGTCAACATCTTGACAGCGGTCACTGCCTGATCGCGAGAAAAACCGCGCGCGAGAGCGAGTTCAACCAAGCGAGCCTCAAGCCAATCGGGCTGTACGGTCATACTCGGATCAACCGACGCTGGGTCGGTTGGGTCTAGATCAGAACCATCAGGATCGATCGTCATTTCGACGCCCGGCTCCGAAGAATCCCAAAACTTTAGGTCTTCAACCTTAGACAAGCCACCAGATGAGTGCCGCGGCTTCCTGATTGAGCTCAAGGCCCGCCTTGCGCGGCGCTGCGATCGACGCTTCAAAGAAGCCTTCTGGAAGGACTCGATCTCGCTCTCACGCCGACGCGTCAGCCATCCACAAAGCGCAGTCAACCATGCCTCCTCGCTGACCGATTTCACTGCGTCGGTGACGACGGACTCAGGCACACCATGCTGCCCCAACTCCACACGGATCCTCACCGGACCATAAGCGGAATCACGACGATGACGAACGATCATCTCGGCAAAACGTTGTTCATCGAGATATCCAGCCGCCTCGAGCGAATCCAGCGCACACCCGATCGCAGATACAGTGAAACGCCGACTCGTCAATTTGCGATCAAGCTCGCGCCGAGAATGCTCGCGCCGAGCCAGAAGCCTGAGTCCAGCATCAAACGCCGCCTGCGGATCATCAGGGTCGACGGATGGCACCGAACGCTTTCGCTTGGGTGATTTCAAATCAAGGCCTCGATCGTCCCAGCTCGCATCCCGCAATTTCCAACTCGCCGACCCTCACCGACCGTAGCCAATCCCAGGGCCTACCCACTCCGTTCGACAAACACTGAACCGAGGGCCTTCCGGCTCACGCGCATTCCAGCCGCATCATTCAATCTTCGCCATGAGGCGCTCACCGCAAAGCGATGCCTCGCAACTGTCGTCAAATCGAAGGCCACGCCTCACAAAAAGCGATCCTCGGGGCTCCCCCCTTTGCTGCTTGTATCGGAGTCCCGTGAGTTCGACTACCGGCACGGCGACCGGATCAATCACTCATGGACATGCAAGCACGCATGGCCATGCGACAAGCCGCGAGCAAATCCTTCTGGACGACGATCAATCAGACGGTTCTAAAACGGCTTCATCGCTCGCATCAGCACAAACGGTGGTCGGCAACATCAAACTGCGTAACTGACGCTCGATATCCCGGGCCAGTTCCGGATGCTCCTTCATGAACTGGCGCGCGTTATCTTTGCCCTGACCAATTCTGTCGCCTTGATATGAGTACCAAGCGCCGGCTTTGTCGATCAAGCCATGTTGCACGCCCAGATCGATGATCTCACCGACTCGCGAAATACCTTCGCCGTACAGAATTTCGAACTCCGCCTGTTTGAACGGCGGCGCCATTTTGTTTTTCACCACCTTCACGCGAGTCTCGTTGCCGATCACTTCATCGCCGCGTTTGATGGCGCCGATACGACGAATGTCCAACCGCACCGAGGCATAGAACTTCAGCGCATTGCCCCCGGTTGTTGTCTCTGGGTTACCAAACATGACCCCGATTTTCATCCGAATCTGATTGATAAAAATAACCAATGTATTTGATTTTTTTATGTTTGCCGTCAGTTTTCTGAGCGCCTGAGACATCAGTCGAGCCTGCAAACCGACGTGCGCGTCCCCCATCTCGCCCTCGATTTCAGCTTTCGGCGTCAGCGCCGCAACCGAATCGATAACGACGATATCGACAGCACCTGAGCGCACCAACATATCCGCGATTTCCAGCGCCTGCTCGCCAGTGTCAGGCTGCGAGACCAACAAGTCGTCGACATTGACGCCCAGTTTTTCCGCATACGAAGGATCAAGTGCGTGCTCGGCGTCAACGAATGCCGCCGTGCCACCCATCTTTTGTGATTCAGCGATCACCTGCAGCGTCAACGTTGTCTTACCCGAGGACTCTGGCCCGTAAATTTCGACGATGCGGCCGCGTGGTAATCCGCCGATACCGAGAGCGACATCCAGCGTCAACGAACCCGTCGAGATCGACTCGATATCGCGCACGGCCTGGCCGTCACCCATGCGCATCACGGCGCCCTTGCCGAATTGCCGCTCGATCTGAGCCAACGCGGCGCCCAAGGCTTTTTTGCGATTGTCGTCCATCTTGGTCTCTCGGTTCGAAGTTCCAGCAGTATAGGGTTTAGCAACTGTTCATGTAAACAGTCTTTGGAAATCGGCCACGGCAAAACGGGCCAAAAAACGGATCTTGAATCAACGAAGCGAGCCCCGAGCCTGGACTTGACAACTAAAGCACGAGCGCTCGAAACGAAAGACCTTCTTTCCGCGATCTCGGCTTCATCTTGATCTGAGGCCACCATCCGAGCCACTATCAGCCCGGATGTTTCGTATCGAACGTTGGACGTGGGTTGGAGGCATCCTCGGCGAATGGCCAACGCGGGCACCGCAAAGAAACCCGACATCTGACTTTATTCGCGGTGATAGACGTTTACCGCGAACTGCTGTCGCTCGAAGCACCGGCCGACTCGATCAACTCGAGCAAGCGATCGAGCGTATGACGCACAGCTGCGCTGCGAACGGCGTCCCGATCCCCATCGAAATGATGTCTTTCACCAATCAACCGCCCCTCAAGATAAAAACCGAAGCACACGGTTCCAACCGGCTTTCCGGGCGTAGCGCCACCAGGGCCCGCGATACCGCTGATCGCGACGGCGTAGGCACACCCCGCGCGCCGTGCCGCCCCCTCCGCCATCGCCCCAGCGACCTCGACGCTCACGGCGCCATGCTCTCGAATCAACGCTTCAGGCACACCCAGATCACGCTGCTTGGCCGCGTTTGAATAGGTGACGTACCCACATTCAAACCAAGCCGAACTGCCCACTCGATCAGTCAAAGCAACGGCCACGCCGCCACCGGTGCATGACTCGGCGGTCACCATACGGGCACAACGGTGTACGAGTTCTAGGGCCAGACGATCAACCGTTGCGCTCACTGCCTCGGATCCCATCGTTTCGCCTTTTTTCATACAGTTCGAAACCCCTGACGCTCGGGAATTTCACTCCGTCCGCGCTCAAGACGCCTTCCGCAACGTTTCAATACGGTGAGCATCGCCAATCGAATACGCAACGTCGAGGCGGCACACGCCTTTTTCAACAAACTCATCGCCTCATGACCAACTGGGACCTCGGTCACCCGATTTTCGGCCTTGATCAGGTCCAGCACGCGAAAATCGGCAGTCCACTCTCACCGTGACGGGGACACTCGCGCTGCACTGCCACTAGTCGTTCGATCATGCTCACACCGTCTCAGCGATTAAGCTAGTGGGATTCGGTCCTGACGATTCCCGCAACCACTGCCCCCAAAGATCAGCCCCAAACCATTCCAGAAGACGATCCGTGATTGACGAAAAAGACCTCACTCAACACACGCCGATGATGCAGCAATACTGGCGCATCAAAAGCGAAGTGCCGGACGTCCTTCTGCTTTACCGCATGGGCGATTTCTACGAATTGTTTCACGACGACGCCCGTCGCGCTGCCTCACTGCTCGACATCACGCTGACCCAGCGCGGCGAATCGGCCGGTGAGCCCATCGCCATGGCGGGTGTTCCCGTCGTCGCACTCGAAAATACCCTCGCCCGTCTTATCGCGCGCGGCGAGTCCGTGGCGATCTGCGAGCAAATCAGCGAATCGACGGAGAACGACACGCAGAACGGAGGCGGGAAAAGCAACACCAAAGGTCCAGTGGAACGGCGCATCGTTCGCGTCGTGACGCCCGGCACCCTAGTCGAGGAAGGTCTGCTCGATGCACGATCAATCGTGCGCATGGCTGCCATCCGACCACGCAAGGCCCACGCTAAAACCGCGCGCCGCTCAACCCCCAAAAACACCCCATCTTCCGACACAACCGCTCAACAGCACGGTTACGATCTCGCCGTACTCGAATTCGCCTCGGGGCGCTTCACGCTCATCGAATGTGTCGAGATCGAGCGCTTGCGAGCGGAGATCGAACGCCTCGAACCGCGGGAAATCATTGTTCCGGAATCCTCTGGCCGTCATCTGCGAGGACTTCTTGATCACGCCTCGATCGACGGCCAGCGGCGAGTCGGATGGATCACCCTCGGCGACTGGCACTTCGATCCCACATCCGCCGAAAGGCTCCTGTGCGAACATTTCAACACAAACGATCTCGAGGGCTTCGGGGTCGCCGGGCGACCGGGCGGCATCGCAGCTGCCGGCGCGCTCCTCGCGTACGTGCAAGACCGATTCCGCGGCGATCTCGACCAGATTGTCTCGTTGGCGATCGAGCCGGTCGGACACCGTCTCACAATCGATGCCATCACCCAACGCAATCTAGAACTCGTACGACGCCTCGATGGTCGCCGTGAAGGCAGTCTTCTCGATCTGCTCGACCGCGCTCGATCCGCGCTCGGCTCCCGCCGCATCGCGACGTGGCTTGCTGAACCACTGCGCGATCCCACCGCGCTCGCGCCGCGCCGCCGCCGAATCGCTGCGCTCGCGCAAACCCTCCGACACGACCCAGTCAATCAAGAAGATCCACCGAGCCCGGAGCCGCAATCACCGATCGAACTAATCGAAAACGCTCTCGTCGGCCTTCCCGACCTCGAGCGAATCGCCACCCGGCTGGCGCTCAACCAAGCGAGGCCTCGCGATCTCGCAGGATTAGTCGAAGCCTTGCAGCGCGCCGAGCGAATCGGAGCGGCACTTGCAACACTCGCCGCGGAGACATGCTGCGCATTCGATGACACCGAAGCGCTGGCTGATCTCGCGGCGACGCTCGCGCCGCCGCTGGCGCTGACCACGCAACTGGCTCGGACGCTCTCTGACCCTCTTCCGGCACGCTTCGGCGACGGCCGGATCATCACCACCGGCATCGACGCCCAACTCGACCGCCTGCGAGACTTCGAGCGTCACGCCCGCGACGCCTGCGCAGCGCTTGAACAGCGCGAACGTGAGCGCCTAGGGGTCCCCAATCTTCGCATCGGGCGTCACCGGGTACACGGTTTCTTCGTTGAACTCCCTCGCAACGCCGCCGATCAGGCCCCGCCCGAATACATTCGCCGCCAAACGCTCAAGCACACCGAACGCTACACATTCGATCCCTTGATCACACTAGAGCGCGAAGCCGCCACCGCTGAAATCGCTGCCGCGTCTCGCGAACAAGTCTTGATCGATCAATGGCTGGAAACACTGACTGCCAGCCTGCCAGATCTGACCGCACGCGCTGATGCGCTTGCCGAACTTGATGCCTCGCTCACGCTCGCGCACCGGATGACCGACGACGACTGGACGCTGCCGCTACTTGACGCAACACCGGGGCTCTCGATCCAACGTGGACGCCATCCGATCGTCGCCGCCTCACTCGGACGTGATTTCGTCCCCAACGACCTCGAGATAACTCCGGACCGACGTCTACTGTTGATCACCGGCCCCAACATGGGCGGTAAATCCACGTACATGCGCCAAGCCGCATTGATCGTGATCCTCGCTCATATCGGCGCTCCGGTCCCCGCCGCCGCCGCGCGCATCGGCCCGATTGATCGCATTTTCTCGCGCATCGGTGCCGCCGACGATATCGGCTCGGGACGCTCAACCTTTATGGTCGAAATGACCGAGGCCGCGCGTATCCTGCACAACGCGACACCGCAGTCGTTGGTTCTGATGGACGAAATTGGCCGCGGCACATCAACCTTCGACGGACTTGCGCTCGCCTGGGCCACCGCTCGCCATCTTGCCCGCGTCAATCGCGCCTACACCCTGTTCGCCACTCATTACTTCGAGCTCACGGCACTCGCCGAACGAGAAGACGGCGTCATCAATCTGCATTCTGCCGCAGTCGAAGACCGCGGACGTGTCGCGTTCCTGCATCGTATCGAACCCGGCCCTGCAGGCCGCAGCTTCGGACTGCAAGTCGCCGCGTTGGCTGGCGTCCCCGCTTCAGTCCTGCGCGAAGCACGCGCGCGTCTCGCCGCTCTCGAACGCGAACGCACCGCGAACCAGCCCGACTTGTTTACCGACCTCACCGACGATATCGCTACCGCGACCCTTGATGACGAAGCTCTCATCGCCGGATCCACTAAGTCGCCCAAGCCGGACACCGACACGTCCCAGTCACTCGCAGCAGTCCTTCCGGAGTGGATCGCATCCATCGATCCGGATTCACTTTCACCGCGCGACGCCCACGAGTGGATCTATCGCCTGCGCGAATGGCTCGACTCACGCTGATCGACCGTCGCTCGAAAAACCCCGGCGCCACCCGGAGACAGGCACGAGCCCCCCAGACCGTTACAATGCGGCATCGAAAAGCACCACCAGGAGAAACAGGATGGCTTTTGTCGTTCTCGAAAACTGCATCAAGTGCAAATACACCGATTGTGTCGAAGTTTGCCCGGTGGACTGTTTCCACGAAGGCCCCAACTTCCTCGTCATCGATCCTGATGAATGCATCGATTGCACGCTTTGCGAACCCGAATGTCCCGCAGAAGCCATCGTTCCGGAAGACGATGTTCCAGAAGACCAGATCAACTTCATCGAGCTCAACGCTGAACTGGCGCGCGTCTGGCCGGTGATCACTCAACAAAAAGCAGCGCCAGACGACGCCGACGACTGGAACGGCAAGGCCGGCAAGCTTTCGCTACTCGAACGCTGATCGCGCCCCCGCAGCGGTCTGAGACCATCATTGATGCACCCGCATGGATGCGCTTAAACAGCGCGCTCCGATCCGCTGAGCCCGCGATTAGCTCACAGAGTCTACACGCGCCACAGCACCAACGTCTCAAACATCAATCCCAAGAAACGCTCCGGACTCTCTAGTCCACAGTCGGCAGTCCTTCGAAAAGCTTTGTCTTCGATGAGCTCCGTATTCCAACCGCCTAATACTCACTCGAACGCGCGAGCTCATCGTCGCGGCACAGCCCGGCCTCCGAAGGCAGATCTGAACGGAGTTGGTATCCCTTCCAACGAGCGCCCGCTTTGACACTTGTGATCTGCGCGCGCAGCGACTACCCTACTCGCCGTTTGAATCGCTGAGGGCAGCGGCCGACGGGATCACCTGGAAGGATCGCCAGCCCTCAGCGCTCGAACACCCTTGCGGGGGAGTAGTCATCGCGGCATCGCCGCCGCGAGTCCGGATCCACAGATTCGTCGCACATCGACGGGGCCCGGGCGGCTCGCGACTCTCACGGTCGTGATCTCGACGAGACCTGCAACGCGAATCGCGAAGCCGAGCTGGTGCGCGATCCCCGTTGCATGTCGTGTGTCACCGGCTCGAAATTCGAGAACCGTGCCCGTGACCTTTATCGATAGCCTGATCGACACCCTCACCGCCTGGAGCGCCGGCGACCCCGCTGCCTGGGCCGTATTCGCGACCACAGCCGCCGCCGTGACGCTTGCCGAAATCGGCGACAAGACCCAGCTTCTCGCCCTGCTGCTTGTCTGTCGCTATCAAAAGCCCTGGCCCATCCTGTTGGGCATCTTCGTTGCCACCGTAGCCAACCACGCACTGGCGGCCAGCGCCGGTATCCTGATCGCGCACTGGATTCCCGAGTTCTGGCTGACCTTAATGCTTGGTGTCGGCTTTCTGGCGATGGCCGCTTGGATTCTCGTCCCGGACCAAGAAGACGAACTCAAAGAACGCTCGGGCGGCAACGTCTTCTGGATTACGACGGTGCTCTTCTTCATAGTCGAAATGGGCGACAAAACCCAGATCGCGACCGCGGCCCTCGCAGCCACCTTTGATGCTCTACTGATCGTTACGTTCGCGTCGACGCTCGGCATGCTGCTCGCCAACGCCCCTGTTCTCTGGCTTGGCGCTCAGTTTGCTTGCAATCTACCGCTGCGCTGGATCCGCGGCCTCAGTGCTGCATTGTTTGCGGTGATCGGCCTGTGGTTGATCAGCTCGCTGATCTTTACGCGATGACCCAAGCGCCGGACCCAGACCGAACCATCCCCGCGTCATGCCGTTGAATGACGCGGGGATGGTCACCGTGAAGAACGCTCTAATGACGCGATCGATCAATCGACCAACGCATAGTCCACAGTAGTTACAACTCGAATTCGCTTGATGTGTGGCGTGTAGGCGTCTTGGTTTTCAACCGAAAAATACCCCTGAGTCGCCGTTCGGATACTGCCAACCCGCGAACCCGAATCATCTGCAAACTGCTGCGCCGCCGCCCGTGCGTCGAGCGTCGCCGCGGCGATCATCTCGGGCTTGATGCGGTCCAAGGCCGTAAACAGGTATTCGGTACGAAACTCATAGTCTGTCGACAACAGCACGCCTCGTCGCAACAACTCGACAGTCTCCGGCTCGCTCGCCCGAACCCGCTCAACATCAGCGCTTCGTAGCAGCACCGTGGCCGTCGCGCGAAAACGCTCCGGTGGTAACGGTCCGCCAAAAGTATTGGCATGCTGATCGACAATGCGCGGCGGCGCCACGCTGATGTCCTCCACCGCAAAGCCACGTTCCCGTAAGAACAGTCTCACCCGCTCAGTATCTCGCTCGAGGCCCTCTCGAAGCTCACTCAGCGTCTGCGCGGTCACGCTGAAGTTCAAAGGCCACAGCGCAAGGTCAGCGGCAACATCACGCTCGGCAAGACCACGGACCGTGACGACGCGGTCAGACTGTTTCCAGACCGTGACCGCCATGATCAGCGAGGCCCCCAAAACGACGGCCGATAGTATCCACGCGAACGCAATCCAACTCGGTCGTTGCATCGCTATCTCCCAGCCCGTTCGGGCAACCGCATCCACTCCGCACGGACCCAAAACACCTGCAACTGCGACACCACAAAACGACGTCAAAACGGATCGATGGGCACGAGCTTACCGCGCCGGGGACCGGCGCCAACCAACCCTCACTCAGCCCGGGACATCACTCCGCGCTGCATCAGCATGACCCGAGCGCCATCAGCGCAGCCGGGGCTCAGCCAGGCTCGAGAAAATGGCACTGGACACTTGGATGCCAATCTCGTCGAGAAGCAAACGAAAAACGCTCTGGCGTGGCGAAAAGTCGACAAGTCGATCGATTCCAATCACATCACGGGCCACCGATCGATCCGTTCCCAAGCCGTCGATCAACCCGAGTTCGACCGCCTCACGACCTGTCCAGATCAGACCCGTAAACAACTCCTGATCGCTGCGCAGTCGATCGCCACGACCGGTCTCAACCGCCTTGATAAATTGTTGATGCACATCCGCGAGGGTGCGCTCGATATGTTCTCGCTCGGCGGGAACCACTGGCAGAAAAGGATCGAGAAGACCCTTGCTCTCACCAGCCGTAAACAACCGGCGCTCGACGCCAATTCGGTCGATCGCGTCGACAAACCCAAAACTATCGAGACGCACGCCGATAGAACCCACCAGACTCGATGGACTTGCGTAAATCTCGTCCGCTGCTGCCGCAATGTAGTACGCCCCCGAAGCACCGATGTCCTTGATAACCGCGTAGACCGGGACCTCGTGCGCCTCACGCAGACGACGAATCTCGTCGTAGATCATCGCCGACTGAACCGGAGACCCCCCTCCAGACAAGATTCGCAGCATCACGGCCCGGGTATTGTCGTCAGTGAAAGCGGCCCGCAGCTGGCGATTGAGCACATCAGCCGACGTCGTCGCTGAATCCGCCGCGATCACGCCCGACACATCCACGACCGCAACATGATCGCGCGATTGTTTGTCGTCATCACCAAAGAGCGAAAACGGCAGATCGACTCCGCGCACCGCGAACAACAGCACAAACAAGTACGCGAAAATTACGAATTTGAAGAAAATCCCCCAGCGCCGCGCGCGCCGCTGCTCCTCAATCTGCGCAATCGCGATCTGCTCAAGCGTCCGCCGCTCCCAGCCCGGCGCCAACGGATCAGACGATTGTTTTCCAGCCTCGTTCTTCCACGGCATCGGCCGTTCTCCCTCGCCAAAAACACATCACGGTTTAAAGTCAGGCGCGCAGCATTGAGCAGACCAAGATCGGCGCGTCACTGCCTCGAGAAAGTTGCTTTGATGTAGCGCGAGACACCGCCAAGATCATCGAACACCTCAGCGGCACCGGCAGACATGAGCGTCGGCGCGTCGTGAACGCCATGCGTCACCCCCACCGCCCTCACCCCAGCAGCAACCGCCATCTCGATGTCATAGCGCGAATCTCCGATCATCGTTGCTGCGGCGGGTTCCACACCTGATTTCTCGAGCAACCACTCAAGCATGGTCGGACTCGGCTTAGACGGATGCTCCGAACTGGTCGCGGTTGCAAAAAAAACGCCCTGCAGTCCGCTGGTCTTCAACGCCTGATCGAGGCCAGTTCGGGATTTTCCAGTCGCGACGGCCACCAGCGTATCCGGGCGCTCCGCCAATCCACGCACCAGATCGATTGCGCCGTCGTACATCGGTGTAGGCGTCGAGTCCGCGTTCAAGTAACGACTGCGGTACGCCTGTGCGAACGCCTCGACAAAATCATGATCCGCCGCACGTTGAGGGAACAGCCGCCGCGTCGCCTCGACCACGCCCAAACCGATGATGTCGCGGTATTCCGCCGAGCTGCACAGCGTTTCGCCCAAGGTCTCGGTTGCCGCCCGCAAACACGACACGATGCGTGCCGTAGAGTCCATCAATGTGCCATCCCAATCGAACACGATTAAGCGAGGTTCACGTCCATCAGGATGCACACCGTCGACCTCAATCTGCATTACGGTTTCTCCAAGAAACGCACAGACGTAGCCCGTTCGAGCGACGTGCGTAGCGGACCTGCCAAATCTCCAACTCGACGCCCCAATTGGGCCAAAACGACTTGAGGCAGCTGATCAGCTCCAGGTTTGACCCCTCGCTCCAGTCGCTCTGAAAGGATTCACGAACCCGATTCGCGCGCCCCAGCTCAGGTGATTGATTTCAGCCACCTGATCTCAGCGCCGAAGTGTCGCCAGAGATTCCAACGCCTTGCGCAAGTCTGATGCAAGTTCCGCGTGGAACACACAATGCTCCCCATGACGGTCGGTAAATTGTAGGGACTGCGCATGCAAAAACATTCGAGAGAGCCCGATCCGGGTCGCGAACTCGCGCGCCGGCGCACCACCATACAAACCATCGCCCACGAGCGGATGACCTATTGCCGTCGCTTGCGCGCGAATCTGATGCATTCGACCGGTAGCAATCGTCACGCGAACAAGACTCGCAAAACGCGACCGCTCCAGGCACTCGAAACGCGAACGCGCCAAACGCGGACGCGTCCCAACGACCGCATCGCTCGCAGCGCGCGCCTCTTCTTCGGTCGCGAAGGCCAATTGCCGTCGCACAGCCGTTGAGCTATCGGTCACCAGCCATGACTCGACGTCTCCGACCGCCTCACGCCGCCACTCACCCAGTACCAAGGCGAGATAGGCTTTTTGGATGCCACTATCTGCGGCACCCGCCGTAAAAACTGGCGCCTTCAGCGCTGCCTGGAAATGCAGCAACGCCGGCCGATTGCGCGCCACCACCAGAACGCCACTCGTCTCGCGATCGATCCGATGCGCGAGGTCAAGAGAATCATCGAGGCCCTCCCGAATGACGCGCAGGGCCTCGATCACCCCATAGGGCACGCCTGAACCCCCATGCACTGCGAGTCCCGCGGGCTTGTCCACGACCAGATAGTCACGCGTCTCTGCACTAACGGCCGCGCTCACCGCACGCAGGAGCTGCGGTGATGGATCCGATGACACCGCATCGCTCTGGCGCACGCCACCGGGCAAGCTCACACGCTGCCCGGTCTCAAGCCGCTGATCTGGCTTCGCTCGCACCCCATCGACCCGCACCGCGCGCTTGCGCATCAAACGATACAACGCCGAGCGCGGCACTCCCTTACAGTGCCGCAACAAGAAATTATCCAAACGCTGGCCGTCCCCTGCGCTACCGACAAACCAGTCGCTCGGCGCCATCTCGTCGTTATTCGCATCTGGTCGTCGTCGCGATGTCACCGCCTCGCGTGAGGACAGACCCGCGGATCGCGCCTGAGGTCCGTCCCGCTTTACTTCTGCTCGCAAGGAAACCGCCATCGAATTTCGCGATGGCCGCCTGATGGCGCTTTTATTCTGGCTCACAAGCCCCGCCCGTGACTCACTCACCGCGCTGGTGCCCTCCTGAGCCGGGGCCGATCGACGGGCTTTGTGTGAGCCCTCGATCCGCTTATGACTCGAGCGATCGGATGTTCGCGCGGCCGACGAACCCGCTTTCGAACCCGATACCTGCCGCGATGCCTGAACAAATGGCCGCGACCCCGTTTTTTTCGAACCTCTAGAAACACCCACGGGGTTTTCACGGACCAGCCGTTTCGACGGCGATGAAGCGTTCAACGACGCCGACGGCTTCGATTGCGAGGGTGATCTTGAGCGAGGAGTGCGTGTCATGAGCACAGTATGAGGCCGCACCGAATACCTGCCAAACCGATCGACGCCGTTAGCATGCCAACGGCGACTCAGAACAATGCCCCCTCAATTTTGAGCTCGATACAAGCCAAGACGATCAAAAATGACTTCACTCGGGGCGACCACACGAATCCGTGCACCCTGGCATCAGGGGTTTTCGCCAACCGACCCAATCGCGAGGACGCAAACTCCAAAGTCGCTGCCCCACAAACGGCGCTACAGAAATTTTGAGAAAGACCGCTCAATTTCGAAAGGGCCCGCCTGCGAACGATTCACGAGACCCGCCGCGCCGCGACAAATTTTCATCCCTAAAACCACAAGAACCAACCCTCACGGGGCCACACGCGAGCCTCGATAGCGCAGCGACGTCCACCAGCTGACGCCGATTTAACCACCGCTCCAATCACTCACCGTCGCTTTAGCCACACATTCAAATCAAGCGAGCCACCGCGTCGCTCCCACGATAGCCGTCAGAGGCACTTGTGCCAAAGCTCCCGGTTGCGTAAGGTTACATCGATATTCCGGCTCCGAGCCGGCCCTAAAAATTTCGTCGCCGCTCGCCACTGCGGCCGACTCACGCACGATCCCAGCGTCTCACCATCGACCGCACTGGCTCGAGGGACGTCGCGAGATCGAAAGCGTGTTCCCGGCACTGCAATCAGACGCGACGCTCAAGCAACACACAAAACGGTCATGCGCAGCATCATCATGGTTGAACGTGTGAGCGGCGAGCCCGACTGAACTAACCTTTGAATCAATCATCGCTCCCCAAGCCCCTCCAGAACCGACCTCGCGACCCACGCGACGGCCCGTGCCGTCACGTTGCGCAAAGTCGTGGATGGGTCAGAGCGTGTTCCAGACCCGTGGCATGGCTCCTCTCGTGGTTCGATCGAACGCAGCAGAGCGCCGAAACAAACGGTGCACCTGCCGCTAAAAAGATCGCAGCCGAGTCGAGTTCAGACCACCGCGAAGCACTCCACGCACGGCACTTCGACCCCACCCAACACCCACACCTGCGTTCCGACTCAGGCTGCGGCACGGACCGGGCTGTCGAGGATTCGTCGTGCGATGAAGCGTCCTCAGCCTCTGATCGGTTGCATGCCCATGAGCGTCATGCAACCCGTGCGTTGTGTTCTTACACGGCTTACCCGCCATGCGACGCGAATGTAAAACCCGATGCACCTGCACAAAGTAGGTTGCATTGCGGTGAGCATCGCGTTCTTGGCGCGAGATCGGGCAAGACCACTGACCGCGCGGGGCGTCGATCAGCGCAGCACAATCGGCCGATGCGACACTCTCGTCGCACGGCCGTCATCGTGTGTAGCGGCAAAGACTCGCTCGGAACACTCTACTGCCCAACTTCTTCGCAACACGCGGCGACGTTCAGTTCGCTGGCTTGTGCGACGAGTTCCGGTGGCGGCGCTCATCTGAGGCCCCCACATGAAACGCATCCTGATCAACGCAACACAACCCGAAGAAATCCGCGTCGCAATGGTCGACGGGCAACGTCTTTACGACCTCGACGTCGAGATTCCTTCGCGCGAGCGTAAGAAATCCAACCTCTACAAAGCGCGGATCACCCGCGTCGAGCACAGTCTCGAAGCGGTCTTCGTCGACTATGGTGCCGAGCGCCACGGCTTTTTGCCGATGAAGGAAATCGAGCCGACGATGATCGGACTCGAGGCCGGTGCCAGCAACAAATCGATCAAGGAAGCCCTCAAAGAGGGCCAGCAGCTACTCGTTCAGGTCGACAAAGAAGAACGCGGCAACAAAGGCGCAGCGCTGACCACCTACGCCAGCCTCGCTGGCCGCTACCTCGTTTTGATGCCCAACAACCCGCGTGCCGGCGGCGTCTCACGCCGCATAGAAGGCGAAGACCGCGCCGAGTTGCGCGAAGCCCTCAACGCGCTCAACGTGCCGGAGGGCATGGGCATCATCGTGCGCACTGCCGGCGTTGGCCGCGGCGCACAAGAGCTACAGTGGGATCTCGACTACCTAGCAACACTTTGGGGCACAATCACCGAAGCCGCAGAGAAAGCAAAAGCGCCGGCGCTCGTTCATCAAGAATCCAACGTCATCATCCGCGCGCTGCGCGACCACCTACGCGATGACATCGGCGAAGTCATCATCGACGAACCGCTCATGTACCAACAAGCGGTGGAATTCTGCGAACGCGTGATGCCGACCGCTGCTCGGCGGGTCAAGCTCTACCAGGACACGATCCCGCTGTTCAATCGCTATCAGGTCGAGAGCCAAATCGAATCGGCCCTCGAGCGCGAAGTGACCCTGCCTTCCGGGGGCGCACTCGTCATTGATCACACCGAGGCCCTCGTCGCAGTCGACGTCAACTCGGCGCGCGCGACCAAAGGCTCAGACGTCGAAGACACCGCGTTCAAAACCAATCTCGAAGCCGCCGACGAGGTCGCCCGTCAGCTACGTATCCGCGACCTAGGTGGCCTCATCGTCGTGGACTTCATCGACATGAGCGCCGCAAAACACCAGCGCGAAGTCGAAAACCGACTGCGCGAAGCAATGGAAATGGATCGTGCGCGGGTACAGGTCGGTCGCATTTCGCGCTTCGGCCTGCTCGAGATGTCCCGTCAACGACTGCGCGCATCGCTGGGAGAGTCGAGCCAGATCACCTGCCCCCGCTGCTCGGGTCACGGCTCGATCCGCTCGGTCGAAAGTCTTGCGCTATCGATTCTGCGCTTGATCGAAGAAGAAGCGATCAAAGACCGAACGGGCTTGGTGGTCGCTGAAGTTCCCGTCGACGTCGGCAGTTTTCTCGTCAACGAAAAGCGGGCCCAAATCGCTGATATCGAGCATCGGCACGAAGTTAGCGTCCAGATCCTGTTCAACCCCAACTGGGAAACGCCGCACTACCGAGTGGCTCGAGTCCGCGAAGATGAGATCGCCAGCACCATCGGTCACCGCGCATCACATCAGCTCGTGACACCGCCGAAAACGGCCGAACTCACCGCTGGTAGCCCGACCAACGGCCGCGCTGAAACGCCCCTCGTACAGACCCTGCCGGTCGTCACTCCGCCCCCCAGCGTGGCGCCCGAGCGCCAACGCACCCGGGTGGCTGAACCCTCCGCTGCCGGCATTCAACCTCAAAGCACCGTTCAAACACCGGGATTCTTCACCCGCATCTGGAGCGCTCTGTTCCCGATGCGTCCCGGCGATACCGGCGAAAGTCACGGCGTGCGCGGCTCATCGAACGACGGCACGCACTCCGCCTCGCCGCGAGGCAGGAGTGACAACGGCGACAACACCAGTCAAAACAGCCCGCGCAGCGCACCTGCAGACGACGATCACAGAGACGACGACGGTAGAAACCGTTCGCGTCGCTCGCGACGCGGTGGTCGTCGTAGGAAATCCGGCACCCATACCGATACACAGGCCGATACACAGGCCGAGATTACAAACGCGTGCGACGCCTCAACTGAGGCGCCCCCAACGCACGTTGGAACCAAAGCTTTTGCTGAACGTGGCCACCCGTCAACGGCGCGCAACAATGGCGCGGATACCGATCACGCGAGCAACGAGCCGAGCACCAACAATCCGCCACAGCATAACGGACCGACCGACGCGAGCGAACCGCGAAGGGAGGCACCAACCCACGAGCGCGCGGCGGGCGAACACCCGGGCGGCCACCAAAGCTCCAGCACGCCGGCTTGGGCCACTCCGCCCACCCCGCCAAACGTCGCTCCACTGGACGAAGCGCGAGGACCCAATGTCGCCTCCGCGATCGAAGCGGCCAGACAACTGCGCGAACGCCGTAGTCAACGTACCGAATCTGCTGATGATCGCCCGTCATCGGCGCAATCAGCCGAGCGGCAGGCGCCCGCAAACGGCCCAAGCGAAAACGAAACGGGTCGCAATGTCGTGCACTTCACCGCGGTTGATGGCAGACCGTCACACAATCAGCTGACCGACGAACCGATCGCCGAAACGGCCGGCACGCCGATCAAAGCCGCGGCAGTAACACCGCCTTCCGCATCGTCGTCAGTCGACGAACTCACGAACGCCGAATCGCAAGAACCAGCAGATCCGGAATCGGCTTCACCCGAACAGGCCGCCGCCGCGACCAGCACCAACGCCATCAGCACATACGATCCGGACACGACCATCGAGGCGCCATCCGTATCGAAAGAAACCGAGGCTTCGGAATCCGTCGTCGAGGAACGTTCGAAATCCGTCACAGAACAAATGCCGGCGCCCGAAGACAAAATTACAAACGATGAGACCGACGGTGACGACGACCCCACTCCGCCAGCTTCCGGATCCCGCCGGCGCCGGCGCCCACGCGGCAAACCCAGCGAATCGGTCAACGCCAAGTCGAACCCGCCCGAAGGCGCGCCGGCACCATCGTCACCCCCCCAAGCATCGGCAGAGGTCTCCGCCAAACCGCCCGCAGTTGCTCCCGAAGGCGACCTTGACGAACCCGCGAATGACGAACGACAACGCCCTGAAACAAAGCCCGACAATGAGTCTGAACGCGCCGCCAGCAGAACCGCAGCGCCTTCGGATAAAAACGCCGAAGCGGCGAAGCCGGCGCGTCGTCGTTCGCGTCGCGGGTCGCGCAAGAGCGCTACCGTCGACACATCTTCGACTTCGGATACTCAATCGTCTCGTGCACTGAACACCGCCACAAACGATTCGACGACCCAGCACTCTGAACCGCAAACCACCAATCGTGCACCGAACAACCACGTCGATTCAATAGAGCCAACGGCCACCACGACGCCCGATCGCCCGTCTGATGAGCGTCGTCAAGACGATCAAAGCCGCGTTGACTCAACTGCAGATTCCACGGCAACCGAAACGGCAGAACGCTCGCAACAGCCGCGCCGCCGTAGCCGTCGACCGCGCCGACGCTCGGCAGCCGCACCGGAAAACGGGAGTTCGTCCAAGCAGGACAGCGCCGCCAACACCGGCAGCGAGACCGAGACCAGACACACAAAGGACTCACCGTCTGAGTGATGCGCTTATCGGATGAGACCCGAGGCGCTCGTAGGAGTCGCCGGATCGGCCACGGCCGGGGCGGCCCAACACGAACACCGTCACTGATTCGCAAACGGATACACAGATGGTGGCTTCATATTCATGCAGCGTCGTTCCGAATTCGCTCCGCGAGCGAATCAATGCAAGCGAATCACTCCGGGCGTTCGCCACGCTCGGCAGAGCCGGACCTGCGCCATTCACATCCCCGGCTTGATCGCTCGAAACATCATCCACAAACCCAGACCCGAAATCTGAAGGCTGGTGAAACCCGTCGGCGAACTCGAGATAGTGATCCAGAACCAAGGCCTTAGTGACCACAGACCTGATTGGTCATTCAAGCGCCGTCATCAATCGTCATCTCGAAGTTGTGCGTCCCGACACGCAAACTTCTTAGCACGCGCAAAGCCATGTGGAATAACGGCCCACGTGAACAATCCATCCGGAAAATCGGGCGCCAGCAACCCGATCGACAAAAATTGATCGTTCGGCACGCCAAAAACACAAATCGACGATATGAGTCGAAATCGAGAGCAGGAACCTTATTGCGCGTGCTAAGTCTTTCCGTGCCGTGAGGCGTGCTTGACCAGCGAGCCGAAACGCACGTACGCAGAGAACCGTCCGATAGCCGCGTCTTCAAACAACTGGTGATCGAACACCCCGCGTTGATCGCGCCGACTCAGCGCGACCACCGGACTTCCAAAAAACATCTCAACACCCGCCTCTGATCGAAACTCTGCGTCGAACGGGGCGACTGCCCCGCGCGAGCGTCGATATCACCTCAGCCGCATTCATCGATCGGCCCCGCGCCCAGCCAACAATGAGCCCACATGCCCGACAACGCGCCGAACACACCGCACTCGCGAAACGCTGACCGGTCGTCGCCGGCCGGCGTGCGAACTGGGCAGGCCGCCAAGTCAACACTGCGGCAACGCCTGCGCAACGCCGTGACGGTCATCATCATTCTCGGGATCGCGATCCTAGGTTTCATCGCGCTGCGTGCAACCGGTCCCGAAGCCCCAGCACCGCAGGTGCAAGAGCGGCAATGGCCGGTCGCGGCGTTGGAGGCGCGACCGCGCGCGGAACATCCTGACATCGCCCTGTTCGCCCGAGCGCAGCACCTCGGTATTCAAACGCTCACCGCACGTATCGATGGCGACGTCATCGATGTCCCTGCGCGCGCCGGCCGACGCTATGCACCGGGCGATCTCTTGGTACAACTCGACCCACTCGAAGCCAGCGACCGTGCCACACAACGCAACGCCGATCTCGAAGATGCACGTGCGGCCATCGCCATAGACGCCGAACGCCTGCGCAACGACGAGCGCGCCGTCCGTCGAGAAAGAGAGCAGGTAGCCATCGCGGAGCGGGCGCTGGAACGCGCACAGGACCTACGCCGCCGCCAGCTGGCGTCCGACAACGACGTCGACCAGGCGCAAAACACGCTCGAAACGACGCGTCTCCGCCTCGAACAACGCGAACAGGCGATTCGTGAAGCCCCAGCCCGTTTACGCCAACTTCACGCGCGCGAGGCGCGAGCGGCCAGCGCGCTCGAACTGGCCCAACGCGACCTCGCAGCCACGAGCGTTCGCGCTTCAGTCGATGGTCGCGTCCTAGCCGTGGAAGCAGCGCTCGGCAACGCTGTCCGCAGCGGCGCCACACTGGTCCGCTTCCTACCCGACGCTGGCTTCGAACTCGTCGCGACGATCCCCAATCGCGCCGTCGAAACCGTGCGCGAAGCCCTCGCCCGCGGCGAACGCCTCGCTGCCTACCGCGTCACGGGCGGTATGCCCGAAGCCCAGCCGATTGCACACCTCGAGCGACTCGCGGCCGAAATTCGCCCAGGCGAAACGGGCCTGCGTGCGTTTTTCACCGTTGAGCGCGCACAGGCCGACCGTCTAAGCCTCGACGAACATCTGAGCGTGCTGTTACAGCTGCCGCGAGTCGACAATGTCGTCCGTCTCCCACGCGAGGCGCTATTCGACAACGATCGAGTCTACGCCATCGTCGAGGGGCGTCTGCGAAGCCTTGCAGTCGAACGAGTCGGCGATGCTCGGACAACAGCCCCACTCACCTCGAACACAGGTGAACCGCCGACAGCAAGCACCAGTGCAGCGGTCACGGGCTCCGAAGTTCTCGTGCGGCTACCCGAATCCGCACCGGAAAACGCCAGACTTCTCATCACGCGACTACCGAACGCCATCGACGGTCTCGCCGTTCGCGTCGTCGAGAACCCCGCATCCGCCGAACCAGCCACCTCCGACGACGACTCGCCCAACACTCAGGCCACGTCGCAGCCCGAAAGTGGTACCGCGCGATGAACCCGAATCAAAACAACCCAACAGACACCGGCTCGACAGCCAACCCAACAGAAACCGACTCTACCGCCTCAGCGAGCCACCAACCCGCGACCGACACCGCCGGCGCTCGCGGCCTGATCGGCCTGTTTCTGCAGCATCGCCTCGCGGCACAACTCCTTGTCGTTCTCCTAGTGCTCGGCGGACTCATCTCACTTGATCGTCTCAACACGCAGTTTTTCCCAAGCTTCGAGCTCGAGATCGTCAGTGTTCGGACCGTCTGGGTCGGCGCCTCTGCCGAAGACATCGAGCGATCGATCACCAACGTTCTCGAACAGGAACTCAAAAACGTCGACCGCCTCAAGCGCATGACGTCGACATCGGCCCAAGGCGTTTCCAACATCACGCTCGAATACGACGCCGGCGCCGACATGGCGCAGGCCGTCAATCAAGTCTCCGATCGTGTTGACCAGGTCCGCAACCGCCTACCGAGCCAGGCCGAAACACCGATCGTCAGTCGCATCGTGCGCTACGAACCAGTGGCGCGCCTGTTGCTCACAGGCGATGACGCCGCAACCTTACGTCCGCTGGCACGACGCTTCGAGCGCGAGCTGCTCGACGCTGGCATCGCACGAGTCGAATTCACCGGCTACACCGACGACGTCCTAGCCGTCGAACTCGACCTCCTGACACTCGTCCAGAGCAACGCCACGCTCAGCGAGCTGGCCGCTCTCCTGAACGCCCAATCGCGTGATATTCCAGCCGGAAACCCCGGCCGTGGCGACACCGCCGAGCAATTGCGGACGCTTTCACAAGCCCGCGACATCGCTGCACTCGAAGCCCTCGCCCTGCGCACCGACCCTGCGAGTGACAGCGCCGGCACATTGACGCTCGGACAGGTCGCCGACATTCGCCAAACGCCCCTCGACGGGCAAGTCATCATGCGCCAGGACGGCCGTGCCGCCATCGAGCTGCAACTCCTGCGCAGCGAAAGCGGCGACTCGCTGCGCTCCGCGCGGATTCTCGACGACTGGCTCGAACCGACACGTGCCAGCCTGCCCGACGGCATCAACCTCGAAGTCATCGACGCCTTCTGGGAACTGCTCTACGAACGCATCATGTTGCTGGTCAAGAACGGGGTCGGAGGGCTGCTGCTCGTCCTCGGCATCCTGTTCCTTTTCCTTCATCCGGGGATCGCGCTGCGCGTCTCGCTCGGCATCCCGATCGCCTTCACCGCAGCGCTCATGGCGCTCTGGGCCGTCGGCGGCTCAATCAACATGATCTCGCTGTTCGGATTCATCATGTCGCTCGGCATCATCGTCGACAACTCGATCGTCGTCGCCGAACACGCCTACGCCCGCTATCAGGCAGGCGAAGACCCTCGCGAGGCGGCCGGCCGTGCAGCGGCGCGCATGATCGGCCCCGTCGTCGCCTCCTCGCTCACCACGATTGCCGCCTTCCTGCCCCTAATGGCGGTCGGCGGCGTCATCGGCAACATCCTGTTCGACATCCCCCTCGTCGTCATCTGCGTCATCGCCGCCACGCTCATCATTGCTTTTCTGGTTCTTCCCGCACAACTGCGCAACACCCTGTCGAAGGTTAGCGAACCCGCACCCAAAAGCTTGCGTGGACGCTTCGATCGAGGCTTTGCCAGTCTGCGTCATGGCCGCTTCGCACGGGCCGTGGCATGGTCAACCGATCACGCCGGCGTCACCCTCGCACTCGCCACCGGTGCGCTGATACTCGCCATCGGTCTCGTCGCCTCGGGGCGCGTCGCGTTTACCTTCTTCCCCTCGCCCGAAGGAACGGTCGTCAACGCCGGTGTCGCATTCGCCGCTGGCACCCCGCCCGACGTGGTCGATCGCTACCTCGATGAACTCGAGAGCGCGCTGTACCACACCGAACAAGCACTCGGCGGTGGTCTTGTCCGCACCGCGGTCATCCGTCGCGGCATTGGTGTCGATAGCGGAGATGGTGGCGCGCCGCGCGGCGACCAATACGGCACGATCCAAGTCGAACTCGTCTCCCCCGAACAACGCGACGTGCGCAATCGCCAACTTCTCAATGCCTGGCAGACCCGCGCACCCGACGCGCCCGGTCTCGAATCTCTCACACTCGCCGAACGCCAAGCCGGACCACCGGGCACCGATCTCGATCTCCGCATCACCGGCGACGACCCCGCACGACTGAAACGCGCGGCGACCGCACTCGTCGAAATCATCGATGATTTTTCCGGGACCTACGCCGTACGCGACGACACCCCCTTTGGCCGCCAGCAAAGCATCTTTGAGCTCACGCCCAACGGGCGGGCCGCCGGACTCACCACCGACACCCTCGCGGCTCAGCTTCGGGAAGCGTTCGACGGTGCCCTCGCACAAAACATCCTACAAGGGCCCGACGAAATCGAAATTCGCCTGCGCCTACCCGACTCGGAACGTCTCCGGCTCGACACGCTCGATCGACTGCCCATACGCCTGCCGAACGGCGCTCTCGCACCACTCGATACCGTCGCGACCCTCACCACTCGACCGGGATTCGAGACGCTCCGTCACGTCGATGCCGCGCTCGCGATCAGCGTCACCGCCGAAGTCGATCGCACCCAAAATAACGCCCAACGTATTCGCAATGCACTCGAAGACGGCTTACTTGCCGAGATCGAACGCACCTATGACGTGGCCATCGCGTTTCAAGGGCGCGCCGAAGACCAAGCCGACACCTTCGCCGACATGCGCACAGGACTGATCGTTGCGTTAGCGCTGATGTTCCTGGTCCTCGCATGGGTCTTTCAATCCTGGGGTTGGCCTCTGATCGTCATGGCGATCATCCCGTTCGGGCTTCTCGGCGCCTTCGTGGGGCACTGGTTGCTCGGCGTCGATCTCACGATCCTGTCAATGTTTGGCCTCTTCGGGCTCACCGGCATCGTCGTCAACAACTCGATCATCCTCGTCAGCTTCTACCAGCAACTGCGCGTCGATGGTCTCAACCTACGCGAAGCCATCATCGAAGCATCATGCCAACGGCTGCGTGCGGTCCTGCTGACCTCGATCACCACGATCGCCGGCCTCACACCGCTACTATTCGAACGCTCGGTACAGGCCCAATTCCTGATCCCGATGGCCATATCGATCGTCTTCGGTCTCGCGGTGGCGACCGTGCTGGTCCTGTTTGTGATTCCCGCGCTACTGCGCCTGTACGAAGAGCGATACGACCGCGGCGCGGATTTCGTCAAACCCACCCCAACCGCGCTTGACTGACCGCGTGGTCCATCACCATCTTGCAACCGCGGCGCAACAAAACGCGGCAGACCACGCGCCCCACTCGCTGAAGTCGTCACCAAAGCCGCCAGCAAACAGCTAACCGCCAGACCATCAAAAACAGCAGCGCGATCGTCGCCGCGGACCAGACCAGCCAAACCGGTGACACCCAGGTCGCTACCCGCCGGCAGGCCGACTTCGCAGCAGGCCGACACGCCGTGCGCTCACCGCTCGCCTAAAGTCGGCCGATACGACCTGCCGCAACAAAACCCGCGATAAACAGAACGGCGCAGAACAGAATCGCGTAGGCCAGCCCCACCGCCCACTGCAACAGACCGACGCCGATCAAGCCAAAAATCGCCGCCGCCTTCGCCGACAATCCCCACACACCAAACCACCGGCCCGACTCCTGCGGCTGCACCAAAAGCCCCACCAGCGTCCGCCCCGCCGACTGCGCCGAACCCAGACTCAAACCTGCCAGCGCGCCCATCAACAAAAACACCTGCTCAGCCGCAACTTCACGCGCCAGCACCCATTCCAACAGTCCAGCCAATACCGGCGTCGCCACAACACCGATCACCGTCACCACCCACAACAGCAACACGCCGCGATACACGCGAACCGGCCCAATGCGATCCTGCAGCCAGCCAAACGCCAAGGCGCCGATGATCGCCGTGACCTGAGTGATCACGAACATCTGCACCCGTGTCGTCTCACTCCAACCAATCACCTGAGCGCCGTACAAAAACGTAAAACTCACGACGATCGCGATGCCCGCCATTACAAAGAACACGCTCACCATCAACGCCATGAGCTGCGGGCGATGATTCAACTCCGCCAACGTCGAGCGCAGCCGCCGCCACGCCAAAGCCGCACCCAAGCTCGAAGACAAACGCCGGCGACGCGCGAAATCGCGCAAGAACACGAAAGTTGGAATCGCCGCCAACAGGAAGAACGCCGCAGCAATCGGGCCGACCCAGCGCACGCGGTCGTAGTTGTCCGCACTCGTCTCACCGAGCACGCTCAACGCCACTGCCGTCGCCGCGAGGCCACCGACATATCCCAAAGCCCAGCCCAGCCCCGAAATCCAGCCCAAGCGTTCCGGCGGCCCGAGGTCGGGCAGATACGCCGCAATGATCGATTCACCGAGGGCGTAACCGAAATTCGACACGATCACCAGCGCCATCGCAAACAGCACCCAGCCCGGTTCGACGAAGTACAAGCCCGCGGTCGCCACCACCGTCACCAACCAGCTGATCATCAAAAACCGCTTGCGCGCGCCAGAAAAATCCATCCACGCACCGATCAAGGGGGCCGCGATCAACACCAGCGCATAACTGATCCCGAGCGCCAAGCCCCAAAGCAAATTTCCGAGTCGATAATCCGGCCCATCGCCAACGATCACGCGTGTGAACAGGTCACCAAAAATCACGGTAATAATCAGCAGCGTATAGGCCTGGTTGGCAAAATCGAACATCGCCCAACCAAACACCTCACGCCGGCGCACCACACTCGCAGGACGAGCCTTCATCGCTTGGCGCCGCTCATGCGAGCCCCTTCAGCGAGCCGACACGCATCGCCGTCTCGATCGTCAACCACACCGACAGCCATAAACCCAGCGCCATCGTCGCCCAACCGAGCAAGGCCACGCGGCGCGGCGGCACAGCCTCGGGTGGCGCGTGCCGAATCAAAGCTTCGAGAATTAGCCGGCCCCGCCAAGCCGACAGACCCGCGACACTCGCTGCCATCAGCATCGCGACAATACCCAAAACCGCCGCGGGCCACGACGCCCCGGCCGGCACATTCGCCGACAACGCCTCGCCAAGAAAACCCGCCCGCTCAACGACAAAACCAAACGCCATCAACGCCAACGCCGAACGATTCCACGCCAACGCCGTACGTTCAGCCGCCAAAAAAATTCTCGGATCAGGTTCACCCTCGAGACCGGCTCGATACGCCCGCGCACTCTGCCCGACACCTTCGTAAGCGTTGCCATCGTCAGTGCCGTCGCAGCGCGGCGCAGCGCGCTGGTTGAGAGTCGAGCCCCCAGCGTCATGATCTCGCCCCGCCGCTTGACGACTGCCGGCATCACCATTCGATGGTTCTGAGTCCAAACGATTCTTCATGCCAGTCCTCACGGCTCAGTTCAAAGCAACCGTCTCAAATCAACCGCCACATGACCCAAGGATTTAGTCTGTCACGCGAAGGTGGCAGCAACGCCGTTACACTTCGGCCAAAAGCGGTCGAACCTCATCACGGAACTTCTTGTCCATGCTGATAGGGTACGAGACGCAACCGTGCTTGACAGCGGCTGTATTCTCGTGGCGGCTCATTCGCTGCAGTCGACGCAACTCATCGTCGTTCACGATCTTTACGCGGGTCATCCAACATGCGCAGCCATCCTATCCATGCAGCGGCCTCGAACGTCTCTCTGCCCACCGAGGCGTCAGCAACGAACGTTAGCGCTGCCTCGCAAAGCTCGGACACAACAATACTCACCGCCGGTCGTACCCCATCGAGACGCTTCGCCGGCTCGACGATGGCCGCCATCACCTCTGCGCTGATCCTCACCGGCTGCGGCACCCTTCCAGACGCCGCAGACCCAGGCGCTCAGCACAACGCGCCGCTCGACCCGTCGGCGTATTGGATCGCGCCACCCATCAGCAGCACACTCGTGCTCAACGAGACTCTCGAGATTCGCCCGGGCGCCGCCCGCGTGTGGATTGGCACCGGCGCCCCGTCCGACTTCGCGGTGCAATGCAATCTCGAAGTCTTTACGCTCGACCGCGACAACCCCACCTTGATCACTCCCGATCGTTTTGTTATCGAGCGCACTCAGCGCTTCACCACCACGGTCGATGCAAGCCCGGCTACGACGCCACCCGCCTAC
The DNA here is from genome assembly GCA_046299415.1 of Thioalkalivibrionaceae bacterium. Lineage (GTDB taxonomy): Bacteria > Pseudomonadota > Gammaproteobacteria > Ectothiorhodospirales > Ectothiorhodospiraceae > JBKBII01. The sequence goes on along the minus strand of JBKBII010000001.1, from coordinate 221,200 downwards.
GCGACGGCTCATCACCGCGCGACCCTCAGCCACGCTCAGCCGCTCAACCCAGCTCGCACTTTCGGTGCGTTTCAGAGGACCGCACATCACGCCTACCGAGGCGGCCCTAACGGTGATGCGGCAAATCCCATGAATGCGCTCAGCTGGTTCACCGACTACGACGACAGCCCTACGCGCGTCTTTGAAGGCTGGCACTGGTACCTCAGATCGGACAACCAACCCGACGTCTATCGGCTCAACTGCCGCGGCCCCTACGCCGACCCCTGGGAAGCCCTGCCGCCCTCAATCGACGACATCCGCCAAGCCCTGGGCCGGGTCATGACACTTGAACTGGCGCCGGCTCGATAGCGCCTAGATCCCTCAAAGTGTTCAAAAAGGCTTCAGCCAACCCATGCTCGCGGGGCTCAAAGACGCTCCGCGACCAGGCCTCCATCAGCGCGAGATACATGCCTATCTTGCTCCGCGCGTGTACACCGACTCGCAGAACGCGTTGCAGGCGATACTGCCAACCGCCTGCAGCGCCGAAGCCCCCGATACGACCGATGCACCACACCAAAAAGTCATGACAAATGCGCCGTGAAAGCGCCTGGATTCACGTCATTCGACCTCAGGTGTCGTCGCCTTCTCGGCTGAGTCCTAGGCGGCGCATGCGCTCGACCAATGTCGTCCGACGCATCCCCAGCGCGCGGGCTGCCTGCGCCACGACACCTTCGTGACGCTCCAGAGCCTCGGCGATCCATCGGGTCTCGAGCTCAAGCAAATGATCCTTAAGCGCCACGCCCTCGGGCAGCGCGGATACAGCGGTCGTGGAATCGGAACACGAACGATCAGACACCACCAGCGCCGCGTCCAACGCCGACTGCACCGCAAAATTCGCTCCATCAGCCGCGTCCGAGCCACATCCCACAGTACTGGCGTCCCACACCGCATCATCAAACGCACCGCTCTCCTCGAATGATTCCGACGGTGCATCAAACAGATTGCTCAGCAAATCGCGTTCGTCGGCCTGCACCCCATCGCTCGCAGCCGCGTCGTTGCCAGCTCGCAGCCTTGACGGCAACATCGCCGCCGATACCCACTGCCCCGGATACAGAATCGCCAGCTGCTCAAGCACATTGCCCAGCTCGCGTACATTACCCGGCCAGCGGTACGCGGACAGCACCCGCAACGCATCAGGAAGAAAACTCGCGGGTTTCATGCCGGAATCCGCCAAGCGACGATTCAGCACAGTAATCAAGATCGGCAGATCGACAATCCGCTCACGCAGTGCAGGCAGATCAATCGGAAACACACACAAGCGATAAAACAGATCTTCACGAAAACGACCTTCCTCGACCGCAACATCGAGACGACGATGAGTCGCGGCAACGATCCGCGCCCGACACTCGATCGGCTTGTGCGAACCGACGCGCTCGAATACCCGCTCCTGCAGTACACGAAGCAGCTTCACCTGCATCGTCAGGGGCATATCGCCGATTTCATCGAGGAACAGCGTTCCGTCAGCCGCCAACTCAAAACGCCCGGTGCGCGACGTATACGCACCGGTAAACGCGCCTTTCTCGTGCCCGAAAAGCTCGCTTTCGAGCAAATCCTCGGGGATCGCACCACAATTCACCGCGACAAACGGCGCGTTACATCGTGGCGACGCTTCATGCAAACTGCGCGCCGCTACCTCCTTACCCGTCCCAGTTTCACCGAGAATCAAAACCGACGCGTCCGTTGGAGCGACCTTCGCAACCATCCGACGAAGCATGACCATCGACCCGCTGCCACCGACAAGACGAGCCAACCCTCGCGAAGCCGACGGGTCATTGGGCCCGCCACCAAAATCGCTGTGATTCGCCTCCAGCGCGGCCCCCTGCCGCACACTACTCAACAGTGCGACGGCCCCAACAATCGTCGAGGCGTCGGTCTCGACCGGCAACACTCGCGCCACGCGGGCAACGCTGCTGAATAATTCCGTGATACGCCCCGCGTCAAAGTCATCGACCTCAGCTGATCCTGCTGTGACGTCCACCAATTGCACGATGCAAGGGCGGAGGGCCTGCAAACTGGCGCGCGCACGTGAGGGATCAACAGACACGGCCGATGAACCAGCGGCCATCTGCGACGGCACCAGCCACCAATCCACTGTCGCAGGATCATCACAGGGCACGGCCGAAACCCCAAGAAAGCGCAACTGCTCAAGCAGCGACAACCTCGCCCGCTCCAACGCTTCGAGCTCAGTCCGAGTAACGACATGCTGAGCGAATGAGTTGACCAAGTTCGAATTCGGTTGGGAGGCGCCTCGCACACCGACTTGCACTGTTCGCATTGTCAAGCTCATCGTCCATTCAGGAATGACGAATCATTGACGCATGCGTGGCCCGGCGTCAATCGAATGACGACCGCTCCTTCGCGCGATCCGGATCAATCCTCATTGACCGCGCCACGGCCACACGGCGTCGCCGGGCCAAAGATCAAGACAGCTGAGCACAAGTCCGGAGCACCCTGACCGTCCCCTCACACTCGAGGAGGCCCGAGACGCTGCTAACGACAAGAGTCGTCAAAAACGAAGTCAAGCGCGAATCACAGCTTTCGACGGGCCCAATCTGGAAACGCCACGACGAACGTGCTCAGACGTTCCTTCATTGAGTCAGGCGCCAACCATTCGCCCAACGCTCACACCATCGATCAGACACTCGGCTGATTTGCTTCGCCTAGCGACCGAATCGCGCTTTTGACGAACGACCGTCAATGACGCGTTAACGCGGTGGAAACACGGGTTGCGGCAAGCACTCGAACCCGGGCCGCGCAAACAAGAAGCCCTGAAACAGTACGATTCCAAGATCCTCGAGGCAGCGCAACTCGGCCTCGGTCTCGACGCCTTCGGCAATCACCTCGATGCCGAGCTCACGACACAGCCTCGCGACAGCCTCGACGATCAATCGTCGCGGCCGGTCGCTTTCCAGAGCTCGCACCAAATTGATATCGAGCTTCACCACATCCGGCGTCAACTCGACCAGATGATTCAAACCAGAATGGCCCTCGCCGAAATCGTCGATCGCCGTGATAAACCCGCGCTCACGATAAGCATCAAAAATCTGCCGCAAGTGCATCCGATCGCGTACCTGCTCCCCCTCCGTCACTTCAAACACGATTCTAGAGATATCGAAACCAAACATCTCGGCCGCCTGGAGCGTTGCGCGAATACACGTCTCCGGTCGATACACAGCATTCGGCAAGAAATTGATGTTCAGCCGCGCCGCCAGCCCGAGCTCCGTCGCTAAACGGATCGCCGTTACGCGAGCCGTCTGATCGAAATAATAGCGATTGACCTCATCGATACGCCCAAGCACGCTCGCCGCCGAAGCGCCATCAGCGCCCCGAACCAGCGCCTCATAACTCCAAATCGAGTGATCGCGCAGATCCACGATCGGCTGAAACGCCATCGAGATCGGAAATCCTAGCGGATGCGCATCAAGGCATTCGCGACACCCCACCCAGCGCACAGCACTACCCTCACCTTCCGGCCCAGCGCCAAAACCTGCAAAGGCGTCGGCGTCAGAAGACGGCGCACTAATCTCATGAATGGGTGTTACACGTTTCACAGTCGCGCTCACAATCACATGCATCGGCCGTGCTGCTCGAAAATCGAGCCACACCATCGATCAAAAACATCTCCACGCACCCTCAAACGGCCGCACCCGTGCGGGTCTCGAGGCTTTAAGGCGCTCGCATTCCTAAGCCTTCGAACGACGCCGACTGCGCGCCAGAGCCACCTGTCGACGATGCAGCCGAAAAACCCACCGCCCCAAAGCCTCATCGAGGGTCGCGCTATTCGACGAGAATCGAACGCCCAGCGCCCGCCCCCGCCACAATGCTGACTCAACCGGGATCACACAGGGCCAAGGTAGCGCCGGTGAGACCGCAACAGCCAGTGCCCGCAAATCGTCACCGCCGGCACTCGGCATACCCGCGTGCGGCGATATCGCCGCCCCATCAGGCCCAGGTTCGGCCCCCGTTGCATCTCTCGCAGAACGAGTCACTAAGCGCCGAGCCCATGGCAGCTCGTACGCCTCATCGATGACCATGCCACGACGTGAAACCCGCACCGTCGCCCAAGGCAACCCCTCGGGACGCTGCTGGGCCACAACCAACTGCACCAGCAAGTCGACCTTCAACTCGATCCGCGCCAGATCGCTGTCGAGCTCCTCATCGGAACGACGCTCACGAGCGCTCAACAACCCCTGCTCGACCAACGCCAACACATCCATCAGTCGAGCCGTCACCTCGGTCGAAGGCAAGGGTTCCGACGCGAGACCCATGGGCAACGACGTCTCAACGACCAGATCATGACCCAGAACATCTGACCAGACATCCAGATTCGGATCGCCCGCTTGGCTCACCGCGTTGCCTGCCGCCTCAGTGGCGCTATCCCTGCCTTCGTCGACATCTGCCGCCACCCACCACCTCCATTGCGGAGCGACCGCGCAAACCACTGAATCTGAACCCTAGCACGCCGCCCCCAGTGTCAGCGTAAGTTCACCGACCCCAGTCCCATGACTCAGGCCCATGACTCAGGCCCATGACTCAGGCCCATGACTCAGGCTTATGACTCGGGCCCTTCATCTCGCGTCTCAAGCACCGAGTCCATTTAACCATGCCCGCCGGGCCGCCAACCGACTCGCGTTCTCCGTGGATCACCACAAACCATCGTCACGACGACGCATCGCGCAACTGCATTCAGCCAAAAATGACGCAACGAAAAAAGCCGCCCCGGGGGACGACCCGAGAGCGGCTCTTCGTTGAAGGCTTTGGTAGGCGCGATTGGACTCGAACCAACGACCCCCACCATGTCAAGGTGGTGCTCTAACCAACTGAGCTACGCGCCTGTCGTTTTCGAGACGCGCATTCTACAGACTCCAAGCCTGCTGTCAAAGCTTTATTCATCCATCACGACACGCCCATCACGACACGCCCGTGACACGCCGCTCAGCGGCCGTGACGAACTTGCTCACGCACACCGCCCGCCGCATCGAAGGGCCCGATGGCATTCCGGACTCTGGCGATATCACGGACACATTGCCACGCTACCGATGATAATTCAGTTCAGCCACGACGATTGACTCGCGCCCACTGCAGCCTGATCGGCCTCTACAAGGAGACGCGATGACGAACCCATCGATCCAGCTGGAGTCAGTGCTGACCTGCCCGGTGTGCAACGCCTCGACCGTCGAGATCATGCCGACCGATGCCTGCCAGTGGTTCTTCAGCTGCGAGACCTGCTCAACGCTTCTGACGCCAAGAGCGGGAGACTGCTGCGTCTTTTGCTCGTACGGCGACGTGCCCTGCCCCCCGATTCAGGAATCCCGCGGCAAAACGCATAGTGCCTCGTGTTGTGGCAACAACAGCAACTAAAAAACGCTGAAGAGCCATCGGTGGAGCCCAATACCGAGCTGCATAGCGTGGGCTAAGCCGCAAAACAAATCGTCGAGCCGGCACGCACTGACAGGAATCGCCCAACCACCGGCGCCTTGATTCGCCGCAACGCTCATGACAGCCAACCGCGTCCTAAACACCGATATCGCGTCAACGGCGGCGGCTGGACACAGCAAGCTTTGCGCGTATCTAACGTTTCCCCACCGGGTCCCATCGTATTGATCAGTCCATCAGCGCCACCGACTTGATCAATGCAAACGCCGAAATGCCCGGCCTGAGTGCAAGCTGTTCGACCGCTTGTGCCGTCAATTCGGCCAGCAAGCGCTGCTCATCAGCCAAGCGCAAAGTGACCAGAACCGTACCCGCGGACAACGCATCGACGTGCTCGATCCTGACCGCAAGAACATTTTGGATACTGGTCGCGCGCGGGGCCTCAAGCGCCAACGCCACGTCGCGGGCGAGGATTCGCAAACGCCTGACCTGTGCTCCGGGTCTCCTTTCGACGACACGATCCCGCGCCGGAATGAGCAGCTGCAGCGACTCGTTTCCAAATGACAGCACACCCGGTTCAGCCGGACGGACGACCCCATCGAGCACCGCAACGCCGCCCTCATCGGCAAACAACGGCGAGTCCGGTCGCGATAACGCATCGCGTAACGATTCCACTCGTTCGACATGGCCATCGCGCATGAACACCACGCGATCGGCCAGCCGTTCGACCTCAGCTGGCGCATGCGTCACGAGTACAATCGGCACATCGGTCTCGTTGGCCATGCGCGCCAGAAAGGGCACGATTTCCTGCTTGGTTTGTGTATCGAGGGCGGCCATCGGCTCGTCCAGCAGCAACAACTGCGGACTCGTCAGCAACGCCCGCCCGAGCGACACGCGCTGGCGCTGACCGCCCGACAACTCATCGACCGCTCGGCCCAGCAGCTCGGAAATCCCCAGCATCTCGCTGACTTCGTCCATATGCAGGCGACGTAAAGCGGTCGGCGTTCGCCGATAGCCATACAACAGGTTGTCGCGCACCGATAGATGCGGCAGCAGGCTATGTTCCTGAAACACCAAACCGATTCGCCGCTTGTGCAACGGCACGAACTGACGTCCGTCCTGCCACAGCTGATCGCCAAAGCGCACTCGTGCACCGCGCACCCGCTCGAGCCCCGCAATCACGCGCAGCAGCGTCGTCTTGCCGCAGCCTGAGCGACCAAACAAGGAGGTCACGCCCGTGAGCGGCAAATCGACATCCACATTCAGCGCAAAATCGCCCCGATCGAGATCAACACGCACCGCCAGCGTCATATCTTGGCCACCTCAAACCGTCGCGTGATCGAATACACGATGAACAAAGTGGCAAACGCGAATATCAACAACATCGCCGACAGCCGATGCGCGGCCTCGTAATTCATCGCCTCGGCATGATCGTAAATCAACACCGACAACACCTTGGTCTCGCCGGGAATACTGCCCCCGAGCATCAAAATCACGCCGAATTCGCCGATCGTATGAGCGAATGTCAGCGTGGCCGCGACGACAAAACCGCCCCGGGTCAACGGCAAAATCACTGTGTAGAACCGATCCCAAAATCCCGCGCCGAGGCTGCTCGCAACCTCAACTGGGCGCCGCCCGAGACTCCTGAATGCTTCCGTCAGTGGCTGTACGGCAAACGGCATCGAGTACAGCACCGACGCGATCAGGATGCCTTCAAAGCTGAAGGCCAGATGATGCAAACCGAGCGACTCCAGAGTCCCCCCGACAAAGCCCCTTGGCCCCAGAACGATGAGCAAATAAAACCCCAGCACCGTCGGCGGTAGCACAAGCGGGAGCGCAACAATGGCCTGAATCGCCACACGCCCCGCCGAGTACCCATGAGCCAGCCACCAAGCGATTGGCGTCGCCAAAATCAGCAAAATAATCGTCGTGTACAGGCACAACTTGAGCGTCAGCTCGATCGCCTGCCAATCGGCGGGCCCAAGCCCCAAATCCAACATTTCGTTCACTCCTCACCACGGCCGACAACTCGGGTATCGCCGCGACAACGTATTCGCGCCAAACCACACGCCGACGGGTTCGCCGTCCCTAGATTCTTTGCGCGGCAACAGACACCACGCGGCTGACGCGAATCCAGGAAAACGCGGATCGCCCCTCAGCATCTGACGAAAGCCTCGAACGATGACTTCTGACGATTACAGAGCGCCGATCGACGTACTGTTTCTGAGCGCGAACAGGCCCATGCCTCTCAACGGGCACGATCCGAACCGCAGCGGGCCGCGCAAGGGGCGCTCCACCCACGCCCGACCATCGGGTTGATCACTCACAACCACCTCTTTGCGCCGTAGGACACCCAGCGCTGCGCGCTGACGCCCCGCAGGCAGACGTCCGCCCGCATTCGCCGCCGCGCGGACTCAGCAAGGCGCCGTTAAAACGCCCGCCGGTCATTCAAGATGGCGAGCGTGCTGCGGGATCACTCCTGAGGATCGCGCGAAGGCATCACAAAGCCGTAGCGCTCCATGATGTCGTGCGCTTCATCAGTCTCCATGTAACGCGAAAAAATCTTCGCCGCTTCGTTGTTTTCGGCGCGCTTGGTCACCACGTACGCCTGCGTCAGCGGCTCGTGCAGCGCGTCGTCGATTAAATAGTGCGGATGCCTGGCCAGTTCCGGGAACTTCGCGAGTGACAACGCGATGATGCCGACATTGGCCGCACCGGATTCGACCATCTGTGCTGTGTGAGCGATGTTTTCGCCAAACACGAGACGCGGCTGAACCGCCTCCCAAACACCCGCCGCTTCCATAGCCTCCTGCGCCCGCAGGCCGTACGGTGCGTGCGATGGCTGCGCAATCGCGATTCGGCGTATGCGCGAATCGGTCGCGAGGCTCTCAAGGGTCAGTTCAGATGCATCGACGGTGTTGCTCCAGATCACGATCCGACCGATCGCGTACACCTCGGGGTCGGTCGCAGTAAAGCCCGCTGCCTGGAGCCGCTCGGGAAACGAGATGTCAGCCGAGAAGAACACGTCGTACGGCGCCCCATTCATGATCTGGGTCGTCATTTTTCCCGACGATCCGTAGATGATGTCAATCTCGTGCTCGGGATGTTTCTCGCGATAGATCTCGGCGATGTCATCAAGCGCGTACCGCAGATCGGACGCCGCCGCAACGGTGAATTTATCCGCCTGCGCTGAACCGGCCACCATGACCGCGGCACAGGCCACGATGGAGGAAAAGAAATATTTCATTGGAATGCCCTGTAGAAGTACTGATGAGTTCGGGAATCGGCGCCGGGTCCGGTCGTGGAAACACCAACGCCCCGACGCAACGCTATATACTGACAAGCATATCGCAATGCAAATCTCGCGATGCCCGAGCGCTCCACATCAGCGCTACACCGTCTCGTTTCATCTCACTTCGAAAACGCCCCAAACACCCCAGACGACGTTACCTAATCAGACACGATAACTAATTGTTTATAAGTCGAATATCACCTTGCTTCGAATCAAAAAATGCCATCGAAACGCAGTGTGAATCATCACACCAGCGGCGATCGAGGCGACCGAAACGACCATTCGACCGACACTCAAAAACCCACCGCCGGTTCCGGCCTCGAGTCTACCGTGTCGCGTGCATCCGCATGGGTTACGCTCAACGCGATGAAGATCAACTCGATCATCCACGTCCTCTAGCACCTCACGGGAGCCAAACGTCTTGCTTTCTCGTCCATCTCTAGAACGTCATCAGGTCTGGATCTATCTCATCGCGATCGCCGTGGGACTCGCTGTAGGCCTTGCTGCACCGGGCGTCGGTCCGCTGTTCGATACGCTGCTGTGGCCCGTCCTTGGCGCCCTGCTCTACGTCACCTTCGTTCAAGTGCCGCTGCTGCATCTACGCGAGGCCTTCGCCGATCTGCGCTTCGTCGCCACGCTTGTCGTCGGAAACTTCGTCTTGATCCCGCTTCTCGCCTTCGGCTTGATGCAACTGCTCCCCCACGATCCCGCGATCCGCCTCGGCGTGCTGCTCGTTCTACTCGTACCCTGCACCGACTGGTTCATCACGTTTGCACAACTCGGCCGCGGCGACACGGCTCGGGCGATCTCCGTCACGCCCCTGAACCTCTTGCTGCAGTTTTTACTCTTGCCGCTGTACCTGTGGATGATGCTGCCGGCCGAGCAATGGTCATCGGTAATCTCGATTCACGATCTCCTCCCCGCGGCCATCGGACTGATTGGCGTGCCACTGCTGCTCGCGATCCTCAGCGAGCGTTGGATCGATGCTCGCCCGGGGCGCGCCGTCTGGCGCGATCGGATCAACTGGTGGCCAGTGCCCCTGCTTGCGATCGTCGTCTTTTTGATCGCCGCCGCTCAGGTCGGCATCGTGCGTGATTCGGGGTCCGCGCTGCTCGCATTACTGCCGGTGTTCATCGCTTTTGCACTGGCCGCGGCTCTGATCGCAAAGCTTCTGGCCATCGTCGTGCGCCTTCCGCCGGCCAGCGGTCGGACGCTCGCCTTCAGTCTGGGGACGAGGAACTCTTTCGTCGTTCTGCCATTCGCTCTGAGTCTACCGGCCGGCTGGGAGGCGACCGTCGTCGTTATCGTCTTGCAATCGCTCGTCGAACTGCTCGCAATGGTGTTCTACCTGTGGTGGATTCCCGAGCGACTCTTTCGCGACGCGCCCGCCTAGCGAGTCCACGGCGTGTCGTGTGTTGAGGCACGATGCGAAACACGCTGCATCATCCTTCAACGTGGTTCGCCCCGTTGCTGATCGCCGTGCTGAGCGCCCTTCCGTCCCGCATCGGGCTGTGGGCCGATTAGGCAACCGCTGCCACCTCGGCCTCGATCGCCGCCACCGTCTCCGCATCGAGATGCAAAGCCTGCGCGAGCTGCGCCAACCAAGCCCGCGCCATCGGATGCTCGCCATTCGCAACTGCGACGCTGACGAGGTACATCTCCCTGGCCGCCTGCGCCGAATCCGCCGCACGTGCCAAAGCCACCGCGTCCAACGGCTCCTGCATGCGTGCCGCAACCCAATCGTGAAGGTCCTGATCAGCACCCAGGGCGTCGATCTGTTGCTCCAACAGGCCCTGCTCGACGGCACTGATGTGGCCATCCGCACGCGCTGCAAAAATCATGGCGTGCAACAATTCAAGGCTCCTTTGCTCCCGCTGAGGTGGCGCCAGTTGCTCGATGGGCCGATCGGCGGGCGCCCCGCCGGTTGACTGGACCGACGATAACGACCCCAAGCGCGGCTCACCTGGAACGGCACCGCTCATGCCTGGCTGAGCACCGCCACGCTTTTGCCACGCTCGCCACGCGAGTCCACCGACACCCGCGATCGCTCCAATCTTCAGCGCGGAACCACCGACGCGACGCCCCCCTTTACTGCCCAACAACAAGCCCAGCGCGGTTCCTGCCGCGCCTCCGCCGAGCAAACTCTTCATGTCAAGACCACCCAACGCAGACGATGAATCTTGCACCCGAGCGGAGCGATGCACGTCGTCGCTGGGGCTTGCCTGTCCTCCCATTAGATTGCCCAGCACACCACTCAAGCCCTGTACACCACCTCGACGATCGCCGTCACGCATGCCGCCCGCGCCCTGGCCCAGCACGTTACCCAACAAGCCATCCAGGCCGCCTTGGCCGCCATCCTGGCCGCCCAATGGGTTGGTCCCCGACTGGCCTACTTGTCGCATCAACTGCTGCAAAATCTGATTAGCATTCACGCAGGAATCTCCTTCCATTCACCGTCAGGTGGAACAACGTCAGCACAAAGCCCTTGCGGATGATCGCCTAACCGACGTGCGTCTTGATCGAAGGGCGCAACAGACGCGTTGTTTCGCAATTCCAGCGGCGTCATTTCCGCAAACACCACAAAACATCAGATATCAGAAACCAGCTATCAGAGACTTGCCGGCGTCAGAAAAAAACTCCGGCGCCGACGTCGAACGCCGCCACAACGTCACCACCGTGGACACGAAAGCACAGATAAACAGCGGCCCGAACCAGGAAGGACCTATTCCGTCGGTCCCTCAATGGGGCAAAAGTACGCGAGAAAATCTCAACCCATCGAGACATCAGGGCTACGATAGCCATCCGACGAGCCCGTAGTCATCGCCCCAAAATGGCAGTTCCGAATTGCCAGACCCGAGCCGACAAAACTGAATTGTGCGCGGGTTGAAACCTCTCGGACAATCACGAAATCCGCGCTTCCAACTGCACTCAGCGATGATTCAACGAATGTTTTGATGCGTCTGATGATGCGTCTGAATTCGGGTCACGAGTCATGCTCTCTACTGACGATCTTGATGATTGACGACGCCGCCAAACGACTCCTCGAAACCATGCCCCTCGGTATTGTCTGCTTTGACGACGATGGCGTGTCAAACTTTGTCAATCAACGCGCAAGAGAATGGTTGAAGATTGGCGATTTGATTGACCCACCCATCCGCCTACACGACCCGCGCTTCGAGTACATCCGCGGCACCGCCGAACCTGCGCCCAACGACCAATGCGTCGGGCAGCTAGCGATCACATCAAAACAAGTCACACGCGATCACATCATGGGCGTCCGGCTCGTCGCGGCCCCAGAAGGCGCCACGCGATGGTTTATCATCGACTCGCGGCCGTTGACCGATGGCGGCGTCATGATGGCGTTTCAGGACGTCACGACGCACATCGAATCCGAAAATCGGCTCCAGAAAGCCAACGAACAACTCGAACGACTCGCGGTGGTTTTTCGAGAGGCCCAAGAAGGCATCCTGATTGCCGCCCCCGATGGCGCCATCGTCGAGGTCAATCGCGCCTTTGAACGAATGAGCGGCTACAGACGCAACGAACTCATCGGGAAAAATCCACGTATCCTGCAATCCGGTCGCCAGGACGCTTCCTTCTATCGCAACATGTGGAGGATTTTGCGGCGTGACGGCGCGTGGTCGGGCGAAACCTGGAACCGGCGCAAAGACGGCTCGCTCTATCTCCAACACATCTCGATCTCCGCGATCTACGGCACCAACCGAACGCCCCGGCACTACATCGCCCTGTGTGCAGATGTCACCCGCGAACGCGAGCAGGCCTATGCCCTGCGGCGCATGCAGCACTACGATCCACTCACCGATCTGCCCAACCAGGTGATTCTGGACGACCGTCTTCGACAAGCGATCAGTCAAGCACGGCGATTCCAAACCGGGTTTGTACTCGCACAGGTCGATCTCGATGGTTTCCGCCAAATCAACGATGCGCAGGGTCATCACGCCGGTGACGAGCTGCTGCGGTCCGTGGCCGCTCGTCTACGAAACGCCGTCATCAATGGCGACACCGTTGCACGCGTAGGCGGCGACGAATTCGTCGTCCTGATGCTCGATATTCCTGATTCACGCGGAGCCCAGTCCAAGCTCGCGACGGTCGCACGCGTTTTCAACGATTCATTCACGGTCGGATCGAAGGCCATTACCTCCAGTGCCACGATCGTGGCCCAGTACATCTCTGCGGAAATTCTCGACGGTGCGACGGCCGAAAATCTGTTGCGACAAACGACCGCGGGATTGCCCGACGCCAAAGCCTCCGCACCCGGTCAAATCACCTGGCTCGACCCGACGCGCGACCGTGCGCAGCGCGCGCGCAACGAACGCATCGAGCGCCTGAGCCAAGCGATCAGAAACAACGAACTGCGGCTGTTCTACCAGCCCAAGGTTCACCTCGGCGATTCCTCAGTGATCGGATTCGAAGCGCTTGTGCGCTGGCAGCATCCGGATCTCGGCCTTCTCGGCCCGGGCGAGTTTCTCCCCGATCTCGAAAACAATCCCGTCGATCTCGAGCTCGGAGAATGGGTTCTGCGCACCGCCCTGACCGAGGCTTCACGCTGGAAAGACGCCGGCCTGCAACTCGACATCGGCGTCAACATTTCACCGATGCAGCTTCTGGCACCCACCACTTTCGATCAAGTCCTCGCCGCGCTGAGAGAAAACCCAAACATCAAACCCGCGCAACTCGAGCTCGAAATCATCGAAACCACAGCGTTCGACAACATCTCCAGCTCGATCCAGCAGATGAAGCGAATCGCCAAACTCGGCGTCCGTTTCGCAATCGACGACTTTGGAACCGGTTATTCCTCCCTGACGTATTTACGGCGGTTACCGGCAGACACCTTGAAAATCGATCGGAGCTTCATTCGTGACATGCTGATCGACAGCGACGATCACGCCATCATCGTTGCTGTCCTTCAGCTCGCAAAAACGTTCCACCGCCGCGTCGTCGCCGAAGGTGTCGAAGACAGGGAGCAATTTGCCAAGCTCAAAGCGCTGGGCTGCGACGAGGCCCAGGGCTTCGGCATCGCCCCGCCGATGCCGGCTGAGGAGGTCATCCCGTGGATTCGAACCTGGGACGCCCTACATCACCGCGCCCGACGCATAGACCGCATCGACTCGACTCACGCAGCCACCGCCACATCGCACGAACACGACTTAGGGCCAGTCGATTGAAGCATGCGATCGACGTTACGCACAGCGCATCCCGTGGCCGAGATCATCGCGATCACGCTAAACGTCGTTGCCGTCGAACCCAGTCGACGAATTTCGCGATCATCGGGTCGGACTTCAGCGCGTCGAGAGTATTTAAAGTCCAGCCAAGGTGGCGCTCATCATGAAAGCGATGGACCGCGCGATGACAGTCACGGCACATCCACACGCCGCGGTTCAACCGCGTATCGGGATCGAAACGCTGACGAAAACGCCGCAACCGATGCGTCCGACGCGGAATCAAATGATGAAACTCGAGCGGCAAATCGCGCCCGCACAGCTCGCAATCTGACGGCCGCGGCCGCCGTACCCCGCCCCCGGTCGATAATCGGTCTGCTGTTCCAACGACGAACTGCGTCTTTCGTCTCACCATAGCGCCTGTTCCAGAGCCGACTTTCGTACCGGGCTCACACAACCCCAGGTTAACTCGCGGTCTCAACCCGAATCGACGCGCTCACAGCCGGGCGGGGCCATTCGCGACACCACGCGGTTCAGCGATGGCGCTCGAAGCGCTCCGAGGGCCGATCGAAAACCGACAGGCCTCGGACCACACCATCAAAGCGACCAAACTTCAGCAACCGACACTTGGCGACAACGACCGCTCGACCGCGACCGCGACCGCGAAAGCACGATTCAGCCGCCCCCCTTTTCATCGCCGCGTGCTGTCTCGACAATCCCCACTCGCAGAATGCTCGTGCACCATGTCGAACAGCGATCACGATACCGTCGCCTGCCGAGCGGGTGACCCCGATCAAGGCCCGACAGGTTTCGAGCGAGCTCGTATTCCAACGATCAAAGGCGTCAATCACGCTTTTCGATTCGAGCTCAGATGGTTCACAGCCCTCGAGTTTAGACGCTCATGTTCAGGGGCTCGAGATTTCGAGTCGCGAGGCAAGATGACATCGCCTCTCCCAGCGACAATTGTTTCAGTGTTCATTCTCAGGATTTACGCCATGACCAAAGCCACAGGACGCTGGCGCAACGACTACGTCACCCTCGACAAACGCCTGTTTGCGCGCGTCGCGCCCACGCCGGTGCGTCATCCCCAGATCACCGTGTTCAACATTCCGCTCGCCGAGACACTGGGGTTACAACCGCCGGTAGACGTCGGCACAGCTGCTGGTACGACAGCCGACCGCGCGCCATCGAGCGACAACCGCAAGTCATGCGCGCAGCCAGCAGAAAACACCGACCCATCGGCGCGAGCACGCTGGGATGAGATCATTGCCGCCTGGGCGCCCGTCCTCGCCGGTAACACCTCGATTTCGGGCCTTCAACCCCTCTCCCAGGCTTACGCCGGGCACCAGTACGGAAACTTCACGATGCTCGGTGATGGCCGCGCCCACCTCATCGGCGAATGGCAGCGCAGCGACGGACGCATCGTCGATATCCAGCTCAAAGGCTCCGGACCCACGCCGTTTTCTCGACGCGGCGACGGTCGCGCCACACTGTCCGCAATGCTGCGTGAATACGTGATTTCGGAGTCACTCGCCGCACTGGGACTCGCCACGACACGGGCGCTCGCAGTCACAACCACAGGTGAAACCGTCTGGCGCGAGCGCGGACAGCCCGGCGCTATCCTAACGCGCATTGCAGCCTCGCATCTGCGGGTCGGAACCTTCGAGTACGCCGCCGCCGTCGATCGACAAAACGCGACAGAACCGGCAGCCGGTCAGCTACCCGACACCCCCCTGACGAGACAGCTTGCCGACTTTGCCATACAGCGGCACGATCCCGACCTCGCCGCGCTGGCGCCGGCGCTTCGATACCGCGCTTTGCTCGATCGCGTCATCGCGCGTCAAGCCCGTCTCGTCGCCGACTGGATGGCCACAGGCTTCGTGCACGGGGTAATGAACACCGACAACACGACAATCAGCGGCGAAACCATCGACTTTGGGCCGTGCGCCTTTCTCGACGACTATCGCCCCGAACAAACCTTCAGCTCGATCGACGTCAACGGCCGATACGCCTACGCGAACCAGCCCTTCGTCCTGCACTGGAATCTGGCTCGTTTCGCCGAAACGCTGCTTCCCTTGCTCGACACCGACGCCGAACAAGCGATGGCTCGAGCCCACGAGGCCCTCGAACGTTTTCCGGCGCAGTATGCCGCGCGTCTGAAACACCGCCTGCACGCCAAACTGGCCCTCGACCTTGTCGCCCAACCCCAAGGCTCCGCCAGTCTCGATCGAAACATCACCGGTCTACGTGATGTCACGAACCCATTATCGACACTCAATTCAACGCAGGCCGACACCAGCAGGCCCATCGATCTGAGCCACGACGATGATGGCCTCATCGCGTCATTCCTCGACGCCATGGCACGGGACCGCGCGGATTTCACGCTGAGCTTCCGCCAGCTATCACCAGAGCCCGCTAATCAAGCCTCGGCGACGCCCGCCAACCCTTTCTCAGCCGACACGCATCTGGCGCAATGGTGGCCGCGGTGGTGGAGCCGCGTCGAGAAACTCGATCGCGCGGTTCTCGCATCGGCGCTCAACACCCGAAATCCCGCCCGCATCGCTCGCAATCACGTCGTGCAACACGCGCTCGATGCTGCCGAACACAACGACCTCGAGCCCTTCTTCAGTCTTTTGGACGCCATACGCCAGCCTTTCGAGACCCGTCCGCAATGGCACCGATTTGACGCACGGCCCAAGCCCGATGAATACATCACGCAAACGTTTTGCGGCACATGAACCTTGCCGCCACTGGCGCGAACGATTCCGGGCCACCTCCAACCTTCCCGACCCGGGACAACGGTTACGCCGGAAACGCGCAGACCACCGTGACCGTCATGTCATGCCGTCATCATCCCGGGGCAGGTCCAAAAGCATCAACGACGACCCAGCGCCAAAAGAAGGCCGACCGCCTCAGTTTTGAGGCATCGGCCTACATTCGATCAAACGTTTCTCGGCGGAGGCTCCGACGAGCCGCAACGAGCCGATTCAGCCGGCCCGACCACTCCCGTCTGAGGCCGAACCCGAATCCTAACCCTCGTCAGGTGTCGCGTCGCCGCCTGCCGCATCAGCATCGTGCATATCATTAACGACACGTTCGACCGTCTTCAGGTCAACATGGCGAATGTCGCGTCCCTTGACGAAAAAAATCGTGTACTCACAAATATTTCTGGCGTGATCGCCAATACGCTCAAGAGCTCTCACCGTCCAAAGCATGTCGAGAAACGGCGAAATATTGCGCGCGTCTTCGAGCAAAAACGTGATGTTCTGGCGCATGATCGCCTCATAGGCGTCATCGATCGGCTGATCCAGTTTGACCGCCTCAAGGGCCGCCTTCGCGTCCATTCGTGCGAGCGCATTCAGGGCCGCATGCAGCATGTTCGAGCACAATTCGCCCATCAGCTCGACATCGCGCATCGATCGCTTGCCGCGAAACGCCTGACGCCCGGTGAACTTGGCGATCCGCTCACTCAGATCGCCAATCCGCTCCAGATCGGCAATCGTTTTCATCACCGACACCACCAGGCGCAAATCACCCGCCTGGGGCTGCCGCTTGGCCAAAATCTCCACGCCAAGCTCATCGATCGACACTTCGTAACTATTGACGCGAACATCGTTGTCGCGCACCTGTGCGGCCAAACGCTCATCGCCCTGCGTAAAAGCGCGCACCGCATCCTTGACCTGCATCTCGACCATACCACCCATTTCGAGGACGAGATTGACAAGCCGCTCGAGTTCCGCGTCATAACGCTGTGAATAATGCCCACTCAGGTTGTACTGCGACACTTGAACGCTCCTTGTAAACGTTTCAGGCCCCGACGGCCGCCGATCGAAAATCCAGCCGAAGACGGCAACACATCCAGATCACACCATGATGACAATCGATCGGGCACCGACCATTACTGGGTCCGGGACTACTGGGCCCTTTCCACTCACACAACCCTCGCATGGACAACCCTACAGCGCGCCTAGGCACACACGGCTCGGCGAGATCGCCGGCAGCGTCTCGCCGGCGTCACGCCGAAACACCATCAACGCGCCATCGGCATCGAATCTCGCAGCCCCAGCGGCAAGCGCCCCTGCGACGCTGCATGCATCAACCAACCGCTCGCCATCTCGATCGCCTCGCGCCGCTCAGTCGCGCTGAGCGTCTCCGCCAGCTGCGAACGCAAAGCCAAGCCAAGCGTATCGCCCTCAGCAGCAGCCAGCATCGCCCAGGCGTACGCACGCACAGGATCGCGCGACACTCCCAACCCCTCAACATGGAGCTGAGCCAGCCAGCCCTGCAGCAACGGCACACCGAGCTGAGCCCCGGCTTCCGCAGCCGCCGCGCCCGCCACGGGATCGGCGGGCACTCCGGCCAACCCCTCGAGCCGCAGCCGCGCCAGAAGCACCGCCGCGTTAGCATCACCAGCCTCCACGGCCTCACGCAACAACCGCAACACCGTTTCGACCCGATTCGTACCATCGATCGCCGAGCGGCCACCGCTCGATGCCGAGCCCTCATGCTGGAGCATCGTCGCCGTATCGTCCGGAAAGCCGGACGGTCGTGCAGATAACGTCTCGATGATCCATAACGACGCGAGCGCCGTCTTGCCGGGTGCATGATCAAGCCTCGCAGCCCGCGCAAACCAGTACTCCGCTCGCCGCGTCGCTTCGACGACAGGATCCTGCCCCTCAACGTCCCGTGAGGCCTGCCCCTCAATCTGGGAATCACGCCGATCTACGGTCTCTGCGCTCTCGGTCGCGGCCTGCAGCCACAGCCACCCGAGCCGCACCGCGGCCTCGGCGCGCCCGGCGTCGGTGGCGCGCTCATACCACAACGCCGCCTCGCGCAAATTGATTTCACCATTGAGATAACCCGTCTCAAAAACTTGCCCCAGCGCTTCGAGCTGTTCGGAAGAAAACTGCTCCGATTGGAAACGTCGCTCCAATTCCGCATCGCCGGACGAGCCCGAAGATCGCGCCATCGTCTCGCTTTCGACCTCACCCGCCCCGGGCCAAACGCCGCCCTGATAACCCAAGGGCACATCCAGCGGCTCCGCAGAGCCCCGCTCGAACATCAGCGCATCAACAAACCCGTCGGCCTCGAACCTTGGACGACCAACGCCCAAATCGCCCACCCCCGAACCGCTAATGAATGGAATCGGCGACGGACCCGTTCCATTATCAAGCGATTGCGCCTGTGCAAGGCTCACAGCGAACAGAAAGCTCGCGCAGAGCCCCCAAGTCCAACGAATACATGGCCCTAACGCCGGCCACCGCACTGCACCTCGCGCGACACGCGCTCGCAGGGCCCGCGGCTCCGCTCCCAAGATCACTGAGGCATGATCTCGTTCGAACGCACGATCACCGGCCGCGCCATTCATCGCACCCGCCATCCAATCGATGACGCGATCAAGGATCGAGCCACGATTCGCAAGTGATCCGCACGACGCCCCTACCATCCACATGCCAACATCCAAGCCCTCGATCCACGAAAAGCAATCGATCACACCGGCAACGAGTAAGCTCGTTCCCCCTTAGCTTCCGTCCTTCTCTCGCACCGGTGTTGCGGTTGTCGCCTGCATCTGTCGTGCCTGCCAATCCTCGACCGCACCGAATGGCAACAAACCCGCGAGCACCGGGTGCAACTCCTCCGATCGCTCCCGCCGAGCGTCGACGGTAAACGTCCGGGCCCCTCGCTGCGTCGGCCGAGTGTACTGACTCGTTTGCACCCAACGCTCCGATTCGGCGAGCAATACCACCGCCGGCCCATCCTCCAGCACGTCGATCCATTCAACGCGCCGCCCCTCGACCTCACCCTGCAAACCGATCCACTGTCGCAACCACGCGACGTCATCGCCATCATCGACCGAACCACCACGAGCCACGTGATCTTGAGCCATCTCTCACCCCAATCAGCATCGCGGTCAACCGATTCATCGCCGCAGGTCGAACCTCGCACACCCTGCACTGATCGTGCAACGAGCACCCAAAAGCTCACGTCGCCAAACGCGTTAATCCCGGACGGACCCTTGCTTTTGCCCGAACGTAGCTCTGCCCATTCGGGTCCTGACCCAGCCGAGTTCTTTCGCGGGCATCGTCTTTCGCGGGCGGGGTCCTGGCCGGTCGGACCATTTGTGAGCCGAACCATGTCTCAAGCGATTCACTGGTCGGCTGGACTCATCGCCAAACCGGTCATCGCTCGATCGCCTCAATCGCGAGCCGATCACGACACCCCGCCCGAGCCGACGACGCGCACACCGCGGTCGCATACCAAAACGCCATCATGCACACGCCCGGTGACCCGCCGCCCTCGATACCCGTCAGGCCACCGCCACGGTACAGCGCAACGATCAGCGCACACCATCGATCTCTAATTCAATCGATCTCTAATTCAACCGCAAAAAACCTCCCCCCGAAGACTCGCACTGCCACGAGACGGCGCAAAGAGCAGCGACGGCGCTCAGGATCGCTATACTACGCGGAACGTCCCCGTAGCTCAGCAGGATAGAGCAGCCCCCTCCTAAGGGGCAGGTCGCAGGTTCGACTCCTGCCGGGGACACCATTTTCTGCATCGCCTCGCCCTCGATCGATATAACCGATGCGATCAATGCGTTCGATGCGACCCCGTCCGCACGGAGCCATCCTCACGGGCTCTCGCGCATCCCCCTCCACACGATCCGCCAGCCATCCGCCAGGCCACCCGCTCACGATCCCCCGGCGCTCACAGCGAGCGCCAGCCCGATCAGGCGAGATGTTCCCGGTCTCGACGGCGGCGTGCGCGGCGCGGGCGGCACGGACGGAAATCGCTCCAAGGCGGCGACAACTCAAAAAACCAAACTCGCAAGAATTCCGAGCGCAGCAAGAATCATCACGATGATTCCAGCCACCAGAAACGCGTCAGGCACCCACACGTGAAACGCCTCGTTGCGGCTTGCTCAAGCGTCGGGTCGGGATATGGAAGCCAACAAAGACGACGCCAAACCACAAAAACTGCTGACCACGGCAACCAGACCCGCAACGAGCCCGACGGCGGGCAACGGTCGTAAAGGCCGCTGTGTCACGAGCACGCTCTCGAACTGATCCAGTGAGAGCAAGAAATCATTCTCGGCGCAGCACTCGATCCGTCCACCAGTCCAACAAAGCGCTGCGCAGACGCGGACGCACAAACGCTGCCGTTTCGCGCTCGCGGTCGTAATCCTCCCGGACCCAATCGATCAACGCCTTGCCACTTTGCGCCGTATCGCGTCGGTAGGCTGCGATGAACGCATCGAGACGCCCAGTTTTTGACCAGCGATAGTGCCAATACGGCCAGAGCCTCAGCTGCTGCGTGTTGTCCAAGGCCACGCCTTCGCGCCAGTGCACAAGCAAGGCCGCCGCCAGGCCGGCACGATCGGCGCCCGATTTGCAATGTACCCAAACGGGCCCGGGCACCTGCTGCGCCAACGCGTACAAGCGTTCAATTGTGGCGACGCTCGGCATCGCCCTCGACAACATCCTTACCGACTCGAAACGCACACCGAGATGCGCGAGCAAAACCCGCTCGGCGTTCACCATCGGATTATCGGGCTCGTCGCCGCGAAGATTGATCACCGTTTTAACGCCAAAACGCGGCAGCCAACGGCACAGATGCCGCGGCGAAGGCTGCCCCGAACGCAATAATCCAGACGACACCACATGAAAATTGTGCAGGCCGTATTCGCGCACCCAGCCATCGTCTTGAATCAAACCGCGGCGCCCCTGCTGCCGAACCACATCCGGCGCCGTCTTGCACCGACTCGCTATCTCCGGCGACGCCAACTGCTCGGATCGAAAAACCATGTCATCACCGTCGCGGCAGGACTAACGTGAAGCCCGGCACAACACCATGACCGGAATCCGTCGAAACGCAGCCGATCATATCGCGCGACGGCAAACACCAACACACCAAGCGACCAAGGCACAAGCGCGCGCCGACCGCCGCGCCGCCGCGGCTGATCCAGCTCAAGCGCTAGCCTCGAGCGCCCTTCCACGCCCCCCGCGTTCATCGAGCGACCTGCGTCGCTCCAGCAGATGGATCGCCCGACCCGAAGCGCAACGGTTGCAGGCGCAAC
Organism: Thioalkalivibrionaceae bacterium; assembly: GCA_046299415.1. Taxonomy (GTDB): domain Bacteria; phylum Pseudomonadota; class Gammaproteobacteria; order Ectothiorhodospirales; family Ectothiorhodospiraceae; genus JBKBII01. Next base: position 199,239 of record JBKBII010000001.1, on the reverse strand, counting down.
GAAGCAAATCGCGCTGACGCTGTAGGCTCTCAAGGACCTGCGTCGATGCTTTTTCGCGGTCGGTCTTAGCATCGAGAACGGTGCCTGTTACGCGCTTCGAAAGCTGACCGTGCACCACCTGATCACAGCGGTGATTCTCGACCTAGGCCATGACAGCGTCATCGCGGCGAAAAGGGCGACGATACCGGCGGCACACTGGGGCATGTCGTCCCACCCTGACGTTGCGGCAACAAACTGCGCGACGACACACGACAAGGCTGATTTGGCCGACTCGCGAACGGCAACCAACGCGCTGCGGCGCTGATTGATCCCGAACAACCGTCAACCGGCGGGGCCATGACGCAAAAACGGGTTGTGTCGACGCTCGTGCCCAAACGTCGAACGCGCGCCATGACCTGGAACGAACTCGATGTCATCGCCGAGCGGCAGCAAGCGACCATGAATCGATCGCATCAGTGTCGCTGCATCCCCGCCGGGCAAATCTGATCGCCCAACCGAGCCGTTGAACAGCACATCACCGACTTGGGCCAGGCGGATACGCCGTTCGACGAACGCCACATGCCCCGGTGTGTGCCCCGGCACATGAATTACATCAAAAGATGCCGACCCCAGAGACAGAACTTCGCCATCCTCGAGCCACCGGGTCGGCATGAACGGCTCGATCGCCGGCCACCCCATCCATCGCGCCTGCTCATCAAGGCGCTCAAACCAGAAGCGATCTCCAATATGTGGGCCGAGAATCGGCACAGCAAAATGTGCGGCCAGCCAACTGGCAGCCCCCACGTGGTCGAGATGACCATGAGTCAACCAGATCGCGGTCACCTGTACGTCGTCGGGCGTCGCCGCGAGCAGCCGCTCGATCTCGCCGCCCGGATCAATCCACGCGGCTTCTCGGCTCACATGGCAGACGGCCAACGTCGCATTCTGCTCAAACGCAGTGACTGGAACCACGTCGAGCGTCAGATCGCCCCGGTTCGTCACGGCACCAGTTCCCGCCCGATCGAGTTCGCGTCAGGCTTGCGCATCGCGTTGCGCGCCCAGAACGCCGCGTCGGCTCTCAGCGATAAAGTCAACCAGCAGACGCGCTTCGGCTGACAGATCCGTCTTCGCCTGCCACGCTCGTAGCCGCTCCGCGCGCCCAACCGGTGAGCGCAGCAGCTGCAGGAAGGCGCGATGGAGCTCACTGATCGTCTCAGCCGCAAAGCCCCGGCGTTGGAGGCCGACACGATTGATCCCGATGAGGCGTGCGTAATTGCCCTGCGCCAGGCAAAACGGCGGCAAATCACGATTGATCGCGGCCCCCATGCTAGAGAACGCATACGCGCCAATGCGGGTGAACTGATGCACGAGCGTAAATCCGCCCAACGAAACGCAATCACCGATTTCGACATGACCCGCGAGCGACGCCGCATTCGAGAAAACAACGCCATTGCCCACGCGACAATCATGCGCGATATGCACATACGCCATGATCAAATTGTCATCGCCGATCAAGGTCAGGCCTCCGCCCTTAACCGTGCCGCGGCTGATCGTCGCGTATTCGCGGATCACGTTGCGAGCGCCGATCTCGAGCCGCGTCGACTCACCCGCGTAGGTCAGATCTTGCGGATCGCCACCGATCGACGCGAACGAGTGCACGCGCGAATCCGCACCGATCACTGTCGGCCCTTGCACACAAACATGCGCATCCAACACGACACCATCGCCCAGAACAACGTCAGGCCCGACGATCGTATAGGGGCCGATCGACACGTCTGCGCCCAGTACCGCACCAGGATCAACCAACGCCGTTGGATGCACGCCCCTAGGCACGTTCGCGGCCGTTACCCGCGGCAGTGTTCCGCTCGCCATTAGTCTTCGATCGCCTTTCCAGCACACATCAACTCAGCCTCGGCGCAGATTTCACCATCGACCCGTGCGACACCGTGGAACTGCCAAATTCCTCGCACCGCCCGCTTCAGCTCGACACTCAGATCGAGTCGATCGCCCGGGATCACCTGACGTCTGAATCGCGCCTTATCGATGCCAACAAACAGATACAACCGCTTTTCTGACGTCGGATTGGCACCCCGCGCCTCTTCGGTACGGAACGCCAGCAACCCCGTCCCCTGCGCCAGTGCTTCTAGAATCAAAACACCCGGCATCACCGGCTGAATCGGGAAATGGCCCTGAAAAAACGGCTCATTGATCGTGACGTTTTTGTAACCCGTCAAGCTTTCACCAGCCACACACGAGGTCACTCGATCGATCAGCAGAAACGGATAGCGATGCGGTAGATACCGCATGATGTCTTGCACATTGAGAACGGCCGTGTCCGTGGTCATTTGGAGTCCTTCATCCTTTTATCTTCAACGCCGCGCGGCTCCGAAACCACCGCAGAGCGGCGAGTTAGGCGCCGCAACGTCGCCAACATACGGTTCCAGGTCCGCGCATCATGATGCGGCACACCCGATGCCACAACACACGGACGATCGATCGAGCGGCTGACCATCGTCATGCCGAGCGCCGTCACGCCATTCGCCATCGTCGTGTGCCCCACGACTCCGACCCCGCCAGCCAGCTGACAATCGCGGCCGATGACGGCACTGCCCGCGATCCCGACGCATCCGGCCAACGCGCTATCGGCACCGATCCGACAGTTATGACCGATGTGAACCAGGTTGTCGATCTTGACGCCATCCTCGATGACCGTATCCGACAACGCACCGCGATCGATGGTCGAACCCGCTCCAACCTCGACATCAGCCCCAATCACCACACGGCCCAGATGGGGAATCCGCACCCAACGATCGCCGGCGGGCGAGCGCTGCGCCCCCTGATCCGCAAACCCGAACCCGTCGGCGCCCACCACGGCGCGGGCAAACACATGGCTACGCGGCCCGATGATGCTGCCGGGATAAATACAAGCACCGGCATCGATGCACACGTCATCGCCCAAAATCACACCCGCACCAATCCAGGCGTTGGCGCCGATTCTGACTCGCTCACCGAGCACTACACCCTCATCGACGACAGCACCCGACGCGATCGAGCAGACCTTGGGCAACGTCAAACCGGGTGCCAACACGGCACGCTCGTGAATTCCGAAAAACGGCGCCGACTTGACGAAGAAACGCTCAAGCACCCGCGCGAAAGCCAACTGCGGATGAGGTACGAATATCAGCGCGGGCTGCCGCGTCGCCGAATCGCCGCCGGCGCCTTGCGACGAAGCTCGGAATGAACCGGACGACTCACCCAGCGTCTCGACGTCAAGCCCGTCCCGGACGAGTATTGCAGCTGCACGCGACAACCGCAGATCATTCAACGCACGTTGTCCAGCGGCAAAGGTCAGCGCATCGCCGGCGGCGTCATTCAGCGGCACGACCCGCCGGAGCAGACGATCACCATCGCCGACGAACCTCGCAGCGAGAAAACCCGCCACATCGGCGACCGTGATCGCCGCCCCCGCAGGCGCACGAGAGCCATCAGCGTCGCGCGAACCGGCCCAAGGGGTATCCTTGCGGCTCACACTGCTGCTCGTTGTCGACGAGGCTTGATCCCGCGGCTCGCCGGAAGGCGTCACCTGACCGGCGCAACCCGCTGCCGTAGCGATGATATTGGCGGAATCACCACACTCGGCTTGAGCGGCTGATTCCGGCGCCACCGTCCGAGCGACGTCATCGTCTCCAGAATTGCTCCCGCGCTTCGCCATCGAAGCCGCCTCGACGTTCAGCGCCATGCGATCGGAATCCATCCGCTCACTGATCCATCGCCCGAATCACCTCATCGGTGAGATCGATTCGCTCGCTGGTGTACAAGACGTTGCGCTCGGTGACGACCAGATCGATTCCCCGCTCTCGCGCCAACCGCACGATGGCTTCATTGACGCGTCGCTGCAACCGCGCCAACTCTTCGTTACGACGGAGATTCAAATCCTCGGTGAAACTTTCTTGGGCCCTACGCAGCTCCCGTGACCGAGTGGTGAGTTCTCGCTCCAGGTCTGCCGCTGCATCGACGCTGAGGTCGCTGAAGGACCGCTCGGCTCTTTCGCGCAAACGCGCCAGAGCTTCCCGCTCAGCAACCAACTCCGCATCACGGGGGCCAAATTCTCGTTCAAGCTCGCGCATCGCGGCTTCCGACTGCGGTGAATCGTCGATGATCCGACCGATATTGACAAACGCGACCGAAACATTGCGCGCCCCGTCACGATCGACCGAAAGAGCCGAGGCGCTCTCGGCGTTGGTCGCCGTAACGCCCTCGTCCCGCCCAGAAGTCTCAGCCGCGGCTGGATGCGACGGAAGACCATCGCCTACACCGTAGTTCGTAGTCCCGGCCGGACGATCGCTTTGAGCCAAGTGAGTCTGTGTCAGCTCACCAAAAGCGGTCGACGTCGAAACCCCGATCGACCGTGAGATCAATGGCGTATACTTTTGACTTTCGGGGTTTTTTTCGGACTCCTGATCCGTTTCTGAAAAAAACGGATTCGCCCCAGTCTCGCGCACACTCGATGCGTCGAACAGACCCCATGTTTCCTGCGCATGGAATTCTGACGACATGACTGCCACCGTTCCCGCGCTCGACGTGGAGAGCATCGCTACGGCAATGTACGCAAACAGAAAACCGACACGCCCGGGCACATGGCCGTGATACTTACCGTTACAACGGCCCTGTGGGCGCTCGTCCTTGTAATTGCCGCCCCGACAAGGAGTGACTCGAACCGTCAACTGCATCAGAAGCCAGCCCCAAGCAAGAACTGGAACACCTGAGTGCGATCGTCCTTCTTGTCGTTGAGCGGCTGCGAGACAGCAAACGACAAGGGCCCAAGCGGTGAGAACCATGTAAATGCTAGGCCCGCCGAATAACGCAACTCGTTGGCCTCGAAGTCACCCGGCGTGGCGTACACCTGACCACCGTCGATGAACGTGCTCATGCGCATGGCGTCGTTATCGCGAGCGAAAAACGCCGGAAAATACAGCTCAGCAGAAGCCGTCGTCCGGAAACGTCCGCCGAACGGATCGTTACGCGAGTCACGCGGACCCAAACTGCTCTCTTCGAAACCGCGAACCGAACGAATCCCACCAGCAAAAAAATGTTCGAAAAACGGGTACTCGCCATCGATCGTATCGGCATAACCCAGGCCCGCCGACAACCCCAGCGTCAAGCTTCGTCCAAGATCAAACAGTTCGAGACCATCGTAGGTTGCGCGGTAGTAAGGCAGATCCGAACCCGGAGTCGCTAGAGACAATCCGAGACGATGACGGCGCCCTTTCTTAGCAAAGACCGTCCGATCGCGAGTGTCGTGGGTATAAGCCAGATCGAGGGTCAACTGCGTGTAGCGATCGCCCTCGCGATCGATGAACTCAAAAATCTCATCAGGCGTATCGCTGACCGTCTTCAAGCGCAACGCCTGCAATCCGGGCGACACCGTCAATCGGTCCACCTCAGATAGCGGGAACCCATACGTCACGTTGCCACCCAGGCGATCAAGCGCAAAGCGCGTGATGTCCGCCTCGGCCGCATCGACCTCGCGATAAAACAGCGAAAAACCGCGGCTCGCACCGGCCTGCGTGTAGTGAGGATTCAACAAGTCGAACGACAACACGCGGTTGACACTCGACGTTGAGAAATCGACCGACACCCGATTGCCTGAACCGAGGAAGTTATCCTGCGACAATCCCGCTGTCAGGACCAGGCCCTGCCCCTGTGAGAAGCCCGCACCAACGGTGGCCGAACCCGACAAGCGCTCCTTGATCCGAAAGCGCAGATCGACCTGATCCTCGCGCCCGGCGACTCGCTCGGTTTCGAGCTCGACCGACTCGACGAACGCCAGACGCTGCAAGCGAACTCGCGAACGCTCAATTAACTCACCGTTGTACCAAGCACCCTCGAACTGGCGCATTTCGCGACGGTACACGTCCTCGCGGGTTTGCTCGAAGCCCGTGAACTCGATGCGCCGGACATAAATCTTTTGCCCCGGATCGACGAAAATCGTCAAGCCAACAGTTTGCTCGCGTTCATCGAGTTCCGGAATCGGATCAACCGAAGCAAAAGCATAACCCTCCTTCGCCAGACGCTGAGTAATCGCCTCGACCGACTCAGTCACCCGCGAGCGCGAAAACGTGTCGCCGGGTTTAACCTCAATCAACGCCTCGAGCTCCGCCTGGTCGACCGGGAAACGGCCTGCCAGAGCGACATCGGAAATCGTGTAACGCGCTCCTTCATCGACATTGATCGTAATCGCGATATCGCGCTTGTCTGGCGACAGCATGACCTGCGTCGAATCGATATCGAAGGTCAGAAACCCCGCGTCGAGGTACGCCGCTCGCAACCGCTCAAGATCACCAGCCAGCTTCTCGCGAGAATACTGATCGCGACGCGAAAATGGCGACCACCACCGCCCGACGCCTGAATCAAAGCGACGCAACAATCGAGTCTGGGAAAACGCATCGTTACCCACGACGTGCAGATCGCGGATACGCGCCGTCGGCCCCTCGAATATCTCGATTTCGACATCGACGCGATTGCGCGGCAGCTCAACGACCTCGACATCGATGCGCGCGTTGTAGCGCCCTCGGGAGAAATACTGCTGGCGAATCTCGCCCTCGATCCGCGCCAAAACCTCGCGATCGAACACCCGTCCGCGCCGCAACCCAACGCCCTGCAGCGCACGCTCAAGCGACTCATCGTTGATCGTGCGATTGCCTGAGAACCGAATGTCGTTGATCGCGGGCCGCTCGTTCACGACCAGCACCAGAACGTCGCCACGACGTGCCACGCGCACGTCATCGAACAAACCGGTCGCAAACAGTTCGCGAATCAGCTCGGGGCTATTCGCCTCATCAAACGAATCACCGACCTGAATCGGCAGCAAGGCCAGCGCCGACCCCGCCGTCACACGCTCGAGACCCTCGATCTCAATGTCACTGATGACAAAAGCTTCGGCCTGCGCCAGAGCCGGTGCAGCCGCCAGCGTGGCCATCACGGCCGAAGTCCGCGCCAGTCGCACCCAAGCCCCCGACCCCGATCTGATCCGCATGCCAGTCTCCAAACGGTACGGCTGCTTACACAACCGAACATGATTCAAGCCGACGTCCAAGCGACGCCAAAACACTAAAGGAATCTTGCCACGAAATGCCGAACTCGCAGAACACGGCGTCAAACAATTGCAAAACGCGACGCAAGTCGTATCTCGGCAAAGTCCGCCCTCCGCCGCAAATCGACCGCGCGACCGAACCGCGCCAACCGAGCGGCACCGACCCAGCCCCATCGACGCAGGCAACATCGTTTTCACGCCCTGTCAACGGGCCGCGCCGACACGGGGCAGCGCGGTGCGCTCAACGTGCATTGATCGCGCCGTCAACGGCGCGCGCCGCCGCACAAGCCACCCCCAGCGCCTCAGGCCGCTCGCTCACGACAATCGGCGCAATAGGGCGCAACCCGAACGGGCATTTCCATGCCACACGAGCTCGCACTGCCCCCCCCGGGGCGTCAACACTCCGCATCAACGGCCGCGTACAACCGTCAACCAGAAGACGTCAGTCGCCATATATCGTTGTACAGCGCAAGCACCATCAACCCGGCGATTATAGCGAGTCCGATCTGCTGACCCACGAGCTGCACACGCTCCGACACCGCCGAGCCGCGCATCCACTCAATCAGATAAAACAGCAGATGACCGCCATCCAATGTCGGAATCGGCAACAGATTTACGATACCCAGCGAGACACTGATCAACGCCAGAAAACCGACAAACGTGGCGACACCGAGCAAGGCGCTTGTTCCCGCGTAATCGGCAATCGTCACAGGGCCACTGATGTTCCGCGCCGAAGCCTCCCCGGTCAACATGCGAGCCAACACACGCAGCGTCAAGCTCGTGACCTCGAACGTCTGCTGCACGCCGTAGGCCACCGCCGTCCATGGCGCCATCCGCTCCACCACTCGCCACTGTCTGGCCCACTCGGGATCAACTTCGACGCGGGCGCCGATCTGCCCGATTGTCTCGCCGGCGCTCGGCACCGCGTCCGGTGTCACCGCCAGCGTCAATCGCTGACCATCGCGCTCGATATCCACCATCAGCTCACGCTCTGGTGCATCGCGTACAACCGCAACCCACTCCGACCATGTCGACAGCGATCGCCCCGCAACCCTCTCGATCCGATCACCCGCCCGCAAATCCGCGCGCGCCGCCGCTCCATCGCGGATCACCTCGCCCACCACAGGCGGAATCGGCGGCATACCCGGCTGCAATCCCAGATTGTCGATAAACGACCCCTCAGCCAATACCCGGCGACGATCACTCATGTCGAGTCGGCGAATCTGCTCGACATTCCCGCGATCGAGGACCCGCACCTCGGCAACTCGCCCGGCAACCGCCGCGTCAAGCAACGCAATATTGGCATCCTGCCAGTGCTTCACGCGCCGCTCGTCCACCGCAACGATGCGGTCACCCTCGGCGAATTGCGCCGCCTCAGCAATCGACCCCGCAGCAGGCGCCGCAACGACCGGCACGACGCCGGGGATGCCGATCATCCCAACTACGGCATACGCAACGATGGCAAACAAAAAATTTGCCGCCGGTCCCGCGAGCACGATCGCCACCCGCCCTCCCAGGCTCTGGCGATTGAAAGCCCGCTCAACATCATGCGCAGGCACGTCGCCCTCGCGCTCATCAAGCATGCGGACATAGCCGCCGAGCGGCAACGCCGCGATGACGAACTCAGTCTGATCAGTGCCAAAGCGCCGCAGCAAAAGCGGCCGCCCGAAACCGACCGAGAATCGCAAAACTTTGACGCCAACACGACGCGCCACCCAAAAGTGGCCGAATTCATGAATCGTGACCAAAACACCGATCGCCACGATAAAGCCGATGAGGCTGACCAATACCGTAGTCAAGCGCGGCCTCCGATCGGCAATGGCGCCGCCAAGCGGCCCGGATCTTCAATCATTTCACGCGCCCAAGCCCGCGCATCGCGATCCACAGCAAGAATCCGATCGATATCGCGGGCATCGGACTGCGCATGCGCTATCGACCACCAATTCAGTGCGCCGGCGGCAACACTCGCGATACGATCGAAGGCCAGGCCCTGATCGAGGAATGCCGAAACAGCCACTTCATTGGCGGCGTTTAGCGCCGCACAAGCCGTGCCGCCAAGCCTCAGCGCCTGATACGCCAAAGGCAGACACGGAAACCGCTGCTCGCACGGCGCCCGGAAACTCAGATCCATCAACTCGGTCGCCTCAAGCACTGGCACCCCCGCATCGATGCGCTCAGGCCATGCCAACGCATGCGCAATCGGCGTCCGCATATCCGGATGACCCATCTGCGCCAGCACTGAGCCATCGGCATACGCCACCATCGAATGAATGATGCTCTGCGGATGGATGACCACTCGAATCTGCTCAGGCGCCAACGCGAATAGCCAATACGCCTCGATCACCTCGAGCGCCTTGTTCATCATCGTCGCCGAATCGACCGAAATCTTGCGGCCCATCGACCAGTTCGGATGCGCGCAGGCCTCGGCCGGAGAAATCTCGCCAAACGTCTCCAACGAACGCTCGAGAAACGGTCCGCCCGAAGCCGTCAACCAGATATGGCGCACGCTCGAGCCCGCGCCCCCACGACCCGTCTCATTGACCGTCTTATCAACGCGTGAATCGGTGCCTTGGCCATCGGTGACGCAGTCGGACAGTACACCGGCACGACCCGGATTGGGCCAGCACTGAAAAATCGCATTGTGTTCGCTGTCAATCGGCAGCAACACCGCCCCACTCTGACGAACCGCATCGATCAGCAAGGCGCCCGACAGGACCAGCGCTTCCTTGTTCGCCAACAACAGTTTCTTGCCCGCACGCGCCGCAGCCAGAGTTGCGGACAGTCCCGCGCCACCGACAATTGCGGCCATAACCGTATCAACATCCGGCTCGCTGACCGCGTCAACCAAAGCCTGCGGGCCGGCCAACAATCGGGTCGGCAACTTCTCAGAGGCAATGACCGCTGCCACCTTCGCCGCAGCGCTCGACTCCACCATCACGGCCACCGCAGGCCGAAAGAGGCGTATTTGCTCGAGCAAACGAGCCACGTTCGAATGCGCGGTCAACACCGTCACCACAAAGCGGTCAGGATGACGCGCAATCACATCTAGGGTGGAGCAACCGACGCTGCCGGTCGAGCCCAGAATCGCAACGCGTTCACGTTTCGGCCGATGGGACATGCTTCACCTTTACTCTCAACCCAGCGTCGACGGCCTTACATGCCCCCAACGATTCGCCGTTTCCAGCACAAGACAACCCCCGACTACCCGGGCAATCCAAACACTCCGAGCCCTTCCAGCAACAAGATCCCCAACAGAAACAGCGGTGCGGCGACGAGCAAACTATCGATGCGATCAAGAACGCCGCCATGACCGGGCAAGATCTGCCCAGAGTCCTTCACCCCGCGCTCGCGTTTCAGCACGCTCTCAAACAGATCGCCCGAAACCGACCACAACCCGACGATCACACCCAACAGAATAAACTGCAGCGCGTTCCAGCCTTCAAAGCCCAGAGCGGCGGCCCAAATTGCGCCGAGCGCCACCACGGCAAACACCGCACCGAGCACGCCCTCGCGAGTCTTACCTGGCGAAATACTCGGCGCCAGAGCATGGCGACCGAACCGCCGACCGACAAAATAGGCACCGGTATCCGCTGCAGCCACTAGAGCCATCGGCGCCAACAACCACATCGGCCCCAGCGCGTGCAACCAGATCAGGGCGTTAGCAGAAGGCACCAAGGCAAAAAGACCGACCAGCAATACCACAGCGGGCCAGACATGCATCAGGCGTCCGCGCGACAACCCCGGCTCATACATCGCGAGCACGACAAGCACCAACGTCCACCAAGCAGCCGAAACCGCCAAGACCTCGATCGCACCGAACGTAACGCCGCCCATCAGCTCAAGTCCATCGCGATCGACGACTCCGACGCCCAGCCACAACCCAAGCACCAACGCCACGATCAGCGCTGCGTACGCCCCGCATACACGTGGCCCGAATCCCGCCAGACGCGCCCATTCGAAACCGCCCAACCAGGCCACCAGCGCAATGAACCCAGCAAAAACATGAGTCGGCGCGACGAACGCAAACGCGAGAACCATCGCGATCAGCACCACCGCAGTGATCAGACGTTGTCGCAGCATTCAACGAGGCCCCAGAGTCTTGGTGACCGGCTTTGCCTTCCCAACTGGGTTCCGCGTACGCGCGACCACGCGTCGAGACGTCACATCGACTCCGTGTTGCTCATCAAGAGTGCCATCAGCACCACCGGCCGCGGACCAACGCAATGATTCAGGGTCAGACCCCTCCCCGGACCGCTTCGATACGAAGCGAGCATCAGAGACTGACGACGCGTCATCATCGTCGCCACGACACGACACAACCGCGTGATCGGCGCCAGAATCAGCTCCCCAACCCCTGTCGCCGCAACGCGACGATTGCAAATCCCCACCCGCTGCCTCGTCTGGCACCGGCGCTGCGCCGCGGCCCTCTCCGCCGTCCATCGTAGGCGAAAGAACGCGACCGAAGCGTCGTTCACGTGTTGCAAAATCCGCCAACCAACGATCGACCTCTTGTGCGTCGACGTCCGGCCAAAACACCTCTGGGAACATCAATTCCGCGTAGGCTGCCTGCCACAACAAAAAATTACTGATCCGGCGCTCACCGCCCGTCCGCACCAACAAATCGACGTCTGGCAAGTCGGCGCTCGGCAGGGCTTGAGCAAACGCGTCGGCGTCGATATCTGAGGCGAAGCCCGGGTCGGCTCGATCACCCGCGACACCTTGCACCATCGACGCTGACGATGTTTGAACAAGGCGCCTTGCGGCCTCGACGAGATCCCAGCGACCGCCGTATCCCAATGCGACCGTCAACACCGGGCCGCTATTCGACGCGCTAGCCGCCTCAGCCTCGGTCATCGTCGCGACCAGACGTCGAGGAAATCGGTCGCGATCGCCAAGGAAACGCAGTCTCATGCCCTCGCGCGTCAGGCGCGCAACCTCGCGCGTCAGCGCGCGCGCGAACAAGGCCATCAAGGCGTCAACCTCGCCTTTGGGCCGATTCCAGTTCTCGCTCGAGAAGGCGAACAGCGTGATCCACTCGACCCCGCTCCGCGCCAGATGCTCAACCGTCCGACGCGCCGCGGCGAGCCCGGCGCGGTGACCGGCACTGCGCGAAAAACCCCGCGCCTCAGCCCAGCGTCCGTTGCCATCCATGATCAACGCCACATGCCGCGGCAGCACACCCTCACGGCGCTTTTCAGCGATTGAAGCCAACGACGGCGATGACTCGGAACTCGCCTGCAAGTCTTTCAAGTGGCCTTGGGTTGTCGGTCTAACGTGACTCGACTGATGCGAACCACTCGACGACTTTCCGTGCTGCATCGCATCTCCTGAATCGCAATCGATCATCCTTGAGCTCGGATCAAAACCAGCCTGAATCTGCATGAGCACGGACCCGAGCGGACCCGGATTTGGCTGAGGGTGGACCTCGCGCGTGCGACAAGACATCTGCGATTCGACGACCCTCATCACTCGGTGCGCGGAATCACGGCATCAAACAAAGGCGTCGTTTTCCCCGTCACCACCGATCACGGTGCCGACACGCAAAGCCGCCCGCAGCGTCAGTGACCACCCACTCGATGAGGCCAAATCAAATCTCCAGAAGCTCTTTTTCTTTCTCCGTCAACAAGCGGTCCATTTCCGCGATCGTCTCGTCGGTCAGCTTCTGGATGGTCGCGTCAGCACGACGTTCGTCGTCCTCGGAAATCGCCTTGTCCTTCACTAGCTGCTTATAGCTGTTGATTGCGTCGCGCCGGATATTGCGTACGGCGATCCGGCCATTTTCGGCCTCGTTACGCACCACCTTGATCAAATCGCGTCGACGCTCCTCGGTCAGAGCCGGTAACGGCACGCGAATCACAGATCCCATCGTCGCAGGATTCAGCCCCAGATCCGATGTCATGATGGCCTTCTCGACCTTGCTGACCATCGGCTTCTCCCACGGCGTCACGGTCAACGTCCGTGCGTCCTCGACCGCCACGTTCGCGACCTGGTTCAGCGGAACGTCCGAGCCGTAGTACTCGACCATGATGTGGTCCAGCAGACTGGGGTGGGCACGGCCCGTGCGAATCTTCGCCAACTCGCCGACGAATGACTCGATGGACTTTTGCATGCGCGTCTTCGCATCAATGAATATCGCGTCACTCATCAGCTGTCTCCCTCATTTAAAGAATGCGTGACCAAAGTACCGATAGACTCACCCAACACGAGGCTCTTTAGAACCCCGGGCTCAAACATATCAACCACGCGAATCGGCAACTGATGATCCCGGCACATCACCATGGCCGTGGTATCCATCACCCCCAACCGACGATCGAGCGCCTCATCAAAGGTTAGGCGCTCATAGCGCACGGCACTCGGGTCTTTTTTCGGATCGGCCGAATACACGCCATCGACCTTGGTCGCTTTGATCATCAAATCGGCATTGATCTCGATCGCCCGCAGCGCTGCGGCCGAATCAGTCGTAAAGAACGGATTACCGGTACCGGCGCCAAAGATCACAACGCGACCTTTTTCCAGATGACGCACGGCGCGGCGACGAATGTAGTCTTCGCAGACCTGATTGATGCGCAGTGCCGACATGACCCGGCAAAACTGCCCCAGCCGCTCCAGTGCATCCTGCAACGCCAGCGCATTGATGACTGTCGCCAACATGCCCATGTGGTCGCCGGTGATGCGATCCATGCCACCCTCGGCGAGCCCTGCACCGCGAAAAATGTTGCCCCCGCCGATCACGACACCGACTTCGATGCCCATTCTGGACAATTCCGAAATCTCGCGTGCGACGCGCCTCAGGATGGCCGGATCGATTCCATACGCCTCATCGCCGAGTAACGCCTCCCCACTGAGCTTGAGCAACAGGCGGCGAATCACGGGGCGGGGTTCTGAGGTCATCGGTTCACTCTTGATTGGACAGGGGTAAAAAAACAGCGCCACTTTAGATCAAGTCATCGCGCTGCGGGACTCCAATGCAAGAGTCCAGCAGTCGTGTGCGCGATCGCAACCGACGACCGCAAACACCCTCGACGCCCAAACAGTAGCAGCCCAAAAAACCCGACCCAATGCCCGGCTCAGGGCGCAGGTAACGCGCCCAAACCCGACATCGCAACACGAATCCCGACGACGGCCCAAAACGGGCGCCAGCTTAAGACCAATCCGATTGGAGTCGCTGAACACCGGCTACGCCCACGGGCCGAGCGCTTAGGCCCGACGGCCGGGCCGCTTCGTTGTCGAGAACACCCCGCGTCACGGTAACAGCCGCCGGGCGAAACGGCCCCTGGGAGACCCTCAGCGGTGCAGACTCAGCGAGCCGCAGCGATTCATGCGTCGCCGATCCGAGTCCACAACCCCCTCAAAAAAACAGGGTCGAACGTCGGATGAACGGCCGACAGGACGCAAACCGGCATTTTTTGGCCTTGACGGACGAATTGTTCGCAGCTGCGGTCACCCGTTGACTCACCGCCAATGCTCAGGCCTCGTGCGACCTGTCGACGCGACAAGCGTGAGCAAGCGTTTCGCTGCACGAACGTGTCGCCAAAGCGCGAGAGCCGATACTGAAGCGAAGCGAACCGGTTGGCAGACTGCATGCCACGCCGGAAGGTAGGCCGATTCCGCGCACAACAGAAACGAAAGGCGCCGGGTGTGCCGACAGATTCTTCGGATCGAACACGTGAATCGCCCCCCACGGCACGCGACTCCAGTCATTCGAAAAACAAGCCGCTCGATATCCAAACGACTCACCACTCGTATCGTCTCGTGAAGCCACCAAAAACCAGTGTGAGACGGCGCGACGCGACGCAAAACCACGCCAACATTCGCAGCCATCCGCATGCCTCGCTTCGCGCGATTTTTCGGTTACGCTCCGCGCGCTTGAGCCATGACCTCTTCGGCGAAGTTCTCGGTCTTTTTCTCGATGCCCTCACCGACCTCGAAACGCACAAAACGCTTGACACTCGCATTTGCGCTCTTCAATAGGTCCGCCACGGTCTGGTCCGGATTTTTCACGAACGGTTGACCGAGCAGCGTGACTTCGGCGAGATACTTACGAATGCGACCCTCGATCATCTTTTCGACGATATCGGCAGGCTTGCCGGATTCAGCGGCCTGAGCACGGAAAATCTCGCGTTCTTTCTCCAGCAACTCCGCAGGCACCTGATCCGCATCGACGCACACCGGGCGCGAAGCCGCCACATGCATCGCAATATCCTTCGCTAGCTCTTCGGAGCCGCCCGCAAGCGCCACGACCACACCGATCCGACTGCCATGCAAGTAGATCCCGAGTGACTCAGCGCCCTCGATCCGCTCGAACCGGCGAACCTGGACATTTTCACCAATTTTTGCGATTAGAGCGGTCCGAGACTCTTCCAACGTGCCACCATCGATGCTTGCCGTCATCAACGCGGATACGTCTGCAGGTTGGCTGTCGAGAGCGGCTCGAGCGACGCGCTCAACGAAAGCCACGAAATTCTCGTCTTTGCCAACGAAGTCGGTTTCGCAATTGACCTCGACCATGACAGCGGCGTCGCCAGCGTGAGCGACTTCGATACGGCCCTCCGCCGCGACACGATCCGCCTTTTTGTCAGCCTTGGCCTGACCGGATTTGCGCATCGCTTCGATCGCAGCTTCAATATCACCGTTCGCGTCGGTCAGCGCTCTTTTACATTCCATCATCCCGGCGCCCGTCCGTTCGCGCAGCTCCTTGACCTGTGTAGCAGTAATCGCCATATCCTTGAATCCTCGACAAAATCACGCCGGCAGTAAGCCGGCGCCAAGAAAATGAACGCCCTTGATCATGCGGGCGCGTGATTGAAGGCGCGGACACAGCAGTCAACACCGCTGCGGTGCCCGCCGAGCGACGCCTTAAGCGGTCGCTCCGGCCGTTTCAACCTCTCCAAACGCTTCTTCGGCCACAGCGCCGACCGACTGCGCACCCTTCGCCTCGATGATGGCGTCGGCCACCGCGGCGGTGTACAGCTGTATCGCGCGCATCGCGTCGTCGTTACCTGGAATCACGTAGTCGACGTCACGCGGATCGTTGTTCGAGTCGACAACACCGATGACCGGGATGCCGCGCTTCTTTGCCTCTGCGATCGCGATGCGCTCGTAGCCGACGTCGATCACGAACATCGCATCAGGCATCCCGCCCATGTTCTTGATGCCGCCGATGCTGCGCTCGAGCTTTTCGCCCTCACGCGCCACCATCAGCTGCTCTTTCTTGACCAGCTTGTGGATGCTGCCATCGTTCTGCATGGCCTCAATGTCTTTCAGCCGCTGAATCGACTGACGAATCGTCGAGAAATTGGTCAACATGCCACCGAGCCAACGATGATTCACATACGGCATACCGGCACGACGCGCCTCTTCGCCGACCGCTTCGCGGGCCGAGCGCTTAGTGCCGACAAACAGAATCTTGCCGCCGTCAGCAGCGATTTTGCCGACCTGGTTCAGCGCGTCGTTGAACATCGGCAAGGATTTTTCTAGGTTGATGATGTGAATCTTGTTGCGTTCACCAAAGATGTACGTAGACATCTTCGGATGCCAATACCGAGTCTGGTGACCAAAATGCACGCCAGCCTCGAGCATCTGACGCATAGTGACTTTCGACATACGAATCTCCTGAGTCCAGGGTTGAGCCTCCACGGATCCCGACGCGCAACCCGGACCGCGGCCATCATGACGACTGGCCAATCGATTTCGGGCACCCCGCGCGTCGTGTCGATCGCGTGTGCGGATTTTTGGGACGATCCCAGCGCGAGCCCGTTCGATCTCAAGCTCACGCGGTGCGCTTTATATCACGCCAAGCCCTCCGCCGGTATGCTGGCAATGCGCTGAGCCCGGAAAAACGTCACGTCCGGATGCACGAAAGCTCCAGCCCGAAAGCCGAGCCACCAACAAACGGCAAAATGGCGAATGACAAAACGGCCACGGCCCGCCGGGACACGGCTTACCCTGACAACCAGCACATCCTGAATCTGGAATCGTGGAACTCGATTGATGAACGTAACGATTAAGACTGCCGAAGAAATCGAAAAAATGCGCGTTGCGGGCCGTCTCGCTGCCGAAGTGCTTGAAATGATCGCCCCATACGTGCAGGCCGGTGTCACAACCGACGAGCTCGATCGGCGTTGCCACGATTACATCGTAAATGTTCAGGGTGCGATTCCTGCGCCGCTCAATTATCGCGGCTTTCCGCGCTCGATCTGCACATCCGTCAATCACCAGGTCTGCCACGGCATACCGGGCGATCGCGTCCTGAAGAACGGAGACATCGTCAACCTCGATATCACCGTCATCAAAAACGGCTATCACGGCGACACCAGTCAAATGTTCTTCGTCGGTGAGCCGTCGGTCGCGGCCAGACGCTTGGTCGAGACTGCGCATGAATGCATGTGGCTCGGCATTGCACAGGTTCGTCCAGGGGCACGGCTGGGCGATATCGGCCACGCCATCCAACAGCACGCCGAGTCACGACGTTACTCGATCGTGCGCGAGTACTGCGGCCACGGCATTGGTCGCGTGTTTCACGAAGATCCTCAGG
This sequence comes from Thioalkalivibrionaceae bacterium, assembly GCA_046299415.1. Lineage (GTDB taxonomy): Bacteria > Pseudomonadota > Gammaproteobacteria > Ectothiorhodospirales > Ectothiorhodospiraceae > JBKBII01. The sequence goes on along the minus strand of JBKBII010000001.1, from coordinate 181,633 downwards.
TGCTGCATTACGGCCAACCCAACACCGGGATGGAACTCGTCGCTGGCATGTGTTTCACGATCGAACCGATGATCAATATCGGCAAGCGCCATACCAAGGTGCTTGGCGACCAGTGGACAGTCATCACCAAGGATCGCTCACTCTCTGCGCAGTGGGAGCACACGATTCTCGTCACTGACGATGGCGCCGAAGTTCTGACCCTCCGTCGGAACGAAACAGTTCCTGAATTGCCGCCGACGGCCGCTTAACTGACGACGTCGATCGACAAAACAAATCAAAGCCCGAGGTTAACGATGCCATCTGCGCCCACCATTATCCGGGACTCGAGTGTTCCAGCGCCGGTCGCACATCGTCATGCATGAGAACGCCCAGCCCTCGTCGGTCGACGCTCTCATCGATGATGCCGATATTCATGCGGCGCTCGCGGCCATTCCGAATCACACGCTGTCGCTGGATGCCAGCAAGCACTTCATCGCGACGCTCCGCAACGCCTTATCCGAGCGCTTTTCGCGTGATGAGAACATCGCAGGATTGGTTCAGGGTCATGCCATCTGGACCGATCGCCTTCTGCAGAGACTCTGGCGAGCCGCCAAACTCGCAGACACTCAGGCGGCCTTGATTGCCGTCGGTGGTTACGGCCGCGGTGAACGATTTCCCGGATCTGATGTTGACCTCTTGATCTTACGACCCGACGACCCGCCATCGACGCACGATCCGCTCGACGAGCGTCTTGGCTCTTTTCTGATGCTTCTCTGGGATGTCGGCCTCGAAGTCGGACACTCGGTCCGCACGATCAGCGAGTGCCTGCAGGGCGCCAGCAACGACGTGAGCATCGCGACCAACCTGCTCGAGGCGCGCTTGATCACAGGACCCGATGCGCTCTTTCAAAACTTTGTACAAGCTCGAGACGCCGATCCATGCTGGGAGCCGAGACAGTTTTTCGACGCCAAGCTCGCCGAACAGAAAAAACGCCAAGATCGCTTCGGTGAAACCGCCTACCAGCTCGAACCCAATGTCAAAGAGGGTCCCGGTGGTCTTCGCGACTTACACATGATCGGTTGGATTGCGCAACGCAAGATCGGAACCGGTACGCTCGCGGCGATGGTCGAAGCCGGCTTCCTACGCGAAACCGAACGCGACGAACTGATCGAAGCCCAGTACTTCTTGTGGCGCGTACGCTTTTGTCTACACGAACTGACAGGGCGACGCGAAGACCGGCTGCTCTTCGACCTCCAACGCGCAGCTGCCAGCCGCTTTGGATTCGTCGATCAAAATCACAACCTCGCGGTCGAACAGTTCATGCAGCGCTATTTCCGTGTCATCGGCGCGGTTCAGACGCTAAACGACATCCTGCTTCAGCACTTCCGCGAAACCTTTCTCGAAGAGGACCAACGCCCCGAGCGCATTCATCCGCGCTTTCAAAAGCGTGGTCTCGCACTCGAAGTCGTCAACGATCAAGTCTTCATGATCTATCCCGTGGCGCTACTCGAAGTGTTTTACATCCTGCAACGCCACCCTGAGCTCAAAGGCGTACGCGCCTCGACAATCCGCCTGATTCGCGCCCACCGCCACCTCGTCGACCATCAGCTGCGCGCTAACCCGACGGCGCGCCAACTGATGATGGCCATGCTCGAAGCACCCGACGGCGTCTGGCGAACCCTTCGGCGGATGCATCGCTTCGGGATTCTCGCCAACTACCTGCCCGCATTCGGTCGCATCACGGGTCGCATGCAATACGACCTCTTCCACGCCTACACGGTCGACGAACACACCTTGAACGTTCTGCGCTACGCACGACGGCTTGGTCAACCACAATACGCGGCGGAGGTGCCCCTCGCCCACGAGCGCTATCTAGCGCTCGAGCGCCCCATCCTACTGGTTCTCGCCTGCGTGTTCCACGACATCGCCAAAGGACGTGGCGGCGATCATTCTCAACTCGGCGCCCTCGACGCGCGCCATTTTTGCGTAACCCACGGCCTCAGTGACGAAGACGCCGAGCTCGTCGCATGGCTCGTTCAGCATCATCTTGTGATGTCGATGACTGCGCAGCGCAAGGACATCTCGGATCCAGAAGTCGTTCTGGGGTTTGCACAAACGATTGGAGACGCCCAACGTCTCGACCTGCTATACCTGCTCACCGTCGCCGATATTCGCGGCACAAACCCATCACTCTGGAACAGCTGGAAAGCCACGCTGCTCGAAACCCTGTACCACTCCACCAGCAGCATACTGGCCCGAGGGCTGCCACTCCCGCCGAACACCGAAGATCAAATCGGCCACACTCGCCGAGAGGCCGCGCGCATGATCGCCGCACAAGGCCACCGCGAAACCGCTATTAGAGATCTCTGGAATCGCTTTCCAAAAGCCTATTTCGTGCGTCACTCGACCGACGAAATCGTCTGGCATGCGATCGCGCTGCTGGGATCCTCAACCGCACAGCAGCCGACTCAGCCCACGGGTGATTCGGACACAGCAGAAACCTCTGACTCCAATCATCCAGCGCTTCAACCGACCGTCTTACTCCGCCCACAAAGCAACCGAGGCGGCAGCGAAATCTTCCTGCACGTCCCGGACCGTCCAAAGTTATTCGCCGAAGTCACCGGCCTGCTCGCGCAATTGGCGCTCAACGTCGTCGACGCGCGCATCTTGACGACGACCGACGGCTATACGCTCGACAGCTTTTTGGTGCTCGACCACGACGGGCACCACATTGAACCCGGCTTTCGCAGCGACGAAATCATCGCAGCGCTTACGCACCTCGTCAGCCACCCACGTCCTTCCGACACCGCAAGCTTCCCTGAGCGTCCGCTTCCACGGCGGCTCAAACACTTTTCGATCGACTCCCGTGTCGACTTCGAACCTGCAGCCGACGGCTACAGCACGCGCCTACGCTACAACGGCCTCGATCGCCCAGGCCTGCTCTCCCGTATCGGTGCGCTGTTGGCCGAAAACGGTGTGCGCGTTCGATCGGCGCGCATCGCAACGGCAGGAGAACGTGTTGAAGACGTCTTTGTCGTCAGCACTCGCGACGACCAGCCGTTAACCGTCGAACTCGAAACTCGGCTCCGCGCCAGCCTTGAAGCACTCTGATGATGCGCTGACTGAAGCCTCGATCGATGCGAATTGATGATCAGAACTCGGCCGCGGACCCTAACGGATCGAAACACATCAGCCACGAGGCCCCGAGTCCGAGGCCCCGGGGCATCACATGTCGAGCGCGCCCGCCAGCAGGCACACAACCAGAGCTTGTAGAGAATCTTGCGCTTCAAGAAGCGTCAATGAGCAGGCATAAAAAAGCCCCGCTAACCAGAAGCTAGCAGGGCTTTCTCATCGACTGATTTTTGTAATGCCGGCCTTCAACTTTTCGAGTTCCGAGCAACTTGAATCGCTACAGTCTCGAGCTGTGCCAGACCCGCGACTCGACAGTGACGCGAGCAACTAAATATGGCGTCCCCACGGGGATTCGAACCCC
>JBKBII010000001.1:154138-178151 GCA_046299415.1 Thioalkalivibrionaceae bacterium | reverse complement strand
CCTAGGCCTCTAGACGATGGGGACGTAGAGGCAACGTCTTACTTCAAAACAATCAGGCTGTCTTTGCAATGTCAATCATGGCGGCGGACCGTCATGTCGTCCGGAGCGACGATAATTATCGACCTCGCCCTCGGATTTGAAGAGTATGACCGTAACTACGCCCTGAAACAATAATAAAAAACCGAGTGGAATCGCCATCAAGAACGGCTTCGCGATGCTCTGGTCACCGAACCACATCAGCCCGAACCCGAGAACAATGCCTGCGAGCGTCAAGAACAGACCGATCCGAATGGACCACACCCCGACTCGATGCATTACAACGTCCAAAGCTCCGTGTTGTGCGGTGATCATCACCTTCGACACGTCCACCTTATGGTGGAGCCAGGCGGGATCGAACCGCCGACCTCCTGCAGCTATGGCCCCTCACGAGGTGAGCGCGCATGATACCCGCCAGTTTTTTTATGTCAAGCGAGCGACGCAAGATTTTCATCGTTCTGTCATCGCAGTCCACAGCGCTCGCGCGCTCCGATCACTCAATCGCGCCCACCAGAAACGCTGAAACGTCTGGATTACGGCAAAACTCCAACCGCCAGACGACCCAAACCGTCCCGAACTCTCGGTCGCTGAGCGAGACGAACGTCCAGTTTCTTTGCCCATGTTCGCGACAGACCCTGCGCTCGTCACCACATGTTCACAACGCACGGCATTCGAGCCGGCCGGCGTCAGACTCGACATCCGAATCCCGTTCTGACAGCGAACCACGTCATACGATTTCGCCATTCGATCCCATCAGAACACGAGCCGCTCAGCCTACTCAGTCGCGGATTGCTGGCCCGCGACAGCCGATCGAGCCTAGATAGCCGCAATCGCCCGATCGATACGCATCAGCGTGTTGTCGCGCCCTAACAGCTCAAGCGTCACATCAATTGGCGGTGACACCGATCCGCCGCTGACCGCGACTCGCAGCGGCTGAGCGACCTTTCCAAGCTTGAGATCGAGCGCTGCTCCAGTCGCCTCCACCGCCGCGTGAATCGGCTCCTTGGTCCAATGCGGCAGTGCCGACAACTCCTCGCGCAATCGCCGCAACACAGGACCCGCCGCAGCATCAAGATGCTTGGCCTTGGCTTTAGGGTCGTAGTCAGCAAAATCCTCAAACAAAAACCGGCAGGATTCCGCCATTTCGCGCAATGTCTTCGCGCGTTCACGCATCGCTTCGACGACATCAGTCAAATTGGAGCCTGAGCCGACGTCGACTCCAATCTGCGCGAAGTGCCAGCCCAATTCAGCCGCCACATCGGCCACTGGCAACGTCTTGATGTAATGCTGATTCAGCCACAACAGTTTGTCAGGATTGATCGCGGAAGCCGACTGATTGACATCTGCGATGTCGAACAAGTTGACCATTTCCTCGCGGGTGAAAATCTCTTGGTCGCCATGCGACCATCCCAAACGAACAAGGTAATTGACCACCGCATCCGGCAAATAGCCCAGCTCCCGATAAGCCATCACGCTTGCCGCACCATGACGCTTAGAGAGCTTCGCGCCATCCGGACCGAGGATCATCGGCAAGTGGGCATAGTGAGGAATAACAGCATCGAGTACTTTTAAGATATTAATTTGTCTAGGAGTATTGTTGAGGTGATCGTCCCCGCGGATCACGTGAGTGATCCCCATATCCATATCGTCGACCACTACGCAAAAGTTGTAAGTCGGCGTGCCATCGGATCGCGCAATGATCAAGTCATCCAGCTCCCGGTTTTCAAACACGACACGGCCTCGCACCGCATCCTCGACGATCGTTTGGCCCTCACTCGGCTGACGAAAGCGAATAACCGGCGCAACCCCATCGCGCGGCGCATCCCGGTCTCGACAACGACCGTCATAACGCGGTTTTTGTTTGGCCGCCATTTGTTCGGCGCGCAAGGCATCGAGCTCCTCGCGCGTGCAATAGCAGTGATACGCATGACCCTGAACCAACAATTGCTCGAGCACTTCTTGATAGCGCGCCATACGGTCGGTCTGAAAAAACGGTCCCTCGTCAGCATCGAGCCCAAGCCAAGCCATTCCATCAAGAATCGCCTTGACGGCTTGCGGCGTCGACCGCTCGCGGTCGGTGTCTTCAATACGCAGAACGAACGGCCCACCGTGACGGCGTGCGTAAAGCCATGAAAACAACGCAGTGCGAGCACCACCGATATGCAAATCGCCTGTAGGACTAGGTGCAAAACGCGTCTTGACAGTCATGAAAAGCCTCAAATCATTCAACCGATCAACGAAAAATGACGACCCGAAACGTCAACTCACGGAAAGCCCGCAACACCGACGTCGACCGTGCGACAAAGGCTCGCATTACAAGCGATGTCGCACAGTGGCCGAAACGCACCAAGGTTACCAGTGCAAGCCACACCCAAACGCTTGCCGAAAACCAAAACCAGTGGGAACGAATCTCCGACCTGTGGCACGACACCCAGGTACGCACGGCTCTGCTCGATCTACAGAATCGCGACGGTGCCGATGTGCTCTGGTTGCTGTGGCTCGCCATCAAACTGCGCGCAGGACACGCCGGAGACTCTGTGTACTGTCAGGCGGCCTTCAGTCACGCAGCTCCGCACCGTGACCGTGTACGCCGAATTCGAAAACTGCGACGTCAACTGCGTGATTGCAAACACAATCAGGCCAATACACTCGTATCAGGCGATACCGCAGAGCTCGATCAGGCCACGGTGGCTCACCAAACACTTTACCGAGCCCTGTCAGCAATCGAACTTTCGGCTGAGCGACTGCAATGGCGCAGCTGGGCGGTATTTGAATCGCAAGCCACCGACCAACTCTCGACCTCGGACGAATTTGATCATCGTGCCGCAGCGGCCCGTCCCACATTCGCACAACCGACTCCCGGCGACACCGCAGTGAGCCAAAAGGCGTCCAAGGCCCCACGGACTCTCACTGCGAGCACCAGTGAAACGCCGACGCCCACCGTCACACCGGATCTCATAACCGGCGCAAGCCCTGAAGCCGCGATAATACCGACCGACGAAATGAAGCAGATGTTTTTTCGAGTGTCCGGCATCCCTGCGCACGAACCCGACACTCGCGCTCGGCTGACCGCGCTATGGACAGCACTTGAGCGCTCGACCATCGAGTAGCGACAAAGCGCCGCCACCGACCAACGTCTCGACGCGGCCACATCGAACGCAGTTCGGTCTCCCATGGGTGTTAAGGGCGCAAGCGCTTTCAAAGAACAAGGGTGATGGCAAACCGTGCCCGGCTCGATTACTGTTTATATGAACAGATATCAAGCCGGGCGGCCACCATCATGTCCAATCATCATTGTGCAAACAACAGAACACTCGGCCTTAGAAACGAACAAAAACCAGTTGATTTAAAACATATATCAAACTCGAATTCCTGGGCTGAGCTATCGACCCTATCCAACTTCACATTTCTCGAAGGCGCATCACACCCGGAAGAACTGATCGAACGCGCTGCGGCACTTGGCTACACCGCGCTCGCCCTCACCGATGAGTGCTCGCTGGCCGGCATCGTCCGCGCGCATCAGGCCGCTCGCCGGCAGCGTCTGAACTTGATTCTCGGTGCCCGCTTTAAAGTAGCCACAACTCCGATCGCCACCGACGACACAGCCGACGATCAACGATCAACCATCGTTGAGCTCCAGCCCGAGCAGACCTGGCAAATCGTCGTCCTCGTCCGCAACGCCAACGGTTATGCTGCCCTCTGTCGACTGATCACCGACACACGCCGCAATAGCCCCAAAGGCCACTACCACCTTGACGTTGATCTATTCGCACGTGCGCTCGAAACGGCTGGCCCAGACGCCTGGGCGATTCTCATCGACCCACCCGACGATGATTGCCTGATCACCGACCATAGGCTCCTCGCGATCATCGAAAACAGCGGCTGCGAAGAATACGCCCTCGCCGCAGCCTTCGAGCGCACGCAACGCGACGCGGCCCGACGGCATCGCGTCGAGGCGCTGACGCGTACACGCAAACAGGCGAGCGGCATAACCTGGCGAATCGCCGCCGTCGGCGACATCCGCTACCACGCACGCGGTCGCCGCGCCCTGCACGACACGCTGCGTGCGATCCGCGCCCGAAAACCACTACACGGCATCGCAACACGCCTTGCCGCCAATGGCGAGCGCCACCTACGAACACCAGAATCCCTCACCAAGCTCTATCCCTACGACTGGCGCATCACCAGCCTGAACATCGCAGCGCAGTGCCGTTTCTCGCTCGACGAACTGCGCTATCCCTACCCACAAGACGCAATCACACCGTTTCCCGATGGACGCACCGCACTGAACGCTGCCGTCGCAGAAGGCGCTCGACAGCGCTGGCCAGACGGTGTCCCCGAACGGATACAGCAACAGCTCGACTACGAACTGGCGTTGATCCACGAACTGCACTACGAAGCCTATTTCCTGACCGTCTACGACATCGTGCGTGAAGCTCGCCGCCGCGGCATCCTATGTCAGGGTCGCGGCTCTGCCGCCAATTCTGCTGTCTGTTACGCGCTCGGCATCACGGCAGTCGATCCCGCTCGCAGTCACATGCTGTTTGAACGCTTCATCTCGAAGGAGCGCGCCGAACCACCGGACATCGACGTCGACTTCGAACACCAACGACGAGAAGAAATTTTTCAATACGTCTGGACACGCTACGGGCGCGATCGTGCCGCATTAGCCGCGGCCGTGATCCGATATCGACGTCGTTCCGCGTTGCGTGACGTCGGTCGCGCCCTTGGCCTATCCAAAGCGATACTCGACGCCCTAACCGCCAACCTTGCTTGGTGGGACGACGGCATCCCACACGATCGCCTCGCTGAAGTCGGCATCGACCCCGACGGCGCCCTCGCACGGCAATGGCATCGCCTTGCGACCGACTTGCTCGGCTTTCCGCGACATTTGTCGCAACACACCGGCGGCTTCGTCATCGCTGCGCAGCGCCTGGACGAGCTCGTCCCGATCGAAAACGCCGCAATGCCCGAACGCACTGTGATCCAGTGGGACAAAACCGACCTCGACGCTGCAGGCCTGATGAAAATCGACCTGCTCGCGCTCGGCATGCTCAGCGCCCTTCGCCGCGCGCTCAATCTTCTCACGCAACTCGAAGGGCGCGCACGCGATCTCGCTGACATTCCAGCAGAAGACCCAGTCGTCTACGAGAGACTCTCCTGCGGTGACGCGATTGGCGTATTTCAGATCGAATCGCGCGCCCAGCTCGCGATGCTACCTCGCCTGCGACCCCGTTGTTTCTACGATCTCGTCATCGAGGTCGCCATCGTTCGGCCCGGTCCGATTCAGGGCGAGATGGTGCATCCCTACTTGCGTCGACGCCAAGGTCTCGACCCGATCACCTATCCCAGTGAGGCCGTCCGCCAAGTACTCGAACGCACGTTAGGCGTTCCTATATTTCAAGAACAGATCATTCAACTCGCCGTCGTCGCAGCGGGTTTCAGCGCTGGCGAAGCGGATGGGCTGCGCCGAGCCATCGGCGCATGGCGCAGCAGTGGTGCACTCGAAAGCTATCGCAGCCGCCTGCTCGACGGGCTGCGCCGCCACGGCTATCCAGAAAGCTTTGCCGAACAGATCTATCAACAAATTCTTGGCTTTGGTGAATATGGCTTTCCTGAATCTCACGCAGCAAGCTTCGCGCTACTGACCTACATCTCGGCCTGGTTCAAGGTCCACCACCCCGCAATCTACCTCTGCGCGCTGCTCAACAGCCAACCGATGGGCTTTTACTCGCCCTGGCAGCTGATTCAGGACGCCCAGCGCCACGGAGTCGTCGTCGAACCGATCGACGTACAACATTCGGGCTTTGAGTCTCGCCTCGAATTCGACACCCAGTCCCCCGACCAACCCAACCAAAGCGCTACCGCGCCAACATCAAATCGACGTGTAAAAGTTCGACTCGGCCTCAGCTTGATTCGGGGGCTCAAGCGGAGCGACGTCGAAACGCTCATCAGCGCTCGTGAAGAGCGCCCGTTCCGCGATCTCCAAGATCTGCGCAACCGCACGAGACTTGCCGCCACGACGCTGCAACGACTCGCAGCGGCTGGCGCCTTACGTGCCTGGCAACCCGATCGCCACGCCAGCCTATGGTCGGTACAAGACGCACATCCGGCGCCCGAACTTTGGCAAGCCTCAACCGCACAGGCCGCCGCAGATTCACCCAAACACGCCGACAGCACCCTCTATACACAGCCGGCTCCCGCCTCTTCAATGCCCGTTATCCAACAATGCGTACCGGCCTGCTCCACCCTCGATCAAATGGCGCTCGATCTCACCAGCACGGGCCTCACTCTCGGGCCGCATCCTCTCGCTTGGCTGCGGCCCACGTTGCCTGAGAGCAACCCGCCTTTCCTCACAAGCGAACAGCTCAGTCATGCTGCTCGCCATGCAGCACAAAAACGCCCACAGGCTGCGCAAACGACCGTCTCTGCCATTCCACAAACGGCAACGCCCCGATCAACAATGCCCCGAAACCTTGACCGTCGCCTTCGGGTTCGTACCCTCGGGCTCGTTGTATCCCGCCAACGCCCCCACTCCGCTCACGGCACCGTATTCCTTTCGCTCGAAGACGAATTTGGCACGATAAATGTCATTATCTGGCCTGATCGCGTCGAGCATCACCGCCGCGCCATACTGCATGGACGCCTTGTCGAGGTAATAGGTCAGGCTGAACACGCCGATAACACCACTCACGTGATTGCCGAGCGCCTGATCGAACGCAATGACTGGCTCGGCCAACTCGACCTGCGCACACGCGCATTCGGTTGATGCCAAACAAAGCTCAAGGCATTTCGAAAAGCGACTTCCCGGCGTCTCCGGACCGCGATTTCATCGACCTGCGCACAAGCGTTAGCGATGCCAACCCGCCTCCGGCGGTCAACTGCTCTCCGCGTGACCACACAAACTAACAGTCAGATCACCTCACACAGCCACCCTGCACGACCGACCCGAACCGGGCGATCAAAATATCGTTCGCTTGACCCTGATCTCGCCAAAAAACCAACCAAATTCTAAAAAATGATACGTAAATCACTATTTTAAAATAGAAAAGCCATGACGAAAAAAGCCCGGTCCAACCGGGCTTTTCAACTCATTTCTCGGATCTGAATTTCAGAGCAGGCCTAACCTGAACGATGAGCCGCGTGTCACGCTAGGCTGCGGCCGCATCGAGAAAATACAAAAACGATCAGACCTCAGAATTCAAGAACTCAAGAGCAAGACTTGATGTCGCAAAGACGGCCGGCTCATCAATCGACATTGATCCATATGCCTAAACGCCATCGGCTCCGTCGCCAAGAACACTTAGCCCCAATCTAAGCGACCCAGTGCTCTTAACCGACGAGCGCTTACATGAACAGGCAAATATCGCTTTCGCCGGCAAACTCGAAGAAAGCTGCCGCACCGGCATATTCCACGCCATCAATGAACTCCGCCGTATCCAGCTCAAAAAGATCGACGGTCATTTGGCAAGCGATCATCTTGACCTCGGCCTCCACGCACAAATCGCGCAGATCCTCGAGCTTGGCGACACCTTTCGCCTCCATCTTTTTCTTCATCATCACGGTCATCATGCGCTGCATGCCCGGAAGAGTCTGCAACAAAACCGGAACCGGCACAGGCATCGGCATACCTGGATTACCCAGCGAGCTCACCTGAAGATCAAGCTTTTTCTTCAGCAACTGAAGACCGTAGAACGTGAAGAAAATCTCCACCTCATAACCGAGGGCAGCCGCAGTCGAAGCGAGAATGAACGGAGGATATCCCCAGTCGAGGCTGCCCTTCGTTGCGATCACTGCCATTTTTTTTGCGTCACTCATGCTCTACCCTCTTGTAAATTCATGGTTTTTCAATTTCCGAACATCCCTCGAGACCCTTGATCTCGAAGGTGCGATGCTCGGACCCAATCATGCCGCGCTGCAGCCCATTTCAATCCAGACGCGCGGTCGTGAGACGCTGGCTCAGGTTAAAGTCGTTAGATCCACCGTCGCCATGACGATCGCCAAATCGCCGCTTAGCAAAACTCCCGTACTGACCCAGTTCTCTCAAGAACTCAGTCGTCAAAAAACTTAGGGCTCGGGCAGCCCGGCCCAGACGCCCAGTCGTGCCGATCAAGGACCCAGCTTCACGCATAAAAACGTTGAAACAGCGGCGATCTCACAGGCAAAGAAGCCGTCCAATTCCTCGACGGAGCAGGTCCTCGTGCCCACTGATGTTCGTCAACTGCCTCGAGCGCCAGGTCGGCGCATAACTGAACGACCAAAAGTGCAACATAAAACCGAGGCAGAACCCGTTAACCGACTCGTCTGATCGTTCGACCTTGGCGATTCAAAAAGGTTAAGGCCACCTTCCCAGATCGACACTCATCTCGCAGACAAAAGCGCTGCCAGTTTGACAAAAAGCTGCCTGGAGAGTCCCCGCAGTCTGGCCACCAACACACTGGATGGAAAGCCTTTGTGAGCTACGCCTCACCTCGCGAAGTCGCTATCGGTCTGAACCGTCATTCAGCAGCGATCAGGCTCGCGGACGCAGGCGGCGGTCACGACGAAGGTCACGAACGAACGCGCAACCTGCACACACACCCAAAGCCGCGAGACTGGCCCACACCGAGATCGGCACCAGAATCATAGCCACCACAAACATTACCCAAGCAAGCACCGTCATATTGACTCCTTGACTCCATCACAAGCCAAAACTGCAAGACGCTTGGAAAATCTTGGCTCACTATTGAGCCCGTTTTCTCTTATCCGTGAAACCGAGTCAGACGGCCATCACGTATCTTGACTGTTTTGACATCTCCCGTATTCGTACAGTCTGAACCAAGTCGCGCTTCAGGACCAGTCCCAGACACCCTTCGTCATCAGTTCAACATCGGTAGACCGGCGCGAACACCCATCAGATCACCAGCGAGGACGCGTTAAGCTCGAATAACCTCCAAGCAGCTATCTCCTTCGACTTTAAACAAAATCGACTCATGAGCGCTAACCCGAGCGACGCTCGAACGGTCCGCCGATGCTGACCTCGACAAGACAACACTTGCCCGACCTCAGCGAGCGAGTACGTACCTAGACGGTCGGACCCACAAAGGGCCCAGACCCGGAACGCATCGACGCTGCCATCGACGAGCGGTCGCAAGATAGCCATCGAAGAACAAAAAATATCGGCCATCCAATGTCTTGTAGCGAAAGTCTTCTTGTGTGAGCAACTGCGAGCGGCCTTCCCGAACTAACCCGTGACGATTCGGCCAAAACGCCGATTGTGACCGAAGATCGATAAGATCAAGCCAACGGTACTGGCTCACGTCAAACGCTAAATCCGACCCAACTCGAACTGGACGGCGTCAGTCAGACCTTGCTGCGAACGCTCGTACGTTTGGCCAAAACCCTGCGAGAAGCAAAAAACACAGGCTCATATGAGTCGTGTTAGCGCGCCTCGAAGCGAGGAACGTTGCCATGTGAAGCGCGCGGGTTGTTCGAAAAGCTTGTCGTTACCGCGCATCAATGTTCGGATGGCTCGAATCTCCCAGCAAAACCCTGACGGCGTCTGTGGGACAGCACTCACGAGGATTTCGATACCCGAGCCCACGCTCAGCTGCGGGCCATCGACAAGCCCACGCCGAGCGCCTCAGAAACCCGATCACCTGGGCAGCCAGCACGAGCCAATCCACCGACAAAGTTTATGAGAGCAAGACTAAGACTCTCGCGTCGATTCCCCGCTTCGCCCCGCTGCGCCAGAGTCAACATGCCGGTCGTTCAATCGTTGCACAAAACGCTCGGCCACGTCTCGCAACCGAATCAGACTACGGTGGGTTCGCTTGCCAAAGCCTATCGGCTCACGCGCGAAAAGGCTCCGCCAGGGTCGGGTGTTACGCAAAAACGCCCGACGCAGATTGCCGGCTCGTACTTCCTCAGGCAACCGCGATGCCACCTTGCCTCCAACCCTACGTCGGAAGAAGAAATGACCGGCAATCATCACAAGCAGCAACAACCCGACAGCAAAGCCCGTCAGCATCGGCGAGCCGCTTATCCCCTGCCAGAGGCGACCATCAAAGACGGCCGTCCATCCCAGACTCATCTGTAACCAGGCGACCAAAATCACAACCAGCGCGACCGCCAACGCTGCGTCAGCGCGCAACACACCGCGGCGCCAGCGCGAAATCGCCTGATTAAGCGCCGGCTTCGCGTCTATTTCTATAGTTTCAGAGATCGACTGCAGCGCACCGATGATTCGATACGACCGATTCGAACTGATCTCATTGATTCGCGCCTGCACTTCGGCGCGGTCACGCGATGACTTCGCCTGTAAACGCTCTCGAACCTTCTCATCTGAGATCTCGACCGCCGCGTGCTCGTTGTACATGCAATAGAAACGCCCTGTCGCGTTACCCTGGCGAACCACAGCGCGCTGCCACGCCGAAACCACTTCCTCCAGATTGTCCTCACGCCACGTCGTATCGATTTGATTTAAAACAAAGAGCATTTTGGTGAAATCGTTGCGAGCCGCGACGCGATTGACCAAGTGTTCGAGTGTGTCGCGCATTGCACCCGGCTCAGGATGGCGAGCATCAAAGAAAACAATCACGAGGTCTGACAAATCGATGATGTGATCCGTCAGCTGCAAGATCGTCGCGCGTTGCTCATCGGCATCAAATCCGGGTGAATCAATCAAGATCCGACCGCGCAACGGTTCAGCCTTGATCGTCTTCATCGCGAGAAAATGATCGACCGTACGGCCCCCACCATCCTGCAACCGATCAATCTCGTCAGATACCCGATAGAACGGGAAACGGGGGTCTCCATCCAGCGCAAGCCCGGGAAGCTCCTGCAGACGTTCATTTGCGCCATAGGCGATCACAGTGAACTTATCGTCGACCGCCTGACTGCCGCTACGCTGTACCGGTGCGCCGACAAACTCGTTAATGAACGTCGACTTGCCCGCAGAAAACGTTCCCAGCACCGCAATCATCGGCCACCAAGAGATCGAAAACGCGTAGGAGTCGTTGTCGGGATCTAACAGACCCGTTTTGTAGCCGATTCGATCGAGCGTCTGAAAAGGCTCAACGACGCCCTCAAGGGTCGGATTTTCCTCTCTGAGTCGCTCGCTCAACTGCTCAAGCTGACGCTGGACACGTTGTCCTGCTCGTTCGAACATGAAAGCCCCCGATACTTTAAAAGCCTAACGGCGCTTGACACACCGAGTTGGTGCCTCTTCACAGCCGCACCCTACGACAGATTCGGCGTCACGGCACCGAGTCTTTGCAACTCGGGATTCTGGCGCCAGCGGCCGACCGTCCAACCACCTCCAGTGTACTTGTCACGACCTCAAAGCGGCGGATCAGGAGGTCCAACCTGCGCATCACTCGACGATTGAGCTATCGGTTACCGCCCGGGGCATAACGATGATCGACGAAGGGTGTCGGCGATCCCGGAAACGGCCCGGGGGTCCCCGCAAACGGATTGAAAGAATTCATGAAGCCCAGCGGAGCCGACACGTTCCGGTTCAAGCTCCACATATCACGCTGCATATTGAGTGTAGAACCTGCCATTGACGACGTATCCCGAGACATCGACGCAATGTTTCGATTCATCGACCCAACCGAGTCCGACAGATCATCGAAGGTCCTCGCCATTCTGCCTGTGCTCGAATCCATGGTCTCAACGGCGGACGTCATCGCCACAATCCGAGACTCCATGACCCCCATCGAATCGGCGATTCGAGACATGTCACGGTCGATCACCCGAGTCATCGCAGAAACCTCGACCGACAACCGATTGACGTCACGCGTTAAGCTCGTGATCAGCCAAAAGCCATAAACCGCGAGGACGACGAACGCCACGAGAGCCGAGTAGACGATCAGCTTTAGCTGACGACTAACGCCCGGCTCATCGTCGTCCGTCAACCGTTTCAAACCTCGTTCAGGATCCACAACCACCTCAAACGTTTGTCGGGCGAGTCAATCAAAAATCGCCGACGCATAAATGATCCGATCGAAATGGCAGCCGTGGTCGAAAAATCGACCGAGACGCGTGCCACTGTGCGTGCGAAGCCTAAATCGGGGCATCCTCGTGAGTCACTCAAGCATTCGATTTCGCCGGTCCTTCGACAACTTTGGGCCAATGCCGATAAGCACGATTGACATTAAAGTCGAGAACTCCGACGCCTCAGCGGCGAGAACGTCCGCGTCTCAGAGCTTCCGGATCCTTCCGGAGGCGATGCACGAACCACGTCGACCCTCTGGCACGCCAGACGCCGCTGTCCCGCAGCAGATGCCGTTACATCCCGAACATGTCGTTATTTGCTGCTCGATCGATAATCATCGTCAAAGAATCACGCACATGCTCAGCCTGGCTACGAAGCTCCGCCGGCAGTGGATGACCGCCGTGGATCATCACGTTCAAATCCAACGTCATTAACCACAAAGCGCCTTCTTCATCCTCACGCAATACGATCCGACAAGGCAGGTAAGCCGCCATTGCGTCCGAGTACGTCACCATCTGAGCGGCAATTCGGGCGTCACAGTACTGATAGATCTTCAGAAACGGAAAATCCTCGCCTGTAAGATTACGAACTTCCTGATACATCGGCAGCTCGCCAACGTTGCGAATGTTCAGCTCGTTGGCGACAAAAGCCATGATTTCCTCAACCTGGTCGACCGTCATACCGGGGTCGACACGACGCTTGTAAACGCTCGCCTCGGCCGAGTCTCCGGTCTCAAGCACCGTCTTTGCCATCTGCGTGTATACGGCGCGAGCGCCCGGATCGAGTTGTCTGGCCTGCTGCAGGTATGGCTCAAACTGGTAGATGGCATAGCCAACAACAATCAAGCTCGCGAGCCCGATCAATGCAAGAACATTCCGAATGAATCCCATGACACCCTCCTCGCTTCGGCACCGCTGCCGAAAACCGTATTATCGAACGGCGCCCGCCGTACCGGCGTGAGACCGCTGCCCACGCGATACATCGAGTACGGTTCGGCCTTTAATGTTACCAGCGGCCCTGGTGCCGATAACGCTGTTCCATCATCGCACGCTCACGCGACGGAAGCTGCAATACCGAAGAACGGTAAGCCGTACGGGCATGGTCTATTCGGCCAGCCGCGAAGTAGGCATCACCGAGTTCAGCCAACAAACGCGAACGATCCCGATCATCAATATCTGAACGACCAATCGCACGCTCGAGAACAAAAATTGCTGCATCGACACCCTCGGCCCAGTAGAGGCTGCGTGCTTCTCGAATCACATCACTGACGACGAACCCCGACGGTCTCGACGAACCAGCATCACGCCGATCACGCCGATCGCCGGACTCACCGCCTGCACGCGCGGAAGCTGATGTCTTCGCGACCGACGAGGCTGCATCGCTTTCGGCTGGCACGGGCTCAACCGGCTCGACACTACTCGCCTCAGACACAGCCAACGGCGCAGCGACCGAAGACTCTGCTGGCTCCGCGGACGCACCCCGACGCTCGGCGTTAACAGGCGCAGACGACGGCTGGGCGACCCGAGCCGTCGTCTCGGTCTTCGCCTCGACCTCTGTCGACGTTGCCTCGACCTCCGCCGAGGATTGATCCTGCACATCACCCTGTGAATGAGGCGCCGCAGTGTTTGACTGTTCGTCCAAGGATGCCGCGACCTCCTCAGAAGGTTCGATTGCGGCTTTGTCGGAAGAAACGTCGTCGTCTGATAGCGCATACCAGGCGACCACCCATACCAGCAAAATAGCGACCAACCAGTACTTCTTCAGCAAAGCCATCGCGGATCTCCCATGTCGACTCACGCATCAAATTCAATCTGTTGATCGTGCGCTGAATATCGGCGCACCGCCCAAACCCTCGTTCGAAACAGCACCGACCGACGGCCGTGCCTCTACCCCACCGCGTATCTGAAATTTCAGTCTCTCACCGACTCTTGCGCCGCGAGTGAGCCGGGTACAAACGTTTTGCGAGCGCATCAAGCTCTTGCGCGGCCTTGCCCCGTCGCTCAAGTTCTTCGACCGACATCCCCTCGGAGAACGATCGCCGAAAAGCCATGCGCTGTTTCAAGCGCGGCTCAAGAACCTCGATCCCCTTGATGGCCTGCAAGGCCTCAAACGCCTCATCCGATTCCCGCACCGCCTGATGAGTATCGGCGCGGTTGATGAAAGCGCAGATACGGGGTGTTTCGCTCTCCCCACGCAACTCGAAGGCGCGTGCCGTAAAACGCTGCGTCGACCACACATCGGCCTGGCTCGGCGGCACAGGAAGAACGACCCGATCCGCAACACGCACCGCCTTATACATCGTCTCGAGGTCCGATGGCCCAACGTCGACTACGACCTCGTCGTAAGTCTGTCGCGCCGCCGCCAGGGCCTGCAGGTCAAGCGCCAGTTCAGGCAGCGGCTCCAGACCATCCTCACGACGAATTTCCATCGTGTCTGCCAGCGTTTGCTGCGGGTCGAGATCCAACATGAACACTCCCACGCGCCGTCTGGCCAACCACAGCCCGAGGTTGAAAGCCACCGTACTCTTTCCGGTACCACCCTTTAAGTTCGCAATGACCGTGATCATGTCTTCTCCATGGCTATCACCGTGCCGTCAGGAACCTGCCCGCGAATTCGTCAAAAACTGAACGGCATGAACCCTTGCGGACCCGTACCTCCAAGGCTGAACGGTGATGTCGTGAACGGCGAAGCGGAAAACGGTGAAGTACCGAACGGCGTCAGGCCCCCGGGCATTCCCGGCATGAAAGCACCTGTGCCGGGCGTCGAGAGCCCCGGAGCAAAAAGGCCCTGGCTCGACGACCAAGGATCCATCAGCATTTGCTGGGTCTGTGCCGGATTCATCGGCCAAAGCCCAGACCCACCGGGCAGAATAGCCTCGTGTCCCGGAGTCGCGCCCTGAAAACTGAAAGGTGTTTCGGCCGACGGCGCGATCCAGTTCCGATTAGGCAGACCACCCTGCGATGTACCAAACTGAGAAATTCCCGGCTGCATCAACATGCCGGATCGACTCCCAGGTTGCGGACTCAACCCGCGCTGAGCACGCCCGGGCTCGAAATCTGGTGGCGCAAAACGCCAATCCTCAGCAGACTGCAGACCAGACCCTTCACCCGCGCGCCTTTTCGAGGGCTCATAGTCAGGCGCAGCAAAGCGTCCGTCGTTGGTTCCCGACCTATATCTCGGAAAGTCTGTCCGAGGCGAAGGCACACCGCCATCAGAGAAGGATCGAGGATCAGGCGCATCCGCGGTGAAATCGCGTCGAGCTCCATCGGTGCTTTCGGGCCATCGCGAATCATCAGACGACGCATCCCACACGGATGAACCGGTGCGACCGGATGATGATTCCGGGCGCCCGAATTCGCGCATCTCGCCGGTAACCCGCTCCGAGTCAGACCATGGATGACGCGCACCACTGGGCGCTGCCCAAGGATTGCTCGCCTGCGCCAAGTCGAGCCCCACCGAGCCCACAGATTCAGATCCCGCGGATCGGACGATTAACGGCTCCGCAATATCCGCCATTTTGACAGCGCCCAAACGATCGAGTGACCGCTCACTCGACGCATTGGGCGGCACCATTGAGGCTCGTGCCGCTTCGGTCGCGCGCGCTGTCGCGACCGAGATCCACTCGTAAGAAGGTTCGCCAGCCGATTCTTTATCAAACGAAAAGCGAAGATCAGGATTGGTATCACGAGACTGGGCCGCGGTCGAAAACGGCGTGAATATCAACGACAGAGCCAGAGCACACCCCAACGCAATGACGCCACACCCCGCCCCCCGTTCACCGTGTTGAGACCGACCAGACAGTACACGCTCTGTCGTGATCGGCCAGATTGGCTGAAGAAACGAAACCACGATTCCAGCCAACGTTCGCGCTCGACCTTGCGCGGACCGATGCGCGATGACTCGCTTTCGCAACGCACTGTTCGTTGGGCTAAAAATCGTCATGGGACTCATTTGCAATTGGCTTTGAACGCTTCGGACACAGGGCCCATCGCGCTGACTCGAAAACCACATCTCGCTCGGACAACCGCAAGCTGGAAAATCCATACGAGCTAAAAACCGTCCACCGCATAAAATAGACCGACCCCGCGCCTTTGCGTGACGCACCTGCCCGAGAATCAAAAATGAGTGGAAGTGCCCAGACCGATCAAGGTCCGGCACTTCCGAGGTGTAGCGTGCGATCAAACCTGAAGACACCAAAACCGGTCTGCCTTCCCTTATTCCGATCGACCCGAAACCACTACAAAGATCATCAAACATCGGAGTCGACCGCGGCCAGCTTTGCGCGACGGCGCTCGGTCGACGATCACCGTTCAAACCATTGCCAGAGGGGCAATAGGCTAGAACTCAGATCATTCCGATGATTCGCCGCGAGTCGCGGACGCACGCTCCATGATTTCGGCACGACGGCTTTCCATTGCCTCCATGTAAGCGGCGCGCGCCGCCTCCATGGCCTCCTGACGAGCTTGCTGCATCTCGGCCATCTGCGCCATGAAGGCCTCACGTTCGGCCTGCATCTCAGCCATACGTTTCTCACGCTCAGCCTGCATCTCTTCGAAGGCCGCCGCATCCATACCCTCCGGACGCTGCTCAGAGATTTCGGACATACGAGCCATATAGGCTTCTCTCATGGATTCCATCTGGGCACGACGCTCTTCGCGCATGGCTTCCATTTCTTCGTTCGACATCGGCGCCATACCGCTCTGCGGCCCGTAGCGATCGCCCGAACGTTCGCGCATCATTGATTCCATCTGAGCGCGACGCTCTTCCATCATGCGCTGCATCGACTCCTGATCCATCGCCGGACCGCGCATCATGGGTGCCTCCATCATCGGGCCGCGCATCGGCCCTGCACCCATACCCGGACCATAGCCCGGCGCCACCCCGTGCGGCATGCCATAGCCGTACGGCGCGCCATAACCGTCGCCGTAACCGCCGCCGCCCGCACCACTGCGAAACTGCGGACGTGTGCCGAACGAGAACGAGCCCGACCGTTCCTGCGTCATACCGAAGTCACGCTGCTGCTCCATGCCAAATGGACCCATGCCATGGCCAAAACCATGTCCCGATGGCGGTGCTTGATAGAACCCAGGCGCGTAGCCCGGGCCTACCTGAGCAAGCTCCAAAGTCTCGGCAGAAGCCGACGCCATCGCAGTGAACGCCATCGCGAGGGCGGTCACGGTTGAAGCGATCAACGGACGTTGCGACATTTTACGAATCGTGTTGCGCATGAATCCTCTCTCCATTTTTAGTGTCTTGATTCTGACTGCTCATCCACTTGCTCAATATCGCAGCGGCGATCGCAGCGAGTCACCCGGGTCATCACTGTCATCGGAAATCGCACACCCTGACCCGAGGGTGTGTATCCGTTCTCGAAACCCAACCACTTCGACCGTAACATTTCGGCTGGAACGATGCAGACCGACCATCCTTGGCACATCGCTCCAACTGACTCACGATCCTCGTTCACCTGACGACCCACTCGGAATCCGCCTTACGCAGAGCTTTTTGAGTTCTACCCCTTGATGCTTCAGCTCGCACTGACTCAAGCCTAATCACGCGCACCCAAAAAAACTAACGCTGGGAGACCGTCGACGAATTCGAATACCGCCTTCCGACATGCAGTCAGCATCCCTACACGCCCGACCAACCCTAACGAGCCTCGTCAAAACGTTCCGAAGCTCACGAGCAATCGCACGACCAACCACCGCTGTAGGGTGCAGGCTGGCTTTTGCCCTTAGCGATCAAAACTACCGCCGGCACACCGGCGGGCATTTGTGCCACAGCACGTCGACGACTCAAGCAAACAAGGACGCTCAACACACAAAAAATGAGGTTCGCAACCCAATACAAGGCGCTTTCGTGGCCGAAAGCCACCCGGACTCGACTGACCCTCTCAAGCTGCAAAGACCGAGCGGACGCCAGGGTCCGCAAAACGATTCATCGCCGTCATTCATCACGCGGTCCGGAGCACAACGTCCTTATGTTCCAGCTTCTAAATAGAAGACGTTTCACCTCAGCATCACACGGCGTTATTTCAAACGAATTCCACGTCGTCCACGCGCTCCTGCTTTCCCGCTCGAAACACCATCTGATCGAGCCTTTGCTGTCGAAGCCTTTTTGCGCCTCGGTCGATTCATTGCGGGCTTTGAGGAAGTTTCCGCTTTCGCATCAGCGGGCTCAGGCACAACGCGAGTCTGCTTTTGCGCAGACTCTTCGTTGACAGCGACCTCGGCCCCATCACGTAGACCACGTTCATCCGATCGCTCAGACGAGCGCGTCGAGACGGTGTCAACTCCCGGTGCCGACTCCGACGTACCGGCTACCTTGTCCCGATCAGCACGCTGCCCCAAAAGGTTTGCGACTTCCGACGGATCAACGCACTGGCCTCCCTTGGAGGAGGCCTGAGGCTTGGTGTCGCTCCTATTCGGGGAAAACGAATGAGCCGAAACGTCAGTCATAAGTGAAGCCGTATCGGCAGGTTCCGAAGTCGTGCTTGGCGATGGCGACTCGGATCCCGCGCGCGACTCAAGTGTCGGTCGATCGACCATCGACGGGTTTGAGGGCTGCAAGGTCTGGTCTGTTCTCACCACCCTGGGTGCAGCGCCCTGATTCACGCCCACCGAATCCTGCGCAGGATCACTTGACCCGCGCTGGGTCGCCTTCGACCCACCACCATGAGAACCGCTGCCAGCCTCAGCGTTTGTGCCGCGGCTCCCGGGCCCCGCGCCTCCATTACCACCACCTCGCGCGCTCCCTCCTGGACCGCGTGGTGGAGCGTTCGGCCCACGATCCGGACCCGACGATCGGCGATCACGGCGGAACAGCATGCGCCCGACGGCCAAAACGAAGTCTCTCAGGCCGATTGAGATGCTCACGATCAGGGCCACCAGATACTGCCAGAGCATCGCGAGTATCAAAGAGGGCGTCACGCGCTCCTTCGACGTCGACCGATAGCCCCCGCTCACACCCGCAGGCGTCGAACCGTGAACGTGTCCGCCTCCGATCGCGCCTGATCCAACCGTCACGGTATCAACAGGCGCCATCGGAAATACCAGCTCAGCCTTGCCTCCGATCGGAGCAATTCCGCACAGCGGACCGCGTTCTCCGTTCGCATTGAGCGTCGCAGGACAAAACGCACGGCGCCCGCTGATGCAGCCCAATGGAATGACGAGCAGAGTCAGCGCCGTCGCAACGACCGTACCGAACATTAATGAAATCGCCATGCCCTGAAAGATCGGATCAAACAAGATGACCGAGGACCCTGCGAGGAGAGCCAGAGCAGTGATCAGGATCGGCCGGGTACGCGCCTGGCACGCCATGATCATGGCTTCCTGCACGTCTCGTCCGCGGCCGACCTCTTGGCGAGCAAAGTCGACCAACAATATCGAATTACGCACGATGATCCCAGCCAAGGCTATAAACCCGATCATCGACGTCGCAGTGAACTCAGCATTCAAAAGCCAATGACCCGGAATGATTCCGATCAAGGTCAACGGAATCGGTGCCATGATGATTCCGGGCAGGATGAAATTGCCGAACTCCCAAACGACAAGCATGTAGATCAGTACCAATGCGACCGCAAACGCAATCCCCATGTCGCGGAAGGTCTCATAAGTCACGGTCCATTCACCCGCCCACTCAAAAGCGACGCGCCCATCGTTGGGCGGAGGCCCAATCCAGCTGGCCCTCACCTCGGAGCCATCCGGTGCCCGATAGTCAGCGAGTTGAGACTGAACCTCGAGCATGCCGTAAACCGGCGCGGCCAAACGTCCGATGGTCTCGCCAGTCACGTACTCGACCGGACGAAGGTTCTTATGAAAAATGGGTTCTTCAGCCGCTCGCATCTCGAATTGACCCAGCTCGGTCAAAAGCATGCTACCGCCATCAGGCGTCGAAACCGGCAACAGCAACACTTGATCGAGTTCGGAACGTAGATGCTCCGGCAAACGCAACACGATGCGCTGTGGCTCAACACGGCTCCGCGCACGTACATCTCCGAGCACCTTGCCCTGCAAGGCAGCTGCCAAGGTCTGATTGATCGATTCGACCGTCACGCCGCGTCGCAGGGCCTTATCGCGATCGATCTCGAAGTGCCAAACGTCATGAGGCGCCTGCATCATCGTGTCCACATCGCCCAAATGTTCAGCGTTTGTGAACATCGCCTCGAGATCGCGTGCGACCTGACGGCGAGTCGCCGCATCCGGGCCATACACCTCAGCCACGACGGATTGCAGAACAGGCGGACCCGGGGGCATTTCGACCACTTGGATACGTGCACCGAATGACTCTGCGATTGGGGTCAAACGGTCGCGAGCTTCGACCGCGATCTCATGACTGGTGCGCCGACGGTCACCCTTATCGAGAACCTGAACGTGCAGATCCGCTTGCCAAGGTTCCTGCCGCAGGTAGTAATGCCGTACCAAGCCATTGAAATCAAAAGGTGACGCAGTGCCCACGTAGGCCTGTACCGCCGTGACTTCTGGGAACGTACGAACCACAGACGCCATTTCGTGAGCCGCTGTCGCCGTCTCCGTCAACGCCGTGCCCTCGGGGAAGTTAATCACCACGTTGAAGACCGGCTTGTTGTCCAACGGCAACATCTTGACACGGACATCCTTGGTGACGAACAACATTGAAAAGCCGAAAAAAGCCACCAGGATGATTGCCAGGAAAGTAAATCCCCGCTTCCGATCATTCGCCAGCGAAGGAATCGCCCGACGGAAAAAATGCCCCAGATTTTCAGCCTGCCGGTGTTCCTTCTCGGTCATTCGATCGAGATAGTCGAACGTCGGCTTCAATCGCATCGTCAGCCAAGGCGTAAAAACGAAAGCGGCGACGAGCGAGAACAGCATTGCGACCGAGCCAAGAGCAGGAATCGGCTGCATGTATGGGCCCATCATCCCGGACACAAAGCCCATCGGAAGAAGCGCCGCGATGACAGTAAACGTCGCAAGAATGGTCGGATTACCCACCTCGCGAACGGCATCCACCGTCGTTTCGGTATCGACCTCGCCCTTCATCAACCAACGTCGGTAGATGTTTTCGACCACTACGATGGCATCGTCAACCAAGATCCCGATCGCGAAAATCAACGCGAACAGCGACACGCGGTCGATCGTGTAGTCGAGCAACCAAGCAGAAAAGACCGTGAAAAGTAACACCACAGGAATGACGATCAGCACGACGACCGCGGCGCGTATCCCGAGAAACAGCCACACCAGCAAGGTCACGGCGCCGGTGGCGATGAAAAGCTTGAAGATCAGTTCGTTGACCTTGTCGTTCGCGCTCTCTCCGTAATTTCGAGTGACCGCGACGGAGACATCTTCCGGGATTAGCTGACCCTGTAAGTGCTCGAGTCGTTCGAGGATTCCGTTCGCGACCGACACCCCGTTCGAACCAGGTTTTTTCGCGATCGCCAAGGTGACCGCTGCGGCACCGTCGGGAGCCGCTTCGGGCGTCAAGCCCGCGACTCCGGTGTAGTAACGCACAAACCGATCGACTTCGCCCGGCCCATCGATGACGTCAGCCACGTCGGACAGGTAGATCGGTTGGCCCCCGCGAACGCCCACGAGCAGATTCATCGCGTCGTCGACGCCCCGAATGAAGGCTCCAGCCTGAACTGGAACTGTGCGGCCGCCTAACTCCAAACGTCCGACAGCCGCTTCTGAGTTGCTCGCCTGAACCGCGCGAGCCACATCATCAAAACTGACCCCATACGTAACCAAACGCTCGGGCCGAATCTCGATGCGTAACTGCTCATCTCGCCCCGAAACCACGAAACTTTGCGCCGTATTCGGAACTTCGCCGAGTAGTTGCTGCGCCTCGAGTGCAATTTGCCGCAGCAGCGCGTCATCGACTGTGTGTGACCAAAAGGTCAGCGTCACAACCGGCACGTCGTCGACACCCTTGGGCTTGACCAGCGGCTCCGACACACCCGGGGGCATCAGATCCCGATTTGCCATCAGGCGATCGTGCACCTTAACCACCGACGATTCCATGTTCTCGCCGACGTCAAACTGGACCGTCACCATCGCATGGCCGCGGTGCGACGCCGAGTAGACGTTATCGACTCCAGAAATCTCGCTCATCAATCGCTCGAGAGGACGCGAGACGAGATTGGCCATCTGCTCGGCCGGTAGACCCGGAGCCTCGACGAAAATATCGATCATGGGCACCGAGATCTGGGGGTCTTCCTGACGAGGCGTGACGATCAAGCCCAGAATGCCGATCGCGATACTTGCGATAAGGAGCAAAGGTGACAAGGGCGAATGTATGAATGCCTTGGCCATGCTCCCGGCAAGACCCAACCCTTCGTGTTTCGAGTTGTTACCGGATGAAGAGTGGTCCGCGCCAGAATCCGCGTGATGTTGATCTGCCATAGCGTGATGATCCGTTGGCTGACTCGCTGAATTTCATCAGGCACGATTTTTCGCAGAGGGAAGCCTGACCGAATCTGCACCCGGAGGCACGATCTGAGCTTGCGCGAACGATCCCGCCCTGAAAACATCGAGCCGAACATCAAGTTGAATCGCACCAGAAAACGGTTTGCGGCGCTTCACGCGCGGCAACCGCCGATGCCGTTGAATAGTCTTTGGCGAGCGCGCGACCTGTTCAGTCCGCACAAGCCAAGGTGGCCGAACCAAGGTTCAGACGACCCTTAGTCAGTGTATTAAAAAACGCATGATCGCATTGCTTTTCAGAATGATCACAGCGCTCGACGAACACCCAAGCCGGTCGGCGCTCGGTTCCTGCCAATGACCGCTGCATCAGCGCTGGCCATTTGACCTACTGATACGATCGCCGGATCGCACATTGGCCGATGGTTGACGCAAAACGCGCTCACCAGTCGCCAATCCACTACGAACCTCAATCGCGTCGCCGCGATCAACACCCAGCCTCACCATACGAATCTGCACCGTACCGTCGTCCAAAACGACGGCCACTCGCGGCAGTGCTCCACCGGGAATAATCGCCGTTCGGGGAATGCTGACCGCCTCGGACGCCACTCCCCTTACGCCTGGAACAAACACCTCGGCGTACATCCCGGGCCCACCCGGCGTGCCTCGCGGCAAGTCGAATTTGACCGTTACCGTGTTTCGCTGAGGATCCGCAATCGGAAAAATCTGCGCAACCCGAACATCAGTCAAGCCATCAACGGCGTCGAGACGAGCTGGTAGAACGTCCCCCACTCGCAAGTTGCCGACTAAGCGGACGGGAATGTCGACATCGATACGCAAAAAATCAACATGACCGAAAGTCACCAAAGGCATACCCGGCTGAACCGTGTCGCCCTCCTCGACATGACGCCGAATAATGACACCGTCGAAAGGCGCTACGGAACGTGTATCGGCGAGAGCGGCGTCGATCTCCTCGAGCCGGGAGCGCGCCTGCAGCCAACGCGCCTGCGCTTGTTCAATCCCAACGGACCGCGAAAAGAGATCGCTCTGGCGATCGACCGACGGATCCCCAAGTCCCGCGAACTGACCCAGAGGACGCGTCACCAACTGGTCGAACATCGACGGAATACCAAGACCGGGCGCGTTGCCAATGTTGCGAGATTGGGGCGAAACGATCTCACGATTGAGCTGGACTTGCGCGTCCCGCCAACTGCTCTCAGCCGCTCGGAGGTCAGCCAACGCCGATTGACGCTGGGCCTGCAGGCGATCCTCAGAAATCCGCACGAGGATCTGACCGGCATCGAACTTCTGACCCTCGCGGCCCGCCAACTCAACGATGCGACCCCCGATCTGTGCCGTCAAAGTGACTTCTCGGAATGGCACGACCGTTCCCCCGATGCCCTGCATCGAAGGCTGCCCGCCACGAACCTCGACGACGTCGCTCGCTCCCCAGGCATTCTGAGCGTAAGCGTGCGCGCCGATTGCGCCGGTGGTCAGCAAGACAGTGGCCAAAATCCAGCCGGACCCGTGAATTCGAAAACTCCCCTTCATGCCATCCCCTCGAGCGGCACCGCACGATCCCGTGTCGGTTATGGACCTAACT
>JBKBII010000001.1:3762-154038 GCA_046299415.1 Thioalkalivibrionaceae bacterium | reverse complement strand
ATCCGGCGCTTGACTCAGTTGTACGCCCGCGGCGCGACCGCGCGACCGGCAGAACGTTCGAGCAACCCTGAGCTGCAACCCTTTTCTTCTCTCGTAGTCTAGAACGGAACGCGACCCAACGTCTTGCGTCGGCGCCGAGTGGCCTCGGATCGAACGAGGTCACCCGATAACACCCCGTCCCATAGCGTCCTCTTTGTACCACAAAACATCTTTCGAACCGTTTACGTAACGCCCCTGAGCGACCTAAATTGGTCTTCCGAGCAGCGGACAAATCGTCGGCGCCCCGCGCCAACCCGCCCTGTCGAGACGCCTGCTCGAGAGCCTCATTGCGCGGAGCGCTCGACAGATCCCGTTCACACCGTGACCATTGACGAAGCCACGAGAACCGAATTTCACAAGCCAACCCGAATTCGCCGCGGAGCCCCGACCATGGAACATCACCCCGCTCAAGCTCTGAACGTCATTGGAACGCAGCTCGAAAGCTGCTCAACTGATCCTATGACCGGTTTTTATCGCGATGGCCGATGCGTCGCTGGCCCGGAGGACGTTGGCGTGCACAGCGTTTGCGCCGTCATGACGGAAGAATTCCTCGAGTTCACCCGCGCGCATGGCAATGATCTGTCCACCCCGATTCCGGCCTTCGGTTTTCCCGGCCTCAAGCCTGGAGACCGCTGGTGCCTCTGCGCCGCACGTTGGCTTGAAGCGGAACACGCAGGCGTCGCCCCACCGGTTTATCTGACGGCGACGCACGAACGCACCCTTGATCTTATCGATCTTCGGGTGCTTGAACGTCACTCGGCACAATCCATCTAACGATCTGCCTCTTGACGCCGAGAAATGGATGACCCAGACGCGCTTCACCGAGTCAGCAGTCGCCCGAGTCAGCAGTCACCCGAATCGGCCACCAACGCACCCAGTATCGAACAGACCCAGAGTTCGATCTTCATGGGTCTTGGAGGGCCTCGGCAAGAAGATTGAACATCGTTTCTCGGTTCGATTCGGGGCCGAAAATGGCGTGATCCGTTAACGACCGAACAGCGGCGCGAACAACCGCTATCGCCGTGTTCAGGCGTCAACGAACTCCGCGATCGCGCGTTGAATGGCATTCAAGTCGGTCGGGACCTTAATCGTCGGGCGCGACGCCTGGGCAATCGCCACATCGGGATCCTTCAAGCCGTGACCCGTCAGCGTACAGACCACCCTCGAACCCGCCGGAATCTTGCCCGCCTGAGCATCCCGAAGCACACCGGCGACCGAAGCCGCAGAAGCCGGCTCACAGAAAACCCCCTCCGCCTCGGCCAACAACTTCTGAGCGGCGAGGATATCGTCGTCGCTGCATTCATCAAACCAGCCTTGAGACTCGCGCTGCACGTGCCACGCGCGCTCCCACGACTGCGGATGACCAATGCGAATGGCCGTCGCGACGGTTTCAGGCTGATCGACCATCGCGCCACGCATAAACGGCGCTGAGCCCGCCGCTTGGTACCCCACCATTCTGGGTCGCGCCGTCACCGAAGCACCGCGCGCAAACTTGCAATGACCCTCGCAAAACGCGCAAGCCTGTGTGATCGGCTCGTCGCTCGGAGATCCGTATTCGAGCGCGAGTTCGGAGTAGCCAATCCAGTGCGCAGTGATGTTGCCCGCATTGCCAACCGGCAGGTAGTGGAAATCCGGCGGTCGCCCCAATTCCTCGACGATTTCAAAGGCCGCTGTTTTCTGCCCCTGCAAGCGGTAGGGATTAACGGAATTCACAAGTGTCACGGGTGCGGTCTCCGCCGCCTGCTTGACCAAACGCATGCCGTCATCGAAGTTGCCTTCGATCTGAATCACGACGGCACCGTGCATCATCGCCTGTGCCAGCTTGCCCATTGCGATCTTGCCGTCTGGGATAACGACGAAAGCGGTGATGCCGGCGCGCGCCGCATAAGCAGCGGCAGCAGCCGAAGTATTTCCGGTTGAGGCGCAGATGATGGCCTTCGATCCCGCTTCCACGGCCTTCGTCACAGCCATCGTCATGCCGCGATCTTTAAACGAACCCGTAGGGTTGAGGCCCTCAAACTTGACATACAGCTCAATATCGAGGCCGTGACGCTGCGGAATATTCTGAAGTCGAATCAGTGGTGTGGCGCCCTCGCCCAGGGAGATGATCCGAGTCTCGTCAGAAACCGGCAGACGATCGCGGTAACGTTCGATCAAGCCCGTGTAATGTTGTCCGTGCATCTCGATTCCAATCCTGTTTCAGGCATTGCGCCCGCAATAAATCCCGCCGTCGCCACGCATCAGTCATCGCATGACACCAACGGCTACGAAATGTCCTGCCGCAGAATTCAATCGCCCACAGAGCGACCCAACGACTCAACGCGGATTCTCTGCAACGGCGAGACCAGGCTCGGCAGCGCCAATAAATCGTGACAAGCGGCGTCCATCGCGCCTTCTCGCACGCGATGGGTCAGTACGATCAAGGTCGCTTCCCGTCGCTCGTCATCGGCCTCGCGTTGCAGCAAGGCGTCGACACTCACGCCATAATTGGCCAGAATTCGCGCAATATCCGCCAACACGCCGGGCTCGTCGCGTGCACGCAGGCGCAGATAATACGCGGTGCGAACCTCGCTCATCGGCACAATAGGCGCATCCGAAAGCAACCCCGGCTGAAACGCCAGATGAGGGACACGATTCTCGGGATCGGTCGTCATTGCTCTGACCACGTCGACGAGATCGGCGACCACTGCAGACGCCGTTGCGTCGGCGCCCGCGCCCGCGCCATAGAACATCGCCGGCCCGACGGCGTCACCGTGCACGAGAACGGCGTTCATCACACCATCGACGTTTGCGATCAGTCGGCGTTCCGGGATCAGCGTCGGGTGAACGCGCAGCTCAAAGCCCTCAGCCACCCGGCGCGCGATGCCGAGATGCTTGATGCGATAACCGAATTCAGCCGCATATGCGACATCTTCGCGTGCAATGCTGGCGATGCCCTCAACGTGCAGCCGATCGAATTGCAACGGAATTCCAAAGGCAATCGACGCCAGAATACACAGCTTATGCGCCGCATCGATGCCTTCGATGTCGAAGGTCGGATCGGCTTCTGCGTAACCGAGTGCCTGAGCCTCAGCCAATACATCCGGAAAGTCGCGACCCTTGTCACGCATCTCGGTCAGTATGTAGTTCGCGGTTCCGTTGATGATTCCGGCAACCCCGTCGATGCGGTTTCCCGCCAAGCCCTCGCGTACGGCCTTGATGATCGGAATACCACCTGCGACAGCGGCCTCAAACGCGACCATCACCCCGCTCGCCTGAGCAGCGGCGAAGATCTCGTTACCATGCAATGCAATCAGGGCCTTATTGGCCGTTACAACGTGCTTCCCGAGCTCGATCGCTCGCAACACCACCGGCAGCGTGAGCTTGACGCCCCCCAGTGTCTCAACCACGACATCGACGTCGTTGTGTTCGACCACTTCCAGCGGGTCGGAGCTCAAAAATAAGCCCTCAACCGAACATGACCGCGCCCGCTCGATATTGCGTGCAGCGCCGGCCACAACGCGGATCGCACGTCCCGCACGACGCTCAATCTCGCCCGCGTTACGCGCCAGTACGTTGACCGTTCCACCTCCGACTGTTCCGAGGCCCAGCACACCCACGCGTACTGGCTGCATTGCTCCGTCCACCATGATCTCCGTCGCTCAGTTGCTCGCGCTAACCCTGTTTTTATCCCCATCTGCCGCGGTTCATGCGACGTGAGGCTTCGTCACCACAGAACAATCGCCATCGCTCGCCGGCTCGGCCTCAGCAGACCGTCCGTCGGCACGAAACATGGACTTGATGCCCCGAATCGCCTGTCGTGTCCGATGCTCGTTTTCGATCAACGAAAAACGCACATGCGTATCGCCATAATTCCCGAATCCGATGCCAGGCGACACCGCCACCTTGGCCTCGCGCAGGAGCTTTTTCGAGAACTCGAGCGAACCAAGATCGGCATACGCCTCGGGAATAGGCGCCCAGACAAACATCGTCGCCTTGGGCTTTTCCACGGTCCAACCGGCCGCACACAAGCCCTCACATAAAACATCGCGACGTATGCGATACATCTCGGAGATCTCGCGAACGCAGTCCTGAGGCCCCTCGAGCGCCGCAATCGCCGCCACCTGAATCGGCGTGAACGTCCCATAATCGAGATAGGACTTCATACGACCCAACGCCGCCACCAACTTAGGGTTGCCGCACATGAATCCGACACGCCAGCCCGGCATGTTGTAAGTTTTGGACAGGGTGTAAAACTCGACAGCAATATCCTTCGCACCGGGCACCTGCAGGATCGAGGGCGCGCGGTAGCCATCGAAGGCGATCTCGGCGTAGGCCAAGTCATGGACGACCCAGATCTCGTGCTCGCGACAAATCGCAACCACGCGCTCGAAGAAATCCAGGTCGACGCAGTGCGTCGTCGGATTAGCCGGAAAATTCAGGATCAGCATCTTTGGGCGCGGCCACGAATCGCGGATCGCACGCTCGAGCTCACCAAAAAAGTCGACGTCCGGTCCCAGCGGCACGTGACGCACATCAGCGCCCGCAATCACACACCCATACGGATGAATCGGATAGGCCGGGTTGGGCACCAGTACCGCATCGCCGGCACCAAGCGTGGCCAACGCCAAGTGCGCCAACCCCTCCTTCGAGCCGATCGTCACGATGGCCTCGGTCTCAGGGTCGAGTGCAACCTCAAATCGTTCGCGGTACCAGTTCGCGATCGCTCGCCGCAGGCGTGGAATACCACGCGAAACCGAGTAGCGGTGGGTATCGCCCCGCTGCGCCGCCTCGACCAACTTATCGACAATGTGCTGCGGCGTCGGTTGATCCGGATTACCCATCCCAAAGTCGATAATATCCTCACCTCGAGCTCGTGCCTCGGCCTTCAACTGATTGACGATATTGAAGACGTAAGGCGGTAGTCGCTCGATGCGCTGGAATTCACCACTCACAGATGGACCTCGGTCTTGGTCGGGGGGGCAAACGACGTACTGGAGGCGCTTCAGCGGCCTCTTTGCGACCCCGGCTCGCCCTGAATGCCGGAGACGAATCCAAGCGTGCCACGGTAGCGTCGGGCCCCGTAAAGTGCAATCGACCACGAGGAAGTTTCATCGGCAAACCTCGATTCGACCCGCGCTTTGGTGCACCCGTCGCTGGTGTGCGTCATCATACGCGGCCTACAAATTCGGCCACCCCTGACAGGCTTTTGAGCAATGCCACCAACACCGATCTCGCGCGCGGTGCTC
Organism: Thioalkalivibrionaceae bacterium; assembly: GCA_046299415.1. Lineage (GTDB taxonomy): Bacteria > Pseudomonadota > Gammaproteobacteria > Ectothiorhodospirales > Ectothiorhodospiraceae > JBKBII01. The sequence goes on along the minus strand of JBKBII010000001.1, from coordinate 148,771 downwards.
GTCCTCAAGCCGTTCGGTACCGCGCCCTTTTCGCCCACACCGCCACCACACCGACCCCGTTCAGCTCCCCGATCGTCGACGACTGATCTTCTGGTCTGTCTCATGTCTGTGGCATTCACAGCCCGAGGACTGACGCCTGCCGCGGCACTGATTGTTGCGCTTGTTGCGGCGTTCGCGCCCGCGAACGCTCAAGTCACACGGTTTGTAAATACCGAGCCGAACCTAACCTTGACCGTCGATGACGAGTGTCACGAGGAGCAGCCCGCGGTCGCCGTTCGCGACGGCCTCGGACGCTGCGTTCGTCTCGCGAAACCCGCCACCCGCATCGTCGCATTGACGCCGCACCTCGCGGAAAACCTCGCGTCGGCCAATCGCATCGAGACGCTCGTGGCGCGCTCCGAGCGCGCCGACTACCCACCAGAGGTCCGCAACCGTCCGAGCGTCGCCAATCATGCCCGAATCGATCGTGAGCGCCTGCTCGCGGTCCGTCCCGACCTTGTTCTCGCCTGGCAAGCCGCGCTGCCCCCCGACCTCACGCAATGGCTGGATCGCCACGGCATTCCGGTCTACGTCAGCCGACCCTCTAGGCTTGCCGACATCGAAGACGAGATCAGCCATCTCGAAGCTCTCGCAGCCGCGCCCAACGAAGCATCTACGCCGATTCTTCAGGACGCCGATGCCGTCGCCAAACCGGACACCGGGTCGGCACCGGTTCGATCAACAACCCGCAACGAAACGCCGTCCAACGAAATGGTCGATACCCCTTCCCTGCCGCCGAGACGCGACGTCAACTCACACGAACGAATCTCAGCGGCCGTGCATTTCCTATGGTCACAGCCCTTAATCGTCAGCGCCAACGACCCATTCCTCAACGATGCGTTGAATCACTGTGGTTTGCGCAATCGATTCGCCGAAGCCACCTCAGCCACACTCACGCTCGATCCTGAACAGTTGCGGGTCGATCCAGCCGGCGTATGGATCATCGGAATTTCTGGCTGGAGCGGCCCCGCGCTCAATCCCGAGAGAACGTTAACTGAATCGCTCAAAAACGCATCGAAGTCCGCCGAAGCTTTACTCGATGGTGCCGCAGCCGATGCACAAGGCAACATCGAAACCGACACCGAAACAGACCAAGAAGCCGATCGACTCCGTTCGGTACACGCAGCCGCGAAACCCAACGACGCGTCACACTGGCGTAGGGCGGTCGAAGATTTTTTCAGGACCGCCGACGTCGACCTTCATCCTACGATCGTGCTCGATGCCGACCATCTACACCGCCCAACGCGGCGAATCTACGGCGCGGTGGCCAAGCTTTGCGCAGCGGCCGAGCGCCTCGAGGCCATCGAACGTCTCGAGCGCGATTAAAAATTCGCCACTATCGAACGCGCTCCCGCACCACACGAGGCCCATCCGTGACACTCTTCTTCTGGTCGGAACCAACCAATGCCACAGGCGCTGTAGCCCTGCACTTCGCCCAGAAGAAGACCCTTGTCGGGGCCTCAGAGCCCAGTTTCGGGCCCGGTCCGGCCGCGCGCGTAACCGCCACCGCTTCGGAACAAACCATTGCGGTTCGACCGCAATCACAGCGTCGGCTGCGGGCTGCAGCCCCGGGCGCGCTCGAACGAACGACACATTCACAACTCCGCAGTGGCGTCATCGCCGATGTTCGACGAACGGCGTTGCGACCGCCCCTGCAATTGGGCCCGCGGAAAGCCGTCAGGCTTGGCATCAAAATCTCGAGAATCAGCACCATTCGAACTGCGGCCAAAACCGTCCATAAATCTCAGACCGCTGAAATGTCGGGCTCGAGATGAAACCGCACACGTATCGTATCGGTCGGCGACTCGTCGCCGTCATCCTCATCGGTGGAAGCCTGACACTGCTGACTCTGACGATCGGCGTCCTGATGGGATCCGTCACACTCGATCCCATAGCCGTGCTCAAGACGCTCGCCAACCAGCAGGTTGACCCACTGACGCACTCGATCGTCATCAATCTTCGTTTGCCGAGAGTTCTGACTGCCTTTGCCGTCGGCGCGCTGCTGGCCCTCGCCGGCCTCACGATGCAGGTTCTGCTGCGCAATCCGCTGGCCGATCCCTACATCTTAGGACTCTCAGGAGGCGCGGCACTGGCTGCGCTCTGGACCTTACTGCTCGGTAGCAGCGCGTTGTGGGTTGCAGGCGCCGCGTTCACCGGTGCGCTCGTCTCAAGCGGTCTTGTTCTCGCTGTCGCCTGGCTCAGCCACCGAGCACAGCCCCTGAGGCTTCTTCTGACGGGTGTCGTTCTCTCCGCGGGCTGGGGCGCTCTCATCGTCGCTACGCTCGCGCTGGCCGAACCTGAGCGCCTGCCCAGCCTTCTTTTCTGGCTCATGGGCGATCTCAGCGTCACGCCGCTCCCTGCTCTGGCGGGACCGACACTATTTATCGTCGCCGTTCTTACGCTCCTCGGGGGATTACTCGGACGTTCGCTCAATCTGCTCGCAGCGGGACTCGAAAGAGCGGCACTCCTCGGCGTCCCCGTCGATGCAACACGCATCGCCCTGCATCTGATGGCCGCCATCATGGCCGCCCTGGCAGTCGCCCTCGCAGGGCCGATTGGGTTCGTCGGGCTCATCATCCCCCACGCCCTACGTCTCACCATTGGCGCCGATCATCGCATCCTTGTCCCAGCCAGCGCCCTTGCGGGCGGAAGTTTCCTCGTGCTCGCCGACACCCTCGCAAGGACAGCCTTTGCGCCCGAACGATTACCCGTCGGCGTCGTCACCGCGTTGATCGGGGTCCCCATTTTTCTGTGGCTTCTCGCACGCAAACCCGATCGACCAAGTCGTCCAACAGATCGCAAAAATGTCTCCAAGCCAACGCGCTCGAAAGCCGCAGGTTCGCTGGGCGGCTCGCTCAATCGGACTATCGAAAAAGACGAAGCTCGCAAAGAGCGTCTAGTGAACGGTGCCACGAACGCCGCCACTGGCGACGGACAACCCGCTCATAGATGCTCGAGCCCCCCAGGATTGCTTCATCCCCCGGACCTGTCATCGACCGCGATAGTCGCTGACACGCCACACCGCACCGCGGGTGAGTGGTCACAATCGCAAGGTGACAACCCTCAATCGACTCGAGTGACGCTCGACATCGACGACGTAAAACTAGAGCTACCAGACGGGCGCGAGCTGCGCTGGAACGAACAGCTCACAGGCGGCCAATGCTGGGTCCTGCTCGGCGCCAACGGCGCCGGAAAAAGCACTTGGCTCAAAACCTTGGCGGGTCTCCAGAAACCCGCAAGCGGGCAGATCCTGCTCGATCACAAAGCGCTCAGCCTGTGGTCGCGGCGTCTACGCGCTCAGCGCATCGGCATGCTGGCGCAAACGCCCGAGTTCGATCTTCACACCACGGTGATCGAAGCCGCTGTGCAGGGGCGCCACCCTCATCGGTCCATTTTCGAACTCGACAGCGAACACGACTACGCCGAAGCCCTGACCGCTCTCAGCAAAGTCGGCTTGGATCGTCTCGGAGATCGACGTGTCCAGGCACTGTCCGGCGGGGAACAACAGCGCCTAGCCATTGCCACCCTATGCGTTCAAAATCCCGCAATCTGGCTGCTCGATGAACCGACCAATCACCTCGACTGGCAACAGCGAACGCTGTGGCAGCAGCTGGTCAAGCACCATCTACACCGTGGCGGGCTCGTGGTCATGTCGCTACACGACGTGAACGTCGCCGCCCAGCTGGCAACACACGTCATGTTGTTATTCGACGACGGCCAAAGCTGCACGGGACCCGTCGATCAGCAGCTTGTTCCAGCCGCTCTCGAGCGTGTCTACCATCAGCCCATTGATGTCTTCGAGCGCGAGGGGCGCCGCATCATCCTTCCAAAAACCGAAGCCCTGACGGAAACCGAGCGATGACGGTCACACAGCCTGACGAGAATCCCGGCCCCCCCGCTGCATCTCCAAATGGTGTTTGCTCGTCCATCTCCGAGTCCGACCCTCAACAAGCTGTGACCAAAACGTAACCCATTGAACTTTCGCGAATTACAACGACGTCTGCCACCGAAAATCGCTCATCGAGCCTCAATCCGCCGATCTCGACCTCATCGAATAAACCAACGCGGCGTTCGTGCACAAAACTCATCAAAATCGTCGCCGAATAAGTGCCTTAGTGCTTTTTCCTCAACGCGAATCTGGACAAAGTTGACATACGCGACGAAGGCACCGGTCACCACCAGACCCCACATGGACCCGAACCAGAACATCGCGCCAATCAAAACCAGCGCATCGCCCAGATAGATCGGGTTACGAGTCAGCCTGAACACGCCGCTGGTCACCAGGACCGCACAACGCTCAGGCGTTAACGGATTGACCGTCGTTCGCACGCGCTGCATTTCGCGCACCGCGAACAGCATCAACCCGAGGCCCACCGAGAAAAACGCGATACCCACCGCACGACGCCCCGGGAAGTCGAATTCCAGCGCCCAGAACGACAGCTCCGGCGGTAAGCGTACAACCAGCCACAACATCATGATTCCCATTAAGAACGCTACTGGAGGTGGCAACCAACGGTGCATCGTTCGGCTCCTAGATCGTTCGCAATGATCCGATTAGACGTTGACCGGCCCGCCATTTCGTTCACGACGCATCACAACCAAAATTCATTACAGGGGCGACCCGTGCATGCAGGCCCGACCTTTTTGGTGAGCACAATCTAGTCTATTTCGTTCACCTCAAACCGCCGCGCAATGGGAGTCCTATCCGATAGCGCCTACAGCTCAAGCCTATCGTCAACATTCAGCGCTAGAGCCCAACGTGCAAAAACCGCAATCACCGCGCCACGCCGCCCTCGAAGGAGGGAACCCCGGCTCGTCCGGCACAAGCCAGCACGGCGCGTAAACACGCGTAGAGCACCGCGCCATTCAACAAATGCCACAACGCGTGAGTCCCCACGGCATGACCTCCGATCACGACATGATCGCATGCCGCGTGATCGAGACTTCTTGCGACGAGCGAAACGGTCAATATCACGCCCGCCCCACCCAACCACGCGCCCACTGTTCGTTGACTGCGATCTCGTGCACCAAGCACAAGCGTCCCGCCGATCGCCAACAGTGCCAGCCACGCCGGCGCATAGCCCACCGAACCCTCAGGATTGAACCATCCCAACGCTCGCCACGCCCAGGGCACGACGATCATTGACAGAAAAAACAAACCTACCCCGAGCGCGCTGACCCATTGATTCAAACCCAGTGGCCGCGCCAAGGCCCAGGCCATCAGCGTCAACATGAACAACAAAATTGGAATCACGTCGAGCGCCAAAGCCCAAGGCGTGGCAAACAGATGCCAAGCCGTTGAACCCAATCCGATCGCAATCGTGAGCGTCACGAGCGCGATAAAGAACCGCTCGTCGCTCGACGCCAGCGCAGCGCCCGACCGTCGCGATGACTGCCACACCCTCAACGCAAAATAGGCGGCAAGAAAAAACCCGAGATTCGATATGGCGTTGAGCGGCTCCGACCAGATCTCTGGCCCGGTTCGCTCACAGTATAGGTTCAGCATCTCGCCCCCAATCCGCGCAGCCGCTGCTACTCATCCTGCCAACGGACGTCACGTCCATCGCCGTCACGGAGGATTGAATTCAATCATGCGATGTTTGCGCCGATATACACTCAACGACGCAACCCAACACTCGGCAACTGCGCTGATTAAAACGACGCCTGCGTTGACGAACATCGTGACGCTGAATACTCACGCACGAACGCAAGCACTAACATCCACCCCTCAGCGCTACCAGCCAGCGCGACGTTCCATAGCCCTCGTTCACATCCAATGGCCAGAGCCATGATCCCTAACGGGTATCGGCTGACCCATTGGATGTTTGAGTCTCGACCACTTTAGTCCCACGTGTCTTTCGCGTCGCAATCACCTGCAGCCAACGACGAACCGACACTTGATCACGCCTTCAGCTCTCCGGGAAAAAACGGGCGACCCCTCGTTCGATGACGACGCTATTCTGCCGCCCTTCTGAATGACTTCATTCTGCGGCAGAGTATCCGCCGGAACTTCTGATAATGAGGCTGTCCATTGCGTTGTCTGTTGTCGACACGCTCCGCGACCGCATCGGGCCGTTCCGAATAGTGGTCACGAGCAAAACGTTGCAGAACGATCGGTCGTCGACACACAGGACCCGCTGACCCCAAAAGCCCTGACTTGACACCGACATCGCCCTTCGGTCGGTCGTGGCGGGCCTAACCACACCAGTGGGGACAACAACGACCGCAGGCCTGAATCGCACTTACCAACGAACTCTGATCGGCGCAAAAATCGCGGATCACGTCTTAGCACAAAGGACCGAGCCTATGACCGTCACCTCCGCTGCTGTTCGCGAGCCCTCGGTTGCTGAAACAACCGCTCAGTCATGCCTTACGATCAGCGCTGAACAACGGGCACAGTTTGACACTCATCGGTCTCGCATACCGAAACTAACCGGCACGGGTGACGCACAAGCGACCCGCGCTTCGGTCCGTGACTATTTCATCCGCACCTACGAAACCTACGAATCTCTGTTCACGCTACTCGCCACGGAATCAGCGTTCTATCAGAGGCCCGAGCGTCTGCGCCATCCACTGATCTTCTACTTCGGCCATACAGCGACATTTTTCATCAACAAACTGGTCGCGGCCAAAGCCACCACGCGCGTCGACGCTCAGTTCGAGGGTCTGTTCGCGATTGGGGTCGACGAGATGTCCTGGGACGACCTCGACGAATCGCACTACGACTGGCCGAGTGTTTCACGAGTCCGGGAATACCGCGACCAAGTCCGAAACCGCGTCGTCGACGTCATCGACCACCTCGACTGGACGAGTCCAATCCGCCCAGATCAGCATCCGCAGTGGGCCGTCTTGATGGGCATCGAACACGAGCGCATTCACCTCGAAACATCCTCGGTCTTGATCCGTCAACTGCCCATCGAAAACGTCAAACCACAACCCGCTTGGCCGGCTTGTCAACTCATGCGGCGCGACCGAAACGATGCCCCCCGCAACCACCTCATCAAGATCCCTGGCGCCACCATCAACCTCGGCAAGCCGCTCGACCACTCGCTTTATGGCTGGGATAACGAATATGGCACCGCCGTTGCCAAGGTCGCCGACTTCAAAGCCGCGTCAATGCTCGTATCAAACGCCGAGTTCGCCGAGTTCGTCGAGGCAGGGGGTTACCGGACAGAGCGCTACTGGAGCGAAGAAGGCTGGCGCTGGGCGCAATATCGCCAAGCCAGCCACCCGACATTCTGGGTGGTGGCAGACGGGCAATACCGCTATCGCAGCCTGGCGGCCATCACCGACATGCCGTGGGATTGGCCCGTCGATGTTAATTTTCACGAGGCCAAGGCCTTCGCTGAATGGAAAGCTGAAACGACGGGGCGTTCGATTCGGCTTCCGACCGAAGCCGAGTATCGCCGATTGCGTCAATACGCCAAGGTTCCCGATCAGCCCGACTGGGGCGAAGTCGTCCCGGCCAACGTCAATCTCGAGCACTTCGCCTCGTCAACCCCTGTCGATCACTTCGCCCACGGCGCGTTCTTCGATGTCATCGGGAACGTCTGGCAGTGGACCGAGACCCCGATCGATGCGCTCCCTGGTTTCAGGCCCCACCCGTTGTACGACGACTTTTCAGTACCGACTTTTGATCGTCAGCACAACCTGATTCACGGGGGATCCTGGATCTCCACCGGTAACGAAGCGACCGAACACGCCCGTTACGCCTTTCGTCGGCACTTTTTCCAACACGCCGGCTTCCGCTACGTCGAGGCCACTCCCTTGCGCGAGACCACTGCAACCGATACCCATTACGAAAGTGACGCTTTAGTTTCTCAATACTGCGAATTTCACTACGGCCGCGGTGCTTTCGGAGTCGCTAACTTCCCACAGGCAATCGCAGAAGCGGTTCTGCAACAGCTAGACGGACGCCCGCGCGGAGTCGCCCTCGACCTCGGTTGCGCGGTTGGTCGTCTGAGCTTTGAGCTGGCGCCTCATTTTGGCCGAGTCGTCGGCCTCGACTATTCAGCCCGATTTGTGCAGGTCGCACAAAAGCTGCTCGAGGGTGAGACCGTCCGTTATCGCGTTCCGACCGAAGGCGAATTACACGAAGATCGAGAGATCGACCTCGATCGGCTCGGCCTCGAGCGACGCAACAACGTCGAATTCTGGCAACAGGACGCCTGCAATCTAAAACCCCAGTTCACGGGCTTTGATCTCGTCTGCGCGATTAATCTGATCGATCGCCTGTACGACCCTGCGCGTTTCCTGACCGATATCGCGACTCGGATCAAGCCCGGCGGGCTGCTAGCGCTGGCATCTCCCTACACTTGGCAAGAAGAATCAACACCGCGCGAGGCTTGGATCGGTGGACGGCAGGACGAAAACGGACGCCCGATCACCACCTTCGACGCCCTGCGCAACATGATGGCCGGCTCATTCGAACTCGTTGGCGAGCCGATGGACATCCCCTTTGTCATTCGCGAAACCGCGCGCAAACATCAACACACGCTGTCACAACTGACGTTCTGGCGCCGCCGCTGAACCCAACGACACCGTAGTGGCGGGAACGGACAGCGAAAATACCTCAGATCACGACGGCCATCGATTGCCAAAAGGCCACACAGCGCCACAACCTGACGCTCGTTAACGCTGCTCACCTACGCCGCCACACCTTGTTCACGTCGTCAGCGCCTCGACTAAGCGGGGCGGATTGCCGGTCGGAAACCCTGCAAACCGCCGCTATTCGGTGTCAGCGCCAATAATCATGCGCCGGCCGGCACCAAAGTCACTCGTAAATGAGACCTTTGTCAAAGTGAACATTTGTTAAAAGCGGGAATGCCGTTTCATCGAAAAAAACACGCCAGAACTACGGTCTCGAGATCCACGCCGAGAGCCGGGAACCCTGAGCGGTCGCCACGACCTAGCGCGTCGAAATCCTCCGATTCGATCACTAAAGCGCGCAGCATAGGGCCGCCCTCTTGCGGCCGTAAGGCCTTCCAGTCAAGCCGATGCACTTCTGCGGATTGATCGCTCACACTTCCCATCGCCCAGATTCGTCAAGCGATTGCGGTTCCAAACCACCAAGCGCTCCAAAGGTTGACCTCGCAACGGCGAACGCCGATCTAAGCGACTCAATCACAGCGTATACCATCGCGTTCGCCCCGCAGCACTCCTCTCGACTGTCTTCGTGACTGGTGGGCCATCGGTCACGACCCATTTGGCCACACCAATCCACTGGTCCGCATCGACAAAAATGCGCCATCATCGACGCCATGACCGCAGAATTCGAATTCCTCGCTCAAGGCCCTCACAGCGCGACAGAAAAATACGCGCTTCGTAAGACTCGTTTCGGTCGCGACGACGTCTTACCGCTGTGGGTCGCAGACATGGACTTCCCAACACCGAGCTTCGTAACGTCGGCTTTGCATGCCACGCTCGCCGGCCATCCAGCCTTTGGCTATCCAATTTTGCTTCCCGAATGGCGCGAAGCCGTCGTTGATTGGCATCGATCGAAGCATCGCCATCCTGTCGATCCAAATCACCTTCTGAGCGTTCCCGCCGTGATTTCAGGAATCGTCGCCGCCGTTGAGGCATTCACTTTAGTGGGCGACGGCGTCATCGTCATGCCGCCCATCTACCGTCCCTTACTCACACTGATCGACGACACTCGCCGGAATCGCCTCGAATGTCCGCTGATGCTTGACGACGCCGCGGTCCCAACGGATCGAGAATTCCAACCCACGGACGATTCGTTTGATCTCAACACCAACAACCACTCAACGCCGCAAAATCCGCAAAGCGACCCTCGTCACTTGCGAGTGGAGCGACGATATCGCATCGATTGGTCACGCCTTGAGACCTTACTGCCGAAGGCCAAGGCGTTATTGCTTTGCAGCCCGCACAATCCCGGCGGGCGGACCTGGACACAGACTGAACTTTGCGCGCTCGCTGAACGTTGCGCCGATCACGGCGTCCGCGTCATCGCCGACGAAATCCATATGGACCTCGTCCATTCCGGTGGCTCTGTTTCCAGTTCTCCGACCGAAAAAAACCCTGCCACGGCATTGTCCACCCGGCCACCCAACGGAGCCTCGCTTAGCGACAACGTGGCCCCCTCTGGCTCACGGCGCCGCTTCGAAGCCTTTCTGCCCATCGCGCAAGACGCTGGATGCTCAGCACTGTCATTCACGGCGCCCGGAAAAACATTCAACACGGCCGGGATTGGAGGCGCTTACGCGATCGTACCGAACGATGAAGACCGCAGGACGCTCAAGAATTACCTGGCCCCTCGCCACCCGACTGTACCGAGCTTGTTACAACAAAGCGTCTTGATCGCCGCGTATCGGCAAGGCCACGCATGGACCGATCAGCTGATGAATCACGTCGGCCGCCAAATCACGCGTCTTCGCAAGGCACTCGCGGCAACACCGATCGAGCTGATCGAACCCGAAGCCACTTACCTCGCATGGCTCGATTGCCGCGGACTGGGCCTGTCACCTGGTCCAGGTTCGCCGAACTTTGACCCTGCGGATCATCGCCTCCGGCGATACTTTATCGACGAACTCGGCCTTGGCCTCTCTGAAGGCGTCTGGTTCAGTGATCAAGGTCACGAGGGTCATGGTTTCATGCGGATCAACCTAGCAACGACTTCGGCGCTGGCAGAAGAGGCCTGTCTGCGTCTCGAGCGCGCCGGGCCGCGTCGACGAACCCCATGACACAAAACCCACGAGACCTGAGTGAAGGCTCGACCGCAACCGTTACCGACCCGATCTCCAATCGCTCCTATCCGCACTATCGGCGTTCCGCGATCCAAGAACGCAGACCCTCTAACGGTGGATGGACACGGTCTCACTCGTCGCCCAGGGCTCACGTCCGGTTTTTCTTACCGAGCTTTTCATATCGCGAGCTTGCTTCACATCGAAAGTGGCGACATCGCTTGACTCGCGCTGCTACGGCGCCCGGCGATACCGGATGGGATGTATCGAGCTGTTTCGAAACCACAGCGCCAGTCCCCCGCAATTGAGCTTAGTCAGCGTTCCGCGACCGACCGACTCAGCGCTCTCAAGGTGTAGCGGCCACTTCGACACGCTCAGACCAGTGATCGATGCGCGATGACGCTAGCGAACGGACCGTTCCTCTAAAGCCCTCGTTGTAAAAAAAACCTCTCCCACCCGCGACCTCAAATGCTTGTGCCGCGGCCGCTCCAAACCATCCACCCGGACCCGTCAACTGAACATTGGCTCGAGGCGCGTAAATCAAACCGGCCTGATTCAACGGACTACCGGATGCATCACCGGTGTTGATCAAAATCGAGCGCTCGCCGTTGATAGCCGTTGGGTCATTGGCGTCGCTGTTTCCCGGATCATTTGCATCACTGAACAGCGAAAAACGTGGAACCTTACGCCCGTTGCGCTCGAGGAAAAAGTCGTCGCCCTTGACGTCTAGCGCGCTGGCCCCCGCAGACGACCCTCCCAAGCGCGTCTGCCCCCTAACCAGAAACGTTACATTTGCACCATCGGCCACCTCAATTCTCGGGGCCCCTCCTGAAGTCCTTAAATCGCCATCGACGATGATCAGGACATCGCCTTCCGTGACACGAAGGCGTCCCATGATGTTGAGATCGTCAAAGTTATAAGCGGAGACCTGTCTTCCCATGAAGTCGATCGTTTCAGCATCGTGCACCCCATTGCTCACACGACCCGAGCCGGAACCGTTATTGTTCACGACCATCTCACTGGCGCCGATCGCGATATCAAGACTCTGCGTCGATGTCGTCGAACCCAGTCGAGGCACACCTGCACTCGATACCTGCAGCACAATATCGTCGATATCGAAAGGATCACAGCCACGCGGACGCACCGAGGGCAACGAATCCGAAGCCGGTGCACCCAGTCCAGTCTCAAAACTGCCCGAAACCAGTGTTCCGTCGTTGGCCCCAGCCAAGCCCCCCACTTGCACGGACCCGTCGATACGCCTCTGGCCCCCAAGACTCAAATCACCGTTGACCTTCACATCACCGACAACGACCGTCCGATTGTTGTTATGCGCCGTCAAGCCCCGACCCGCCGCTACGCCACCCGCGACGCGGCTCTGATTACGCAAATCGACTTGACCTGCCGTACTTACGTTTCCCTGAATTTCCGCACCATTCCGCAGATCAACACCGTCTTGCGATCGCACCTGACCTTGCACACGCGAATTACCCGCAACGCGAATCCAACCGGAGGGTCCCGTTGACTCCAGAATGCCGCGATCATTGATATTGCTCAACGGATTTGAGAAGTCGAATTGCTCAGGATCAAAACTTCCAAAAAGATCATTGCTTCCCGCACTCCCTACGCGGATGTTCTCACAGGTTAATACGCCATCGAGCCCCGGATCTGTCGACCCTAATGCCGCCAGACGAACGAAAACCTCTTGAACGCTTTCCGTTTCATCCGCAATACGACGCTGCCCGATGGCGCGAAAAGACACCACTTCTTCTACGTCATCCCACTGCACCGCGGCCAACTGAAAGAAAGCGTGATCGACTGGTGAAACAGGATCTGAAATCGAGGTGCGAATGTTCGAAAAGCCAACCGGATCTGAAACAAATGGCGCTGTCAAAGCCACTTGCTCATCGGGTCGAGGCCATCGCGATTGTTGGCTCAAAAACTCGTCGAGGGTTGATTTAAAAGCCGCAGCTCCCGCCTCCGCAGCCATCAAGGCCTCGGTCCGCGAGTCATGATTGAACACCATGCGCTCTGTCACGGCGCTTCCACGCATCGCACTCAGAGCAATCAACGTTGAAATAACAAGAAGGACGAGTGCCGCGACCAGTGCAATGCCCCGTGTGCTTCGAAATCGCCGCCGAGCGTTGGACAAAGGAATTCCCCGAACCCTTGATCGGGATCGGTTTTTAGATCCAAAACCGTTAGAACTGAACGGCCATAGATTCTTAAATTGACGGCTCATCATGACCCTCCTGCAGGCTAAACGGATACGGCCAGACGAACGAAACGACCGCTAATTTGGCGTCATTTGGTTTCGCAAGATAATCGGTAATCAAGCAATGGTTAGAAGAGACTCTTGAGATAATGCTGTTAAACCAATCGAACCCTTAACATTACCCTGTTAAGTTTTAACTTCGCGTCATTTTTTTAGAAAACACGATCGAAAAAATACGAAAAATAATAACTCTCAAGGCAGTCGATTTATTTTTAATTACCGACACCGATCTTCCTTACAATGGTCTGCGCCTCCATTGACTTAAACCAAGTCCTTGATTGAGTGCTACGTACAATCCGTGTTTTTCTGGTCCATAGCAACGACGCTCGAACGCAAGGTTGCTGTCATCAGAAGACTGTCTTGCCCGGGAGCCACCATGACGATTCTGACCGCATGAGTCATCTGCGCGTCAGCCGGTGGTGTTGTTGAAAACGCTCCCACGGTCGACCACTGACCACAGCCATTATTCGCAGGTCGCTCGGCAAACAAGAACTCCGTTTGTGGAATCCAGCGGGCCAAAACTTGAGCAGGTCCAAAAGTCGGCACCTGACCGTCGGGTACGTCTTCATCAATTGCGCAGGTCAAAACGAAAACGGGCTGCCCGGATGTTGGCTCACTATCAACCGTAAGATTCATCGCGAATCGGCCGCTTGGTCGCGGCGTTCCGAAGCAATCGACAATACCAGGTGCACCACGAGTGATCAGACGAAGCGAACCCGCATTCGACCCCGGCAAAACCGACTCCGCATTACGAATCAAGCGTCCAAGAAGGGTGCTGCTGTAACGCATCGTGTCCTGGGCCCGATCAATCTGGCTCTTCTCGTTGATGACGCGCTGATTGGCTTCGAACACTCCAATTGCGGCCAGCAAAGCCAACAATCCAAGAGTCAACGCAATCATTAGCTCGACGAGAGTGACCCCACGAAGAGCGTACGGCGACACGGTCTTGCTACGCCGCACCACGACAACGAAAGTCGCCGCTTTCAAACGGTTCAAAAACAGGTTATTCATGGCGCGTCACGCCCACAAGCGGCCAGAGGAAGACGCGTGGCGTAGGTGAATCGCTCTTCTGTCGAATCACCGACGAAACGAGGCTCGTTCCAACGGATGTCGATCTCAATGGCCCCCGTGGCGGGATCGAAAGCCGTCGCCTGTGTGTTCCAGTCAGGGAGAAGACCGTTATTTGCCGCGTTCCATGATTCAACGAGATTTGTGAACGCGGCATTCGGCGTCACCGAAGAGCCGGCTCCTGACAAGACACAGAGATCAGCCCAAGCTCGCTCGACGAGGTCGGTGGCCTGAATCGCCGCAACCGATCTCAGGTAGCTCGAATGAGCCGACGTCAACGCCTTCGTTTGCAAACCTGCCAGAGCCAGCAAACCGATAGAAACGACGAGCAAGGCGATCAGCACTTCAATTAGCGTAAAACCACAGCCGATCGCCTGACGGAAAGATCGGCGATCCATACAACGTCGATGTCGATCGAATGCAACTGACAACGCTTGAGCCCCGCCTTTGCCCGTCATGACGACGTCTTAAGCCTCGACGCCCGAGAGCCCACACGGCCGTGGGTCGCCTGGCTGCACCACCCGTGTGTGACCGCTCGGCAGTAACTCGACACAGCCCGTTTGCCGATCAGAAATGCTCAACGTTAGTTGCGCGGCGCCGGCGCTGAGCTGAGCACCATCCAGACCATCAAGGTTTCCGGCCGGCCGATAGTGCAGTGGACCAGAGAACGGCGCTTGAACGATTTTTGCAGATGCCGGCAACGTGACAGCCTCTCGCAGCAAGACGCCGGTAGCGTCGACGACGATCAGCTGATTGAAATCAGTCCAGTCGGCATTACAAGTAGCGGCGTCAGTACTCGCGCATACGGAGATCGTCTGATTGCGCTTGACCGCCTCTGACCGGGCGAATTGCAAGGTCGTTTGCACAGTGTTGACCGCGTCAGTCTTTTGCGCACTCGCTTGCAAGGCTCCAAATCCAGCAGAACCCAACGAGGCCGTGATCCCAAGGATGGAAACACAAACCATCGAGTCGACGATTGAAAGCCCGCGGCTGTACGCCGTGCTCCGACCTCGCTCGAATTTTGAGCGGAGCAATGAACGCTGGCGGGACAATCTAGGCGTGGAGCGAAGACCGGATTTTGAGATCATGATGAGTATCCAAATGTTGTATCCCGTGTTCTGATTTACGCCCTCCCTATCAATCTCTCAATACTCCCTTGGATAGCAGCCTTTCGATATGTCGCAGAAAAACGGCCCCGATTACCAGTCTCTCAAAGCTCATAGTCACGGAAATTCAAGCATCATTGATCCCATCGATCATGCTCCTAAAGACCATCCATCAGTCGCATCAGCGTCTGCCTCATCGGCGGACGACTCTCGCACATCTGACGCTACGAGCGATCCGATCGACAAGGGTCCGGAGCGCGCGCGTTCGAAACGTAGTCTCAGACACGCCGTCACGCACTTTGTCGAGGCGCGCATCACCCAACGGTTCGTTATTGCGTTGATTTTGCTCAATGCCGTGACGCTTGGATTCGAAACGTCCGGAACGGTCATGGCGTTCGCCGGCGACGTCATTCGCTTTTTTGATCGAGCAATTTTGCTCGTATTCACGTTCGAGGTCGCGCTCAAGTTCTTCGCCTATCGAATGGGCTTCTTCAAGCGGCCTTGGGCAGTCTTTGATTTTATCGTTGTCGCTATCGCCTGGATACCGACAACCGGGCCTCTGCAGGTTCTGCGCGTTTTACGTCTTTTGCGGCTGGTCTCGATGGTCCCGACGCTACGCTCGATCGTCGGCGCGCTGCTGAAAGCGATTCCCGGCCTCGTCTCGATTTTTGGGCTTCTGCTTCTCGTCTTTTACGTCGCAGCCATCATCGCGACGGGGCTGTTCCGAGATTCACACCCCGAATGGTTCGGAACGCTTGGAGCGTCGATGTACACCCTGTTCCAGGTCATGACGCTGGAGAGCTGGTCAATGGGAATCGCACGTCCCGTCATCGAGGTCCATCCTTGGGCGTGGGCGTTCTTCGTACCGTTCATCCTCATCGCGACGTTCACCGTGCTCAACCTGTTCATCGCCATCATCGTCGATGCGATGCAGCGAATGCACGAGCAACAGATCCAGGACGAAGAGGCACGCCTCCATGCAGCCGTTGAGGAGCACAACCAAGTCCTACATGGCGAGCTAATCGAGCTGCAAAAACAAACGTCTGCACTCAATGAGCGGCTCGCTCGCATGCAGCGGATGATCGAAGAATCGGCTCGCACGACGCCAACCTCAAGGCGCTCTGAATGACTAGCGGCCACGTGCTGTAACACGACCCGTTGCGGCCAACATCGTGCGCTGCACCGGAAGGCGTTTCGCATTCCGGTGCAGATGATGGGCTCGCACCATCGCTGTGCCCGAAGCCGAGAGACCAAAGCTTCGCCCCGGGCCGATCCACCGAAACGGCCTTGCGGAAGGCTCTGAATACGCAAAGGGCTTCCGTTACAAAGAGGAACGGCGCCATGATCCTGCGACGGTGAGTCGTTGGATCATGGCGCCAGCTGAAGACCGCGTTATTCGACTAGCGTGTTGGGGCCTCGCCCAGAGAAGGATTTCGCAAGCCGTTTCCGGTGCCACGGGTTGCTTTCTCGCGAGCTCGCGTCCTCCCGGTCGTCTGATTGTTTCACCAGACCAAGTACGCCAACTCAACGCCCTTTTTTTACGTGTTTCATCATGCGCCGTCTTTTCACGATCTGCCGCGGCGTCAACGTGTTGCGGCGCCCAGCAAAAGGATTTTCGCCTCCACGGAATTCGAGACGTAGCGGAGTACCCACCAAGGCCAGCTGCTGGCGGAAAAAATTTTCCAGATATCGCTTGTAGGCGCCCGGAATTTCGTCAACCTGATTGCCGTGAAAAACCAAAAGCGGCGGATTCTGGCCGCCCTGGTGCGCGTAGCGCAGCTTGATTCGCCGCCCTCGAACCAGCGGTGGCGGGTGCGCAGCCAACGCACTTTCCATCAAGCGTGTGAGACGTGGCGTCGGAATCCGCAAAAAAGCGCTCGCGTGAGCCTCACGAATATCAGCGAACAAATGGCCTACATTGGTGCCATGAAGAGCAGACACGAAACGCAGCCGGGCATAGCGCACAAAACCGAGCTTGCGCTCGAGCTCTGAGCGAATCCGATCACGACTCTCCTCGTCCAAACCATCCCACTTGTTCACGGCGATTACCAGAGCGCGTCCCGCCTCGAGCACGAGCCCCAGCAAGTGTGCATCCTGATCCGCGATTTCCGCCCGAGAATCGAGCACAAAGACCACGACATGCGCCGCCTCGATCGCCTGAAGGGTCTTGACGACAGAGAATTTTTCGATGACCTCCGAAACACGACCTCTTCGACGAATACCGGCCGTATCGATCAGCGTGTACACCTCGCCCTCGCGCTCGAACGGAATAAAAATAGAATCCCGAGTCGTACCCGCGATGGGCGTTGCAACGACGCGATCCTCCCCCAGCAAGCGATTTGTCAGGGTTGATTTCCCGACATTGGGACGCCCAACCAAAGCCACACGTATTCCAGGCCAGTCCTCAAGTGTCGCTGGCGCGAGCAATCTTCGGCCCTTCGAGTCCAAGGGTCCCGCATTCGCGGCCCCACTAGGGCCCAAAACCTTCACGTTCGGGGTCTCGACGGCAAGATCAGCCATCCTAGCCCGATTCAAATCAGACTCTGGTTCAGACGGCGCTTCGTCCAGGATCGCCAGTGAGTCAGACGTATGATCTGGCGTTTTCTTGGGCGTCTCTCTGACTCCGTCTGCCGCTCCTTCCGCAAACGAAGCCGATTCGCTGATTAGATCGGGCGAATCGCCAAAGGCTTTGATCTGATCATCGTTGTCGAACTCGAATGCCAATCTTTCATCGACAGACGCGGGCACCAATACTTCACTGGCCGCCAGCCGAGTACAAATCTCGTTCATCAGAGTTCGAACACCGCGGCCATGCGCTGCCGCGATCGGTAACGGCTGACCCATACCCAAAGCATGAGCATCGCTGGCCGCGACATCAGGATCGAGACCATCTGTCTTGTTCATCACCAAAAGGGCGTTGCGGCCGCTTCGACGCAATCGAGCAGCGATTTCATGGTCACCCGTCGTCACCCCGGATCGGCCATCGACCATGAAAACGACACAGTCCGCTTCTTCTATGGCGCGTGCCGTCTGGTCGCCCATGCGCGCTTCGATCTCGTCTGTCACGACATCGAGGCCGCCGGTATCAACCACGAAATAGGCAAAATCGCCGACACGGCCGATACCGTACTGCCGATCCCGAGTCAGACCCGGGACATCGGCAACCAGAGCGTCTCGCGTGCGTGTCAATTGATTGAACAGCGTCGATTTACCAACGTTCGGCCGCCCGACCAGAGCAATGACGGGCATCAAACCGCTGCGACTCCGCCACGCCGGCGCGCGTCGCTCGCGCGTCGGCGCGATGAACTCCTCATCTGGGTCAAGTTCATCATGATTCAAACGTGGCGAATCGCGACGCACCTTAGCGGCGCCAGCACGATTGCGCTGCGCGGCGCTCTTAGCGGACCGGGATGATTCGTCTCGCGAGCCACGGACCATGCCCTCTTTTGGCGGCGGGCGACGACTCATCGCTGCGAAAGCCCGGACTGCGAGTCAGCGGCCAATCGTCCATCGACGGCAAACAGTCGCCCGTCAGCCGTCAAACCAAAAATCACACCATCGGCCTCGACCAACTCAGGTAATACCGCTCGGGATCCGACGCGGGCACGAGCAACCAAACGACCATCGCGCAGATCAATCCAGTGAAGATAACCGTCAAAATCACCGATGACACCATGACCATCGACCACGACCGGGCTCGTTAAGCGGCGGAGGCGAAGGTCGCGAGTCTCCCATCGGTCGCGGCCTTCTCGCGCATCAAAACCGAACAGATGATCTTCGTCACTAACGGCCAGCAACGTACCGGAAACCTGATCCAACGCCACACCCGTGACCGACGAGAACGGACGCGTCCACGCCACCGCACCACGATCGAGTGACAGTGCCGCCAGACGGCCTTGGAAGCTCGCAACGAAGACTGCACCGCCACCAGTCGCCATACGCCCGTCGATGTCGACAAGCCGCTCAACATCCGACCGGCCCGCCGGCACCGCAAGCGCAACATCCCAAACCGGAGCCCCGCGTTCGATACCGAACATCACGAGTCGGCCGCTATCAAAACCGGTCAAAACCCGACCAGGCAACAACAGTGGCGTCTGCTGCCCGGTTAGAGACAGTGCCGGCGTCGAGCGCAAAGCCGTCCAAAGCGTCTCGCCGGTCTCTGCGGACAGTGCCAGCAGACGACCGTCGAACGTCCTCACCACCACCCGTCCAGCGCTCAAGTCGGACACGGCACCCACGGCTGCGTCCAGCTGTCGCACCCAGACTTCAGCACCACGCGCGGTATCGAAAGCATGAACTCGCCCATCGATGTCGCCGAACACGACTCGGCCACCGCCCACGCCGACTCCGGCGGTCACTCGCGCACGTTCACTACGCAGTTCAGTGATGGCCGCGCCCGTCTCACGATCAAACGCCGTCAATCGGCCCAGTCCGTCGACCGCCCACACCCGATTCCCCTCGACACCGGGTCGCGCGCGCCAAAGATTGCGATCACCACCACTGCCGATCGAGCGCGTCCATAGCACCTGTGGCTGCGTAACGGCCTCAATCGATGGAAGTGGCGCAGGCGGTTCGCTGCGATCGCGCTGCAGCAGGCTGCACCCGCTCAGCGCAAAACCGAGAAACATTGCCGCCGCGACCTGGACGGTCTCCCTACGGACGCCAGCGAAGCGCCAAGCCAACTGCTGCACCGGCCTCTCGCTGAGTTGCGCAACCCTCACTCCGGGCATTTTGGACTGCAGCCCACTGGCAACTTTCTTTCGAGTTTCCCTAACGATCCTCCGCCACGTCTGATTGTGGCGTTTGCTCGAAGGCTCGCGATGCGCGACGACCCTGTCCCGAGCCGTCGCTACCGCGTCGGTCAAATTGCCGAATTTCCATGGAGTCTGCATATCTGTCTCGCTTACCGCGCTATGCCGTTTCGAGCTCAACGCCCGATCTCTGCTTTTCAATTCGACACTCTTCACGATGCCCTCATCGACGGTAATTCGGAACCCGTATTCGATGCCATGATGGCCGGGATGGACACCCACCAAAACGCTGCACGATCCCATACTGTAATGAAGTCGTCACGAACTTGACGCCGCATCCCGCTTGAGCCGAATCGCCTCATGATCGACACCCGCGGCAATCGCCGCATCGAAGCGCTCGCGCGCGGTCCGATAGTCGCCTTCGAGCATCGCCAGATCCCCTTCAATTTCAAGAATCAGACCGCGAAACGCGTCCGAGCCGACTTCGTCCAAAGTCGCACGAGCCGCGGCGGCATCTCCAGCCGTGACATGGAGCCGCGCCAGTCGGACTGAGAGGAGATCACGCAACTCGCGATTCTTGCGCTCGCTCAAGCGATCACGCGCACCCGTCGCAGCGACAATCGCAGCACGAAGCGCGGTGTCATCGTCAACAACCGCCCCATCCATCGGCACCATGGTCAACTCAGGAGCCAGCGCAGAATCATCATCCGCGAGATTCACCCCACCGAGCGGACTCGAACCAGCCAGCGCACGCCGTGTTTCGAGCTCAGCGCGCAGGGCCGCACTAAGCGCCCAATAAGGGGTACCCCTCGCACCCTGCTCCAGATCTGCAAGAAGACTTTCAGCGCGCTCGAAACTACCGACTTGAACCGCAACCTGCGCAACCTGAAAGAGCTCGGACGCCTGTTCTGCTCGAGCGTCTTCACGTCCACCCCACCAATTCCAGGCCACCAAACCCGCGATACCAATCACCAAGCCCAGCAAAATCGACGTCCCGTGCTCAGCCCACCATCGTTTGATGCGCTCAGCCTTTTCCTCATCGGTCAAATATTCACTCATTCAGGGCCTCCACCCGTTTTTGAACCTTTCCGTTGTAATCGATCTCCGCCATTTCCGGGCAACGAGGGCGCTCAGACACATCGCTGCTCAACGTCACAAGGCGCAACAAGGTCCAAAATCTACTCGAGAACCGTCATACGGAAATCACTTTATGCGGGAATCACAACAGAAACGCTTTGGAGAACGCCCCGCAACACAAAAATGCAGACAAATCAACCCCCATGAGAGCCCCACGTTGAGCTCACATCACGTGAGGGGCTACCGCGCTACTGCGACGCCACGATGCGAAACACCATGGCCCGTCACCCGATAGTCGGTCGCAACGCTTTCGCCACCCACCAGTTCCGACTCAATCTCAACACCGGATTGCTGTTGCAACTCATGAGTAGAAGCCGACGAGCCACGCCCGTCAGTCGCAAGCCTTGGCTCGCGATCCAACGAATCGCCACCCATGACTCGCGTCCTCTGTGAGTCACGAGCTCGTGAGGCTTCATCGACTGTCGGGTTGATCGAGTGCGAGCCGAACACAAACGGCCGAGACATCACCCAACCAAAATGAGTCAAGGCAAGCGACGGCAAGGACGCTAGGTTAATGCGCGACACAAAAACGATCCCTGACAGCCATTGCAAGGCCTCGTTTCCCGCACAGCCGTATCCATCTGAGCGAGGATCGACGGCGCATGCACCAACACGCTCAGATCGTCGCGATCCCCGCACCAGCCTCAGCGACTTCCGCGAGCGCGCACTCCAATGCCGCTGGTGCATCATTTAGCGCAATCACACGTTGCTCCGAGTCATCTCGAAGCGGCTTCAACACGACGTTGCCATCGGTCCACTCGTCGCCACCGGCCAGTATCGCAAAACGAGCCCCGCTGCGATCCGCCTTTTTCATTTGCGACTTGATGCTACCGTCGCCCGCATGAACGATGATTCCCGCGCTCACAGGCGACATCGTTGTCGCGGATCGGGTGGACAAATGGTTTCGCAGTCCCTCGACCCAAGCCAAGACCTCGCCATGCCGCTCCGGATCCAGAATCGCCACGTACGCCAGAGGCGCAATCGCAACGTCCACTCCCCGAGCCTCTAGTAGCGCGACAACGCGTTCGACACCGAGTGCCAGGCCCACCGCTGGCGTCGGCTTTCCACCCAACTGCTCGACCAACCCATCGTACCGCCCGCCAGCGCAGATAGTGCCCTGCGCGCCCAGCGATTCAGTGATCCACTCGAAGACCGTGTGAGAGTAATAATCGAGCCCCCGCACCAGACTGGGATTGTGAGTCCATGCGATCTCCAGTGCATCGAGTATTTGGGTCAAGCGTTCAAAGTGCTGACGCGACTCCACCCCGAGCACATCCATCAAACGCGGTGCAGTCGCCATCACTGCGCGAGTATCCGCGTTCTTCGAATCGAAAAGCCGCAGAGGATTTTCTTCCATCCGCCCCTGTGCCTCGGGGTCCAGCGCATCACGATGTTCACGCAAATACTTGAGCAACAGGGTCCGATACGTCAGACGCTCTTCGATCGAACCCAAAGTGTTCAGCTCGAGACGCAAGTCACCGAGATCAAGCTCCCGGAACAAGCGCGCGGTGAACGCAAGCAGTTCTGCCTCGATCTCCGGCCCGGACCATCCAAAGCTTTCAAGGCCCATCTGGTGGAACTGGCGATAGCGACCCTTTTGTGGACGCTCATGGCGAAACATCGCACCGCGGTACCACAGCCTCTGCTGCCGTTGATTCGCGAGCCCATGCTCCAAAACGGCCCGCACGACCCCTGCCGTCCCCTCGGGCCTCAGACTCAACTCTTCGCCGTTGCGGTCGACGAAGCTATACATTTCCTTCTCGATGATATCGGTGACGTCGCCAATCGAGCGCTTGAATAACGACGTTGACTCGAGCACCGGCGTCCGAATCTCGCTGTAGCCATACGAATCGGCCAGCGCAGCAAATCGCGCCTCCAGAAACGTCCACACGGGCGCCTGCTCAGGCAACACGTCATGCATGCCGCGGATCGACTGCAGATCCTTCATCAAAGTTTGTCCTGTCCTGATGGGTGACTCGCGTTCGCAACAAAACGCTCAATGAATTGCCTCGCAGACCCATCACCGTGATGCGCGGTGATCGCTCCCGCGTTCAGCGACTTGGGGCGCGACGAGTCGCTACGTTCAGAGAGTGCTATCCGGTCGCCGCGCTCAAGGAGCCCGACGCTGCATTCCACTCGCGGCCATCGCCAGCGTTCACCGAAGCCCAACTCGATATCACGGCGCCTGCAAGCTGAACCTCGCAGTCGCGTCCCCGCGACTATGTGGTGAGAGATCGAACGGCTCTCCGTTCCACTCGATCGTCACTCCTGGAACGAAGCCGATCACCACACGCACTGGATACTCGGCGACAAAAACCTGATCCACGCCCGGCGCGAGAATCTCCGACACGACACGTTCACGATCGGCGGATCGAATGTCGACCCAAGACGGCTCGGTCACCACCAAACGCAGCGCCGCTCGGCCCTCAGCCATCGCAGCAGCAATCAGCTCGGGCCGCGCCGGATCCACAGAGTCAACCCTACGCCCAGAATCATCATCGGCTTGCGACAAAGCCGAATCGACCCCAACGTCGTCAGAGGACGCGCCGTCATCGGCCGCAGACGGTGTCCGTGGGGCCGGTTCATCAGGCGACTCTTTTTCTGGAGCCCGATCCCTGCTTCGCTGATCGACGGGTGTTTCGGCCCCGCCCGGTCGACTCGGATCAGCTTGGGCCTGCCTTTCATCGGACGACAATACCGCTGTCGGAGGCGTCTCGGTGCCTGCAGTTTCAGAACGCTGATTCGCAACGGCCTCGTCAGTTGACTCATCGCGAGCAAGGGACACAGGCGGCATTCGCTCGATCTGATCTGGAATGGACCCCACAACACGGAGACTAATTGAGTCATCTTCAGCCGATGCGGATGAACCGTCGCGAGATGAGGCTGCCAGCTCATCCGCCTCCCTTGATGGATCGACAGAATCACGCGCACCATCCGGAAATCGAACATCGGCCACAAACGCTTCCACACGCTCCGACCATTGCTCGATCCACGGCAACGTTGTCGGCTTCAACGCAGGCCAAGTGAACGTAACGCCACCCACGATAACCGCCAAACCGATGAGCAGAAGCCAAAGTCCTTTTCGACTCTTCGCCCCACGCGCCTGATGACGTTTGCGCCGATGGTGGTCGGCAATGTTTGCAACGAGCGGAACCGTGGTGGGCTGCCCCAATGCATCAATCAACGGACGGGAGTTGACATCAAGCGCCGCAGCCAGCGTGCGCACATAACCACGCAAATAAGCGTCGGGGATCGATTGAGTCTCACCCCGCTCGATGGCCGAAATGAGCTGAGCCTTCAGACGCGTCTGCCGAGCGAGCTCATCGATCTCCATACTTAGTCGAATACGTGCCGCCCGCAGCTGCGCTCCAACGTCCGCGACGCCGTCCAACGTCGTACCGGCAGATTCGCTGATCGCGGAGTCGTCATTCACGAGGCTTTCCCGACGCAACAGCGGCGCCGCGGAAAGCGTTTGTTCCCCCGCATGTGGACCGATGGCCGAACCAATTGATGGCTCGCGCATTTCCCGCTCATCGGTGTCGTTACGCTGCGACATTCAAGTGTTCCGTTGGGCCCGGCCCTTGACCCCGGGCCCAAGCTTGGCCGAGTCCCCGGGCGAGGGACGATTGTGTGAGGACCTGTTGAGTAGCTTTACGCCTCAACAGATTTTAACGCGTCTTTAGTTCACGGCGCCGGTCGCTGAACAGGCGTCCGAAACACGATTCAAGCAAACCACTGCAATCGAAGCTCATCCTTTCGCAATGTGCTCGAATCGCGTCGATCCGGTACGAGGACACTGTATCAACTCCGACCGAGACGACGCATCTCACAGTCTCGAGCGCGCTGAGGGTTATTCAAGGCACGCTCAGCCTCCACACAAAGCTCGAGGCTGCGTCGCGACTCAACACCCAAACTGTCGAGGCGAGATAAAAAGGCCCGCGTCTGCAAAGGCTCGCCCTTGCGCAGCGATAACTCTGCGAGACCCATGAGCGCGCGCGGATTGTCGCGATCTCGTAACAACACCTGACGTAACGACGTTTCCGCCGGTTGAAGGTCGCCCGTCTTGATCTGACAAAGCGCCAAATTCAGCTGCGTCACATCGCGAGTATCCGCCGTCGACGCCGCAACGCCACGATTCAACAATCCCAGCGCCTCGGTCGTCTCGCCCTGGCGACAAAGCAGATCACCCAGGTTTGTCAGAGCGAAAGGGTTCGCTGACTCACGCGCCAAAACCCGACGATATAGCTGAACCGATTCGGCAGTGTTGCCCTCCACCTCTTCGAGAGCAGCCAGACCGAGCAACGCATTAGGATTTTCGTTCTCAAACGCCAAAGCCCTCTCCAAGGAGCGCCGCGCCGCAGTCAAGTCGCCCTGCTGCAGATAGCTCATGCCCAACTCGGCGTTTGCCTCAGCCGCGGCGCGCTGCTCGGTGTTCGCTCGTGGCTCCAGCCCTGCACAACCCGCAGCGGACAACACCACCCAACCCAAGACCCATGCCGACCAAAACGAGCGGCGATAGTCCCAGATTCGCTCAAACCCTCCACGCGGGCCGATATCTAAAATCGCCCTTCTCATCGACTCTGGCCTCGAAAGCATCATCAGGCGCCTCAATTGAAGATCGCCGAAGCGACCGCATCACCGAAACCTTGACGATAACCGATATCCGGGCACTAACCCCGTTCATCAGCCTTTCTGACTGAACGCGGCAAAGAGAAAACCAGCCGTTGCACCCCTACAAAACCCTCGCCGGCAATCGGCCCTCAAAACAGAACATCCACACCACCCACCGGGCAAAAAACCATTCGTCGAGCAAAAGAAAGAGCGCGCACGCCTGCGCAGACGAAACAAATATTGAGCGCGATCGGGCAACACTCGGGTGCGTATCGGCAGGGGCGACCTCAATGGTGCTGATGCCAAAGTCTCAGACTCGACAAAGGCAACCGGAAACCACAGCTGCGGCATGACCTCAAGATCAGCGATGGTGCCCATCAAACCGACCGGTTGATTGAAATGAACGATCCCGTCAGGGTCACCGATCGAAATTCACACACTTGGAAGACGACAACACCTACGATTCAGCCGAGTTCAAACCAACACAGACCAAAAGCCAATACCAACCGCTGGAACATTAATGTCCAAATCAAAAGTCGCGCGCGACGATAACTCGTATAACCGTCAACCGACTAGCGTGGCGCCAAGCCTTGCGGCAACTCACGATGCAAGCGAACCATGCGCTCAGTTCTGCGGCTGCGATCGACAACCTGGCCGACGAGTTGTCCGCAGGCGGCATCAATGTCGTCGCCCCGCGTCCGGCGAATCAGCGTGATGTAGCCCGCGTCGATCAGGTGACGCTCAAACGACAGCACCGCATCCTCGCTTGGCCGCCGAAAAGGCGCACCCGGAAAGGGATTGAATGGAATAAGATTGATTTTGCAGGGGATCCCGCGCAAGAGACGCGCGAGCGCACGCGCCTGTGCGAGCGAGTCGTTGATCCCCTCTAACAAGACGTACTCGAACGTGATGTGAAGATGCTGGCTCTCGGCCTGGGCGAGGTAATCGCGACAGCCATCAAGCAACATCGCAATCGGATACTTACGATTGATCGGCACCAATCGATCACGCAAATCGTCGGTCGGCGCATGCAGGCTGACCGCCAACGATACGTCGACGTCGCGCGCCAGTCGCGCCAGTGCCGGCACAAGTCCAGAAGTCGATACCGTTACCCGACGCTTGGACAGCCCGTAAGCCTCATCGTCCAGCATCAGACGGATTGAATCGAGTACCGCATCATAGTTGGCCAGCGGCTCACCCATGCCCATGAACACAACGTTGGTCACTGCACGAGTGCACCCCTGCGGAATCGGCAAGCGCGCGCGCGCGATCCAAAGCTGCGCGATAATTTCGGCCGTCGACAGATTGCGGTTGAAACCCTGCTGCGCAGTCGAACAAAACGTGCAATCGAGCGCACAACCCACTTGGGACGACACGCACAGCGTTCCGCGATCCCCGTCAGGGATGAACACAGTTTCGATCGCGTTCCCATCTGCGAGACGCAAAACCCACTTCGTCGTGCCGTCAGCCGATCGCTTTTCGTACGCGACTTCGGGCAACGAAAAGTCAGCAAGCTTCGCAAGACGAGCGCGGAATGCCTTCGACAGGTCGGTCATCTGATCAGGGTCGAGCACTCCGCGCTGATGTATCCACTTCAAAAGCTGCCCCGACCGGAAGGGCTTTTCATCCCAAGCGCTTATCTGGACACGCAGTTTGTCCGGAGAGAGACCGAGGAGCGCCACGCGCTGCGCATCGGCGTCGCAAGCCATCGACTCCGCGGTGTCAGCCGATACATGGGGGCGATCCAACGCTCGTTGACCACCCGTGGCCTCCGACACGGTTAACGACGACGACCCGTCACGCAAGCCAGACGCAACGTCACGCTCATGACCAATCGTTGCGCTTGTATCAAGCGGTTGCGAAAGACGAATCGGCATCATAAAAATCCTGTTACACGCTTCCGGAGAATGACGTCTCCACGACGGTATACGCACAAATATAGTCGTGGTTGAACCCTATCGAACACCCCATAAACACAAGACGACACGGCGCCAGAGCCCCGTGTCGTCTTGCGGCGCCGACCACTCCAGCGTTGACGAAACCGTGTCGACGGCTCAGCCTGTTTAGCGCTTGCGTAGGCAAATCCCTTCCGTACCGAAGAAGAACGTGATTTCCTGCTGCGCAGTGTCCGGACCATCGGACCCATGCACGACATTCTCATCGATCGACTCGGCAAAATCCGCGCGAATCGTGCCGGGTGCCGCCTTCTTTGGGTCCGTTGCCCCCATCAGATCGCGGTTCTTCGCGATTGCATCCTCGCCCTCAAGGACCTGGACCATGATCGGGCCTGAGACCATAAACGACACCAACTCACCGAAGAACGGACGCTCACGATGAACGCCGTAAAACTCCTCGGCCTGGGCCTGGCTCAACTGCATCATTCGAGCCGCGACGATCTTCAGACCCGCGTTCTCGAAGCGCGCGTAGATTTCCCCGATCTTGTTCTTCGCAACGCCATCGGGTTTGATGATGGAAAGCGTACGTTCTTCAGCCATGAGATCCTCAAAGTTAAGAGATCCAGCGCGACGACATAGCGCTGGACGCCGGTCGAAAGTTCAATCACATCAGTGTCATAAATCAGGTCGGATACGCGGGACGACGTCGCCTCAATGCGATATCAAAAACAGCGAAGGCGATCACGCTCCGCACACCAATCGCCGAGCCGGTCGTGTCACGCTCCAGCCTGTGATTTTAACAGGCTTTGTGTGACAACCCCCGCCACTCATGCACCACGCAAAGCGGCCCAGATAGTCGCCCGTCGACTCGCGTTGACGAACGCATGACTGATCCAATCCAGGCGTCAAAGTCAGGCGCCAGCTCAAAGGGTCGAACCGATTGAATGCGCCACCACACGCCGCTTGACCTGCAAAAAGATTTTGGAGCTAAGTCGGCGAGATTTCGATCGGAGCCTGTCCAAGCCCTGCTTGCCGGTCCTGCCCCAAGCGCATCGCGTTCGAACCTGCCCGAGAAGCGCCAAACGGCGCAAACATACGCCGCCGCAGCTTTGACACGTTAAAGCCGCTACTTAATCTTCTTGCGATTCCTCGATCCACGCGGCCTGGATGGCCTCCAGAATGCGCTCGCCGCTTCTTTCAGGAGCATCGTCAAAATCAGGCAACGCGATCACCCAGCCGCGCAGTTCAACGAAGTTCAGCCGCCTCGGATCGACATCAGGATGCGCCTCGGCCAATTCAATGGCGATCTCCAACGTATCAGTCCACTTCAGGCCCATTGCACCTCTCCTTTCAAATTCAACGCCAGAGCCATCATCCGGATCCCGCAAACAGCCCTAATCGCCCGTCATCATACGGTGACGACTGACGTCATCCGACGCCGGAAATTCGTCAATCCACGCGCATCAACGATCCCTGATCAAACCTGCTCGCCTGTTACAGCCCAGTCAGACACGACGCGATTGCAAGATCACTATTCATTAATGGTGCTCTGAAACCTGATTGATCGTGTACTTCGGAATTTCGATCACGAGATCTTCGGTTCCGACTCGCGCCTGACACGACAGACGCGAATCTGGCTCGAGACCCCAGGCCCGATCGAGCAAATCCTCCTCGTCATCGGACGCCTCGTTCAGCGAATCCAACCCCTCACGGACCCAAACATGACAGGTCGTGCATGCGCACGATTTCTCGCAGGCGTGCTCAATCTCGATCCCATTCGCCAGAGCGAGATCGCAAAGACTGATACCGGGCTCAGCGTCAACCACAGCGCCGTCAGGACATAGAGTTTCATGCGGCAGAAAGATAATCTTGGGCATCGCTACCACCTTTTCGATTTTGACTTGCACACGGAATGCACATTCGTTGTTTCTGTGGCGGTGGTCGTACCGATCGGCTGAAAACATTCATTCTTTCGAATGATTCAGCGAAAGCTGAAGTAAAAAACGCGCGCGCCGATCAGACCAATCACCGAGCTTTCGATTCAAAACGAAAGCCCCGACGCAGCGTTCCGATTCGACCGTCAGATTCCGAACACGACGCGCCCGCTTGAGCCGATTCAGGCGACATCACATCAACTCAACTTGTCGATGTCCTTCCCTGCCAGCGCCCTCTTGATCGACGCATTCATCCTGCGCGCAACGAATGCCTCTGAGACCTGCTCGAGCGTCTCGCGCGCCGAACGCAACTCATCGGGCGAGCCGCTCGACGCACGAATCCCGCCCAAAGCGTTCGCGCTGGCCTCAATTTCGGCCCGTTCCTGCGGCGATAGATAATCATCCCCATCAGTTACCAAGGCTGCCGCGAGTGCCTCAAGCACCCGATCGGCTTCAACCTGTTCCTCGCGCAACGCTCGCGCAATCATGTCGTCCTTCGCCGCCGCATTCGAACTCCGCAGCATTGAGGTGATCTCGTCCTCGGTAAGGCCGTAGCTCGGCTTGATCTCGATTGCAGCACGCACACCAGAGGTCAGCTCCTCGGCCGACACCTCGAGCAACCCGTCAGCATCAACCTTGAACATCACACGAATCCGGGCCGCACCGGCCACCATGGGCGGAATATTGTGCAGCACGAAGCGCCCAAGGGACCGGTTATGCTCGACGAGATCACGTTCGCCCTGAACCACATGAAGCGACAACGCAGTCTGTCCATCCTTAAATGTGGTGAACTCTTGCGCACGCGCGACTGGCAGGGGCGTATTGCGAGGAATGATGATCTCGCTGAGACCGCCCATCGTTTCGAGTCCGAGCGACAGCGGAATCACGTCGAGCAGCAAAAGCTCTTCACCGGGCTTGTTTCCCACCAGGCGATCGGCCTGCAACGCCGCTCCAATCGCGACGACCCGATCGGGATCAATATCCCCACGAGGTGACTTGCCCCACCATTGAGTGATCGCATGACGGATCACCGGCATGCGCGTCGAACCGCCCACGAGTAACAGCTCATCAAGGTCGTCTGGACCGAGTCCAGCATCCGCGAGAGTGGCTTGTACCGCCGCCAAAGTCCGCTCCGTCAGGGCTGCGGTCAGATCAGCAAAGCGCTCAGAGGTCACCTCAACGGAATGCTCAATGCCGTCGTCATCGCAAAAACGAGCATCCACACGCGCCTGCTCGCTAATGGCTTCCTTGACACGTCGGGCTTCGCGTAGCAGAGCCTTCATCGTGACGGCCTGAGCCATGCGATCACCGCCAACCTGCTGCCACAGCCAATCGGCCAGCGCACGATCAAAGTCATCGCCACCGAGCGCACTGTCTCCGCCCGTCGCCAAAACCTCAAAAACGCCTCGCGACAGCCTCAATACCGAGACATCAAAAGTGCCGCCGCCGAGATCGTAGACCAAGATCGTCGCGGATTCGCGGTCTGCGAACGACTGATCAAGACCGTAGGCCACGGCCGCAGCAGTGGGCTCAGCCAGCAAACGCAAAACGCGTAAACCAGCCAAACGAGCGGCATCACGGGTCGCCGCACGTTGCGCATCATCGAAATAGGCCGGAACGGTAACGACAGCACCATCGATCTCACCGCCTAGCGTCGCCTCAGCGCGGGCACGCAAGGCCCGTAAAATCTCACTCGAAAGCTCCACCGCGGTGCGCGGGCCCGCGCGGGTTTCGATGCGTGGTAGAGAACGTGAGCCGTGAGACCCAGAGGCAATCCGATCGTCGCTCGATCCTTGACTATCGCGGGCTTCAGGATCGGGCGCAAATCGCATGATCGTCTGACCCGCCATCCGATCCACATCATTGCGACCGCGCCCCATCAAGCGTTTGATCGATGAAATGACGTTCCACGGGTCTTCGTCGGCAGCCGCGAGCGCCGCGTGTCCGACCACCACACTGTAAGACTGTCCGTCAGACGGGTTTTCCGCCTCAGTCGCTGACGCCGCCGACTGCGATTCATTCAGCGCAGGCGGTTCGTCTCGATTTGCGACGTAGCGAACGACGGAGGGCAGAATCACCTCACCCGACTCGTCGGGCAAACATTCGACCAAGCCAGATCGCACAGTCGCGACAAGTGAATGTGTGGTTCCGAGGTCGATCCCAACGGCCAAGCGACGCGCATGCGGGCGCGATTCGACACCCGGTTCGGTGATTTGCAATAAAGCCATGTTAGCCCCGTTTCTTGAACCCGCTGCCACTCGTCAAAAGACGTCACAGCCCAAACTTGATTCGACCGTTGATCACCAAAGAAAAGACCGCGGAGGCCTCGCGACCCCGTACGGTCGAAGCGAGTCGCTTGCTCGAGCCGATGTCGACACGGCTAAAGCGACTGCGCCGCCCGAACAAGCCGTCAGCCAAGCCCGCGCGCTTAGGTCGGCCCGATTTGCCACCAGTGCACCCACGAGCCCAGGCGCCGAGACCCTCCACGACATGAGAGTCGCAGCCGCGCCCATCGACATTGCGCCGGCATCAGCCCCCGATCTCACCGCACACGCACACACAAAGGCCCGAAGACATTGAACGACGTTTCGACGCAGATCAGGCCGTTGAGAGCGAAAGCACCTGACTCAGGTCGCGCGTTGACCCACGATCAAAAGGAGACAAGCCCCACGCCCGAGCGACCTGAACGTAGCCATCTCATACCAACCCCGATGGGTCGCCTGCCTAGGAAACGATCCGTTCGAGTCATGGCTTGGCGCCAGTTCGAACGCTATCAAGGGGGGCTACGCCATCATTCACGTCGGTCATCGTGCGACGGGCCGCTACGGCAGAACGTGCATGCCGTGCCCGTCGAAGCCTCAACGGGTCAGTCACGCGCATGAGACGGACCGTGGCTGCGCAGACTCGTGTCGGGCATTGATAGCCCGATGCGACTGTCCGCTTTCAGCCGACCCAACCGGCGAGATACGCTCGTACCGCACGGTCAACTTTTCGGCGACATTGATTCCGCGAACACATTGGAATCACCGGCGCGTGCATCAGCTCGCTTGCGACGCTCCTTGCGTTCGACATCTTCAAGAAGCCGGTCAAAAAACCGCAGCCGATGAGCCAAAAGACGCGCAGTCGAAGGATCGCTAGGACGACCGTCATCGTCGAATGCAGCTGCCAACAGATCCCTCTGCACCGACCGCGCTCGCCGAAGTCGATCAGCAAAATCCACGAAGGCACGATCGTCGTCGGCTGACAAGTCCTCGAACTGCTCCCGCCACTCGAACTGTGTCGCGAGGAACTCGGAATCAGCGACAGTCTCCTGATCGTTTTCGAAATCGCTCGTCGCGGCGCTGTCGAAGTCACTCAACAGAAACAGCGCTCGCCGGTAATCATCCGCAAGAATATCGAAGGCCGTCTGAGCGTCAGCCGCCAGAGAAGCCGCGTAGCGTCGCGCGGACGCTCCCTCCCGCACAAACCGATCCGGATGCAACGATCGACTCAATCGCTGATAACGACGAGCCAGTTCGTCCAGATCAACATCGAAACTCCGACGTAAATCCAGTTGCTCAAACGGATCCTTCAACGCTACCCCCCGTTGTTTCACCGTTCCTAAACGGTAAAGCTCTCGCCACAGCCACAGCGGGCCTTCTCGTTCGGATTCTCGAACTTGAAGCCCTCATTGAGACCTTCTTTCGTGTAATCGAGGTGCGTACCGTCGAGGTACACAAGCGACTTCGGCGACACCAAAATCTTGACACCCTCGACCTCAAAGACCGTGTCGTCATCGGCTGCGGAGTCCGCAAACTCGATTGTGTACGCCATCCCTGAACAACCCGTCGTCTTGACTCCGAGTCTCACGCCAATGCCGCGCTCTCGATTGACGAGAAAGCGCCGGATCCGCTCGGCCGCCGAATGACTCAATGTGATTCCCATCGTGACCTCGCTCAAGATGTTGACTTGCGCTTAGCCTGATAGTCGGTGATCGCAGCCTTGATGGCGTCTTCGGCCAACACCGAGCAGTGGATTTTGACCGGCGGTAACGCGAGCTCGTCTGCGATTTGCGTGTTTTTGATCTGCGCAGCTTCATCCAGCGTCTTCCCGCGGACCCATTCGGTCAACAACGAACTGGAGGCGATCGCCGAACCACAGCCGTACGTCTTGAACTTTGCGTCCTCGATAACGCCCTGATCATTCACCTTGATCTGAAGCTTCATGACGTCGCCACAGGCAGGCGCACCCACCATGCCGGTCCCCACCGAGGGATCGGTCTTATCAAGGCTCCCCACGTTGCGCGGATTCTCGTAATGATCGATCACTTTTTCACTGTAGGCCATGATTTGCTCTCCTCGCGGCAATGATGCCGCCAACAACAATAAGGGGTAGGTCAAAGGCCGTGTGGCCGACACCGGCCGACTGGCCTGTGGTGCTGCAGGTGAACCTGCTTAACATCATCGTCATCCAGCCGATCAAGCCTTGCCTGCACAGACAACTGCAGCCAGATCAATGCGCCACCCACTCAACGGACTTCAGATCCACACCTTCCTGATACATTTCCCACAGCGGCGATAGCTCACGCAGCTTGCCGACGGCGCTCTTGACCAAGTCGATCGTGTAGTCGATTTCCTCAACAGTCGTCATGCGACCGAGTGAAAAACGAATTGAGCTGTGCGCTAACTCATCGTCGCGCCCCAAAGCGCGCAAGACGTAAGACGGCTCGAGACTCGCCGATGTGCACGCCGATCCAGACGACACCGCAATATCTTTCAGCGCCATGATCAGGC
The DNA here is from genome assembly GCA_046299415.1 of Thioalkalivibrionaceae bacterium. GTDB lineage: Bacteria > Pseudomonadota > Gammaproteobacteria > Ectothiorhodospirales > Ectothiorhodospiraceae > JBKBII01. The sequence goes on along the minus strand of JBKBII010000001.1, from coordinate 114,483 downwards.
TTTCGCCTTCAACAAAGTTAAAAGAAACGTTGAGGTTATGAGGGACCCGCTGCTCGAGGTCGCCGTTCAGATAAACCTCCTCCATGTCCAACAAGCCGTTCCACAAACGGTCACGTAGCATGCGGATCCGTTCGAGTTCCGCTGGCATCTCTTCCCGAGCGACCCGAAATGCCTCTCCCATTCCGACGATCTGATGAGTGGCCAGAGTTCCCGATCTCATGCCGCGCTCATGACCACCGCCGTGCATTTGGGCTTCGATACGGGCGCGCGGCTTGCGCCGCACGAACAATGCCCCTACGCCTTTCGGGCCATACGTCTTGTGCGCCGAAAAGCTCATCAAGTCGACCGGCAGGTTCTGTAAATCAATCGAAACCTTACCCGTCGCCTGCGCGGCATCGACGTGAAACATCACGCCCTTCTCGCGACACAGCGAACCGATCGCCTCGATGTCCTGAATCACTCCGATTTCGTTATTGACATGCATGACCGAAACCAATGTCGTGTCATCACGAATCGCAGCGCCTAGCGCCTCGATATCAACCAGTCCATTGGCTTGGACGTCGAGATAAGTGACCTCAAAACCCTCACGCTCGAGCTGTCGCGTCGCGTCGAGGACAGCCTTGTGCTCCGTTTTGACCGTGATCAGATGTTTGCCCTTGCGCTCATAGAAGTGAGCCGCGCCCTTGATGGCAAGATTGTTTGATTCGGTCGCACCGGAGGTCCACACAATTTCTTTTGGATCGGCACCGACCAATGCTGCGACGTCCTCGCGTGCCGCATCGACAGCCTTTTCGGCAGCCCAACCAAACGGGTGGCTGCGCGAAGCCGGGTTGCCGAATGTGCCGTCACTGGTCAAGAACTGCATCATCTTTTCGGCAACGCGCGGATCAACCGGCGTCGTCGATGAAAAGTCCAGATAAATCGGCTTCTTCAGTTCACTCACTGTTCTTCTCTCCCGCGATCGATGTGATGCACTTAGTGTGTTTCGTCTCGATCGACGCTGAAAACGTTGGCACCAGGCAATGACTACAAACCTGAGGAACCGTAATGACTCGCACTGTTTGCAGCCCTGCCGCTGGCTTCTGCGGATGACGTGCTACCGTCGTTCTCGAGGATCAACGCGTCTTTGAACAGAGGGTCATGGCGCGATAGAACGGGCACGCTGCGTTCTGCGCTCGGCTCTCGCGTTGGCCGCCGCACCCGTTGCTCGCGGCGCCGCGAGAACCGAATCGATGGCGGAATTCCGAGACGCTGTCTTCACACGCATGGGCTTGATTTCCTCACCTTCGCCGCTCATCCGCGCCGCGCTCCGCTGTGCGCGACGATCACGAGTTCGAGCGGCCATCGCGACCAAATCCTGCAAAGACTGGCCATTCAGGTAGTCGTAGAGCCGCTGACTCAGATCGTTCCACAAATCGTGCGTCAGACAACGTGACTCGCCACGGCAATTTTCTCGGCCCTTACACTGCGTGACGTCCGTTGGCTCATCGACGGCTACGATGATGTCCGCCAGCCGAATGTCACTCTGCGAACGCGCCAGGCGGTATCCTCCACCAGGGCCACGGACACTCGACACCAGCCCTGCGCGCCGAAGCTTTCCGAACAGCTGCTCGAGGTACGAGACAGAAAGCTTCTGGCGCTCAGCAATATCCGAAAGCGTCACCGCAGCGTCGTCGGCATGTAGCGCAACGTCGAGCATTGCCGTGACCGCGTACCGGCCTTTCGTCGTCAGTTTCATGCGTCCCCTCCGGACCAATACGTCCACCGATCCACGACTCGGCTCTGTATAGTCAACAATACTTGAGCATTTTACTCAAGAATACCGTTCGCCCGACAGGGTTGGTTGCGTCCGGCGCACAGCACCAGCAACGACTCACGGTAACCGCGATCACGCGCAACTATTGCTCCAAGCCCTCACGCCCAACGACACCAGTTCATCACCGTTCCGACACGAGGTCGGCGCGTCGATTGCCACACTCAGCGTTCGCGATCGCCCGCACGTGCGTCGGCACGCTTGCGTTTGGGACAGCCGCTATCTTCAAGGCAGTTATCGCTCAGCGCCGCTGAATTCGACGCGTTCCTGTCTGCCAATGTGGGTGCGGCCGCGGATGCGTTATGGAATGGCTTAAAGTCGGGTCGCGTGCCACAGCGGGACCGCGTACGGCACGATTCAGGCTCGAGGCCCTCCAGATCACAAGGCTCTAGAGGCGTCCGCAACATTTCTTCCATATCGGTATCGACTTCAAACTCGATACCGTGACGCCGCAACGCCTCGCAGGCACGCTCCATACGCACCTCCAAGTGGTGCACATGACGCACGAGCTGATGAATGGCATTCGCGAAAGGATCCTGCATTTCTCGCGTCAACCCGTAGGCATCAAACCCCATACGAGAGGCCGCGGCGGCAACGACCGGATCAGGACGCCGTTGATCAGGCTCATCGTTCGCCCGCGCACCCATTTCATCTGCCCGAGCTCTACGTGCCCCAACGATTTTCGCCGGCACACCCACCGCGGTCGTACCTGCAGGGACGTCTTTCAAAACGACTGCATTCGAACCGATTCTCGCGCCATCGCCAATCATGATCGGGCCAAGGATCTTCGCCCCTGCGCCAACGACGACACCATTACCGAGTGTGGGGTGGCGCTTACCCTTGTCCCAGCTGGTTCCGCCCAGCGTCACCTGGTGATACAGCGTGCAGTCGTCGCCGATCTGTGCCGTCTCACCAATCACGACACCAAGACCGTGATCGATGAAAAACCGGCGTCCAATTGTCGCCCCAGGGTGAATCTCGATCCCCGTCAACCAACGTGACAAGCCCGAAATGGTTCGCGCCAGCCATTTCAGACGCCAACGCCACAATTGGTTGGCGAGGCGGTGCCACCACAGGGCGTGCAGGCCGGGATACGCTGTGACCACCTCGAACGCATTCCGCGCCGCTGGATCACGGGCGAATACACAACGGACGTCTTCTCGAATCCGATTCAGCATTTGATGACCCAACGATCCCCTTTTCCACGACCAAAGCGAACAGCGCGACGAAGACCTCCCGTGCACTGTGGATCAGAAATTTGAGCTTCGAATCCCGAACCCGCTCTACAATCCTATCTAGACCTCTCGACAGACTGGGCGACTCCCTCATTTCCGCCACAGAATCCCGCAACGAGTTGACGCCCTCAACAGTCTCACGAGACTGCAAAACCCGAGCGCCGAGTCGCTAGCCATATCCGGGTTACTCAATCACCGCGCCAGTTTCACGAGTGCTCAATGTCTGGCTCACGCGGATCAGTTTCAAAAAGCTGCTGACTCAGCCCGGGCTTACCAAGGTCAAGCTCAACGCTGACAAGTCTCAACGCGGGCCAGACTCGATCAGGGCCTCGACAAAATGCCCCGGCAAGCTTGGAGGCGAGTTGATCTTTCTAAATCAGTCGTTCCTGACACACGCCCACGCCAACAGGCTCCGGCGTACCCCATCATGAACGGGAGAACGACAAACAGTAGCCAGAACATTCACGCGGAAACCCGACTCTGGCAATCGGCCACAGGCCAGCCCCGCACCGCGTAACGACGCGTCAGGACGGATGGGAGATCTTGCGATTCAAAGCGCTCAAAAGGCCGTGAAACATCCGCACATCAGCACCATCCAACTCAGCTCTCGCCACCCAATGTCGAATTCGTCGTTCGAATGATCCCGGCTGATCGGATTCGAGATAACCCGCTCGAATCGCCGTTCGCAGCACATGCTCAATCAGCGCCTCGCGCTCCTCGAACGAAGCGGGCAACGCCTTCGATCCGGGCGCCGACGTGCCCGAATTCGCGCTCGAGACCCCGCTCGGGATCGGGCCTGAGCTCGAGTTCGAACTCAAGTTCGAGTTCGAGTTCGAGTTCGCAGCAGAATCGTCATCACTCGGAAAACTTCGAAAGCCCCCCCCTCCAGCGGTCTCCACAACAGCCTCAGCCTGTCGCCCGAGCTCGTTGCGAACCGACCCCGATGAGGGCTCGGACCATTCACGCGCCGATTCACGCAGACAAAAACACAACACCTGCACGGCAGCCGCGAGATTCAAAGAGCTGTAAGCAGGATTCGCTGCAATCTGCACAAAAGCCTGGCAACGATCCAGCTCCTCATTCGTCAAACCCGAATGCTCACGCCCGAAAACCAGCGCCACACCGCCATCGTCTGTGCCTGCCCCGATATCACCGTCTATTGCAATCATCTGTCTCGCCACTTCGATCAAGCGGCGCGCGGCGACGAACGGGTGCCACACAGGCACCGAGTGGCTACGGCTGCGAGCTGAAGTGCCCACAACCAAACGACAACCTTCCAAGGCCGCCTCCAATGTTGAAACGACCCGCGCTGCTGCCAGAACGTCATCCGCGCCAGACGCTAGCGCCGTCGCCTCTGCGGCTGGAAAGCGCTCCGGCGCGACAAGCCATAATGAACTGAGCCCCATCGTCTTCATCGCCCGTGCGGCTGAACCGATATTGCCCGGGTGTGTCGTTCCGACCAGAACGATCCGCACAGCGCCAAGACCCGAAGAAATCGGCAAGCTATCGACAACGGCCTTAACACTCACTATTGCCCCCAGTTACGATTACAGCGGGCTTTCGTCGCCCTGCATCGTTCCCGACAACCCCCGCCGGAGTGATGCCAGTCAACGCGCCATTATTCGCAACGATCACCCAGTGACATGAGCGATGCGGGGTCGAGTGGCGCTTGCTACAGAATCCAGTCTTACGCACCGAATCGCTGCGCTCAGAACCTCACGGAGTTTTGCCGACGCCGGTTCATTGTGTATTGTCTGCCACCTTTTCAGCGTGTCAGTCCGCAGCCTCGCGGATCATGCGCGCCTTCGCAGCAGGAACGCCCCATGCATCCCATGCTCAACACCGCGATTACGGCGGCACGCAAAGCAGGCCGTATCGCCGCTCAAGCCTTCCATCGTGCCGATCCCGTCAATTTGCGCGAAAAGACCGCCAACGACTTTGTTACCGAAACCGACATTGCGGCAGAGCGCGCGATCATCGATGTGCTCAAGCGCGCTTATCCTGATCATGGCTTTCTCGCCGAAGAATCCGGTGCGAGCGATCCGCGCGAATACACATGGATCATCGACCCGATCGACGGTACGACCAACTTCATTCACGGCATCCCGCAGTTTGCGATCTCTATCGCCTTAAGGGTCTCCGGGCGCCTTGAACAGGCCGTAGTCTACGACCCGATCAAGGAAGACCTGTTCACGGCCAGCCGTGGCGCGGGTGCTTTCCTCAACAGCCAAAGAATTCGCGTCACAACGCGCCCGGACCTCCGCGGCGCTCTGCTCGGCACCGGCATTCCGTTCCGAGAACATCAAGATCTCGATCGCTATATCGACGGCCTGCGAAAACTGTTACCGGATACAGCAGGCGTCCGTCGGCCCGGATCTGCGGCCCTCGATCTGGCCTACGTCGCCTGTGGTCGCTTTGACGGCTTCTTCGAGCTCAGCCTGAACGTCTGGGATATCGCAGCCGGTGTGTTGCTGGTGCAAGAAGCCGGAGGCATCGTCGCCGACTGGCGGGGCAGCCCTGACTTTGTGCGCGACGGCGATATCGTTGCCGCCAACCCAAAACTGCTCCGCGCCATGCTTCAGCGACTCAACAACCCGGAGCGGCTCAACAGCTCTAAGCACGTCAACGACGCTGACGCAGAAATCTGACCGCCTGCCGAGCGCCCGCGATCTTCATTCACTCGCGGCCCTCCAACGCGACCAACGGGGTGTCGCCGCGATACGGTCGACTCCGTGAACGAGCGCAACGACCGCTCATTACAGTACGGGTTGGCTGGCTTATCACGCAGCAAATCAACACTGGCCTGCTCACATCGTCGCCGCGATCTCGTTATCGCTAAACCGTTTTGTGAGCCTACTGCAGCTCTCTTTCACGCTTCCGCATCGAGCCTGTCAACGCACCATCGTCGAGCCGCGGGACCGAGCGGCTACGCGTAAGGAACAGTCAACGCCGCACTCGCTTCTCGGCGCCAGCAATTCACCAAAGGAATGGGCCAGACACCGAGGCGCGGATCACACAGACTCAGAGTGCCTCTAGGGTGCCGAGTCCTCATCAGCACCCTCTTTCTTCACCGGCAACAAAACCTGGCGATCAACCCCCAGCATATAAGCCACAGCTGCGGCGACAAAAATCGACGAATACGTCCCCACCACCACACCAACGATCAAAGCGACGGCGAAACCAAACAGCGTCGCACCACCAAAAAACGCCAACGCCAGCAACACCAGCAAGGTCGTCAAACCGGTGATGATCGTACGCGACAGCGTTTTGTTTATCGCATCGTTCATCACATCGAGCGTTCCGGCCTTCCTTTGGACGCGAAAATTTTCTCGTATGCGGTCGTACACAACGATCGTGTCATTGAGCGAATAGCCGATAACCGCAAGGATCGCGGCCAACACGCCCATGTCGAACTCCAGACCGGTCAGTGCGAACACCCCCAAAGTGATCACAACGTCATGCACCAACGCGGCTACTGACCCCACCGAAAAGCGCCATTCGAAGCGAACTGCGACGTAGATTAGGATCCCGATCAAGGCGTAGACCATCGCGAGACCGCCCTGCTCGCGCAGCTCCTCACCCACCGCCGGCCCCACAAACTCGACTCGACGCAGCTCGACACCCTCGGGGCCACCGGCCTGCAAGGCGCGCATAACCAGATTTGAAACCTCCGCCTCGGCCCCCTCCTCACCAAGCTGATCAGCCGGCAACGGCGGGAGGCGAATCAACACATCACGAGCAGTCCCAAACGTCTGAACCGTAGCCCTTTCGAAACCATTGTCCGCCAACGTCTGGCGAATCGGATCGAGCTCCACCGCCTCGGGATAACCCACTTCAACCAGCGTACCGCCGGTGAAATCGACACCGAAGTTCAAGCCTCTGGCCGCGATTAACGCAATCGAGATCACCATGAGCACCAACGACAAACCAATCGCGAGGCGACGCCAGCCGAGGAAATCGATCCCCGCATCATGAAAATGAATATGCCGCAACATGTGGCGCTCCTCAGATGGGCAGGCGGGTCAAGCGACGCCGACGCCCGTAAGTCAGATTAACGATGGCGCGAGACACGACGATCGCGGTGAACATCGACGCCACGATGCCGATCGAAAGCGTTACCGCGAAACCCTTGACCGGCCCGGTGCCGAACAAAAACAACACCAGTGCGGCAATCAACGTCGTCACGTTCGCATCAGCGATCGTCACGAAAGCGCGCGAAAAACCGGCGTCGATCGCCGCCTGTGGCGTCACGCCGTTACGCAGCTCCTCGCGTATGCGCTCGAAAATCAGCACGTTTGCGTCAACCGCCATGCCGACGGTCAAAACGATTCCTGCGATACCCGGCAGGGTCAGCGTCGCCTGCAGCAAAGACAACACTGCGACGATGATCACGAGGTTCAACGCCAACGCGATGTTCGCGATCAACCCGAACACGCGGTAATACAAAATCATGAATAGCAAAACGGCGATGAACCCCATAGCGACTGACTGCATTCCGCGGTTGATGTTTTCCTGCCCGAGGCTCGGACCCACGGTACGTTCCTCGACGATCGTCATCGGTGCGGCGAGCGCTCCAGCCCGCAATAACAACGCCAGGTTGTGCGCCTCACGCGACGACTCGATTCCACTGATCTGGAATCGCCGACCCAGTGCCTCGTTAATCCGCGCGACGTTGATGACTTCCTCCGAACGCGATGTCCGACGCACCAGTTCACCGTTTTCTTCAGTCGTCTCCGTCGTCGTCTCAATGAACACCGTCGCCATAAGTCGCCCGACGTTCTCGGACGTCACCCGCGAAAAGATGCGCGCCCCCTGACCATCCAGATTAATGAAAACCGCCGGACCGCCCGTGTCCTGAGCGATGCCGGACGCTGCAGAGGTGATGAAATCGCCGGTCAACATCACTTGTCGTTGGAGGAGTACTGGCGCCCCATTGCGATCGCGATAGAGCCGTGTACCGGCCGGGGCCCGCCCGCTGGAGGCAGCCTCAAACGGGTCACCCGATTCCGACACCAGACGAAACTCGAGAGTCGCTGTCGCACCAAGAATCTCTTTGGCGCGTGCCGTGTCCTGCACGCCGGGCAACTGCACAACGATGCGCTCAAGACCCTGCTGCGCGATGATCGGCTCGGCCACACCCAGCTCGTCGACACGATTGCGCAGCGTTGCAATGTTTTGCTGCAACGCCAACCGCCGCATTTCGGTCAGATAGTCCGGTTCCAGCGTCGCGTGAAGAGACGCACCATCACCCGCTCCGCGCGCCTCGAAGACCAATTTGTCACGATAGGACCGACGAAGCCACTCACCTGCTGCGTCGCGATCACTTTCGCTCGCAAATCGAACGACCAGCTCCCGACTGCTGCGCTCGACCGACTCAAACGCGAGCCGTTCCTCACGTAGCCGCCCGCGCAACTCGTTCGTAAAACGCTCCAGTGAAGTGCCGACGACGGCGTCAAGGTCGACCTCCATCAAAAAGTGCACACCACCGCGCAAGTCGAGACCCAGCGACATCGGTCGAGCGTTCAGCCGCCGCAACCACTCTGGCGTCGCGGGCGCCAAATTCAGCGCCACGACGTGATCAGAATCAAGTGCGCCACGCAACACATCCGCAGCTCTCAGTTGCTGCTCATCCGACTCGAATCGGAGCAACAACGACCCGTCGCGGGCCTCGACTCGCATGGGCGCGAGTCCCTGAGCATCAAGAATGACCTCGACGATATCCGTCACCGACGAATCAACAGTACCCGTCGTCGCGTTCGACACCTGCACCGCAGGATTCTCGGGAAACAGATTTGGCAATGCGTACAGTGCGGTCGTGATCATTGCGACCACGATCAGCGCATACACCCAGCTCGGATAAGAATTACGCATGCAGGCTCGCTTCGGTAAGCACCGTTCGGCTAAAACAAATTGAAAACTCGCCACTGTAAAACAGCAGCGCCGAATCCGCAGGCTGGATTCAACTGCGATCGCAATCAGCACGGACGGCAGAACTGACGATTCAGCCCGATCGGCGAATCAGCATCGCTGATCGGATCTGCGTCATTTTCGCCCCCGTACCGCTCGCCAGTCGACTCGTCGCTTCGATCGTTCTCGGAGCGTTGGAATCTTTCGCCACCGACTCAAAAAGCCGCCAAACGAGTCCGACTTTATTCAATACGCACTTGTATCGATACGCACCCGTGCGCAGCCGGCCGCCCTCATCGACGCCACGAGTACCGCAGCGCTCCGTCCGCTTGCCCCCGACGCCGGCTTTTTCCGTAGCCGAAGGTGATTGAGTCTCGCATGTCGCGTCAGACGCGCGCATCCCTCGCTGACAGCTGACCACCAGTCGGCCTTGAACCAACGAGCGAAAGAGTCGACAACGCTGGACCGTAGGAAGTGACCGGCGTCGGGATCCCGGCCTATGAATCTAGACGCTGCACTAAGTCCATGCTGGGGTCGATAACCGGCTCCAACGGACGCGAGGCCTGTCGCATCGTTTCCGAGGCGTCAGACCTAACCGATCGATTCCGGCATACGAGTTGCAACACGTTTCCCAAACGCATAGGCCCGGATGTCGCTGAACCAAAACGCGGTAGCATCAGGCGTTTCCGAACGAAGCAAAGCCGATAACCGTGTCACCGAAAGCGCCTGACCGCATCAGACTGCGTCTTTCATCGTGCCCTTCGGCATTACCTGACCGACCGCCTGCTTTTGCACCACAATCTCGGTGCCGTTGGCGATCTCCATCTTGACGAAATTTTCCCCGACGGCCGTGATGCGGCCGAGCACCCCGCCCTGAGTGACCGCTTCGTCGCCTTTCGCCAACGATTCGATCAACGCGCGGTGCTCTTTTACGCGCTTCTGCTGCGGCCGAATGATCAAAAAGTACATGATCGCAAAAAAGATTGTGATCATGATCAGGAGTTCGATCATGCCACCGCCTGCACTACCGCCTTCCTGAGCCGAAGCCGTCGCAATCAAAAATTCCATATCGTCCTCTTGAGCCGCCTTAAGGCGAGCGCTGTGAATGACTGTCGCCTGACATTATTCCACAGGCGAGTCGACTGGCCGAAAAAAACGATCGACGCAGCGATATCCGAACAGCGAGATTGTCGGCCTCAAAGTTGCCCGCAGGTCCAACCTGCGCCGCGCCGCCGAGACAATCGGATGGTCTAATCCTGTTGTCTTTCCAGGAGCCATTACCTTGGCCCATGATTGAGTCAGTGCTGCGAATCGACCGCGGGCCTCGGCTCGCGGCTAAGGCTCCACCGATCAATGTCTACTCTCGACCGCAAAGACCGCAGGAGCATAACGATACGCGCGGGACAGCCCGCGAGGTCCCGGTCACGATATTGTCCCCCCAACCGCAGGAACGGGGGGCGGTGCGACGCCGCGACGAGCGTAAAACTCACCAACAAAATCGTCCAGAACATCCGCCGCGATTGCATCACGCAAGCCACGCATCAGGTCCTGGTAGTAATGCAAGTTGTGGATCGTCGCCAGTCTGCTGCCTAAAATCTCATTACACTTTTGCAAATGCTTGATATACGAACGAGAAAAGTTTTGGCACGCATAGCATGAGCACTCGACATCGATGGGACGCGTATCGCTACGATACTGCGCGTTCCGTAACCGCAAAATGCCCTCTCGAGTGAACAAAAAGCCATTGCGGGCGTTACGCGTCGGCATCACACAGTCGAACATGTCGATGCCGCGACGCACCGCCTCGACGATATCCTCAGGGCGTCCGACACCCATCAAGTAGCGCGGCCGATCCTCCGGCAGCAAGGGCACGGTGAAATCCAGCATCGCCAGACGCTCGTCCTCCGACTCACCGACGGCCAATCCCCCAACTGCGTAGCCTTCAAAACCGACAGCGGCCAATGCTTCGACCGATCGCGCTCGCAGCTCCGGGTAAATCCCGCCCTGCACGATCCCAAACAGCGCCGAGGGCTGCGAGCGACTGGATTGGAGTTCGTCATGTGCGATCCGCGAACGAATCGCCCAGCGTGCCGACAACTCCATTGAAACCCGCGCCTCTTCAAAGGTCGCCGGATACGGCGTGCACTCATCGAAAATCATGACAATGTCGGCACCGAGTTCGTACTGCACCTGCATCGAAATCTCGGGCGATAACTCGACGGCCCGTCCATCCACTGGTGAACGGAACCGGACCCCTGACTCATCGATCTTGCGCATCGCCGCCAACGAAAACACCTGAAAACCGCCAGAATCGGTCAGGATCGGCCCGTCCCAGTGCATAAACTCATGCAAATCGCCATGTGCTCGAATGACTTCGGTGCCCGGGCGATTCATCAGATGGAACGTATTCCCGAGCACGATCTCGGCGCCGAGCGCGCGCAGTTCCTCTGGTGTCATCGCCTTGACGGTGCCATAGGTACCAACCGGCATGAACGCCGGTGTCTCGACACTTCCGCGAGCGAACACCATTCGCCCACGACGGCCGCCACCCGATCGCCCCAGACACTCAAATCGCATCGTCATGATCCCGGCGATCAACACGGACATCGGGCGGCAGATCATCGGCTTCGCCCGGCGCCAGCCACATCGCATCGCCGTAACTAAAAAAACGAAATCCGCCTGTAATGGCGTCCTGATAGGCGTTTAAAACCCGTCGGTAACCGCCAAACGCACACACCAGCATCAGGAGCGTCGATTGCGGCAAGTGGAAATTTGTCAAGATGCGATCCACCACGTAGAACGGCTCGCCGGGAGTCAAAAACAAACGCGTCTCGCCAGACATCGGCACGATCGGCGAATCAGCCCCCGCGTGCAGCGCCGCGCGCGCCGCGCTCTCTAAACTCCGCACGACGGTCGTCCCGACCGCGACGACGCGCCCACCCTTAGCCTGGGTCGCCGCTACAGCCGCCGCCACAGCCGCCGAAACCTCGATCGACTCGGCATGCATCACATGGTCGCGGGTATCCTCGACCTGCACCGGCTGGAACGTCCCGGCGCCCACATGCAAAGTCACGCGCGCCACCGTCACGCCCGCATGCTCGACGGCGCGCAAAAGCCCATCATCAAAATGCAGGCCCGCAGTCGGCGCTGCGACCGACCCCGGCTTGCTCGCGTACACCGTCTGATAGCGCTCCACATCGACCGCGTCGGCCTGGCGATCAATGTACGGAGGTAAAGGAATCTCGCCACACGCATAGAGCAATCGGTGCCAATCGCCCTCAACGGATCGATCGACATTGCGCTCGTCGAACTCGCTCGACGCAGACTGATCAGACAACAAACGCAGACGAAAGAAACGATCATCGCGTCCCAGAACTTCCGCCTCAGCCAAAACACGGTCGTCGTTACGGCTTGCGTGAATTTGAATCCGACTTCCTCGCTTCGGCGATTTTGAAGCCTTTAACAGAAAACGTGCCACATCCGCCGATTCGATGCGTTCGAGCAACCCCTCGATACGCCCTCCGCTCGCCTTGCGCCCAAAGATACGCGCTGGCAACACGCGCGTATCGTTCAAAACGAGCAGATCGCCAGGGCGTAACAACGACGGTAAATTGCGGACTGTCATCACCTCGGGCGCAGGCCCTTCCAGCGCCATCAGGCGCGCCGCCGAACGTTCCGGCAGCGGCACCTGCGCGATGCGCTCGACGGGAAGATCAAAGTCAAAATCGGCAACCCGCATGTTTGCAGACCCCACGCTGCCTCGCGACGGTGAAGCGCACACAACACACCCGGATCTTTACTCGACCCTTCACGGGCGCCGCGCCATCCGCGGCAAAGCGTGCCCCGCCAAAACATAATCGTAAAAAAACCCACGGGGCGCTCGAGGCCACCGTGGGCGACTGACTCAGAGGTCAAACCGGAGCATCGTCCTGACCGCTCCCTAACGCTATCGTCGTCGGTCGGTGCCGTCGAAGTCCGCCGGACGCGACACCGCCGGACGATCAGCTGAGCAGCGATCGGCTCATCAAGAAATTTGGTGCCGGGAGCGAGAATCGAACTCGCACTCTGTTTCCAGAACCGGATTTTGAGTCCGGCGCGTCTACCAGTTCCGCCATCCCGGCGCGGGCGCGAAGTATACCCAGAGCCGCTTCAACCCGCCAGCTCTCGCTCATCAATTTGTCACCTTACCCACCATCCAACGGACCCATCGACCGATTGACCGCCCTGATCGGACCAGCGTCAAGCCATACCGAATGCCACAGGACTACGCAAAATCAGCACTGACATCTGCACCACAAGGGACTGACGAGCCTAACTCACCGCGCGTGGCCACAGACTTGTCCTGTCGTATTCGATCCCACCACCTATCGCCCCTCTTTTTGCACCCGTTTTTTCACGAAAAGCCTCGCGTGCGGCCTACGGAGGGGTTACAACTACTGTCCGCGCCACACATCGCCTTCACCGCGGTATTCAGACGTGAGTTCGAGGGCTTGTGCCCACTCGTTACTCTCGCGAAACCCGTACGCACTACCGCACCGATGCGCATTCGCCGACGACTCGACACGTTGCTAAGGTATCGCCTTTCTCGACTGCCCGGCCTCTCCCATGCGAAACCTGATCAGGCTCTTTTTCCGCGGCGTTCGCCTCGTGCTCACACCATTCGTATTGGCGGCTCATGCCATGAGCCGTGGCAAAGCGATCGAACGCCCACCACAGCAGCAGGACTTGGTGCAAGCCGCGGCAGCCAACCTCACGTTGTATCACTTCCCCACCTGCCCGTTTTGCCTGAAGGTCCGTCGCAAACTTCATCGGCTCAATATCAACGTTGCGCTGGCTGATGCCCAGCACGACGCGACCGCCCGCGAACTACTCAAAACATCGGGTGGCAAGCTTCAGGTTCCTGCCCTCCATATCGTGATCCACCCAACTGAAACCGACCATCAATCGACCGCAACGCGCACCGCCGATTGGTGTGAGTCCGACGTATCGGCAGGACTGGATCCGAGTGCAACGCTCACTACAGATTCAAACCCAAATCGCCAACGACATGAAATCTGGCTCTACGAATCCAACGCCATCAATCACTACCTCGATGCGCGTTTTGACGGCACCGAAGCGCCTCGTTCTCACACCGAGGCTTGGGCGACACTCGCACAGCAATGAGATCGGCGCCGGTGCAATGTCAAGCCACCCAAGCTACAACCACCGTTGAAATCGCCCCGAGTGACCTTGATGCTCTACACCCGTCCTCTGTTTGTGTCGCCGGATCCGTCTGGCAACTTTGACCCAGCGCGGCTTGAGCTCGTCATCGACTCGAGTCGATGACGACGCGGCGGTCCGCGCGCCCATCGAACGGGTCGCGATCGAACGCGGTCGTCACCGCAAATTCCACACGGCGGGACAGCGATGGTGACTCTTGGCCCTGCTTATCAAGCATCGGACGCGAAGACGAGTATCCAACGCCAACCAGACGCGCTCGAAACCATCCCGCATCCCGCACCGCCCGATGCGCAGCCGCATGGCGAACCACCGCAGCTGCTCTTGCCTGGGATAGATCGAGGTTGTTCAAATACGCAGTGATGGCGTCATCCGCACCAGCCCACTCGCTCGACGTATGACCCTCGATCCGAATCTCTGTAATCGCCGGTTCAAATCGCTGCAAACGCATGGCATAGCGAGGCAGAAAGTCATTGAGAATGGCCTCGAATTCCGGTCGCAGACGCGCTGACGCTGAAGCAAACAAAAGCTCCGGATCACGAAAGCGCAGAGTCAGCCGCGACGCGTCGAGCTCTGCGTTCCAGCGCGGCAGATCATCGCGAAACTCCTCCAGCAACGCGGCGTAAATCGCCGCGCGCAACTCAACACGCTGATCAGCGCGTTGCTCGACCGCTGTCGCCACCGCCCGGTCGGCCGCCGAGTCGCGCGACAACTGCAACATGAACACCACGCTGACGAGCAAAAACGTCAACATCAAAACGGCCATCAAATCAGCGATCGACACCCACCCCTCGCCGTCGGTTTCTCCCAACTCGAAAGGACCGGCGTCTCGCGATAGATCGCCTAACGACATCCGATTCCGGCGCACAATCGATCCGGTCGCAACGTCTTTCATGCCCGACCTCCTGACAAGGCAGGCGCGCCGCGTCTCGAGCCATTTCCAACATCACCGCCCGGAGACGTCATCGGAACGTTCACCCGTTCGTCCGCAAACGCAACTGCACTGCCACTGCCACTGCCACTGCGACGCGAAAGCCTGACGACCGCGTCTTCAAGGGTCTCGAGCACGCCAACCAACCGAGCCTCGACAGCGGGCATCGCGCTCTCAGCCTGCAAACGCAGCGACGCCACTGCTCGCAAAACGCTCTCCAAAGCCTCACTCTCGCGTCGCAAAGCGGCCAGAGTTTCGCTTTGCTCGTCGATATGGGCATTGAGTCGACCGGCGTGAGCCGTCAACCGCTCGATCGAATCCGCCGACATCGACACGCCATCGGTCGCCTGAGTCAACTGCTCACCCAAGGACTCGAGATGAACGCGATACCGCTCCTGCCAATCGAGAAGACGAGCCACCGACGTATCAAGCTGACGAAAATTCTCGCCCACCGCCTCGCCGAGCTGGGCATTGAAATCTCGAATCACCTGTTCGAGCGCAGCCACAAGTGTGGCCGAGCCCTGTTCGGCCACACGCTCCGCATACGTCTTGAAAGCCGTCAACTGCTCAGCGTGCTGACGCTCGACCACAGCCTGACCACGCTGCAACTCAGACAACAAGGATTGCGAAACACGCACCTGCTGCTCGGCTGCCTCAGCCATCCGCCTCAATGCCGCCTCGGCCATTGGAGTCGATACCTGACCCGAGCCCGCCGCCAGCCGAGCTCCCCCTCGCGCGTCGCCGCCGACTGCCGCGGTCAATCGCAACACGATGGCCCCGGCGATACCGGCGATCGATGTCACGAATGCGAGCTGCAACCCCGCAAACAAACCACCAAGGCTGGTTTCCACAGCTCTGGGGTCAAAGGCATACAGCCCGAGAGCAACGCCGACGAAGGTACCAAACATCCCGAGGCTCACCAGCAAGCCCGGTGTCACCGCACGCAGCCGCACGGCCCTGGCGCTCGCGCGCCCGCCCTGCGCTTGAATGGCTAGCGCGGCCAAAAATAAAACTGTGATCAGCGCGGTCACGACGATCAACGTCCAGTGCGTCGGGGACCACTGCATCGCATCGAGTGTCGACATGTTGGCACCTCATCAAGCGTGTCAGAGACCGCAAGCAAACCAAGTGCCAAAAAGACCCGCGCTAATGAACCCGGCGTCATTGGCGTCATGAGCCGACTGCGAACATCGACCATTGTTCAGCCGTTACTTTACGAGCCGCGCAGGCCAGCGCTAAACCAAGTCCATCCCAGGCTGGGTTATGATCAGGCCTGCTGGCTGAACGCGTAACACACCAGAGGGCGATCATGGATCTCGCAACCATAGCCGGGCTCATTGGCGGCCTCGTCTTGATCGCCCTCGCGATGTCGACTGGCGAATCCAGCATCATGATGTTCGTCAACGTGCCATCGGTTTTGATCGTCTTCGGCGGCGCCAGCGCGGCCATGCTGATTCGCTTTCCGCTCAAGCATGTCATCGGCAGCATCAAGGTCGGCCTGCGCACCATAAAAACGGCCACGGTCAAACCCGAAGACATTATTAAGACGGCCAACGAAATGGCCCAGGTCGCGCGCAAAAACGGCGTCATGGCGCTCGATGGCTTCGAAGTCGACGACCCCTTCTTCAAACGCGCAGCGCAACTCGTCGCAGACGGCAACAAACCCGAATTCGTGCAAGCAGCACTGCGCGAAGACATGCAACAGACGATCGAACGGCACGAGACAGGTCAGAAATTCTTCCGCACGATGGGCGACGCCTTTCCCGCCTTCGGCATGATCGGCACCCTGATTGGTCTCATTCAGATGCTGACTTCACTGGACGATCCAGCCGCGATCGGGCCCGCCATGGCCATCGCCCTGCTGACGACACTGTACGGCGCACTGATTGCAAACCTCGTCGCTCTGCCCATCGCGGACAAGCTTGAGGTCCGCTCAGCCGAGGAACGAATCAACAAGCTGATCATCATTTCCAGCATGGCGGCAATTCAAGAAGGCACCAACCCACGGCTGATCAACGAGCTGCTCGAAGCCTACGTCTCGCGCGGCCAACGCGAAAAACTCCAGCAGCTGCTGGCTGGTGGCGGTGCGGAGGCCGCGTGATCGGCACGTCGTTCAGCGCATTCGTCGCCTAGGTCCCAAAACTCATGGAACTGCAACGTCCAAAACGCCCCCCACCCGCCGGAGCCCCATTGTGGATGGTGACGTTCGCCGACCTGATGGCGATCATGCTCACCTTCTTCGTCCTGCTGTTGACGATGTCGATCATCGACACACGAAAGTTTCAGGACGCGATCATTTCGCTGCAAGGCACTTTTGGCGATCCAATCCCTTCGCTCGAGCGCATTTCCGCCGGCTACGTCATCGGCGACATGTTGTCACCGCCGAGTGTCGACCCCACCCTGCCCGAACCGTTTTATGAAGAATCGGGGCAGGAGCGGGACGACATGCTCGAACCCGAGCGCGTCATGCTTGATCTCGTCGAGCCTCTCTACGAAGAGCTCGCGGAGGCACTTGCCGAAGAGATCGCGCGAGGAGAAATCGAGATCGAGCGCTCAGAGTTGCAAATCTTGATTCGCTTTCAGCAGGAAATCTCATTCCAGAGCGGTGATGCAACGCTGCAGCCGTCATTCCTACCCATTCTCGATACGATCGGCAACGCACTGAAGGATCTCGAAGGTTCGATCATCGTCATTGGACACACCGACGACCGCCCAATATCGACGGTCCGTTTCCGATCCAACTGGGACCTTTCAACCGCGCGCGCGGCGTCGGTCGTGCATTATCTGACGGAGAGCCATCCCCTGAAGGCGAGCCGCATCATCGCCGCCGGTCGAGCCGATACACAGCCGCTCGTGATGAATGACAGCGCCGCAAACCGAGCCATCAATCGCCGCGTTGAGGTCACAATTCGTCCGTTTGACGTTCTCGACGCCGAACGCGATCCCAATGGTGCCGATACCGACCCGCTGATATAGGCCTGACGAGACGCTGAAATGAGCTGCGATTGAGACGCGACGTAATGTCAGCTTCAGCGGTCGGCACACAACAAATTGCAAGGCAAGGTAAAAAAGCTGCGCAACTCGGCGATGCGCCCGCGCAGCAATGATGTGTTCAGCGTTTCCCTCGGCCTCACGCGTGAGCCGCAACCATGAGCTGCGCGAGGCTGTTCTCGACACGGTGTCCCAAGCATTACCGATAACACGTGCAGCGATTCCTGACCCGACGACCCGATGCATCGCAGAAGAGAACAGCCCAGCCCATCGACGTCTCGGATCATGTCTCGGGAGGCCGCCCAGGGCTCGGACACCGGGCGCTCGAACGCACCAAGCGGCCAACCGTCACCCGCGGCATTGACGCCCGACAGGAAGATCGCTCGGGCGACTGCGACTACTGAACCGTGACACTTTCTCGTCCATGACAAACAAACAACCCGCCGAATCGCCTCTCCAGTCGACCACCCCATTTTGTGAGGCGTTTCGACTCGTGGGGTCTCAAGCGGGTCGTTGCGTTCACGTTTTATTGGTCAACGAGAATTAGATCGAATGCCAATAATGGCGGAGAGAGAGGGATTCGAACCCTCGATACGGGTTTACCGTATACACACTTTCCAGGCGTGCGCCTTCAACCGCTCGGCCACCTCTCCAAAGCCCACTAGCGTATGCGAAGCCCGAGACAGTAGCAAGCCTTCAGCCTCGCCGGCCGCGATTGGGGCGCTCATTGATCACGATAAGCTCGGTCTTCGCTTGATTCCCACTTTGCGGGTATATGTTCGTGGCACGGCCGTCGTGACGAGTATCATTACCGCCCTCAGGTCCAATCCTGTTGCAGGGCCAATCCTGTTGCCGATCTATTCGTTCAATTCATTTCGATAACCGAGCTCATTCAGACGCGCCTCGCCCTCCGACAACCCAAGGCCAAGCACACCTCAATGCGAACCGAGCAAGACCTTCTCGACCATTTAAGAGCTCGCTCGACGCCCTACTCGGATCCGCTCGCGCAGGTGCGCTGGTCGCATCTGACCCACGACGACTTCTGGCTACCTGAGTCCGCGATTTCGCTTTACGGCTGTGAAGTCTACGAAACGCTCGACGAACCCACGCGGCGGCGACTCTCGCATTACGAGTTCGTCTACTTCATCAGTGGCGCGTTGTGGCTCGAGGGCCTGTTCATGGAGCGCATCGCCCGAGCGACTCTCGCCGGCCACAGCCCCCTTTCGACACTAGCCTACAGACTGCACGAGCTGCGCGAAGAAGCTGGCCACAGCCTGATGTTCATTGAGTTTCTGCAGCGCGCCGAGCTAGACCTGCCGCGACGCCAATTCGCGCGTCCGCGTCTCGCGACCCTAGTCGGCCGTCTTGCCCCATTTGAGTCGACGCTGTTCTGGATCGCGGTATTGATCGGCGAAGAGGTTCCCGATCGCATGAACCGCCTCATCCGACGCCATCGCGACACAATCTCGCTCACGGTCCACGATCTTGTTTCGCTCCATATGATCGACGAAGCGCGCCACATGGCACACGCTCGCGACACGGTTTCTCGTCTGCTGGCCGATTTACCCGCCCCGTATAGGTCCATATACCGACCGCTAACGAAAACGGTCTTTCGCCAGTTCGTTCAAGCGTTTTACTTCCCGACGGCCGACGTTTATCGCCTCGCCGGATTGCCGTCCGGGACCGACTACGTCTCGCGAGCCCGAAACAATCCCCACCGCGCGAAATTTGTCGATTACTGCGTCGAGGATGCCCTCACGATTCTGCGCGCAGGCGGTCTCGTGCTCAACTGGCGCTGACGTCAGACTGCACCGTCGCAGCATACGACTCCGTCTGACCTGTCTACTTGTCCGCGCACGCTCGATAGTCCCCCGCTCTGCACGTGCCCCGCTCGAAGCCACGAGCGTTACGCGGGCCCGCGACGACATCACGTCGGGACTAACTAGTCGAATACGATCGTCTTGTTTCCGTGCGTCAAAACACGATCTTCGAGGTGATAGCGCAGGCCCCGGGCCAGCACAGACCGCTCGACATCGCGCCCTTTGCGCACCAGATCGTCAACACTGTCATCGTGGCGAATCCGCGTGACGTCCTGTTCAATGATGGGTCCGGCGTCAAGATCCTCGGTCACATAGTGACAGGTTGCACCAATCAGTTTGACGCCCCGCGCATAGGCCTGATGATAGGGTCGAGCACCTACGAACGACGGCAGAAAACTGTGATGAATATTGATCACACGATTCGGGTAGCGAGCGCAAAGGTCGGCCGGAAGAATCTGCATGTAGCGGGCGAGCACGATCGTATCCGGCCGCAATGCTTCGAGCGTTTCGCCCAGACGCACAAAGTCGGCCGAGCGTGTCTCGCGCGCCACCGGGACGTGATGAAACGGAATGGCATAGCACTCTGCGATCGACGCGAGCGATCGATGGTTGGACACAATGGCCGGAATCTCCATGGCCAACTCACCCGATCTCCAACGCGCCAGCAAATCCGTCAAGCAATGCGCCTCGTGGCTGACCATCAAAACGACTCGGGGTCGAGCATCGATCCGCTCAAGTCGCCACTGCTGTGCGCCGAGCGACGGCGCGAAACGCTTCACTTCCGCTCTCAACCCCTCCTCGTCAGCCTCAGCGACGCGAAACACCCAGCGCATGAAAAACCATCCCGCTTCAGCATCAGTGTGCTGGCCCGCCTCGGTGATCCAGGCTCCTGCACGCGCAAGCGCCGTCGCGACTTCCGCAACGATACCCGCCTGATCCGGACAACTCATCGCAAGACGCAACGCAATCCCGTCCTCCCGAGCCGAAGCAGCCGTCTGATTGCCGACCATCATCTGCGCGCTGGGTTGTCCTGCCGCCTTGGCTGCGACCTGTGTGCCCAAATCAACTGTCTCCAATCGTTCAGCTGCTGTCAGTCGAGTATCAGACATGTATGGCCTTGTCAGTCAGAGAAAAACGAAAGTTCAAGCGAACATCAGGCGACCGTTGCGAGGCAAACCGAGGGCCTGAAAACGATCGTGATCCAATGCCCAGTCGCGTCGCTTGAGGGGCATCAATTCAATGCGATCAACCACGCGAAAACACGCCACGAAACACAGGATTCGTGCGTCTACAGGATGGCCATACCCATCGTCGTGCAGTACCACTCGGTCACGCAAACCATTCGGGCAACAGCGGGATATAAACGCCCATCAAACGCCGTCGCATCGAAGGCATCACGGGCCCGCCCATGATCATTCGCCGCCGCCTACGTCCGCGCGCCAGCCATTGGCACCGCCTGGAATGGCTGATTTTTCTCGCCTTACTTGCTGTCCTCGCCTTGTGGGTTTGGCTGTACCCCCCCTCAGCCCTTCAGCTCGCACTGTTTCGAGAACACCTACGCGTCGTCTTGGTCGTCGACTCCGGCGTCGGCGTCAGCCCCGCCGTCGACGCGAGTCAACGTGAAGTCTACCGCGACCCAACGCTGGCCTTCGAGAAGGCGTTGTTCGAACGTCTCGCACAAACCATCGGAACACGGCTCAAGATCACGAC
This sequence comes from Thioalkalivibrionaceae bacterium, assembly GCA_046299415.1. Taxonomy (GTDB): domain Bacteria; phylum Pseudomonadota; class Gammaproteobacteria; order Ectothiorhodospirales; family Ectothiorhodospiraceae; genus JBKBII01. Next base: position 92,859 of record JBKBII010000001.1, on the reverse strand, counting down.
CGTGAGCAGCCCCGACGAAGCTCGCATCCTATTGCTGCGGCGACAAGCCGATGCTGCCGGCGGGCTGCTGCTACCCAGCCCGGATGGCACCCCGGGAGTCCGCAACGGGCCCGAGATCCTACCCCTGACACAGGTTCTCGTAGCGTGGAATCCAACGCCCCAATCCCCGTCTACTCTCACATTGGACAACGTCGAGCATATCGGGCTCGTCCGTGGCATGCCGATCGCAGCGCTGCTCGACACCCTGATCGACGACGACCTTGAGCCGCCCGCCGGCACCATTGACGAATCTCAGGGCAGTCCGCATGACAACGAGTGGCACCTCAGCATGCGCAATTGGCTCGGCCTCGACCGAAAAGATAGCCTCGAAGGGACCAGAGAGGTCAAGCGTCACTTCGCCAGCGGATGGCCTGCGTCGGGCAGTCCATTCAGCGCTGCTACGGCAAGCGACGCACCACCCACGAATCCCATTGAGCGCACCTACAGCGACACCCCGGCAGACGGCTCCGCAAAACCTGATCACGCGACCGAACCCGATCGGATCAATGACCTCAGCGACTCAGCATTGAGGGCGGGCAGAACCAGCGACCTACAGGTCGTTGCCGCTAACAGCTCGAACTCTGAGCCTGAACAGCCCTCTCGTACCGCCCCTGCAGACGATTCGATACACGGCTCGACATCGGCGAGCACGACCAGTGGCGCGGCCGAAATCAGCGCGACGCGTTCCGTCAAGCGCGAACATTTTGCCAACACACAGGAATTGCTGTACGCACTGCAAGGCGGACTCGTCGACGTTGCGCTCCTGCACTCCGTCGAGTTTCGTAATCTCGCTCGCGATGTTCCCGAGCTGACAGAAGTTGCAGAGCTCCCAGAAACCGGTGCTGTCTGGTGGTTCTCGAGTGGCCTTGATGCCAGCCTCGCCAACATCGCAGAGCAAATGATGACATCGCTTCGCGCCAGTGGTGAACTCGATCGCCTGATTGATCGCTTTTTTGGCCATCTCGACATCCACGGCCTGATCGATACGCTGACACTACAGCGCCACGTCCAGACTCGGTTACCGCCCTTGCGCGCAGCCTTTGAGGCCGCCGGCAGCGCCGAAGGTCTCGACTGGCGTCTGCTGGCTGCGCTCGGCTACCAGGAATCGCAGTGGGATCCCAACGCCACATCACCCACAGGGGTACGCGGCGTCATGATGCTGACCAACGCAACCGCGCGGGAAGTCGGCATATCCGACCGCCTCGATCCACAACAAAGCATCGAAGGCGGTGCTCGGTATTTGGCTCAGATCCTCGAACGCCTGCCGGACGCGATTGAGGACGAAGACCGCCTGTGGTTCGCTCTCGCGGCCTACAACGTGGGCCTCGGCCACCTGTTTGATGCACGTCGCCTCGCCATGGCCAACGGTCATTCAGGCGACGAATGGGTCAGTCTTGTGCGCTGGCTACCGAAACTCGCCGAACGCGAGTGGCATTCTCAAACCCGTTATGGCTACGCGCGCGGATGGGAGCCCGTACATCTCGTCACCTCGGTACGTTCGTACTACGACTGGTTGCTCCGACTCTATCCGGACCAAGCCGAACCCGGCGCCACCGATGGAGGACAACAGCCGGCTACTGTTCCAGCGCTGCCGCTGTTCCGAACACTCTAGCCCGATCGTCCTCTCTCAAATCTCCCGGTCGCAGCATCGCTCTCACGAGCAGGATGGCGCCTCAAGAGCGAGCATCACGGCATCATCGAAACGCTCGGTCAAAAAAACAACCTGACCGCCGTAAAAAGACGCCAAAAGCATTGAAATTAATTCTTTTTTTAAACTCTCCAGCCGCCAATAAAGCCTTAATACCGCCATCCGTGACGCGGTAATCCACAAAACAGGTACCGGCGTACGCGCTAAACACGATCAAGCTGCTACATTCGGGCCGACTAAAAACAATTACAAAGTTCTGGGACGTTCGAGAGGGGTTTTCATGCCGCGTCTGCGTTTTCGCCGTGTCAAAGATTGCTCGATCTGTTTGATGACGGTGATCGCCGTCGCTGGTGTTCCGATTGTCGCGTCACTCGCTCTGCTGTACTGGATCTGATGTGACGTTGCAACGCCTTTGACGGTAGACCTCGATCCCGGGGTGTCGGTCTTGGTCCGACGCCGAATCGGATCGCCCCTCGCCCCTCGGGCCCTCCGAACGACACGATCCCGCGTAGTGCGGCCGCCAGTTCGTTCGTTTGAAAACGGCTGTTTCCTCAACGGTCGATGGGTCCGGCAACGAGAAAGTAGCGATGGCCCTCGACAGCGACCACTTTGTCGTTGAAGAATGCCGTCGGGTGTGGAGTGAGGCTAGCGTCGAGCCCGCGCGCGCGCCTTCGACCGGGCTAACGCCTCTTCAGAGACCGCACCGCGTCGATTGTGGGTGGTGATTCATGAGTCAACACGCATGAAACGTCAGTTGGATGACCCGCGTGCTCCGTTGGAGCCTTCAGTCATACGGATCGACAGTCTTTCAAGGCTGGCAGATCTGCCACCGAAAATCACTCCTCGGCCTGATTACTCTCGGCTTGAAATGTCTTCATCGTCCGCGGCCTCACGGGACTCATGATGCTCCTACACATCGAACGTCTCCTCGGCTCCGCGACACGCTTTGCGGCATTTATCTCGGGCGTCACCCTGCTCGCGCTTGTCTTTCTGGTGTTCACCAACATGGCTCTGCGCTACGTCGCAGGCATCGGCGCAATCTGGGCACAAGAACTCGAAGTGATGCTGCTCGCCGCCAGCGCAATGACCGGTATCGCCTACGCGATGCGCCACAACGATCACGTCCGCATCGATGTCTTTACGACTGCGCTGTCACGTCCAGTTCGCCTATGGCTTGAGGCGTTCACGCTTATCGTCATCGCGATACCGGTAATCATCCTTTTGATTCATTACTCGCTTCCCTTCGTCGAAACCTCTTTTCAACGAAGTGAGCGATCACCCAACTCCGGCGGCCTCCAAAACATCTGGCTGTACAAGTCGGTGTTGATCATCGGATTCGCTTTCCTCACGGCCGAAACCCTGCGACAAATTTTGATCGTGGCGCGCAAACTGCGCTTTCATCATTTCCGTTCTCGCACGAGAGCCCAACGCCGTCGTGCCCTACGTCCGGTCAACCCTGGACTGGACCCACCGACACCGATAGATCGAACGCCTGGTATCTAGATAAAAAAGATTTTAAAAACCGGGCCGTAAAAGCCTTTGATCAACCCTAAGCGACCCAACGGACAACAGCATGGCACTGGAACACATCGCGCTGCTCATGATCGCGGGATTCTTTGTGCTCGTGCTGTCCGGAATGCCGGTGGCGTGGGCGATCGCAGCGACCGGATTCCTGTTTGGCTTCATCGGTTTTGACGGCTGGTTATTCGAACTGCTCCCCGCCCGTATCTGGGGTTCCCTCACCAACTACACCCTGCTGGCCATCCCGTTGTTCGTATTCATGGGCGTCATGCTCGATAAGACTCGCGTCGCTGAGCGGATGCTTGATGTGATCGGGCACGCGTTTGGTGGACTGCCTGGCGGCATGGCGCTGGCCGTCATATTGGTTGGCGTACTCCTGGGTGCCGCCACCGGTATCGTCGGTGCGGCCATTGTGACCCTCACTTTGATGGCGTTACCCACATTGCTAAGACGAGGCTACAACCGCTCAGTCGCCTGCGGCACCATCTGCGCGTCAGGCACACTCGGCCAGATCATCCCGCCCTCGCTCGTTCTGCTCGTTCTCGCCGACACCATGAACCTCTCGGTTGGCGCGCTGTTCGCGGCGGCGCTGATTCCCGGTCTCATGCTTTCAGGCCTTTACATTGCCTATGTCCTGGGTCTTGCATGGCTGCGCGGCGCCGATATCCCGGCTATCGACGCCGAAGAACGGGCGCAGGTCTCAAAGTCGCAACTGCTAAAGGATTTCGTAGTCGCCGTTGTGCCGCCCCTGGCTTTGGTGCTGGCCGTCCTTGGCTCGATCATCGCCGGTATCGCTGCCCCAACCGAAGCCGCAGCCGTCGGCGCGGTGGGCTCGATCGTCATCGCAGCAATTCTGCGAAAACTCTCGCCAACGATATTGCGAGACGTCGTATTGAGTACCGTACGTATCTCTGCGATGGTTTTCTTCGTTCTCATTGCCTCGCAGGTCTTTGCACTGGCATTCCGAGGGCTCGACGGCGAATTTCTGATCGAGGGGCTTTTCGACTGGGTGCCAGGCGGCGCACTTGGTGCACTGTTGTTCATGCTTTTGCTGATTTTCCTGCTCGGCTTTTTTCTGGAATGGATCCAGATTACGTACATCGTCGTTCCGATGTTCCTTCCGATACTCGCCATGTATCCGGAGTATTCGCTGGTGTGGGTCGCGATCCTCATTGGGATGAATCTGCAAACGTCGTTCCTCACACCGCCCTTCGGCTGGTCGTTGCTTTTCATGAAGGGCGTTGCCCCGCCGGAGGTCAAAACCACCGAAATCTATCGCGGTGCGATTCCCTACATCATCATTCAGCTGATGGCGCTGGGACTGCTCATCACGTTCCCGGGAATCGTGCTGTGGCTGCCACACGCTTTGGGGTGGTAAAAAACCCCAGCGCGCTCCGATTCGAGTTCTAACTCTTCAACTTAGAGGCCGACCGGATTGGACGGACTGTCGATGCCGCGTACTTCGAAGATTGGGCACAGCATAAGCGTCCTCAGCGATGAGACCGAATCGAATGCAAAAGAGCGAGGGCCATTCAAACCAACACCCGAAGTTAATCCTGATCGACGCCTGAGAAGCCGCGAACGGCTCGCCACCGGTGTTCAACCTTTGGCTCAGAAGGGCGCCCAATCTTTCGTTCAAACTCAAGCCTTTCCGGCCGAATCCAGCGCTGCGACTCACGTCTACCGAGCGGTTGAGGCGGTCGGTAAGGCCAACGGCAAAAGAAAGCTCGATCCACAAAAGCAAAAAAGTTTCTAGAATCAAATAATCCGCTCGACAAGCGGTCAGCCCCAATCATAGCGACGACGTTCAGGGCTCAAGCATCAGTTGTTCAGGCCATCGGTCTGGTAACCGTTCAGGGCATCGTTAAGAACATCGCAGCCAATTCTTGGGAACATCACCGCCAACACCGTGATCACGTCGCCGACGACAGATATTTCGCGTCCTGCATAATCAAGACCCGCGTGCCAACCGGCACACGCTCGAACAGCCACAGGATGTCGTCATTGCGTAGCCGAATACAACCATCTGACGCCGGAGACCCAATCCGTCCCTCTTCGTCGGTGCCGTGCAGATAGATATACCGGCGATATGAATCCACTAAGCGCCCGCGGGCGTCGCGACCACGATTGAAACCTGGCTCCAGACCCTCAAGCCATAAAATACGCGTCGTAATGTTGTCTTCGCAGCTCAATTCCTCCGGTCTGACCAGGATTTCAGCGATTCGCCCGATCGGGACGCGAGCCCGAAAAATCATGCCGACGGGCTCTCCGTCTCCAATACGTTCCTTCACCCGATGCCAACCGAGAGGCGTCTGCAAACTGCCTTCGAGTTGGCCGATGCCGCGCTTCGCGGTTGATATCGGCAAAATTTGCTCAACCGAGTCTCCACGGATGACATAGAGGCGCTGTTCATCGACGCGCGCCACCAATGCGAGACGCGCCGAGATCGGTGGCGTGCCCACCCCACTCGCATCCTCGACCGCAACGATGCGGCGCAATTCCGCAAGCACGGGCAACAACCATTCCAGGCTCGGCAATTGCGCCTCCAAGTTCAACGACATCGTTTGAATCCTTTATCTACCGCCGTTGTGCGGCCCGGCGTGCCGATACCCGTCACGCTGCAAACCATACCGCTAGAGCCTTGATCAGAGATTCTCAAGTTCACTCGATCCAGTCTTCGCTCAGTAACGCAAAACCTCTGCAGGTATGTCGCGCGCAAAGCGACCCAATCGTCAACGCGTCATCGCTGGATGGGTTTTAGCGCCAGAACGCGCCAGGCAGCGCCGATGCCGAATCGACGATCGGAGCATCGCTCATTCAACGCTTATCGCACGCGTCGCTGGCGCGACGACCATTGTCAGCCGCGAGTGGCCAATGGCGTCTTCACAGCTGAAGCTACGGCCTCAAATTTCATTCGTTAGATCAAGGATTTCACTCGGCGCGCTTGGACCCAACGGCTGGGAAGATCCATCTTTCGACGACTTTGAATCGGCGCGTTCACTGTCTCTGCGTCGCTCGGCCAACGCGTCAAGATAGCCTTCGTCCAGACCCGTAACATATTCGCCAGTGAAGACGGAGCAATCGAAATCTTCGATGTTCGAGCTGTGATGACGTACTGCGGAGACGAGATCATCGAGATCCTGATAAATCAGTCGATCCGCACCAATCGCTCGACAAACCTCTTCAGGATTCCGTCCATGCGCGATCAGCTCTTCTGCTGCCGGCATATCGATACCGTAAACATTGGGATAACGGACAGGAGGAGCGGCTGACGCAAAGTACACCTTGCGTGCACCCGCATCGCGAGCCATGGCGACGATCTCTCCCGACGTCGTCCCGCGCACGATCGAATCGTCGACCAACAAAACATTCTTGTCACGAAACTCGAGACCAATCGCATTGAGTTTTTGCCGTACCGACTTCCGACGGCGCGTCTGCCCCGGCATAATGAAAGTCCGCCCGATGTAGCGATTCTTGATGAATCCTTCGCGGTACTTGATGTCCAGCTCGTGCGCCAGCTCAAGCGCGACGGTTCGCCCAGTGTCCGGGATCGGAATCACGACATCAATGTCGTGATCGGGCCACTCTTTTCGAATACGGCGGCCCAGCTTGATTCCCATGCGCATCCTTGCGCGATGAACGAAAATACCGTCAAGCACTGAATCGGGACGCGCAAAGTAAACGTGCTCAAAGATACACGGCACCAGGCGAGGCTGAGGCGCCATGATTCGCGCGCTCAAGTCACCCTCCGGCGTGATAAACAGCACCTCACCCGGCGCCACATCCCGCTCAAAAATAAAGTCCTGAGACTCCAGTGCGCAGGACTCCGATGCCACCATCCACTCGACGCCATCGTCGGTTTCCCGTTTGCCGATACACAAAGGGCGAATACCCAATGGGTCGCGAAAAGCGACGAGTCCGCGCCCGGCGATCAAGGCCACCGCCGTATAAGCGCCCGCCGCTCGTTCGAACAGTCGCTGGACAGCTAAAAAAACGGCCTCGACAAGCGGTTTTGAGTCAACGTGATGCAGCAACTCTTGAGCAAAAACATTGAGTAGGATTTCAGAATCCGAATCGGTGTTGATGTGCCGTCGATCCGTTTCGAACAATTCGCGGGCGAGCTCACGTGCGTTGGTCAAATTGCCGTTGTGCCCCAACGCGATTCCATACGGAGAGTTCACGTAAAAGGGCTGCGCCTCCGCGTGCGATGTCGATCCCGCCGTAGGATAGCGGACATGACCAATCCCGATGTGCCCTTCCAGAGCCAACATATGTCGCGCCTGAAACACATCGCGTACCAGACCATTGTCCTTGCGCAGATGCAGACGACCGAAAGTGTCACAAGTCACGATGCCTGCAGCATCCTGTCCGCGATGCTGAAGCACGAGAAGCGCATCGTACAAGCTCTGATTGACCGGTCCATGGCCGACAACGCCCACCACTCCACACATTTTTCCATCCTCAAACCGACCATTGGACGCCGCCCCGAACGCTGACAACGATCGAGGTGCTGCACCCTAAGCTTTTTAACCAGAAACCGCCACGCCCTGAGAACAAACAACACCAGGCGACGCGAGGGCAACGTTTGAGCGTCGTACCGCTGGAAAAACACTGACGTGGTTGCCGCATCCCGACATCTGCGCGCCACGATACCGTGCTGATTTTGCCGATCCGACCCCATCGATACGCCGCGCAAAAATCCATTTAAGCAGCGGAATGGAGCGCGACATGACTCACCTGCCCGTTCGAACGTGGACCCGATCAGCTCGCGATCTCAGGTGACGTTGACTGAGGAGAATCACCGTTTCGTTCGTCGCGGGGTGCCGGTTCAATTGGCGGGGCCTGAAAAGGAAACGTGTCGAGTGGCGTGCGCGAGTTGTTTTCACCAGGCTCGAGACGCTCACGCCAGCTTTCTGGAACCACATCCAGGGTTTTCTCGAGGGCGATCTCGAGCCATGGGATCGTCCGCGCCTCCTGCCAAGCCGGATGCGAATCGAGTGCGAGCAACCGTCCACCCATCACGAGCAGCAGCACAATCAACACGCCGCGCACAACACCGAAAGTCAATCCAAGAAAACGATCGAGGCCGCCAAGACCGATGCGACGCACCAAGCGGCCGACGACGACACCCACGATTCCACCGACGATCAAACCAATCAAAAACACCGCAGCGAAGGCGATGCCGACGCGCAGGGCCGGCTCCTCGATCGATGCCGGAACGTGAACTGCCAAATCCGGTGAAAATCGGATGGCCACCCAGATCGACAACACCCAAGTGGCCACTGAAATGATTTCGCGAAAAAATCCGCGAAACATTCCAACGATCGCCGACAACGCGAGAACGATAACCACCACCAGATCCAGCATGCTCATGCTTGTTACCTATTCAAAGATCTAGGTCGAACACGCCTCGCGCCTTATGGCCTCGCGGTCGGTCGCGTCAATGGCACAACGATACTTTCGATTCCGTGTTGTTGACTCAAACGGTCCCGAACCCGATCAGCCGCCCCACGTTCGCGATATGGGCCAATACGCACTCGGTGCAAATTGCTGCCCTCCGCGCTGGACGGCGCCTCGATGAACGCCTGCAAACCATGAGACTGCACCCTGCGCGCAAGCACCTCAGCATTCGCTCGATCACGAAAACTGCCCAGCTGAACGATCCAGCCTTCTCCTGCCGCTTCCGTATTGGCCGCCGCACGCCCAGCAGCGGGCCTCGGTTGGTTTTCGGCGCGCACAGCCGTGTCTGAGCGACTCGTTGGCGACGAAGCAGACTCAGAGGCAGCCAGAGCTTCACGTGTTCGTGCGACACCGTCAGCCAATCGATCGTCTCTCGTCTCACCCACGCGCGGTGCGTCCCTCTCGCGCTGCGGCGATTGGGTTGCCTCTACCCGAGCGATCTCGTCGCGGCGGCGCGCTTCTTCGCTCACACTCCGCTCGGCTGGTGCACGTGCGACCGCGACTCCCGGCTCTGCGATACCGGGCTCAGCAAGCACGTCGGGCATCACTGGACGTTCCATCGGCAGACTTGGCGAATTCGGCGGCGTCGAAAAATCCGGAGAGCGAAACGCCGGCGGTGCGACTGGCGCAATCTCTTCACCGGTGATCTCAGCCCAACCCGCCCCATCAAAAATCCACGGTAAAAACAAAACGGCAACCAACAGCAACGCCGAGGCGCCAAGCAAGCGAAATCGCAGACGCAAGGCCTCCGCGCCCGGCGTAGACGCGAGATCATCGGCCCTAGAGGAAGCTGCAGCCTGACCGATCGATAAATTGGAATCTTCTACGCTCAAATGGCTCGATCGCTATTGAATAGACGGAAGAAAACGGACTGGCGGCATCGACTGACGCAGACCTGAACGGGCTGACACCGCAGGCGCCCGCTCAGCCCAAGACAGACGTTCGTTCGAAACTGAGCCGAATCGTACGACGGGTTGAAACCTACCTCATCGTCAATCCACAAACGCTGCAAATCAAGCTTCGTCGCTCACAGACGTGTCGCCCTCGTGCCTGTAGCCGACAGCCTCAGTGCGACGACACACCATCGCCTCTGCCCATCTTGGTGCACCCTTCTCCCACAGTGTACTGACGCGTAGCGCGAGTCTCTGCATTCGTTCGCATCGACCACGGCTCGTCAGCCTCAAGCGCAAACCATAACGCGATTGGACCGTCCGCTGCAGCCGCTTACCCAGAAAACGCGGGCCTCGAAAAGTTGTCGGTCCGATGCATTCGAGCGCAGCGTCAGAGCCACCCGTCCGACAACGCTCTCGATCGACGACTTTGAACGATGCGTTGGGCCCGCGTAATCGAGCAACGCACGACCGTTGTTCTGCAGCGGGGTGTCCTTCAAAGACATCGTCGAACCACCACCGGCCATGGCCTCAAGCGCTCCGATGGACCCAAAATCCGCCGCCGTTCCCGGGCGCACAGGTTGCACCTTCCGCCACGGTAAAGAAGGACCCAAAAACCAAAATCGGCGCAGTTGAGCTCGAAGCGCGCAGAACAACGCCGCACCAATTGGACAACGAGTCGAGCTCGAACAATCGCTGCAGACCGGCGTCCCCTGCTTTGGCCACGAGAACTGCAAACGATGCGGCTCGCGCAACATTCGGACGACCCAGCCACCACCGCGCGCGGCTCAAGGCGGGATGCGACGCACACTGGCTAAAAATCGCAACCAGATCCTTGTCGGCCATCGCACCGAACACGACATCTTCCGGCTCTATCGCCTCACGATCAAGCATGCGCAGTAACTCAGCCACTGCTGCTGGATTATGCGCGACATCGAAGACGACCAAACGCGTAACGACCTCCGAGCGACGTGTTTCATCGAGCGATGGCTCGTTATCGAGCGACGGCCCGTTCTCGATCAACGGCTTGATACCGCCCGCTCTTTCAAGACGGATATCAGACAACCGAATGACTCCGACTCCCGATATCTTCAGCCCGTCAGTTGACACTGGCGCATCGCTCGAGATTGATTCTCGGTCAAAGGTTTCGCGCCGAAAACGAATCAACATTCTCTCGAATCGACCCGGAGGACGAGTCCATAACGCCTCAACGGGAATCGCCTTCAACGACGGACTCTGCACCGCCGAACTGCCTGATCGCTCCAACGACTGCGTCGACACCGTTCCACGCATCAGCGCGAGCAAATCACACACGACCCCCACAGCGACAGCAAGATTTCTTCCGCGCGCCCCCTGAAGCTCGAGCCATATTGCCCGTTCGAGCGTCTCGGGCTGCCTGTCCGAATCTCGAACCAAACCATCAAAATGGGAACTTTTTGAACATCTCGACCGCCCTGAAACATCGACTTCATCAACGACAAAATCATGACGAACAAGACTTCTATCGAAAGTCCCGCAAGACCGGCCAACTTGTTTCGGCAAATCATGATCAGATGGGCTTAACGGCAGACCCTCTGCCCGCGCCTTCGTCAACGTCACCGGAATTACGCACCTTACACCGTCCGGCCGCACCCAGCGCCACGCGATCGCCGAACCATCACGCTTCGATCCTGGGCTCAAGAACCAGTCGAAAGACGCTGGAGCGCGAATTCTCGCACCACGGTCGCTCAATGCTTGAAGCAGCGCCGGGGGGCCGTCAACCTCTGCAACCCAACACGGCACGTCAACACGGGCAATTCCCGCCTTTTCGCGCGCAATCGCGTCGAGCGTCGAACCCAAAAACGCCTCATGGTCCAGCGCGATACTCGTTACTGCCGTCACATCAGGATCCCAGACATTCACCGCATCGAGGCGCCCACCCAACCCAACCTCGAGCACGACAACATCAACCCCGGCGGATTCGAAACACGCCATGGCCGCAAGTGTCGTGAACTCGAAGTACGTCAGCGGCGCTTCAATTGAAGCCGACTCCAACGCCGCGTCCATCGCCTGCGCCACCCGCTCGAACGCCGCTTGCAATCGCGCGTCGTCAACGACAGTGCCGTCGATCACGATCCGCTCGCGAAAGTCGAACACATGCGGAGAAGTGTACCGACCTACGCTCAATGTCGAAGTCGCTCGCAACAAGGCATCGACCGCGTGCACTACCGTTCCCTTGCCGTTCGTTCCGGCGACCGTCGCAATGAGCGGTGGGGTGCCATCCCACAATGCAAGTCGGTCGACGACGTTTCGCACCCGATCGAGGCCGAGATCGATCCGCGGCCCGCTCACACTCTCAAGCCAAGCCAGCCACGTCTCGACACCGGCATCTGGGCGCGGTGCCGCCCGCGAAATCCCTGAACTCACCACTGCTCCCGACGCTGAGTCAAAACCAAGTTGTGTCACGAGCAACGCTTCGCGACGCAATGGCTCGAGAAACGCTCTGGACTGACGACAGAGAGATCTAAAAACATTCAGATCCCTTCAGGAAAAACTAGACCAACCACAGCTCAGGCGCATTGAATCCGTGAGCGTATTCGCGCCCTCGCCCAACCCCCCGCGACGTTTCGGTCGCCGCGATCTGGGCGTCATGCGGCGCATTCAACTCGCGGGTTTTTCGGCGTTCGTCTTGAGTCTCGGGCGCCCATATCGTGAGGGCGTGCTGCCCTGCGTCACCCGCGTTCGAGTCGTTTTGATACCAAATCAATCGAAAAATCACTCACCGATTGACGGCGCCTGAGACGCTCCACATGGACCTTCTCAGTACTTCCCGAGATTCAAATCAACGCCTCGCCGCCGCGAACCTTCACGGCGATCGTTCGCCGTGCCGAGCCGCGTGCCGTGCCGAGCCGCGTGCCGTGCCGAGCCGTGCCGTGCCGTGACATTCGTAATCAAAACCCTAACCGCGGCCCCGAAATGAACCAGCCAACCCAGGATGAGACGCCGGCAACCAATCCCCCTCCAGCGGTGTCGGCCTCAACACCGGCGCCCCCGATGCAATCGAGCGCACTGCATCCGACTCGACCGATCCCGTCTCGTTGCCATCGACCCGCGATTCCGATGACCAACACCGATCCGACTCACTTGACTCTCTCAAGCCGCCAGACATCGATTGTCCCCAACGCGCGCCCTGGCCGGTCCATCGAGCCAAACGCGCTGCTCGGAACCCTGTCGCCGCGCCACCAGCCTCGAAAAAATCCGATCGCCTTGATTCCGCACGATCGACAGCGGAACGCCGCGCTCGAGGGTCTTCCGCTGACACGTTTGATCCATTCGCCGAAGATGACCCTGCCTCCGAGCCTGGATCGACGTGGTCAGGCCCTCGCTCGCTCGAGCTCCAGCCATCGTTTTCCTCGTCCGGCGGATCGTCAGCAAGCGTGCCGCGAGTTGGAGACAAAGGCCCTCGTACGCCGAGCAGCCTCAGCAAGAGTGCGATCTCATCGCGCATCTCACGTCGATCGACGATTCGATCGATTGCGCCATGCTCAAGCAGAAATTCAGCGCGCTGAAAACCATCCGGCAAGGTTTCGCGCACTGTCTGCTGAATCACCCGAGGTCCGGCGAAGCCGATCAAAGCGTTGGGCTCGGCGAGATTCAAATCACCCAGCATCGCGAGCGACGCAGAAACGCCCCCCATCGTTGGATCTGTCATGACCGAGATATAGGGCACGCCAGCTGCGCGCAATCGAGCGAGCGCAGCTGCAGTCTTGGCCATCTGCATCAACGAAAACAGCGCCTCCTGCATTCGAGCGCCACCCGACGCCGAAAAACAAACGAGAGGACTACGATGTTCGAGCGCAGCGTCCACCGCTCGAACAAAACGCTCGCCGACGACCGAACCCATCGATCCCGCCATAAACCGAAAATCAAACGCGCAGGCCACGATCGGATCGCCATGCAAGCGTCCGGTCATCGCAATCAGCGCGTCGCGCTCCCCGGTGTCTCTTTGCGCCTGAAGCAAGCGATCCCGGTATTTTTTTCCGTCGCGGAACTTCAGCGGATCATTCGGCGCAAGGTTAGCGCCCAGCTCGACGCGGCCCTCGGCATCGAGAAATGTTTCGAGGCGTCGACGCCCCGACATCCGCTCGTGATGACCGCATTTCGGACACACGTCCAGACTGCGCTCGAGCTCGGCGTGATAAAGCGTGGCCTCGCAACCCTTGCAGCGCACCCAAAGGCCTTCGGGGACGCCCCGCTTGCGCTCTGCGTCCGTCCGAATCCGAGAAGGCATCAACTTCTCAAACCAACTCATCGCGAAACACCCTCCCGTACAAAGCTTTCAACGCATCGCCAATGCTTCGATCGACTCACATTCGCGTCGCGCGTCCGAAGCCGACGAAAGGCCAAAATGCTCAGAGCCAATCTCGCCGACGCCATCACACGCAAAAGACGTCGGTCACAGGCCGCAGACCTTACCAGCGTCATTGCCGCACCCCGGTCGTTGCAACCCCGTCGTCGACGCTCCAGACGTCACATCACACAACGTCATGCGGCCCATCGTCCTGACAACTGCGTTATCACCCGATATCAGGGCACCGCTCTCGTCAAACGATTCGGCCGGATGATCCGGCGTCAATTGCAGCGCGCATGGTCGCAATCAATTCGGCCGCCGCCGGGGCGAAATTCTCCGGTTTTTCCGTGTGCTCGGCCGCGCGCTGAACGATCGCAGACCCCACGATCACAGCATCCGAAACCGCGCCCACACGAGCCGCCGTCTCGGCATCACGGATGCCAAAACCGACACCGAGCGGAAGCGTCGTGAAGCGACGCAGACGCTGTAAACGGTCCTTCAAGGCATTAACGTCGAGCGCCGCCGAACCGGTGACGCCTTTCAGCGAAACGTAATATAAAAATCCCGAAGCTTGGGTCGCAATCGACTGCACGCGCTGATCGGTCGTCGTCGGCGATATCAAAAAGATCGGGTCCAGCCCCGCATCTTGAAAGAGCGGACCGACTTCATCCGCTTCCTCCGGAGGCAGGTCCACGATCAAAACGCCATCAACACCGGCCTGCGCCGCCGCCGATGAGAAACGCTCCAGACCCATGCGCTCAATCGGGTTGAGATACCCCATCAACACCACGGGTGTAGCACCGTCAACCTCGCGAAAGCGCTGCACCATGGCCAAGACGTCGGTCAGGCGAGTGCCGGCGGCCAACGCACGCTCACAGGCCGCCTGGATCACCGGCCCATCGGCCATCGGATCCGAAAACGGCACCCCAACCTCGATCAGGTCAGCGCCCGCCGCCACCAAAGCGTGCATCGCGGGCACCGTTGCCGAAGGCGCTGGATCGCCAGCCGTCAGGTACGGGATCAATGCTGTTCGACCGGCAGCACGAAGTTGTTCAAAGCGTAGCGCTATTCGGCTCATCGTCAGCTTCTTCATCAATCTAAAGTAATTACCAAACCACAAGCGCTGCAACCAGTTTTGACAAACGGTACAACGCGCGCCTGCAAGTCCAGCCCCTCAAAAATCCTCGCACACCACGTCGGGCCTCAGCGTGAACCGAGGCCGCCTCAACCCGCCGCTAGACGTTGATCCGCCGCCGATTACCGAACGCGCTGATCGATCACCCACCAGCGCCAAGCGTCGTGTGCAGTACCCGCGATATCCAACCCATCCGACGGCGTGAATACGACCCGCGAGCGGATAGCGGCTTGGCCGATACAACTGTCGAGCGCGGCCGCATCCACGAATCCGTTTGGCAAAGCCGCCAGACGCAATGCTCGAGCGCCCCGTCAATCGCAACGGGTTTCGCAAAGGGCCTTTCTCCGCGTGATCAGGACCGGCCTATCAGAAGCGACACCGACCAGATTTGGCAGACACTGAATCCGTTCAGGACCTCCAAAGCACGGGTTATGCAACCCAGAGACGCGCTGCCTGACCTGGAGAAATCCCGGATAGCCTACATCAGGCCCTTTCTACGTAAGGGAAATGCCTTCGATCCGAGCAATCGTATTCAGGTCTTTATCGCCGCGCCCCGACAGATTGATGATGATGCTCTGATCCTTGCGCATCGTCGGTGCAAGATCGAGGACGTGCGCGACAGCGTGACTCGTCTCAAGCGCAGGAATGATGCCCTCGGTCCGTGTCAGACGATGGAAGGCCGCCAAAGCCTGCTGATCCGTCACCGCGACGTACTCGGCACGACCGATGTCCTTCAGCCAGGCATGCTCGGGTCCGACGCCCGGATAGTCGAGACCCGCCGAAATCGAATGAGTCGGTATGATCTGGCCGTCATCGTCTTCGCACAGATACGTCCGATTGCCATGCAACACGCCAGGCGTCCCTGCGGTCAACGGTGCAGAGTGGCGCCCCGTCTCGATCCCGTCACCGCCCGCCTCCACGCCGATCAAAGCGACCGAGCGATCATCAAGAAAGGGATGAAACAGACCAATGGCGTTCGAGCCGCCACCGACACAGGCCACCAGAGCGTCCGGCAAGCGCCCCGTTTTTTCCAAATGCTGACGCCGCGCCTCACGGCCGATCACAGCCTGAAACTCGCGAACCATCGCCGGATAAGGATGTGGGCCTGCCACCGTCCCGATGATGTAGAACGTATCGTCGACGTTCGTCACCCAATCGCGCATCGCTTCGTTCAACGCGTCCTTAAGGGTCTTCGAACCTGAGCGCACCGCGACGACTTCAGCGCCCAACAACCGCATGCGATAAACGTTCGGGCTCTGGCGCTGAATATCCTCCTCGCCCATGAACACGATACATTCCAGACCGAGTTTGGCCGCGACCGTCGCCGTCGCGACGCCATGCTGCCCGGCACCGGTCTCGGCGATGATGCGCTTCTTCCCAAGACGCTTGGCCAACATCGCCTGGCCGACCGTATTGTTGACCTTATGCGCGCCGGTGTGATTAAGGTCCTCGCGCTTGAGCCAGATTTGCGCGCCACCCAGCTCTTGCGACAGACGTTCAGCGAGATACAGCGGTGTCGGTCGACCGACAAAATCGGCCAGCTCGGCGTCGAGTTCAGCCAAAAACTCCGGGTCGGCACGCAAGCTCTCCCACGCGGTTTGGAGCTCCGCCAGGGGCGCCATCAGCGTCTCGGATACAAAACGCCCACCGAACCGACCAAAATGACCACGGCCGTCCGGAAACGACTGGAAGTCCACATTACCGGCCCAGGTCTCTCCAGCCCCGCGAGAGCCAGAAGCCGTCGGCGTCGCAGCTGACGTCAGCACAGAAGTTTCGAGTGGCGATGCAAGCGTCATGACAACCCCGTGTCCGATTAACCATCGAACCCACAGTGTACCGCCTCGACCAAACGACGCAGCGGTTCCCGGGCCTTTTGCCCGGGTGCCGCCTCCACACCCGAGCTGATATCGATCGCGTGCGCCCCAGACTCACGAATCGCCGTCACGACGTTGTCCGGGTTTAAACCGCCAGCCAGAATCCACCTCGGCTGCAGGTCTCCCTCCAGCCCACGCTGCGCCAAAGTTCGAAGCGCCACCCGCAAATTCGCCCACGACACGGACTCGCCAGAGCCCCCGAGCGCGCCCGGCGCGTGGCCATCGATTAGGATCGCGCTGGCTCGCGGATGGGCCAACCACGCCTGTGTCAAATGCTCGCTCAAAGCCGATTCGGCAACCCCCCCGCAAGGCAAAGCCTTCCAATACGGGCGGCCGAACTGTTCACAAAACTCACTCGTCTCCTCGCCATGAAACTGCAGGATTTCGATTGGCGCCTGCTCCAGCACGGCCTTCACCTCCCGGGCATCAGCGTTTTGAAACAACGCCACGCGCGCAACCATCGGTGGAACCAAAAGCGCCAGCGCCGCAATCTGCTCAGGCGTCACGTAACGCCGACTTTTTGGAACGGCGACAAACCCAACCGCGTCAACGCCACAAGCGGTGGCCCATTCAACGTCCTCTGCTCGGGTCAAGCCACAAATCTTGATCCGGATTCGCCTCATTCCCACGCCTCTGATGGAGCCCAAGCCTTCACGAGAAAAACCTGAATGAATCGATCCAGAGCTTTTCACGCCATGCCAATCGCCAACATGATGTTCGACTGACGCCACGTCACAACCCGGAAAATCACGGCTCGAAATTCTGACTCTCCGCGGTCATCCACCACGGCAGACGGAGCACGGACAACGATCTCGGCGCTGCGAATCCCTCGTCACCCAGCATCACCCAGCCATTTTCAGCCATCGCGTACGCATTCATGGCGCAACCATCCTGTGTCGACGCGCCCGAAATAGTCTTCAAATTTTCACCCGTTCCATCATCGCGCAAGCACAATGACGAATCACGGATCGCCGGATAATCAACGCCCACGAAATACAAGCCATCGGGCGGGGCCGTAACTCCCGCCGCGCGACGATCCCGTTGAGCCAAAACCTCACCAAGCCATGCCACCGATCTGTCGCCAGAGCCGACCTCGAGCAAGCTACCAACGAGATTGCGCACCATATGATGCAAAAATGCATTCGCGACAAAATCAAACCACACGAGATCCTTCTCGCGAGTGACCGATGCGGCCAGCAAAGTGCGAACAGGCGACTTGGCCTGACAACCTGCTGCACGAAAGCTGCTGAAATCGTGAGTACCAAGCAACGACGCCAACGCCTCGCGCATCGCGTCAATACACAGGGGCCTGCGCCAATGCGCGCAACGTGACACCGCGAGCGCGCTCACCTCCTGCGTATTACGCAATACATAGCGATAACGGCGCGCTCGCGCGGAAAACCGCGCATGAAAGTCAAACGACACGGGGCAAGCAGCCACCGCTCGGATCTCCGGCGGCAGGTTGGCATTGGTACCCCACACCCAGGCGCGCGCCGGTCGCGGCTGCGGCGCGTCGAAATGGACGACCTGCGCAGTCGCATGCACACCGGCATCCGTGCGGCCCGCGCAAACCGTCTCGATCGTCGCATTCCCGACGCGAGAGAGCGCCGTCTCGAGAGCCCCCTGCACGCTGGGCGCGAACGGTTGGCACTGCCAGCCGCGAAACTTAGCACCGTCGTACTCAACGACCAACGCCCAACGCTGCATTAGCGACAACCCATTATCTCGTTACGCTCATCTGATCGTGCCCGCCGATCAAGCGATCCACTGCGTCGCGAACGCAACTTCCAGCGGAACACGGTTACTAAACAACGCCTTACGCGCGCCCCAGTCGCTAAAAACCGAGACTCGAGCTTGCTAAGCGCAACGTGAAGCCGCCCGAACATACGCTAGCCCAGCGCCCTCGTACTCCGCAAAGCAAAAGCCAACGCGAAGGTCAGCAACAAAACTACAACACCCGCCAATCGCCACAGCGCACGAGAACGCTCGAGGCAGGGATCGGTCGCCCCTGTTTGACCATAAACCGTCAACCCACCACGCAATCCCACAAGACCTTGCGCATCGGCATCAGCGCTGGACTCAGGTGACTCGGGATTTCGCACATGGGCCGTGAGCCGAAAGGCACCGACGTCAGACTCGGTTTCGAGAATCCCCGCCGGCGCGCGATTTGAAGGACTCGGACCAGAGCGCACCGATCGCGCCCAAGCCCAAACAGGGCACCCGTCATCCATATTTCGCCGATCTAGCGGGTGCTGTCGCCCTAACGTCGATACATTCGTACGCCTAAGCGTGGTCCACGCAAGCAAAAGCGAGTGTTCAAATCGCTGCCTCGATGGCCCGCCTCCCCGCGATGGAGCGGTCTGTCGCGCGGTATCGAACGCCGTAACCTCAATCAGCAAGGCAAAAAGACGCTGCGCGCGCGGCGAGGCATCAACCGCGCGCCCTTCAAAATTCCGACCCTCAAGACCCCACCGCCACGCCGCCACCAAACGCCGCCACGGAGACCGTCGGCGTTTCCTACGAGAAGACGATACGAACGCGTCGATCGAACGGCCTGTGTCAGTGTTTAGCGACGGCGGTCCCAATCGAGTCAACTCGTCGAGCACGATCAGGACTCGCAAACCCATGGCCAAACTCGCCGATGCGATCCACCTACCGCCCGGCAATCGAGCGAGTCCCATCAGGGGAGCGAGAGCACCCAACAACACGACACCCAACGGACGCCCCCGAACCCACCAAGCGGCCCATCCGGCCGCCAACATCAACGCATAAGTTGGCAGAGCCGACTCGAGCAACGCCGCGAGCCAGACTCCAGGGTCTACAGGAGCGACCAGCGAGCCGGCATCAAGCCCGTCTCGAGAGGCTTCGCTCCAAGCGTCTACCAACCAAGGAGCCATCAACAGCATCATCTGCGCAACGGTCAGCGCCAGCCACACCCAACGCAACCGCCACCACAGCTTCCACAGCGCCAACAGACACCAGTCCGATAGCGCGACGGCCAGAACCAACCCGAGAGTTGGCAACACCAACATTTCGAGGAACCAAGCCGATCGGGTCGACGCGCCGCCGAACTGGCCGAGCCAAAACCCATCGCCAACCATCGTCGACGTGTCCAACGGCAGCCACCAGACCA
The DNA here is from genome assembly GCA_046299415.1 of Thioalkalivibrionaceae bacterium. Classification (GTDB taxonomy): domain Bacteria; phylum Pseudomonadota; class Gammaproteobacteria; order Ectothiorhodospirales; family Ectothiorhodospiraceae; genus JBKBII01. The sequence continues at coordinate 72,829 of JBKBII010000001.1, read as the reverse complement.
ACCAAGTCGCCAATGCCAGCGTACCGATCACGCCCTCGCGCCACTCGCGTCGATAGACTTGTCTAGATCGCACTCGCGATCGCGCTTCAAAACGTTTTCGCCGCGCTGAAAAAGACACTCCAGCCTTCAGTTCGCGCCATGCACGACGCGTTTGAGTCAAAAGATCGGGCGCGAAATCAAGCTAAGGTGGCCCACTCAAGGCCACGTCCTCCACCAAGGCTCAGGCCGGACGAGCGCGAAAGGGGTTACCGATCCCGCCCCATCCAATCAGACACCGTAGAAGACCAGACCGGCCAGGGTCAAAGCCCCACAGCCGACCGACGCTTCGTCAAGACGCGCTCGACGGTCCATTACCGCGTAACGATTGACGGAGTTCACGGGCCTCCGCAATCAACGCCTCGTCAACCCCCGGAACGCCCGACTGCTGCAAGATCTCATCGAGTAGCTCCGTTGCACCATCGCGGTCTTCCATTTCGAGGTAGGCGCGTGCCAGATCAAGACGTGTACGAAGATCGACATCACCGTCGAAACCCGACACGTCAAGATCATCGGCCGCCAATCCAGCCGTCTCGCCGTCGAGGCTCAAGCTAGCGTTCTCGCTTAAATCCATCAACGGATCGCTTGACGAATCATCGAGTTGGAACGCCTCGGCATCGAAGTCGGCGTTCGTCTGAGTCGTGCCCTTTTCCGAATCGAAGAAGTCCGCGTCGAGCTCGGACACACTCGACAGCGCATCATCGATTTCAAAAGACTCGAAATCATTAGCCCCCTGCGACGCGCCAGCGGGCTGGTTTTCCGTGCCGGAGCCAAAGTCAAAGGCAGTCAACCCTTCGTCTGAAGATCGCGACGGTTCGGAACCGACGAAGTCATCATCACTCGGCAGAGCATCGAGCGCTGCAAAAGTCGGTTCACCTCTAACCTCAACATCTACGCCACTTCTACCATCACCAAGAGCCTGCGAGTCATCGGGATCAAAGCTCAGTCCTCCGAGATCATCGCCTCTATCAGGCGTAGACGACTTTCGATCACCAGCCCCACCCGCGCTGTGGGCCGCAGACGGCAGCGAGTCATCGAAATCAAGACCCATGTCTCGATCGAGACCAGAGGTATCGTGGGTGACGGAGTCATCGGCCGGAGCATCGACACTAAAATCGAGGTCGCTCGCCGCCCCTGAAGTCGACGATAAACCGCCGGTATTCAAGCCTCCACCTAGACTTTGCTCGCGTTCAGAGATTCGGGCATCGTCCTTCGGAAGCTTAGCCCGGACCTCGGCAAGGGCCGTCCGCGCCTCATCCTCGCGACCCAGCGCAATCAGCGCATCGACACGCCGCAACAGCAACTCAGGCTCTCCCGGAGCGTCTTTCAGCGCGCGGTCGAGGGACCCAAGCGCCTGATCCTCCATGCCGTAAGCCAGATAAACCTCGACCTCGGCCAACACATCCGCAACGATGCGAGACGACGCTCCCGCATTAGCTCCAGCCGCATCGGGGGCAGACCCTCCCGCTATTCCCGCAGGCTTCTCGATCGCATCTTGCGGGTCGGCTGTTACAGCCGCGATACCGCCAGCACCTGAGGCCACGCCACCCGCCATCGCGACACCGGCCTGTCCAGTGCCACCGGCGCGAGAAGCCGCCGCCAACAGAGGCTCATCGTCCGCCGCTTCAACCTCGATTCCAGTGTGTGGCTGTGGAGCCGCCTTGACACCCGAGTTATCGGCGCGATCCGCGGCCCAGTCATCGGCGCCACCGCGGCGACGCAAAACACTCCACAGCAGCAACAAAAGCAAAATGACCGACGACCCTGCCAACGCCATCAAAAGGGGATCTGACATCAGCCGTTCGATCGCGGGTCGGTCGCTCGCAGCCCTCAACTCCTCAAGCTGCGCACGGAGCTCTGCACGCTCGGCGTTCAAGGCATTCAAGCTCGACTCGAGACGCGCCAGATCCGAATTGGCCATTTCCAGCAACCGCTGAGTTTCCCCTCGCGCACGCGCGGCCTGCGCCAATTGCGACTGCATTTCCTCGAGCTCGATTTCGCGCGCAGCGACCTGCTCGATCAATGCCGCCGAGCCTTCGAGACCATCGATTGCCGCGATTTCCAGGCGATCGCTTTGTGCCTCGCCAACCTCAGAACCGTCGGGCGTTGACGCCTCAGGTTCGGCCACGAGCTCAGCCATCTCGACCGGTGGTTGAGCGTCCTCAGCGACTGCCTCCTCACCCCCCGCATCGTCGCCTTCGATCGCTGCCACGCCCTCGGTTTCTGGCACAACCTCGTCGACCGCCACCTCAGGTACGCCCTCAGGCTGAGCCGGTGCGGCAGGCGGCGGCACAGCCGCACGAGACCCTTGACCCGAGAGAGCTTCCCGCGCCTGAGCCAACGACACATTCGCGACCTGCGCGGGATTGGGTCGCTGCAGCGTCGCCTCCGCACGCAACCGATTGGGATCGCCGACAATGAATGCCGATGGGTTGGCCTCCACCACCGCTATCGCGGCGCGGGCGATGTCGTCACCAGAGAATCCCCACCGCTGCACGATGCTGAACAGCGTCTCTCCGCGCTGAACGACATGAGAATCACCCAATGGCTCAGCTGCGGCGCGTGGCGGCGCCGCTCGCGAAGACACCGGAGGCATACCCGATACGACAGACTCTCTCGGTGCTTCAATGCGAGCCACAGGCGATCGTGCCTGACTGATCACCGTCGGCGGGTCAAGGAGGATCGCGTACTCACGAATCACGCGCCCCCCCGACCAGCGCGCCTCAAGCAAAAGAGGCAAATACGGCTCACGGACCGGCCTCTCAGTCGTCACCCGAACCTCACCGCCTTCAACGACGACGCTTAAATCCGAAGGCAGCATCGATCGATCGAGTCCCTGACGGGCGTAGGCCGAGCTCGGTGCGAGAACGACCTCAAGATCATCACGCAACCCATCGACAGGCACGCGGACCGACAGCGGCTGATTCAACGCCGAACGTGTCTCGACAGCACCCAACGACACGGTCTGCGAAATGGCCGGAGAAATCACTCCACCGACTGCAGTCACTCCGAGCGCCAAAACAACGGCTGCAACGATCTTTCTTTTCACTCCCGCCCCCTGGTTGTGATTCGTGACCGAGTCGGTCTGCGGTCAATAGCCAAAACAATAACGCACTTTCTGTGCGTTCATCCATGCGTCATCCGCAGTTCAAGGCCGAGATTGCACGCGATGCCGATAGCTGAATCAAACAGGACATCCAGCTCATCCGTAACACGCCTCAAGCGGGACCACCATCACTCCGCGCGCCGAGTCGTGGACGTCGAGACTCATTTCGCGACCCAATCCGAGCGCCGAGCCGTCGTGAAGAACACTCAAGCCAAGGTTTGCCAGAGGTTCAGCGGCTTCCCGACTCGGCATCTCCGATGACCGGATCACGACGCCGGAAACTGCAGTGTTGAGGGCAATCGTTAGGCTCGCCCGATCCAGCGCTCGCCTCGAAAACCGACATTCGTGCAATGGCGTCACGTCGGCAAGCGCCAGGTTGTCAGCATTCGACGCATTCAATAATCCTTTGGCATTGCCGACAGAATGGCCTGTGTCACGTCTGCCGCAGTCACACCGGGCACGTCGATCTCGAGGGCTTCGAGCACCTTCCCCGCGACAGCTTCCAAACCAGTCTTCTCAAGCGGTTGGTCGAGTAGCGCCTCGGCCAACCGCTGCATCCCATCCGGCGGGAACACAGTAAAATCGCCGCTCAAACCCAGAGCCGCAATCCGGTCGTCGCGCGTCAACAGCTCAACCCGAATCAAACCACCTGGGGCCTTGTGCACACCCTCGGTCAGATGAGTCCCTGCCGCGATCTTGACCCCATTGGCCACGGCCTTTTTCCCGGGCCTATCAGTCCACTCGCTCGACGACAACCAAGCCTCCGCGTCCCTGATCGCCTGAGCTTCGGCCGCCGTCGGTGACGATTCCTCGATCGCAACGTGCAAATGCGCCGCCACCTGCTCGAGGAAACTCGCCTTGACGACCTCACGATCCGGTGGCGTACCCAACTCACGAGTCAATGTCGTCATGTAATCCTTCAAGCCCTGATGAAGCTTGTCGCGAAACTTCTCTGATGGAACCTTAAGCGTTTGCGCCATTTTATCGATCGGAAAATCGAATAAGAACGATCCGACCATCAGCGTTGCATCGCCGATCGTCGCGGCGCCTGTCCCCCCAATCTTGCGCCCATTGACGTGAATATCGTTCACCGGACGGAAGGTCGCCTCGACCCCGAGCGCGCGATACGTCGCCACCACGGGCGCGATGAACTGCTCGTAGATCCGCGTAACGAACTTCGGTGCAATCGTCGACGGATAGATGAAATGGAAAAACATCTGCCCCGAATCAAGATAAACGGCGCCCCCCCCGACATGCCGCCGGACGATCGCCACACCTTCACGGGTGCAAAAATCGCGATCGACCTCCTTATCGATGTCTTGGTGCAAACCAACACAAACGTACGGGTCAGATGGATTCACCAGTGTCAGCACCGGCGTATCGCCATCGCGCATCGCCTCGGCGATGCCGTGATAAACCGCCTGAGAGTCAATCGCTGGCACAAACCCGAAGTCGATCACCCGCAGCCGAGAACAGTTATCCGTCATCGCCTATTCCTTAGGTTGCTGTCCGAAAATCGCCGCCAAAATCAGTCTTCAAGACTAACGGTCCAAGGGTATCGGACGCCAATCGACCTAGCGGCTTGGTTTCACCCAATGAGATAGCGACTGACGCCGTGAATGCGTCGTCTCTCGCCCCGTATTCGACAGTTGATCAAGGCGCCTGATCTGACATCGCCTGACGACTGACAATATGAGGACCGCAAACCGACCTAAGGTTCAAAGAGACACTCGCGATGAATGACGGCGCGGATTCATCGCTGTGCGGTGCTTGCGCCGTAGCCTCTCAGCGTGTTTCATCTTGGTCGCTTGAATTCGGAGTGATAGCCCAGTCGCCGCACTCCGGGCCTCTCGCGCCGCGCACGACTCTCGAGTCTGTTCAGCGTCGCCTCGAACAGTCAAATCGAACGGCACACCAGACACAGCTGGACTAAAAACGAGCATCAAAAACCAAAGACAGATTGCGCCCCGGCCGCAGCAAATCCTGCACACGACCGCCGCCAGCCACCAAGCGCGCCTCGGTCAGCTCATTGACGTGTTCACGATACGCACGATCGAACAGGTTTTCGACCGCGAAGCGCAAACGCGCATCACGTAGCCCACCGACGTCCCCGAAGGCAAATCCGAATCCCAAATCAACGGTTGCAAACCCCGACGTGGAGCGCTCGGTTCCACCCGTGAAACGGGTTCCCACGCGCGACTGACGAGAGACGGCACGAAGTTGCGCGTCCGCCTGCCACCCCCGCGGCGGTGCATAACGCAACCCGACAACAGCCTCCGGCGGCGGCGTCTGCGCGAGCGGCTCGGAAAACGCTGGATCCAGGTTATCCGCCCGCAACCACGTCGCGGCCAGGCTCGCCGTCGTCGCCGGCCCAACACGCCGTTCAATCGCCAACTCGACCCCACGAACTCGCGCCCGCGTCAAATTGACCGTCTGCTTCGTCGGAATGGGCGCCCCATCGATGACTCGTCCTCCGATGTAATCGCGGATCCGGCTCTCGAACAACGACACGGCGTAACGGGTATACCCATCGATTTGCCCACGCGCGCCGATCTCGAAAGCGCGATTGCGTTCCGGCGCCAACTGTGGATCCGAGCGCCAGGTAAAACCATCGGAATACGGATACGTCAGGAAACGCTCCAACAAACTTGCCGCACGATACCCCTCCGATACGCGTGCATACGGCTCGATCTCCGGACGCCAGTGCCACACCCCACCCAACGACCACGATACCGTCGTGTCTTTTCGCTCCAGCGGTGGCGCCACGTTCTGCGCCGCCTCGGCCCGCCCGATCACACGATCGACGCGCAGTCCAAGGTTCAATGTCGCAGCATCCAGATAGGTCTCATGTTGAGCAAAAACGCCCACCGACTCGAGTTCCGCGTCTTCGATCAGTGGCACCCGCACCACCGGCACATAATCCGTGTTGATTAGGCCCAGAAACGAGACCGGCGACGCCCGCAACCGCCACGCCTCGCCACCCAACAGCACCACCTGTCGATCGCCCGGCGAGAACTCGATCTGGCCGCGCAACCCATCGGTCTCGAATCGCGTGTCCGACTGCCGATAATCGCGCTGCAGACGGTCGTTGAAATCGTAGTTGCCACGATCGAGGCGCTGGCGGTAAGCGGTCAGTTTGACGATCGGATCGCCCACGAGACCCAGCGCCCGTCCCAAATCCGCCTCATAGTCCAGCACCACCGCATTGCGTGTCTGCGAAGGCGCATAGTGCGTGTTGACGCCCGCCGGCTGCGTCGGCGTGTCGTTCGGCACGAAGGTGCGCGACGCGAGAAACCACACGTCCTCGCGGCGATCACGCTGCAATCTCAGACGCAACGTTTGCGCATCACTCGGCTGCCATGCGATCTGTCCATACAACGCCGTATGACGGTTGCCCGATTCGCGCAACCGTTCGCCGTTACCCATACGATAGTCATCGGCGTCTGAGCCAGCGCCCTGTAACTCGAGCACAACGCGCTCGTCGGTGTACGCCACGCCCGCCGCCGCGCGCAAACCGCGGTCGACGCTCGAAGCGCCAAAACGCACGAAACCCTGGGTGTCGGGCTCCGCCGAAAAACCAGCGCTTCGCGTGATGATATTGATCACACCGCCCATCGCACCCGAGCCGTACAGTACCGACGATGGCCCCTTCACCACTTCTGCGCGCTCGATCAGGTCCGGGTGCACATAGGCCGTCAAACTGCCGCGCGACGGTGGTTGCAGCGCATTGACACGCACGCCGTCGACCAACACCAGCACCTGATCGCGCTTGAGTCCACGCACGATAGGATCGAAACCCACAGAACCATCGACAGCGGTAGAAATGCCCGGCTCCAACAGCAAACGCTCGCCAACGGAACGCGCGTTCGAACGGGCAAAGTCGTCCGCGGTCACGATCGCGACGGCTGCAGCGGAGTCGGTCAGGCTCTGCTCATAGCCGGCCGCCGTCACCGAAACGGCATCGAGCCGGGTGACATCGACGTCGTCGCCAGAGGGCTCGATCACAACCTGCGCCCAAGCCACGATCGGCATCATCAGCGCGACGGTCAACAACACCCGCAAGCGCGCATGAACGACCCTGCATGCAATGGAAATCAGCGATCTCGATCGCACTGACGACTGTTTCAAAGCATCACATCCTGACATCAACACAGCCACCGTCATCGACTTGAGCAACGATTCGCGCCGACTCGGTATCGATTCACACCCGAGCGACCGACCAGCGCGCAGCATACGCAATGAATCGTCGATGAACCAAACATGGCTGCCTCGCGGACCTCGGCGCATCGAAACGATCATCACCCACGAATCGAGACGCCCATCACCGCAGCTCTCTGTTCGAACTGCCGATCGACCGAACACGCAAGAACCAGCTGGCGCGATCGCGCCGCAGCATTCAAGCACTCCACTCGGGCGTTCGCTGCGGGTGTCCGCGTCGAGAGCTTACAGATGCTGCACGGCGACGCAGTATTCTGTCCGCAGCGCGAAACGCGGAATCACACTCACCGAATCATTGCATCATCTTTCGAGGTGCCGTGACGGCCGTCCAACATCCGTGGCAAAACCGCACAGCGGCCCAGGGCGCCCCGATCGTCCCGCCAGACCGTCGGCCGTCGATCGGCTGTTGACCGACAATCGAAGGGTCGTCGGTGACCGAGCAGCCTTAGAGTTTGCAACGCCTGGCAGCGAGACGATCGTCCGCGCATCACTTTATGATTTCGATTCGACACCTGACGGATTGACTCGATTATCCTGAGGTGTGTGAAGACGGCGCACCGTCCAAGGCTTGCGTCAGCGATCGGGGCGTCGAAATAATCCGATACCGAATACCGAGACCTCGACGCCCACACCGTATCGTCGACACCCAATGACCGAAGACCCACGCGCCGCGATTCAACGCAAGAATCCATTCGACCCGCATACATCGCCTCACATTCGGCTATCGAGACAAGACCCACGACATCACTGACCGCCCGCGCCATCGCAAACGACTGGCGCCAAACACTCGCCAACGTGCACTCACCTCAGCTCGGGAACCTGGACGGCACATGATTCGAAAGCTGCTGATCGCTAACCGGGGAGAGATCGCGGTGCGCATCGTACGCGCCTGCCGCGAGCTCGACGTCACATCGGTCGCGGTGCACACCGAAGCGGACCGACACGCGCTACACGTCAAAAAAGCCGACGAGGCCTACTCGATCGGCCCCGATTCGATGGGTGGCTACTTATCGATCCCGCGCCTGATCAACGTCGCGCGGGCCGCGGGTTGCGATGCTCTCCATCCCGGCTACGGCTTTCTATCAGAGAACCCGGCATTGGCCGAGGCTTGCCAACGGGCCGGCATTCGATTCGTCGGTCCACCCGGCGCAGTGATCCGACGCATGGGCGATAAGATCGCGGCACGCCAAACCATGCAGGCAGCGGGCATCCCCGTCACACCGGGCTCTGAGGGCAATCTCCGCGACCTCCAGCACGCGCGTGACGAAGCCGCCCGGATCGGCTATCCGGTCATGCTCAAAGCAACCAACGGCGGTGGGGGTCGGGGCATTCGCCTGTGTCATGACGAAACCGAGCTCGAGCGTCAGTTCGATCGCGTTCGTTCAGAGGCCACACGCGCCTTTGGCTCCACCGAAATCTTCGTCGAAAAGGCGATCGTCAACCCTCGACACATTGAAGTTCAGGTCCTCGGAGACGCCCACGGCCATGTCATCCACCTGTTCGAACGCGACTGCTCGATCCAGCGGCGTCACCAGAAGCTGATCGAAATCGCGCCTAGCCCGCAAATCGATCCAGAGCTGCAACAACGTCTCGGGCAATGGGCCGTCGACGCTGCCCGCGCCGTCGGTTATGTCAACGCCGGCACAGTTGAATTCCTCGTCGCTCAAGACGGTCAGGCGTACTTCATGGAAATGAACACGCGTCTGCAGGTCGAACATCCCGTCACCGAACTCATCACCGGAATCGATATCGTCCAAGAGCAGATCCGCATCGCCTCGGGCCTCCCCCTGCGCTATCGCCAAGACGAAGTTCAAGTTCGCGGTATCGCTCTCGAATGCCGCATCAACGCCGAAGACCCGGCCAACGACTTTCTTCCCTCGTTCGGTCGCATCACCCGCTATTTCGCCCCTGGCGGGCCCGGTGTCCGAACAGACGGCGCGATCTACACCGGATACACGATTCCGCCTCATTATGACTCGATGTGCGCCAAGCTCTGCGTCTGGGCACTCGACTGGGAACAACTGATCCCACGAGCAAAAAGAGCGCTGACCGACCTCGGCGTCTACGGCGTTCGCACCACGATCCCCTTTCACCTTGCGATTCTTGATCACCCGGAGTTTCGTGCCGCGAGTTTTGACACCAGTTTTCTCGCCAACCACCCAGAACTCGCCCGCCAGCCACAGCCGCGTTCCGACCGTGGTCTGGCGATTGCCATCGCGACTGCGATCGCCGCGCATCACAGGCTTTGAGCACACGCCATTCGAGAGGATCCGACACCCATGCCACCAGGCGCCGCAGGCCGACCGCCCCCGCCGACGTTCCGGGACACGCCCCTCGCCCCCTCGACTCGGCTCTCAAACGACCCCACTCAGCCCATTGGGACGGACCAGCGAGATCAACCATGAACCTTGACCGCGTCCACATCACCGACGTCACGCTACGCGACGGTCATCAAAGCCTAATCGCAACGCGCATGCGGACCGGAGACATGCTACCGGCCTGCGCCGATCTCGACGCGATCGGCTTCTACTCGCTTGAGGTTTGGGGCGGCGCCACCTTCGATACCTGTCTGCGATTTCTCAAAGAAGACCCCTGGGAACGCCTGAAAACCCTGAGAGCCGCGCTACCGAACACGCGCCTGCAAATGCTGTTGCGTGGTCAAAATCTCGTCGGCTACCGCCACTACGCCGACGACACCGTACGCGCCTTCGTCGCGCGCACGGCCGACGCCGGCATGGACATCTTCCGCATCTTCGATGCCCTCAACGACGTCCGCAACCTGCGCACCGCGATCGAAGCCGTTCGCGAAGCCGACCGCCATGCACAAGGCACGATCTGCTACACCGTATCGCCAGTTCATCACGTCCGCGGCTTCATCGACATGGCGCGAGAGATGATCGCGATGGGCGCGCAATCCATCGCCATCAAAGACATGGCCGGGCTACTCACACCCACCGCCACCCGTGAGCTTGTCAGCGGTCTACTCGACGCGCTCGATGTACCCATTCACTTGCACGCCCACGCGACCTCGGGTCAAGCCGAAATGTGCCACTGGGTTGCGATCGAAGCCGGCTGCCGTCATATCGAGACGGCGCTATCGGCGTTTGCGGGCGGCACCAGCCACCCGCCCACCGAATCCATGGTCGCGGCCCTGCGCGGGACGCCCCATGACACCGGGCTCGATCTCGACGCCCTGCAGCGCGTCAATCGACACTTCATCGAAGCGCGCCGCAAATACAAGCGCTTCGAAAGCACATTCACCGGTGTTGATACCCGCGTACAGATCAACCAGGTGCCCGGCGGCATGATTTCGAATCTCGCCAACCAGCTGCGCGAACAAGACTCCCTCGATCAATTCGACGCGGTTTTACTCGAAATCCCGAAGGTACGGGAAGACCTGGGTTACCCGCCACTCGTTACGCCGAGTTCCCAGATCGTTGGCACGCAGGCCGTGATGAACGTTCTGGCCGGCGAGCGCTACAAAACCATCACCAACGAAGTCAAGCAATACCTCAAGGGCAACTACGGCCAGGCACCCAGTCGCCCCAACCCGGTTCTGGTCCGCAAGGCGATCGGTGCCGAAGACGTGTTCACCGGTCGTCCCGCCGATCGGCTCGATCCGGAGCTGGACGCCACCCGCGAGTCGCTGGGCGAACTCGCGCAAAGCGACGAAGACGTTCTGACTGTCGCGCTATTTCCTGAAGTGGGGCGCAAGTTTCTCGAGGAGCGTCGCGATGGTCGACTCGTTCCCGAACCTCTGACCCTTGCCGAAACGCCACCAGGCGTTTGCCCTGCGCCAACTGAATTCGAAATCACTGTCCACGGAGAGACTTACCACATCTGCGTTCGGGGTACAGGCCACAGCCGCTCCAACCTGCGACCGATGTACGTCACGGTCGACGGCCTGCCCGAAGAGGTTATGATCGAAGTTCTAGACGAAATCGAACTCCCCCCGCCAAGCGCCACCGACGCCACCAGCGAGAACGCCAGCGCACGAAGGCGGCGCTCGGAACGACGTCGTCCCACTCGCCCGGGCGATGTCGCAACGTCAATGCCGGGGGCCGTGATCGACGTGCTCGTCTCATCCGGTGACGCCGTCACCGCGGGGCAACCCGTACTGATTCTCGAAGCGATGAAGATGGAAACCGAAGTCCAGGCCCCGATCTCCGGAACGGTCAGCGTCGTACACGTCATCAAGGGGGATCGCGCCAATCCCGACGAGACCCTGATCGAAATCGAGCCCACAGCATGACGCATCGGGACACTCGCGACCTGCGCGATCCGGAGCTCGGTCGAGCGACCGTGCACCCCCCCCTGATCCTCGCTTCGACGTCACGCTGGCGCGCCGAGCTTCTCGCCAAGCTTGGCGTACCTTTCGAAACCCGCGCCCCAATCGGCGCCGATGAAACACCCAGACCCGGTGAACGAGTCGATCATATGGTCGAGCGTCTGGCCGTCGTCAAAGCGCGCGCGGTTCAAGCAGCCGGCGCGATTCCGAGTAACGCACTGATCGTCGGCTCCGACCAATCCGCGGAAGTCGACGGCGAGATCCTGCGCAAGCCGGGCAACGCCGCCCGCGCTCACCAACAACTGCGCATCCTGTCCGGACGGCGTGTCTGTTTTCATACTGGGCTCGCGCTGCTCGACGTCAGCAACGACCACATCCGCAGCACTGTCGAGACCTATACCGTCTGTTTTCGCAAACTCAGTGACGACTTGATCACGCGCTACGTCGCCACCGAGTCACCGTTCGACTCGGTCGGCGCCTTTCGCTCGGAAGGCCACGGCATCGTCTTGTTCGACGCTCTAATCGGCAACGACCCCAACACACTCGTCGGTTTACCATTGATACGCTTGGCCCAGTGGCTCGAAAGCGCCCGAGTATCCCTGCTGCAAACGCGACCACTCGGCGACCACAGCGGCTCATGATTTCGCGCAAACCCCAGCGCCCGACAGTAAAACTCGACAAGACGGCCGACCTCTCAAACCTCATCCGCGGCGCCTTGCGATCGTCTCCGCGGGCTCGCGCGGCCGACAGCACATCCAGAACGACGGATCAACGATGACCCCAAACAACGAACCGCACCGCTGCGATACCCCCTCAAAAACCGTATCGCGGCGCAGGCGGACGACCCACAAGAATCTGATACTCGCCGCAATACTCGGACTCGCGCTCGTAGGCTGCGCCACCACCGGCACCCAATCACAAACAGAGGACCAAGGCAGGGCGCAAACCGAAGCGTCCATCACAGCACCAGAAGTCTTCGAGACCACATCGTCGATCGACACGTTTTCGACACCGTCAGCGAACAACGCCACAATCCCGATCAGCCGCGCGCGAAGTTCATTGGACACTCGTAGCCCCGTGTCCGGAGCCACGATCTCAGTCGACCCAAACAGTCCAGAACCCACTCCAGTCACAGAAGTCCGTGCCGGGAACGAGCTGGCTTTCGAGACCTCCGAGCAAGCACCGATCAGATCACGCGACGGCGCACGCACCGCGCGATACAGCCTCGTCGACTGTGAACTCAAGCCCGGAGAGGCCGAGCAACTCGAAGAACGCACTGAGGTCCTTCATTACCGACCAACCGAAACCTGTTACGGCCCCTGCCGGCTTTTCGCCGTAGAAGCTGCTCGGCCCGATATCGAAGTCCCACCCGCGTTGGCCCTGCGCGATCGCGACGGCGACTGGACAACTGATCTCAGCGCCTGCCCGAGCCCGCGCCGCTGAAACCCAAAGCTCGTCACTCAAAACCGTTCGTCGCAGCGATCACCAGCGCCTTCACGAGTCAAAGAACTGGCAGCAGTCAAAACCAAGCCAACAGAAAACCACCCAACATCATCAACGCAATCGCGAACTTCGCCACGGTTCCCAACAGCAGCCCGACCCAACTCGCGACGCCGACGTCCATTGCACGGTCAAAGCCACCGCGGGCTATCAACTCACCGATGACGGCGCCGACGAAAGGTCCAAGCACCAAACCGATCAAGCCAAAAAAGATCCCCAGAACACCACCGATCAGCGCCCCCCAGAGCGCCTCGGGACTCGCCCTGACCCGTCTTGCGCCCAACACGCTCGCCAACAGATCGATCAACACCGTGAGCAGCATCGCCGCTGCCAGAATCCCCAGCGTAAACCAACCTACGCGCTCAAACCCGTCCAGCCAGACCAGCCACACAAAGCCCAGCCACATCACGGGGACCCCCGGCAACACGGGCACTAGCGTACCGGCCAATCCGAGCGCGACCAATGCTACAGCCAGACTCCAAGCGACCCACTCCACAACGACCTCCCAAGACGCGCCCAAGGCTACGAGCCAGCGCCGTTCAGCGTGCCGACGCAGCGAGCCGCGGTTCCTCAGAAGCCTTCGCCACGCACGAAGCGCCGATCAAAGACGATTGAACCGTAACTTCTTCAGACGCCAATAAACCCCTGATATCATTCAACTCAACAGTCACTCTTCCGAGCCTCCGCACGTATCTCGCCGTCGCGACTCGAGATCGAATATCCAAAACGCCGACACCCGAGGGTCTCCGTTTTTCGCAGGTACGGCCCCGTTCTTCGCCTCGTGTCCACTCCGCTGAGCAAAACGGTTGCACCCATCCGGCCACACAGCGCGGAGCGCGCGCAGCGACCTCAACCCATGGTCGCTTGAATCGCTGCGCCCTGCGCCATCATTCACTCCACCGGCGTCAATGGGACATCGCAGTCCGCACAAATCAGCTGCGCCTCGCCGGACGTTCGAACACGTATGCCGCAGCTCGAACATCGCAAGCGCGTTTCATTGCTCGGACGCGGTGGAGATGGCTTCACCAGAAGCTTTGCTAAATTCTGCTCGGGATCATCGCTGATACCGTGTTCCGACGGCGCGTCGAGAGCATTCGGCAAGCTTTGCCAAGGCGCCGGCGCAACGGTCTCGACCGTCACGCCATGCGCCGATAACGCCTGCGTATATTCATCGAAGCGCTCAAGGGTTTCAGGTAGATATCGATCCATCCAAGGCCAATGGAAACCTTTCGAAATCAGCTCATTAGTCGCCTTAATGAATAGGCCATCCGGCTCGATCCAGTGCGTCATTCTGCGTCCGGTCTCATCGCCACCGGGCAAACCAGACTTCGACGGCGGCAAGCCCAGCTCCCGCATTTTGACTGCCCACTCTCGATTATGGGCGTTGCTTCTGGTCGGTCGACCAAAACACACCTGCCAGTGATGCACCATCTCATGGACCAAAGTCGACAACGACCACTCGATCGGCTGAAGGGTAAAAAATCCGGGGTGTAACGCCAGCTCATGCAAACGATCGCCGCCCGGCGAGATAAAACGCTCGGCATGATGATAGCCGCGGCTGTTGCGTGCTCCGCGGAGGGTCAATAAAGCCGGAGGCAAATCGTTCTTGAACAGGGCGCGATTGAAATGCGCGAACGCTCGGTCCAGCGCGCCGTACAGCGCCAAGGTCGGAGAGCCTCCCAGCAGCACAGACGCGTCAGACAGGTTGGCATCACGCGCGTCGGCGCCCCACCCACCGCCGCCTGCTTGGATGGCCTTCTCTTTAGCTGCAGACAACCCAGTCTCGCTCAAATCATCATCAGCCATTCGATCGCCATCCCCAACACCAAGTCCGCTCACCAAAAGCGTCCGAATCAACCCGGCGGCACCCGCTTCGCATCGGACCCGGCCTCGACATTCAACTAAGACATGCTTTAAGTGAAACCTCAACAAACGCCGTGTCGAAGGCTCGTAATCACCAACACTTGACCGTTGTTGCAGATAGAACGCCCGCACGAAAAGACCCGCTCAGCGCGCGCCAAGCGGGTCCTCGATCGAACGCACCTCAGTCCGAACTCTACGACGATAGATGCTGCTTACGAAAATGGAGGCTGGGGTCGGAATCGAACCGGCGTCCACGGCTTTGCAGGCCGCTGCATAACCACTCTGCCACCCAGCCAATAACTCAAGTGCTTCAAGCGTGGTCGACAGTTTCGACCACCGCTCCACCGACAACCAACGAAATACCGAATAAGTCCAGGCACACCACGTCTAGCATAGCGACTTCGACTACCGCCCCTGAAGTCCAGCCAAGCCTTGACTTCGCTACTGTCAAAAACAGGTCCGCTCGTCAACGCGCTTGCCAGTCTAGGGCTTCGCCATGGATCAAGCACCTGGCTTTGCGCATCGCGCTGACGCGTCGCCACGCTCAGATTTGCAACTCGACTCACGACTCCGCTGACATCCGTCTAACAAATAAGCCCCGGTTGGCCGGGGCTTTGAATCTGGAGCGGGAAACGAGACTCGAACTCGCGACCCCAACCTTGGCAAGGTTGTGCTCTACCAACTGAGCTATTCCCGCAAAAACGATTCGCACAGTGTAGCGATATCGAAACCGCCGTCAAGACTTGACTGACCCCGAACACCAAAAATCATCGCGTCGCGCACACAGACGTGAACGATCAACCTGCACCTCCGACTCGAGCGACTAGCGAACCCCAACGCCTTACCACGGCGACGCCGCGAGCCTCAGACCAGCCCCTCGGCGTTCGGATTCGAACCCATCGACCCAGAACAAACTGAAGAAAAAGAGAAAACGACGATGTGCGACTCGTGCTTACGCATCACCCGGAATGAAAATACCCGTCATCGGATCACCCACGCCAATTAACCCTTTCGCTCAAGTCTCCGACCGAGTCGCCGCCCACAGGTATTGCACCATCGACACGATCGTCAAAATCGCAGCGAGATACAACAACCACTCCCCGATCAAGAACAACGGCACCGCCCAACCGAACACCGACAACGGCGCCGCCCACAACAGCAGGAAAATCGCGACCATCTGAAAAGTCGTTTTCCACTTGCCGATCCACGACACCTTGACTCGTGCACGCTGACCCACTTCGGCCATCCACTCGCGCAACGCTGAAATCGTGATTTCACGCCCGATGATGACCATCGCGGCCAGCGCAAGGCCCAAGCCCTCTCCGGCACCGGAATTCTCCGCCACTGCGCGCCCAATCGGCGCGATCGCGGAATGCGTCGCCACGACCGCGATCAGCGCGACGGCAACGATCAACTTATCGGCCACCGGATCGAGAAACGCGCCAAAGCGACTCGTCACGCCCCAGCGGCGTGCCAGATAACCATCAAGCCAATCCGTCAAACCTGCGACTGCAAAAACCATCGCCGCAACGATCCCGTTCCACGGGTGGGGCAAAGCGAAATAAACGCCGACCAAAACCGGAATCATCGCGATTCTCGACCAGGTCAACCACGTTGGAATCCTCGAATGCATACTGCCCCCGGGTGCATCGCCCGCGCTTACGATCAAAAAAGCCAGACGCTTCTCGACGTCTCAGACCACGCGAGTCGAACGCCGTCACTGTCGCTTTGCGTCATACCCAGACGACTTGATCGCCGTCAAAGCATGACGGCATATCATCGTGCTGCGGATGCGCTGAACAGACTCACGGCCCGCCAAACAGATGCTCCACGCACTGCGCGACACTACGCACATGATGCCTGACAACACCGACCGACGCCGAACACGGCACACAGCCATCCTTCACGCGAAATCTAAGCCCGCCCCCTTCACTGGCCCACCCCGCGAACAATAAACCGTTCCAGAGCCAAGCCCCACGAGTGAGCCACTCTTACGATTCGGTGCCAGGATGAAAAAACTCGTAGACCGCCTGCGCGAGGTGGCGATGAATACCGGGGACCTTGGTCAACTCATCGACACTCGCCCGCTTTAACGCCTTCAGGCCGCCGAAGTGCTTGAGCAACGCTCCACGCCGTTTCGGCCCCAGCCCCGGGATCGACTCCAGCTCAGAGCTACGACGCGCCTTCTCGCGTCGCGCCCGGTGGCCTGTAATCGCAAACCGGTGTGCTTCATCGCGAACCTGCTGCACGAGATGCAACGCTGGCGAGTGCTCGTCCAGTCGCAAACGCCCAGCGCCATCCTCCACGATCAACGTCTCGAGCCCTGGTTTACGCCCCTCGCCCTTTGCCACACCGACCACTCGAATCGCACCGAGCTCGAGCGTCTGCAATACCTCCAGCGCCCTTGCGACCTGCCCCTTTCCTCCGTCGATCAGCAACAAATCCGGCGACTTTCCCTCGCCCTTCTGTAAACGCGAAAAACGCCGCATCAATGCCTGATGCATCGCCGCGTAATCGTCACCCGGCTCGATCCCCTCGATGTGATAACGCCGATAGTCCGTCTTGATCGCCCCTTCACGTCCGAATACCACGCAACTGGCGACCGTCCGCTCACCCTGAGTGTGCGAAATATCAAAGCACTCGACACGCTCGAGCTGCGACAATCGCAACGCCTGTGCCAACTGCGTAAACCGCCGTTCAAAGCTGCCCTGTTCTGCACGTTTCGTCGCCAGCGCCATCTGCGCATTGCGCGCAACCATCTCAAGCCAACGCGCGCGCTCGCCACGCGGATGCGCCACGATCCGCACCGATCCGCCACGACGATCGCCCAACCAATCGACCAACAACGACACCTCATCAGGCAACGGTTGAACCAGCAACAATGGCGGCGGCGGATCCTCCGCGTAGTATTGTGCAATCAAGCTGGCCATGGCCGACGGCGGCGAGACGTCATCAGGTAGCGTCGGAAACAACGTCTTGTGGCCAAGATGCTGCCCACCGCGCACAATACCCACCTGCAGACAGGCCAAACCGCCATCGATCGCCAGCGCCAGCACATCCGCGTCACCATCGCCGCCGGCGACGTACTGCTGCTGGCTCACTTGCCGCAAGCGCGAAATCTGATTGCGCAAACGCGCCGCTTTTTCAAACTCGAGCCTTGCAGCGGTGGCTTCCATCCTCGCCACCAGATCACTGATGACGACTTCATTACGCCCCGACAAAAACCTCGCCGAGGCCTCCACATCAAGTCGATACTCATCGGCCTCGATCAGACCGACGCACGGCGCCGTGCAACGCTCGATCTGGTGCTGCAGACACGGTCGCGAACGGTTCGCGAACACGCTGTCCTCACACTGGCGAACCGCAAACAACTTCGCCAACTGCTCCAGCGTCGCGCGCACCGAACCCGCTGACGGATAGGGACCAAAGTAGCGATCGCCGCGCTTGCGCGCGCCACGGTGAAAAGTGATGCGCGGAAACTCGTGGCCCGTGATCCGAATGTACGGATACGATTTATCGTCACGCAACACCACGTTGTAGCGCGGACGAAATCGCTTGATCAGATTGGCTTCGAGCAAAAGAGCCTCGGCCTCGGTGTGCGTCACGATCACATCGATCCGCGCGATCCGCCGTACCATCGACCGGATCCGTACTCCGCGACCGTCATCACCGCGAAAGTAGTTGCGCAACCGCGCGCGCAAATTACGCGCCTTACCGACGTACATCACCTCCCATTGATTGGCGAACGCCCGCTCATCGCTCGGCTGGCTAGCGGGATCCGCATCGTCAACGCTCGCTGTCGAATCGGCCAAAGCCACGCTCCGCCGACGTCGACCCAACATCTGGTAAACACCGGGGGCGGTCGTCACAGTCGCCAAAAAAGCTTCAGCGTCGAAACCCTCTCCCGCAGACTCGTCAGCGACCTCGAGACTCAGCGTCACCGTCGGCACATCGACCCCGCCCGAACCGTCGTTCACATCCGGGGCACCATACTCGGTTGAACTCGATCCTTCAGACATCGCCGTCGACCGCCCCTCTTGACCAACCGTAGCGGGCGCATCGCTTGCTGCCTCCCCCGCGCGACCCGCTCACAACAGCATCCGCGTCATGACCATCAAGCGTGCCAAAGCGTCTTTAGCCTCAGCGACAACACCGCTCCAGCGGCAACCTCTCCCGCAGCCATCTCGCTGGTCCCAAGCCCACCCGCCGCGAACCGCATCGAGATCCCCAGAACACCTGAGCCCGCTACAGCGCAGAACCGCGCCATGACCCGATCAGCGACGCTAGCCGTCTCAAGAAAGTCCTATTGAAGTACAAAGGCTTCACAGCACAAGACTCTGCATCATCTTCCGACGACCCATAATCGTGGTCGCAACATGAAGCTCATCGAAATCATATTTTTCGGCTGGCGTAGCCCAAAAGCCCAGAATGGACGGATTAAGAGCGTCGTCGATTCGCGTCGCTATCCCCACCGTAATTCAGTTCCCTTGCCGGCGACGGAATTGACTTTGAGCAAATCGCGAGCCCGCAGAAACACCGACTCGAACATCGCGTCAGTCAAACGACCCGTGTTGGTGTTATAGCGCGAGCAATGAAACGAATCGATCAGCCAAAATGCGCCCAAATCACTCTCGACGCGATGCTCAGCGGCGTGGGCAAAACGATGCGACGTCAAAGGAAGCCCGCAAGCCCGCAAGACCGCCTCGTGCGCAATGCGGCCCAGCGCAACCACGATGCGCGGCTGCAACAAGCTCAGCTCAGCACTAAGAAACCCATTGCACTCCCGGATTTCCGCCGTCGTGGGTTTGTTGCCCGGAGGCACGCACTTCACCGCATTCGTAATTCGCAGGTCTGACAACCGCAGGTCGTCGTTGGCTGCAACCGACAAAGGCGCGCTCGCAAACCCGAGTTGGTGCAGCGTCCGATACAACAAGATGCCCGCGTGATCACCGGTGAACGGTCGGCCGCTACGATTCGCGCCGTGCAGGCCCGGCGCCAAGCCCACGACGAGCAACGGTGCACGCTGATCACCAAACGCCGGCACCGGTGCATTGTGATAGCTCGGATACTCCGATCGCTGCTCGGCCAAAAACGCGGCCAAACGCGGGCACCGCCGACACGCGAGATCGAACGCGAGCTCATCACGGTCGTTGCGACCAAGAGTCAGCGAATCCCTCGTGCCCATCAGGCCTTGGGGACCAAATCGGTCGCAGCCGACATCCACTTCTCGCGATCTGGCCACCGGGAAAACGGCACTCGCGCCAACTCCGTGTTGTAAAACCGTGGATCGTGTGAAACCTCAACTCCCAGCCAGTCAGGCCGCGGATGATCGCTCGACGCACACGGCAATTCGACTTCAGCGACGATCAGGCCCGCATTCGCGCCGTGAAACTCGTCGATCTCGAATAGCACTCCATCAACCTCGACGTGATGGCGAGTCTTCTCCACCACCGCGCCAGCCAGGCGTTCGAGCAACTCCCGCGCCTCATTGAGCGGCAACGCATATCCATACTCGAGCCGTTCAATCCCCAGAGTGGCTGACTTGATGTTCAGCGTTGCATCGGCCCCCGCGATACGCACACGGATCGAAGCGCGCTCGTTGCCGCACAAATATCCCTGCGACATTTCTTGACTCAACGACACATTTTGGCGCCAAGTATCGTTCTTTAACAGGTATTTGCGTTCTATTTCTACCGGCATATCGAGCACTCTTCCGCTGGTTTTCGCACGATGAACCCCCGCAATACGACGCTCGCAGTCCCGGCATCGAACCGACACACCAACGACGCCCGTCTGCATCAAAACGAAGCATCCCCCAAAGAGCAATCACGATTGCAACCCGTTCATCGCCCGGAGCCGCTGACAGCCCCGCTCGATTCAATCGTGTGGATCGCATCGCGAAACACGATCACCACGACGCGCTACATCCGAATCAAGGCCGATCCCCAAGTAAATCCGCCGCCGAACGCCTCGGTCAAGATCAGATCACCAGACTGAATCCGACCATCGCGTACCGCTGTATCCAACGCCAACGGCACCGAGGCCCCCGACGTGTTGCCATGTCGGTCGACCGTCACCACGACACGATCCATGCCCATACCGAGCTTTTTTGCCGTCGCCTGAATGATCCGAATATTGGCCTGATGGGGCACCAGCCAATCAATATCCGACTTCACGATGTGGTTGGCCGCCAGCGTCTCATCCACAATCGCGTCGAGGGTATTCACTGCGACCCGAAACACGGCCCGCCCCTCCATGCGGATTCGCCGATCCTCGACCACTGGCGAATACGGTGCGCCCGGAACCTCAAGCAAAGCCCTGTGAGAACCATCAGCATGCAGGTGCGTCGAGATGATTCCCGGCTCATCGGACGGCAACAACACCACCGCCCCCGCGCCATCACCCCACAAAATACAGTTACTGCGATCGCTGTAATCGGTGATCCGAGACATCGTCTCTGCACCGATCACCAAGGCATTGCGCGCAGCACCGCTGCGAACGAATTGATCGGCCGTCGCCAGCGCATAAATAAAACCCGAGCACACCGCCTGAACATCAAACGCAGGCCCCCCGCTGATACCCAGTTTGCCCTGCACGATGCACGCGGTACTCGGGAAAATCTGATCCGGGGTCGTCGTCGCAACAATGATCAGATCGACATCGTCCTCACTCAAGCCTGCCGCGGCTAAGGCACGCTCGCCCGCCAATACAGCCAGATCAGAAGTCGTTTGATGCGCATCAACGATATGGCGACTGCGAATACCCGTGCGCTCGACAATCCACGCGTCGGTCGTATCGATCATGCGCTCGAGGTCTGCATTGGTCAGCACTCGCTCCGGCAACGCACTACCGGTTCCGACCACCCGCGAATATTTCATTCCTGCACCCCTCGCCCGCGAGCATCCAAAACCTCACCCGCCGCGCCCGTTAAGTCGGGCCTCTCGCCACCGCCCATTGATGGCATCGCTCCGCCGTCGAGATCCGGACTCGCGTTCTTGCAACCCCCAACCTCAGTCGCTGCATCGTTCGATGCAAGACCCGCCGATGCCGATTCTGCCACCTGAGCCTGCAACAACTGCCCAAGCACCCGATCAATGCGCCGCGGAATTTGTGCACGACTCTCGGCTAACGCGATAGAAACCGCGTTGGCGAACGCCGTCTGGTCCGCGCCGCCATGACTCTTGACAACGATTCCCTGTAAACCCAGCAGAGAAGCACCGTTGTAGCGCCTCGGATCGATCCGCCGCCGCAGACCCTTGAGAACCGGCAGCGCCACCAATCCCGCGATACGAGTTGCCCAGTTCGCCTGAAAAGCCTCTCGTAATCGCTGTGAAATCAACTTGGCGACACCCTCGGTCGTTTTCAGCGCGACATTCCCGACGAAACCATCGCACACTACGACGTCAACATCGCCAAGGAAAACATCGTTGCCCTCGACAAACCCGCAATAATTTAGCGCCGAGGCCTCGAGCAGCCGCGACGCTTCCTTGACGCGATCGTTGCCCTTAATCGCCTCGGCGCCGATGTTCAGCAACCCGACGCGGGGCTGAGCCACCCCGTCAACCGCCGTCACCAGCACCGACCCCATCACCGCGAACTGATACAGATGCTCGGCCTCGACGTCGACATTCGCGCCAAGGTCGAGCATGTGCGTGTGCCCTCGCAACGACGGAATCGCCGTCGCGATCGCTGGCCGATCGATCCCGGGCAAGGTCTTGAGGACATAACGCGCCGTGGCCATCAAAGCACCAGTATTTCCAGCACTCACACACGCATCGGCTTCGCCACACTTGACCAGATCAATCGCACGTCGCATCGAAGAATCGCGCTTGTTGCGCAACGCGATTGCGGGCAAGTCGTGCATCGTGACCACTTGAGTCGTCGCCACGACCCGAACCCGATCTCGCAGCGCCGCAGGCCACGCCGCGATCTCCGGCTCGATGACCTCAGCGGCCCCAACAAGAATCAACGTCGGATCGAGCAGACCCTTTTCAGTCGATCTTGCAAAATCATGCGTCGACTCGAGGACCTCGCGCGCCGCGGGCAACACCACTGCGGCACCGTGATCCCCACTCATGACATCAAGCGCTACACACAATGAACGCTCGCCATCGCCCTTGCGGTCACTCTCCGTCGGCACAGACGGGGCGTTTTCGTGCGAAGCGATATCCATCGAGAGGGCTGCCTCCAGCATCAAGAATCAAACCTACGCAGACCGCGACGTACAACGCGACCGCTACACGCCAAGTCGTTGACTGCGAACCACCTGGCTCTCGAGCATTCGCGCCCCAAGAAATCGACAAGGCGAAATCGACACGGCTGCAATGCCGGTCGTGATCGGTCCCGCAAACGATCGTAAGACCAAAGAAACTCAAAGACCCGCGCCCACAATCCCGCTCAGAAGCCCCCGGCCGATCCGCTCCACACAGCGGGCTTTTGCACGCGATACGAGGCTGTGATCCGCCACGATTTCAAATCGAAAGCCTGCGCACCTTCGCTCAAGCATACCTCGCTTGGCCCCGACACCGACCGGCCGACATCCCCATCAGAACCACAGGCGACAGCTCACGGCACAGCAAAGGACACCGGGCGGCCCCTCGGAGCAACCGGACAAGCAGGTTCTTTCGCGATTTCGGTGATCGGGTTCGGATCGTCTCGAGTCAACAGCTCGATCAACCCCAGTTGCCGCATCACCGCACCCAGCGCAAAGACCCCTTCAGCACGATGCATGAAGCTGCATGAAAAGGGGCGAAAAAAGGGGCAGCGGGCCCAAATCCGAGCGCCTATCGCTCAAGCAGACCAAGGCAAGCGCCCCGCAACCCGACGTGCCGACTCACTACGGTTGTTTGGGTCGGCCCGCTGCCCGGGGTCGTCGCGCACCGCTTCCGACGATGCGAGCGACCGGAGCGACTTGGAAAAACCGTTCGAAATCAAAGTCGACCGAAAAAGATTCAGAGTGACCTGGCGCGAACCGACGCGTGAATAATCTCGCGCGGAAGAGTGATGTTGCATCTGACTGGTTACCGCGCGTCGGGGAACGACAGTGAGTCGCGCCGAATGCATCGCGATCGACCCAAGCGCTCATCGCGACTAGGTCCTGGCACCTTCCGCTAATCGCCCGATGATCGCCCGATGATCGCGAAGGATCGCGCCAAGACCGCACGCAAGAAACCGCCAGACATACTCCGGCCACGAGTCGCCAACGATCGATGAATGTCGACGGTCGCACCCGTGGTCACGCACCATTGACGCAGGGCCACGTCTCTCAAAGTTCTGAAAAGCGGGCTGCGAACGACCGGGCCACGATTGTTTCCGTCACGGGCTCAACGGCTGTGAACGCGCAGGCTCTGAAGTCTCGCAACACACCCTTCCGCCACAAACGGACGCCCGAAAACTCGAAACCTGAAGCACAAGTGGCCGGACTGAAAAAGGCCGAATGCGCTCGAGCCTAAAACGGCGCTCTAAACCGATCGACGCAGGCCGTGACTCGACAGACCCGGATCCTCACCCACGCGACGGGAGACATCAATCCTCGTCGTCGACTTCGACCTTCTGCTGAATCACCTGTCGACCGCGATAAAAGCCATCGGGCGAAATGTGATGACGCAGATGCGTCTCACCTGTTGTGGGCTCAACCGACAAAGTCGGGCCCTTGATCGCATCGTGCGAGCGGCGCATGCCGCGCTTAGAAGGGGTAGTACGTGCCTGACCGACAGCCATGAGTTTTCTCCAAAACAGCGCAACAAACTAATCTCGCAATATATCACCTTGTAAGCGGTGGGCACCAGCAGCGGTCACGGCATCGTCCATCCTGACGACTCAATAGGCCCCTGTTCATACCTTCTAACTACACGCAAATTCATCGTGTAAATGATTGCGGGAACGCGCAGTCTTGATCGGGTCCGAGCCCTCCTGGGCTCATTGCCCGTTCCGATCTGCGAGGACAGCCAGCATGTCCGCACTCAATCCAACGGCGCGAACCGTTCTGAACGGTTCTGCATCGAGCACACAAACGCACGCACCCAATGGTCAGCTCAACGAACTCATCGGCCGCAGTCGCGCAGACTGGCCCCAGCACGCGACGCCGTTACGAAAGCCTGTGAACCTACTCGCCAAGCCTGCGAGTTCCAAGCAGTGCAAACACTTGATAACGCCGTCGCCCGGGCACCGGCATTCGCACAAGAAGCGTTCAGATCGGCGAGCACGTACCGACACGTCTACACGCAATACTCGCCCTACGCCAGATTCACGCTCGTCGATCCCATCGACGATCCCGCTCGGCACGGGACCCGCGACCAGACGCAGGGCGCGACTCATTCAGGACCTATGGGTTCGCGAGATTTTCCGGCTACCAACGGTTCCATTCGATGCAGCTGCCATTTCTGACCACTCGAACCCGGACGTCTCGTTATCCATCATCGCCCGCAACGAGCTTCCGTGGCTCGCACGATCCGGATCTGAACGCGACATGCCGGCGATCGAAGACGCCGCTCCGCGATGGATTGTATGGCTAGGCGTTGCACCCCGTTCCCTTTACGAAGCGTTGATCGGCACCGAAATGCAAAAACGGGGCGTTGTGCGCCCAATCGACGACCCAAGCCATACGGGGAGCGATTCCGGAGCGCAAACCCTAGATAAAGGCACGACCAACACTCCGACGGAACAGGTCGACAGTACCCACGAGTCCGACGTTTGGGCCATCCGTCTGAGCGTCGATGCCGCTGGACGTCTCGTTCCGGGCTCGCTCGACATCGCCCCGATTTGGCTGTGGCTCGCGAAACACGACTGCACCGAAAAGATTTGCCAGACTCATGACGATCTCTGCCTCTCCGTCGAAGCCGCACTCGTCGCCTGCAGTGATTACGACAATGAATCGGGGCGATGCGCTCGCGACACCGAGGCCACAAACCCTAACGACGCTCACCGAATCGAACCCATGCATGTCCAACCGGATATGCCGCTCAGAGCGAAAATCAGCCAAATCGCCGGCTTCGATATCACCACTTTTAACAAAGTCTTCCAGAACTTTTTATTGGACAGTGTGCTGCAACCGTCCATCAAACCCATTGGCCCGGATCGCAGGGCAAGCAAAAAAGCCCGCCGCAGCCTGAAACAATTATCAAAGCAATTCGCGGTCGCGGTCGCCGACTGGACTCCGGAACGGGCCGATCGCGTCTGCAACAAACGACTGCACGAAGTCAAACGCCTCGCCCAAGTCGCACGCGACGACGTCAGCAATAAAGCCGGCGGGAAAGATCCTCGCACCTGCCTGCTATGCTCACCCGTCGTTCAACGTCTTGTTCATCGTCCGCAAACACAGTCATCGTTGACCGACCCGTCAGCCTCCGAGTTTGCTCCCGGGGCTTTGGCCAACGCCGATCCGACGCACGCGCTGCAACAGAAAACACCCGAAAGACTCTTCCACGCGCTGGCCAAGCAAAACGCGCTTCGTCCCGGAAGTTGGCGCCCCCTCGAAGGGCTGCTTGAGCGTCACCGAATCCTCACTGCCCTCGCTGTCGCCAGCCGCCCGGGCGGCGATAGACGGACTCGGCCTATTCGAAACCATCCAAGAGAAATTTTTGAAGCCCCACGCATTGTCAACGGCTGGCCCCTACAAGTCGTTGCGCCGAATCAACTACCACGCCCTCCGCTATTGATCGTAAGCGACGACCCAAGAGCTGTTCGTGACCGACTCATCGCATTCTCTGGTTGCCCGCGACTCAGCGACCAGGCTCGAATCGCCATCTTTGGGGTCCCTTCGATCGACGGTTCCAACGACTCCGACGACGACCTGCCTCATCCAGAACTCTCCCTCCCGAGCCTCACAGTCGGAGAGAAAGCCAAATCGGGCGTAGCGAATGATGCCGAGCTCGTGACGACCCCAAGTCACACAGCGAATTCCCCAACTAATTGCCAGCACTCGATCGATCCCTGCCTACAGGCTTGGCGGAGTGCTCGCGACGCAATGCTTGCCTCGGCCGGCTACACCATAACCAGCGACAATCATCAAAATCGTCAAACCGTTTGCCTGAGCCCGTTCCAGGAAAGAACCGGCGTCAACGACGCAACCGCATCGGACGCGTCCGAGCGATCGGCCCATTTGACAAAACCCAGCCTCACCCCCGGCTCGACCGATCATCGCGGCAAACAACAAGCCGACAAGAACAGCCGTCCCAACGGCCCGCTATCGGATGACCTTCGCAGCGCTTACGAAAGAATCGTCGCCAACCATCCCGAACTTCGCACCTTCGCGCATGGAGTCGCTTACCGCCTCGCTCCAATCGAAAAATCCCTGCGCGAGACACGCAAGACCGTCGACCAACTCGAGCAAAGGCTTCAAAGGCGCTCACGGCAATGGTCCGCCCGGGTGGAGCGGCTTCGCAAACGCCTCCATGAGATCGAGGGGCAAACCAGCCTCATTAACGAACAGGCAGAGCACCTCGCCGAACAGCTGAACGCAGAACAGAATCGGAAATGCCAAAAGTGGCTCGACCGCCTGACCTCAGCAATCGGTTTGCGCTCAGCTCGACGGGAGAGCCGGATCGATTGTATTTCCGCCTTGCACCAACAGCTGCAGGACTACGACGCTCAACTCAAGTTGATCGCACCCATTGAGCGGCGTGCTCGGGGCCTCATTGTCCGTTGTCAAACAAAGCGCCACCAAGAACGCGCTGAGATCGAGGCCCATTTGCTCGACACGCGAGAAAAGCTCGCGCGCGAACAAACCCGTTTTCGCGCGGTGATTGAACGACAGAAAGATCGTTTCATGGCGCTTCGTAACGGCGACCGGTCAGTCGTGCCCCCGCAGTGGCCACCCGAAGCTCGGATCAACGAGACCCCGGTCCAACTCGCCGAAATCGACGACATTCAGACGATTGACGGCATCCCCAACTCCGCTGCACAAAAGCCACACGCCGACCTCGTTTGCGCAGTCCCCGCGCAAATCGATCTCGCAGACGAAACCGTTGTCGCTGAACAACCACAGCAGTCAGACAGGCGACATGCACCCACCGGATCGGTTTCGCAAGGGAAAACAGGTCCGCTGGCGCCCGCCACATTCGCTTCCTCTAAAACGCCCGATCGTCACCATGTCGATGACGTGCTCGACCTCACCGAAGTGATGATCGAGCCATTACAACGACTCAATCAGCGAGTGTTGGCCGCACATCTCAGCGACCCATTCCATCATCCACTTGAGCGCGAGCACAGGCTATCGCTGTGGCGAAGTCTGGCACTTACTCAGCCGGTCATCATCGTACCGAGCCATTTCGCACGTCAGCATCTCAGTCCACTCGGCGACAACGTATTCGAACATGTCGTAATCGACATGGCTGAAACTCGCTCCCCAGCTGACATCAGTCTGCTCAGCAGACTTGGAGTCACGGCGACTCTGCGATTGACCGGCCGCGACCATCAGCGCTGGTCCGACGTCTCGATCTGGTGTGAGAATCTGCTGCAGACCCTCAACGACCCTCCAGAGAAAGCGGAACCGGCTCACGGACCGAGGATGACCGAGCCTCACAAGGCCAAAATCCGGACGAATGACCTTGCTCAACGGTCCCCCAGCCATCACACCCGAGAGTTCATCCCCAACGTCACGCCATCAACGCCTGGCTGGCAGTGGATCGACTCTGGCAAGATGAGGGCAAACGCCGACACGCGATCGTCCACAAACCTAGGTCTTGTCTTCAAGTCGAGCGAAGGTCACCAACATCACAATGCCGCCGATCTCATCGCAACTTATCAATTCCTGCAATCACTCGAGATGAGCGTTGGACCGGAGGACTCCTCCAAAACCCTGAAGATCGTCATCACCTCGCCCTTCAAGATCGTCCGCAAAAACCTGGACAAACTGTTGGGCATCCTCGACCTCGCGGACGACATCAAATCCCGCATCACCGTCGCTAAACCCAATGAAATTCGGACGATGCTCGCGCCGTCGCAGTCAGCGGCTCAAGCCGTCTCCACCACCGTCATCGAGGAGCTTCCTGTGACCGAGTGCTCGCACGACACTCGGATCATCGTCGTGCTTGGTTCAGCCTGGGGGCAGGCAGGCGCCAAATCCCGCCTCTGGGCTGCAGCGGGTCAGGACCGACTGCGCTGCGCCATGGCCTCCGACGATCATGCCGTCACCATCGTCGGCGATCGCAGCGACTGGCTTGATCTTCTGAATCAAGATCCGACCGCTACAGCCATCCGACAAGAACCACACACGCGATAAATTCAGTCGACAACAGCGAGAGTCACGACAACACACAGCCGGGGGTCGCCGCTAGGGCGCGGCCGCACAATCTGATCAGAGGGCGTAGGACCCCCCATCAGCCCAACCCTTTTGCGATATTAAGCCATTCCTATCCGGGCGACTGACGGCGCAGGTGGCTCGCAGGATGAATGCCGAAAGATCGTCGGCAGTGCCAGCATCACCTCTTCATCGATGGCGGCAAAAACATCGAGCGTGCCCTTGTCGTCCACCTCGAGATAATCGAGATCCTCTCGTCCCGGTGTCTCGCCCGGAGCGATCACCAGAACATCAGCGTCGATCTCGATCGGCCAAGCCATGGCCTCAAGACAACGCTGGCAAGTCACCGTGATTTCACCGCGAATCAGCATCCGCAAATGCACAAGGCCAAGCGCGTCGAGCTCGACCCCCAAATCCACATCGAGGTCGCCCCGAGTCACCAACGCCACTTCAACCGCGGCAGAAGCCACTCGCTGAGACGCCTGCTCGGCGCACAGCGCCCCAACCCGCTCTAACACATCGATCGCGACCGGCGCCGACCAGCTTTCACGCAAAGCGCGCGGTTGCAATGGATGTATGACCCGCGGCAACTTATCCATATCAAACCTCTATCGCTTTGAACTCAACGTCAATCCAGATGGCATCGGAACTTCTATCAGCCGAATCCCGGTCGACAAGCCTACCGTTGCCCATCAGCCGTGACGAGCGCGCAACCCAACGTCAGTCAAGACACCGACGCGGCATTGATCACAACGCTATGACCCGGATCACCTGCTCGACCGACCCGATTCTCGCCGTCGATCTCGTTCCCAAGTCTTGAGCACGCAAACCGAACAAGATCAGTCGTCGATCCGACGGTCGCCGCCGAGCCGCAAGACTCGAAAGCTCGATCGATCGACGATACGTGCTGAATAAACCGTATCCTGAGCCGGCTGGGCCGCCAGCAACGCCCCATCCAGCGCCGGCAAAAGGGCGCAACGGACTTCCTCCCGGAGAGCCAACAGGCCCCACTGCAGCTCCAATTCCAGTCGCTCCGCTCGCATACGCTCAGCGCGGGTCCAATCCCAGCCGACCCAACCGACACTGGCAGCCAACGCGCCCCAGCCCAAAGGCCCGGCCACGGGTGCCAGTACGCGGCCAGCCCGCACAGCCCCAACTCGGGCCGCCAACGGCGCCGGCGCGATCGCCCGCGCGGCCAAAATGCTACCCACAGCCGCCGAACCCACCCAAGCATCCGGTGGCGCCAACACCCACAGTTCGGGTTCAATCAGGCGCTCTGCCAACGAGCCTGCGCTCGCACCAACTTTCGACGCCACGAACGTACGCTCTGCGTCATCGGATTCCGTTTCGCGCACCACCGCCGACTCACGGTCGAACCAACCAATCAGGTCATCGGCCAATCGTGTCGCAGAGCGCTCAACCGCAGTCGGCAACGTTTCGCGGAGAACATCGAGCTGCAGCGCCACGATCCGCTGCTCCAATTCAGCCGACGCCAGCAACTCGCTTTCCACCCACTCTGCCAACAGCACTTCGTCCGACGGCGTCAGTGTCACTACCAATCGTGGCAGCCACATCGCCGGCGCATAAAACCCCCGCGCCGTCGTCGGCGCCAGATCAATCAACGACTCGAAAATCTCATCGAGGCCTACATGCAATGCCGACTCCACCTCAAAGTGCACCCGCGCACGCTCGGCCTCGAGCATCTGCGACCACACCACCTGGACTCGATTCGCCACCCGCTCATCCGTGATCCAGGACTGATCACCGACGATCATCCGCACGTCTGCGGACATAGACGCGCGTTCGAGTTGCGCCAAGCCCGAGGTCAGCAAAACCACCATTGCGGCGAGGATGACAGCCGCCAAACTGACACCCGACGCCCAACCGAAGCGCCCCTTACCGATCCGCGGCGAATCGCTCTCCAACTCGGCCGTCATGGTGTCACCTCATGTGCCGGCAACAGCCCGACCAAAAAGCGTGACCAAGCCCACGCCATACCACCGCTCATCAGGAACCAGAACATCCATGCAAGCAAAGCCACGACGCCGCCCGCCGCGGCGTCACCCACCGCATTCTGCAAGCCCCACTGCATCGACTCATGCCAGTAGACGTTCGCCCTCACCAGAGTGCCCATCACCCCACATTCATAAGCCGGCACGGCGCCAACCGCCACCAGCACAGACGAATGCGCCAAACCACGATAATCAGACTGGTTACCAAACAACTGCATCACCGTAAGCGCCAACAGCAACAGCACGATATTGACGCGCACAGCCAGCACACTCGCCAACGGCCCAACCCAGCGCGCATGCGCCTCATTTCGCAACAACCACTGCACGGCGACGACCACGGCATAAAAAACAGGCGCGTTCAACGTCAGCAACACCAACAACGGCCAGCCCCACCGCAGCCATTCGAACAGCCACGCTGCTGCCAGACCGAGGCCGACAATCGTCGCGCCCGCCCGCATCAGCAAACCCGGCTGCAAAACCCGCCACCACCAACTCCCACTTCGCAGATACAAGCCCAACCAGGCCCGCCGACGAACTGCACGCCACTCCCAAAGGCCCCGTGCAATCACCGAACCCATGACGGCCACCGGGAAAAACGCCAAAACACACGGCAGCTCCGCCACAACCCTCGCGAACCACCAAGCCGAAGCGAGCGTCAACAGCACGCCGCCGAGTGCCAATCCGAGCACTTTCCTCCGCTTCAGATTCCAGCGACCGGATGACTCAATGGAATCCATGTGCAAGACACTCCGGGCGCACCGATCCAGCCATCGCGCCATTCCGTCGGAACTTTAGCCATCACAATTCGATGCCCGGTTGCGCTTCGATTCCAGCATCGAAAGCATGTTTTACCAACCGATGATCTGTTACCGTATCGGCGAATTCGATAAGCGCTGGCAGTGCCCCACGCCCAGTAATCACCACATGTTGATGACTCGGTCTGGCTCGCAAATCATCCAGCACCCGATCCACGCTGAGATAACCCATTTTCAAAGCGATATTCAGCTCATCAAGCACGACGATCGAAAACTCCGGGTCGCGCAGGTAAGTCAACGCCTGCTGCCAACCTCTCTCGGCCGTTTGAACATCGCGGGTACGGTCCTGCGTATCCCAGGTATAGCCCTCGCCCATCACGTGAAAGCGGATCTCGTCTGGAAAACGTGCGTAAAAGCGCTCTTCGCCGGATTCGATCGACCCTTTGATGAACTGGATCACAGCCACTCTCATATCGTGGCCCAAGGCGCGGGCGACGATGCCAAACGCGGCGGTACTTTTCCCCTTGCCGTTTCCGGTGTGAAGCACAACGATGCCGCGCTGTCGCTGAGCAGCGGCAATGCGAGCATCGACCAAGGCCTTCTGTTTTTTCATACGTTTCTTATGTCGCTGTTCGCGATCATCCCCAGCGACATCCGAGTCCATCTCAATCCCTCCGTCAGACATTTTTCCAGCGCGACTCTGACGACCCGCCGCGATGGTTTCCGTGGCATTGCTCGCGTGAACATCCGTTTTTTTCACGTAGATCTCGGACGCCGATACCGATGCAACCTCCGCATACCTGACTCGCGCAAGCTGAACCGAACCTGTGCTGCTCCGGTCATTGCCTGAATTTTGATATGACTCAAGCCCAGTCCCGCAGCCTTCGTCAGCCGGATCGGCACGCTCGAGTTCAGCCTTGTGATCGAGTGTCTTCATTGCAAAACAGCTCCCTTGTCGTCAGCGATGCTTTCGCAGCCATAGGGAGCGCCAGAGCAGATCGATACGAGTACAGCCGCGGCGGTGTCGTTCTGAAACCACGAACAAGACGCCAGCATCGACACTACCCCGCACGCCCTCGTCCCGTGTCCCGGACGTCAACGCGTCTCGGCAGGTTGCCAGCGCAGCTCGACAAACGCCGTTCGGCCAGCCTGCTGGAACGTCTCGCCGCCGAAATTCCGCGCCAACTGCACATCACGATCGAACAGATTGGTCAGCCGCAACGCCAGTGCCCAGTCGCGTGCGAAGTCCCACTGACCGCGCAGATCGAGCGTCGCATAGCCCGGCAAACGCTGCTGATTTCCGGCATCTTCAAAGCGTCTCGCCTCGCCTCGCAGAGTCGCACCCACTTGACCCTTGAAACCCTCGAACACCACGCGACGATCGACGTCGAGCCGCAATTGGCCTGGTGAACGCCGCGGCAACTCACGGCCTCGATTCAAACCTGAACCCCGATTCTCGCCATCGATCACCGTCGCTGCCAGACCATACCGCCACGGCCCCTGCTGATAATCGGTCTCCAGCTCCAAGCCACGAATCCTCGCGCGATCAATGTTGTCCGGCACAAACGTCGGTGGCGGCGAAATGATCAGATCGCGGACCCGGGTCTCGAACAGGGCCACGTCCCATCGCCACGCGCCTACCCTCTGGCTCAACCCGAGCTCGACGCTACGCGAGCGCTCTGGCGCCAAATCCGGATTGGAAAAACCGGGGAAATACAGCAGATTGAAACTCGGTGCGGCAAACGCCGTCCCAATTGAGACCCGTCCGCGCACACCGTCGCCAAACGTCGTACCCAACGCCAACTGCCCCGTGGTCTCGCCACCAAATTGTTCATTGTCATCACGGCGAACGCTCGCCTCGACGTCGACTGGACCGGCTTGCGTCGTCACGATGCCGTACACCGCATCGTTACGCCGGCGAGTTTGATCGAACACGGTTGTCGAATTAACCCGATCGTTACGGTGCTCATACCCGAGCGTAAACCGAGTCGAGCGGCCAAGATCAAAATGATTCAACCAATCAAACTGGTCGCGACGGGTATCGAAGCGTGAAACAAATCGACCTGCGGCGAAGTTATCGGAATCATCAACTGAGCGCGCCAACCTCGCCTCCATTCGCCAGAAATCGGCCAACGGCCCACTCACGCCGATACGCGCAGCGCCATGGCGAAACTCCGAGCGGCCACCGACCGTCGCAAAAGTCGCGGGGTCGAAAGCACCATCGAAGTCGGTCCTGCCATCGGCAACCTGCAGCCCAGCACGCACGTGCCACTCACCCACGACGCGCTGATC
The DNA here is from genome assembly GCA_046299415.1 of Thioalkalivibrionaceae bacterium. GTDB lineage: Bacteria > Pseudomonadota > Gammaproteobacteria > Ectothiorhodospirales > Ectothiorhodospiraceae > JBKBII01. The sequence goes on along the minus strand of JBKBII010000001.1, from coordinate 38,520 downwards.
AACGTCTAACGATATCGATCGATTGAGAAAACCGTCACGCTCATCGTCGGGGACGCCCGGCAATACATCGACACCGGCGGCGCGATCAAAACCAGCGCTGAGCGCATAGCGGGTCGCTGCATTGCCCCCGCTGACGCCGGCCGACGCGCGGCGCTGCCCCCGATTGCCCGCGCCCACACGGGCCTCGGGGCGAAAACCCTGCTCACCGCGTCGGGTAAATACTTGAATCACGCCCCCGATCGCATCGGCCCCATACACACTCGTGCGCGGGCCACGCACGATCTCCACGCGCTCGATCGCATCCAGCGGAACATACTGAAACGACGCCAGCCCAGCGGTTGCAGAACCCATCCGCACGCCGTCAATGATCAGCAGAGTATGCGTTGCGTTCGAGCCCCGCAGGAACACGCTCGTCTGTTTACCGAACGCGCCGGTCTCCACCACGCCTGCTCCAGCCTGACCCCGCAACAGGTCCGCCAGATCCAGAGGCTGTAGGCGTTCGATATCCTCACGCGTGATCACCGTCACGCTCGAAAGGGCATCATCGACCGTCTGCGCCGAACGTGTCGGCGTCACCACAACCTGAGGCGCAGCCAACGGATCTGGCTCAGCGACCACCGGCGTCGTCGCGAATCCAGCCATGATGGCCAGCCCCGCTACGCTCGCCAAACGCCGCGACGGACTGACACGCCAAAGGCCACCCAGTCGTCGAACACAGTCCCACCGCGCTGCAAAAACGCTCGCAATACCTGCGCAATCGGCAGCGATTAAACATCCACCCGCCACCGACTCTGAACACCACACACCTAAATCGTTAGACATTGCTATCCCCATTCCCACCGAGGTGGGGCGCGCCCGCCGCGCGCAAGGCCGTGACCGCGAACGCGATCGAATGAACGAACCCGCGCACGACAGAGGGGGGATGAAAGACGCTTGAGGTCGACCTCAATGCGTTCGGAGGCTCCGCAAGGCCCAGAGGCACCAACAGGCTGCAACGCCGATCGGTCGTTACAACATGCAGCCAACCCGAATACTAGATTGGCTCTGACCAACGAGTCCATGCCGGACTCATCAAGGTTCCCTTACGCTTCAAAGCGACCGGCAACGTCAACTCGCCACGATCCGAAAACGCATCGCAGCACGGCCCGAGCGGCCGGCGTCACCGCGTCGCGGGGCCCACCGCCCTGTCGCACACGCCTGACTCAGGCCGGTCTCCGGGCTCACGGAATCTGCACATGCCTTCCCATGCAAGATCTTGCACAGTGGCCGAGATGCGCAGTGCCCAATGGCCGAAAGCCATCAGACGTCCGTCTACCGTTGCGGGGGCAGCGTCGGGTTTGGCATCCATCCTGAAGGCCGCACCGACTTCCCGATTCTCCCCGACCCAGTGACGACAACACGCCACCTCGGGGCACCTGAGCGGAGAGAGTATACCCATCGAATCCGCTGACGCGCGCCCGATCGAAGAACGCGGGCTTGCAACGCCCGATCCGAGACCGCGGTCAAGCGCTTCAGAAGATGACTGGAGAATCGAGGACATACGGCGACCTGCGCCGTGCCCATGGATGGCACCGATGCTTCGGACGCCATTGGATGCGTTTAAGTCAACGCCCTGCGTCAAGGCTTCAAGGTGCGCTCGCGCCCGCAGGACCAGCACTGCGTGAAAGACGAATCCAGCGTCTCACCGCATTCGGTGCATATCCAAGCCGCTTCGGATTCCGGCTCGTATTCGAGGAAAGCGCGAACGATCGCGCGCGCCTGCTCGGCCTGCTCTTCATGCACCACCACGACGCGACCCACACATTCAGTCGGTGGGAGCTCGCCTGCCGCGCCCACGAGTCCGCCCTGAAAGCAAAACGCCGCGATGCCGGAATCTCGCAACACCTGCTCGATCAGCGCCGCAAAAACCGGGTCAACTGCGGAATACACCGTCTTCACTGCACCGTACCGCGGTTTGCTTTTTGAAAATATTCGAGCGCTTTCTGAATCGCATAGAACGGCGAATCGTCGCGCGCCGTCGTGGTGTGCGGCGCGGCGATATCGGCATGGAACTTGCGCATGGCCAACACATGAATCGGCAATTCGCGCGCAAACAGATCGTTGGTATCGATAAAATATTGCGCCAACGCGATCACGGTCCAAAACCGCTCCCGCGCTGAGCGCGGCGCTTGCACCTCAATTATCGACGGCAGTTCCCCAGCTTTCCCCTCAACCTCAAGCACCACGCTCAATCGTTTGCGCGGCGCCCCGCTTGGGACGTCATGATCACTACCCGTTGCCTTCCCCTCGGCCTTTTCGGCGCCCGCCTGCTCGCCTTGCACCGGCCCAGCATGAGCCTGACCCGCGTCCGAGCCATCATCACGCCATTGCAAAGCCTCACAAACGGTCAAATGGCCCTTGCGCATCAAGTGCTCGCGCGGCTGAAACAACTTCGCAGACAGATTGACTGACCACAGCTCGAGCGCCTCTTTCAACGCCTGAGCCTCGATGGATCCCTCTCCCATGGCGAACAGTGAATGCGCAAAGTAGCGATCCCAGAGCCACACCTGACCGTACTCCGGAATCTCATCATCAAGCCGTGACCAGCCATACGCCTGCCCCATCAAAGCAACGGCATCAGAAGCATCCGGCAATTCACGCTCGTCACCCGAATCGGTCGGTGACGGCATCGGCGGGAGGTCAAAAAGATCAAGTTCAAGTGTCCATCGCGGCATTCTGAGGCACCTTACAGATTAATTTTCAGTCACAAACGACTGTTATTGCAAAGCATGACTGGACGATCGCACTACGGCGACACCCCTTCGCGCAGCGAAAACAATCAGCAGTCAAGCACCCTCACACAGCGGACGAATGACGGCATGAGACGCGCCTCAGCCATCTCGCGCCATAAGTCACAAAGCCGCATCCACCAACGCCCCTCGGCACGAGCCGCCGGCACGAGACCCAGCGCAAACCTGACCGATGATCCAGACCCGATTAATAGTTCGAGCCGGGTCCCAGGATTTACACAAGAGGTCACGTCGAGCAGCCGCGCCTCGGTCTGAGGCCGAGTTAATCCACCATACGTCAAGCCGTTGCGTGACAGGACATTGATTTGCACGGTGTCACACTGTGAGGTTGTCGCGGACCGCGAACTTGCTGCCTCGGTCGTCCCGCTGAAACCTTCGGACGTCGTGAGTCTCCGCACTCTCTTGACCGTTACTAGAGCCAGAAGAACGTGACGCGTGTGCCCGATGACGCGGCGTTGTTGGAGGATGGAATCGACCAAAAATCATTGGCTTCGATCACCTGGACGACATGCGTCCAGTCTCAATGTCTCGGACAACCCCCTACACAATCAAACGGCCAACCGAAACCACGTCACGAAGTCTCGACCAACCGAATCCAGATTGCCCAACGAAAAACGATGACGCGGAGCATCGCAACCGCGTTATCACAGTCGACGTCCGTCTTGAGATCCGCCGACGTCCGTCCTCAGGTCCGCTGATTCGAAGGATTCTTGATCAAGCGCTCTTCTCCGGTGCTCGCGTCGAGATCCCCGCCGTATTCCACGCCATCAAACCCCCATTGACGTTTTGGATACGTCTGTAGCCCTGTGCCTTGAGCAGGCTCGCTGCAACGGTCGAGCGATAACCCGAACCGCACATCACCGCGATCGGCGCATCGAAATCCAACCCCGGTACGCGATCGCGCGCAGCCTGAACCGGGACATTGATCGCGGTTTCGACATGACCCTCCGCAAACTCAGCTGAAGCACGAGCGTCAACCAGATTGATCTTGCCCGCATCCAACGCCTCTCGTGCCGCTGCCGGTGACAACTGTGGCAAGGTTTCCAGCGCCAACCCAGCTGCGCTACAAGCCTGCATACCACCCTCGACATAGCCCTCGATGTGATCAACGCCAGTGCGCACCATATAACGCACAGCCTGTTCAATGCGCGATCGATCGCCGTCGGCATCAATCAACACCAGTGGTTTGTCTTTCGGTGCGACCCACCCGGCCCAAGTCGCGAACAAGGGACCCAAACCAATACCGAGTGCCTTCGGCAAATGTCCACCACCAAAAGCCAGCGGATCGCGCAGGTCGATCACGACAACCTCACCAGCCGCAGCTCGCTTGGCGACGTCACCCGGCGCCAGGGGTACATTGGCTCCAGGGAGGTCGAGCACAGCCCGCGGCCCCTCGCTGTTGATCCGCTTGTTGCGCGGATAAAAATCGGGGATGTCCGGCTGCCCCTCGAGCAATTGCTTGATGAAGTCGTCCTCGGACAACTCCGGATTGAGGAAAGAATTAGTCGCCCGCTCATACCCCAGCGTCGACACCGGTCGTCCGCTCATACCCTTACCGCAGGCCGAACCAGCGCCATGGCCCGGATGCACCTCGAGGCCATCCGGAAGACCCGAAAGCTTGTCCCGCACACTGGCAAACATCTGTCGTGCAAGAGCCTCCTTCGCGTCGTCGCCCAATAAATCAGGCCGCCCCAGCGATCCGACGAAGAGAAAGTCACCAGTCAACATCGCGATGGGCAAATCCTTCGAACGCGCCTCCTCGAACAACAAAAACGACAAGTGTTCCGGCGTGTGTCCGGGCGTGTGCAACACCTCGATGCGCACTCCACCCACCGTGATGGCATCACCCTCACGCAATTCATTATGAGGGTAAGCCACCTCAAAAACCTCGCCGTCATCATATCCGGAAAGATGCAGCTTGGCTCCCGAGACCTCTGCCAGTTCCTTCGCGCCAGAGGCAAAATCGGCATGAATGTGTGTGTCCATCACATGCGCGATCCGATAGCCCTTTTCGCGAGCAAAACCGAGATACACGTCAATATCACGCCGTGGATCGACCACCATGATTTCGCGCGTGCCTTCACAACCCACCACGAAGCTGTGTTGCGCCAAACCTGGATCGACAAACCGTTCAAAAATCATTGGACCTCCTGAATATCTGATCTCAAAAGAACTCTCAGAGCATCGGCATGGCCCGCGACCTGAGCGGCATGGAAATGGCCGCCGCGCACAGACGACAGCGGCGAGAGGTTGCTGCTCGCCATCGCTTGCGCGCTCGACTTTCGAATCCAACCAACGAACGCCGTCGGCACGGATCGACCGATCCGGTGGTGTCGAGGCCGACATCGTCGCGCCAGCAGCGATCCTGGACAGGGCTGCTCACTGCTCTCACAATAGTTGACTGAATTAGTCAGGATTTGTTCCGTGTCGACGACACCAATAAGAAGACTGCACGGCAAGGGAAACCGACCGAAAAAGCCGACTCAGGAAAACGGCATGGAAAACTCGTGTTTTTCGGCGACACGCGAGGCCAACCGGCGCGTCTCCCCTACACGCAGCGATCGCTGCCGTTACGACTCGCCACCGCCCGACCCATGTAAGACCCGGCACAGCGACACACAACGCGGCGCCACAGCATACGGTCGCGATCGAGCCGCAATCGACGAACACCGCCCATGCGTGCTCGAGGCACCGCCAAGACGTTGTTTGAGTCGCATCCCGTCGTCCTTAGTGCGCTGTCCGAGCGGGTGCGCCGCGACGGAGACGGCGATTCATCGCATCGAAGACTCGCGCTCCGAGCAACACTGCGAGCACACCGCCGAAAATCCAAGCCTCACGATAGTCGGCACGCGTCAGCCAAATCAAATGGATCAGCGCCAGTACCGCCGCGACGTAAACCAGACGATGCAATCGCACCCAGTTCTTGCCCAATCGACGCATCGCCGCGTTGAACGACGTCCCCGCCAGCGCCAGCAGAACGAGCCAAGCGACAGCGCCCGCTCCGATATAGGGGCGCTTGAGTAAATCATCCAGAATCAGTGAAAAATCCCACCAAAGATCGATCCCAAGCCAAATCATCACGTGGACACTTGCATAAAAAAACGCAAACAGCCCCAACATCCGGCGTAGCCGAATGACACCATTCCAGCCCGTCAAGCGCCGCAGGGGGGTCACCGTCAGCGCGATGAGCAACGCGATCATCGCGATCTGTCCCGACTCGTGTAGCAGACGCTCCACCGGATTTGCACCCAGCCCGCCAAAGGCGCCCAGCGTCAGCGCCAATAGCCACGCGCCCGGCAGGACCGAGGCGACCGCCGCGATCCACCACAGCGCGCGGCGGCCCGAAAAGACACGACCGCGACGAGCCTCACGTGGTGCCTGGGTCGCGACCACCGACGTCTTGCTTGCAATCGCCATCACGTCCTCCGCATTAGATGACGTGGGCCACAGATGACATGAACCCTGCCACCACCTATCTCGTGAGCCAGTCTCGAGCCATTCCGTCAGCGACACCGACCTCAAAATGAAAGATCAATCAACGCCGATCGCAGTACGCGATGTAAACGCATTGCCATGACTGCATCGCGTTCGAGCCTCGACGACGACCGTCATCGCAGCGGACCCTTCGACGTCGCGTCAATCCGCTCACGATTCAAACCACGGGAACGTCCACGCATCAGAGGCCGCGTGTTGATTCTCTCTCGGTATCGAACGCCTCGATATTCAAAATATCGACTGCAAAGACACACCGAAGCGGACGAATCGAAGCGCACCGCGAGTGCTCGCGCAAGACGCCCGGGCGCGCAGCATCGCCGCGAAACGCGGCGGCCGAGCGACAAACGGACCGTCACGCGAAGACGCAGCCCCCGTACGATGCCGAGAAACGTCCGCGTAGCGATTGATTCGGTGGCGCCCTAAAAAAACCGCCGTAAATCCATCCCCGCGTATAAACCACTGACGTCCTCAGCATAGCCGTTGAACATCTCGGTCGGCCGCCGTCTGAGCTCACCGATCCGTCGCTCGGTACGCTGCGACCAACGCGGATGGTCAACATCGGGATTCACATTGGAGTAAAAGCCGTACTCGCTCGGTTGCTGGCGATTCCAGGCAGTCGGTGGCTCATCCTCGACAAAAGAAATGCGCACAATCGATTTGATACTTTTAAAGCCGTACTTCCACGGCACGACCAACCGCAGCGGCGCACCGTTCTGGTTGGGCAACACTTGCCCATACAAACCCACCGCGAGCAACGTCAGCGGATGCATCGCCTCGTCGAGGCGCAAGCCCTCGACGTAGGGCCAATCGAGTACCGGTCGTCGCTGGCCCTGCAAACGTTCGGGATCCATCACGGTCTCAAACGCCACGTAACGCGCGGATCCCAGCGGCTCGGCTGCATCGATCACCCGTCTGAGCTCAAAACCCAGCCACGGGATCACCATCGACCAGCCCTCGACGCACCGCAATCGATAAATCCGCTCCTCGATCGAATGAGGCGTGGTCAATCGCTCGACATCATAGGTGCCGGGGTTGGCGCACAGACCGTCGACCCTGATCGTCCACGGCTCGGTCACCAGCCACTCAGCGTTGCGCTTTGGATCCTGCTTGCCCGTGCCCAGCTCATAAAAATTGTTGTAGCCCGTCACCTCGGAGAACGGCGTCAATGGCTCATCTGTAGAACCCGGCCATTGGGTTCCCGCGAGTGGACGAGTCAGCAACTGAGATTCGCCGTCGCTGTCCGATGAACCACGCCCGAAACCCAGAAATGCCTGAGCCTGACCCGAGCTCACAAGACCCAGCGCCCCAACCATGCCAGTGCTTACGCCAGCGCCGAGACCAATACCCGCTTTCAGCAACCGCCGCCGCGCGGCACGCTGTCCCGCCCGGTAGTTGCAATAATCCGCCTCCGGCGTTACCTCCTGCTCACGCGGGAATGGCGTCTTGATCGAGCCTCGTCGAAATTTCATTGTGACTTCCTCGCTGCAAACGTTCAGCCAGACGGCCTCGACCCATAGCCTTTGGTGCGCGCCGCGTGGCACGCCGCCCACCGCTCTTCCGGACTCTGCACTCCGAAGCGATACCCACTGCCCGCGTTCCAGGCGCGCTCGCACCCGCCACGTCGCCCTGAACTCCAAAACCCATGGCTCATCCGTAGAACTCACGGCTGAACCCTACGGTGACCAGACACCATCAGCCGTCAGATGGTTGCATTCGTGCCTTTCTTAACAGCAAAGCGAATCGCAACCCACCCGACGTGGCCATCGGCTCAAGAGCAATGCACATAGACTCAGTCCTTCGTCGATCGCTCGACCCATGAGCCTTCGATGACCCTCCCCTCCGATGGCCTGCCCTCATCCCGGCCATGTCCCGACGCGTGATCCGCGGGGTCACGATATGGCGTTGTCGACATGAACACGCGACCCAACATCAGGCCGATCAACAGCATCAATCCCACCACCAGCGAAAAAGCGAACATCAGCAAAGCGATGACACCGCCTCCGATCAGCAAGGCAATCGTCGCGACCCGTCTCAAAAACAACCGCGAGCGCGCTGCCATACCGAGCCCTGCATCTCTAAATCCTGCGTTTTTCACGCTTGGCCCTCCGTAGAATCGACGATCGGCTGAGGCGCCGCGGAGCGGCACCGATCCGAAGATCAGCAGCGCCCCCGAGCCCAATTTCCCACATCGGATCGTGCTGTCAGTCATCGATCTTTTCTGATAGGACCTCCCCCGTCACGGCATCGATCTTGCGCTTGATCTCGGCCCGATCCGCGCGGCGCAGATCCATCTCGATGGTCAGACGACCATCGTCTTCCTCAAGCTCGACCCCTTCAATCTTCAGTCCCTCGTCGAGCGCAGCCCGGATCGCGTCTTCGATGGTCACCGTCGCCGTCTCATACAAGCTCAGCTTGCGTGCCGCCCGATCCGCGCGAGATGGCGAATCATCCTGGGCATCGACCGCCTTCTTGAGCACCCGACCCGACTGCGCATCAATGCGTAACTCGGTCTCGTAGCGTCCGTCAAAGAACTCGAGCTCATGCACCACCGCCCCTCGTCGATCCTTGGTCTCAACCTCGATCAACACACCTTCGACGCCCTCCGAACGCGCCTGTTCGATCGCCTGCAAGACCGTCATCGGCGCGTTACGCTGCTCCGACGACGGCACATCGGTCATCGTCTGGGCCAACACCGGGGCACTGGCGACCCCCACCGCGCCGACCGCCATGGCCATCGCGACCATCACGGGCAGCGCCCGAAAACGTTGACGTCGATTCAGCGACGTGGTGGCCCTTGCTAGATTCTGAGTCGTCATGATTCGTCTCCCCTTGAATGATCGCCCACCGCAGGGCACCCCTGCCGTGATGTCGACGCTGTGCCGACGCAGACAGTCTGACGAGACTCGAACACAGGGCCCTGTCGCGATCTATACAACGCTGTAATCGAATCCTGGCTGTAATCTCACCGCCCCGGTGATTTAATCGTGTGCATCGAGCCAAGGTCGCTGGCGCCCGTCACAATGACGATGACGCGACGCTCACTTGCCTCCGCCTTTTGAAACCCCGATGCGCATCCTGTTGATCGAAGACGACGCCAAGACCGCCGACTACGTCGTGCGGGGTTTGCGCGAGGAACGCCATACCGTCGACCATCTCAGCAATGGCGCCGAAGGCTTGGCACGTGCCACTCAAGAAGCCTACGACGTCCTCATCATCGATCGCATGCTGCCGGGACTCGATGGAATCACTGCTCTCAGGGCACTGCGGGCGGCGGGCGTACACACGCCCGCCCTATTCCTCACGGCGTTGGGCGGTTTGAACGAACGGATCGAAGGTTTTCACGCCGGTGGCGACGATTACCTCCCCAAGCCCTTCGCGTACCGTGAACTATCGGCGCGCGTCATGGCGCTCGGCCGGCGTTACAGCGGAGGCCAAACAGACCCATCAGCGCGTCTCGAATGCGGCGATCTGAGTCTGGATCTGCTGCGCCGACACGCCAGCCGCAGCGGCGAGACACTGAATCTGCTCCCACGAGAGTTCACTCTGCTCGAGCACTTGATGCGCCACAAAGGGCGTATACAAACCCGCACCATGCTGCTCGAGGCCGTCTGGGGACTCCACTTCGACCCCCAGACCAATGTCGTCGAAACGCACATCAGCCGACTGCGCGCCAAAGTCGACAAGCCGTTCGATACAGCACTGATCGAAACCGTGCGCGGCGCCGGTTATCGCATCCGTGATCCGGCATGACCGCAGTCATCGGTGCCGTTCGTCATTCATATGCCGGCGGACCCAACACCGCCGCAGCCCGCAGGATCCGTGCCGCTTCGTCGCAAAAGACATCACGGCGCCATCAACCGCGGCACGCGACTCGTCGTATCGCCGTCACCGCGCCTTGTGTCACCGCCCACCCGCAGCGCGGTCGGATTGTCCCGAGGTTCGGATCTGGTCTTTGGCTTGCAACCCACGATGAAATCAACACATGACGGTTGAATCGCACTGGCCAACGCGACTGCGGGCGACCGGCCAGCGGATCACACAACAGATCGCGACCCTGCGTCACGCCACCGCCCTGCGTCTGGCGATGTCGCTGTTCGCCGTTTTTTGTCTCGTCCTGATGGCTGGATTGGGAATCACCTACGCACAGGTTCGCGCCGAATTCGAACAACGCGTCGAAAAAAGCCTGGATCGTCACGCCGACGATCTGCGCGTGGCAGTGGTTGAGCGCGCCGCCCAGACACCAGCCACGCCACAGACCGCCATCTGGCAGGCCGAAGTCACCCGCCAGGCGCTGCGATTGGCCGCCGATGACCGCGTCGTCGTCTGGCTCGGCAACGACGGGCGCCAAGCCGGCAATGCCCGGGTCAACGATCCCGACCGACCGACACATAGTCTCGAACGTCGTGCCGGCTTCGGCGATCTGGAAGACGACGGCTACATCACCAAACTGTTCATCGAACCGGATGGACGTCTTCTCATCGGTGAATCCCGCGATCCTCTGCGCGATGTCGAGGAGATCTTTCTTGCCGTCTTGTTACTCACCATTGTGCCGACATTGGCCGCCACTGGAATTCTGGGCACGGTCATCGCGCTCGGCACGATGCGCCGCGTCCGCAGCATCGAAGCGGTACTCGCCAAACTCGCACAGGGCGACTTCGAAGCTCGCAGCTGGGACCGCATGCAGCACGACGATCTGGGGCGGCTGGCCCGCGCCGTGGATGACATGGCCGCCGCGCAAGCCCGGCTCGTCGCTGGCATGCAGCGCGTAACCGCCAACATCGCTCACGATCTGCGCACGCCACTTCAACGCATACGCGCGCACCTCGACGACGCCTTCATCAGCACCACGACCGCGACACGCACCACCGCACTCGAACTCGCCGACAACGAAATCGACAGCGCCCTGCGGGTGTTCGACGCACTGCTGCAAATCGTTCGCATCGACGCCGGCAGTCCGGCGTTGTCATTCGTGCCCACCGACCTCGCGACCGTCAGTGCTCAGTTGGTCGACCTCTACCAACCGACTTTCGAGGAAACCGGGCGCAGTCTCTCGGCGAATGGATTCGACGAGCCTGCATGGACCCTCGTGGAACCCACACTGTTCGGCCAGCTGCTCGCGAATCTACTGGAGAACGCCCTTCGCCACACTCCGACGGGCAGTCGAACCGCCGTCAGCCTTCGCGTGACCAACGCCGCGATCATCGTCAGCGTCACCGACGACGGCCCGGGGATTGCGCCAGAGGACCATTCGCGCATGCTGGAACCGTTGGTTCGCGGTGATCTCTCGCGCAGCACTGAGGGCCATGGCCTCGGCCTGGCGCTGGTTGCCGCCATCGCCCGCTTGCACAGGGCCACCCTATGCCTGGAGCCAGCCCATCCAGAACAGCCCCGACCCGGGTTACGGGTCTCGATCGAGTTTTCACGCAAAGACGACGTCCGGCGACGAACCCGTAATCCGACGAGCACCTCAGCCTAGCGCCTCCGCGCACACTGCGCAGGCACTCAAAAACCTTGCCGCGTGGCACCGGCCGCAGTGATAATCTCAAACGGTCATACTCATCATGGATTCCGATGTCGAACGCGACGCCCGCTTTCCGTTGGCACTTCTTCCGCTCTGGTGGGTTTGACCAGGTTGCGATCGAACACGGCGAAGACCTTCGCCACCTCCACGAGCTGGACCCCAAACTCTGGAGCGCACTGAACTGCCCAGTGTCGGGGCTAGAATTCGATCCGCGCACCGCCGCACTTATCGACACCGATGGCGACGGGCAGATTCGTGTGCCCGAAATTCTCGCTGCGGTTAACTGGGCCTGCCACATGTTGCAGGACGCGAACGTCCTGTTCGCGTCGCCCGGCGTCCAGACCAGCGCTGTCAACCAGGAGCATGGCGAAGGCCGAGCCGTTGCCGCGGCCCTGCGCGGCGTACTTCGCCGTCTAGGCAAACAGGACAACAGCGTCCTCACCGTCGAGGATCTCGCCGACCCGGCCCGATTGTTCCCACCCGATTAACCCAACGGTGACGGCATCATCACGCCTGCACTGATCGCCAATCCCGAATTTTCCGGCGAGCTGGCTACAGAACTCGTTGCGGTCGCCGCCGACATCATCAAGACCCAGGGCTCGGTTACGGACCGCAGCGGGCACGCAGGGATCAGCGCTGAAGCGATTCGAGCATTTTTCGAACAGGCACGCGCGTGGCGCATCTGGCACCGCGAACCCACTGCAACCAGCGAAACCCTGCTGCCGCTCGGCGAGCGCACCGCCGCCGCAGTCGCCGCCATCAACGCCATAGAAGCAAAAATCGAGGATTACTTTGCGCGCTGTCGCATCAGCGCATTCGACGCGACTGCAGCCACAGCGCTCAATCCCGGAGTCGACGTCTACGCCAAGCTCGCGAGCCACACGCTACGGTTCGACGACAGTGATCTTGCCGAGCTTCGATCTTGCCGAGCTTCCGCTCGCACCGATCGCCCCGCATCAAGCGCTACCCCTGAACGAAAGCGTCAATCCCGCCTGGCTTCCGGCGCTCACTGCGCTGCGCCAATCCGCTATCGAACCCCTTCTTGGCGCTCGCGACACGCTCAGTGAGCATGACTGGCTCGAACTCAAGACCAAACTCGCCGCGCACCACGAGTGGCTGGCGCGGCACCCGATTCAAGCGATCGACGCTCTGGCGCCGGAGCGGATCGAACGCGCGTTGGAACTCGATGCCGAAACTCATTTGCTCGAAATCGTCGCACGCGATCTCGCCGCGGAAACCTCTGCGGCAACGATCGATAGCTGCGAAAAACTTGTACGCTTTCAACGTGATCTGGTTCAGTTGCTGCGCAACTTCGTCACTTTCAGCGATTTCTATCGCGGAAAGAAGGCCATCTTTCAGGCCGGCACGCTGTATCTCGATCAACGCAGCTGCGAGCTCGTTCTCAACGTCGAGGATATTGATCGCCATGCGACCATGGCGCCATTCAGCGGCTGCTACCTGATCTACTGCCAACGCACCCGCGCCGGGGAGCCCGCGCGCACGATCGCAGCCGCCCTCACGGGTGGCGACGTCGACGAGTTGATGGTGGCAGGCCGCAATGGGATCTTTTACGACTGCGCCGGACGCGACTGGAAAGCGACCGTCGTCCGCGTCGTCGAACAGGCGGTGAGCCTCCGTCAAGCGTTCTGGTCCCCTTACCGCAAGATCGGCCGCATGGTCGAAGCTCAGATCCAGAAACTCGCAGCATCAAAAGCCGACGCCATCGAATCTGGTGCGCAATCCAGCGTTGCGGACGCATCAACCTCGATCGACAGTGGCAAAGCACCTCCAGCGCCATTCGATATCGCCAAGTTTGCCGGGATCTTCGCGGCCATCGGCCTCGCCTTCGGCGCGATTGGCACAGCGGTTGCCGCCATCATGACAGGCCTGCTTTCGCTGCCTTGGTGGCAAATTCCATTGGTCGTCGCGGGCGTCATGATGCTGGTGTCCGGGCCCGCGGTCCTGATGGCATGGCTCAAACTCCGATTGCGCAATCTTGGCCCCCTGCTCGACGCCAACGGCTGGGCCGTGAACGCACGAGCGCGGATCAACGTGCCTTTTGGCGAGGCCCTGACGGGTTTGCCTCGGCTTCCTCAGAACGCCAAGCGCAATGCCACTGACCCCTATGCGGAAAAAAAACGTCCGTGGAAACGCTGGATCGCGTTGGTCGTTGTCGCGATCGTATTGATCGTCGTCTGGCGCGATGGCTCATTGCCAGAGCGCCTCGGGCTCAAGCCTCATTCCCAGATGTTCAGCTCGACGACCTCACTCACGCCCCCGTCTGGCTCCGGCGAGCCAGCGTCGATCGAGGCGACGCCCGAGGATTCGTCGGAGGACTGAATCCATTCGGTGACCCGATAAACACCGCGCCGGGAGAGTCGAACGAGATTTCCAACCTATCCACCTGCGACTCAAGCGACGAGACCACACGGCCGAAGATTACACGGCACGGTTCGGTGGACGGACAAACTTCGGCAGACCATCCGTCGGCCACCAGAACCTTGCCCGACGACTCGCGCCTCAGTGCTCGGTCACGTCGCGAGATTGACGAGTGATCCGTCTCACAAACCCTATCGGAATATCCAGCCATCGACCGGCGCTCGATCGGCTCATCGGCTCACGCCCGTGTATTCCTCACTTAATCTCTCTGCTCAAGCGTCGCACCAAAACTCAGCGATAGCACTGGCACCTCGGCGCCAATCAAACCCCAAAGTCCGGCCCCCGCGAGAGGCACGACATTGGCCCATGCAGTCTCACTGTCCTCCATCGCCTCCCGCTGCCCACCGTCGACCAGCGAGCCTCGTACCCGTCGCCATGGATCAACGCCATGAATCGACGAGGGCTTCGAACTCCGTAAAGCGGATCGAGGCTCGCCAAGATTCGCTCACCACTCGACGAATCGACACCGTTTTTCCAGCTACGACCGGTGCTGGTGTCACGGTCCCGAAACAATGCCGTGACGACGCTGTAACACCTTTTTTCTAGGGTGCTCTCGCCTTTCACAAGCCGCCATAGAGAGCCCTACGATGAACGACATTTAGACACCTAACGATCTCGACACCCGTAATCTCCAAGAAATCCTCGAAGCCGGCGACGAACCGCTCAGCAATCGCTCCGGCAACCGCTACTTCGGCGATGTCCTCGCCGCACGTATGTCACGCCGAACCCTGATCAAGGGCACCCTCGCGACCGCCGTCACCGGTCTGTTCGCGTCACAGCTCGCAGGCTGTTCCGACAGCGACGACTCTGCCGCTTCACCAGTCGCACCCAGTGCCGATTTATTGGGTTTCGAAGCCGTTCCGGTGTCACTCGGTGAAGACACGATCGTCGTGCCGAAGGGTTATTCCTTCCAGATCCTCGGCGCCTGGGGCGAGCCGATCTGCGGCAATTTCCCCGCATTCACCGGCAGCAACACCGGCACCGAACAAGGCTGCCAGATCGGTCAGCACCACGATGGCATCCATTTCTTCCCGATCGAGGGGACCGATCCGTACGAAGGCAGCTCGACCGACGGCATCATCTGCGTCAACCACGAATACGTCGAACCACGCTTCCTGCATCGCGACCTTACGATCGGCAAGCCCGGTTTCGGTAGCAACACCGTTCCCGCCCCTGACGGCAGCGCCTTCGATCCGACCGATGCAAACGCGTTCCGCGATCCCGACCATGTCCTGAAGGAGATCAACGCGCACGGGGTTACGATCTACCGTGCCGCCAAACAGTCTGACGGTCGCTGGGCGATCGTCCCCGATTTCCGCAATCGCAAGGTCACCGCGGGCACCGTGATGGAAATCTCCGGGCCGGCGCGTGGCTCCGACTATGTCAAGACTAAGTTCAGTCCCGAGGGCACTCGGACCCGCGGCACGCTGAACAACTGCGCGCACGGTGTCACCCCGTGGAACACCTACCTCGCCTGCGAAGAAAACTGGGCGGGCTATTTCGCCAAGAACGACCCCACCGAGACGATTGGTTCGGAGTTCCGTCGCTACGGCATCAATACCCGCACGACCAGCCGTTACCACTGGCACCGTGCCAAAGATGCGAGCGGCCAGACGCCTGACGAATTCGCGCGTTTCGACGCCACGAGCACCGGCGCGAGCGCCACCGAGGATTACCGCAACGAGCCGCTCTGCCAGGGCTACGTCGTCGAGATCGACCCATTCGATCCTAATCAGATCCCAGTCAAGCGCACGCACCTCGGTCGCTTTGCCCACGAAGGCGTTGTGTTCCAGGATCCCGCGGAAGGGGAACCGATCGTCTGCTACGCCGGCTGTGACGCTCGCTTTGAATACATCTATAAATTCGTGTCTAGCCGTCCGTTCTTCAAGGCCACCGCCAACGGTTCGCTGCTCGACGAAGGCACGTTGTATGCCGCCCGGTTCAACGAAGACGGTTCCGGGGAGTGGCTCGAACTCGCGCCCGGCAAGAACGGCCTGTCGGCGGCCAACGGTTTCGGCAGCATGGCCGACGTCTGTGTGAAGACCCGCGAAGCCGCGGATATCGCAGGTGCGACGATGATGGACCGCCCGGAATGGGGCGCGATCGACCGCTCGACCGGCACGGTCTACTTTGCGCTCACCAACAACACCAACCGTCAGGAAACCGGTGCCAATGGCGTCGATGCGGCCAACCCGCGCGCCAACAACGCCTTCGGGCAGATCATCCGCTGGGACGAAAACGGTGCGCCGACCGCAACGACTTTCCAATGGGAGCTGTTCGTCCTTGCCGGCGATACCGAGGACTCGGCCGATCTCAACGGCGATCCGCTAACGGAAGACGCCATTTTCGCGGCACCCGATGGCCTCTGGGTGGATAACGATCGCCGCGTCTGGATCCAGACAGACATCGGTGAAAGCGGCCAAAACCGTGGCGTTTACGCGCCGGTGGGCAACAATGGCATGCTCTGCGCCAACCCTAACACGGGTGAAATCCGGCGCTTCGTGACCGGCCCGCTGGGCCAGGAAACGACCGGCTGCACCACCACGCCGGACAACAAGACCATGTTCATCAACTTCCAGCATCCGGGTGCCACGACCACCGCCGATCAATGGGCCATGGGGCAGACCCAGGGCCAGACGCCGGCGGGAGACTTCGTGCCGCGTTCGATCACCGTCGTGATCACCAAGGACGACGGCGGCGTAATCGGCAGCTGATCGACCGTGCCGTTCGGTTATCGGGACACATCGGTCATCGATCGTTCGACCGTGTGAAGCCCGCGCTACGGACCATCATGGGCCCCGACAACCGGACGGCCAACGGCATCATCCTGCGTCTCGAGCACGCTCGACCGATCTTCGGATGAACGAACCGAGTCCTGAACAAAGTCGCTCAAGTCGACCATTCAGACCCCGCACCGGAACACCGGCACGGGGTCTTTTTTTATGGGTTTCGTTTTCTTCGACCACCGGATGACAGCCACCACGGCTATCGAGCAACACGCAAAAGACAAAATGACGCGCGCAGCGTCAGAACATGCCGCAGGCGCCGTGCCCACTCGCGTTCCAACCCACCGTCATCAAGAGAACAGTCTGAAAACGTCCCTGCTGCATGGCCCGAACCACGCCAATCGCAAAACGTGATTGTCGATGGTCCGATTCGCTCAAGACCGATCGTCGTTGCCACAGAGCGGCGCATCGATGTGACTCAAAGACGCCGCACCTCACAGCTTCGCGATCGTTAACAACGCTCCACGGGCAATCGACTCACCCGCCCCGGTATAGCGTCTCCGGCCAGACAGCGTGCGATAATTCCACCATGAGGTTCCTCAAGATCGGCGAACGCGACCGCGACGGTCGTCAGAAACGGATCGAGCACACCGGCCGCTACCTTCGAGCGAGCCGGACGGGTGGCGTATCGCTCCGCGCCTCGGCCCGCGTCAGCCGGATCACCGCCACACTGAACAGCCGCCACGGTGTGCGCCTTTCCACCGGTATCGCACCCTATACGCAAATCGCGATGCAGAACGGTCGCACGATCCTGCGCGGACGCTATGGCCGCGACGAACTGCGATTCAACGTCTCCAAATCCGGCGTGACGGCGTCGACCAAAACCGGCATTGGCACGCTCAACTGGATCAAGCCCCGCCGCTCCTCGGCGAAACTGTTCGGCGTACAGATTCGCGGCCGCAACGCGGTTTTATTGAACGCCCTACACCTCATCAGCCAAACGGTGGCGCAACCAACCGCGGATCAAAAACGCGGTCCGGGCGCCAGCATCGACGATGGCGAGGCCGGGACCACGCGCCGCACCCGCGCCAAGACACGGCGCGACACTCGTCAGCCCGACAATCAGCCGCTCGGGCTCCGACGGCCCGGCCTGCAACAACCTAGGCAGCCGCAGCCGAGCGACTTCGGGCATCGTGCCGATCTCGCGGAACGCGATCGCCGAGCGACGACCCCAGCCCGCTGCCGAGGTCGCGAGCCCAACGGATTCTGGCAAGCGCTATGGCATCGCATCCGCTGCGGGTGGCCGTTCGCCGCCCGACCAAGGCCTGGCGCAGAACCGCCACCATTCGATCTCGCCGAGCGATTAGCCGACGGAAGGCAGCGACTGACCACCAGCGCCTACGCCAATGCCGACGCACGGACGCTGCTCGCGGCTCTGTCATTCGCGGTGCTGGCGCTCGGTCGCGGTCACACGCGCCTGCCGTCGAACGGCGCGGCAACGATGTGGCCTGCGATCGCAACGGAAACGCCTGCAGTCACACCACAGCCGGCTGCTGCCCTCACCGCCCTGTGCGACGAAATCGAAGGCACGTGTGCGCAATGGCGCATCTGGCTGGAACAGGACTCGACCACCCTCGATTCAGCGGAATCGATGGCAGCCAATCCCAGCTCAGCCTCCACCTCAGCGCCCACTTCAGCCGACGCGACGTCCACCCGTTTCGCGGTCGTCGATCCCGAAACCCACCAAGCTGCGACGACCCACCCCGAGTCCGAGTCGTCCGGGATCCCCGGCTTGACGATCTCGGAACCGATCGCGGCACGCATCGCAGGGCTGACGGCGGCGCTGGCGGAACGTCTCGCCGCGCGACTCCCGGATT
This sequence comes from Thioalkalivibrionaceae bacterium, assembly GCA_046299415.1. Classification (GTDB taxonomy): domain Bacteria; phylum Pseudomonadota; class Gammaproteobacteria; order Ectothiorhodospirales; family Ectothiorhodospiraceae; genus JBKBII01. Next base: position 19,673 of record JBKBII010000001.1, on the reverse strand, counting down.
CCATGGTGGCTGAAACGCTGCTGGCGCTCGACGACGCGGCCCTCGCCTCGGGTCCGCGCACGACGTTGCAGGAGCGACTTCTGGATTTGCTGGCCCAAACGATGCAGCTCGATGTCACATTCAATCGCTCAGACTGACCGTTCTGGGCGCGTTTCGTCAATGGATCTCGTACAACTCGATTCCGGGCGATGCGGTTTCGGCGAAACGGGCCCCGAAACCCGTGTCGATGCCCAAGTGGCTCGGCATCACGCAGCGATGACACCACGCGATTGGCACCAGAAGCCCTCAACGTGTGGCGCGACAGGAGCCCTCCGAAATGCGTAACGGCATGAGTCCCGACAGCCGCAGCGGCCCACCCTTGGATGCCGGCTTCGCGGCCCTGGTCAACATTCATCGACATCTGCTGCTCAATCCAGAGCCAGCCGCCGGAATCGACGCCCAGCGTGCGCGCATGATGCGCGGCGAGATCACAACGCGCGGCGACCCGCCGTCACCGACCCGACTGGGCTACTGGTGCGTTTTCGAGCAGACCCACTACACGGCGACCGATGCCGCGGCCTTGAACCTTCATGGTCACGCAACCTTCGATGACATCAATGAGCCGAGCCTCGACGCCGCCATTCGGCATGTCATCGCAGTCGAAGGGCCGATCCATCGCAATGTACTGGTCTATCGACTGCTCGGGGCCAGCGGTTTTGCGCGAGCGGGTGCCCGAATTCAAGCGCGCATCGAAGAACGGCTCGAGACACTCGCCCAAGCCGACACGCCCACGGCCGCCGCGGGGTTCAACGTGCCCCAAGCCCAGACGCCAGGCCTCGCCGATCCCGCATGGCTGATGCCACCCGAACCGTCGGTGACGTCACCCTCTAGACCCTCCATCGAGATTCGCGGCCCGTTTGCCGGCTACGCGCCGCAGTGGCAGATCCCGGCGATTCGCGACTGGCGCGACCGACCCGACCGCGAACGTCGCCTCGATCACATCCCGCCAACCGAGCTCGAACTCGGTCTGTTGCGGATCGTGCTGGAACGCGAGCGGGAACAGGCCGATCGGGCGATGAACGACGCCATCCATCGCATCGGCTTTCCGCGTTTCACGGACCAGGCACGCACAATCATTCAACCCCGGCTGCTGCACCTGATCGATGTCGGTGCGCTGCTGCCTGTGTCCCCGAACGACGCGCGAACTCCGATCGTCAGGCACACCATCGCAGAGACCCGCGATTCGTTCGCCGCAGTGGTCGTGACGCCAGGCCGTGACGTCTACGCACAGCCACCTCTCTAGACCCCTGGACCCGCCTAAACCCGGGAAGGCGCAAGGCGCGCAGTGGCATTGCGCTTGACCCCTAGGCCCCACCATCGAACCAGACGAGTTTTCGGCGGCCCTCACGATCATGCGTTTGGCCGGACCTCCGACGATTCCAATCGCTCATCCATGTGCGCCTCGGGATGCAAGCTCAATCGGCAAGACGCAGGGACTTCACCACATACTCGCCGTCCACCCGATCGATCACGACCAGGACCTCGGCACCGCGTTCGAGACCCTCAAGCCACGCCGGATCCTCGATGCCGAAGGTCATGCTCATGGGTGGCATGTCCAGGTTGGGAATCGCCTCATGTCGCAACGAAATCGTCCCGTCCCGGGTATTGACGCGGCGCACCTCGGCCCGCACTTCCGAGCTATCGGCCGCCGCACCCGCCGAATCCCCATTCGACTCCATGGTGGCGTCGCCATGCCCCATCGCCGTGTGACCGTGCGATCCGGCCCACACCGAGCCGGTCACGAGCAGCAGCGTCACAAACGCCGCCAACGTCGCCGGTTTTGTCATCAACGTCATCTTCTTCTCCTTGGGCATATTGCTCTCCTTGGGAACGTGAGCGGGGTGTCCCCGCCTGGCTGGAAACGACTGTCAATGCGCATGGCCGCCCGGCGGCTTGCGCACATTCATCCGCAACGCGGGACGGTCAAGGTCGGGCACGCCACCTGGATTGGCGCGTTCGGACTCGAAGCGCGCCGGTTCCGGCAGATCGCCGACGTATTCGAACGCCTGGGTACCACGAGGTTGCTCGTAAGGCTTCGGCACGCTGAAGTCACCACGCGGCTGATCACGACGCACAGCGAGGTAGGTGAACATCCCACCCATGCCGATCGGGCCGTGCGGGCCGTGGCCGGCCATCATCGCCAGCGTTTCCTCGGGTAACAGCATCGGCATGTCTTTCATGTCGTTCATGCCACGCTCGCCCATCAGCATGTAATCAGGCACGAGATTCTGAATCCGTCCCACCAGCCCCCGGTGATCCACCCCGATCATGGTTGGCACGTCATGGCCCATCGGGTTCATCGTGTGGTGGCTCTTGTGACAATGAAACGCCCAGTCGCCTTCCGAGTCGGCGATAAAATCGACCTGGCGCATCTGACCGACCGCAACATTCGTCGTCACCTCCGGCCAGCGCGAACCTGGCGGTGTCGGCCCGCCGTCGGTACCGGTGACCTCGAACTCGTGACCATGCAAATGAATGGGATGACTGGTCATCGTCAGATTGCCGACCCGGATGCGCACGCGATCGCCGAGCCGCGCGACCAACGGATCCAGCCCGGGGAACGCCCGGCTGTTGAACGTCCACAGGTTGAAATCCAGCATGGTGTTGATCTTCGGCACCACGCTCCCGGGATCGACATCGTAGGCATTCAGGAGAATGCAGTAGTCGCGCTGTGCCTCGTCGATCCAGTCATGACGGCCTTTCGGATGCGTGACCCACGACCCCATCATGCCCATCGCCATCTGCACCATCTCGTCGGCATGCGGGTGATACATGAACGTCCCCGGGCGGCGTGCAACGAACTCATAGACGAACGTCTTGCCGACGCCGATGGCCTTCTGATTCAGTCCTGCAACGCCATCCATCCCGTTCGGAAGACGCTGGCCATGCCAATGGATCGTGGTCGGCTCCGGCAAACGATTGGTCACGAACAAACGCACTCGGTCGCCCTCGACCACTTCGATCGTGGGCCCGGGACTCTGACCGTTGTAGCCCCACAGGCGCGCGACCATGCCGGGCGAGATTTCGCGTTCCACCGGTTCGGCCACGAGATGAAATTCCTTGACCCCGTCCCGCATGCGAAACGGGGCGCTCCACCCGTTGAGTGTCACTACAGGGTTGTAGGCCCTCCCGGCTGCCGGCGGCCGCGGCGCGGCGGTCGCGGCGCTGGTGCGAATCTCGGGTTCCGGCAACGCGGCAAGCGACACCTTGGATACCGCGGATGCAGCAACGCCCAGCGCGGCCCCGCCCAGAAAATCACGACGGTTCATGGTTGACCTCCTCTTCGTCTGATCGGGGCCCGGCGTGTCCCAGATACGAAACGGCCTGCGCATAGGCCTGCCAGAACGCCACCTGTTGTTCCAGCGCATCCTGTTGCGCCTCGATCCGCTCGAAAGCCGCATCCAGGAGGTCCCAGGTGCTATGCAACATGCCGTTGTAGCGGACCAGAACCTCTTCCTCGAGATCCGCGTAGATGACGGCCCGGCGCTGCGCCTGCCGCGCGCGGGCAAAGCGGTGCTCAAGCGTATAGGCGGCCCGCCGCGCGGCAGAACGACGTTCGATGACCGATTCCTGCATCGCAGCCCACTCCCGCTGCCCCGCGATGCGTTCGACATCCATCGCGTTCGGCGTTGTCGCAAGGCGCGGCGCGGCGACCCAAACCGCCGGACGCAACCCTTCCTCGCGACCGACCGATCGGGCCAGCGTCGCATCCACCGCCTCGGCGAGTTGCACCGCGACCCGGCGATCCTGCGAGGACATCGCGCGTCGGGCCCGTTCGGCGCGGGCAGCGGCCGACACCAGAGTCGGATCGCTGCTCAGGGACTGCTGCTCCAACCGCTCGAGCTCGGGCAAGTCTCGGGGCAGATCGGGCAACCGGTCGGGCAACCGATACGCCTGGGATTCTTCCGTCCAGAACCCAGCCGCCTGCGCCAGCGCCTCGCGCGCCTCGACCGCGTCCTGTCGCGCCTCGATCCGTTTGATCTCAGCCTCCGAGCGTGCCGCCTGATGGCGCAGAACCTGTTCGCGATCCCAGTTGCCGACCCGCTTCATCCGCATGGCAAGCTCCTCGGCCACTCGGCGTGCCTCGAGCATTTCCTCGGCGGCCCGCAAACGCGTTTGCGCTGCCACTGCCGCAAGCCAGATCTGCTGCAGATCAAGCACCTCGATTCCCGCACGACGTTCGACCTGCGCTGCCTCGAAACGACCCAGGCCCGAGTGCACCACGAGATCTGGACGCAGGCGCAACGCTGCCGCGAGAAACATCTCCAGCGTCAACAACGGAAATTCGTCATCGGCGCGCAATGGATCGACCGGGGGTTCAAACGGATGCTCGGCCTCCCAGCGCAACGCGTCGTTGTGTCCATCCAGTTCACCGACCGCGTCGTTGCTCTCCCGCCACCCGTCCGCGCCGATCGCGGAGGGTTCCTCCGGCAGGTCAAGCAGATCGCTGTAGCGGCGAAGCGTGACGCCAGGCGCCCCCGCATCGTAGGGGTTTGCACCGGGCTGCGCCGGCGACGCTTGCGCCTGCACAAGCGCCGGAGCGACTCCCAGGGAAAGCATGGCGACCATCAGTCCGTGTCGGGCGCGCCGAAACGCGTCTCCGGTACAGCCCCACATCGCAGACCGCGACCGCTTAGAAAGCTCTCGGCTTCCATCGGCCTTTCGCTGCAAGAATCGTCGCTCCGTCATCGGAATTCCCTCGTGTTGCGGAAATCGGTCGTGCAAGAATCGGGCAATGGAATCCGGCGAAGAATCCGGCGAAGAATCCGAAATTCAGCACTCATCGCTCAGACTTTGCCCATCGGCGGATGGGTAAGCATCGCCGCCGTGGTGAAGAGAATCAGCAGAAACAGAATGAATTCGAGGGTGATGCTCGCCCGGAGGGCCCGCTGGGCGGTCCGGCCCGGGCCGTGACTCGGACTCGCGACCCCGTCATCGTGCAGCGCGTCCGCTGCAGCCAAACGCGGCACCCACCACCAGCGGTTGACGGCCGCCAACCCCAGCAGTACCGCGACCAGAATCAGCTTCAGCGTCAGCCATCGCAGCCACTCCACCGCCCACAGCGCCCGCGGATCGGACGCCACAGCCATCAGCCCCTCATTGGAAAGCCACACCACCAACGCCCCGCCGGCGAGCACCAGCCATGTGACCACGACCGTCGCGATCCGCCCGAAACGTTGCAGACTGGGCACATCCGGCGGGACAACCCGCACGGCCTGGTGCAGGGGCCACAGGCTGGCCAGCCAGAACGCCACCGCCGCAAGATGCCCCCAAAGGATCAAGGCCAGCAGAACCCGGGGTTCACGCACGGTGTGGCCGGTCTGGGTAAAGCCCACATGAATCAGCATCGCGCCGGCCGCCGCCAGAGCGACCCGCCAAAGCCGGATGGCTGCCGATCGGTCGCAGCGCGGTTGTGCAGGATCCACGGCGAGCGGATCTCCCGGCTGCCCGACGGTGGCATGGCCGGATGCGGTGTCGCGAGACGAAAGCCTCTCGTCTCGACTGGCAGGCCCCGGATCCGGAGCGCTGCCGCAGCCTTGGCGGGCCAGCGCGACCATGGCGGCCAGAACCAGCACGACGCCCGCGACGATCCACGCCGCACGCTGGCCTTGCGGACTGTCCAGGATCATGTCCAGCAGAAACGGATCGGGCCAGCCGACCCCGCCGCCGAGCATCATGGCCTGCACCAGCACGAAGACCACCACCGCCACAATCCCCAGTAACCCCGCCCCGATCGCCTGTCGCATCAGCACGCGTGTCGCTGCCGGCGCCAACTTTGGCAAAGCCCACGCCACCAGCGCCGAACCGGCGACCAGCAACGCGGTCATCCACAGCGCGGCACTTGCGGTCAGGACAAGGGCATCCAGCGGATTCATTGGCGCGGCGAAACCAGCGGTTCGGCGGATGTCGCATCGGCTGCGGGACGCACGACGAAATCGAATTCGTCGTTCATCACATGGCCATCAGCCGCCAGACCGCGCCACGAGACGACATACTCACCCGGCGGCAGGGGGCAGCGAATCCAGCGGAGAAACCTTGCACCGCTTCGCGCGGTGGCGCGTCGAGCAGTTCCACCTCGCCCTGCGGCCCCTCGACCCGAAACCAGGCAAAGCGCATCGCATGGTCGAAACGCACCGCGACCTGCGAGGGACTGGACTCGAGCACGGCACCCTCGGCCGGCTCGGTCATCTCCTGCTGACTGTGCGCGAACACCGATGTGTACGCCACACCGCCAACCATCAGCGCGGCCACGAGCGCCTTGGTCACCACACGACTCGTCACAACACCCCTGTCGGTCAACCGTCTACACCGTCGATGACGGCAGCTCAGAATCCAGCTTTTAAATAACCTAATCAACGGCATGGGCCAATTCTCCAACGTGACTGCAGGGTGAGTTCATGGCCACAGCGCCGACGGGCACACCGCGGTCTCACGCCGCCGGGTCATCTTCGAAGACGCCAATCCAAGGCTTCCGCAAGGGGTCCGGTCGAGGATCTCGTGATCAATCGATACGATCGGCGGATGGATCGCCGAATGGATCGCCGAATGCGAGCATCAAGCCCTGCGACAAAAGGCCCAACTGCGATTGAAGGGTAGCTGAGCTCTGCGAACAGCCGGCTGACGCCAACATGACAATCCTGTCAGCTTCAACGAGAACACGCGGACATCGAATCGCCAGAGGTCACGCAGGTGGCAACATGCGTGGACGACAGCGGATAACCAACATGAAGATTCTGATCATCGAAGACGAGCCCAAGACAGGGCGATACCTGCAAAAAGGACTCACAGAAGCCGGATTCGTCGTCGAACTGGCTCACGATGGCGTCGCAGGGCTGCACCTTGCTCAAGAACTCCGACCCGACCTCATCGTGCTCGACGTCGCCCTGCCCAAGCTTGACGGTTGGGCCGTCTTGCAGGCGCTTCGTGGCAGTGACATGGCCACCCCAGTGTTGTTTCTCACCGCGCGCGACGCCATCGAGGATCGCGTCCGCGGGCTCGAGCTCGGCGCCGACGATTACCTCGTCAAACCCTTCGCGTTTTCCGAACTCCTAGCTCGTTGCCGAAGCCTGCTGAGACGCGGAAACACGCTTGAGCGCGATCTACTCATCGTCGGTGGTTTGCGACTCGACGTCATGCGCCGCCGCGTCACACGCGACGCACGACGTATCGATCTGAGCGCCAAGGAATTCGCTCTGCTGGAACTGTTCATGCGACGGGCGGGTGAGGTCCTGCCGCGCTCGCTGATCGCATCGGAAGTATGGGACATGAATTTCGACAGCGACACCAACGTGATCGAGGTCGCCGTCCGACGCTTGCGCAGTAAGGTCGACGATGGCTTTGAGCCACGCCTGATCCGTACCGTACGAGGAATGGGATACGTTCTCGACACACCCGACGAAGGATCGGCGGCATGAGCGGCCGTTCGCGCCCACAATCACTCCGCCGTCGCATCGCGCTGATATTTGGAGGTTTTTCCGGAATCCTGCTTGTGCTGTTTGGGCTGGTTCTGGATCGAGCCATCGTCCAACATTTCCTCGGCCTCGACCGTGCCGAGCTGGACGCCCACTTTGAAGCCCTTGACCGACTGCTGACGCATGACGCGGCTTTGCCGGGCGTACCCGCCGCTGCGCAACGCGTCAACACCGTGCTCGGCGCCCAGCCTCAGCTCGTGTTGCGTATCCTCGACCACGAGGGCGCCATCCTGTTCGGCCTGCGTGACGCTGCCTTCGACCAGGCCCCGGAGCGGATTCGCCGCCCGATCGGCGCGAATCCCTCCGACCGCCAGTCGGCACCGCACGACGATGCGCACGGTGCCGAAACCGGCGCGCGCGCGGCCCGACACGACCCGGTGGCTCGTGGCGGCGGAACCAGTACACTCGCGCACTGGCGCAGCGATGGCGCGACGTACGTTGGGCAGCGCCGCGACCTGCCGCCCACGGCGGGGCCTGCGGCGACCGCCATGCTGGCGCTCGACACCGGCCATCACGAGCACTTTCTCGCTCGCACGCGTATCGCGCTGGGCGTGGCCGTGCTGATCGCCACCCTTGCGGCGTTCTGGCTCGGCGCCGCCGTCGCCCGATGCGGCCTCGCACCGATGACCACGATCACCCACGCCGCCCGCAGACTTTCGGTCGAACGGCTCGACCAGCGACTCACGATCGTCGACGCTCCGGAGGAACTCGCCGATCTGGTCACCGCCTACAACGGCATGCTTGATCGGCTGGAAAGCGCCTTCGCGCGACTGCGGGACTTCTCCGGCGACATCGCCCACGAGCTGCGAACCCCGATTTCCAACCTGATGACGGAGACCTAGGTCGCACTCTCGCACCCCCGTAGCGAAACCGAATACCGCGATGTACTGACGTCCAATCTCGAAGAGTTCGAGCGCCTGTCGCGCATGATCAGCGATCTGTTGTTTCTCGCAAAAACTGACCGCGGTCTTGCTCTCAATCGCGTCGACGACATCGACCTCGCAGCCGAAATCGATGCTCTATTCGAGTTCTACGAAGCCCTCGCCGAATCGAGATCAATCACCCTCAAGCGCATAGGCACCGCGCGAATGACGGGGGATCGAGCCATGCTTCGGCGGGCACTCTCCAATCTTCTGTCCAACGGTCTGCGTCATGCCGATCCCGGCAGTTGCATCGAGGTGCGAGCTGAGACCCGCGTCACAACCCCCGGCAAGCAGACCGGAGCCAACACCGACGGCAGCATCGACACCCGAAGCGACGCGACGACACATCGCTGCGAGCAACCGTCACGCGCTGAAGATCAAGGGCGACGGCTTCGTCACGCGCCGCACCTCACCGATCGACATGAGGTGCATATCGAGGTGATCAACCGCGGAGAAACCATTCCCGCAGAGCATCTCGACAGAATCTTCGAACGCTTTCACCGCGTCGGATCGGAACGCGACCGCGAGGGCGAAGGCGCCGGACTAGGCCTCGCGATCACCCGCTCGATCATTGCCGCCCACGGCGGGGAAATCAAAACGCATTCCCGTGCGTCGGTCACCCGCTTCTGCATCGATCTGCCCTGTCAACCACCTCGCCCCGGCAACCGCGAGACGAGCTGATGCTCCGCGCGCAGAACGTGTACACCACCACGGGTCGGCGGCGCCCCGGAGCGAAAACTGACGAATGTTTCAGGTCGACACGCCCTTTGAACCGTGACCCCTCATGACGCGGGCGAACGGTTGCGAGGCTCAACACCGACGCCGGCCTGATGTCCGACGATCCATCGTGGTTTGCGTGCCGAGCGCTCTACGCAGTCTCTTGGTTGCGGAGGTTCTCAGCTGTGCATAGGACGCTGATCATGGCCAGCCGCTCCCCGCTCCCGATCGCGGTGGACCCGACTGGACGTTTCTGCCCAACTCGATCACTCGCCAGCCATCCTCTGCCCCGCCCCCACAACGCGCGATGGCAACGTTTGCGGTCACGGGTTCAGAACGCGGGGCGTGTCGCCGTATTGATCCGGTCGCCCACTGCATCCAGCGACGTATCGGGTCGCGCATCCGTCAGCGATCCATACAGAACGAGCCAGGCATCGAGCGCCTCGAGCCGTGTCAACAACAAGCGCTCACGTGCATCGATCTCGCCGCTTTGCGCCGATAGCAGCGTCAATGCATCGACTAGGCCGGCTCGGTACCGCAGTTCAGCCAGCTCAGAGGCTCGCGCGGCTGCGGTCAGTCGCGCCTGCTCGATCTCAAGCTGTTCGCGGTTGGTCAGCACACGCAGACTCTGACGCTCCGCAGTGGCCAGCGCATCGAGCACGCGTGCACGATACTCCGTCAGCAACTCGCGATAGCGTGCTTCTGCCCTGTCGCGTTCAGCGACGCGGCGTCCACCATCGAACACCGTCTGCGCCAGAGTCGCCGCCAGACTGGCCACCCAGGCGCCTGGATCGAGGACGGCCGCGATGGTCGAGCCGCGCCCGGAGAGCCCCGCACGCAACGAAAGCTCCGGATAGAATGCGGCCTGCACGGCTTCGATCTCCGCCCCCGCAGCCACCAGCTGCCATTGCGCCACGCGCACTTCGGGCGTCCGATCCAGCCGCGTCGATGCGTCAAGCGGTACCACCGGAGGATCCATCGTCGGCAACGCCGTGCCGAGCCAGCGGGTCAGCATGACCTCGTCACCTTCGGCCCGCAGTCTTCCCGACAACAGCAGCAGAGCATCCGTCGCGGCCTGATACGCCTCGCGGCGGGCAACCAGGCGCGACCGCTCGGCCTGCAGACGCTCGGCGGCCAAGGCCAGATCGACACCAGACACCGCGCCCGCTTCGCGACGCGCGCGGACCAACTCAAAGGTTCTTTCGGCAATCGCCATCGAAGACTCGGCCAGACCCAGACTCTCCCGCGCAACGAGCCAGGTCAGCGCCGCCTGATTGGCCTGCACGATGAGTTGACGCTCGGTCGCACCCAGTAGCGCTGTCTGTGCCCGCTCGCGCGCTTCGGTCGCCCGCAAGGTCGCCGCCGCCCCACCAAACACATCGGGATCCCAATCCAGCGACAGCGCCAGACTGACCCGCTGCGTTCCGGAACCCTCAAGCGGCTGGTCACGATTGGCGCCCACGGATCCCCCAGCGCGTGGCAACAAACCCGCGCGGGCCACGCGCGTCTGCGCCGATGACTGCTCGAGCACGGCCAACGCCCGAGCGCGATCAAGATTGCCGTCGAACACCGATGCCATCCAGCTCTCGCCGTCGGGCCACCATTGCAGCCAGATGTCATCAAACGATTCAGGAACCTCGCCTGCTCCCAACGTCCAACCGCCGGCAGCTTCGAGCCGCGCCCGATGCCACCCAGCCCCCACGACGCGATCCCGCTCCACCGCGATCGCCCGCTCCGTGGCCTGCTCGCGGTCGAGAGGGCCCGGGCTCAGGCTGGCGCAGCCGGAAGTCAGGCCAATCAGCGCAATCGCCAGCCACCATCGAGCCCCGCACCATCGACCGCCCGGCATCGGGCGCCGCCAAGGCACAGTGGAACGCGAAATCATGGGCCCCAAGAGCACGTTGCGGCGTTGCGCGATGCTCGCGCCCGACGCCTTGTCGTATCCCGGTCGCCGTGCTCCCGGCACGTCGTGTTCGATCCAGCGCGCCGATCGTGTCAGCGTTTCCACAGCAAGTCGCGTCAAAAACCTGTTCGCCAGCATGCTCAGCCTCCAGACAACGCTTGAACGGGATTCATGCGCGCCGCTCGACGGGCGGGCCAGAGCCCGAACAGCAAGCCGGTCAGCACCGCCGAGCTCATCGCCGCCAGCACCGGCGCCCAGGAGTAGGCCATGCGCCAATCGCCGGTCGCGTCGGCTGCCGCGCCCACGCCGAGGCCCAAGGCCACCCCGATCAGCCCGCCCAAGGCGCACACCACGATCGACTCGACGAGAAACTGCGCCATCACGTCGCGCTCGCGCGCGCCCACCGCCATCCGTACACCGATCTCCTGTACGCGTTCCGCCACCGAAACCAGCATGATGTTCATCACGCCAATGCCACCGACGATCAGCGCAATCGCCGCAATGGCGGCCAACAACCGCGTGAAGGTCGCCTGCGCCGCCTCACGCACCGCCAGCTGATCCGCCTGATTGCGCACATGGAAGCTGTCCGGGGGGTAGCGCGCCTCCAACGCCGATACGATGTCACTCTCGAGTGCCAGCGGATCGACATGATCCGCCGCCCGCACGACGAAACGATCGAAGGTGAGTTCGCCGAACAAACGCGATCCGGCGGTCGTGAACGGCACCCAGATCTGATCGTCGCGGTCATGGCGACCACCGCCGGTCGTCACGCCAGTCGCGGCCATGACCCCGATCACGCGGAACGGACTCGCGCCGATCAGAATGATCTCGCCGACCGGATCAACTCCGGGGCCGAACAACTGGTCGCGCGTGGTGGCGCCAATCACCGCCACCAGCGCATAACTCGAGACGTGTTCGGCATCGAGAAAACGGCCGAGCGCCACCGGCCATTCGCGCACCTGCGGCCATTGCGGATCGACGCCCTGTACCGTAATCATTCGATCTTCGCGTTCGTAGCGGACTGTCTGTGCCGCGTACGCTTCAGGACTCGCAGCATGCACACCGTCGAGCGCCCGAACCCCTGCCACCGTATCCTCATCGAAACGAGCCCGTTCGCCGCCCGAACCACGCACGCTGCGCGCGCCAGAGCGGACTTCCAGCAGGTTGGAGCCCAATGCGGTGACGTCCTCGATCATCCGATCACGAGCGCCCTGTCCAATGCCGACCAAGGCCACCACGGACGCCACACCGATCAACACCCCGGTGAGCGTCAGGAACGTCCGCAGGCGATTGCGTGCCAGCGAACGCAACGCCATCGACCAGGATGACAGCATAACGGTCAACAACGCGGCGCCGGCTTGACGCGGATACGCCGCAACGACGCCCGCTGCGCCAGAACGAGGTTGAAGCGATGCATTCACGCCCTGCTGGATATTCACGCCGACGGCACGGCACGTGTCCGCCCCGACCGGCGACCAGACAGCACTGTCATCGTTCGCTGTCGTCTGTGGTATCGCCTGCCCGTTGGGTCGGTTCAGTGTCGCCTCTTCTCGCCGCCGATCGGCAACGATGCGGCCATCCTTAATCTCGATCACACGCCCGGCGCGAGCGGCGATCTTTGGATCATGGGTCACCATGACGATCGTTCGGCCTTCGCGATTCAGGCGCTCAAGCGTGTCGAGCACGGCCGCTCCCGACGCCGAATCCAGCGCACCGGTTGGCTCGTCAGCGAACAGCACCTCGGGGTCATTCATCAAGGCCCGGGCAATCGCAACCCGCTGACACTGCCCCCCGGACAACTCGCGCGGCGCATGATGCTCCCGACCCTCGAGCCCCATCTGGGCAAGTAGCGTCTGTGCGCGTTCGTGTCGCGCCCGGGTACCGAGCTGACCGATATAAGTCGCCGGCAGTTCGACGTTCTCCAACGCATCGAGCGCTTCGATCAAGTGATAGCGCTGGAAGATGAAGCCGAAGCGACGGCTGCGAAGCGTCGCGAGCTCATCGCTCGTCATCGCCCGCAACGACCGTCCACCAACCCGAACCTCGCCCTCATTGGGTTGATCGAGCGCGCCGAGCAGGTTCATCAGGGTCGACTTGCCGGAACCCGAACTGCCGATGATCGCGATGTACTCACCGCGACGAATCGTCAGATCGACGCCATGCAGGACCGTCACCGCGGACTCACCGAAGCCGTAGCGCCGCACCAATCCTCTGGCGTCGAGGATCACATCGTCCGCTCTCGCGGTCCCCTCAGAGCCCTCAGCACCCAGCGCATCCGAATGCCTCTGATCGCTTGAGATCTCGCTCATGAGCGCCCCCCGCGCGCTGTTTGAGCCGCCAGGCTTCGGGGGTCGATCACGCGCTCGTCCACCGCAAGGCCTTCGAGCACCGCGACACTGGTGTCATTGTTTAGGCCAAGACGCACCTCGCGCTGAATCGCCTGTCCTTCTGCCAGTACCCAGACCCGTCCGCGATTCTCGGTGCGATCGACCAGGTAGCTCAGTGGAATCCTCAGAGTTTCGTCGGCGCGGGCGATGACGAAATGCACCTGAACCGTCATCCGGCTACGCAACACGCCCTCCGGGTTATCGACCTCGAAGATCGCCGGATAAAAGACAACGTCGTTGAGCTCATCGGGCTCGGGCAGCACCGTCTCCAGCACCGATTCCCACACCAGATCACGCCGCCCGAGCGGAGAGAAACGCGCCGGAATGCCCGGTTCGAGACGCAGAACGTCGGCCTCGGAAACCTGGGCCTCGACGCGCATTCGATCGAGATTCGCAATACGCAACACCACCGGCGCCTGCTGCGAGGCATTCAAGGTCTGTCCAACGCGCGCCTCGACCGTCGTGACCACACCGTCGATCGGCGCGTGAATGCGCGTGTACTCGAGATTGGCGCGCGCCGTACGCAAGCTCGCATCGATCTGACGGAGATTGGCCTCCAATGCCTCGAGTTCGGCCTGTCGCACGATCAGGGTCGAACGCGCGACCTCCATGTCCTCGCGAGAACCGGCATCGAGCCCGAACAGATGCTCGGCACGCTGCGCGAGCGTCCGCGCCAACGCGATATCAGCCTGCTTGGCGCGAATACGGGCACGAAGGTCCTCGGTGGAGGCTTCAAGCTCCGCCAGGCGCGCCTCGGCCAGAGTCGGGTCGATCTCCGCCAGCAGCTCGCCGCGCTGAACCCGATCGCCCTCGCGCACATGCAAGCGCTCGAGCTGCCCCGAGACCTGCGCGCCGACATCGACGAACTCCGCCGGACGCAGTCGCCCCGTGGCCAGAATCACCCGCTCGATCGAGCCCCGCTCGACCAGCGCCGTCCGCCACTGCGAGGCGTCGGCGCCGCTGCGCCATGGCCACCAATCGGCGGGCATGGCCACGAGCGGCATGGCCAGCATCGCACCGAATATGGCGACCCATCTGACCGTGGAAGACCATCGGTGTCTGCTCATGCTCTCACCTCATTCATTAGTTTCCAAACGCCAAACATGGAGCCAGTCACGGGACTCGAATACGAGAGCGTCGCACCATCAACAGCTGTGAACGCTCCCTGCCTTTACCGCCTTCGATGAGCAACAAGACACCCGGAGTGCGCACGCCTCACCGCTGCTTTGAAGTCAGAAAATCGAACAGAAACACAGCCTAAGACCGCTCCTTTGACCCAAGCGCCGGCCAACGCAGCGCACACCTCCACTGCAAGGACTTGTGCTGATCGGTACCTGTCCGGCTGGTTCTGGCAAAAGGCGGGTGACGCTCGCAGCGAACCGCCCGCGAACGTCACCTCCAACCTGCCCGATGGGGTCAGTCCTGATTCAGCCGCCCCACCAACCCTGCGGCTGAACGCGAGCCTTCAGGATCGTGCCGTCAGGCGCGACATCGAGCCGCATCAAACCCAGCTCCGCATGCTCCCCGAGTACCTCGGCGTGGCGTTTCTTGAAGTCGATCACCCGAGCATTGCGAAAACCCTCGCTCTCGACCGCCTGAATCAGGTTCTGCGGTGAAATCGACTGATAACGTCCGATATTGCGCATCTGTTTGCGGAGGCTTTTGGCGACACCATATTCACGCAGCGAACCGTCGTACTCGAACTTCACTTCAACCGGAAGGCCCTGAGCATTGGTGGTGTAACCGCGCACATGACTGGACTTGGGCTCCAGGTAGCCTACTTCGCCCAGTCCCAGAGCGCTGAGTTGATCACGCGCCGCGCGGGGCAAATGCATCTCCGTCGGTGCGTTCCAGCGATCCTGAGCAAAGCGTCCGGCACCCCAGTTCGCCGATGGCGCTGAATCGGCACGAGCGGCTCGCTGGGCCTCGCGACCGTCTGCCGAGTGCCGCTCGGCACGAGAACCGGTGCGCGGTTCCGCTGATGGCTGATCTGCAAAACGCGCCTGCGTCAGCGTATTGCCCTGCAATTCTCCGCGCACCGTGATCTCGGTATCGAGCGCCGGTGCGCGGTCCAGACCCCGTACCAGGAACCGCTCGCCACCACGATCCAGAATGACGTCCTGACCGAAGACGTCGGTCACCACACCGGTCACACGGTCAGCCGCCTGAGCGCCGCCGATCCACATCATGCCCCCGACCACCATCGCCAACGTCGTGCGCATGAGCGCCGGGGCATTTCGGGAGACGCGAGCCTGAAGTTCGCCACGCGTCAGCGTGCTCGATCCAGGGTCACGATCGTTCGTTTCAATCATCTGTTTCGTATGTTTCATTGCACCGTCCTCCTGTGGTTTGCCGTTGATGCGAGGCAGATGTTGCCGGACTCCGTCCCAACCAAACCGAAATCAGCGATTCAATTTCCGTTCAAGGCCCGTCTTGCGCTCCAACGCCACCGTGTTTGCGCAGGCCCGAA
>JBKBII010000001.1:0-3664 GCA_046299415.1 Thioalkalivibrionaceae bacterium | reverse complement strand
AGCCTCGAACAGCGTCGGTACCCTCGCTGCGACAAGAACCGCCGGGACGAAAACGCGTCACTGACCGCATGGGAATCGCCGACGCCACGGCCGCCGGGGGACCGCAGCGCCAGTACGCCGTTCGTCATCATCGGGCAACTGCAGCCAGGAGACCTTCAGACGCTGCGGATGGCGTCCGAAAAGCAAGAATCAAGCCTCACCCGCCTTGCCATTCCGCGCCACTGCCTTCAGCACCGGGCCGCACGCCGCCTGACCGCAAGCCCCGAACCGTCGCGCCAGTTACCCAGACGACACCCTGCCGACCCACCCATGTTGAGCTCAGACGTGCCTCCGGGACGCCTTCAGCGACAAATCCGGCCCGCGGCAAAGCCCCGATCACGCACGAACGGCCGGTCAGGCGCAATCGCATTCGGCACGCGCGCATTTATCGTTTGGTCGACGACCCGTCGATAGCATCGTCCACCAGATCCTGCGGCCAGGGATCGAAACGATGGCGCTCCTTGTAGACCTCGCCGTCCGCATCGAAGTGGATCTGCACGCGCTCGCCGAATGGATTCGTGACAATCGCCTCATGATGCAAACCCGTCCAGATCGGCCCTTCGAGAACTTCAAAACCGAGATCCGACAGGTGCTCATGCCACCGCTTTCCACTGCGCGAACCCGCCGCCGTGTCTGGAGCCAAATCCCCTCCGCGACCTTCTCGCGCCCCGCCCCGACGGTGTTCGAGGCGCTCTCCCTCGATTTCGACGGCGAGCACCTGCCAGCCGCGACGCGTCGGCTCGAGCAACCAACGCGCGGCCTCCCCCAACGCGAGCCGGGGCGCGATCTCATCGGCAAACGACCCGCGCATCTCTACCAACTGTCGAGCGCCTTCGTCCTCGATGATCCAGGCATCGCGAAAGCGCTCGCTGAGGCGCGCCGCAACCCATATGCCACGCCCGTCGAGCGCAGCCAACGGCGCCGACGAACTCGTGGGAGCGGCTATCAGGGTCGGTTCTGGCCGCGGCATGACATCGGGCGACCGGTCCGATGATGCTGAAGACGCCGTCCACGACACCCCCAGTAGAGTGAGCATCCCGAACACGGATGCTGCGGCGATCTTCGAACGTCGGCGCTTGTCGCATGGCTGCATGGCGGTCACCCCGTCGGCCCTCAAGACTGAGGAAACGCTGAACACTCTGGCCGCGCCACGATTGACAGGACTGCACAGTGCCCGATTCCCCGCCCAACGCCTTGTCATGTCTCGGTCACTGCACTCCGGGCGCCGTGCGCGGCACCCGCTCAGGACGATTTCTTCAGCATTTGACACTGTGTAGGATCCATAACCTGGCCTTGCAGAAACTTGAATGAAGAACGTCTCGAAGGGCGTGAAACAGCCTCGAGCCGCCCGTAGCGTGCGACTTGGCCAACGCCAACACCACCCGCGCGCAGGTTCATTCAAGCTCAGTTAGGCTCCGACTCGACACGCTCGTAAACTTGCCGAACACAACCGCGATCGCCTTATGTCCAACGCCTCGATCTTTCGCTGGGTTCTACCGAGCGGCGTTCTGCTGAGCGTCGCAGCCCTCATCATCGGCGTGGGTGCCGGTTGGCAACTGGCTCAACGCCACGGCGCCGACCCGACTGCCGACTCGACACGGGGCTCCACAGCCCCCTTCACGAGAGACGCTGGCGGCCGCGCAATCGAGCATCAAACGGTGGATACCGCCGGCCTCGATTCCATCGAGGCCTTGGTCGAACAGGTACAGGCGCGCTATGACGCACAGCTGATCGACGCCAGCCTGTCCTCCGGGCTGCGCCATGAACAGGCCCCGGCCGTCTACGAACTCCGCTTCATCACCGCCGAACGAAACGTCCTGCGCATCCGTTTCGACGCCAGCACCGGCGACTGGCTCGAGATCGACGGCCGTGGTCAGATCGCCGCCCGCAGAGCCGCTGACACGAGACCCGATCGACGACCACGTCCCGACGAACACGAACACCCTCGGCCGGACGAACGATGAAACACCCAACACCGTGGCACATCCAATGAGGTGGCTCGATGAAACTGCTCGTCGCCGAAGATGACCCCCAGCTGCGCAACGCGATCGTCGCCGCGCTGGAAAATGCCCGCTACGTCGTCGATGCCACCGGCGATGGTGCGCAAGCGGAGTTTCTCGGCAGCACCGAGACCTACGATTGCGCGATCCTCGACCTCGGCTTACCGGGGCAAGACGGGCTGCGCGTGCTCGACAACTGGCGACGCAACGGCGCCCGCTTCCCGGTCCTGATCCTCACCGCCCGTGACGAATTCTCGGACAAACTCGCAGGCTTCCGTGCCGGCGCCGACGACTATGTCACCAAACCCTTCCGCATGGACGAAGTGTTATTGCGGATCGGCGCGCTGATTCGTCGTGCCCAGGGTCACATCCGGCCCGTTCTCGTGCTCGGCACCCTGGAGCACGATACGCAGACCGGGGACTTCACCCTCAATGGCATGCCATTGAAACTGACAGGATTCGAGGCCCAGGTACTGGCGTTCTTGATGCTCCGTGCCAAACAACTCGTCAGTCGCGCAGAACTGGCCGAACATCTGTACTCCTACGGTTCGGAAACCGACTTCAACTCGCTCGAAGTCATTATCTCGAGGCTGCGTCGAAAGATCGGTCGCGACCGCATCGAAACCCTGCGTGGCCAAGGCTACCGCCTGATCAACCCGGAATCCGCGACTTCAGACGGCGTGCCAACCGCGACGATCGAACCTTCTGCGCCGGAACTCGAGGCCCAACCGGAATCCTTGACGTCTCGGCCAAGCATTGGGACCTCGACGTCCTCGCGATGATGTCCCTCACACGCTCGCTGCGTGGCCGCATCGCGATCGCCACGTTCTGCCTCGTCGCGCTGGTGCTGACCAGCGCCGGACTCGTCCTGCACCGCGCGCTCGAACGCTTCGTCGATCAAACCTTCCTCGACCGTCTGGAATCCGTCGCGCTCGGCCTGCTCGCCGTCATCGAACTCGACGACAACGATGACATCGTGCTGCTGCGCGACATCGGCGACGCCGCCTTCGAGCGCGTCCGCTCGGGCTGGTATTGGCAAATCTCGATCAACAGTGAGCCCATCGCGACTTCGCGCTCGTTGTGGCTGGATGCCCTCGACGAACCCATGAGCGAGCCCCAGACGATTCACGATTTTCCCGGGCCTGCGGATCAGCGACTTCTGGCCTACGTCCACCGCGGCTTCGCGCCGGGACTGGATGATCCACTGACGATCATCGTCACCGCCCCGGAAACGGAAATCGATCGCCACCTGGCCTCGATCGTGCGCCCATTGCTGGTTGCACTCGGTCTGCTGGCCATCGTTCTGACCCTCAGCGCCGTGGCGGTGGTGCACTACACCACGCGACCCCTAGGCGCCACGCGCCGGGCGCTGGAACAGCTCCGGCGCGGAGAAACCACGCGAGTGATCGGACCGATCCCTCTCGAACTCGAACCGCTGATCGACGACTTGCACAGTCTTCTCGACCACAGCGCTGCGCTGGTCAAACGCTCGCGCGAACACCTGGCGGATCTGGCGCACGCGTTGAAAACACCGCTGGCCGTCGTTCGCCAGCAGCTCGACGCGCTGCCGGCGGATCAACGCGACGGCATCGAACCCGCGCTGGAGCAGGTCGAACGCCTGATCA